>NZ_CP080999.1:1329964-2659929 GCF_019645855.1 Mycobacterium malmoense
ACAGCCTCGACGTTAGGGGAGGCGCAGCACCCGGACTGGCAGGCCGGGAGCGTTGGCTAATCGGCCATCGTCAGAAAGCAGGTCGGCACCAATGTGCTTGGCGAGCGCCACGTACACCGCGTCACCGAATGTGACGTTTGCCCGTAACCGCCACGCGTCGGCGAACAACCCGCGTACCTCGGTGACGCGCAAGGGCCAGCCCGTCAGCGCGTCGATGGCATGATTTGATCTGCGCGGGTGTCAGGATTCGGTTCAAGTCCAATCTTCGCAGCACCGCTCCACACTCCACGAAGAACAGTTCCGGCACCCATGGCACCGCGTCGGCCGGGAACAGCGCTCGCAGAGCTCGCCCGCGAAGCGTATCGGCGGCCAGCTCGACGCCAGCGGAGGCATCGATGACGACCGGGTTCACACCTCGCCAGCGGTGCGCGTGTCGGGGAGGGTGTCAGCTGCCCGCACCCCTGGATCAATCGGTTCCCCGGCTTGACGACGATCAAGCCATGCGACGAAAGACTCCGGCGTGATCTCCTCATGGGGGTCGAGGACGACCACGGCGGGGTCGGATGGGACATCGGGGAAGCTAGCCACGGACTCCAGTCTATCGACCTGCACGAACCTGCACGAATGTCGCGACAGTCTGTAGGCGAATATTTGGGCACTCTCGGAACAGGATGCGTCGGGCGCGCTTGATTGATAATCCCGGTTATCCATGAAGCTTGTCAGACCCTCCCGCCGTCGCATTTCCACCGTCACGGTGACGCATTAGCTGCACTTGTCACGGTTTACCATCACTAACGCTCATCGTCCGTGAGGTCACGCAGACGCCAAAACCTAGTGATGGGCGTTGGGCCGGCTGCGGAGTTGCAATTCGATTGTGGAGGTCCGCCCGCCCCTGTCATGATGACCGCTGAACACGGAAAGGACTTGGATTCAGTGACGCCACTCGAAGCGAAGATATTCGAGGATTTCAAGAACGTCTTGGTGCAGGAAGCCGTCAGTGAGGTGATAGTCGAGGCTCTCGCCGCAGCGTTCGACGCGGAAAAGCTTCCTTCCGCCGAGGCTCTTGCCGTATTGATCAAAGAGCGAAGCGGCGGCCCGTCGGCGTGATCAAGGTCCTCGACATCCACATCGAAGAATTTCGCGGTATCAGATCGATCGATCTTCCTTTCGACGGAAAGTCTTTCGTCATTCACGGGCCGAACGGGTCGGGTAAGAGTGGGGTTGTCGACGCGATCGACTTCGCACTCACTGGCAATATCGCCCGTCTGTCGGGTGAGGGAACCAAGGGCGTAACCGTCGCCAAGCACGGGCCGCACGTGCATCGGCGTGATGACCCGGGAGCCGCCAAGGTCACGTTGGCGTTCGAGGATTTGAAGTCCGGCCAGCGAGGCTCGATAACCCGGTCGGTTTCCAAAGCGGATCAGATCGTTCTAGAGCCGGACACGGAAGAATTACGCGCTTCCATCCAACAGGCTGGCCTGCACCCCGAACTCACGCTGTCGCGACGAGAAATCATCAAGTACATCGTCGCGAAACCAGCCGAGCGAGCTCAACAGGTTCAGTTGCTCTTGAAGCTGGACCGGCTCGGTGAGTTCAGGAAACTTCTGAAGACCACGCTGGGCAAGCTGTCGACTGAATACAAGAGTGCGAGCGACGAACGACGAACCGCCGAGAACTCGTTCACGGGACACCTGGACATCGCCAGCCTTCTGGTCGCGGAGATCGCGCTCAAGATCAATGAGCAACGGCGGATCCTGGCCCTCAGCGATCTGACCGACATCACCATCGAGTCCGACTTTCTCGAAGGCCTTGGGGCCGACCAGACTGCACGCCCGTACGATCTGAAGACGGCACAGCGGGAAAGCGGCCAACTCAGTGTGCGACTCGATTCGTTCGACGATCTCGACAAGGGGCAGGCAGCCCTTCGCGTCGCGCTGCGCGAGCTCGACGAGGATCCGACGCTGCTCGACACGCTGCGCCACCGGGATTTGGTGGAGCAGGGCCTCGCAAACCTTCGAACGAACGATTGCCCCCTGTGCGACCTGGCGTGGGACAGCTTGGACGATCTTCGAAGGCACCTAGAAGCCAAACTGGAACGTTCGGCTGCCGCGCAGGAACTCAAGACCCGCATCACGCAAACCGCTGAATCGTACCGAGGTCTCGTCATCGACTTGGCGGATCTTGTGCAGCGGTTGGTTCCCGTCGCGCAGGCCGAGGGCGGCGATGAGTTGCACCACCTGATGACAAGTTGGGTCCAGATTCTGCGCGAGCACGGACGGCGGCTCCGTCGGTTCGACGACATCGTCACGCTTACTGATGTGTTGGAGACTCGGCCCTGTAAGCCTCCGGAGGGTCTTCCCGAGAAGTACGCGGAATTCGACGCGATACTGGGCGACAAGGCCGACTCGTCTGCTACGGATGCCGCGCGGTCATTCCTCACAATCGCGAAGGATCGTTGGGGGCGGGTGCGGCTAGCACGCGCCGGCGAAGGCAAGGCCGATGCAGCGCACACCACTGCGAAGCTCACCTACGACAGCTACTGCCAGATCAGCGATGCCGCGTTGACCGCGTTATACGACGCGGTCGAAACCGACTTCAGCGCCTACTATCGGAAGATCAATGCCGATGACGAGTCGGGTTTCAAGGCGGCGCTGATTCCACAGACCGCGAGTTTGGACTTGTCGGTCGACTTCTACGGCCTCGGCATGTTTCCTCCCACCGCCTATCACAGCGAGGGCCATCAAGACGGGATGGGGGTCTGCCTCTACCTTGCATTGGTCAAGCGTCTGCTCGGCGACGAGTTCAGTTTCGCGGTGCTTGATGATGTCGTTATGTCTGTCGACGTCAACCATCGGCGTCAGTTCTGCACACTTCTAAAAGAAGAATTCCCGCTCGTTCAGTTCATCATCACAACGCATGACGAGGTATGGGCTAGGCAGATGCAGTCGGCTGGCCTAGTCACCACAAGGGGCCATGCTCGATTTCACGGATGGACGGTCGACGGGGGTCCAATCTATGAACAGGGTGACGTCTGGGAGAGGATCGAGTCTGACCTCGCTCGCGGAGACGTACCCGGCGCGGCGCACAAATTGCGGCGGCGACTGGAGGCGGCATGCGCTGACATCGCTCACTCCATCAGGGGGCAGGTTACGTACAAGGGCGACAACGGATACGACCTTTCTGAGCTGATGGATTCGGTGAAGTCCCGTCACGCGCGCCTGTTGAAGAAGGCAGCAGAGGCAGCTCAGTCATGGGGTGATCAGACCGCGTCCGCAAAGGCAGCCTCTCTGAAGGAGAGACGCGCCGAGGTGGTGCCTGAGCAGGCGGCCGAGAGCTGGGTGATTAATCCGGTGGTCCACAACAACGATTGGGCCAACGTCTCCGTCGCCGACTTCCGGCCGGTGGTAGACAGCGCACGAGCATTCCTCGACCTGTTCACTTGTGATAACCCGACATGCGGCAGTTGGGTCTACGTCTTGGGATACCCTGACGAGGAACTGAGGTGCAGCTGCGGCAACTACAGTTTGAATCTGAAGAAGAAGTGAAAATAGCCACCAATGTCTTGATCTGTTGGCGCGCAGCGTACTTCGAGCCACGCATTGCGGGCGGGGAGACAGGGCGCCGATGACGCTTCCCACGGCCTGGATCGTCGACGTTGACGGCACCCTAGCGCTTCACGCGCATCGCAACCCCTACAATTGGAAGGACGCTGCCGCGGACCAACCGAACGAGCCGGTAGTAACGGCAGTTCAAGCATTGGCGGCACATCCCAATGTCGATGCCATAATTGCCATTTCGGGCCGACCGGAACAGGCGCGCCCTCTCACGGAGAAATGGCTGGACGCTCACAACATACCGTTCGACGCTTTACTGTTGCGCGCCGATGGTGACAACAGAGCCGATGCCGTGGTGAAGGAGGACGCATTCCGAGCCCTCGTGGCGCCGCGCTATTCCGTCTTGGGCGTCGTCGACGATCGGACCAAAGTCGTGCGCATGTGGCGCCGGTTGGGGTTGATCTGTCTCCAGGTGGCCGAGGGCGACTTCTAGCGTCTGACGCCTATTGGCCCGGTGAGCCCAGGCGTTCCAACGAGATCGCCAGCGGTCTGCTTTTTTCGCAGGCATGTAGGAGTACGCCGACGAAGTCGTTGCCCTATGCGCCAAGTCGGTTGGGATCGCTAGCAGTGTGTCCTGGCGATGATTCGCCGCCGCCACCGTGGGGTGGCGCTAGGCACGAGCGAAGCATGTGGAAGACGGTTACAAGCTTGGACAGTGGGTGGGCGTGCAGCGCACAACACACGGAAACGGCACGCTGGAGTCCGACCGGATTCGTCGACTTGGGGAGTTACCCGGCTGGTTGTGGGACGTCGGTTTTTTGGCGGCAGCACGCCGTTCGACCTCCCGACTACTCTAGCTGGGCGCGCGTCGTGGGGCGTGTCGCCGCCGGCGGCCCAGGTTACTCCGACCAATGGCGTGATCCGCAGTCGCCGTCGTTCTCCGAACCATTGCCATTAGGAGGCGGTCTTCATGGGTGCGGCGCCGTTTCATCCTCGGCGGCCGCCAGCTCAGCTGGGCTCAATGTCCCGACGAACAGGGCAGTGTGGATGACAAGCGCCGCGGTGCCGACATCCCCGTATTCAACGATGCCGTGTGCGAACTGGTTACGAATGTTAAGCCCGGCAGGCTCATTCAGCACCACTTTCAGGAATCGCACGCCCGACTCCGAAATGTTGAAACGCCCAATGAGGGCGTCGATCAAGAAGCCCAGTGCGGGATACTGCCCCGGGCGGTGGGACTGCTCCAGGGCGTACATGCCGTAGTCGATGCGCAGCAGCAATTCGCGGATGAGCGTTTCGATCTTCGGAACCAATGTATGTATGGCACCAGGGGTATCGCCTACCCAAAATCGCTGCAGTGCCAGAACGATACTGGGCAAGGCGGATCGGTGGATGCCTGGCCATGTGTTTAGAAACTCAGCCAGTTGCTGGGTTGTTGGTAGCCCGAACCTTCTCGGTATCTCGTGCAACGCTGCAATGAGCGGCCCCAATATGCCGCCGATGATCTGTGCCTCGAGCTTCGTTAGGTCATATTCGAACTTCTCATCTGGGGTCGTCGCACGAAAGTAGGGCAGATTGCCTGGGCCGAATACCGTCGCAGGAAACAGTGCAGTCAGAGGTGCTAAGTTATGGTGTTCGCGAACCATCGATCTATTACGTGCCGTATCGCCGTTAAGTGGCCCGCATGTCGCGAAGGACATCAGCGCTCGGTGCCAGGTGTTGCCCGCGATGAAACGATCGCGCATTTCTTCGAATAGCTCGTCGTAGTGTTCTGAGCTTGACTCCACCCGAATCAGTTGCAGATCCTGGTCACGCGCAGTTTGGAGCACGGCCGCGGCGCGCTCGCGCAATTCTTGTGAGCCGGATCGGTCGGCTATTTGAACTGCCTTCTCACGTAGAAGAATTCGGATGATCTCCGATTCCGCGTCATCGGAGCTTATGATGTATGAATCCACGCGTCGGCGCCAAAGTTGTTGCCTGCACTCGTCGTCGACGCAACGTGAAAGAATTAGTTGCAGGATTTCGTCGCGGTCGTCTGGGAAGGTTAGGACTTCTGTGGCCCGCGCAAGGACTGCGTCGAGACGCGCGCTGGGCCCCGGCTCGGCGACAGCGTGTTGGAGCGCGCGGATCACCACCCCGCCGGTGAGATTCGGGTCGTCGGCCTCGAGAAGCTTTTCAATGTGGTTCAGGAGTAGCTCGACCGAGGCGGCAGCTCGCCCGTCATCGTTGATCGCTCGGGCGATCCGACTGGCTACTTTCAGGTCTTCGATCGCGTCCGATTGGCGTTGCCATATTGCTGCGGACTGCATGTATGCGTCAATAGCAACCGCTGCCATCTTTCTGCCACCAGAGCCGCCAAGTTGGAACAACAGGTGCGCTAGCCGGGAACGTGCTGCTGGCGCTTTTGCCAACGCGAACAATTCACGCCAGGCCCCTTTGATGGAGTCGTCGACGTCCCTCACATGCGGAGGTTCGGTCCGATCTCCGAATAGGTGTCGTGGGACGAGCTTCGCGTTCCGGTCGCTGATTTCCGTGGCGTAGTCGACGACCCAACAGACGGCAGCCATCAGCCTCGGCGCGTCATCGGGCACCTCCTGATACACGTGGTATCCAAACCGTTCGCGCAGCAATGTTGACATCGCATACCGGCTATCTGTACCGGCCGCGTCATCTAGCGCATTGGCGTACCAGACAGTGTCTTTTGCGTCTCCAACTGGCGGCGTCGTCGAGTCGACCATGGCGCGCAATTCTTCCAGAGGACGCCCGCTGGTTCTGGGTGTCGCCTCAGCGTGGTGGTAGTTGATCGAGGATTGTCGGACGCAACTTCCGATAGGCACGCGTGCTGATGCCAGTCGTGCACGTTCGCTGCGTCCGCCCGCTCCTGGCTGTTGGAGCTCTACAGGCGGCCTTGAGTTCCAAGATCACCTGGCTAGTCGGCCCGCCGACTGCCAGATTTGGGAACAAATTTGGAAACCAAACTCCGCGAAACCACCCCAAACCAGCCCAACACGGTCGCAACCACCCGGACACCCGAACCCGGCTGACCTGCACAAACGAGACAAGAAGAACGCCCGAAAACCCCTGGCCGCTAGCTCATAACCCAGAGGTCGCAGGTTCGAATCCTGTCCCCGCTACTAAAGAAAGCGGTCCTGACCAGGCGAAAAAGGCCGCCAGCATCAGCTGGCGGCCTTTTTGGCCTGGTGAACGAGCGACGGCGGTATCGCCGCGTGGGAGTCCAACGACGCTCCACGAAGCCGTTATCGGTCGGGTCGTTGGCCCGGCCGTCGTCGCAAAGTGGCGTTTATCGGACCAGCGTTCTGGGGTCGGGGAAGCCCATTTTGGTGTAGCTGGGCGCGCGCTTTCGTAGCGAAGAGGCAAGCACCGGAGTGAGTTCGTCGTAGTAGTCGTGGACGGTCGCGGCGCGCTTGGCGGGGTGAGGGCGGGTGATGCGGCCGAAGGTGATCGGGGCGGCGAGGAACAGTGTGTCCAAGGCCGGGCAGTCGAATCCTTCGCCGATGAATGAGCCGGTGCCGACGATCAGCAAGGGTTCGGCGTCAGCGGTGTGGTTGGCGAGTTGTTCGGAGATCTCCCGGCGTTGCCGCGCCTTCATCTGGCCGCTCAGGACGACGACGTGCTTACCGGCGGCGCCGAGGCCCTCGACGATTGCGTTGAGGTGGTCAATCCAGGTGGTGAGGACCAGGATGTTGGCGCCGTCGGCGTGAGCGGCGAGGATGTCGGCGATGATCTGCTCAAGTCGGGCTTGATTGGCGATCAGCGCTCGATAGATCTCGGCCATTCCGCCTGGCGCCCTGGGGTCGGCCTCCCCGGCGTAGCGGAACTTGGTGGGGTGCACGCGGAGGACGGGATGGGGTGCGACCAGATCGGTATCCGCTGAGGGGAGTTGGCCCGCCGCGGGGCCCTCGAGGGTCACGTGATGCGATCCGAGTTGATGGTAGATGAGATCTTCAAGCCCGTCGCGGCGCTCGGGCGTGGCGGTGAGCCCAAGCCAGTACTTTGCAGGTATTCGATTGATGACGTGGAAGAATGCGCTTGCGGCGATGTGATGGCATTCATCGGCGACCACGAAACCGTAGTTCGCCGTGAGGTTTTCGATGGTGTCGCGACGGGCGAGGGTGGGTAGCAGAGCGACGTCGATGATGCCGGTGGTTTTGGATCGCCCGCCGCCGATCTGGCCGCACTTGAATCCGAGGTGCTTCTGCAACCGGTCACGCCATTGGTCCGCCAGCGCTTTGCGATCGACCAGGATGAGGGTCGAGGTGGCGCGTGAGGCGATTGCGGCGCAAGCAATTACCGTTTTGCCCGAGCCGGGGGGCGCGATGAGCACACTCGTGTCTTCTTCAACCAGCCGTCGTGCGACGGCGGCCTGTTCGGCCCTGAGCGGGGTTGAGCAGCTGAATGCGTGACTATCGCCGGCAGCGCGCTTGTCGTCGATCCGCAACGTACTCCCGGCTGAGTCGACCAGTTCTGCCAGAAGCGTGTATAGGCCGCGCGGCAGGACGAGATCGCCCTCGGCCGTCTCGTCGTAGCTGTAGAGAAAGCGCGGAGTGTCCCAAGTGCTGCGTCGAGCGCGCTGGCGAGCATCGAACTCGGGATTGCGGATTGAGGCTGCGTGTTTGACGGCCGCGATCATGGCCGGGCCAAGGTCACTGGAGGTCAGGGTTAGCCGGGATGCGAAGGTTGCCCGGATGATCGCCGCCGGCCTTGGCACGATTTTCGACGACGTGGGTAGCTGCAGGCTGCGTACGCGATGGCCGAATTGCGGATCAGGCAGCACACGAGCAAGCGTGGACACGTCCTTAAGTGACAGCCGCGCGATGCTGGACAGGTAGGCCCACTGGTCGTCGAAGGGTTCCAGTGTGGCGGGGTCGAGGAAGAGCGTCGTGCCGTGCTGGCGGCGTTTGCCATTCAGCGGTGCGGCGATGAGATTTCCCATGCCCCGGCCGCTGTGGATGTCTTGGGCGGGAAACAGCCGGTCATAGCTGCTCAGGTGCATACTGCCGCGGAGTTGAAAAGCCTCGCCGAGCAGGCTAGTGGCAACTGTTGCCGCCGACGTGGCCTGCGCGAAGAAGATCCACACGTGCGCCCCGCGCCCGGACTGCGACACCTCCAACGCCGCCGGAACCTTATGGGCCCGTGCGGCTTTCATATAGGCCAGCGCATCGAGTAGCGCGGCCTCTTTGTCGAAGTCGGCCGCTACCCACCAACAGGTGTCGTCGTCGTCGAGCGGATAAAGACCGATATGTATCTCGCCGCGCAAGTGCCGTCCGATGACATCGGGAGTCAACGGAAGATACGACGCGTCAGCGCGGCTCATGCCTTTGCGCCAGTAGCCGCGGATGGCCGGCATCCAACCGGAGCGGCCGTCGCGGCTGTTCTCCCACCGCAGCGCGTAAACATCGGAGCGACAACGGAAAAGGTCGAGAAAGAAGCGGACCTTGGCTTCGGGCGCCGACCTCATATCGACCGGCGACGCCGGCGCTCCGGCCAGGGCAGCCTGATCCGGATCCGCCGCCCGGGCCTGCTCTTCGCTCAGCTTCAGCAGGTGACGCAAGCGCGCATTGTCGGCACGCAACGTCTTCAACTCGCCCGGGAACCGCTCCACCACAACCACAGTCTGCCGGTCGTCCGGTATCGCCGAACCAGCCGGCTCAAGATCTCCCCGGTCCGCCCACTTCGCCGAAAGTCGCGTTAGCCGTCCGCCCGCTTGGGCTAATCGACTGCAGCGTGGGCTATGGAAACGCGGGCCGGAGAAGGCCAGAGAATTGGAGGCGTTTGGCCCTACCCGGTGTCCGGCGATGATGGAAGTGTGAATCGAAACGCGATACCGCCGAGCGTTCAGCGTCGCCGCTTGGCGGCATCGTCATATCCGAGGGAGGAGGCTGAGGTGACGGAAGCCACCGATCAGCTGACCGAGTTGCCGCTGCCACAGCTGTTAAACGAATTGGAAAGCTCCGCAGCGGGTTTAACGGCAGCCGAGGCGCTACAACGACTGCAGCATTACGGTCCCAACGAGATCGCCGAGCGCCATCGCAATCCGGTGTTGGTGTTTTTGGGGTATTTCTGGGCGCCGATCCCGTGGATGATCGAAGTGGCGCTGGCGTTGTCGGTGGCCGCCCGGCATTGGACCGACGCGGTGATCATCGGGGTGCTGTTGGCGATGAACGGGCTGGTGGCCTTTTTCGAGGAGCATCAGGCCGCAAACGCGATCGGCGCGCTCAAACAACGCCTGGCGTCGGCGGCGCGAGTGTTGCGCGACGGCGCATGGGTGACGGTGGCGGTGCGCGAGTTGGTGCCCGGCGACGTGGTGCGGGTGCGGCTCGGGGATGTGGTGCCCGCCGATCTGCGGGTGCTCGACGACGTCACGCTCGAGGTCGATCAGTCGGCGATGACCGGTGAATCGCTGGCCGTGAGCCGCGGCCAGGGCGAGAGCTTGTTTTCCGGGTCGGTGCTCGTCCGGGGTGAAGCCGACGCGCTGGTGTGTGCCACCGGGGTGTCGTCGTATATGGGGAAGACCACCGCGCTGGTGGAAAGCGCGGGCACGGTAAGCCACTTCCAGCGCGCGGTGCTGCGCATCGCCAATTACCTGATCGTGATCGCGGTCGCGTTGGTGACGTTGACGGTCGTGGTCTCGCTGGTCCGGGGAAATCCGGTGCTGGAGACCCTCGAGTTTGCGCTGGTGGTCACGATCGCGTCGATCCCGGTGGCGCTGCCGGCGGTGCTGTCGGTGACCATGGCCGTGGGGGCGCGCCAGCTGGCGCATCAAGAGGCCGTGGTCAGCCACTTGCCCGCGGTCGAGGAGCTCGGCGGCATCGACCTGTTGTGCTCGGACAAGACCGGAACCCTGACCCAGAACCGTCTCGCGGTGGCCGCCCGCTGGACCACCCCCGCCATGTCCGACGACGAGCTGCTCGTGATTGCCGCGTTGGCCTCGCGCGCCGAAGACAACGACGTCATCGATCTGGCGGTGCTGGCCGCCGCGGGTCAACGACCGGCGGCGCGGGTGGAGCAGTTCGTTCCGTTTGACCCGGTCAGCAAACGCACCGAAGCGCTGGTGCGCGACGCTGACGGTCAGACGTTTCGGGTCAGCAAGGGAGCGCCCCAGGTGATCGCCGCCCTATGCGACGGCGACGGCGCCACCACCCAGGTCGACGACGTGGTCGAACGGTTTGCCACCCACGGGTACCGATCCCTCGGCGTGGCCAGGACGGACGGCGACGGCTCGTGGCGGCTGATCGGTGTGCTGGGGCTGGCCGACCCGCCCCGGGACGACTCCGCGGCCACCATCACCGCCGCAAAGGAACTCGGCATCGACGTCAAAATGGTCACCGGTGATCAGGTGGCCATCGGTCGCGAGATCGCCCGCCAGGTCGGCCTGGGCGAGCAGATCCTCGACGCGGCCATCCTCAACACCGCCGACGACGGCGACCTAGCCGCCCGAGTGGAAGCCACCGACGGGTTCGCGCAGGTGTTTCCCGAACACAAGTACCGCATCGTGCAGCTGCTGCAGGCCCGCGGGCACATCGTCGGGATGACCGGCGATGGCGTCAACGATGCCCCCGCGCTCAAGCAGGCCGACGCCGGCATCGCGGTGGACGGCGCCACGGACGCGGCCCGCGCGGCCGCCGACGTGGTCCTGCTGGCGCCGGGGTTGTCGGTGATCGTGGCCGCGATCGCGCAGGCCCGCGAAATCTTTGCCCGGCTGACCAGTTACGCCACTTACCGCATCGCCGAAACCATCCGGGTGCTGCTGCTGATCACCCTGGCGGTCGTGTTCATGAATTTCTTCCCGGTCACCGCCGCAATGATCGTGTTCCTGGCGCTGCTCAACGACGGCGCGATCCTGTCCATCGCCTACGATCACGTGCGCGGCTCATCAAAGCCGGTCAAGTGGGACATGCGCAGTGTGCTGACCATCGCCACCGTGCTGGGCATCATCGGGGTAGTGGCGACCTTCACGCTTTTCTTCCTCGCCGACAGGGTCTTTCACCTCAGTCATGACCTCATCCGCACCATGATCTACCTGAAATTGTCGGCAGCCGGCCAGCTGACCATCTTCCTCACCCGCGCCCGGGGTCCGTTCTGGTCCCGGCCCGCACCCGCACCGCTACTGCTGGGCGCGGTCGTCGCAGCGCAAACCGTTGCCACCCTGATCTCCGTCTACGGGATGGCGATGACCCCGCTCGGGTGGCGCTGGGCCGGTCTCGTGTGGGCCTACGCGGTGGCGTGGTTCCTGATCAACGACCGGGTCAAGCTCGCCACCTACTACTGGCTCGACCGCCACCCCCGCCGCGAAAATCCAAACCGCTGGCGCGCCAAGCTCCACACGGCCTGACTGGATCAGCTGCGTTCGGCCGCGTTGAGGTACCGCTCTTCGATGGCATGGATCAGCTGGCGTCGTATTCGTTGCAGGTCGGCGGCGCGGCGGGCCGCCAGCTCGTCTTCCCATGCGGCTACTTGCGCGGCGAGTTCCGTGTCGGCGATGGTGTCGCCGAACCAGCGCGAAAAATCGCCGCGTTCGAGGTGATATTGGAGCGCTTGCGGGTCGAGATGGCCTAGCGCGGTGCGGAATTCGTACATCGTGCCCGCCGGGGGGATGGTGTGGCCAGCGGTTGGCCGGAAGTAGAACCGCCGCTCTTTGGGCAGGCGAACGTCGGCATATTTATGGCAGTGCCGCACGTGGCCGGTGCGGCGCGCCGCGATGGTGAAGGCACGCGGCGCCGCCGTGCCGAACTGCACGGTTGCCCGCCGCGCGGGTTGTGGCATAACGTCACCCGCCTCGTCGGCCCCCTCGAGGGTAAGCACGATGTCGGTGTCGTCGACCTCACCGGCGGGCAGCGACGCGGGCACGAACGAGGACAGCAGGTATCCGCCGCGCCGCGTCCAATGTGGCTGCTGGTCGGCGCCGAGCAGCTGGGCCTCGTCATAGACCACCCAGTGGGGAAAACCGCGTGCTTCGCGGTAGGCCTCGGCCGCGGGCCGGAGCCGGCGCAGATAATCGACCTTGTCGGCGGTGGGCAGCGCCGACAGGTCCACCACCAGGCCGGTGTGCGGCTGCAGCAAGCCGACCAGCTCGACCGGTTCGGGAAGGCGATGTTGGGCATCGATGAGCTGTACCCGGTTGAGCTGCCGCAGTTGTCGATGATCGCCTTCGGGATCGACGAGCAACACACAGTAGCCGGCGTTGATCCATTCCTCGGCCAGCAACCCGACCAGGTAGCTCTTGCCCGATCCGGCCGGCCCGGTCACCACCATGCGTGCCTGGCTGCCGGGCATTTTCGCCGGGGTCCCATCGTCGAAGGTCCCGATCCGCACCCACCGGCGCGGCGGGCACCAGCGCCGCGTCCCATTGAGATACGGGCCGGTCAGAAACTCGGCAACACCGGCTCCGTCCGGTTGCTCGAGCACCAGATCGGCATGGTCGCGCACCGACGACACCGCATTAGCCACCGCGACGCCGATTTCGGCCGAGCCGAACAGCGACAGGTCATTTTCGGCGTCCCCGATGGCGATCGTGTTATGCGGTGAGAGGTTCATCTGCGTCAGCATGGCCGCGAGCCCGGTGCCCTTGGTGACCCCGGCCGGCAGAACCATCAGCGCTTCCCGGTTTCGCACGATCTGACAGTCCAGCCCCAACACGCCAATCACTTCGAGAACGGTTGCGGCGTGCTGGCCGTCGACGGCCAAGATCACCTTGCCGCGCCGATACGGCACCCCCCGCTGCTCCAGCGCTGCCTCGAGCGCGCGGTCCACCGGCGCCGATAGCGGGTTGGTCCTGCCGGCGGTCACGGATACGGCCCCGTTTTCCAGGACCAGCGCATCAACATGATCGGTAATCTTGGGGAAGTCCGACGCCAACTCGGCTCCGATTCGCCCGGTGACCAGAACGACTTGGAGACCGTCGCGCCGAATTCGATCGATGGCCCCCAATGCCTGCGCCGAAAGCTGACCCGCCGAGGTGAGAGTGCCGTCCAAATCGACGGCCACCACACGGAAGAACCCCACAACCCACCCCTTCCTTGGGCACGAAGCTAGCCGCCTCTACGGCAAGGAATTGGTGATGGACTCGTCCTCAGGTTGGCCGACGGGCGATAGCGACATAGATCAATATGCGATTGATCAAAATGTTGCAAAGATCGCCATCGTTGGCAACTGCGGCAAGGTCACGGTGCCGCAGGAAGGCCTCGACACGTCGGTCGATGGTCCAACCCGGATAGGCGTGCGCGGGATCGTCGGAGTTGACGAACTCCCGTGCAAGGGCATCGATATCGCGATCAGTCACCATTAAAACACCGGCCATCATCGGCTCCTATACCGGCAGCACGCTCCACATGTGGGACATAAACCTAGGCAATTGTTTCCAATCTGTCCTCAGTGCTCGTAGGGCCATTGGTCCCTACGGCCGGGGTCCGGAAGTCATCAGTGCCTGTAACGCCGACAGCCCGTCCACCGCACAGCACGGCGGCGCTTCCCCGTTATAGCGCAAGCCGAAAAGCGTTGCTGAACACGGTTCATCGCGCTCACGTTAGCCGCGACGGCCAGAAACGAAATCGGCCGTCACGGAATCGGTTGCGTGACGGACCGCCACCAGGATGGGACTTCGGCCCCTACCGGCCGACCCCCACACCGTCGAAAGATCGAAAGGATGGCGACTCAGATCGCAGATCCCGGCAGGGTCGCAACGCAGTCCGTGGGTGCCGGGTTTGAAGGTTTGAAGGGACGCCATGTCGTTGAACTTGCCTGATATGACGCAGGTCCTGCAGGAGACGACGCGCAAGGGTGTGGGCGCCCGGCGGTGGCAGCGGCCGCTGTTCGTCGATCTTCTTCCGCCGTGCAACCACGCCTGCCCGGCCGGAGAAAACATCCAGTCCTGGCTGGCCCATGCTCAGGACGGGGAATACGAAAAGGCCTGGCGGGTGCTGGTCGAGGACAATCCGCTTCCCTCGACGCACGGCCGAGCCTGCTATCACCCTTGCGAGACCGGCTGCAATCGCGCGTCGCTGGACACACCGATCGCCATCCACGCGGTCGAGCGTTTCCTGGGTGATCTCGCGGCCGACGAGGGCTGGCGCGTGCCGGTCGCAGCGCCCAGCGGCAAAAAGGTTCTCGTCGTGGGCGCCGGCCCTGGCGGACTGGCGTGCGCCTATCACCTGGCGCGCATGGGCCATCAGGTCGAAATCCGCGATGGCGCCGAGGAACCCGGCGGAATGATGACCTTCGGCATTCCCGCCTACCGGCTGCCGCGCGCCCCCCTGCGCCGAGAGATCTCCCACATCACCGCGATGGCGGGCATCACCCTCCGGTGCGGCCATCGCGTCGACGATGTGATCGGCCAGATGCGCACCGGCGGGTTCGACGCCGTCTTCGTGGCCGTCGGCGCGCAAGAAGCCGACCACCTGGACATTCCGGCCATGGACGGCAAGAAGCTCATCGATGCGATCACCCTGCTGGGCGACGTGAGACAGGGGAGGCGCCCCCAGCTTGGCCGTACGGTGGCAGTCATTGGCGGCGGCGACGTCGCGGTGGACGCCGCGCGCACCGCCCGGCGCCTCGGGGCAACGGACGCGTTGCTGGTGTATCGCCGCGACAAGCCCCACATGAAGGCGGCGCCCAGCGAGGCCAGCGAGGCATTCGCCGAAGGCGTGAAGGTCAAATGGCTAAGCACCGTCGAGCGGTTCGGCGCGGCGGGGATCGTGATCGAAAAGGTTCAGATGAACCCCGACGGCGGCCTGACCCCGACCGGCGAGACCGAGCGGCTTGCCGCGGACTCGGTCGTGCTGGCCGTCGGCCAACACAGCGACCTGTCGCCGTTGCGCGGCGCGGACGGGGTCAGGATCACCACCGATGACGTCGTGGCGGTCGACGAGGTGTTGATGACCGGCCATCCTGGGATCTTCGCCGGCGGGGACTGCATCGGCGGCGCCCGCACGATGACCGCGGCCGTCGGGCACGGCAAGCTGGCGGCGCGCGCCATCGACGCCTGGATGCGACGCGAAACCTACCACCATCCGCCGTCGCACCCGTTGGTCACCTTCGACATGCTGCACCTGCTCGATTATCTGGACGCGCCGCGCAGCCACCAGCCCGAAGTTCCGCCGATGCAGCGCAGCGGATTCGGCGAAATCGTGGCGGGCCTCGACGAAGCCCAGGCGCGCTACGAGGCGCAGCGTTGCCTGTCGTGCGGCAACTGCTTCGAATGCGACAACTGCTATGCGGCCTGCCCGGAACAGGCGATCACCCGCCTGGGCCCTGGGCGCGGCTACAGCGTCGACATGAACCTTTGCACCGGCTGCGCAACATGTTTCGAACAGTGCCCCTGCCACGCCATCGACATGGTTCCCGAGCCGGGCGGATCCGCCCCTGCGGGCAGCCTCGGCGAAGCCCTGGCGCCAAGCGGTTTCGAGGTGCGGAGATGACCGGGCACGCCGCCACCGTCGACGGCAACACCGCCGTGGCCCATATCGCCTACCGGGTCAACGAGGTCTGCGCCATCTACCCGATCACCCCCTCCTCGCCGATGGCCGAACTGGCCGATGCGTGGTCGGATCGGGGCATCCGCAACATCTGGGGCAGCGTTCCGGTGGTGCAGGAAATGCAGGCGGAGGGCGGCGCCGCGGGCTGCGTGCATGGTTCGCTGCAAAGCGGCGCGCTCACGACGACCTTCACCGCCTCCCAGGGCCTGATGCTGATGCTGCCCAACATGTACAAGATCGCCGGCGAGCTGACCTCGACGGTGTTTCATGTGGCCGCACGGGCATTGGCCGCCGGGGCCTCCTCGATCTTCGGCGACCATCAAGACGTCATGGCCGCACGCATCACCGGCTTCGGGATTCTCGGCGCAAGCTCGGTGCAGGAAGCCCACGACCTTGCGCTGGTCGCGCAGGCCGCCACGCTGGCCGCGCGTGTTCCGCTGATTCATTTCACCGATGGCTTTCGCACCTCGCACGAGTACAACAAGATTTCGTTGATCCCCGACGCTGATATAGCAGCGATGATCGACGACGATGCGGTGCGCGCCCACCGCGAGCGTGGCCTCAGCCCCGAGCGCCCGGTCACCAGGGGGACCTGGCAGAACCCGGACACCTATTTCCAGACGCGCGAAGCGGTGAACCCGTTCTATGCGAGGGTGCCCGCGATGGTGCAGTCGAGCATGGATCGGCTCGCCGCCCTGTGCGGCCGGCGCTACTCGCTGTTCCGTTACGACGGCCCCCGCGACGCCGAGCGCGTGGTCATCAGCATGGGCTCGGCCGCCGAAGTGGTGCGCGAGACGGCGCGATGGCTGGGCGACCGCGGCGAAAAGGTCGGCGCCCTACAGGTTTTGCTCTATCGACCGTTCTCCGCCGAACACTTCCTGGACGCGCTGCCGCGAACCGTGCGTTCGATCGCGGTGCTCGACCGGACGAAAGAGCCCGGCGCGCCAATGGAACCGCTTCATGCCGATGTGGTGGGCGTGCTGAGCGAGGCCGTGGCGGCCGGGCGGCTCACGCGGATGCCGCGGGTGATCGGCGGCCGTTATGGACTGTCCTCCAAGGATTTCCACCCCGGGATGGCCAAGGCGGTGTTCGATGAGTTGAACAAGCCCGACCCGCACAACCACTTCACCGTCGGGATCATCGACGATGTCAGCCACACCAGCCTCGACTACGACAGGACGCTGGACATCGAGCCCGGCGACACCGTGCGCTGCCTGTTCTTCGGACTTGGCGCCGACGGGACCGTCGGCGCCAACAAGAACAGCGTCAAGATCCTCAGCGAGGCGCCGGATCGCCACGCGCAGGCCTACTTCGAGTACGATTCGCACAAGTCGGGAGCCGAGACCGCGTCGCATCTTCGCTTCGGCGCCAGCCCCATCACGGCGCCCTACCTGATCCGCCACGCCGACTTCGTCGCCTGCCACAAATTCAGCTTCCTGACCAAGCGCGACGTGCTTGGCCCCGCGATCCGCGGCGCGACGTTTCTGCTGAACAGCCCGTACGGACCGGACGACGTCTGGGACCGGCTCCCGCGCCAGATCCAACAGCAGATCATTGACAAGGACTTGCGGTTCTATGTCATCGACGCCTCGGCCGTGGCGCTACGGATCGGGCTGGGGCCACGGGTGAATACCATCTTGCAGACCTGCTTTTTCCATTTGGCCCAGGTCCTGCCGCCCGCGCGGGCCATCGCCGAAATCAAACGCTTCATCGAAAGCACCTATGCCGGCCAGGGCGAGGCGGTGGTGAAATTGAACTTCGCGGCCGTCGACGCCGCGCTCGCTGCCCTGCACGAGGTGCATGTTCCCGAAAAGGCTACCGGCACAAGCGATATCCCACCCATCGTCGCGCCCAGCGCTCCGGAATTCGTCCGCCAGGTCACCGCGGAGATCATGGCCGGTCGCGGCGATGACATCCCCGTCAGCCGCATACCCGAGGACGGCACCTTTCCCGCGGGCACCACGCAATACGAAAAGCGCGACATCGCCGTGCAGGTGCCGATCTGGGATCCGGCGTTGTGCATCCAGTGTGGCCAGTGCAGCATCGTCTGCCCACACAGCGTCATTCGCGCCAAGACATATGACGCGAAAAGCCTCGACGGCGCGCCCAGCGGCTTCCCGTCCGCGCCCGTCAACGCCCGCGGTTATCCCGACGCGCGCTTCACCCTGCAGCTCTATGTCGAGGACTGCACCGGTTGCGGTGTATGCGTTGAGAACTGCCCCGCCTACAGCCAAACCGGTGACGACCGGCGCGCCATCAACATGGGTGACAAGCTGCCGATCCTGCAGCGGGAGCGCGAGAACATCGCGTTCTTCGAGACGCTGCCCACCCCGAGCCGCCAGCAGGTGAACTTCGCCAATGTGCGCGGGGTACAGCTCCTAGAGCCGCTATTCGAGTTCAGCGGCGCCTGCGCCGGCTGCGGCGAAACCCCGTATCTGAAGCTGATTTCGCAGCTTTTCGGCGACCGGCTGCAGATCGCCAACGCGACGGGCTGTTCGTCGATCTACGCCGGTAACACCCCGGCCCATGCCTGGAAGGCCGACGCCGACGGGCGCGGGGTGGCATGGTCGAACTCGCTGTTTGAGGACAACGCCGAATTCGGCCTGGGCTACCGGCTGGCGATCGACACGCAGGCCAGCCTGGCCCACGATCTGCTGGGCCGGCTTGCCCCACAGGTCGGAGAGGACCTGGCCACTGCGCTGCTGGGCGCGGTACAGCACAGCGAATCCGAATACGCCGCACAGCGCGCCCGCGTGGCAACCCTCAAGGACAAGCTCGCCACGATCGGATCGCGCGATGCGCGGATGCTGTTGACCCTCGCCGACTTTCTGGTGCGTCGCAGCGTGTGGATCGTCGGTGGCGATGGCTGGGCCTACGACATCGGTTATGGCGGCCTCGACCACGTGCTGGCCCAGGGGCGCGATGTCAACGTGCTCGTCCTGGACACCGAGGTCTACTCGAACACCGGGGGCCAGGCATCGAAGGCGACCCCGCTGGGCGCCTCGGCAAAATTCGCGGCGGCGGGAAAGCGCGTGCCGCGCAAGGATCTTGCCCTTCAGGCGATCTCCTATGGCGATGTCTATGTGGCTCAGATAGCGCTGGGCGCCAATTCCGAACAGGCGCTCATCGCGCTGCGCGAGGCGGAGGCGTTCGAGGGCACGTCCCTCGTTTTGGCCTACTCGCAGTGCATCGCCCACGGCATCGACATGCGCATCGGCATGAAGCAGCAGGCCCGCGCGGTGGCCAGCGGCTACTGGCCGCTGTTCCGGTTCGATCCCACCATGCGCAAACGGGGCCTCAACCCATTCCGGCTGGACTCCCCGCGCCCGCGAATTACGTTGCAGGAGTATGCCTATCGCGAGCTACGCTACAAGACACTGACCAGGACCCATCCCGACGCCGCCGCCGAAATGTTGCGCCAGGCCCAGGCGGCCGCCGACGAGCGATATCGGGTCTATGAAGACCTGGCGGCGCGCGACGGCAGCCGCTTCCTGCCGCACTGGCAGGACGTCACCTAATGACCCGGCCACGGCCAGATAGCGCCGCCGAGCCGGACCTGCGCACCCGGTATCTGGGGCTTGACCTCGAACATCCGATCGTTGCGTCGGCGTCGCCGCTGACCGCCGATTTGGACGGCATCCTGCGACTTGCCGACGCCGGGGTCGCGGCGATCGTGATGGCCTCGATCTACGAGGAGCAGGTCGTCGCCGAGGAACTGGCGCAGGCCGCGCTGCTCGAGCAGGGCAGCGACACCCAACCGGAGGCCACCGGATACTTCCCACAGGTCCCCGCGGACCGGGGCGTGCTGGAGGGCCGGCTGCAGACGCTGCGGCTCGCATCGCAGCGCGCGGGCGTGCCGATCATCGCCAGCCTGAACGCGAAATCCAATACCGGCTGGGTCGATGTCGCGCGTCGGTTGGAAGAGGCCGGCGCCAGCGCCATCGAGCTCAACATCTACCGCGTACCCGCCGACCCGGCCGAAACCGGTGCGGCGGTAGAAGATAGCTATGCCGAAATCCTGCGGGTGGTCAAAGACGCGGTCAACGTGCCGGTCGCGGTCAAGCTCGTCCCGTTCTTCAGTTCGCCGGCGAATATGGCGACCAAACTGGTGCAGGCCGGCGCCGACGGGCTCGTGCTGTTCAACCGGTTCTACGAGCCCGATATCGACCTCGATTCGCTGAAACCGCGGACCGACTTTCAACTCAGCACGCCCTACGACATCCGGCTGCCTTTGATGTGGATCGGGCTGCTCTCGCGACACGTCAACGCCTCGTTTGCGGCCAGCACCGGCGTGTGGAGCGGCGACGAAGTCGTCAAATACCTGTTGGCGGGCGCCGACGTGACGATGACGACCTCGGCCCTACTCCAGCACGGCCCGCAGCACGTGACCACGCTGCTGGACGGTCTGCGTGACTGGATGCACAGCCGCGGATTCGAATCGGTGGCCGCCCTCAAGGGCCGGCTCGCGGCCGACCAACATCCCGCCGCCGCGGCGCAGTTCCTGCGCGCCCAGTATCACGAAATCCTGACCACCGGTTATCTGGGCATCGGATGCTGACGACGGCATCTGCAGAGGCAAAAGCGCTGCGGCTCAACGCTTCTGGTCACCTTCCGGTTCTGTCGGTACTGCACAGTCAGGGCCCGCACGCTCACCGGTACTAAGGCCGAAGGACCCTAGGGTGTCGCGCCCCGGGTGCGTGATCATGGCAGTTGGCGGACGGTACGTGGCGACACGAGGCTATTGATAAGGAGGCGGGCCATGGTTGCGCGGGTGGCCATCAACGGCCTGGGCCGAATCGGCCGGGCCACACTCAAATCGGTGCTCGGGGAGCGGGGGCTGGAGCTGGCGGCGGTCAATGACGTGGCGCCGATCGACAACTTGGCCTACCTGCTGCGTTACGACACCGTCTACGGACGTGCTGATAGCACTGTCAGCGTTGCGGACTCGATGATCTCGGTGGCGGGCCAGCGGATAAAGGTGCTCAATGAAGCCGATCCCACCAAGCTGCCCTGGCGAGATCTCAAGGTGGATCTGGTTTTTGAATGCACCGGCGCGTTCCGCAGGTCCGCCGATCTGCGGGCACACCTTGATGCCGGAGCGCGGCGGGTGATCCTCTCGGCACCGGCAAAGGACGAGTTGGCCACGATCGTCTACGGCGTCAACGAACACGACGCCGCCGGGCAGGAAATGATGTCCAACGCCAGCTGCACCACCAACTGCATCGCCCCCGTGATGGAGATTCTGCACCGCGGCATCGGTGTCCAAAAAGCGACGATGACTACCGTGCACGCCTACACGTCCAGCCAGAAACTGGTGGATGGCCCCGCGCGCAAGTGGCGGCGGGGGCGTGCCGCGGGCGCCAACATCATTCCGACCTCGACCGGCGCGGCCGAGGCGACGGGTCGAGTCGTTCCCGCGGTGGCCGGCCGCTTCGACGGGATCGCTTTGCGGGTGCCCGTGCCGGTCGGTTCGATCGCCGACATCGTGGCGCTGGTCAGCAGGGAAACCTCCGTCGAGGAGGTCAACGATCTGTTCCGCACGGAAGCCTCCAGCGAACGTTATCGCGGTGTGTTAGGCGTTTCCGAGGAGCCCATCGTGTCGGCCGACGTCATCGCCGACCCGCGCGCGTCGGTGGTGGACGCCACGCTGACCACGGTCACCGGCGGCGATCTGGTGAAGGTGATGGCGTGGTACGACAACGAATGGGGTTACGCTCAGCAGATGATCCGCCAGGCCCTGCTGCTAGTGGGCGAGTCGGCCACGACTCGTTGAGAGGTGAGCCACATGGCCCGGTGGAGAGGGCTGGCGCAGGCCACGCTGGTCAAGCCGGGCTCGCAGGTCGACCTCGCCCGAGACTTCGACCCCGGCCTTCGCGACGAACGGCTCGGGAAGGCCGCTGGTCTCGAGGCCCTGGCCGAGGCCACCGCCACGCTGGTGGCATTGCAGGACCGCTTCTTCGCCCAAGCCGACCGGGCGTTGTTGATCATTCTCCAGGCGATTGACGCCGCGGGTAAGGACGGCACCATCAAGCACGTCATGAGCGGGCTGAACCCCGAGGGCGTCGACGTGTACAGCTTCAAAGCGCCCTCAGCGATAGAGCAGGCGCATGACTATCTGTGGCGCCACCACAGAGTGCTGCCGCAGCTGGGCCGCATCGCGGTGTTCAACCGGTCGCATTACGAGAACGTGTTGGTCACCCGTGTGCACCCGGAGACGCTGTGGCCACCCGCGGCGATTAATTCAAAAGGCCTCTGGCGGAGGCGCTTTCGCGACATCAATAATTGGGAGCGTTACCTCACCGATAACGGGACGGTCATCGTCAAACTGTTTCTCAACGTTTCCAGAGGAGAACAGCGGCGACGGTTCCTCGAGCGCATCGAGGAACCCGAGAAGAACTGGAAGTTCTCCGTCGCCGATCTGCGCGAACGCGAGTTCTGGGATGACTACCAGCGGGCCATCTCGGAGATGCTCAGCCACACCAGCACCGAATGGGCGCCCTGGCATGTGATTCCCGCGGACCACAAATGGTTCAGCCATCTGTCGACCTCCGCGGTCCTGGTGCGGGCACTGGAAGATCTCGACCCCCACTATCCGCGGATCGCCAGCGCGGACAAGGCCGCATTCGAGCAGGCAAAACGGAAATTACTGGGCGAGCACGGATGACGCGGCCGGGTGGGGCATCCCACACGCCCGTTGCCGAGGACATCATTGTCCGACGCTCGCTGGCCGAACGGTCGGTGCTAGCTCGGTGTCGGCGACACGAACTCCAGTGAGTGGCAAAGGTTGTGTCGTGCGGGGCCGGTCAGTCCCTGCCGGAGTTCCCATGCATAGCCGCGGATGGCCAGCACGTAGGCGTCCGGGACGTGGTCGAAGCACTGCCGGCTGGCCGCCAGGATGGACGGCACCGAGATCGCGTGCGACGTGAAGCTGAAGTCCAGCCTCGGCTCCGGACGGCTCACGGTAAAGGATTCGACCGCGGGGTCTTTCGTGGCGTCCACGAACAACACTCGCGTGTACCGGCTGATCAGGTCGGCGTCTTCGAGGCTCAGCTGATAGGTGCGGCGCAGGTGCGCGCGCGGCCGGGGACGGCGTTGCTCGAGCCGGTCGATGAAGGCCCAGCCCAATCCGTCGTCCTGACGCCCGTCGTTGCCGATGCCGTAGATCAGCGAGGCGGGGTCGTCAAAGAACCCGCGCGACACGCGGATTGGGTCAGCGTCGGCGTTCATCGACCACCCGTCCTTGTGCGTCGACGACGGTGACGGTCAACGGCATCTGCCCCAGCGCGTGGGTCGCGCAGCTCAGGCAGGGATCGTAGGCGCGGATGCCCACCTCGATGGCATTCATCATGGGTTCGGTGATTTCGGTTCGGCCCCGCAGATAGTTCTCGGCGACACTGCGCACCGTCCAGTTGAGCACCTGGTTGTTCTGGGTGGTGGCCACGATCAGGTTGGCGAAGGTGATGTTGCCCTCGCGATCGGCGCGGTAGTGGTGCAGCAGGCTGCCCCGGGGGGCCTCCACCACGCCGACGCCCTCCCCGATCCAGGCGTCGGCACCAGGGGAGACCACCAGGTCGTCCTTTTGCACGTCGGGGTCGTTCAGCAGGTCCCGGACGACCTCGGCGGCGTGGATGATTTCGATCGTGCGCGCCCAATTGGTGTGCAACGTCATGTTGTTGGCGCGTCCGCCGGTATACGCGTGGAACCTCTCCAGCGCCTCGGCGGCGATCGGGGTGGACAGCGTCTTCGTGACGTTGAGCCGGGCCAGCGGGCCCACCCGCACCGAGCCCGCCTCGCGGCCCAGGTCGGTCAGATAGGGAAACTTCATATAGCTCCACTTCTCCACCCCCTCGGAGAAGTGGTCGAGATAGTCGCGGTAGTCGAATTCGCGTACCAGCTTCTTGTGTTCGTCGACGACCCGCAGCCGGCCGTCGTAGTAGTCGACGTTGCCGTCGTGGTCCACCAGACACATGTTGAGCGCCGGCACCGTGGCGAACCGGTCGACCTGGTCGCGGTGCGCCTCGTGGAAGTCGTAGAACATCTGCAGACCCAGCGCGGCGTCCTCGATGACCTCGTCGACGCAAGCCAACCCGTCGCCGCCGCGCAGGAATCGGTCCACGTCGGCGGCCGTCAGGCTCTTGTTCACCCCGCCGGGCACCGACGAGATGCCGTGCATGCGTTTCCCGAAGACGGCCTCGATGACTTCCTGGCCCCACTTGCGCAGCCGGACAACGCGTTTGACCAGATCGGGGTTGGCCTCGATCAGCCCGATGAAGTTGCGCTGCTCGGGTGCGGCGTCGATACCGAACAGCATTTCGGGCACCACCAGGTAGAAGTAGGCGGTGACGTGCGATTGCAGCATCTGCGCGTAGTGACCCAGCCGGCGCATCTTGACGGCGGTCGGGGTGAGAGCGGTGCCGGACGCCGGCCCGATCCCGATCATGTCGTCGAGGGCCTTGGCGCCGCCGAGGTGGTGACTGACGAAACAGATCCCGCAGATCCGCTGCATGAGAACCGGCGCTTCCCAGTAGGGGTGGCCTTGAATGAACCTCTCGTAGCCGCGGAACTCCACCACGTGCAGCTTGGCGTCGGTGACGTTGTGGTCGTCGTCGAGTTCGATGACCACCCTGCCGTGTCCCTCGATGCGGGTGAGCGGATCGATGACGAGCGTTGTTGCCATGGCGGCCGTTCCCCGATCAGTCGAAATGGTTGAGAGACTTGGGCAACTTCACGGGGCGCCCGTTGACCAGGTCCTCGAGCACGTCGAGGATCGCGTTCGCGCTCGGCGGGCAGCCCGGGATGAAGTAGTCCATGTGCACGACCTCGTGGCACGGGTACACGTCGTTGGTCAGGATGGGGATGCGCTTGTCGTAGGGCACCACCGGGCCGGAGCCGGGCGGCGCCGTGGGGGACCGCGTGTAGGCCTCCGCGAGACAGTCCTTGAGCCCCACCATGTTTCGCAGCGACGGTACGCCGCCCCAGATGGCGCAGGCGCCGACCGAGATCAGGACGTCGCAGTTGTCCCGGAAGTGCCGCAGCGTTTCGATGTTGTCCTCGTTGGCGACCCCGCCCTCGATGAATCCGATGTGGCACCGCTGCGGTATGCGCTTGATGTCGGTGAACGACGATCGCAGGATGGTGATCTTGTCCAACAGGGCGATCATTCGCTCGTCGATGTCGAGCAACGACAGGGTGCATCCCCAGCAGCCGCACAGGCTGATCATGGAGACCTTGATCTTCCCCGCGCGCTTGGCGGCCAGCTCGGGGTCGAGCGGGGTGGCCGGAAGTTCGTGGGACGCAATCTCATTCGTGCCCGAAGTGGTCACTTGGCATGCCTCCGTGACGGTTCCAGCGCCCGGTCCTTCACCGATTCGACGTCGTAGCGCCGCTCGCCGATGGGCTCGTCGTAGCCCACCCCTTTTTCCAGGATCGTGCCGACGGGACAGATGTCGACGGCCTCGCGGACCTGTTCGGGGGGCATCTTGTTGGCCAGTTCGACGTCGACCTCGATGCGGGCATGCGTTCCGCGCCCGCTGATGGTGAAGATCTTCTTGCCGGTCTCGCGGTCCCGGATGAACTCCACGCAACGCTGGCAGAAGATGCAGCGGTCGCGCTCGAGCCAGATGGTGTCGCACGCGTGGTCGGCAACCCGCTGGGGAAATTGGTAGGGGAACCGGGAGACCACCATGTCCACCTCGTAGCCGACGGCCTGCAGCGTGCACCGGCCGGCCTTCTCGCAGCTGGGGCAGTTGTGGTTGCCCTCGGCAAACAGCATTTCCACCAACGCTTTTCGCGCCTCGCTGATCCGCGGTTCATCGACCTGCACCCGCATCCCGTCGCTGACCTTGACCGTGCAAGCCGCGGCGGTCCTGCCGTTGACCGTGACCGAACACACCCGGCAGGTTCCCAGGGCCGGGTGTTCGGGCAGGTAACACAGGGTCGGGATGTACACGCCCGCCTCGGCGGCGACGTCGACGAGCGTGCGGCCCGCCTCGGTGGTGACGGCGGTGCCGTCGATCTCGATCCGGATGCTCACGGCACCTCCTGCGGTGCGAGTTCGGCAACGGCTTGGGCATAACCGGTCAGCTCGGCGCGAGCGTCGAAGGACGCCAGCAGGTCGCCATTACGCTCACGAAGCCGGGCCGAATAGATCTCCGGGAACTTCTTCAGCGTGGTCAGGATCGGATTGGGCGAGGTGGCACCCAGCCCGCATCGGCTGGTGTGCGCGACGATCTCACTCCAGGTAACCAGGTCGTCGAGATCCGACCGGGCCGCCCGCCCCGCGGCCACCAGGCCGACCTTTTGTCGCAGCAGCACGTTGCCCGCCCGGCACGGCACACAGATGCCGCAGGACTCGTCGACGAAGAACTGCATGAAGTCCGCGACGATGTCGATCAGGTCACGCTCGTGGTTGAACACCATGAAGGATCCGTTGCAGGACAGGTCGTCGTAGGCGAGCTTGCGGTCGGCGTCGGCGGCCACCGAGAGCATCTCCCCGGAGGGGCCGCTGATCTGGACGGCTCGAGGATCGTCCGCGCCGACCATGCCGAGCACGTCACCCAACGTGACTCCCCACGCCACCTCGTAGATCCCGGGGGCGGCGCAGTCGCCGGCGACGCTGAGCAGCCGGGTGCCGGTCGACCCCGGTACCCCGATGGTCGCGAACCACTCGGCGCCCTCGTTCATGATTCGGCTTGCCGTGGCGAATGTTTCGACGTTGTCGACCACCGTCGGCCTGCCCAGGAAGCCGTGCTCGACGGGGAAGGGCGGCTTGAGCCGCGGGGTGCCCCGCTTGCCCTCGCAGGACTCGATGAGCGCCGATTCGTCGCCGCAGATGTAGGCCCCCGCGCCCAACTGGATGCGGATGTCGAACCCGGCGCCGAGCACTCTCTCCTCGCGTAGCTCGCGCAGCCGCCGCGCCAGGTAGTCCTGCAGGTACACGTATTCCGCGCGCAGGTAGACGATTCCCTGTCGGGCGCCGACGGCGTGGGCCGCGATCGCCATGCCGGCGAACACCTCCTTGGGCGAGTAGGTCAGCAATGCCCGGTCCTTGAAGGTGCCCGGTTCGCCCTCGTCGGCGTTGCAGATGATGTACTTCTCGTCGCCGCCGGCCGCGCGGGCCGACTTCCACTTGGTGGCGGTGGGGAAACCCGCGCCGCCCCGCCCCCGCAGCCTGGCCTGCGCGAGGGTGGCGATCACGTCCTCGGGCGGCATCGCCGTGCAGCGGTGCAGCAACGCCGCGTAATCGGTGTCGCCGCAAAAGAACACCGGGCCCGAGGTACGCACGGCGGTCCGGGTGAGCGCATCGACGTACGCCAGCTCGTCCGGCGGCAGACCGGCCGGGTTGGCGATCGCCGCGGGCGACTCGCCGCGTTTCAAACCCGCAACGATCTCGGTGACCGACGCCGGGGTGAGGTCGGTGAACACGACGTCGTCGACGAGCATCGCGGGCTCGTGGTCGCTCATGCCGATGCACGCGGTCTCGAACAACCCGAAGTCGGCCCAGCCCCGAGCGCCGAATCGGGTTCCGGTCGCCCGTTCCAGGGCCTCGTACACCTGGTTGTAGCCGTGCATCTTCGCGATCACGGTGTTGCTCAGGTAAATCCTGATGCGGCCCGCCGGGGTGGTGTGGAAAAAGTGGTAGAAGGTCGCCGTCTCCAACACGTCCTCGGCGGACATCCCGAGCCAGTCGGCGATTCCGGCGGCGGCCTCACCGGAGATGTAGCCGGCGTCGCGCTGCACACTCCACAAGATGTCGAGGAGCTCGGTGCGTTCTCGACCATGGCCGGACAGGATCGTCGCGATATCGGAAGTCATCGCTCCCACACCACCCACCCAAAATATCGAGCTTGCCTTCCGGAGAACAGGGGGTTGACCTGCCGGGCCGCCATCAGCTGCCCACCAGCGCTTTGATCGCGGCGATGATCTCGGCGAGGCCGGCCTTCGCGTCGCAAAACAGCATGCCGGTCTTGGGGTTGGTGAACAGCTCGTTGTCGATACCGGCGTAGCCGGGCCGCATGGACCGCTTGATCACGATGATGCTCTTGGCCGCATCGACGTTGAGGATCGGCATTCCGGACACGGGGTTGCCGGGGCGGCGGGCGGCGGGGTTGGTGACGTCGTTGGCGCCGACGACGAGCGCCACATCCGCGGTCGGGAATTCCTGGTTGGCCGCGTCCATCTCCTCCAGGTCGGTGTAGGGGACGTTGGCTTCGGCCAGCAGGACGTTCATGTGGCCGGGCATCCGGCCGGCGACGGGGTGGATGGCAAAGACGACGCGGATGCCCCGCGACTGCAACAGCGCGGCCAGTTCGGCCGCTTCGTGCGCGGCTTGCGCGGCGGCCAGCCCGTAGCCGGGCACGATGATGACCTTGGTGGCGTACGCCATCTGGATGGCGGCGTCGTCGGCCGACACCTGTCGAACGTTGGCGGCGCTCCCGGCCATGGCGGCGGCGGTGCCGACGGCGCCGGTCGTGTCGCCGGTGCCGAAGCCACCGACCATGATGCTGAGGATGGAGCGGTTCATGGCCTGGGCCATCAGCACGGTCAGGATGCCACCGGAGGCACCCACGAGCGCGCCGCCGATGATCAGCCCGCCGTTGTCGATGACGAACCCGGCGAAGGCGACGGCGATGCCGGTGCAGGCGTTGAGCAAAGCGACGACGACGGGCATGTCGGCCCCGCCGATGGGTATCACCATGGTGATCCCGAACCCCAGCGCGGCGCAGACGACCACCGCGAGCACCACGATGGAGTCGTTGCCGGCCAGCAGGTAGCCGCTGCCGGCGACCGCGGTGATTGTCAGCGCGATAGTGAGCAGGCGGGCGCCGGGGAAGACCAGCGGCCGGCTGCTGATCCAGCCTTGCAGTTTGCCGGCCGCGATCAGCGATCCCGAGAAGGTGATCGGGCCGACGATGACGTCGAGGATGGTGGCGATCATGGTTTGGGTCGCGATGTGCGAACTCGACGCGCCCACGAGGCGGACGAACTCGGCGCTGGCGACCAGGGCGGCGGCGCCCCCGCCGACGGCGTTGAAGATGCTCACGACTTGGGGGACCGCGGTCATCTTCACCCGGCGGGCCATGCGCAGGCCGGTTGCGGCGCCGGCGAGCGCGCCGACGGCCAAAACGACCCAGCCGGTCGCGGTGGTGGTGCCGGCTTCAATGATGGCCGCCAGCGCGGCGCCGACCGCGACGATCATGCTCATCCAGGACAGCCGGCTGCCGCGTCGGGCCGTGGCCGGGGAGTTCATCAGGTGCAGGGCGACGACGAAACCCACCGCGGCCAGCAGGTAGAGGAGGTCGACGACCGTGGTGACGGCGCTCATCGCGGCGGGCTCCCGTCGGCGGCCGCGTCAGTGCCCTCGCGGGCGGGCGGGACCGGTCGTTTGCGGAACATCTGCAGCATCCGGTCGGTGAGGCTGTAGCCCCCGACGACGTTCATGGCGGCGAAGAACGCGGCCAGGAAAGCCAGGACGTAGCCGACGGTCGTATGCGCCTGCGCGGCGGTGATCATCGCCCCGATGATGACGATGCCGTGGATCGCGTTGGAGGCCGACATCAGCGGGGTGTGCAGCGTGGACGGCACTTTCGTGATGACCTCGTAGCCGACCAGGATGGTCAACACGAAGATGTAGACGTCGAACATGAGTCCGGCGGCGGTGCTCATGCGTGCGCTCCCTCGCTGGTCGTGTTGAGGAGGGCCGCCACTGCCGGGTGGATCACCCTGCCTTGATAGGAGACGACCACGCCGGCGTGGATCTCGTTGGTGGGGTCGATGGCGAGGGCGCCGTCGTGGACCAGCTCGGCGAGCAGGGCGGTGACGTTGTGCGAGTAGGCCATCGAGGCCGCGGTGGGAACCCGGGAGGGCAGGTCGCCCGCGCCGATGATCCGCACGCCGTTGTCGGTCAGGATCGTGTGCTCCGGTGTCGAGCCTTCGACGTTTCCTCCCAGGGCGCTGGCGGCCAAGTCGACGATGACCGAACCGGCTCGCATGCGGTTGACCGCCTCGACGGTGACGAGGACCGGCGGGCGCCGACCCGGCACCTGCGCGGTGGTGATGACGACGTCGAAGCCGCTAATGTGGTCGTCGAGCTGCTGTTGTTGGGCCGCTTGCTCGTCGGGGGTAAGGGCGCGGGCGTAGCCGCCTTCGCCCGCGGCCGAGACCGCCGACTCAAGTTCTAGGAACTTGGCCCCGACGGAGATGACCTGGTCGCGGGTCTCGGGTCGCACGTCGTATCCGGTCACCACGGCCCCGAGCCGGTGGGCGGTTCCCATGGCCTGCAAGCCGGCGACGCCGGCACCAAGGATGAGGACCTCGGCGGGTTTGGCGGTTCCCGCTGCGGTGATCAACAGCGGGAAGAACCTCCCGAACGTGTCGGCGGCGACCAGCACCGCCTTGTAGCCGGCCACGTTGGCCTGGGAGGTGAGCGCGTCCATCGATTGGGCTCGGCTCACGGTGCGCGGCAGGCCGTCGAGGCTGATGGCGGTGATCCCTCGGTCGGCGAGTTGCTGCGCCAGCGCCGGCTCGACCAGCGGGCGCAGCATGCCGATGACCGTTTGTCCCTCCCGCAGCGAGCCGATCACCTCGGGCGCGGGTGCCCCGATGCTGACGAGGGCGTCCGCGTGGGCGATGACGTCGTCGGCGGTGGTGACCGTGGCGCCGGCCCGGGTGTAGGCGCCGTCGGGGAACCAGGCGCCCGAGCCGGCGCCCGACGCCACCAGGACCCGAATGTGGGACTTGGCCAGGGCGGCCAGCGATTCGGGCACGACGGCGACGCGGTGCTCACCGGGCGTGGACTCCGCGAGGACCCCAACGGTGAAGAGCCTGGGCGGGCTGGCCTCGGCCGCGGTGGCGGTCGAGGGTGCAGCGGTCGCCATGTGGGGTGCGGTCTGGCTCATGGCGGTGTGACGGCCCAGGCCAGACTAGGCGGCAGGACGGAAGTCAAACACCAGCCGGGCGTCGACCTGCCCGGCCTCGACCGCGGCGATGGATTCGTTGACCTGCTCGAGTTTTCGGGGTTCGCGCACGATGTGGGTGCGGCCCTCGGCGTGCAGCTGGAAGGTCTCGGCCAGGTCGACCCGGGTGCCCACGATGGACCCGACGATGCGGATGCCTCCCATGACGGTTTGGAAGATCGGCAGCCGCATGGTGTTGTCCGCCGGCAGGGCGACGAAAACCAGGGTGCCACCGGGTTTGAGGCTGCGGTAGGCCTGTTCGAACGCGGCGGGGGAGACCGCCACCGCGATGGCGACGTCCGCGCCGCCGAGCGCCTGGATGCCTTCGACCGGGTCCTCGCCGTGCGAGTTGAAGGTGTGCTCGGCGCCCAGCTTGCGGGCCATGTCCAGCTTGCTATCGATGACGTCCACCGCGGCCACCGACGCGCCCTGGATCCTGGCGTACTGCAGGCACAGATGGCCCAGCCCGCCGATGCCGTAGACGGCCACCAGGTCCGAGGAGCGGGCCCCGGAGACCTTGACCGCCTTATAGGTGGTCACCCCGGCGCAGGTGAGCGGGGCGGCGTCCAGCAGATCGATGCCCTCGGGGACGTGCCCGACGAAGGCGGCGTTGGCCTTGACGTATTCGGCCCAACCGCCATCGACGGTGTAGCCGGTCATCTGCTGGTTGGGGCACAGGGTCTCGCGCCCGGAGGCGCAGTATTCGCAAGCCCCGCACGCGTATCCCAGCCAGGGCACGGCCACCCGATCGCCCTCGCGCACGCCCTTCACCTCGGGGCCGACCCGCTCGACGATGCCGATCGACTCGTGGCCGGGGATGAACGGCGGTGCGGGCTTGACCGGCCAGTCGCCGTGGGAGGCGTGGATGTCGGTGTGGCACAGGCCGCTGGTCTCGACCTTGACGACGACCTCCCCGAAACTCGGCTCCGGGATGGGAATCTCGTCGATCGTCAGGGGCCGCTTGAACTCGTGCACGACCGCAGCCTTCATGGGATACCTCCTTGTTCGAGAGCAACGCGCTCTTGTGCTGAGAACACTCGTGATCGGGTGACGAAGTGCCAACCGTCGGCCGCCGCCAGGGAGAACCCTTCGGGTTCACCCTCGGCCACGTCGACGATCAGCTGGGTGTGCTTCCACCTCTCGTACTGGCGCGCATCGATGTAGAACGGGCAGCCGGCGATATGCCCGAGCAAGACGTCGTTGTCGCCGATGCGCAGTTCCCCTTGCGGGAAACACATCGGGAGGCTGCCGCCGCAACAGCCTCCGGACTGGTAGAAGACCAGCGGGCCGCGGCGCTGCCGGAGCTTGGTGACGGCCTCGACGGCGCTCGGCGTCGCGGTAACCGGGGTGACGGTCTGCTGATCCATGACGGCCTCGCTCCGCATCGCCCCGGTTAGAACAATCCCTGCGCCGCGTTGCTGTAGCTGACGAGCAGGTTCTTGGTTTGGGTGTAGTGCTCGGTGAGCGTCTCCTTGTACAGCTCACGCCCCACGCCCGACATCTTGTAGCCGCCGAAGGCCGCGCCCGCGGGGTACATGTGGTAGCAGTTCGTCCACACCCGCCCGGCCTGGATGGCCCGGCCCATCTTGTAGGCCAGGGTGCCGTTGCGCGTCCACACCCCGGCGCCCAGGCCGTAGAGGGTGTCGTTGGCGATCTCGATGGCCTCCGCCTCGTCCTTGAAGGTGGTGACGGCGAGCACCGGGCCGAAGATCTCCTCCTGGAAGACCCGCATCTTGTTATGGCCCTTGAGGACTGTCGGCTCGAAGAAGTAACCGTTGGCCAGTTCCCCGTCCAGCTGGGGCTGCTTGCCTCCGATGAGGCACTCGGCGCCCTCGCCGAGACCGATGTCGACGTAGGAAGCGATCTTGTCCAGCTGCTGCTTGGAGTTCTGCGGGCCGACCTGGGTGGAGATGTCCAGCGGATTGCCCTGCCGAATCGCGGCGATGCGCGCCAGGCAGCGCTCCATGAACCGGTCGTAGATCGACTCCTGGATCAGGGCCCGGGAGGGGCAGGTGCACACCTCGCCCTTGTTGAACGCGTAGAGCACCAGGCCTTCGACCGCCTTGTCGAGGAATTCGTCGTCGGCGTCCATGACGTCGGCGAAAAAGATGTTGGGGGACTTGCCGCCCAACTCGGTGGTGGACGGGATGATGTTCTCCGCCGCGTACTGCATGATGAGCCGGCCGGTGACGGTCTCGCCCGTGAAGGCGATCTTGGAGATCCGCGGGTTGGCGGCCAGCGCCTTGCCGATCTCGCCGCCGGGCCCGGTGACGATGTTGAGCACGCCGGGAGGAACGATGTCACCGATGACCTCGGCCAGCTTGAGGATCGACCACGGCGTCGACGACGCCGGTTTGATCACCGTGCAGTTCCCGCCGGCCAGCGCGGGCGCGATCTTCCACGCCGCCATCAGCAGCGGGAAGTTGAACGGGATGATCTGTCCCACCACGCCCAAGGGCTCGTGGAAGTGGTAGGCCACGGTGTCCTTGTCGATCTCCGTACTCGAGCCCTGCAGCGCCCGGGTCTCACCGGCGAAGTAGCGGAAATGATCGGCCGACAGCGGGATGTCAGCGCCCAGCGTCTCGCGGACCGGCTTGCCGTTGTCCCACGTCTCCGCTACCGCCAGCATCTCGAGGTTGTCCTCGATGGCGTCGGCGATCCGGTTGAGGACCTTGGCGCGTTCGGTCAACGACGTCTCGCCCCACGCCTGCTTCGCGGCGTGTGCGGCGTCGAGGGCCACCTCGATGTCTTCCGCGGTGGAGCGCGGCACCTCGGTGAACTGCGCGGCGTTCGTCGGCGAAAGGTCTTTCATGTATTGCGCTTTGACCGGCGCGACCCACCGGCCGCCGATAAAGTTCTCGTAGCGGGGCTTGACCTCCACCAGGCTGTCGGGTTCGCCCGGCGCCTTGTAGACCTTCGATGCGGTCGGGCGGGTCTGGGTGGTTGCGGTCATGCCACTCTCCAATCCTCGGCACGGTGTGGCAGCGTTCGTCCTACCCAGACAAGATGCTGCTCGGCGGGTGCGGCCGAATAGCGCCGAAAGTCCCAACTTCTCGGGCGCACGCAGTGACCTTCGGCCCCTATCGCGGCCCCGCCAACCGGCGGACAATCCAAACACTGTTCCCTAATGCAACTATTGCCTAGTGCTATGGCAGTAGCCGCGGCCAAGCGGGTCGCCGACCGAGCAAGGAGCTTGTCATGATCGAGCCGATCGCAGGATTTCCGGATAACGTCGCCGCTTTTGCATGCCATGGACATGTCACGAAGGCCGATTATGAATCGGTACTGATACCGGACGTCGAGAAAAGGCTGTCGCGCCACGACAAGGTGCGGATCTACTACGAAACCGCCCCGGATTTCGTCGGCATCGATCCCGGAGCCGTTTGGGAAGACACGAAGGTCGGGTTCGCGCATTTCCTTCGCTGGGAGCGGTTTGCGGCCGTCACCGATGTCGAATGGATCAAGCAGATGACCAAATTCGTTGGTTTCCTGATGCCGGGTGAGGTGCGCGCTTTCCCGACCATCGAAGCCGACACGGCGCGGGACTGGATCACACACCAATAGAGCTGAACCGGACAAGGCTCGTTACGGCGATCCCGTCGGTTCGCGGCGGCGCACTTCGGGAGCGGCCCGCGCGGGGCGACCGGGTCAAGCGAAGCGATTCAGGCCGACCGGGCGGGGGGACCTTGGCGGGAAAACCCTGTTCGTAACCAGGGCGGTTCGCTGGCAAAGCCGCGCCCGGGACCATGGAATGCGCGGGCCGGGGGGGCATTGAATCGGCGGCCCGGCCGCCCCAATGAAGTTCTCGGTTGGCATTTTGCAATCGGCGAGGAGCCGGGTGGGCTATCCTTTGTGATGCATCGCCGACGTGCGGCGACGCGACAAAACTCGATTGATTGGCTCGCGACCGGAACCCCGGGTAGGCTCGGCGAGCTCGCACCCTCTAATAAAGGGGCCGAGCCTACCCGGGGTTTCGGCCCCAGTCTGTTTGCCAGCCCCACGTGGATGCGTTACGTCGCGAACCGAATACCGCAAAATTTAGTGACCGTTCCCGCTGCATCCGGGTTGCATCCGGGCACGAAGTGACAAATGGCGACGAAACATATCCGACGTTGGGAACCGGCCCAATTTAGCCGGCATCCGATTCGGCTCCGTGAGTGACACCGGGTGATACCGGGTGACAATTAGCGACATCGCCTCGCATCGGCGACGGCTCGGATGGTGCGTGGCGCAACCATCCGGACGGGCACCGAACCGCGGCCATGGCCGGCGCACCGCGAGCTCGGCACGGGGCCATTTTCATGTCGTTGGGGAGCGGACCGCGAACCACACTGCAAAATGACATCGTGCTGACCGGGATATTCGCCTCCAAGCGGCTGGCAGCGTAGTGGGCTCGCCGCCGCCAAAGGACCGCTGACGTGCAGGGATTCGGCTTCCACACCCTGGCGCTGCTGACCGCGGTGGGTATCGCCGGTCCGCTGCTGGCCGCACTGCCGCGCCTGCGGATACCCGTGGTCGTCGGCGAGCTGATCGCGGGACTCGTCATCGGCAAGACCGGGCTCGGGGTCGTCGACGTCGCCAACCCGACATTCCAGTTGTTGGCGAACATCGGCTTCGCGCTGGTCATGTTCGTCGTGGGCAGCCACGTCCCGGTCCACGGCAGCCAGCTGCGCTCGGCCGTGCCACTGGCGCTGGCGCGGGTGGCTCTGGGCGGCGTCGTCGCGGTGGCCCTCGGCATCGGACTGGCGGCGGAGTTCGGCACCGGCCACGCGGCGCTGTACGCGGTCCTGATGGCCTCGTCGTCGGCGGCACTGGCATTGCCGGTGATCGACTCGCTGCGGCTGCACGGACCGCACGTGCTGTCCGTGACCGCGCAGATCGCCATTGCCGACGCCGCATGTATCGTCTTGCTGCCGTTGGTGATTGACGTCCAGCGGGCGCCGACGGCGGCGGTGGGTGCGCTGGCGGTCGCGGCCTGCGCCGGGGTGCTATTTGTGCTCTTGCGCGCGGTCGACGGCAGGGGCTGGCGACGGCGTGTGCACGTCTATTCCGAGAAACGCCGGTTCGCGCTCGAATTGCGAACCAACCTGATCGTGCTGTTCGCGCTGGCGGCGCTGGCCGTCAGCACCCACGTGTCGATCATGCTGGCGGGCTTCGCATTGGGGTTGGTGATCGCCGTGGTCGGCGAGCCGCGACGGCTGGCGCGCCAGCTATTCGGCATCACCGAGGGATTCTTCAGCCCGCTGTTCTTCGTCTGGCTGGGCGCCTCGCTGCAGGTGCGCGAGCTGGGTTCGCACCCGAAATTCATTCTCCTGGGCGCCGGCCTGGGACTGGGCGCCGTGCTCGCCCACGGCGCCGGCAAGCTGCTCGGCCAGCCGCTGACGTTTGCGGCGCTCTCGGCCGCGCAGCTCGGCGTCCCGGTGGCCGCGGCCACCATCGGCACCGAGGAACACCTTCTCGCCGCGGGCGAATCGGCGGCGTTGATGTTCGGAGCCTTGTTGACGATCGCCGCCGCGTCGATCGCGGGCGCGGTGGCGGCGCGCGGCCAGGCGGCCGCGGAAGCGGATCGGCCGGCCGCGGCCAACAAGTCCGCGTAACGCGGGGCCTATGTGACGAAGGGCCCCCCGCGCCGGGACCTCTAGACGTTACGAAGTGCGACCGAAGCACTGCCGCTCCGGTTCCGTTCGGCCCTACGGTCCGCACCGGCGACGTGGTCGGATGAATCCTCGAGGCCGATCGAGGAGGCTGTGATGAGGTTGGCAGCGTATGTGACGCGGCTTGGCCACGACGGCGCGCCGGTCGGCGGGCCCCTGTACCGCGTCACCGATCGCCTGCACGACGGGCGCACCGTTCAGGTGCCCGGTCACGAGATCGCGGCCATAGTGTCGGCCTGGCTGGCCGAACTGGGTGTCCACAGCCCGCTCGCCGAAGACCTGGCGCGCGCGGCGTGCGTCGGTGACTGGGCGGCGGCTTATGCCGTCGGTGACCAGTTGTCCGTTGACGTGACCGTTGCGGCCGCGGCCTAGCGAATGCCGCGAATTTAGCGGGTGCGGCTCACGCCGGAATTGGCCCAAAGTCCTTTGGGCTAGTGCCGTCGTGCCCTCGTAGGGCCCCTGCGATTGCGCGATCGTGGATGCGATGACGCTTTACCGAAGGGGACAAGGCCCATGAACGCGCGCTTCCCGGATGCCGGCACCGTCCGGACGGTCCTGACCCTGGCGTCCCGGGCGCCTTCGGTGCACAACACGCAACCCTGGAAGTGGCGGGTGGATGCGGCGAGCCTGCATCTCTACGCGGACGCGAGCCGGCAACTGCCCAACACCGACCCGGACGGCCGAGACTTGATCTTGAGTTGCGGTGCGGCGCTGCACCACTGTGTCGTCGCCTTGGCGGCCGTCGGGTGGCGATCCAAAGTGACCCGGCTGCCGAATCCGGCCGACGCCAGTCACCTTGCCGCGATCGAATTGTCTCCTTACCCCGCCGATTCCGTCGATATAGCGCTCGCCGCGGCGATACCACGGCGTCGCACCGATCGGCGCACCTACAGCTCCTGGCCGGTCCCGGTGGGCGACATCGCACTGATGGCCGCGCGGGCGGCCCGAAATGGCGTGACACTGTGCCAGGTCGAAGACATCGACAAGCTGCATAAGATTGTCGCCCAATCCGTTTGGGAGCACTTGAACCGCGATTACCTCGCGGAGCTCACGGCATGGAGCGGGCGCTACGCATCGGTGGCGGGCGTTCCGGCCCGCAGCACGCCGGTATCGGACCCGAACGCAAAGGTACCGGGCCGGTTTTTTGCCGGTCCGGCGCTGCCCATGCCACCGGAGTCGTCGTCCGCCGACGACAATGCCGTCGTGCTCGCGCTGGGAACCCGGACCGACGACCGGCTGGCGCGGCTACGCGCCGGCGAGGCCACCAGCGTCGTGCTGCTCACCGCGACCTCGATGGGATTGGCCAGCTGCCCGGTCACCGAACCACTGGAGATCGCCGAAACGCGCGAGTCGGTCCGTTCCGACGTCTTCGGCGAAAGCGACTATCCGCAGATGCTGCTCCGAGTCGGCTGGGCGCCGATCAACGCCGACCCGTTGCCGGCGACACCGCGACGCGAGCTCGCCGATTTCGTCGAGTGGCACAACGCCGCCGAATAGCCGCCGAATAGCCGAAAGATCCGCGATGCCACCGAAGCCGTTGAGACTCAAGGGAGTTGCGATGGAGACATTCACGTTGGACCCGCGCTGCTGGCGAGTCGCGCGCATCTTTGGCCGCAACCCGTTGCTCAGGCCCGCCGACCGCATCGAAGCGCTGGTCGTGCTGATCGCGGTCGTCGCATCGCTGGTCGCCATCCCCGTCGCCGGTGTGGTGGGCGCGGTCGCCTACGGCGCGCGTGAACGCCTCTGCGCCCAAGAGGCACGCGACCGACACGTCGTCACGGCAACGGTGGCCGACGCCCGGCTCGACGACTCGGGTACGCGCATGGTGCAAGCCACGTGGCCGGCAACGGCCGGCGAACGCACCGGCACGCTTCGACTCACCGCTTCGGTCAAGGCGGGCGAACGGATCCAAATTTGGGTGGACACCGACGCCAACCCGGCATCCCCGCCGACCCCGGCTTGGCGCGCCGTGATCGACGCCGTTGGTATGGTGGCGGTGATATTGCTGATTGTGGGTGTCGGGATGGCAGCACTGGTGTCCGCGGTCCGGTCACGGCTTGATCGGGCACGCGACGCTCAATGGGAGCGTGAAATCAGGTGCCTGGCGGACGATGGTGGCCGGACGAACCGATGACGAGGCTCATCTAGCCGGGAGCGAATCACTGTGCAGCACAAGCGATCCGGCCAACGGTCGGGATGCCAACGCGGATGAGCCAAGTCGGAACACGCCAAAGTCACGGCATGGCGCTTGACCCGCAGGAGGCCGCCGATCGGCTGCTGCGCGATGTGCGCAGCTCGCCGCGGGGATTGTCGACCCGCGAGGCGGCGCGGCGCCTGCTGCAGTATGGGCCAAATGCCTTGCAACGCAGGCGTAAGCGCCGCTGGCCCGGCGAGTTGGCGCGCCAGTTCACCCATCCATTGGCGCTGCTGCTGTGGCTGGCGGCGGGATTGTTGCTGATCGTCGGCTCGAATGTGGTTGCCGCGGCGGTGGTGTCGATCATCGGGCTGAACGCGGTGTTTTCCTTCGCGCAAGAGCTGCAGGCCGAACGCGCGGTGGAGGAGTTGACCAAATACCTGCCCCAGCGTGCCCGGGTCAAACGCGACGGCGCGGTGACCGAGATCGACGCGACGCAGTTGGTGCCCGGCGACATCGTGCTGATCCAGGAAGGCGACCGCGTCGCCGCCGACATCCGGCTGCTCGACGGCGCGATCGAGGTGGACAACTCGGCGCTGACGGGAGAATCGGTGCCGGTGCTGCGGTCGGCGGAGACGGCGGACGTGAACCTTCCGCTGCTGTCGGCGCAGGAGCTGGTCTTCAGCGGGGCCAACTGCACCGGCGGCGAAGCCCGCGGCGTGGCGTTCGCGACCGGGATGGCAACCGAGATCGGGCGCATTGCCGCGCTGTCCCAGGGGGGCAAACCCGAGCTGAGCCCGCTGGAACGCCAGGTCCGGCGGGTGGCGTGGCTGATCGCCGCGGTCTCGGTCATGCTGGCGGCGTCGTTCATTCCGGTGGCCACGCTGGCCGCGCATCTGACGCTGATCAACTCGCTGGTGTTTGCGGCCGGCCTGCTGGCCGCGATGGTGCCCGAGGGTCTACTGCCGGTGATCACGCTGGCGCTGGCGGCGGCGGTGCGGGAGTTGGCCGGCCGCGGCGCGCTGGTCAAGCGCCTCTCCGCGGTGGAGACGTTGGGCTGCACCGATGTGATCTGCACCGACAAAACCGGCACCCTGACCGAAAACCGGATGGTTCCGGTTGCCGCATGGGTGTCCGCCCAACGAATCGACCTCGAGGACAGCGATTTTGCAGCGCCGGACGACGCCGCGTCGCCGTCGGTGCGGGCGCTGGGCCGGGTCGCGGCCGCCTGCAACAACGCGTTTTTCGGCGAGGACGATAGGCCGACCGGAGACCCCACCGAGATCGCGATCCTGGTGGCCGCCCGCGCATTCGGCGCAGACATCGACCGTCAACGGCGAGAAGACCAGCGCCACAATCAGTTTCACTTCGACCCAGAGCTCAAATTGATGTCGACGGTCGACCGGCCGTCCGGCGCGTCGACCGTCATCCACACCAAGGGCGCCCCCGAAGCGGTGCTGTCGCTGTGCCGCGACATCCTCGACACCGGCGGGCATCCCGTCGCTCTCGACGACGCCGGGCGTCACCGGGTCGAGGCGGTCGTCGACGCGTTGGCCGGCGAGGGATTACGGGTGCTGGCCTTCGCGCACCGCGAGCTCGCCGACGGGGAGCCGGCGCCACAGGGGCGCGGCGACGCGGAACGGGACCTGTGTTTCGTCGGTCTGATCGCGATGCTCGATCCGCCGCGCCCGGGCGTCGCCGACGCGGTCGCCCGGTGCCGCACGGCCGGGATACGCATCATCGTGATCACCGGCGACCACCCGCTCACCGCGGCGGCCATCGCCAAGCGGGTCGGCATTACCGGGGACCGTCCCACCGTCGTGACCGACGATCGGTTCGCGCGGCTCAACGAGCGACAGCTCGCCGACCTGATGCGGGAAAACCCGGAGGTGATCTTCGCCCGCGCCTCGCCGGAGGCCAAGCTGCACATCGCCGCGGCGCTGCGCGACGGAGGGCACATCGTCGCCATGACCGGCGACGGCGTCAACGACGCCCCCGCGCTGCATTGCGCCGACATCGGTGTGGCCATGGGCAGATCCGGCACCGACGTCGCGCGCGAGGCGGCAACGATGGTGCTCACCGACGACAACTTCAGCACCATCGTCACCGCGGTGCACGCCGGCCGACGCATCTACGACAACGTCCGCAAGTTCATCGTCTACATCTTCGCCCACGCGACGCCGGAAACGGTGCCGTTCTTGGTGTTTGCCCTCGGCGGCGGCCTGATCCCGCTGCCGCTGACCATCCTGCAGATACTGGCCTTCGACGTGGGCAGCGAAACGCTGCCGGCGTTGTCGCTGAGCCGCGAACCCGCCGAACCGGGCATCATGGCCCGGCCTCCGCGCCCCCGCAGCGAGGGTGTGATCCGCGCGCCGATGCTGGCCCGGGCGTGGCTGTTTCTCGGCGCGATCGTCACCGCGCTCGAGATGGCCGGGTTCTTTTACGTGTTGCACAAGGCCGGCTGGCATCCGGGCGCGCCCGTGGGTGCGGGCGCCCCACTGCACCACGCCTACCAGCAAGCGACCACCATGACGTTCCTGGGCATGATGGCCGGCCAAATCGGCACCGCGTTCGCCGTGCGCACCCAGCGCGCGTCGTTGCGGTCGGTCGGCGTCTTCACCAACCGCTACCTGCTGGCGGGCATCGCCGCCGAGATCGCGCTGGCCGCCGTGTTCGTCTACACCCCACCGATGCAAGCGCTGCTGGGCACAGCGCCGCTGCCGGCTCAGGACCTGCTTCTGCTGCCGGCGTACCCCATAATCGTTTGGGGCGCCGATGAATTCATGAGGTACGTGCTCAGGAAGCGGGCGCGCCGTGGGGATTAGTCAGAAAAGCGACGCCGCCGCCACGCGCGGCCGCGAACGGGTCCTGGTCAGGGCCGACGTTCGGGCGGCCCGCCTCATCAGCCTGCTGATGCCGCTGTGCGTCCTGGGCTGGTTGGCGCTGCTGACCGTGCGCGAGCGTCTGGGCTACGGCGCTGTTGCCCCGGGCCGGTTCGGCTGGTCGGTGGCGTTACTCGTGGCGGCGGCCCTGATCGCGCGCGGCATCTTTCTCGGCCGGCCGGTGACCACCGGACACGCGATGGTCGCGGCCGCCGCGGTGGCCGCGGGGCTGTGTGCGCACTTCCTGTCCTTCGGCGCGCTCGGCAACGTCCTGGTCGCCGGCAGCGGGCTCGCGCTCATGTGGCCGACGGCGGCGCGACCGCAACCGGAGCTGCTGGGGCAGGTGTGGGCGCTGGTCAACGCCACCCGCGGGGATCCGTTGGCGCCCTTTGCCATGCACTCGAGCAAGAGCTATCACCTCAACGCCGAGAAATCCGCGGCGATCGCCTACCGCACCCGGCTCGGGTTCGCCGTCGTCAGCGGCGACCCGATCGGCGACGTCACCCAATTCGAGGACCTGGTGGCCGATTTCGTTCGCATGTGCCGCGGCCGGGGCTGGCAGATCATCGTATTAGCCGGGGGCGAACGGCATCTGGGGCTGTGGCGGAAAAAGACCGTCGGGGTGCCGATGCTGGCGGTGCCGATCGGGCGTGACGTCGTCGTCGACGTCCGCCGCTTCACCCTGACGGGGCGCCGCTATCGCAACCTGCGCCAGGCGGTGCAGCGCACCCACAACCGCGGTGTCACCACCGAGATCGTCGACGAGCGGGAACTCGACGATGCGCTGGCCGGCGAGCTGACCGAGGTGCTGTACGCCGCGCACCGCGCCGCGCGCACCGAACGCGGCTTCTGCATGAGCCTGGACGGGGCCCTGCAAGGCCGCTACCCCGGCATCAGGCTGGCCGTCGCACGTGACCGGCGCGGACGGGTGGTGGCGTTTCACCGATACGCGACCGCCGGCGAAGGATCCGAAGTCAGCCTCGATGTGCCGTTCCGCCGCCCGGACGCCCCCAACGGCATCGACGAGCGGCTCAGCGTCGACATGATTACCGACGCGAAAACCCATGGTGCGCTGCGGCTTTCGCTGGCATTCGCGGCGTTTCCGGAGATCTTCGACGCCGCCCGCCCGGGGCCGCTGCAGCGGGTGGCGTATCGGTTGATCCACCTGCTGGACCCGCTGATCCGCCTCGAGTCCCTTTACCGTTACCTGTCGAAGTTCCATGCGCTGGCGCAGCGGCGCTACGTGGTGTTGTGCGTCCACCACATCCCGGCCGCGCTGGTGGTGCTGCTGTCGCTGGAGTTCATGCCGCACCCGCGGCGTGGTCGGCAGCGCGGCTCAGGCGGGATCGGGCGTGTCCGGCGGCGGCGGGCCAAACCGGAACCGGCGGCCCGTGACCATCTCGGGTATCACCCGCACATAGTGCGTTTTCTCGGACGTCGTCCACGACAATAGCTGGGCCCGTTCGGCTTCCTCGATCTGCTCGTTGGTATGAAGCGAGCGTGCTATGCCCTTGATGATCACGCTCCAGCCCTCGGCGACGTTATGGTCGTCGGCCTCGAACAGCACGCGATGATTTATCGCCGTGCTGACCAATTTGGTGCCCTCCGCGGTGCGGAACAGCACGGTGCGGTGCTGGACGACGTAGTTGACGGGGAAGATTTCGGGCTGGCCGTCGACGCTGGTGACCAGCCGCCCCAGCGCCGCACCCGCCAGCAGATCCCAGCATTCGTGCTCCGGCAGGATGGTCACCCCGTCATCGGTTGTGGACATCGGACACCCTTCTTTGATGCGTCATGGGGATCAGGCTATCGACGGAAGCCGGGTAAGAGCGCCGGCCGAAAGTCCCGCGCCGCGGGGACCAAAGTTATTCCAGGACTTGGCCGCACGTGCAATCGCCGGCTAGCGGATCTGCAAGACGTCGTCGGGCGGGCGGCGCGGCGTGGGCGGCGGAACGGCCTCCATCGGCGGCGCGATCCCGGCGCGGACCAGCACCTGCGGTTGGCCGCCGTCCTTGAGCAGGCCGCGCACGATCTCGCGGCTTTCGTCCAGCTCGATCAGATGGGTCAGCGTGCAGGTCGCCATGAAGGCCATCGTGCACTCCAGCAGCACGGTCGACAACGCTTCGCCGCACCTCAACACGTCGGCCCTGGTGTCTTCCGGGGTCGACAGCACCAGAATCTTCGACCAGTCCACCGCGACCTGGCGGCGTCGATCCCAGTGGCTCCTGACCGGGAATTCGCGCCCCACGTCGACCCGGCGGCTTTCCGTGTCGGACGCCAGCGCGCTCGGCGGCACGCCCTCGGTCGCCGCGAACGGCGATGTCCACCACTCGAGTTCGGCGTGATACGTCGCGTCGTCGTGGCGAAGCGCCTCGGTGAGCCGTGAGGCCCTGACCAGCCGCGGTCGCGCGTCGTCGGAGAGCACGTCCAGCGTCACCAGGCTCTCGTCCAGCGTGCTGCGCAAGACGGGTTCGAAGAAGCTCCAGTAGGTGGGCTGGCCCATCGGCAGCCGGTCGGTTCTGCGTTGCAGGATCGCCCTGGCGCGGTCACGCTGGGCGTGGGTGACGTGATCGACGCGGCTGAATCCGATCGATGCCACATGATCGGGGTCATGGGGGTTGGGGAAGCGTTCGATTTCCGCGTGCCAACCCGCGGCGAGCATCGCGACCCGAAGGTGGTCGAGCGCGGCGCCACAACTGAGGATCGACTCGCGGCCCGAGCGGTCCGTGCCCGGCACCGCTCGGTCGCGATCGACGAACAGGCGCACGACGCCGTCCTTGGCCACCCACCGCCACGGCTGGCTGTTGTGCACCGAGGGGGCTCGGCAGGCCAGTCGCACGGCTTTCTCGACAACCTGGGTGTCCAGCGTCGCAATCATGATGTCAACTCCTCGCCGAGCTTCCGGATGCTATCGAGGCTAGGGGACACCGGAGTCGGTGACCAGGGTCGTTTGTCCCGGTCGGCCGGTCCAGTGACGTCACGCTGGGGACCAAGGACCCTGGCGTGCGACGTGCGCATGCCCGAGGCTCGAAGTGAGATAGGAGGCCGGTGAGTGCAATGACCCAGACAATGGTGGACACCGCGGTGATTACCAGCGCAGTGGAGCTGGCGTGCCGTGCTCCCTCGTTGCACAACAGCCAACCGTGGCGCTGGGTGGCCACCGGCGCGGGTGTCGATTTGTTCGCCGACCCGCACCGGGTGGTGACCTCCACCGACAGCTCGGGCCGCGAGTCGATCGTCAGCTGCGGCGCCGTGCTCGACCACTTCCGGGTCGCGATGGCCGCCGTCGGCTGGGACACCAGCGTCGACCAGTTTCCCAACCCGAACAATCTCGACCACCTTGCCTCGATCGACTTTGCTCCGATGGACTACGTCACCCAGGCCCGGCGCGACCGCGCCGCGGCGATACTGCGTCGCCGGACCGATCGAAACCCGTTCCGCGAGCCCAAGGACTGGGCCTCGTTCGAGCCCGTGCTGCGCAGCGCGTTCGACGGCAACCTGGCGACCCTTGACGTCCTGGCCGACGACGCGCGACCCCGGCTGGTGGAGGCGTCCCGCCTCACCGAGGCGCTGCGCCGCTACGACGACCTTTACCATCATGAATTGCATTGGTGGACGGCGCCTTCCAGAGACCAAGAGGGCATCCCCGAAAGCGCGCTGGCGTCCGGCGCCGAGGGCCGCGGCGTCGAGGTGAACCGCCGGTTTTCCACCGACGGTCACACCGGGACGAGTTCGGCCGGCGCCCACGACCAAGCGAAGATCCTTGTGCTGTCCACGCCGGGCGACACCCGCGCGGACGCCCTGAATTGCGGGCAGGCGCTTTCGGCGGTCCTGCTGGAATGCACCATGGCCGGACTGGCAACGTGCCCCGTCACGCACATAACGGAGCTGGAAGCCAGCCGTGACCTCGTGCGCGAGCTCATACCCGGTGCAGCGGCGGTGCCCCAGGTCCTGATCCGAGTCGGTGTCGACCGTACGGGCAAGATGCCGCCGGAGCCGACCCCACGGCGACCCGTGCGCGACGTCTTGGAGATTCACCGCTAGCGCCCGGTCCGGGTTTTCGGCTTGCGGAAGCGGCGCGCTCGGCGCCGATCACCGAGCCGACGAACGACCCGAAAGCCCGGGACTTCCGTCCCTATCGTCTCTTGCGGCCGGCTGGTCGGATGGAATTGGTTAAAGGTCAATATGAAAATTGAGGAGACACCCATGAGCACTCTTCCCGTTCGGCGCCGGCCGCGGTCGCTCTTCCCCGAATTCTCGGAACTGTTCGCCGGTTTCCCGGCCCTGGGCGGTATCCGCCCCGTTTTCGACACCCAGGTGATGCGGCTCGAGGACGAACTCAAGGACGGCCGCTACGTGGTGCGCGCGGAAATGCCCGGCGTCGACCCCGCGAAAGACATCGACGTCACGGTGCGCGACGGACAACTCACCATCAAGGCCGAGCGTAGCGAGAAGAAAGATTTCGACGGCCGCTCGGAATTCTCGTACGGCTCGTTCGAGCGTACTGTGGCGCTGCCGCCCGGCGCCGACGAAGACAAGATCGAAGCCACCTACGACAAAGGCATCCTCACTGTCTCCGTGGCGGTTTCGCAGCCGAAGCCGGCCGAGCGGCACGTTCGGGTGCAGCCGGCCAATGGCCAGTGACCGCGGTGCGCAATGACCAGAGCAGCTAACGTCACCCGGCACTCGCCGCGGCGCGTGTTTCGCGACCGCGGCGAGGCCGGCCGGGTGCTGGCGAACCTTCTCAGCGCCTATCGCGACCGGCGGGACGTGATCGTCCTGGGCTTGGCGAGGGGTGGAGTGCCCGTCGCGTGGGAGGTGGCGGCCGCGCTGGGCGTGCCGCTGGACGCCTTCATCGTGCGCAAACTCGGCGCCCCCGGCCATGAAGAGTTCGCGGTGGGCGCGCTGGCGAGCGGTGGCCGCGTCGTGGTCAACGACGACGTCGTGCGGGGTTTGCGGATCACGCCGCAGGAACTGCGCGCCATCGCCGAGCGGGAAGGCCGCGAACTCGTCCGGCGCGAGGCCGCCTACCGCGACGGGCGTCCACCCATCGACGTGACCGGCAAGACGGTCATCCTCGTCGACGACGGTTTGGCCACCGGCGCAAGCATGTTCGCGGCCGTGCAGGCATTGCGCGAGGCCGAGCCCGCGCACATCGTGATCGCGGTGCCGGCGGCCCCGGAATCCACCTGCCGGGAATTCGCCGGTCTCGTCGACGATGTCGTGTGCGCGTCGATGCCCACCCCGTTTCTGGCGGTCGGGGAGTCGTTCTGGGATTTCCGCCAGGTCAGCGACGAAGAGGTTCGCCAGCTGCTCGCCACCCCGACGACGGAGCCGTCGACCGTAAGACCCCCGGCGCGGACACCCGCCGAGGTGATCGGCGGCGTGGCCATCGACGCGCCGCAGGGCGTCCCGCCACGGGAGACGTTGGAAGAGTTGATAGGTGACGCGCGGATCGTCCTGATCGGCGAAAGCTCCCACGGGACGCACGAGTTCTACGAGGCCCGGGCCGCCATCACGAAATGGCTGATCGAGGAGAAGGGTTTCTGTGCCGTCGCCGCGGAGGCGGACTGGCCCGACGCCTACCGAGTGAATCGCTACGTTCGCGGCCTCGGCGAAGACACGAACGCCGACGAAGCGTTGAGCGGATTCGAGCGCTTCCCGGCCTGGATGTGGCGCAACACGGTCGTGCGCGACTTTGTCGACTGGCTCCGCGCCCGTAACCGACTGCACGAGTCGAACGGCCAGCGCCAGGCCGGCTTCTACGGCCTAGACCTCTACAGCCTGCACCGGTCGATGGACGAGGTGATCACTTACCTCGACAAGGTCGACTCCAAGGCGGCCGCGCGGGCGCGGGAGCGTTATGCCTGCTTCGACCACGCGTCGGCCGACGACGGTCAGGCGTACGGTTTTTCGGCGGCGTTCGGCGCCGGTCCGTCGTGTGAAAAGCAGGCGATCGAGCAGCTGGTCGAGATCCAGCGCAGCGCGTTGGACTATGCGCGCAGGGACGGGCTGCTCGCCGAGGACGAACTGTTCTACGCCCAGCAAAACGCGCAAACGGTGCGCAACGCGGAGGTGTACTACCGCGCGATGTTCAGCGGGCGGGTCACCTCGTGGAACCTGCGTGACAAGCACATGGCGCAAACCCTCGATGCGCTGCTGAAACACCTGGATCGCCACCACGACGCGCCAACCGCCCGAATCGTGGTGTGGGCGCACAACTCTCACGTCGGGGACGCGCGGGCGACCGAGGTATGGGCCGACGGACAACTCACGCTCGGCCAACTGGTCCGTCAGCGATACGGCGACCAGGCGCGTCTCATCGGGTTCAGCACATACGCCGGCACGGTGACCGCCGCCAGCGAGTGGGGTGGCCTGGCCGAACGAAAGGTCGTTCGCCCGGCCCTCCAGGGCAGCATCGAAGAGTTGCTGCACGAGGCCGGCCGGAGCGCCTTCCTGGTGTCGGCGCTCCTCAGCCCCGCGGCCGCGGATCCGCTCGCCACCGTTCGGTTGGGGCGCGCCATCGGCGTGATCTACCGGCCCGAGACGGAACGGCAAAGCCACTACTTCCACGTCCGGCCGGCCGACCAATTCGACGCGATGATCCACATCGACAAGACCCGCGCGCTCGAACCCCTCGAGCCCACGAGCCTGTGGATCGCCGGCGAGACGCCGGAAACGTACCCCAGCGGGCTGTAACCGTCGACCACGAGCGGAGCCAGCGAACATGCAGACGCCAGCGGAGCCGCCCGCGAGCCACGCGCAAATCGTCACGTTGACCATGAATCCGGCGCTCGACATCACGACGAGCGTCGACCTGGTGCGGCACACCGAAAAAATGCGCTGCGAGGCCCCTCGCTACGACCCGGGCGGCGGCGGCATCAACGTGGCCCGCATCGCGCACGTGCTCGGTGCGTCGGTCTCGGCGGTTTTTCCGGCGGGCGGCGCGACCGGTGGTCTCATCGTCAGGCTCCTCGACGAGGCGGGTGTGCCGTTTCGGGGGGTCGCGATCGCCGCGTCGACGCGAGAGAGCTTCACCGTCAACGAAAGCAGCAGCGGCCAGCAGTACCGGTTCGTCCTGCCGGGGCCGCGGCTGACGCTGCGCGAACAGGCGCACTGCCTCGAGCAACTGCGGATGGCCGCGGAGTCGGCCGAATTCGTGGTGGCCAGCGGCAGCCTGCCGCCCGGCGTGCCTGCCGATTTCTACCAGCGGGTTGCCGGCATCTGCCAACAGCTCGGCGCCCGCCTCGTCCTGGACACCTCCGGCGGCGGCCTGCAGCACGTCTCCTCCGGGGTGTTTCTGCTCAAGGCAAGCGCGCGAGAACTGCGGGAAGGTGTCGGGCGGCCCCTGGCCACCGAAGCCGACCAATTCGCCGCGGCACACGAACTCGTCGACAGCGGACGCGCGCAAGCGGTGTTGGTGTCGTTGGGATCCGATGGTGCGCTGCTCGCGACACCGCATGCAAGCCAGCGCTTTTCGGCGATTCCGATGCCCGGCGGGAGCGGCGTGGGGGCGGGCGACGCGATGGTCGCCGCGATCACGGTGGGGCTCAGCCGCGGATGGCCGCTGTCCAAATCCGTGCGGTTGGGCATAGCCGCCGGCGCGGCGATGCTGACGACCCCGGGAACGGCCGTCTGCGATCGGGCGGACGTGGAGAAGTTGTTCGCCCGGTCGGCGGAACCCCGCGACGTCCCGCACGTCTGAGCCTCCCGGAAACTCGGACCGGCCAGGGACGAACGGCTTACCAGATAAGGCCTAACGACCCCTCCGTAACGAGCGCCGGCGCAATAGCCTGATCTTGAGCGGATAAAGATCAGGAGCCGACATGAACCAGCTGGACGCGAAGTCGGTGGTCGTGGGCGTCAACGGCTCGCAGGCGGCGGTGAACGCCGCCAAGTGGGCGATCGACGAGGCGCTGAGCCGGCGGATGCCCCTTCGCCTCGTCTATGTCATTCCCGTCGTCCCCGGCCGGGAGCCGCGGATCGGGTCGGCGCCCACCTCCGAGTGGGAGCTCGAGCGCGCCGAAATGGCGCTGTCCCAAGCGAGCTGCGCCGTCCAGAGCGCCGCCCACGGAAAGGGCAGGCCGGTCGAGGTCGAAACGGCTGTTCTCTCAGGAGATCCCGCGCAGGTGTTGGTCAACGAATCACAGGATGCGGCCCTGGTGTGCGTGGGCACCGCCAGGCGGGGACGGGCGTCCGACGGGTTGTTGGGCCCCACCGCGGCCGCGTTGGTGGCGCGGGCGCAGTGTCCGGTGGCGGTCATCCGCACCAATCCCGACGGAACGCCGACGAAGCTCGGCGTGATCGCCGTCGTGCTCAACGACGAGCCCGACAACGACGAAGTCGTGCACCAGGCCATGGAGGAGGGACGGCGCCGCCACGCCACCGTGCGGCAGATCGATCGGCGAGTAAACAGCTGGGTCCGGCGTTACCCGGACGTGCCCGTCCAGACGGTCGCCGCCGGCACCGGGGTAACGTCCGGCGAGAGGCAAAGCGGCGCAATCGAATTGGCAGTCGTGGGTAGCACCGATGCCGACGAGATCGCCGGGCTGGCCGTCCCGAACTGTCATCCGATTGTGGGCTACCCCGACTGCTCCGTGCTCGTGGTCCGCCATTGAAGTCGGGCCGGCATCGATGAAAGAGCTAGTCACCCCGCAGCCGATCGTGGTCGGCATCGACGGCTCGAAGGCGGCGCTACGCGCGGCGCTGTGGGCCGTTGACGAGGCGGTAAGCCGTGACGCGCCGCTGCGGCTGCTGTGCGCGATCGAGCGGGACGATGGCCCGGAAACCGGGCCGCAGGACGAGGCCCGCGAGCTGACCGCCGCGGAAATGGCGATCCGCCACGCACTCACGGCGATCGAAGCCGTGGGCAAGCCGGTGAAAACGGAGACCGAAATCACGCACGGGCCCGCGATCGGGTCGTTGGTCAGCGCGTCGGCATCGGCGGCCATGGTGTGCGTGGGCGCCGTCGGATTGCGTCACTTCCGACCGGGCCGGGTGGGTTCCACCGCCGCGGCGCTGGCCATCTCGGCGCGGTGCCCCGTGGCGATCATTCGCGCCCGTGACGACCGCCCGCACCGGCCCGCCGACGGGATCGTCGTCGAGCTGGATGAGTCTCCCGACAACGGCGTCGTGCTGGGCGCCGCCGTCGAGGAGGCCCGGCTGCGCAACGCCGCGCTGCAGGCGATCATCTGCCGGCGAACCGCCGATACCGAAGGCAACCGCCGGGCGCTGGCCGACCTCGATCGCCGGCTGGCCAGCTGGAAGCGACGCCATCCGGACCTGCGGGTGGAGTCGGTGGCGTTGCCCGGCAGCCTGCTGGAGTACCTGGCTTACCAACGTCGGTCGGTGCGGTTGGTGATTGTCAGCGGTCACAACCGTCAGCACTTGGACGAACTGGTCGGGCCGGCCGGCAGTGCGATACTGCAGGACGCGGACTGTTCGCTGATCGTGGTGAATCAGCGGCATTTGTGAGGTAGGGCAGCTATGCGAATATGGGATATCGAGGCGGCCGTTCCCAGACTGTCCCGCACGCCCGGCAGAAAGGCCCCGTACATGGTCAAGGTGTTCCTCGTCGACGACCATGAAGTCGTTCGACGCGGTCTTGCCGATCTGCTCGCATCGGACCCCGAGCTCGAAATCGTCGGCGAGGCCGGTTCCGTATCGGAAGCCAAGGCGAGGATACCGGCGTTGCGGCCCGACGTCGCCGTGCTTGACGTGCGCCTTCCCGACGGGAACGGAATCGAGTTGTGCCGCGACCTGGTGTCCGATCATCCGGACCTGCGATGCCTGATGTTGACGTCGTTCACCTCCGACGAGGCGATGCTCGAGGCGATCCTGGCCGGCGCCAGCGGCTACGTGGTCAAAGACATCAAGGGCATGGAGCTCGCCCACGCGATCAAGGAGGTCGGCGCCGGGAAATCCCTGCTGGACAACCGCGCGGCCGCCGCGCTGATGGCCAAGCTCCGGGGCGCGGCCGAGCGTGAGGACCCCTTGTCGGGATTGACCGAGCAGGAGCGCACGCTGCTCGGGCTGCTCAGCGAAGGACTGACCAACAGGCAGATCGCCGCCCGGATGTTTCTCGCCGAGAAGACGGTGAAGAACTATGTGTCGCGGTTGCTGGCCAAGCTGGGCATGGAGCGGCGGACGCAGGCGGCGGTGTTCGCCTCCAAATTGGATCAACGGTCCAGCCAGCGAACGATGCCGACCGAGGTACCACCGGACCGCTAACCGGCGGCGCCGCAGTTTGCTGGTCGGCGCCGACCGTTGGCCTTGGGTACCCGACGAAAACGGATTAAGCTGGCGAAGGCACCTCGGGTTGCTCGCGTCGTACCTGTCGTTCCGGCGCGAGCCGCTGTACAGCTGAAGGCCTCGTGGAGGTATCGGGTCGATGGCCGGCGACGAACGTAGCTCGGCCTTTGCCGGACTCGGCCAGCGTGGCCTGGTTAGCAGGATGCATGAGCAGCTCGACGAGTTGCTGGCGGCACGCGACCAAATGGAGCAATTGCTGCGGGTGATCGTCGAGCTGGGCTCGGACCTCGACCTCGACGCGACACTGCACCGGATTATCGGCGCCGCCAGGGAATTGACCTCCGCCCCGTACGGCGCCCTGGCCGTTCGTGATCCCGAGGGCGACCTGCTCCGGTTTGTTCACGAGGGAATCGACGTGGCGACGGCTCGGGTCATCGGGCATCTACCGGTTGGCAAGGGGCTGCTGAGCCTGTCGCTCCTGGACACGCCGGCCCTGCGCATGGACGATCTGACCACCCACCCGTCCGCCGTCGGATTCCCCGAACACCACCCCGCCATGCGGGCCTTTCTCGCGGTGCCGATCACCATCCGCGGGATCGTGTTCGGCAACCTCTATCTCACCCACGACGAGCCGGGGCGGGCGTTCTCCGAATCCGACGAGGTTGCCGCCCGCGCGCTGGCGTTTGCGGCGGCGGTCGCCATCGACAACGCGCAACTGTTCGAGCGCGAGCGGACGTCGGTGAAGTGGATGGAGGCCAGCCGCGAGATCACGACGGCCCTGCTGTCCAGCGCCGAGCCGCACCGGCGCCCACTGGAGTTGGTCGCCGACCGCTTATGCAACCTGACCGGTGCCGAACAGGCGATCGTGCTCCTTCCGGCCGACCCCGACCTGCCCGACGACGAAATCGACGCGCTGGTGGTGTCCGCCGCGGTGGGGGCTTATGCCGCCGAGGTGATCGGCCGGCGAGTTCCGGTGGACTCGTCCACCAGCGGTGCCGTCTTCCGTTCCGGCACACCGGTGATCACCGAGTCGTTGAGGTACCCCATTCAGGCGTTCACCGACGTCGGGCAGCGCCCCGCCATCGTGATGCCGCTGCGCGCCCACGATCAAGTCGTGGGTGTCATCGCGATCGCCCGCGGCGCCGACCAGCCGCCGTTCGACAAGAGTTACCTCGACCTGGTGAGCGATTTCGCCTCGCAGGCCGCGATGGCCCTCGTGCTGGCGTCGGCCCGCGCGGACGCGCGCCGGCTGACCATCCTCGCCGAGCGCGAGCGGATCGCGCACGATTTGCACGACCACGTCATCCAACGGCTATTCGCCGCCGGCATGGACCTGCAGGGCACGCTGGCCAGGGCGCGGTCGCCGGAGGTCGCCGACCGGCTCAACCGCACGCTCGACGACCTGCAAACCATCATCGAAGAGATCCGCACGACCATTTTCCAACTCAAATCCCCGCTGGGAGAAAATGGCGACTTTCGGCAGCGGATTCAACGAGTGGTCGCCGATCTGACCGAAAATCGTGACATTGTGACGACGATGCGCATGCACGGACCGATGACCACCGTTGGCGGTGAACTTGCCGAGCAGGCCGAAGCGGTCACCGCGGAAGCCATCAGCAACGTCCTGCGCCACTCCGGCGCTTCACGGCTGACGATCGAGGTCAGTGTCTCCGATATGTTCGTCCTCGACATCATCGACAACGGCTGCGGCATACCCGTCGGCAATTCGCGCTCCAGCGGCTTGGCCAACATGAAGTACCGCGCCGAACAACTCGGCGGTGCCTGCGAGATCACCAATCCACCGGAGGGTGGCACCCGCGTCCACTGGGTCGCTCCGCTGACCGCATGAGCGATCGACTCGCGGATTCGGCGGCCACCGCTCGATTGCTCGACGGACGGCTCGTGTCGCTGCGTCGCCTGCGGCTCGACGACGCCGACGCCGTATTGGCGCTCCATCGACACCTCTCCGATCACGATCGATACTTTCGGTTCTTTACGCTGCAGCCGGTCGCGCTGCCCGAACTCATCGTCAAGCTGACCGCGCCGGCTCACGGCCTCTACGCCCTCGGCGCATTCGACGCCGACCGGCTCATCGGTGTGGCGCACTACGTGGCCGTCGGCGACGACCCGAGCGTCGCCGAAGTCGCGATCGTGGTCGCCCACGAAGACCATTCGGTGGGCGTGGGAACGGCCCTGCTCAAACGTCTGGCCCCGATCGCCCGGGCCCACGGGATCGGGCGCTTTGTGGCCGACGTCCTGGGCGAGAATCATCTCATGCTCACGGTCTTCTTCGATCTCGGATGGCCTTGTAAGCCAACGGATTACGGGGCGATTCGGCACCTGGAGGTCGAGCTGCCCGAGTTCGACGAGGCACCGACGTCCACGGATGAGGGTTCATAGCGAGGAGTGCGAAATGCCCGGTGAGACAGCTAAATTCGGAGTGCTGGTGTGCGTCGACGGGTCGGCGCCGTCGGATGCCGCCGTAGCCTGGGGTGCGCGCGAGGCCATCATGCGCAAACTGCCGCTCACGCTGATCCACGCCGTTCCCCCGGTGGTCGTCGGGTGGCCGGTGGGCCAACTGTACGCGGACATGCCCGACTGGCAGAGGGACAGCGGACGGCAGGTCATCGATCAGGCGCGTAAGACGCTCAACGCCGGCCTCGGCGATTCCGAGCCACCCGAAATACGCACCGAGATGGTTTATTCCAGCGTCGTGCCGGCGTTGATCGAGGCCTCCAAGGACGCGTGGATGGTCGTCGTCGGCAGCCAAGGTCTGGGCGCGTTGGGCCGTCTGCTGCTGGGCTCGGTCACGGCGGGACTGGTTCACTATGCCCACTGTCCGGTCGCGGTCATTCACTCCGACAAAAGTGCGGCCCCCGATCCCCACGCGCCCGTGCTCGTGGGCATCGACGGGTCGCCCGCCTCGGAGGCGGCGACCGCCCTGGCCTTTGACGAAGCCTCGCGCCGCGGAGTCCAGCTGCGCGCCCTGCACGTGTGGAGTGACGTGGGCGTGTTCCCGGTCCTCGGGATGGACTGGCGCGACCGCGAGAGCCAAGGGCAGGAGGTTCTCGCCGAACGCCTGGCCGGTTGGCAAAAGCGGTATCCGGATGTGCGCGTTGAGCGATTGCTCTTCTGCGACAAGCCTTCCCACTGGTTGCTCAAGGAGTCCGAGCGTGCCCAGCTCGTGGTGGTGGGCAGCCGCGGCCGCGGGGGCTTTCCGGGAATGCTGCTGGGTTCGGTCGGCTCCGCCGTGGCCCAGGCGGCACGTGTTCCGGTGATCGTCGTCCGCGATGGTCAGGAACCCGGCGGGTAGCCGTCAATCGCGCACGACGAGCACCGAACATCCGGTGTGGCCGGACAAGTGCGGACTGATCGGACCGACCATGCGGGCGACCTTGTCGGCGTCCTCGCGGCCCACCACCGCGAGTTGAACGGCCTCCTGGGTATGCGCGAGGAAGTCGGCGGCCCCATGCCTGGCGGCGGCCGGCATGACGTGCACCTCGCGGTACCTCGATACCCAGGGACCGAGCCGATGATCCAGCTGACGGTAGGGAATCTCACCAAAACCCCAGCGCCACACTCCCATCGCCAAAACCGGTGCGTCACGAAGCCGGGCTTCCCGGAAGCCGTGCTCGAGCACCGCGTCGTTGCCCGGCGATTCGTCGACGGCGACCGCGATCCACCCGGAGTCCGGCTCCCCGTCCTCGCGGCCGCTGCGAATGATCGCCACCGGGCAATGCGCCTTCTGAGCCACGGCGTCGGCGGTCGAGCCGAGGACCTTGCTGGCGATGCGCCCAATCCCCACCGAGCCCACGCAAATCATCGCCGCCCGTCGCGATTCGTCGATCAGGGCACGCTCCGGCGATCCGTGCACGATGTCGCATTCGACCTTGACCGGCTCGCCCGTGGCCTGCAGCGCCGCGTCGGCGGCGCGCAGCGACGCCTGGGCGTATTCGATCTCCAGGCTGTCGTCGCCCGCGCCGGCGTCCGCGTTCCGTTCGGGGATGGTGTGGATCAACCGCAACGGGATGTTGCGGTTGACGGCCTCGGTGACCGCCCATCTGGCCGCATTGATCGCCGCGTCCGAGCCGTCGATGCCGACGACGATCCGCTGTGATGGCTGCGGATGGTTCATCGCGTCCTCCCGATCCGATGGCCGGGCCGCGGGACGGCCCCGCGCCCACCACTTGGAACACTATTGGGCTCGGTGGCTGTCCAGCAGGGCCGTTCGACCCCCGTTTGCGGGCAATGGGTCACCAGCCGGGGTGTTCACGCGACCTCGATCGTGTGCCCCGGCAGCAGATGCTGCACGCGGCCACGGCATTCGACCGTGATCGGTCCGGCGTTTCCGGCCTCGGAGGTCAGCGCGCCCGCCCGTCCGCTGATCCGAAGGTGAAGGCGTTGGCCGCGATACACCAACGGGAACTCGATCGGGCCGAGCACTTCCGGCCACTGCGGGCCGACGATCAACCGGTCGTCTCGCGTTTCCAGTCCGGTGAAACACCGCTGCAGCAGGTCGATGCTGCCGGCCATCGCGGCCAGGTGTATCCCTTCCGCCGTAGTGCCGCCCTGGATGTCGGCGATATCGGAATCCAGCACCTGTTGGAAGTACTCCATGGCCTTGTGCCGGTTGGCACGGGCGAGGACCCATGCATGCACGACGGCGCTCAGCGTCGAGCCGTGCGAGGTGCGCGACAGGTAGTACTCAACCGTCTTCGGGATTTGTTCGGGCGCGAAGCGGTAACCGAGCCGGCCGAACAGGCCCAGCAGCTCCTCCGACGACAGCAGGTAGAAGAGCATCAACGCGTCGGCTTGCTTGGACGCCTTGTACTTGTTCACGCTGTCGTTTTCGGCTTCCAAAATGCGGTCGAGCCGCTGAATGTTTTCGTACCGCTGCCGATAGTGTTCCCAATCCAGCTCCGCCAGTTCGCAATAGCCCTCGAATTGACTGATCACGTCGTCGTGGAACGGGACGAACATGCGCCGCGTCACGTGATCCCACCGATCGAGCTCCTGGGCCATCAGGTCGACCTTCGCGACCAGGTCGAGCCGATCCCGCAGCGGCAGCAGGTCCAGCGCGTCCATCGCCCGCAAGATCACCCAGACCGCCATCACGTTGGTGTAGGCGTTGTTGTCGATCCCGTCGTATTCCTTGCCCGGATAGCCCGAATGGAACTCGTCGGGGCCGATGACCCCCCGGATGGTGTAACGCCCGCGACTGTTGTCGAATTTGGCCAGGCCCGCCCAGAAACGGGCGATCTCGACCAGCATCTCGGCGCCGTAGTCGACGAGCCACTGCCGATCACCGGTCACCTGGTAGTGCTGCCACGTGTTATAGGCAATGGCGAGGCCGACGTGATGCGCGCGCGCACTGGGATCCGGGTTCCAGCGGCCGGACTGCGGATTGAGATGCAATTCCTGGCTGACCTCGCGGCCGTCGCTGCCCGATTGCCAGGGAAACATGGCGCCCAGATAGCCCGCCGTGCGGGCCGCGCGGCGGGCCTCGGGAAGCCGCCGATACCGGTAAAGCAGCAGCGACCGGGCCACGTTCGGCATGCGCACGCTCAGCACCGGGGAGACGAACAGTGCGTCCCAGAAGACGTGCCCGCGATAGGCCTCACCGTGCAGGCCCCGGGCCGGGACCCCGGCGTCGAGATCGGCGGTGTGCGGCGAAATGGTTTGCAGCAGATGGACCGAATGCAGGCGCAGGACCCGCAATGCCCTCGCGCTGTCGGCCAGGCCAACCTTGCATTGTTCCCACAGCAGGGCCCACGCCCGGGCATGCTGATGGTGGAGATCGGCATACCGGCCCGCCGCGTCGAGGTGTTTCTGCGCCGCGCTCGCCGGTTCCGATATGGCCGGGTCCCGGCCGGTGAATATGGTCGCGACCTTCTCGCACGTGATCGACTGCCCGGCGGAGAGCTCGACCCGGATGTCATGACCGCCCCGGCCGCCGTCCCGCACGACCGCGTAGTGTGCGTCGGCCCGGACGTCGTCGCACCACACGGTGCTGCGCGCGGCCACCGCGATCGCGACACGTGATTGCGACGTTTGGGTTCGCAATATCACCGAGTCGGGCGTGATTTCGTCGATCACCGACTCGGTGAGGTGGGTGCTCGACAGCGAACGATAACGCTCGACCATGGTGTTGCGGACGGTTCCGTCCAGCAGTGACCTGAACTCGACTGTGCCCGACCAATTCTCGGCACCGACCGTGGTCTGCATGGCAAGCAGGTGGGGCTGGCGCATGGACGCGAATCGTTGTTGGGTCACGGTGGTGATCTGGCCGGCGCCGTCCCGGAACCGCAGGCTGCGGGTCAATGTCGCGTGCCGCAGGTCGAATGTCTGTCGGTAGGAAAGCAACTCGGTGTCATCAACGTGAAACCACGGTCCACCGTTGACGCGGAAGGTCAGCGACAGCCAGTTGGGGAGGTTGACGAGGCTTTCGTTCTCGATGGTCCGGTCCGCGATCCGATCGGACAGCTGGTTGTACACACCGGCGGCGTAGGTGCCCGGGTAATGCGACTCGGACGCCTCGGCTTCCGGGGCGCAACCACGGGTGGCGACGTAGCCGTTGCCGACGGTGCACAGCGCTTCGCGCAGCCGCTCGTCGTTCGGGTCGTAGGCGTCGTAGACGAGTTCCCACGGATCGCTCGACTGCGCCGCCTCCTCTTCCAGATCGGCCGCCAGGCGTCGGACGAATTCGCATACCGCGGAAGGATTCTCGAGGCTGAATAGCGAGGCGGACGGTCGGTCGCCATCCTCCGGGTGCCGCACCACTATTCCCACGCCGTCGAACTGGACCGCGTCGAAGGCGTCCTCGTCGGTGATGTCGTCGCCGACGTAGATCGGCAACATCGGGTCGGAGTCGGTGGCATTGTCGCTGCCCTCGATGTGTTCGAGGAGCCAATCGAGTGTCGTGCCCTTGTCCCACTCGATGTTTGGGCGAAGTTCGATGACCTTGCGACCGGTGGTGATCCGCAGGCCCTCAGCGCGCCCGACTTTACGGGTCGCGACGATCACCCGGTCGACGTCACCGGGATCGGCATTGCGATAGTGCACGGCCACCGCAAAGCGTTTGTGCTCCACCAGTATTCCCGACACCTCGCTGAGCGTCTCCGTCAATCGTTCGGCCGCACGCGCCAGGGCGGCGATGACGCCCGCGGCGGTGGCGTTCTCGTGGTGGGTGCCGTCCGGTGCGATCGCTTCAAAGCCGTGGCTGCCCGCATACCACACCCCGTCGACCTTGACGCGTTCGCGGACGTCGCCCAGATCGCGGCCGCTGATCACCGCCACGGGGCACTGCGCGGCCAGCGCGCGCAGCGCTTCGGCGGCGCCGTCGACCAGGGTGGCCGACTCCGGATGCTCGACGATCTCGGATAGCGTGCCGTCGAAGTCGAGGAATACCGCCGGTCGCCGGCTGGTCACCAAGTCTTTCAACTGGCTGTAGACCTGCATCGCATCGGCGACGCTCGACATGGGGCCGCCACCGCTTTGCACCGAGATCTCGGCGAGATCGGCGACGATGGTGTCGGCTCCGCAGGACAGCAGTTCGTCGGCGTTCCCGTCGCGCTCGAGACCGATGACGAGGCTGAAGCCGCCGTCCCTGCCGGCCCGCACACAGGCTTGGTCACGCGCGATGACAACGCAACGAACGGGGCGGACCCTCAGGCGGGTTGCCGTCTCGGTCAGCACCGCCGCGTCGGGCTTTCCGGCGGTCTGGGCTTCGCCGGCGACGACGCTGACGAGTTCGTCGATTCCCGCCGCGCGCAGCGTCTGCGCGCAGTCGCGGGTGGAGGAGTAGACGGCCGTGGCGACTCCGACGTCTCGCAGCCGCCGCAGCAATGGAACGGTTGAGTCGCGGGCCTGGACGGCACCCGGCGCGGTCTCCGCGATCACGCTGTCGAGCCCGAGGATCACCGCGTCGTGGTAGCGCCTGTCGACGGTGGCGGGCCATTCGGTCACCATGGTGACGATGCCACAGCGCAAGCCCGGGTCAACCCCAACCGATGCGGCGAGGTCCCATGTCCATGTGGTTGGTGACTAAAGCCTCATGATCGACGGCCGTTCGGGTAATAGCGTTTGCGGTAACCGAGGGAGAACACCATGTCTACACCCATGAACCGCCATGGCATCGTCGTCGGGATCGACGGATCGGCGGCCTCCAACGCCGCTGTCTGTTGGGCAGCTCGTGACGCGGCGATGCGGCATGTTCCGCTGACCGTGGTCCACATGGTGAGCGAGCCCGTGCCGATGTGGCCGGCAATGCCGCTGTCGACGGGAATCGCCTGGCAGGAAGAGGAAGGCCAGCGGCTCCTTGCCGAGGCGGTCAAGGTCGCCGAAGACGCCATGCCGACGGGCCGCAGGGTCGAGGTCAAGAGCGAGCTCAGTTGCGCGCCCCCGGTGCCGACGCTGGTCGACATGTCCGACGAGGCGGAGATGCTCGTCGTGGGCAGCAACGGGCGTGGAGCGGTGGAGAGGTTTTTGCTGGGCTCGGTGAGCTCGAGCGTGGTGCGCGGCGCGCACTGCCCGGTCGCGGTCATTCGCGACGAAGATCCGCTGATGCCCCACCCGCTGGAAGCTCCCGTGCTGGTGGGCATCGACGGCTCGCCCGCCTCGGAGCTCGCGACGGCCATCGCGTTCGACGAAGCGTCACGGCGTGGTGTCGAGCTGACGGCGTTGCACGCGTGGAGCGACGTCGAGGTCTTCGAACTGCCCGGGTTGGACTGGTCGGCGGTGAAGGCGGAAGCCGAGCTGGTTCTGGCCGAACGCCTGGCGGGCTGGCAGGAACGCTATCCCGACGTCACGGTGCACCGCGTCGTCGTGTGCGACCGGCCGGCTCGGCAGCTGATCGAAAAGTCGGAGTCCGCCCAGCTCGTCGTCGTGGGCAGCCATGGCCGCGGCGGTTTGAGCGGCATGCTGCTGGGTTCGGTGAGCAACGCCATTGTGCACTCGGTCCGGATGCCCGTGATCGTGGCGCGGCCGGCGTAGCTTGCCGCATCCTGCCTCAGGACACTGAGGCGGTGACCATGACTCCAGAGCCCAATATCCCCTATGTCCCCTATGTCCCCTATGTCGAGGTGCACGAGACCCACACGGGTGTGGTTGTGCTCGCCGGCGACCGGGCATTCAAGGCGAAGAAGCCGATATTGACCGACTTTCTCGACTTCCGCACGGCGGAGCAGCGCGAGCGCGCGTGCCGCAAGGAAGTCGAGTTGAACAGCCGCCTGTCGCCCCAAAGCTATTTCGGCGTCGCGTATCTCAGCGACCCCGGCGGAGGGCCGGCCGAACCGATCGTCGTCATGCGGCGCTACCACGACGACGACCGATTGGCGTCCATGGTGACCCGCGGCCGCGACGAGCCCGTTCGGGGCGTGCTGGACGCCATCGCGGCGGTGGTGGCCCGCTTTCACCGGCACGCGCGGCGGGGTCCGGTGATCGATGCCCAGGGCGAGGCCGGCGCGGTCGAGCGGCGCTGGCGCGAGAACCTGTCGGAGCTCGACCGCTACGCCGGCGCGCCGAGTCCGGCCGTCTCGATCGAGTCGCTGTCGCGAATCCGGCGCCTTGCCACCGAGTTCGTCTCGGGCCGTGAGCCCCTGTTCAAGCGCCGCGTCGAGGAAGGATTCATCGTCGACGGCCACGGCGATCTGCTCGCCGACGACATTTTCTGGGTGCGCGGCGAACCGGCGCTGCTCGACTGCCTGGAGTTCGACGACGAGCTTCGCTACGTCGATTGCGTGGATGACGCCGCCTTCCTCGCGATGGATCTGGAATTCCTGGGCCGCAAGGACCTTGGCGACTACTTCCTCGAACGCTACGCCCTGCATTCGGCGGATTCGGCACCGTCGTCGTTGCGGGACTTCTACACCGCCTACCGCGCCGTCGTAAGGGCGAAGGTCGATTGCGTGCGACTGTCGCAGGGCAAATCGGCGGCCGCCCAAGACGCCGCCCGGCACCTGGCCATCGCGGTCGAGCACCTTCAGAACGGTGGTGTTCGGCTGGCGCTCGTGGGCGGAAATCCGGGCACCGGCAAGTCCACCCTCGCGCGTACGCTCGCGGAAAAGACGGGGGCGCAGGTCATCTCGACCGATGACGTCCGCCGGGAACTGCGGGAATCGGGTGTCATCAGCGGAGCGCCGGGCGTGCTGGATCAGGGACTGTACAGCCGCGACAACGTCGTGACGGTCTATGAGGCTGCCCTGCGCCGGGCACGCCCGCTGCTGCGTGACGGGAAATCGGTGATCCTCGACGGCACCTGGCGGGACCCGCACATGCGCGCTCACGCGCAGCGCCTCGCGTCCGAAACGCATTCGGCGATCGTCGAACTGATGTGCTCGGCGACGGACGACGCGGCGGCCGGCCGCATCAAGACCAGGCGCCCGGGCAACTCGGAGGTGACCCCGGAGATCGCCGCGGCGCTGGCCGCCCAGCGGGCGGGCTGGAACACCGCGCACCGGATCGACACCTCTCAACCGCCCGAGCGGTCGGCGACCGAGGCCCACGATGCCTGGCGGCGAGCGGTCACCGAGTGAAAAGGTCTCGGGTCGATCGGATCCCGCGGCGACGCTAAGCCGCCGCATCCCCGGCCAAGTCCAAATGCCCCGGCCGTTGGGGACCAACGACTCTGGCGACAGTGACGTGGCGTTCCTAATGTCGAGGCCACCGCGTCGAACCCACCGCGCGGCGTCTGGAAAGGAGCTATCGCCGATGACTCGGCACTGGCTGGTGATGGAGACCGCCGGAGAAGGCGTCCCGGCGCCGTTCGTGGCGCGGTTGGCCGGCGCCGGTCGGCATCTGCCGGAAACCCGCCTGACCACAGACGAATTGATGGCCTCCACCCGCCACCGCACCCACATCGACCTGGAACGGCTTACCGGGATCCGCGAGCGCCGCGTCTCGGTCGGCGACGAGGATTCCTACAGCCTTGCCACCACGGCGGCGCTGAACTGTCTCGCCACCGCGCAACGGGACCCGGCGTCCCTTGACGTGGTAATCAGTTGCAGCATCACGAAATTCCGCGGCGGCCTCACCCAATGGCTCGAGCCGACGATGAGCCGTGCGGTGGCCCGCGGGATCGGGGCGCCGCGGGCGATGACCTTCGACGTGTCCAACGCCTGCGCCGGGATGCTCACCGGTGTCACGATTTTGAACAACTGGATCCGGCAGGGCATCGTCGAGCGCGGACTGGTCGTCAGCGGTGAGTACATCTCGCAGCTGGGCCTCAACGCGGCCCGCCACATCCGCAACATCATGAGCAAAGAGCTCGCCTGCCTGACCCTCGGCGACGCCGGCGCCGCGCTCCTGCTCGAGCGGGCTCCCGCGGGCTCCGCGGGGATCGCCCTCGCCGGGTTCACCGCGGTCGCCGACTACAGCCGCCTTTGCCTGGCGTATCCACGCGGCCACGATCCCGGCGCGCGGATGTTCACCAATTCCCGCGCGATCCAGAAGGCGGCCATCGCCGACACCCCCCTGCTGTTGAGCGAAGTGCTTGAGGCCGTTGGCATTTCCGTGCACGACATCGACCACGTGATCACCCACCAGACGTCGGCACGTGCTATCCGCAAGGGAATGGCCCGCATGTCGGAGTCGTTCGGGGAGGGCCCCCGCCACGATGCCGTGATCACCGTCGACCGGTACGGCAACACTGCGTCGACGACGCACACGGTGGCCCTGGTCGAGGAACTCGAGGCCGGACACATCGAGCCCGGGGAAAGGGTCGCGCTGCTCGCGTTGGCGTCGGGACTGGAGATCGGGGTGGTCTTACTGACCCTGGACGAGGACTTGGTGAGCCGCTATGGGCACGGTCATTGATCGAGTCGGCGTCGCCCGCCCGCGATGGCGCGCCCGGCACAGCGCGCTGCACCTCGCCGTCACCGCCGCGAAGGACTGCCTGCGGCGGGCCGGATGCGACCCGGGCGAGCTGGATCTCGTGGTGAACGCGGGGATTTACCGCGACCGCAACCTGGGGGAGCCGGCCCTGGCGGCGCTGATCCAGAACGACATCGGGGCCAACCCCGAGGATCCCCACGCCGGCGCCCACGGCACGTTCTCCTTCGACGTCGCCAACGGCGCCTGCGGAGTGTTGACGGCGCTGCAGATCGTCGACGGGTTCCTGCGGACACACACCGTCGGCCGTGCGCTTGTCGTGGCCAGCGACGCCGATCCGGGTCGCGGGATGAGCGAGCGCTTCCCGTTCTCCGCCGCCGGGGCCGCGTTACTGTGCCGCTGGACCGATGACGACTACGGCCTGGGCCGCGTGTCCTGGGTGAATGCCGACGATGCGGCAAGCGATACCGAAACATTCACCGCGACAGTGGGATTCGCCGATGCGCGCAATGTGCTGCGATTCAGCCAGTCGGGAGCGATGGATCAGCGGTTCGCCGCGGCGGCGGCCGGCGCGGCGCGCGCGTGCCTGGCCGCGCAGTCGGCGCGGCTCGCCGACATCGACCTGATTGTCGCCGCCCCGGCCCGGCCCGGGTACCGGGCCGCGCTGAGCGACCTGCTCGGGGTGCCGGCCGAAAAGGTCCGCGTCGCAGCCGATCAGCGCATGCACACCGCCGCGCTGGCGGCGGCGTTCGAGCCGGGCGCCGCGAGGCTCCCGGCAGGCGCGCGGGTCCTGTTCGTCGCCGCCGGCGCGGGCGTCACCGCCGGTGCCGCCTTGTACAGGCCCCCGCCGCCCGGGTTGAAAGGATAGTGACCACATGGAGCATTTGACCGCGCTGGATGCCGCTTTCCTCGAAGTCGAGGACTCCGATCCGCATGTGAGCCTGGCCGTCGGCGGGGTGTCGATCATGGAAGGACCGGCGCCGAGCTACGACGAGTTCGTCTCCGCCTTTACCGAACGGGCGCCGGCGATTCCGCGGTGCAGGCAGGTCTTGCGGACCCATCCGTTCGATCTTGGCCCACCCGAATGGGTGGACGACCCGCACTTCGACATCGCGCGGCACCTGCACCGCCTCGCGCTGCCACACCCCGGCGGCGACGCCGAACTGTTCCAGCTGATCGCGACCGTGATGGAACGGCGGCTCGACCGCGAGCGCCCGCTGTGGGAGTGCTACATCATCGAGGGGCTGAGCGACAACCGGTGGGCCGTGTTGACCAAGACTCACCACTGCATCGCCGATGGCATTGCGACGGCCCAGATGTTGGGGAGGTTCAGCGACGACGGCGGCGGCAACACCTTCGCCACCGACATTCGCGCCGCCAAGGAGCCGGGGCGGCCCGGCGTGAGCCTGCCCAAGGTGAGCTTGAACCCGTTGAGCTGGGTAACTGGGCTCGCCCGCAGCGTGTTCACCGCGGCGGCGACGGCCGAACATGTGGCGGTGGGGGCGGCCGAACTGACGGCGAGCCTGTTCAGCCCGGGGCCGGACTCGTCGCTGAACGGACCGGTCACGACGATGCGACGGTTCAGCGCGGCCCGGGTCCGGCTGGCCGACCTGCAGGAGGTCTCTCAAGCGTTCGGCGTGACCCTCAACGACGTGGCACTGGCGGCCATCACCGACAGCTACCGCAGCGTCTTGCTCAACCGCGGCGAACGGCCCGGCCGCGACTCGCTGCGCACGCTCGTTCCGGTTTCGGTTCGCCCGACCAACCATTTCAGCGTGGCCGACAACCAAGTCTCGGCGATGCTGCCGCTGTTGCCGGTCGACGAGGCGGACCCGGTGCGGCGACTGCAGCTGGTGCACGGCCGACTGGCCGCGGCCAAAGCCAGCGGCCAACGCGAGGGCGGCAGCGCGCTGGTCTCGGCGGCCAAAAACGTTCCGTTTGCGTTGTCGGCGTGGGGGGTTCGCTTGCTGACGCGGTTGCCCCAGCGGGCGGTGGTCGCCTTGGCGACCAACGTTCCCGGCCCGCGAGGCCAGCAGACACTGCTGGGCCGGCGGGTGCTGGAGATCTTGCCGATCCCCCCGATCGCCCTTCAGCTGCGCACCGGCATCGCGATGCTCAGCTACGCCGACAAGTTCGTCTTCGGGATCACCGCCGACTACGAGACCGCGCCCGACGTCGAGGCGCTCACCGCGGGAATCGAGAACGGCGTCGCGCAGTTGGTCAAGGCCGGCCGCGCCCGGAGGCGCAAGCGAGCGCGGGCGCCGCATAAGCCAGTGAGCCGGTGAATCACCGCCGGATGCGCTGATGCGCGGTCAGCAGTAGGTGGTCGAACTCGGATTGGGAGTTAAGGGCCGAACCGCCGCCGCGGAAGTCTTCGGAGATCTGTTCGGCCAGCAGCCGCAGCTTGACGTTGGTCTCCTGGGACAACCACCTGAGCAGGTTGAACGCGGCGTCGTCGTTGATGCCATAGATCAGCATCAGCATGCCCTTGGTTTGCTCGATCCCGGCCCGATTTTCGCTGATCTCGGCCAGCTTCGCGCTAACGAGGTCCTCGCGCACCTGTTCGGGAAGCGGGGAGACGTCGATGTAAAACCCGTGCGTTCCAACCACTTCGCCGCGGTCGTCGACGAGCCGGTCACCGACGACGATGATGTGGTGCACGTTGCCGCCGGTGTCGATGATCCGGTGGCGGGTGCTGAACGCCTCGTGGGTGTTCAGAATCTGATCGATGGTCGCGGCGACCTGTCCGCGGTCGTCGGGATGTTTGTGTGCCAGCACCAGATCGGTGGTCGGGGTGACGTTGCCGGGCTCATACCCGTGCATCCGCTGCACCTGCTCGGACCATTCCCACCGCCGGTCGGCGAAGTGGAACCGAAACCAGCCCACCCGTTGCGGAGTACCGCCGGCCAGGGCCTGTTCGACGTTGGCCGATTGGTCGCCGAGATTCCAGTTCACTTTGACCTTGTTTCGTTGGGTTTCGTGGGCCCAGTTCGCGCGCGGGACTTTCGGTCGGCGCCCGATGGGGGCGGGGGGCGGCGACCGCGCTGGCCCGATTCGGCGACCGTTTGCTCGGGGCGCCCGGGCGCCGCCCCGCCCGTTGGGTTGGTCAGGCGTCTATCACCTCCCGGTTCGAGGTGGTGTCGTTGATTGCCTTGTGGCCGCCGCCGCGGTCGACAGAAATCTTACGCGGCTTAGCCTTTTCGGCCACCGGGATGCGCAAACGCAGCACGCCTTCGCGGTAGGACGCCTCGATTTTGTCGGTGTCGAGGTTTTCGCCGAGCACCAGCTGGCGGCTGAACACACCCCGCGGCCGCTCGGTGGCCAGCATCTCGCGGTTGGGGTCGAGGGCCGGCCGCTCGGCGCGGACGGTCACCACATTGCGCTCGATGTCGATGTCCAGCGAGTCGGCGTTGATGCCCGGCAGGTCGAACTCGACGACGAATTGTTCTCCCTCGCGCCAGGCATCCATCGGCATCACTGCAGGTCGAGCGGCCGTACCCAGCACTTGCTGGGCGAAGCGGTCCAGCTCACGAAACGGGTCGGTACGCATCAGCATGGCGGTCACCTCTCACTCCAATCTGTCGCAGTGAAGCGGCTATTCTCTATGACTAATGACATAGATTTCATATATCACTGTCGATAGGTCAGCGCAAGTGTGATAGATACGTTTTCTACCGAGTTAGCTTAGGAGATGCCGATGGCCGACGACTCTGGCGTCACCGGTGGGCCGGCGTCCCATCAAGGGGTGTACGGAATCTCGGTGGCCGCCGAACTTTCCGGCGTCGCGGTGCAGTCGCTGCGCCTTTACGAAAAGTACGGACTGCTGGCGCCGGCCCGAAGCGACGGCGGGACCCGGCGTTACAGCGCCGACGACTTGGCCCGGCTGCAGCGCATCGGCGCGCTAGTCGACGCGGGCATCAACCTGGCCGGCATCGCCCGCATCCTGAGCCTGGAAGATGACAACGCCGCGCTGTCGGCGGCCAACACCGACCTGCGGTCCACCAACCGCACGTTGCGGAACGCGGCGAAGACCGCAAGGTCCAAGCAGGCCGGCAAACGGGGGGATAAGGGCGCGAGCTGACCCTCATCCGGGGGACGCGCCGAGCCCCGCGCAACTATCGTGAAAGCGATTGGCCACCAACCGGTTTGGTTCTCGCTTGCCGATTGCGGGCATGAGATCGTTCCGTATTGCGCGGCCGAGTCCGCGCCGCGCGGTCGCCGCCGGTTCCTGACGCTGTTGCACTTCGTTTGTCTGGTCATAGACTTCGTTTTGTGGTTAGACGCGCCGATTTTGTCGCCGGCAACATGACAGACGCGAGACGGGCTATGCGGGCCGGAACGCCGCCGGGGTGCGGCATCGCCCGGCTGCCCGCCGCGTTCCTTGCCGCGCCGCCGCCCAGGTAAGCCAGAAGGCCCTCGAGGGGGTGACGCCATGCCCGACAGCAATAACACGGTCCTCGCTGGGCTGGCGGGGCTGGTCGCCAGCCTTGACCGCCACGGAACGGACACGAGTGTCGGGCTGCGCGAACTCGTCGACAGCGGCGCTCGGCACGTGGCCGGCTGCCAGTATGCGGGGATTACCCTGGCCGGGCAGAGCAAGGCGGTCACCAATGTGGTCGCCACGCACCGGTACCCAAAGGTGCTCGACGCCATCCAGAACCGGTGCGGGGAGGGACCGTGCCTGGCGGCCGTCTGGCAGCACCACATGATGCATGTCGAGGATCTCAACGTCGACCAGCGCTGGCCGCGATATCAGCGGCACGCGCTCGAGCAGACCCCCATCCGCTCGATCCTGTCCTACGAGCTGTTCGTGGACGGCGGCAGCCTGGCCGCGCTCAACTTCTATGCCGACCATCCGCACGCGTTCACCGACGAATCACTGGAGATTGGCGGCGTTTTCGCCACTCACATCGCTTTGGCCTGGTCGATGATGCGCCGTCAGGACCAATTCCGCAGCGCCTTGGCGTCACGGGACATCATCGGCCAGGCCAAAGGGGTCGTCATGGAACGCTTCGACCTCGACGCCGTCGAAGCGTTCGAGCTTCTCACCCGGCTATCGCAGCAATCCAACACCAAACTGATCGACATCGCCAAGGCGCTGATCGACGGCGAACACCCGCTCAAGCGCCGCAACCACACCGAGTGCGGCACTTAGCGCTTAGCCGCGGGCATCGGTACGGGGGCGGGCCGGCGGCCGGCGATCAGCCGCCCGCCGAGTTCGTAGTCGTCGTCCGCGTTGTAGGTCAGGACGCCGACGACCACGTCCCCCGAGCCGTACCAGACGGTGAAGCCGTCGGGATGGTCGATCATCCGGCTGCGCTCATACCCGTCCCCCCAGGCGTGGTACTTCAGCGTCGCGTCACCGATGGTGGTCCAAAACCCAGGCACACCATCCCATTTCGCTGTTTGACCCGCCGCGGATGCCCCGGCGATCGCGCCCTGATCGGTCGCGTCCTGCCAGTGTTCGACGGCCAGGTGGCGTCCGGCGACCTCGTGCCGCGCCAGCGCGACGTCACCCGCGGCGTACACACCGGGCACCGAGGTGGCCATGTCGGAGCCGACGACGATGCGGGAGCCACGAATCTGCAGACCGGCCCCGGCGGCGATGCGACTCTGCGGCGCGACACCGGTCGCGGCGAGCACGAGATCGCAGTCGATGGTGACGCCGTTGTCCAGCCGCACGCCGGCGTCGGTGATTTCCTCGACGGCGACCCCGCCGACGTGGCGGGCGCCCGCCTCGGTCACCAGATCGCGCAGGCGGGCGGCGGCCTCGCTGCCCAGCCGCTTTGTTTGCGGAAGCGGTTGGGGAGCAACCAGAGTCACCGGCAGGCCGCGCACTGCCAAGGACGCGGCGGCCTCGCAGCCGATGAAGCCCGAGCCGATCACCACGGCGGAGGCGGCCGTGCCGGCGGCGTCGCGCAGTGCGGCGGCGTCGGCCAGGGAGCGCAACAGCAGCGTGCGTTGCCCACCGGGGAACGGTGGGGGAGCGGGCGCGGCGACTCCGGCCGGCCCGCTGCCCACGATGATCACCCCGGGCTTGGCCATGACGGTTCCATACCCCCGGCGTCGCGGCCTCAACCGTCACGCCCCCCGCACGTCTACCAGATCTTCTAGAAAAAGCGGGACGGAGCCGTCAAGGTCACGCTAAACCCCTGAAACGGTCACCGGCGCGGGTCCAGAAAAGCGTTGTCCGCCAGGGTATTTCACGGAATGGTTTGACCGGCGCGCCGGTCGGGTATGAAGTGCGCCATGACCAGCGCAGAAGCCGCCGCCCCCACGCCCGGCGGTGAAGTGTGGCCGGGTAAGGCCTATCCGCTGGGCGCGACGTACGACGGTGCGGGCACCAACTTCGCGGTGTTCAGCGAGGTGGCCGAGCGCGTCGAGCTGTGCCTGTTCGACGCCGACGGGGCCCAGAGCCGCATCACCCTGCCCGAGGTGGACGGGTTCGTCTGGCACACCTACGTGCCGAACATCGAACCGGGCCAGCGCTACGGCTACCGCGTGCACGGTCCGTACGAGCCCGGGGCCGGGCTGCGGTGCAACCCGAACAAGCTGCTGCTGGACCCGTATTCGAAGGCCATCGACGGCACCTTCGAGTGGAATCAGTCGCTGTTCGGCTACGACTTCGACGACCCCGACAGCCGCAACGACGACGACTCGGCGGCCAGCATGCCCAAGTCGGTGGTGATCAACCCGTACTTCGACTGGGGCAACGACCGCCCGCCGGACCATCACTACGCCGACACGGTGGTCTATGAGGCCCACGTCAAGGGCCTGACGCGGACGCATCCGGACATCCCCGAGCAGATCCGCGGCACCTACGCCGCGGTGGCGCACCCGGTGATGATCGAGCACCTCAAGGGCATCGGCGTCACGGCGGTCGAGCTGATGCCGGTGCACCACTTCGCCAACGACTCCACCCTGATCGACAAGGGGCTGTCGAATTACTGGGGCTACAACACGATTTCGTTTTTCGCGCCCGACCCGAAGTACTCCAGCGCCGCCTCGGCGGGGGGCCAGGTGCAGGAGTTCAAGGCGATGGTGCGCGCCCTGCACGAGGCCGGCATCGAGGTCATCCTCGACGTGGTCTACAACCACACCGCCGAGGGCAACCACCTGGGCCCTACGTTGTCGATGCGCGGCATCGACAACGCCGCCTACTACCGGCTGGTCGACGACGACAAGCGCTACTACATGGACTACACCGGCACCGGCAACAGCCTCAACGTCGGGCATCCGCACGCGCTGCAGCTGATCATGGACTCGCTGCGCTACTGGGTGACCGAGATGCACGTCGACGGCTTCCGGTTCGACCTGGCCGCCACGCTGGCCCGCGAGTTCTACGACGTCGACCGGCTGGCCACGTTTTTCGAACTCGTGCAACAGGATCCGACGGTCAGCCAGGTCAAGCTCATCGCCGAACCGTGGGACGTCGGGCCCGGCGGCTACCAGGTCGGCAACTTCCCGCCGCAATGGACCGAGTGGAACGGCAAGTACCGCGACACCGTCCGGGACTTCTGGCGCGGCGAGCCCGCCACCCTCGACGAGTTCGCCTACCGGCTCTCCGGATCGGCCGACCTCTACGAGCACACCGCGCGCCGGCCGGTCGCCTCGATCAACTTCGTCACCGCCCACGACGGATTCACGCTGCGCGACCTGGTGTCCTACAACGAGAAGCACAACGAGGCCAACGGCGAGGACAACAACGACGGCGAGAGCCACAACCGGTCCTGGAACTGCGGGGCGGAGGGGCCCACCGACGACCCCGGCATCAACGAGCTGCGCGCCCGCCAGCAGCGCAACTTCCTCACCACGCTGCTGCTGTCGCAGGGCGTGCCGATGATCTGCCACGGCGACGAGCTCGGCCGCACCCAGAACGGCAACAACAACGGCTACTGCCAGGACAACGAGCTCACCTGGATCGACTGGGCCGATGCCGACGCCGGCCTGCTGGAGTTCACCCGCGCGGTGTCGGCGCTGCGGGCGAACCACCCGGTGTTCCGCAGGCGCCGCTTCTTCAACGGCAAGCCGGTGGGCCGCCGGGGCCGGGACGGGCTGCCCGACATCGCCTGGTTCACCCCCGAGGGCGCGGAGATGACCGACGAGGACTGGGGCGCGAGCTTCGCGAAGTCCGTCGCGGTGTTCCTCAACGGCCACGGCATCCCCGACCGCGACGCGCGGGGCCAGCGGGTGCTCGACGACTCGTTCCTGTTGTGCTTCAACGCCCACCACGAGCCAATCGAATTCACCCTTGCGCCAAAGGAATTCGGCGCTACCTGGCGCATTGTGGTGCACACCGGGTCCGCGCAGGCGGCACCGCCCGAGGAACTGGCCGGGGCGGCCAAGCTCACCGTGGATGCCCACACCGCCGTCGTGCTGCAGGCCGCCTAGAACAGTCCCGGGGGTTGACATAAATCCGCCCGAACGTCACGCCGCCGGGCCTCGGCCGATACGCTGAGCGTGCAGCGGGCTCGTTACAGGGAAGGGCGAATATGTCAAGGACGGTCGTGGTGGGCGCCTCCAGTGGGCTCGGGCGCTGCATAGGTGTCGGCCTGGCCCGGCGCGGCGATCGGGTGGCGCTGCTCGCCCGGCGCCGTCAGCGCATCGAGGCCGCGGCCACGGACGCCGGCCCGGGCGCGATCGCCATCGAATGCGACGTCACCGACGAGGCCTCGTGCCGAAAGGCGATCGACGACGCCGCCGACGCGCTGGGCGGCATCGACAACCTCGTCTACACACCCGCCGTCGGGCCGCTCGTCCGCATGGTGGACACCGACGCCGACACGTGGCGGCGCATCTTCGACACCAACGTCATCGGCGCGGCGCTGGTGACGGCCGCGGCGGTGCCACACCTGACGGCCTCCGCCGGCAAGGCCGTCTACCTGTCGTCCGACGCGGGCACGTTCGGGCCGCCCTGGCCGGGGCTGGGAGCGTACGGCGTCAGCAAGGCGGCGCTCGAGAGGCTCGTGGAGGCGTGGCGGGCCGAACACCCGGACATCGGCTTCACCTGCCTCATCGTCGGGGAGTGCGCGGGCGGCGAGGGCGACGGCCAAACGGGAATGAACGTCGGCTGGGATATGGACCTGGCCATGAAGGCCGTCCCGCTGTGGTCGTCGCGCGGCTGCATGCCCGGCAAGTTGATGCCCATCGAGGACCTCATCGAGGTGGTGCACACGATCCTGCGCACCAACGCGTCGACGTCGATGCCGGTCGTCGTTGCCAGGGGCGCGCCCGCCAGCCCCGTGGCGTTTGCCGACACCAATCAGTCGTAAACCATCAGCGCCGTGCAAGCCTTTCGCGAACCATGTCGGCGAGGAAGCGCCTGCTCGATGCCGGCCGAAACGCGCGGGCCGCGTCGGTGAGCGCGTCGCGCGAATCCGCGGGCAGCTCGATGTCGGCGGCGGCGACGTTGAACTCGAGCTGCTCGACACTCGAGGCGCCGGGAATGGCGACCACGCCGGGCAAGCTGACCAGCCAGGCCAGCGCCACCTGAGCCGGCTTCGCGTTGACGTGAGCCGCAACGTCGCGCAACGTCTGCAACAGCGGCTCGATGCGGCGCAGGTTTTCGGTGCCGAACAGCGGGTTCACCGCGCGCACGCCGCCCGGACGGTTGTCGAGGCCGTATTTGCCGCCCAACAGCCCCTGCGCCAGCGGGCTGTAGGCGATCACGATGCGATTTTCCCGCTCGGCGAACGGGACCAAGTCCTCGAGCGGCCCGGAGTGCGCGAGCGAGAAATGCACCTGGTTGCTGATCACCGGCCGCCCGAGCGCCGCATCGGCCTTTTGCCAGCGTGCGAGCGAGTAGTTCGAGACGCCGGCCGCACCGATATCGCCGCTGTCGAGCAGGTCGCGCATTCCCGGCATGATCACCGAATCGGGAACCACCGGGTTGGGCTGGTGGATCTGGTAGAGCGGGATGCGGTCCAGCTGCAGCCGTCGCGCGCTCGCCCGCTCGCGCTGTTTGATCACCGCGGGAAATGGCGCGACCGGGAAGACCTTGCTGGCCACCGCGACCTCGGCGCGCTCGTCGCCGAGCGCCTCGCCGAGGATCCGCTCGCTTTTGCCCAGCCCGTACACCTCGGCGGTATCGAACAACGTGACGCCCAGGGCACGGGCGCGCTGCACGATGTCGCGGGCGGCACCGGAGGCGTAGCCGGCCCCATAGCCCCACTCGCGTGAACCGAATTGCCAGGTGCCCAGCCCGATCCGGCTGACCCGTCCCACTCCGTCGACGTCGAGATACTTCATACGCCCACCCTAACGAGGTGGCGGTTCCCTAGCCGGGAACCTTGTTGAGCGCGTAGTTGGCGATGCTGACGGCCGATTGCCGGGGGCCGTCACCGTCGGTCGTGCCGCTGTAGGACACGTACACGTCGATGACGACGTTGGCCTTGGCCGCGATGGCGCGGGCGGAGCGCACCCGCAGCCCTTTGGGCGCCAGGTCCATCGTGGTGATGCCGTTGCCGGCATCGGCGGGAACGCCCAGCGAAAAGGGGATCGCGCCCGCGGCGGGGATCGTCACGCTTACGGTCGAGCCGCCGCAGTCGCGCCAGCCGGACAGCAGCTTCGCCAGCTGCGATTGGGCCGCGGGCGGGTCGCGAAATGCGGCGACGGCCTGGATGATCTGGATCGACTTGAGGAAACTGCGCGCGTCGGAGAATCCCGTCGCGCGGTATCCGAAGATGTCCTCGACGGTGTAGGCGTCCGGGGTCCCGGGGGCGATGCTCCCCCAGCATTCCGGACGGTCGATGGTTCCTTCCCTGTCGGACCTGGCGGGATGGTCCCACGTTTGGCCGGGCTCGAGGTTCGCGTCGCCGGTGATGGTTTTGAGCTCGTCGAGGCCGGGCAGCACCGTGGCCACGGCGTCCGGCGCGACCGTGGGCGGCGGGGGCGCCGTGCTGGTGGCCGGCGCCGCGGTCTGGCCGGAAGTGCCGGAAGTGCCGGTGAAGGCGGCCCCCCAAACAGCAAAAGTGGCCCACGCGACCAGGGCGACGACCGTGAGCGCGATGAGCGCATACGACAGCGCCATCCCCGCCAGGGCGCGGTCGCGGCCAAGCTCACCCGTGCGGCGGATGCGCACGAGCCCCAGGTGCCCGAGAACCGCGCCGGCGGGCGGAAACACGAACGCGAACACCAGCGACAGCGTCGCCAACGTGTTGACGGGCGGGCGGTAGGGCGGCAGGGGAGGCGGTGTGAAGGCCGGCGGTTCCACCGGCGGGCCGCCGTAGGGGACGCGGCCCAGCGGATCGTAACTAAACGGGTCGTAGCCGTACGGATCCTGAGGGTTGGTCACGCCAGCGGCCCTCCTTATGCCTGGTTATGCCTGGGATCCTGCCGAGACTGTAGTTGACGATGGCGTGGGCGAGGCTCGGTGCCGCTGGTGGCCGGTCCTGACGATCGTTGTGCGCGTCTGGCGGGCACCGATGTTAGGCCAGTTTGCTGGACATGCCGCACGGAGTTGGCAAACATCTGTCTGCGGCCGCCCACGAGTAGTTTCGGTCTGAACTAAAATTCGGGGGGGGGGATAACTCCAGGCTTTAAAAAATATTTTTAAGCAGTTATTACGTTGTCTTGAATAGTTTGCGCGCTTCGGTATTTACGGGACAAAACCTCCCGATTTCACCCCAACTCGCCCGAAACTCGGGTTGCTCTCAGCTATGTTCTGGCCATCCGAATTCGACTTACCGATCAAAGGAGATGGTCGTGGACCTCGCAGCCCGCCCCCACATCACCGCCGGTGTCGCACTGGCCAGCGCCGCCGTCCTCGCCGCCGGCCCGATGACCCAACACCTACCCGACCTTCGGCTGGCCCAACACCTGCCCACGGCGAGTGTGTCCGACATCAACCTTACCGACGCCGCCAGCCCCATGATCGACCTGTTCTCCGGCGTGGAAAACCAACTCGCCTCACTCGCAAACGGAGCAAGCGCGGCCGCTTTGCCCGCGAGTGTCGCGAGCGCCGCCTTCGACCCCACCCAGAACCTGATCGTCCAAACCTGGATTAACACGTTCGAGACGGCGGCGTGGCAAGCCCAGGGGATCGCCACCAAGTGGGCCCAGACTCCGTTCGTGGTGCCGCAGCAGATCGCCGCCAACTGGGTGCAGTACGCCAGCGACTACATCGGGGCGTATCAGGAGGCCGCGGCGGGTGCCGCCAAGTACTTGGGCGGAACCACGTCATTCAGCTTTGTTCCCCTTATGCAACAAGGGTGGAGCAATATTCTGGCAGGCAACATTAGCACCGGGATCACCAACTGGTTCCAGGCTCTCTGGTATTACCCCCTCGCAGACATTGGTCTTAAGCTCGAAGCCATTCCAGGAGACCTCCTCGGGGGTATGACCACGAACCTGGCGAGCGCGACCCACTACCTCACTAGCACTGGTCTGACAATTGTTGGCGAATACGCGGGTCTGGAGTTACCCATCATGCTCTTCGAGGAGGGGCTCGCTAACGGCCTGCAAGCCACCTATAACGCGTGGCAAGCGGGGGACCAGGTGGGAGCGGTGACCAATTTGCTCAATACCCCCGGCCTCATGGCGAACTACTTCCTCAACGGAGCGCCCCAGTCTATCGGATCAGGCTACAGCGGCGGCTTGCTCAGCTATCTCACCAACCGCGGTGGGCCGGGCGGCCGGCTTAGCCAGATTTTCAACAACCTCAACGTTGGTTTGGCGAAGACGATGGTCACGCCCAACGCCCAGAACATCGGGACGGGCGGCAGCTTGGCGACCGCGGTGCAGAACTTCGCCAACCAGTTGGCCAATGGGTGGCCGTCGCTGACTCCTGTCGCCAACGAATTGGGTGGCGCCTTGACCCAGGTGCTGCAAAACATCCCGACGGTCCTGTCGAGTCTTCCGTCGGTGTTGAGCAACGCGGGCGGATTGGTAGCGGGCCAGATCGGGTCGTGGATCGCCGCCCTGCTCAGGCTCCTCTGAGTCCCGTTGGCGGTTGCCGATGCGAGCCGGCGACCGCCAACGGCGATCGGCCCCCTTCGCACGTTATCTGGCGGAGGGGGCCGATTGCTGGTTGTCATGCCTGGTCGGCACATGCATGCGAGCGAAACAACGAGCTGAGTTTTGAGCCTGCTGGTTGGCGGCGGTGCCTGGATCGGCCACAATTACCTTGTGGCACAAGCGGATTGGTTTTTCGGCCACCCGGCTAGTCGGTCTGCCCGGCGTGACCGCCACGACCGAACGATGGGACATGGCGCTGGCGACTTTTGCGCTCGCCGTCGCGGCCGCCTACGTCGGACTGCACGTATCGGTGCTTGGATATCGTTTGGTGACCGCGCCGGTCGGGTAGCCCGCTAAGCAGCGCGCAACAGCCCGCGCGCCGATCGACAATGCAGATGGGAATCGCACCATGGCTCAGACCCACATCAAGTCGCCCACCGACGTCGTCGACTTCCTGGTCAGTCAGCATGAGCGGATCAAGTCCTTGTTCGCCGAAACGCTGTCGTCGTCCGGGAAAGAACGGGAGAAAGCCTTCGTCGAACTTCGGCGACTGCTCGCCGTGCACGAAACCGCCGAGGAGGAAATCGTCCACCCGCGGGTCAAGCGGAAGATCGCCGGCGGTGCCACGGTGGTCGACAAGCGGTTGAAGGAAGAGCACGAGGCCAAGACCGTCCTGCAGAGGCTGGAGAAGCTCGGCGTCGACAGCGAGGAGTTCACCCGCCAGCTGACGGAACTGCGCGATGCCGTCCTCGATCACGCCGAGCACGAGGAGAAGGACGAATTTGCCAAGCTGGGCGAGGAATTGAGCGGCGACGAGCTCGACCGCATGGGCCGCGCCGCCAAGCTTGCCGAAGCGATCGCGCCCACCCGACCGCACGCCGGCGTCGAATCCCAGGTGGCCAACCTGGCCGCGGGCCCGTTCGCCGCGATGCTGGACCGGGCGCGCGACGCCATCGTCGGCAAGGGCTAGCGCGAGCAGACGCGGAATCGCACGAAAACCACCGATTCCCTGCGATTTTGCGTCTGCTCGCGATCCCAACCAGACCATGACCGCAACGAAGACACCGAGCGCCGCGCGGTACCTACCCGAAGACCGTGGGCTCGAATCGCTGAGAAGGGCGGCCGACCGCTGCCAGGGGTGCCCGCTCTATGCCGACGCCACCCAGACGGTCTTTGGTCACGGACGGGTGGGGGCGCCATTCATGCTGGTGGGTGAGCAACCCGGGGATCAGGAGGACCGCGCGGGCTTGCCTTTCGTCGGGCCCGCAGGGCGGTTGCTCGCCCGGGCGCTCGACGAGGCCCACATCGACCCGACGATGACCTACCAGACCAACGCCGTCAAGCATTTCAAGTTCACCCGGAAGAGCGGCAAACGCCGGATACACCAGAAACCCAGCCGCACCGAAGTGATCGCGTGCCGGCCCTGGCTCATCGCCGAGATCGAGGCGGTGCGGCCGCAGGTGATCGTCTGCCTCGGCGCGACCGCCGCGCAATCGCTTCTCGGAGCGGCGTTTCGGGTATCCGCTCAGCGTGGTCAGGTCATCGAGCTGCCCTCGGCGGTCGACGTCCGGCTAACGCCCGAGCCGGTCGTCGTGCCGACCGTGCACCCGTCGTCGGTGCTGCGCGACCGCAGCGATGGCCACGACGCGGCCTACCGCTCATTCGTCGACGACCTTTGCAGCGCGCGCGACGCTTACGCGTGAGTTCGACGTGGACGTGCCGCCAGGGCGTCGGCAAGCACCTGCGCGACGTGCATCGGGCGGCGGTCGGCGGCGAGGTCACGAATCTGGGTGCGGCAACTGAATCCGTCGGCCAGTACCAGGGCGGCGGGGTCGGCGTTGCGCAGCGCAGGCATCAGTTTGTCCTCCGCGCACGCGACCGACACGTCGTAGTGACCCTTTTCGAAGCCGAAATTGCCTGCCAGTCCGCAACATCCGGCGTCGAGCACGTCCACGTTCACGCCGGCCTCGACGAGCAGCTGCCGGTCGTCGCCGTAACCCAGGATCGCGTGCTGATGGCAATGCTGTTGGACCACGGCGTCGGCGTCGATCCGGGGCGGCTCCCAGTCGGGGGCCTTGTCCGCCAAGAGCTCGCCGAGAGTGTAAGTTTGCTTGGCCAATCGGTGCGCGTCCTCGTCGCCGTAGAGCAGTTCGGGCAGATCGGATCGAAACACCGCGGCGCAGCTGGGTTCCAGTACCACCACCGGAGTGCCCGTTCGCAGCGCGGGGCTCAGCGTCGTAAGGGTCCGGCGCAGAACGCGTTTGGCGGTGCGCAACTGGCCGGTGGAGATCCAGGTCAGCCCGCAGCACACGGAGCGGAGCGGGACCTCGACGTCGAAGCCCGCCGATTCCAGCACCGTGACGGCGGCCTTGCCGACGTCGGGTTCGAAGTTGTTGACGAAGGTATCCGGCCACAGCACGACACGCCCGCGCGACGGCGAGGTGCCTCCGACAGGGTGGTGGGCGAACCATGTGGTGAATCGTTCGTCGGCGAAGCGCGGCAGCTCACGTTGGGTGTCGATGCCGCCGGCCTTTTTGACCAGCTTCGATAGCCCGGGCGCGTGCGTCACGGCGTTGAGCGCGCGCGGCGCCGACGCGGCCAGCCGGGCCCACAGCGGGATCCAGCCCATCGAATAGTGCGCCATCGGCCGGAGACGTCGTCGATAGTGATGAAAAAGGAACTCCGCCTTGTAGGTTGCCATGTCGACGTCGACGGGGCAGTCGCTGCGACAGCCCTTGCAGGCCAGGCAAAGATCCAGCGCGTCGTGAACCTCGGTGGAGCGCCATCCGTCGGTGATGACGTCACCCTGCACCATCTCGAACAGCAGCCGGGCCCGGCCCCGGGTGGAATGCTCCTCCTCGCCGGTGGCCCGGTAGCTCGGGCACATCACGCCCGATTCGTGGCCCCGGCACTTGCCTATCCCGACGCAGCGCGCGGCGGCGCGGGAAAAACGGTGGTCGTCGTCGGGGTAGGCGAACATGACATCCGGCTCGGCCGGCCGGTAGTCCACACCGAAGCGCAGGTTCTCGTCGAGCCGGTACGGGTGCACGACCTTGCCCGGATTCATCCGGTTGTGGGGGTCGAACAGCGCCTTGGTCTGCTCGAACGCCCCGATCATGCGCTCGCCGAACATGATCGGCAACAGCTCGCCGCGGGATTGGCCGTCACCGTGCTCGCCGGACAGCGAGCCGCCGTAGCGCACCACCAGCCGCGCCGAATCTTCAACGAAGGAACGATATTTGGCCACTCCGTCCGCGGTCCGCAACACGAACGGGATGCGGGTGTGCACGCAGCCCTGACCGAAATGCCCGTAGAGCGAGGCGGTTCCATAGTCGTAGCGGTCGAGCAGCCGGTGGAAATCCCGGAGATAATCTCCCAGCCGGTCCGGCGGCACCGCGGCGTCCTCCCAGCCCTCATGGGTCTCGGGCTCGTTGGGCGGATATGCGGTGGCACCCAGCCCGGCCTCGCGCGCGGCCCAGACCTCCTCCTTGCGGGTGGGGTCGTCCAACATGGTCACGCCGTTGTGCGGCACCTTGTGCAGGGCGTCGATCATCGACTTGGCCTTGCGGTCCGCCTCGTCCTGATCGTCGCCGTCGAGTTGCACCATCAGCCAGGCATGGCCGTCGGGCAGCTGACGCAGCGCCTTTTCGGCCAGCCGCCGCGAATGCTCGAGTTCGACCAGGCGGTGATCCAGGCCCTCCAACGCCGAGGGGTGGTGTTCGAGTATGGCGGGCACCGCGTCGGCCGCCGAGGCGATGTCGTCGAAGCCCACGACCGCCAGCGCGGTGGCCGCCGGCACACGCACCAGCGTCAATTCCGCGCGCAGCACCGTGACCAGTGTGCTCTCGGAGCCGACCAGCGCCTTGGCCACGTGAAAGTTGTTCTCCGGCAACAACGAATCGAGGTTGTAGCCGGAAACCCGTCGCGGAATGTGCGGGTAGTTCGACCGGATGTCATCGGCGTAGCGGTCGGCGAGGGCCTTGAGGCCGCGGTAGATCTCGGCACGCCGGCCGCCCTCGGCGACGATCCGGGCGAACTCGTCGTCGTCGTTCTGACCCACCCACATTCGCGCCCCGTCGTAGGTCAGCACCTCGAGCCGGCGCACCGAATCGACCATCTTGCTGTACGCCTGGGCGGTGGAACCGCAGGAGTTGTTGCCGATCATTCCGCCGATCGTGCAACTGACGTGGGTGGACGGTTTAGGACCCACCATCCATCCCGACGAGCGCAGGCGGTCGTTGAGCACGTCGAGTTTGATGCCCGGCTCCACCACGGCCACACCGGTTTCGGCGTTGACGGACTCGACCCGGGTGCAGTACTTGCTCCAGTCGATCACCACCGCGGCGTTGCAGCACTGCCCGGCCAGGCTGGTGCCACCGCCCCGGGACAACACCGGCAGGTCGTGGCGGCGGCACACTCCGACGGCCTGGGCGGCGGCCTCCGGCGTGCGCGGCACGACCACGCCGAGGGGCACCTGCCGGTAGTTGGACGCGTCCGTGGAATACGTTGCGCGCGAACCCGGATCGAATCGGACCTCACCGTCGACGTGGTCGTGCAGGTCGGTGGCCACCGCTTCGAACAGCGTGGGTGTTCGGTCCCCGGTCATGCCGTTAGGTCACCCTTCAACTGTTCTTGTGCGGCAGGAACTCCTGCGCTTTGGCCTTGAGTCCTTCCTTGATGAACCCGATCCGGTCTTCGTCACCGGCGAGCACCGCGGCGCTGGTGGCCTTGAACTGTTCCCAGGTGGCGTGCGGCGGTATCGGTGGCATGTCGGGATCGGTGTGGACGTCCAGCACGGTGGGACGGTCGGCCGACAGGGCGTTTCGCCAGGCGTCCGCGAGTTCGTCCGGATCCTTGACGGCCATCGCGTTGAGGCCCAGGCCGGCCGCGAAGCCGGCGTAATCGACGTCGGGAAGTTCTTGGGAAGCAGCGAATTTCGGCGCACCGGCCATGGCGCGCATTTCCCAGGTGACCTGGTTGAGGTCGTTGTTGTGCAGGATCGCCACGATCAGGCGCGGGTCGTCCCACTGCCGCCAGTACCGTTTGACGGTGATGAGCTCGGCCATGCCGTTCATCTGCATGGCACCGTCACCGCTGAACACGATCACGGGCCGTCGCGGCTGCCCGAATTTGGCGCCGATGCCATAGGGGACACCGGGACCCATGGTCGCAAGGGTCCCCGAGAGCGAGCCGCGAATGTCGCCGCGGAACTTGAGGTTTCGCGCGTACCAGTTGGCCGACGACCCGGAATCGGCCGTGACAATGGCGTTGTCGGGCAGCTGGGGGGAGAGCTCGGAGAACAGCCGCAGCGGGTTGATCGGGTGGGCGCTGACCATCGCTTCCCTGTGCATGGTTTCCCACCAGCGCGCCACGTTGGCCTCGATGCCGTCACGCCACGACCTGTCCTCTTTGCGCCGTAGCTTGGGAATGAGTGCTTTCAGCGCGGCCTTCGCGTCGGCGACCAGGTTGACCTCATACGGGTAGCGCATTCCGATGAACCGGCCGTCGACGTCGATCTGCACGGCCCGGCACTGCCCGAACTCCGGCAGGAACTGGGTATAGGGGAAGCTGGATCCCACCGTGAGCAGGGTGTCGCAGTCGCGCATCAACTCATAGCTGGGCCGGGTGCCCAGCAGACCGATAGACCCGGTGACCCAGGGCAATTCGTCGGACAACACGTCCTTGCCCAACAGCGCCTTGGCCGCCCCGGCGCCGAGCAGGTCGGCGACCTGGGTCAGCTCCTCGTGTGCCCCGCGCGCGCCGGTGCCCACGAGCATGGCGACCCTTTCGCCCGCATTGAGGACCTCGGCTGCGCGGGCGATGGCCGCGTCGGCGGGGGAGATCGCCGGCGATTCGATGCCCAGGCTGGACGGCACCATCTTGAACGCGTGGGTCGGCGGTGAATACGGCAGCTCCTGCACGTCGGCGGGGATGATCAACGCCGTCGGGGCGCGCTGGGTCATCGCCACCCGGATGGCGCGATCGAGCACATTGGGCAATTGTTCTGGGACGGTGACCATTTGGACGTAGTCGCTGGCGACGTCCTTGTACAGGCTCAGCAGGTCGACCTCCTGCTGGTAGGAGCCGCCCATGGCGCTGCGGTTGGTCTGGCCGACGATGGCCAGCACCGGCACGTGATCGAGTTTGGCGTCGTAGAGGCCGTTGAGCAGATGGATCGCGCCGGGTCCCGACGTTGCCGCGCATACTCCGAGGCGGCCGGTGAATTTGGCGTAGCCGACGGCTTCGAAGGCGCTCATCTCCTCGTGGCGCGACTGGACGAACTGGGGCCTGTTGTCCGCGCGGCCCCACGCGGCGAGGAGCCCATTGATGCCGTCGCCGGGATAGGCGAACACGTGCCGCACGTCCCAGGTTCGCAGCCGCTCGAGCAGGTAGTCACCGACGTTTTGTTTGGACACCATTAACCCTCCTCCACCGAGCGCAGGCGCGTTGAGCCCTTCCTCCCACAGGTCCGGTGATACCCAAAATCGCCGTCGTTATTCGTGGGTCGCTCGCGGGGCAGGTGCGAGAGCTTTTCGCCGCCAAACGCGAAACGACCCGCCACGGCGTTGTGGCGGGTCGTCGCTGGCGCAATCAGCCGGCCATGAACTCGTGGTAGGCCGATTCCAGATTCGGCGGCAGGGCCGTGACATTGCACTGCCTTTCGGTGTCGCCGATCGGTGCCAGGATGCCGCGTAGGTCGTGGTACTGCTGGGGGTGCGCGGTGAAGTAGTTGCGCAGGTTGGTCTCGGCCTCTGGTCGCGGTTGGCCGTAGGCGGCCGTGACCACCTGATTGGCATCCGGATGCGCGGCCAGGTACTGCTGGGCCGCGCCGGTGACCGAGGAAACGGTGGTGTTGACACCGCCGGGGCTGCAATCCGGTGCCGCGGCGGCAGTCGGGGCACCGACGATGCCCATGGTCATTCCCCCGAGCAGGCAGCCCGCGCCGATGCCGGCGACTCGTCGGCGCGCGACGATACTGCTGATTTTCATGATCAGTGTTGTCCTTCGAAAGTTTTCCGAAATTGATTCTTCGACAGAGGCGCCCGAACCTCGAAAACCAACGTAGCCGAAGTGGACGGTGGCGGCGTTCGCTCACGACGAACGCGCGCGTCGTCGACCGGCCGATAAGCCCACCCGATGGGGTCTTTCGCTAAGCAATCAACCAAACCGGGCCGCCAACGCTGAGAAATCTCAGAAAAGCGAACCGTTCCTTAAAGAATCGTCATGCGGTTCGTGACGAAACCGTGACCTGAATTGCGGCCGATGCGATTCGGTTCGGCACCCGATTGGATCCGAGCCGACGGGATCTGCCGAGGGTGTTTGACCGGGCGCCGGGCGGGAAGCCGGTAGGTGCGAACGAATTGGTCAGCGTGGCATCGCAAAACGAACGGCCGGCTGACCGCACCGATTCGCAGACCGAACGGGCGCGAGCTCGGCAACCATCGAAAGGGAGGTCGACCCATGGGGGAGAAGAAGAGCGGACCACAAGAAGCGGTCGAGGGCGCCGTCGAGGGCATCAAAGGTAAGGTTAAGGAGTTCGGCGGAGCCATCGCCGGCCGCGACGACCTCGTCGAAGAGGGCCAGGCGCAGCAGGATAAGGCCGACGCTCAGCGGGATGCCGGCAAGAAGGAGGCCGAGGCCGACGCCGCGCGGGCCGGCGCAAAGGCCGCCGAACAGCGGCAGCGAGAAAATCAGTGATCGTCGGCCCGTGGTTTCAAACCGCCACGCCCGGTTATCCCTGACAGGAACCGCCCGCCGGGTGGTGGGTTAGCGAGGTGGAGGATGGGCAGGATGGGTTGGCCCGATCGGGTGTGGAGCGTCGTTGCGTTCCTGCGCGCCCGTTACCCGACCGGGGCGCCCGCCATCGGCTATGCGCCCCTGTTGGCGCTGTTGCCGCGGCGAGTCGCCGACGACGAGATCGCGGCCGTCATAAGCACACTCCTTGGCCGTAAACGCCGGCCGATCGACAGCGCCGACGTCGGGGTGGAGATCACCCGGATCACCGACGAGCTGCCCTCACCGGACGACATCGAGCGTGTCCAACGACGACTCGACGCGACGGGATGGACCGGCGACCGGTAGACCCGGCTGGGGTTCAGTCGCGTTCGAGGTCGACCATCAGCGGCCGGTGATCGGAGATCGGCATCAGCTCGGCCTCGACGGCACCGCCGCGGAGGCGGCGGTCGTCGGTCAGGATGTGGTCGAGCTGGCGGTCGGGGGTTTCCGCGGGGAACGTCGCGGCCACGGCCAACGCCCGCATGCCCGACCAGCGGCGCACCGCGTTGGGCGTCATGTTGAGGTCCCCGGTCAGCAGCCGTGGACCCGGGAAGCCACGCAGGTCGTGGATCAGCCGGCGCAGCTGGCGGCGATTCCAGCCGGGCACGAACGACAGATGCGTGTTGGCCACTGTCAGCCCGCCCCACGGGGCGCGCAGCTGCGCGATGACCGCCGCACGTGGTTCCTCGTCCACGACCGCCACCCGGTTGGGTCCGGGCAGGTACATGGGAAACCGCATCGCAATCCGCGGCAGCCGCACCACTTGCCAACTGGCGACCGGGAATCGGGACAGCAGCGCAATGCCGTAGGCCGCCGTCCCGGGCTGCTCGCGGCCGGTGGCGGCCATCCAGGTCGCTCCGGGGGTGCCGGAGATCGCGGCCACGAACCGATGGTCCACGGCCCCCATGGCCTCGGCCGCCACCGCGGTCAGGTCGGTCAGATCCGACCGGGGTTGGTCGCAGTCGACCTCCTGCAAGGAGAGCACGTCCGGATCGATGCGGCGCACGCAGTCCTGGAGCCGCCGCGGGTCCACCCCGTCGCCGATGGTGCGGCCGTGCAGGATGTTGAAGGTGGCCACGCGCATAGGTTTTCGATACCCACTTCCCCTTGTGAGCCCGTGTGCGGTCACCACTTTCGACGGCGGCCGCGGCTAGCGTGCCCCGGGCAGCCCCTCGCGAGCCGCCACCGACCGGCCGTCGCCGGTGTCAAAAACCTCGACGACGACGTCGCGGTCCCGATAGCAGCCCAGCGCCGTCAGCCCGGGCGTGCGCGCGATGACGGCGTGCGCCGCGTCGCCGGTGAGCGGATAGTCGGCAACGACATGGCGCCAGTGTGCGGCAACGATATTCGCGCCCGGCCGCAGCCGCGGGCATTCGCGGCGCAGCACCGCGGCCAGCGTGGCGGCGTCCAGGTAGTAGGCGACCTCGCTGAGCACCAGCAGGTCGAAGGGGCCCGGCGGCCACGCCGCGTCCAGCGAGCACCGGCTCAGCGTCACCCGGTCTCGGCAGCCCGCCTCCCGCAGCCGCGCGTCCGCGGTTCGCACCGCCGCATCGACCACGTCCACCGCCGTGATGCGGTCGCAGCGCCGCGCCAGCCGGGCGGTCAGCGTCCCGATCGAACAACCCGGTTCAAAGGCATGCCGGTATCGGCGGTGGGGCAGCAGCGCCAGGGTGATCGCGTACTTACGCCGCTCGTACCACCGAGTCGACAGCTCCCATGGATCGTCGGTGCCCTCGTACATCCGGTCGAAGTAGGCGTCGGGCAACCGTGCGATCACCGGAATACCACCTCTCCCACCGCGAGCAGCCGCTGCAACACGAACGCCGGCAACACCGGTGGAATGCCGGCGCCGTTCGGCTCGAGCTGACTGCGAAAGCATTGCGCGGCATGGCGTTTGCGGTCGAGTGCCCAGCCGGTCACGGGCAGGCGGCGGGCCCGGTCCCACGGCACCGCGGCGTCGGCCGGGCCGGCCCAGTGCCACATCCACACGGGATATTCCAGCAGCGCGACGCCGGTGCGCGCGCACGCCTCCGCCGCGGCGCGTCCCGCGGCCTCGTGATCCGGATGCCCGTCCCCGCGCCAGGTGGCGGCACACCAGGTTCCGGGTGCGGCGTCTGCGAGGATGTCGACGAGCAGCTCGGCGAGCCTGTCCTCGTGGTCGGCCAGCCGCCCGTCGGGCAGACCCAGCGATACGGGCGGTGAAACACCCAAAATGCTTGTTGCCCTGCGCAGTTCGTACCTTCGCGTGGTTTCCAAGCGAGTCCGGTCGCACGACGTCGTGCCGGCGGCGCCGCCATCGCTGACCGACACCACCCGAACGTCGACCCCCGAGGCCACCAGTTGCGCGATCGCCGCACCCAGGCCCAGGGTCTCGTCGTCGGGGTGGGGCGCGACGACGACCAGACCGGGGCACGCGCTCAGGTCCAGCGGGGGCAGCGGTTCGGCGTCGAGGGCGGCCAGCCACACGGGCACCGGCGTGCCGCCGCGGGTCAGCGGCTTGGCCGCAAACCTGGCGCCATTGCTTGGCGGCGCGCTCCTCAAGTGGGTCTTCAAGGCTGCCGCCCGGCGAGGCGCCCGAGCTCGGCCAGATCCCGCTCGGCATGGCTTTGTCGTATGTAGATGGTCAGGTCGGCCACCCGTTGCGCGTGCCGGCCGTCCTGGCACAGCGGGCCCGGCCCCAGGGCGCGGCCGGTGCGGGTGATCGCCTCGTCGGCCGCGTGTTCCACGACCGCGCGGGCGCGGCGCGCCAGCAGTTGAGCGGTGCCGGTCCGGTCGAATGGATCGGAGTCGATCTGCACCGCGGCCGCGGCCAGGGTCGCATCGCCGGCCGCGAGCGCGGCGTCGACGGCCCCCAAATGCGCCAGCGAGTACGCGTCGGCCGATTGGCTTCTGGCGCAACGATATAGCGGCTCGGCGACCCTGCGCGCACCGCCGAGCCAGCAGGCGGCCACGCCGATCGCGCCGTGCCAGAACCCTGGCCGGTTCAGATAGTCATCGGGATCACCCACGGCGACGGCGTGGGCGTTGGTGAACTGCACCGCCCTGGTGTCGCTGCCGGCCATCCCGACGTTCCACCACGTGGTCGGCAACGCCTTGACGGCGGGGTCGGTGAGCGTCACCGCGAACAGGCTCCGTTTCCCGTCGTCGAGGCGGGCGGTCACCAGCGCGTGGGTGCAGAACCCGGCCCCCGAACACCACACCTTGGTGCCGTTGAGAATGGTCGCGCCGCCGGTGACGTTGGTGGCGGTCACCGCCGCGTCGGGCGACTCGGCCGCCCACACGCCCCACAGCTGATCGGAATCAGGGGGCTTGCCGCCCAGCTCGTGCAGTATCGCGACGGCGTCGACGTGGGCCTCCGCGATCCGGGCCGCCACGACGTCGTCTTCGGCCAGCAGGGCCAGGCGTTGCCAGCGCTCGGCGGTGCGCCCCGACGCGGGCAAGGGCAGCTCGAGCCGTCCCGACTCCAGCCAGTGCCTCACCAAGCCCGCCGTCACGCGCAGTCACCCGCCGCCGATCTCCCCAATTGCTTGAGGTAGTGCGCGAATCCGTGCGGGGCCCGCGCCCGCGTGCGCGCCGACGTGATGACCGACAATTCGGTGTCCCGCTGAACGGCATAGCCGGCGGCCTCGAAGCGCTCCACCAGGTCGACGTCCTCGCCGGAGGACAGCGTCCGAAAGCCGCCGACCCGCCAGTAGGCCCGGGCGCTGAAACCCATGTTGGCGCCGTGGACGTGTTCGTGACGGCCGTCCGGCGGGCCCGCTTCGTACGCCCGCGCGAAGCGGTCGGCGACGTCGACAGGATGGTGGCGCCAGTCGGCGACCCGTACCACGCCCAAAACCATGTCGGCGCCGAGCCCCAGCTGATGCACCAGCCAGCCGGGGTCGACCCGGCTGTCGGCATCGGTGGTGGCATACCAGCACTCGTCGTGGTGCCCGAACAACGAACGCGCGTAACCGAAACCGGCCGCCCGCGCGGCACCGACGTTGCGCGCCTCGACACGGACGAAGTGCACGTCGGGTCCGTACCGACCGGCCAACCGCGCGCTGTCGTCGTCGCTGGCGTCCAGGACCACCACGATCGCAACTGGAATCGGCGCGCACAAAGCCGCGGTCAGCGCCGCGCGCAGGCAGCCCGGCAGCTTGGCCCGTTCGTTGTGGGCCGGGATCACGACGGCAGCCCGGTCGTAGGGTCGGGGCGCGCGGGCTGACATAACCGAAGACTTGCCCACTCTTGCCGCCGCTTAAACGGACGCCGCCGGCCGGGTTGCCCACCTCGGCGGCGGGGTATGACCTATGCACGATGACACCGCCCGATGTGCCCGTCTGCCGTGCGCGGTTGCGGGATGCGCTGCGCGGTGCGGCCTCCGCGCTCAAGGAGAACGGGCCGCGTTTCGCATTGGCCGGCAGCTACGCGTTGTGGGCCTATGGGGCACCGGAACCGAGTCACGACGTGGATCTGGTGGTGGCCGAGTCCGACGTGGCGACCGCCGTGGCCACCCTGGGGGACGCCGGGTTCGCCGTCGAACGTCCCCCGGAGGATTGGCTGTTCAAGGCGCGCGTCGGCGACACCGTCGTGGACGTGTTGCACCGCATCAACGGCGTGCGGGTGGACCACACGATCCTGGACCGCGCCGAACCGCGCGAGGTGCTGGCGATCACGATGCCGGTGCTGCCGCCCACCATGGTGCTGACCCAGAAGCTGCGCGCCCTTGGTGAGCATCACTGCGACTTCGCGCAACTACTTCCCGCCGTGCGGGCCGTTCGCGAACGGCTGGACTGGGGGCAGATCAGGGCCCAGACCGCCGACAACGATTACGCGGTCGCGTTCCTGGTGCTGGCCGACCGGCTCGGCCTCACCGGCTGACGGCGTCAGTGGTTGCGCGGCTTAGCGGCCAACACCGTTGCGCCACAGCGCTTCCCAGGGTGACGGATGCTCGAATTTCCCTGGCGTGATGGGTATTTCGTGGACGGTGGTGTTCGTGGGTGACGGGGCCTGCTTGGGATGGGGTTTGCTGGTCGTTCCGTATGGGTGTGGCAAACATATTCTGAGGATCGCCTTTGGGCGGTGCCTTCGCGGTGGCGCGGACCATGTGCCCGCCGTACACTTGGCAATGATTCAAAATGAATCGCGGAGGTGTGGGTTATGTCGGCTAAAACCGTCAACGCGACTACCGCCCAGGAGCGGCTAGTGGCCAAAGCCGCACGCAAACGCGTCGACGAACGTGAACTCGAACGCGCGATTTATCAGGCCGCCAACCACGCAGGACTGTCGCAGCGACAAATCAGCGACATCGTCGGCATACACTCGCAGGCCACAGTCCAACGCATACTCCGCCGGCTTACCGAGGATCCGTCGCTGCTCGATGAGACACCGGCAGAGATCATCGACCGCCGCGCCGCCGGAATGATCGGTGACCGCTCCATGATGGAAAGACTTCTGAACTGGAAGTACTCCTTTGGCGGGGTAGTACGCATCGACGGTGTCGCCACCGACGCCTACACAACGGGTGACTGGGACGATATCGAGATGGCCTTCTACCGGGGCCTGCTCAGCGACGACGAGTTCCAAGCCCTGGCCGCACGCCATCTCAAGAGCATCTAGCCCGCGAACTCGCTGGGCTAGTGCACGTGGAATCGGTGAGGCTGGCCGACCAGATTCGACGAATGTGTATCAGCCGCAAGGAAAATGTCGTTATCGAAGGCACACTTACCTGGAATGGCCAGGGACCGAGAATCTTTCGTGAGCTCGCCGACTCCGAGTACACCGACGTCGAGGTGTACGGCGTCGACATCGAAGCAGCAGCCGCCCGCGAGCAAGCCCTGATCCGCTGGTGGCAGGGCCGGCTCGACTGGGTGACGGGGGCCGATCAGCTCGGGGGCCGTTTCACTCCTGCCGATGCCATCGACATCTGCTACACGAGGGCCGGACAATCCATATGTACCGCTCACGCATTACAATTTATTGACACGGCGCAGTCCGGCGAAATCCCATACGTGCACGTCACAATCCTGCGCAGGCAGACGACCGGCGCGCTCGAAGTCGCCGAGGAACGGTTCTACCGCCAGTGACGTGGCCGGTTGTGGTCCCTACGCAGCTGCTCCAGCGATATAAGAATGGAAGCGAACGGGAGAACCTACCCGACCGGCGCGCTGGCCATCGGTTATGCGCCACGGTTGGTCCTGCCGCCGCGACGAATGTCTGACGACGAGATCATGGCGATCGTCAGCAAATTCGTTGCGCCCGGACGTCGTCCGATCGGCAACGCAGATGTCGGGTTGAAATGACTTGGACCACTTATCCAACGTAGACTTCCGGTCGCGCGGCCGTCGGTCGCGAACATCTCCACGACGATGTCCCGGTTCTGATAGCAGGCCGGTGATATCAGCCCTGGCATACGGGTGATGACGGCGCGAAATCGAGTAGTCAGCCGCGGCGTCGCCATTGTGCGGCAACGACATTCGCGGTGGGTAATGCTGGTTAGGCGTGTGCTGGGGCCGCGTTCGATGTTGAGGTGGAAGGCGTTGTCGACGAGGTCCTTGTCGCAGTGGCCCATTCAAGTTGCTCTGAGTCCGTGGTGGTCGCCGATGCGAGCCGGTGACTTCCAAACGGCGATTGGCCCCCTTCGGCAAGAAGGGGGCCAATTCGCTGGATGACCACTCGGCCAGGTTCCATCCATGACGCCAATGTCGGCGTGAAATCAGTCTTATCCCAAGGACTTTAGGTGACGTGCAGGGAGATAAGCGCGCCGCTCAATCGGCTCTGCGCCAACGGCACCGCGCCGCGACCTCGGCCCGGCGGGTCCACACCGCCGTGCTGCCGCAAAGCGCAAACGGGGACTCAGTGGTTACGCAGCTTGGCGACCAACTTATCCTTCGTCAGACCTGAATATCCCGATATTCCAAGCTCTTTGGCCCGCTTCTTCAATTGCGGAACCGTCCAGTCGGCGTAGGACCCGGATTTGCCACCCTTGCGGCCCACCGACGACTTACCCCGGCCGGCGGCCGCGTTGGAGATTCGCGCGGCCTTTTCTTTGGAATCGCCCTGCTTGCGCAGATCCTGATACAGCTTTTCGTTTTTGATCGACGGGTTCGGCACTTTTCGTCACCCTCCTGTGCATCATCAGATACCGCTGCGAGGATGCCCCCGATGGCGGCGGTCAAAACCTAGGCCGGGACGGGGTCCGTCTGGCGCTGCCAGCAGCGGTGCCGGGCCAGCGCGGCGGCGAGTTCGTCGACGAACTCGTCCGGCAACGTGTCGGCGGCGGCCGTGGTGGTGACGACGGCCTGGTCGCTGACAACATCGGTGGCTGCGTCGCCTTCCGAGGCGAGGCGGTTCTCGATGTGCGCGGCGCGCAGCAGATCGATCCCGGCGCCGAACGCCCCGATCGGCTTGAGGTGCTTGTAGGCCTCCACCACGAAGTGCACGGCATAGCCGTCGTGGGAAAGCGTCGAAACCGACCGCGGCCCGCACGCCACCACCACCGCGTCGTAGAGCACTGACGCCATCGTCGTGAACGCCCGGTCGACGGGAAGTTCGCCGCCCGATCCGCCCTGCAAACTTCCGCCCGCAACGGGGGCTAAAACTTCGACCACCGCGCCGCGCCGCTCCATCAGCTCGGTAAACCGCTGCGTTCCAACGATGTCGACGCCATCGGCGGCCAGCACCGCGATCTTGCGCGAGGCGATCGTGTCGCCGCCGCCGATCTGGGACAGCGCCGGCGACGCGACCACCGCGCCGTCGACCACTTCGTCGGGAGGCTCGGGAAGCCCCAGCTTTGCCGCCACCCGGGTGGCCAGCTCGTGGTCCACACGCGCGAGTTGGGCCGCCACCGCCGAACGGATCTCGGGCACCTCCACCTTCCCCAGTTCGAACGCGAACGCGGCGACGATGTGTTCGGCCTCGACGGCCGACATGCTCTTCCAGAACATCCGCGCCTGGCTGTAGTGATTCTCGAACGACTTCGCGCGCTTTCGCATCGCGACGCCGTCGACCTGCTGTGTGTAGTGACGGAACACGTTCTCGTCGGCCAGCGCGGGGCATCCGCCGCCGATGCTGTTCTTGTAGTAGCTGGACCGGCCCTGCGGGATGACGTGCTGCCCGTAGCCGTCGTGCTGGTTGTTGCGGACCTCGGCCACCGGCCGGTTGACCGGCAGCTGCGCAAAGTTGGGACCGCCCAGGCGGATCAACTGCGTGTCGAGGTAGGAGAAGTTGCGGAACTGCAGCAGCGGATCGTTGGTGAAGTCGATCCCCGGTACCACGTTGGCGGTGTGGAAGGCCACCTGCTCGGTTTCGGCGAAGAAGTTGTCCGGGTTGCGGTTGAGCACCATCTTGCCCACGGGTCGAACCGGAACCCGTTCCTCCGGAATGATTTTCGTCGGATCGAGGAGGTCGAAGTCGAACGCGAACTCGTCGGCCTCGGCCACCAGCTGCACCCCGAGCTCCCACTCGGGATGCTGGCCGGACTCGATGGCCTCCCACAGGTCGCGCCGGTTGTAATCGGGGTCCTTGCCGGCGATCTTTTGCGCCTCGTCCCAGATCAGCGAATGCGTGCCCAGGCGCGGCTTCCAGTGAAACTTCACGAAAGTGCCCTCGCCGCGGTCGTTGACCAGCCGGAACGTGTGCACGCCGAAGCCCTGCATCATGCGGTAGCTGCGCGGCAACGCCCGATCCGACATCAGCCACATGATGGTGTGCAGCGTCTCGGGCTGCAGCGAGACGAAGTCCCACAACGTGTCGTGGGCCGACGCCGCCTGCGGAATCTCGTTGTGCGGCTCCGGTTTTACCGCGTGGACGAAGTCGGGGAACTTGATGCCGTCCTGGATGAAGAAGACCGGGAAGTTGTTGCCCACCAGGTCGTAGTTGCCCTGCTCCGTGTAGAACTTGGTGGCAAAGCCACGCACGTCGCGGACCGTGTCGGCCGAACCGCGCGACCCGGCGACCGTGGAGAACCGCACGAACACGGGGGTGCGGGCGCCCGGCGTGGTCAGGAATTTCGCCGCGGTGTACTCGGCCAGCCAGTCGTCATACGGTTCGAAGAAGCCGTACGCGCCGGCCCCGCGCGCGTGAACCACCCGCTCCGGGATGCGCTCGTGGTCGAAATGGGTGATCTTCTCCCGGGCGTGAAAGTCCTCCAGCAGCGTGGGTCCCCGCTCGCCGACGGTCAGCGAATCGTCGGTGTGGTCGACCCGGACGCCCTGCTGGGTGGTCAGGTATCCGGTGTCGCGGCGCACCCGCGACGGCTCGAGATCGCGCTGCTTGGGGTCGGACGTGTGGTCGGTGTTCATGGCGCTTGCTGTCCTTCGCTTTTCGTCACGGCACTGCGGCCCGACCGGTTGGGTACCACCGCACGGCCGGTGCAAACGGACCAACCGAGGCGCCCACCCACGACGTGGGCGGTCACGTGCCGTCGGCGCCTAGCATGGACATCGACAACGCCGTTACCGCCCGGTAGGAGATCGCATGGCCGAGATTCACGTGGAGCGCACCATCGCCGCGCCCGCCGAACGGGTCTTCGACTGGCTGGCCGACCCGGTCAACCTGGCCGCCGCCCCGCTGGCGCTCAAGGCGCGCTACGCGAAGGATTCGCCGGGGCCCGGGGCGGGCGCGGTGCGCGAGGTGATCGGGGTCGGCATGTGGTTCCGGGAAAAGATCACGGCCTACGACCGTCCGCGCAGTTACTCGTACCTCATCATCAGATCGTTCCCGCCGTTCGATCACGAGGGCGGCACGCTGACGTTCACCGAATCCGGCGACGGCACCCACGTGGACTGGCGCAGCAACTACACCCATCCGGCTTGGGCCGGGGGCAGGCTGCTGGAGGCCGTCAGCTATCGGCTGCTGCGCTCGAACTTCCTTGCGATCCTCGATGCCTGCGCAAACGCGGTGCCGGAGTAGCTAGCCGGCGTGCGCGTTGAACCAGTCGATCGGGACCTCGGGGTGTGCGCCGAAGTAGTTGTAGCCGTCGAAGCGACGGGTCGTCCCCTCGATCCACACCAGCTTCTTGTCGTCGACGGGGATGGCGTCATAAATCGACTGCACGTCCTCGGGCCGGGTCATCGAGTCGTCATGAACCTGGGCCACGAGGGTGGGGACGCGGATCGACTTGGCGTATTCGAGCGGCGACTGCTCGACGAGGTGGAAACCGGTCCGCTCGTGAAGCGCCCGGTCGAACCGCTGGTAGCCGTCGGGGATGTCGTTGGCCTTGACGAACTCCTCGATGAGGTAGCTGCCTGACACCGGTTGCAGCAGGATGAGCGACTTGATGTGCTCGAATTCCTCCGGATGCTTGGCCATGGCAACGCATGTCGAGTCGGCGCCCAAACACACGCTGAGCAGGAACGTCGTCATGGAGGCGGTGTCGGGTCGCGACTTCGCATACCGGACGGATCCGATCACGTCGCGGTACTCCAGCAGGCCGATGCCGGCCGTGCCGCCGTTTCCCGATCCGCTCAACCCGTGGTTGCGGATGTCGTAGGCCAGGATGTTGTAGCCCGCGTCGTGCAAGGCCTTGTACTCAGGCAGGAAGTTCACCTCGAATCCACCCAGGCCGCCAAACTCCGGCAGATGCCCCGGGTAGCCGTAGCGATTCCCGGGCAGGAAATGGTTGTGGATGATCAACGTGTCCGAATCGGCGGGGATAAACCAGCCTTCGAGCGATACGCCGTCCATCGACGGAAAGAACACGTCTTCGTAGTCCAGGCCGACCTCGCCGGGTCGACGCAAGACCGGCGCACGCCGCCCGGCCGTCGTGCCCGTCACCCACATGTCCAGGAAACTGTCGAGCGCAGCTTGGCCCCGCTGTTCTTCGTTCGGCATGTCAGACCTCCTCTAGAAACGAACACATCCGACGCTACGCATGCCCGGTCTGCATAGACAGATGCCCTTAACCGCTCAATCGGTGCATCAATTGGCCGGCGGCGTAGCGGCCACTGACCACGGCGCCGGTCACGGTCGCCGGATTGTTGACGCCGACGGCCTCACCCGCCAGGTAAAGCCGGTCGCCGATCGGTTCCTGCAGCCGGCGCCGGTCGTCGAGGCCGGATCCGGGCGCGTGAAACGAATATGTGCCGCGCGCGTAGGGGTCGACGGTCCAATCTGAGGTTCGCACCTCGACCGGGGAGATGTCATCGCCGAACAGCCGGCGGGCGACGGGCAGCGCGCCGGCCATCAGGTCACCGGGGGAGGACGACTCCACCGACCGGCCGCGGTCACCGGCGTTGAAAGCCAACACGATTGGGCCCGCGGCGCTCGGCAGGGTGAACCACTGCGACCACAGGCCCGGCCCGGCGCCGAGGAATTGGTAGAAGGCGTTCTCCACGTTCCAGGTTCGCCGGTCGAAGCGGAAGTAGCTCTTGGACAGCACGCCGAACCCCAGCGCGTTCACCGCGTGGGTGTGTCCGTCGGGAAGGGGCGGGTCGAACGCGATCGCACCGGATTTCAGCACGCCGAGGGGAACCGTGACGATCACGGCGGGTCCCTCGAACGATCGGTTTCCGGCCCGCACGACGACGGAGTCGTCGCGCCGGGCGATCGCGGTCACCGGCGTATTCAGCACGATATGAAGGCCGTCGGCAAGCAGCCGCGGCAGGGCGTCGTAGCCGCTGGTGATGACGTCCTGTTCGCCACCGGCGTATTCGCCCTTGTCAAATGTCTTGGCGGACAGCTGGTTTGCGTCGGCGGCGTATTCGTCCTCGATCTCGGTGGTCAGATAGAAAGCCAACTGGGCGTGGTCGGCATCGGAAAGCCCCGCGCTGGTAGCCGCCGAGTCGACGGCGGCGCCGAGGCTCCCGCCGTCGACCCGGTCACGGGCCCGTTCCACGAACTCGCGCCAGGTTTTCGGGTCGTAGTTCAGCGGCTGCAGCTGGGGATCGACCGCAAGCTTCGCCCACCCGTAGTAGTCGGTCGGGACGAGCTGCGCCCGCGCCCGCTGCGCCAGCTCCATCAGCGGATTGTCCGTCGCGCCGTGGATCCAGGACGCGCCCATCTCGAGCGGCACGCCCCAGTCGCGGTTGGTGTATACCCTGCCGCCGATGCGATCCCGGGCTTCGATGACGCGCACCGGCCGCCCCGCGTCGGCGAGGCTACGCGCGGCCGACAGGCCCGCCATCCCGGCGCCGACGACGAGCACCGACTCGGTGTCCGGTGCCGGCCGGCGACCCGACCCGCAGGCGGCCATCAGCCCGCCGCCGACCACGCTCGTCGTTGCAGCGAAGAACTCCCGACGGGACACCGGGGACATGGCTGTCAGGGTCTCACATCGCAACCGGCGCGGCGCTTTGCGTTTAGTTATTGGACGGTCGTGCCGAAATTCCCGGCGTGTATTCGGCCGATTTGGATCCGTTCGGCGTTGACTTCGGGCTAAACTCCCCACCATCCAGGGTGCGGCAATGCGGCCGCGTTCGAAGGGGGAGCGGCGATGGGTGCTCGGCGATCGACTCGCACAACCGAGCGGCTCCCGGACGGACTACCGCCGTGCCGCACCGTAACCGTGCGCGCGGCCGACGGAACCCCGTTGCACGCCGAGGTTTTCGGGCCGGCCGACGGCTATCCGATTGTGCTGACGCACGGCATCACCTGCGCGATCCGGGCGTGGGCGCACCAGATCGCGGACCTGGCCGCCGATTACCGGGTGATCGCGTTCGACCATCGCGGCCATGGGCGCAGCGGCGTTCCGCGCCGCGGCGGCTACAGCCTGAAACACCTTGCGTCCGACCTGGATTCGGTGTTGGAGGCGACGTTGGCGCCGCGCGAGCGCGCGGTGCTGGCCGGGCATTCGATGGGCGGCATCACCATCGCCGCCTGGTCGGCGCACTACCGGCACAAGGTGCGGCGGCGCGCCGATGCCGTCGCGCTGATCAACACCACCACCGGGGATTTGGTGCGGGAGGTGAAACTGCTGTCGGTGCCGCGCGAGTTCTCGCCGGCGCGAGTCCTGGCCGCGCGTGCCCTGATCAACGCGTTCGGCGGGTTTCCCCTACCGCCCGCGGCCGGGATCCCGAGCCGTTACCTGGTCGCGATGCTGGCGGTCGGACGCGACGCCGACCCGAGCGCCGCGCGAGTCGTCAACGAGTTGTTCGCCAAGACAGCGCCCGCCGGACGCGGGGGCTGTGCGAAGATGCTCGTCGACGCGTTGGGATCGCGGCATCTGGACCTGGACGGATTGACGGTGCCCACCCTGGTCATCGGCAGCGAACGCGATCGGCTGACGCCGATCAGCCAGTCCCGCAGGATCGCCCGCACCGCGCCCAACATCGTCGGCCTGGTCGAGCTGCCCGGCGGCCACTGCTCGATGCTGGAGCAGCCCGGTGAGGTGAGCCGGCACCTGCGGGCACTCGCGGAATCGGTGACCCACGACGTCCGGATCAGCTCATAGCAACGCCGTGATCTCGGCGGCCGCCCGCTGGCCCGACCTGACGGCGCCGTCGAGAAACCCGGTCCATTCGTCCGCGGTCTCGGTGCCGGCCCAGTGGATCGGCCCGACCGGTTCGCGCAACCACTGTCCGAACCGCGTCCATGACCCCGGCGGTACCGCGGCCGTCGGACCACCCGGCGCGAAATCCTCTGCGCCCCAACGGTAGTCGACATAGTCGAGGGGTTTGAGCGCCGCGTCGCCGAACAGCCTCGCGAGGCAGCGCAGCGCGTCGCGGCGGCGCTGCTCGGCGGGTAGCGAGTCGAACGCGCGGGCGTCGACGAAGCCCATCAGGATGCCCGGCCCGTCGGCGTGCGGACTGACGTCGAAGGTGATGAACACCGGGCCCTTGTCCGACAGCGCCTGGCCGGAGAATCCATCGGCCCGCCAGAACGGCGTCTCATAGGCCGCGTAGGCCTTGCTGAGCCGGCCCTGCGGCCAGTGCTGGGCGAGCTGTGCGTACTCGGCGGGCAGTGGGGGAGCGAACTCGATCGCCGCGCGATGGGCCGGCGGGATCGCGACGATGACGAACCCGGCCTCGGCCGCGCCGGCGTCGCTGGTGACCGTCACGCCCGCGCCGTGCCGGTCGATGCGGCGGACCGGTGCGTTGAGCACGACGCGCGAGCCCAGTTCGGCGGCCGCCGCCTCGGCGATCTGCTGGGTGCCGCCGCGGAAACGGTCCTGCTGGGCACCGTTTTCGACGTCGAGCAGCCGGTCCAGCCCGCCGGCGGCGTGCGTGTAGCGGGCGGCGTGCAGCATCGACACGTCGTCGGGTTCGCACCCCCAGGTCACCCGGGCCACGATGGCCAGCAGATCGCGCGACGAGGCGGTGGCGCGCACCGAGCGCAACCACTTGCCGAGCGACATGCCGTCCAGCTCGCGGGCGCGGCGAGCGTCCCAGGGGGCCGCCACCGGAATGCCGCGGGCGATCCTTTCGAATTGCCAACGCAGCCGGCCGATGTCGAGCAGTCCGGTCAGCGAAAGCTTGGGGATGGTGCCGCGGTAGGGACGCACCCAGCCGCGCCAGTGGATCACGTTCTTACCGTCGTTGTGGGTCGGAATGGTCGGGACCGCAAGCTCGGCCGCCAGCGCGAGGACGGCGTCTTGGGTCGGGCCGACGAAGGTGCCGCCCAGATCGGCGGGCAACCCCGCAACACTGCCGGTGAACGAGCGGCCGCCGACCCGGTCACGGCCCTCGAAGACCAGCACGTCATGGCCCTGTCGCGTCAGCTCCCGCGCCGCGGAAAGCCCGGCAAAGCCGGCACCGACCACGACAACGTCGACAACCCGCGGCGGCTTTGGCACGTCCCCTAGTCAACCGCATTTTGACGGATTCGTAGGATAAATTTCGATCGCCCGCCTTTCCAGGGCGGTTGCACGCCCGGAACGGTTAAGCAGGTACATGAGAGTCTTCACCGCGTTGTACGGGCCCACCGACGCCGTCGAGCGTGCGCGGGCGCTGCGCGACGCCGGGGCCAGCGGTGTTGCCACCTTCGAGGGTCAGCACGACGTGTTCGCCCCGCTGACGCTGGCCGCCACCGTGGGCGACCTGGACCTGATGACCAACGTGGCCATCGCGTTTCCGCGCAATCCGATCCACCTGGCGCACCAGGCTAACGATCACCAGCTGCTCAGCGGCGGGCGCTTCTTCCTCGGCCTCGGCACCCAGATTCGCCCGCAGATCGAGAAGCGGTTCGGGGCGCAGTTCGACCACCCGGTGGCCCGCATGACCGAGCTGATCGCCGCGCTGCGCGCGATCTTCGAAGCCTGGAACTCCGGTGGCCGCTTGAACTTTCGGGGCGACTACTATCGGCACACGCTGATGACTCCGGCCTTCAACCCGGGCCCGAACCCCTATGGCCCGCCGCCGATCTATGTCGGCGCCCTCGGGCCGAGGCTGACCCGCGCCGCCGCCGAGCACGCCGACGGCCTGCTGGTGATGCCGTTCGGCTCCACAAGGTTCCTGCGCGATGCCACGATGCCCGCGGTGCGCGACGGGCTGCAGGCCAGCGGCCGGCGGCCCGACGAGTTCGCCGTCATTCCCGAGATCATCGTGTCGGCGGGCGACACCGACGCCGACCGGGAACGGGCCGACGCGGGCACCCGTCAGCTGCTGGCGTTCTACGGGTCGACCCCGGCGTACCGGCCGGTGCTGGCCGCCCACGGCTGGGAGGACCTGCAGCCCGAACTCAACACGATGTCCAAACAGGGCCGCTGGCAGGAGATGGGCGGGCTCATCGACGACGAGATGATGCACACCATGGCCGCCTGCGGCACACCCGCGGAGGTCGCCGCCCACATCCGCGATCGCGTCGACGGCGTCTCGGACACCGTGTGCCTGTATCAGCCGGCGCCCATCGGGCCCGAGATCCTGGCCGCGATCATCGACGAGCTGAACCGCGAAGGGTAGCGCGCACGTTCGCATCACGGCGATGGCAAACATTCGCCGACGTCGACGCGTTGGCTAGCCTGCCACCACGTGATCATCACGGATCCTCCCTCGACGGCCGACCGGAAACCCCGTCTGCGGACGGTAGCGGTCGGCAGCATGATCGGCACCACCATCGAGTGGTACGACTTCTACCTTTACGCGACGGCGTCGGCGCTCGTGTTCAAACCGCTTTTCTTTCCCAACGTTTCCGCGACGGGCGGAACCTTGGCCTCGTTTGCCACCTACGCCGCCGGGTTCGGCGCGCGGCCGATCGGTGCCATCGTGTCGGGTCACTTCGGGGATCGGCTGGGGCGTAAGGCCGTTCTGGTGGCCGCGTTGCTGTCGATGGGTCTCGTCACGACCGCGATCGGAGTGCTGCCGACCTATGCCGAGGCGGGTCTGCTCGCGCCGACGCTGTTGGCGGTTCTACGTGTGTTACAGGGGCTTGCCGTGGGCGCCGAATGGGGAGGCGCCGCCGTGTTGTCCGTGGAGCATGCGCCGGCCGGCCACCGAGGACTGTTCGGCAGCTTCACCCAGCTGGGCTCCCCGGCCGGTATGTTGCTGGCGACGTCCGTCTTCTACCTGACCCGAAAGTTCACCGGCGCTGCCGCCTTCCTTGCGTTCGGATGGCGAATACCCTTCCTGCTCAGCATTTTTCTGGTAGCCCTTGGGGTGTTTGTCCGACTCAGGTTGGGCGATGCCGAGGTCTTCGAACGCGTTAAGCAACTCGATAAGCTCAGCCGCCTGCCGGTGGTAGAGGTGCTGCGCACCGATCCGCGTAATGTCTTGATCACCACGGGGTTACGGCTATCACAGATTGCGCTGTTCGTCCTGCTGACCACGTATTCGCTTACTTACCTTCAGGATTCATTCGGCAAGGGCAACGGGATCGGTTTGATCGCGGTGCTGATATCGTCGGCTCTCGGATTCGCCAGCACGCCGGGATGGGCGGTGCTGTCGGATCGGATCGGCCGGCGGCCACCGTATCTGTTCGGCGCACTTGCCGGCGTCGTGGCCCTGGCATTGTTCTTCGTGGCGGCGGGAAGCGGGTCGGCGATCACGGTCGCGGCCGCCTATGCGGCGCGGGAGACCTGCGGGGACACAATCGGGTGACTGCGGGGTGAGTTCATGAGCAGGATCTTTCTCAACGCCTTCGACATGGCCTGCGTCGGGCACCAGTCGGCGGGGCTGTGGCGCCATCCCGACGACCAAGGCTACCGGTACCGGGAACTCGGCTACTGGACCGAACTGGCCCGCATTCTGGAAGCCGGCGGGTTTGATGCGCTGTTCCTCGCCGACGTGCTCGGCGTCTACGACGTGTACGGGGCCTCACGGGACGCGGCGGTCCTCGATGCCGCGCAGTTCCCGGTCAACGACCCGACCGCGGCCGTTTCGGCGATGGCCGCCGTGACCGAGACCCTGGGGTTCGGGATCACGCTGTCGCTGACCTACGAGCAGCCCTACGCGCTGGCGCGCAGGTTGTCCACGCTGGATCACCTCACCGACGGCCGCGTGGCGTGGAACATCGTCACCTCCTATTTGGACAGTGCCGCACGCAATCTCGGCCTGGACGCGCAGATTCCGCACGACCAGCGCTACGAGATCGCCGACGAGTATCTCGAGGTTTGTTACAAGCTGTGGGAAGCGTCGTGGGAATCCGACGCCGTGGTGCGCGACCGCGAAAGGGGAGTGTTCACCGACCCGGCGAAGGTGCACGACATCGAGCACAAGGGCCGCTATTTCTCCGTCCCCGGTCCGTTTTTGTGCGAGCCGTCGCCGCAACGCACCCCCGTGCTGTTCCAGGCCGGCGCCTCGTCGCGGGGCGTCAGGTTCGCCGCGGCCCACGCCGAGGCGGTGTTCGTCTCCGGCCCGACGCCGCAGGTCGTGGGTGGTCCCGTGCGGGCACTGCGAACGGCCGCCGCCGAGCTGGGCCGCGATCCCCGTTCCATCAAGGTATTCACCATGGTCACCCCGGTGGTCGCCGAAACCCACGAGCGGGCCGTCGCCAAGCTGGACGAATACCGCCGGTCCGTCAGTCCCGCCGGCGCGTTGGCGCTGTTCGGCGGCTGGACCGGGATCGACCTGGCGGAACTCGACCCCGACGAGCCGTTGCGGTACGTCGAGACCGACGCGAACCGGTCGGCGCTGGCCTCCTTCACCACCGCCGCTCCCGAGCGCACCTGGACGGTGCGGGAACTGGCCGAGGAGATAGGCATCGGCGGCCGCGGCCCGGTCGTGACCGGTTCGCCGACCGAGGTCGCCGACGAACTCGAGCGGTGGGTAGCCGAAGCCGATGTCGACGGGTTCAATCTGGCCTACGTCACGACTCCGGGCACCTTCGTCGACTTTGCGAAGTTCGTGGTGCCGGAGCTGCGGCGCCGCGGGCGGGTCCCGGGGCACGTGCCGCGTTCCACCCTGCGCGAACGGCTCGGGGGCACCGGACCGCTGTTGGCTGACGACCACCCCGGCGCCGGATACCGATTACGGCGCCACCGTTAACCAGTCTTTGAAACCGGTCGGGTCGTGGCGGCCCAGCGCGCCGTGCTCGTAAAGACCCCAACCCTCCACCGGTTCGGAGTCGCCGTCGCGGCACAGCGCGCGGCCCACATGGTCGATCACGCCGAAGCCTGACCGCGCGACGATCGCCGGGTCGGTCATGTCGTAGGTCAGCCGTTCGACGAACTTTTCGCCCTTCCACATGCCGTGCAGCCAGTCCGAGTCGCCGCCGTAGCCGCCGCCGACGTGGATGGGGACCGGAAGCTTGGACTCCACGTCGAAGTGCACCGGAGTGCCGTCGGGGGTGGTCGCGTCGATCGTGGCGCCGGTCGGGATGCGGGTGCCGGAACGGTAGTGGATTTTGACCCGTGGCCAGCCCAACTGCTCGACGCGGCCGTCGCGCCACACCCGGGTGCAGTCGTTGAGTGAGCGGAACCCGTTGGGCTCCTCCTGGATGATCAGCACGATGGCGAAGTCGTCGAAAGCCATTGGCACGTAAAGCCACCACATGCCCTCGAATGGCGGGTCGGCGGGCCGGCCCGCGGGCTCGGGCTCACCGATCGGCCGGATGCCCCAGGACCGGTCGCGGCTGCCGAGCCAGGTCGCGGGGTCGACGGCGATCTCCTCGCCGTCGACGGCGATGCGGCCGCTCCAGCTGCCGAGCTGGGCGAACCGCTGGGCATCGAGCGTCACCCGGTTGCCGGACCGCAGGACGTGCGGCTGTTCCTGGACGACGTCGAACAGGCCTTCCCAGGTGAGATCGGCTGCGATGCCTTCGGTTTCGTCGAGGATCAGGCGCAGTTTGCGCAGCGGCTCGATCACCTCGATGCGGTAGCCGTTGACGTTCTGGTTGAGCCGGTCCTGGTCGATGGCGTCGGACAGGTGCACCGCTGTCTGGGTGTCCCCGCGGCGGATGAGCACGAACGCGTCCTTCACGCCCAGGTTCGGGTAGTAGCCGATGCCGCTGATCACAAAGATGTTTCCGGTGCGGTCGTGGGCGTTGAAGTAGGAGCGGTCGTAGAAGTTGCGGTCCGAGGAGCCCGGCCACGCGATCGGCTGCGGAAGCTGATGTACCGGGAACTCGTCGAGCGGGCCTAGCGCTTGCGGCATTACTGATCCTCTCCGATAAGACGTTTCATCAATCCGGCGTGGTAGAACAGCGACTCGACATCATCGGGTTTGTCGACCTCGCCGAAGTGCACCCGCCGCGCGCCGGTACGCATGAACACGCAAGCCCACATCACCCCGGAGTAGGCGTAAAACCACCGCAGGTCGCCCACTTCCACGCCGGTGAGTCGCCGGTAGGTGGCGCGGACGTCCTCTTCACGCATCACCTCCGGCAGGCCCGGCAGCGTCGCCAAACCGGCCAGTTCCTGAAAAACCATGTGCGCGTAGATCATCCACGCCACGTCCAGCTCGCGCGGCCCCAGCGTCACCATCTCCCAGTCCAGCACCGCCACCGGCCGAAAGTCGCGGTACAACACGTTGCCCACCCGGGCGTCGCCCCAGAGCAGCACGGGCTCGCGCGCGGCCGCCTCGGCCGGCCAGTTGTCTTCCAGCCAGTCGAAGGTCCGTTCCAGCAAGGGCGATCGGCCGATGTCGGGCACCGCGAAGTCGTACCAGGATCGCACCCAGTTGAAATGCCTGCGCAGCGCCGTGTCGCCCTCCCGTTGCCCGGAAAGGAAGGGGAATGTCTTCTCCGCGTTGGGGATTGAATGCAGGGCGGCCAGCAGGCCGACGGTGGTGTCCTGCAGTTCGCGCTGACGCTCGGCGGGCGCGTCGGCGAACCAGTTGCCGCCGAAGGTGTAGGGCATGACGTCGGGCGGCACCACGCCGTCGACGTAGTCCATCACGAAGAAGGGCGTGCCCAGGACGTCGCCGGTGGTCTCGAGCCAGCGCACGCGCGGGACGGGGACCTCGGTGAGTTCGCCGACCTTTCGTATCACCTCGAATTGGTGGTCGAGTCGATACGTCGGGAAGACCTGCACGTCCTCGGCGGTGGGTGCCACCCGCGCCACCAGCTTTTGCTCGATCGGCCGCCCGTCCTGCCGCCAGCGGGCGGTCAGGATGATGGTCTCCGACGACATGCCCGTCGAGTCCACGCCGCTTTCCACGGTCACCTCGGGCTCTGGATTCTCGGCCCCGCCGGGTAACACGGTCGACAGCCATTTCGACATCACCGCCGGCAGGGTGGTGACGTCACGGCTCGAGCGCTGCAGTCGGTCGATCTCTCCGATTACCGGTTCATTGGCCACAGTTGCCTCCATTCGCCGAGACTTCCTCGCGGCAATTACGATACGGTAGGTAGCGTTATGAAAGCAGACCCATCCGCCCTTGACAAGGCCCCCGGCGCCGGGAGGCCCCGGGATCCGCGCATCGACTCGGCCATCCTGTCGGCGACCGCGGAACTGCTTGTGGAGATCGGCTATTCGAACCTCAGCCTGGCGGCGGTGGCCGAGCGCGCCGGCACCACGAAATCGGCCCTGTACCGCCGGTGGTCGAGCAAGGCCGAGCTGGTGCACGAGACGGCGTTCCCGACGGCGCCCACCGCGCTGGAGTCGCCGGCCGGCGACATCGCCGCCGACGTCCGGATGATGATCGAGGCCACCCGCGATGTGTTCACCACCCCGGTGGTGCGCGCGGCGTTGCCCGGCCTGGTGGCCGACATGACGGCCGATCCCGCCCTCAACGCCCGCGTCATGTCACGCTTCACCGACCTGTTCACCGCGGTGCGGATACGGCTGGGCGAGGCCGTCGACCGGGGTGAGGCGCATCCCGGCGTGGACCCGGATCGGTTGATCGAGTTGATTGGGGGAGCGACGATGCTGCGGATGCTGCTGCGCCCGGACGAGCCGCTGGATGACACGTGGGTGGCGCAGACCGCCGCCATCGTCGTGCATGGGGTGACGGGGTGACGCGGCGACTGGCGGGACGGGCCGCGATCGTCACCGGCGCCAGCCGCGGCCTGGGGCGGGCGATCGCGCTGGCCCTTGCCGCGGAGGGCGCCGCCGTCGCCGTCGCGGGGCGCACCGAACAGGTGTGGGATGACCGGCTGCCGGGAACCATCGGTGAGACGGTCGCCGACATCGAGGCGGCGGGCGGGCGCGCGGCGGCGGTCCGGGCCGATCTGACCGACCGCGACGACATCGCCCGACTGGTGGGTTCGGCGCGAGATGCGTTGGGCCCCATCACCATTCTGGTGAACAATGCGGCGTTTACCGCACCGGGGCGCCCGCCGGTCGGCGGCGCCGAGCCGCGTGCTAAGCCCGCGTCGGCGGCGGCTAAGTCTGCATCGGGCGGCGGCAAACCGGATTGGCCGCCGTTCCTTGGTACGCCGTTGGCCGCGTATCGCCGGCATTTCGACATTGCGGTCTTCGCCGCCTACGAGCTGATGCAACTGGTGTGCCCCGACATGATCGACGCGGGTGGCGGCGCGGTCGTCAACATCACCTCGGTCGCGTCGCGGTTGCCCGGCGACGGACCCTATCCGGAACGCGGCGGCGGGGTCCTGCCCGGTTACGGCGGGTCCAAGGCGGCGCTCGAGCACCTCACCCAATGCGCGGCATTCGATCTCGCCGGCCACAACATCGCGGTAAACGCGCTATCGCCCTCCAAGCCGATCCTCACGCCGGGGCTGGCCTACTACGCCCGCGAATTTGTGGACACCGCGTCGGCGGATGAATTCGCTTGGGCAGCAGTGGAATTGGCACTGGCGGACCCGGCGGTGGTCACCGGGCGCACGATCGGGCATCTGCAGGTGCTCGACGGCAGCTTCCGGCCGTTCACGCTGGGCTAGCCGTGGGACGCGGCTTGGTTGCCGTCACGGCCTTGATAACCACGGCGTACAACCTGTGCCAGTGCGGGGAAGCAAACCCCGCGCGGAGCACGAGGCCGGTGGCGCGGCTCTTGGTGCGGGCTTTACCCCGGCGGCTGGTGGCCAGGGTTGGCAGCAGCCACCGCGAGAACTGGTCGACGAGCACCAGGTGACCACCGGGGCGCAGCACCCGGGCGCATTCGACGAGTCCGGCTTGTTGGTCGGCCCAGTGATCGAACGATGTCGTGCTGACGACGAGGTCAAAGGTGGCGTCGGGGTAGCCGAGCCGCTCGGCCACCCCGACGGTAAAGCTCAATCGATCGTCGTGAGTGAAAGTCCTTGCGGTTTCGACCATTTGGGGTGCGGGGTCGATGCCGCAAAGCTGTTGGGCAGCCGGGTAACGGCGGGCCAGGGTGCGCAGCAGGTAACCGGTCCCGGACCCCACATCCAGCACTTGACCGGGAGAGGCGGTGGTCGCGACGGCGAGATCGGCGGTCCGGTCGCCAATTTCATGGTGCAGCCGACCACGCCAGCCAAGGTCATACCCGGGCGCTCGATCGTCGAACGCGGCCAGGTCACGATACGGGGGCACCCGCTCAGTGTCCCACCGGCGAGCTCGACCTGGCGAGGGTTACCGTTCTGGGGCGCCCGGCGGTCCCACTGGTCCCGGTGCGCCAGGTCCGCCCGTGTCCTCTTCGGGTGGATCGGGGTCGGTGTGGAGGAGTTCGTCGGGCTTGCACGGCGGCCGCCAGCTCCGGCAGCTCCGGGGGGCGTGGGGGGCCGGTCAGGCAGCGCCTCGGCCGGAGGCGGGCGGCGAGCCGAAAGCGGCGCAGGACTTTCTTTGGGAGGCACGCGTAGTCGCGCCCATAGCATCTCGCGGACCGCGGGGACGGATTCGCTGCCGTCGGGGGGTTCGGCGATCTCGCCGAAGACCCGATACAGTCCGCGGTTGGTGCGTTCCTGAGTTTCGAGCCGCTCAGCGACCCCGACGCGGAAATGGTTGCCGACCAGATCCGAGCTGGTCTCGCGCAGCAGGTCCTGGGCGGCGTCGATCGCATCCAGCGCGGCGCTGATGCGTTCGCGTGCCTGCTCGGCGCTGATCGAGGAACCCACACCCGAATGCTATCGAACGCTTGTGCGAATACCGCCTGCCCGGCCGTCTCACCGCCCGATCTGTGCACAAAACCCCCACTGTGCACAAAACGGCCCCCGGCCGCCTCGTGCCACCGCGGCCATTGCTGGCGGATTGGCCGCCTGACGTGCCAGTATGAAACAAGCCCGTGCCGCAAAGGCGGCAGGTGACCGGTCGAGTGGTGTGCCAATGCCCGGTATTGACAAGCCGACGGGGCGCGTCGTCGCCCTGATCGTTCTCTTGATCTTTGTCGCCGCCGCCCTGCGCGGATACCTCCCGGCCCAAGGTCGTGCGGTGCGCGCGGAGCCCGGCAGCGGTCGGGCGGCGTTGATATTCGTCATAGCGGCCCTCAGCGCGACGCTCACCCTGCTGGCGATCGCGGTCGTTGCACGGTTGCGGGATCCCCGCGCCGCGGCACCGAATGTGGGAGACCTGTCCGAACTGCTCGGCACCGGCAAGGGCCGACGGAGTTGGCGCGTGTTGCTGATCGGACTCGGGGTGATCGCGGCCTGGCTGCTGATCGCGATGCTGCTGATCCGGCCCTTGGTGCCGCACGGTGCCATCCCCTCCGCGTCCGACCCCGCCCAGACCGCGTCGCTGTCGGGGCATGCCACCGGCCCGCCGCCGCGGCAACACCCGCAAAACGACGGCGGGGACATGTTCGGAATCCTGCTCGCCGGCACGGTCCCGGCGTTGGCGGTGATTGTCGCCGGATCGCTTATCATGTCGCGGCGGCGGTGGCGCGCGGCCGCAGCGGGTGCCACGGCCGACGACACCCCATACGCCGCGCCGGCGCCGCGTTCGGACTCTCTCGCGCGGGCGGCCGAGCGCGGACTGGCCGAGATGGCCGACGCCAGCCGTGAACCGCGGGAGGCGATCATCGCGTGCTACGCCGTGATGGAACATGAGCTCGCGAACGTTCCCGAAGCCGCCCCCCAGGACTTCGACACCCCAACCGAGGTGTTGGCCCGCGCCGTCGAACACCATGCGCTGCATGGCGATAACGCCGTGCGGTTGGTGAACCTGTTCGAAGAGGCACGCTTCAGTCCCCACGTGATGGACGAGGGACACCGTGAGGTGGCGGCACACGTGCTGCGGCTGGTGCTCGCGGAGTTGCGGAGCCCCCTGTGAAAAAGCTTATCGCGTTGGGCGTTTGCCTCATTGCCGGCACGGAGCTGTTGGCACTGATACTGCACGATCGCCGGTTCTTGCTGGCGGCCTCAGGCGCCGCCCTGGCCCTGGTGCTGCTGAATGTCCGGCATGTCCTGGGACGCGGAATCCAGCCCACGGTCGAGCTGGACCCCGACGATATGGGGGATTCGTTGCGCCGCTGGCTTTCCGCCACCGAGACGACGATCCGGTGGGCGGATTCCACCCGAGGCGACTGGGATCGCCATCTGCGTCCGATGCTCGCGCGGAGGTACGAAATGACAACGGGACAAAGACGATTCAAAGATTTGGCGGCCTACCACGCAAGCGGCCGCATGCTTTTCGGCGCCGAACTGTGGGAATGGGTTAATCCGAACAATGTCGCACGCGCCGTTGACCGCCAGCCCGGCCCCGGCCGTGCGGCGCTGGAAGAGATTCTGCGGAAGTTGGAGCAGGTATGACACTGCCGGTCGCTATGCCAGCTGGTAAGACCACCGCACACTGCGAGGCGGTGCTCGACGAAATCGAACGTGTGGTGGTGGGCAAGCGCTCGGCGCTCACGCTCATCCTCACCGCGGTCCTCGCGCGCGGCCACATTCTCATCGAAGACCTGCCCGGTCTCGGCAAGACGCTCATCGCAAGGTCTTTCGCCGCCGCATTGGGGCTGCGATTCACCCGGGTGCAGTTCACGCCGGACCTGCTGCCCGCCGACCTGCTCGGCTCGACCATCTACGACATGCAGTCGGGCCGCTTCACGTTCCGGGCCGGACCCGTGTTCACCAACCTGTTGCTCGCCGACGAGATCAACCGCACGCCACCCAAAACGCAGGCGGCGCTGCTGGAGGCGATGGCCGAGGGCCAAGTGAGCATCGACGGCGAGACGCATAAGCTGCCAACGCCATTCATCGTCCTTGCCACCGACAATCCGATCGAGTACGAGGGCACCTATCCACTGCCTGAGGCGCAGCTGGATCGGTTCGCGATCCGGCTGGAACTGCGGTACCTCTCCGAGCGGGACGAGACCTCGATGCTGCGCCGCCGCCTCGAACGCGGTGCGGCCGAACCGATGGTCAATCAGGTGGTGGACGCTCAGGATCTGCTGGCGATGCGCGAATCGGTCGAGCGGGTGACCGTGCACGACGACGTCTTGGGCTACGTGGTGTCACTGGCCACCGCCACCCGGCACCATCCGCAGGTCGCCGTCGGCGCCAGCCCGCGCGCGGAGCTCGACCTGGTCCAGCTCGCCCGGGCCCGCGCGCTGTTGCTCGGTCGCGACTACGTCATCCCCGAAGATGTCAAGGCGCTCGCCATCGCCACCGTCGCACACCGGATCACCCTGCGTCCGGAGATGTGGGTGCGAAAGATTCAGGGCGCCGACGTCGTCGAAGAACTGTTGCGGCGTCTGCCGGTGCCCCGAACAAATGGGGGAACCGGATGAGCTCGCTGTGATTGAGGGCCGTGAAGTCGAATTCCGCTGGCGCGCATCGCAACTGACGCGGGCGATCGGGACCTGCGCCGGGGTCGCGCTGGCCGCCGCCGTGATCGGCGCGCGCTGGCAGCTGATCGCCTTTGCGGCACCGCTGCTCGGTGTGCTGTGTTCGATCAGCTGGCAGCGCCCGGTGCCGAAGATCCGCGTGCACGGTAAGCCGAATTCGCAGCGATGCTTTGAAAACGAACAGGCGCGGCTGACCGTGTGGTTAACCGAAGAGTCCGCGGCGGCCGGACCGGCCGAGCTCACGGTTTCGGCCGTCCCGGGCATGCGGCTCGACGTGCTCGACTCCGATGCCCGTCACGCGAAAACCGTTGCGGTAACCGCACAACGGTGGGGCCGCTATCCCATCCGGGCCCGGGTCGACGTGGTCGCCCGCGGCGGGTTGCTGGCCGGAACGGCCACCGTCGACGCCGCCGACGTCATCGTGTTTCCGCTGACGCCACCGCAGTCGACGCCAATCCCGCAGACCGAGTTGCTCGACCGCCTGGGCGCTCACCTCACCCGGCATATCGGCCCGGGCGTCGAGTACGGCGACATTCGCCCCTACGTGCCCGGTGACCAGTTGCGGGTGGTGAACTGGCCGGTGACCGCGCGCCGCCGCCAATTACACGTGACGCAACGACTGACCGACCGTGCCCTCGACGTCGTGGTGCTGATCGACACCTATCGGCAGCCCGCGGGTCCCGCGACCGAGGCCACCGAACGGGTGGTACGCGGCGCGGCTCAGGTGGTGCAGACCGCGTTGCGGCACGGTGATCGCGCCGGGATCGTCGCCCTCGGCGGCAACCGCCCGCGGTGGCTCGGTGCCGACATCGGGCAGCGCCAGTTCTACCGGGTGCTCGACACCGTGCTCGGCGCCGGCGAGCAGTTCGAAAACACGACCGGCACATTGGCGCCGCGCGCGGCCGTTCCCGTGGGGGCGATCGTCATCGCGTTCTCCACGCTGCTCGATACGGAATTCGCGCTGGCGTTGATCGACCTCCGCAAACGCGGCCACGTCGTGCTCGCGGTCGACATCCTCGACGGCTCCCCGTTCGAAGGCCAGCAGGATGCCCTGGTGGATCGGATGTGGGCGTTGCAGCGCTCCGCCATGTATCGCGACATGGCCACCATCGGTGTCGACATCGTGTCTTGGCGAGGGGACAGCACCCTGGAGCAGTCGATGGGGGTGCTGCCGGATCGCCGGCGTCGGGTGCGGGGACGGCTCAGGTGAGAGCGATGGCACGTGCCTTGTCGACCGGTTTCGGCCTGCTGATGGTGGGCTTGGCCGCCGTCGGGTCCCATGGACCGGCGTTCGCGGCGGGTGCGGTAGCGCTGGTCGCGGTGGGTGTAGGAATGGCGTCTCGTCCGACCGCGACGTTCGCCGTGCTGCTGTCGGCGGCCACGATCGCGCTGTCCGATCCACCGCATGTGCTTGCCGCACTGTCCGGACTGTGCGCCGCCGCCTACCTGGCGTGCCGCCACGCAGCCGGCACGTCCCCGGGGGACGTCATGGGGAGTCGTCCGACAGTCGTTGCGGTCGCGGGGTTTACGCTCGCCGGAGTGGTCGCCACATCGTTCCCGCTGCAGTTGCCGTGGTTGCCGCTGGCGGCGCCGCTGGGAGTCCTGGCGATCTATGTGCTGGCCACGCGCCCGTTCTTCACCTGATCGACCGCCTGACACACGGGCCGTGCCCTTTCGCTGGCCGCAGAGCGAATCGCTTATTAAAGGTTTGTGAAAACGCAGGTTTTCACGTCGCGATTTCCCTAGTCTGTTGTCACCGATCGAGCGATATGCGCGATCGCCTAAGTCTTTGGCGGGACGTGAGGTCCCGAGGATCAATAATCGTTGCCCCGATCTGGGAGACCCGGGAGACCGAGGAAAGGACAGGCTCATGAGCTTCTTGACGGCTCCGCCGGAAATCACTTCGTTACTGATGTTCTCGGGTGCGGGTTCGGGGCCGATGCTTTCGGCCGCGGCCGCTTGGGATGGGTTGGCCGCCGAGTTGAGTTCGGCGGCAGAATCGTTTTCCTCGGTGACGTCGAACTTGGTGGGTGGGGCTTGGCAGGGTCCGGCGTCCCAGGCGATGGCCGCGGCGGCGGCGCCGTACTCGGGGTGGTTGAGCGCGGCCGCGACCCAGGCCTCGGGGGCGGCCGCGTCGGCCAAAGCGGTAGCCAGCGTGTTTGAGTCCGCGTTGGCGGCGACGGTGCATCCGGTGGCCGTGGCGGCCAATCGTTCTGGCCTGGTGCAGTTGGTAATGTCCAACGTCTTCGGCCAGAACGCCCCGGCGATCGCGGCGGCGGAGTCGGAGTACGAGCAGATGTGGGCGGCTGACGTGGCCGCGATGGTCGGGTATCACGGTGGCGCGTCGGCGGCGGCCACGCAGCTGGCGTCGCTGCCGCAGCTGTTGGAGAACCTGCCGGCCCAGGTCAGCGCCCAGATCGGCGGCCTCAATCTGGGCCTCGGCAACCTCGGCAACTTCAACCTGGGCGGCGGAAACAGCGGCAACGCCAACCTGGGGGCCGGAAACACCGGCAACTTCAACCTGGGCGCCGGGAACAGCGGCAACGCCAACGTGGGCGCCGGGAACAGCGGCAGCGGCAATGTCGGCTTCGGCAACTTCGGAAACAACAACTTCGGTTTCGGTAACGGAAGCGCCTACACCCGCCCGGTGGGTGGGGACGGGAGCACCCACATCAGCACCCCGTCCAGCTACAACGTGGGTAACGGCAACGTCGGCAGCTACAACCTGGGCAGCGGCAACGTCGGCAGCTACAACCTGGGCAGCGGCAACAGCGGCAGCGGCAACGTCGGCTTCGCCAACCTCGGCAACAGCGACTTAGGCTTCGGCAACGCCGGCAGCGGGGACATCGGCATCGGGCTGACCGGCAACAACGAGATCGGCATCGGCGGCCTGAACTTCAGTACCAGCAGCCTCAACTTCGGCCTCGGCAACAGCGGCAACCTCAACTTCGGCTTCGCCAACACCGGCAACTTCAACTTCGGCCTCGCCAACACCGGAAGCCACGACATCGGCATCGGGCTCACCGGCAACAACCAGATAGGTTTCGGCGGGTTCAACTCCGGCTCGGGCAACACCGGCCTCTTCAACTCGGGCGTCGACAACTCCGGCTTCTTCAACTCCGGCGGCGGGGTCGCCGGCTTGGGCGGCGGCGGAAACTGGGGCCTGTTCAACACGGGCACGGCGAACTCGGGCCTGTTCAACTCGGGCAGCTTCAACACCGGCTTGTTCAACAGCGGCACCTACGACACCGGTTTGTTCAATGCGGGCACGGTCGACACCGGGTTCTTGAACCCGGGCTCCTATGACATGGGCTTCGCCAACGCCGGCACCCACACCCAGGGCGCCCTGAACGCGGGCGCCTACGACCTGGGCGCCTTCAACGCGGGCCTGCAAAACGTCGGCTTCGGGAACGCGGGCTACTACAACACCGGATTCGACAACTCGGGCTCCGTCAACATGGGCAGCTTCAACTCGGGCTTCCTGAACACCGGTGGCTTCAACTCCGGCGGCACCAGCTCGGGTGGCTCGTTCGGCGTGTACACCGGTAACACGGGCTTCTTCAACTCGGGCACCGGGAACACCGGATTCGACAACTCGGGGAGCTGGAACACCGGCTTCTCGAACGCGGGCAGCGGCGTCACCGGCTTCGGCAGCTCGGCCGACCTCGGTACGGTCTCGGGCTTCGGGAACACGGGCAGCAGCGACACCTCGGGCTTCTTCAACACGGGCGATTACACCTCGGGCTACGGGAACGCGGCCAATAACGCGTCGGGCTTCCTGAACGCGGCGGGTGGTCAGGTCGAGGCGGGCTTCGCGAACTCGGGTGCCGGCGGTGACTCGGGCGTTGGGAACACGGGTGCCGGCGGCGACGTGGGCTTCTACAACTCCGGCGCCGGCAACAATGTGGGCTTCTTCAACTCCGGCAGCGGCGAATACACGGGACCCTCGGGCGGCGGTGCCTACAACGTGGGCTTCAACAACTCGGGCAGCTACCTCAACACGGGCTGGAACAACTCGGGCACCGACACGTCGGGTATTGGAAACTCCGGCACGATTGACTCGGGCGTCGGAAACTCGGGCAGCCATGACTCGGGCTACTTCAACAAGAGCAACAGCCAGTCGGGTTTCTTCAACTAAACCCTTGAGCCGCGTTGCCTGGCTGCTGACTCAGTGCAGCAGCTGGGCGGCGTGATCGGCCAGGTCGAGCAGCGGCTGCGGGAAGATCCCCAAAAGCACTGTGACCGCGGCACATACGGCGATGGCGGCCTTGCTCAAGATGCCGGGCGCCACCACCTGCGGGGTGTCGTCGGTTGCCTCCGTGAAGAACATCGACACAATGACCCGCACGTAGAAGTACGCGGCGACACCGCTGGCGATCACACCGATGATCACCAACGGCACCGCCCCGCCCTGGGCGGCGGCCCCGAACACCGCGAGCTTGCTGACGAATCCGCTCGTCAGCGGGATGCCGGCGAAGGCCAATAGGAACATCGAAAACATCACGCCCACAATGGGTGAGCGCTGCCCGAGCCCGGCCCAGTGCGACAGCGTGGCGTCCTCGACGCCGTGGGCGTTGCGGATCAGGCTCACCACGGCGAACGCGCCGACGGTGCTGAAGCTGTAGGCGACCAGATAGAACAACGTGGCGGAAAGACCCGCCGGATTGTCGGCGATCACGCCGGTGAGGATGAAACCGACGTGCGCGACCGACGAATACGCCAGCATCCGCTTGACGTCGGTCTGGTTGACCGCCGTGAGGGTGCCGACCGCCATGGTCAGGATCGATATCGTCCACAGCACCGGGCGCCACTGGTCGTGCAGCGGGGGTAGCGCGACGTAGACCACCCGGAGCAGCGCGCCGAACGCCGCGACCTTGGTGGCCGCCGCCATGAACCCCGTGATCGGCGTGGGCGCGCCCTGGTAGACGTCGGGAATCCAGGAGTGGAACGGCACCGCGCCGACTTTGAACAGCAGGCCGACCGACAGCAGCGCGACTCCGATCAACGCCATCGAGCTATCGCCATGGGCGGCAAGCGAATCCCGGATACCGGGCAGCAGCAGCGTGCCGGTCGCCCCGTAGAGCAGCGCCACGCCGTACAGGAAGAACGCCGACGAGAACGCACCCAGCAGGAAGTACTTCATCGCCGCTTCCTGGGACAGCAGCCGGCGATGACGGGCCAGCCCGCAGATCAGGTACAGGGGCAGCGAAAGGACTTCCAGCGCAACGAACATCGTCAGCAGGTCATTGGACGCGGGAAACACCATCATGCCGCCGACGGACAGCATCACCAGCGGGAAGAGCTCCGTCTGCGCGGCCCCGGCACGCTCCGCCTCGCGCTCGGCGTCGCTGCCGGGAACCGCGGACGCCTGCGGCGTAAAGGAATCCAACCCGCCCGTGTATCCGTGGGTGTTGACCCCCACCGCCATTTTGTTTTCCGCTTTTGCTTGCGTCCGCTCGGCCATCAGGATGACCGCCAGCGCCGAGACCAGCAGCACGGTGCCCTGCAGATATAAGGTCGGTCGGTCGATGGCCACCGCGCCCAGCACGGCGGTGCGGCCGGAGGCCTGAATCGAGCGGCTCACCACGATGACCGCGATGAATGCCGCGACCAAGCCGCCGAGGGCGAGCGTCACCTGGGTGCCATAGCGAATTCGCCTGGGCAGGAACGCTTCGGCCAGCACGCCGACCACGGCGATTCCGAAGACGATCAGCATCGGGCACAGCAGGAAGTACTCGACGCTGGGCGTGGGGAGGGTCATCGGTGCGGTCCTTCGGCTGTCCGGGGGGGCGCGCTCGGCGCGGGATCGTGCTGGCCGATGGTGGTCATGGTGTTCTCGACGGCGGGATTGATCAGGTCCAGCACCGGCTTGGGGTAGACCCCGATCACGATCAGCAGCGCGATCAACGGTGTGACGACAACCAATTCGCGGGCCCTCAGGTCACCGATGCGTTCGTTGCCGTTGGCGATCGGGCCGGTCATCACCCGCTGGTAGAGCCACAACATGTAGACGGCCGACAGCACCAGCGCGGTGACGCCGAACGCCGCCGCCAGCCAGTACCGGTTGAAAGTTCCCAGCAGCACCAGGAATTCGCTGATGAACGGCGCCAGGCCGGGCAGCGACAGGGTGGCCATGGCCGAGACGAGGAACGTGCCCGCCAGGACGGGTGCCACCTTCTGCACGCCGCCGTAGTCGGCGATCGCCCGGCTGCCGTGGCGTGTTATCAGGAAGCCCGCGATCAGGAACACCGCCGCGGTGGACAGGCCATGGTTGAGCATGTACAGCGTCGATCCGCTCTGCCCCTGGCTGGTCATCACGAAGATACCCAGGATGATGAACCCGAAATGCGAGATCGAGGTGTAGGCGATCAGCCGCATGATGTCGGCCTGGCCGATCGCCACGATCGCCCCGTAGACCACCCCGATGACGGCCAGCACGACGACCAGTGGACGGAAATACGTTGAGGCGCTGGGAAACAGCTGGAGACAGTAGCGCAGCATGCCGAAGGTGCCGACCTTGTCCATCACCGCCATCATCAGCACCGCGGTCGCCGGTGTGGCCTCGACCGCGGCGTCGGGCAGCCAGCGGTGGAAAGGCCACAGCGGGGCCTTGACCGCGAACGCGAACATGAAGCCCAGGAACAGCGCCTTGAACACCGCGGGGTCCGCGCCGTAGCGGCCCGAGGCGACGCCCGCCACGATGTCGCGGAAGTCGAACGTGCCCGAACCGTGCTGCGCGGTCACCACATACAGTCCGATCACCGCCGCCAGCATGATCAACCCCCCGAAGAGGTTGTACAACAAGAACTTCACCGCGGCGCGCGACCGGCCTCGGCCTTGCCCGAAGCCGCCGATCAGGAAGTACATCGGGACGAGCATGGCCTCGAAGAACACGTAGAACAGCAACACGTCCAGCGCGATCACCGAGATCAGCACCATCGACTCGATAGCCAGCGTCAGGGCGACGTAGGCGTGCACGCCGCGGGCTCTGCGCTCGCCACCATCGTTCCAGCCCGCCACCTGGAGCAGCGGAATCAGCACCGCGGTCAGCAGCACCAGCACCACCGCGATGCCGTCCACGCCGAGGGAGTAGCCCGCACCGAAAGCCGGTATCCACCGATGGCTTTCGACGAACTGGTAGGTCGGGCCCCCGGTCTTGAAGCCGACGGCGATGACGATCGCCACCGCCAGCGTTAGCACGCCGACCACCAGGCCGGTCCACTTGGCGAGCCGGCGCAGCCCCGGCGGCATCAGGATGACCAGCACCGAACCCGCCAGCGGCACCAGCCACAGCACGCTGCACCACGGAACGTCGTTGAGGAAAGCCCCGCTCACCACAGCCTCACCGCCAGGATCAGCGCGATCACCAGCACCGCGCCCGCCAGCATCGACAATGCGTAGTTGCGGGCGAAGCCGGTTTGCAGTCGCCGCAGGCGATTCGAAGTCCGACCGACCAGCGCCGCGAGCGCGTTGACCGAGCCGTCCACACCCGCGTTGTCGACTTCGACCAACGCCTGTGTCAGTTGCGCGCCGGGGCGCATGAACACCTCCTCGTTGAAGACGTCGCCGTAGAGGTCGGCGCGTGCGGCGGTGGTGAGCGCCGAGACCCGGACGGGGGCCACCCGGGGGATGGGCGCGGCGCCATACATCCGGTAGGCCACCGCGATGCCGACCGCGACGACAGCCAGCGCCAGGGTTGTGCTGGCCCAGGCTGGGAGGGCGCGGGCGGATTCTTCGTGAGCTCCGACGACCGGTTCGAGCCAGCGCGGCAGGGTGCCGCCGATGGCGAACAGGCCGCCGGAGAACACCGAGCCGACGGCAAGCAGGATCATCGGCCACGTCATCACCGCCGGCGCCTCGTGCGGATGGCTGCCCGGCGCCCAACGCTTTTCACCGAAGAAGGTCATCAGCATGACCCGCGTCATGTAGAACGCGGTGATGCCGGCACCCAGCAGCGCGGCCCCGCCCAGCAGATAACCCTGGACACCGCCGGCGCCCAGCGCCGCCTCGATGATGGCGTCCTTGGAGAAGAAGCCCGCGAACGGCGGCACGCCGATGATGGCCAGGTATCCGAGCCCGAACGTGGCGAACGTGATCGGCAGGGCGGCGCGCAGGCCGCCGTAGCGGCGCATGTCTTGTTCCTCGTGCATCGCGTGGATCACCGCGCCGGAGCCGAGGAACAGGCCGGCCTTGAAGAAACCGTGGGTGAGCAGGTGCATGATCGCGAAGGCGTAGCCGGCCGGACCCAGGCCGGCGGCGAGCACCATGTAGCCGATCTGGCTGATCGTCGATGCCGCCAACGCGCGCTTGATGTCGTCCTTGGCGCAGCCGATGATCGCCCCGAACAGCAGCGTGACGGCGCCGACGACGACCACGGCCAGCTGCGCGCCGGGCGCCAGGTTGTACAGGGGGTTGGACCGCACGATCAGGTACACACCGGCGGTCACCATGGTGGCGGCGTGGATCAGCGCGGACACCGGCGTGGGGCCCTCCATCGCGTCGCCCAACCAGGCCTGCAGCGGAACCTGGGCGGACTTGGCGCAGGCGCCCAACAGCAGCAGCAATCCCATCGCGGTCAGCACGCCGCGACTCGCCCCCGGCGCGCCGGCGAACACCCCGGCGTACGACAGCGTGCCGAAGGTGCTGAACATCAAGAACATTCCCAACGCCAACCCGGCATCGCCGACCCGGTTCATCACGAACGCCTTCTTGGCCGCCGCGGCCGCCGACGGTTTGTGATACCAGAAACCGATGAGCAGGTAGGAGGCCAGGCCCACGCCCTCCCAGCCGACGTAGAGCACCACGTAGTTGTCGGCGACCACCAGCAGCAGCATCGAGGCCAGGAACAGGTTGAGGTAGCCGAAAAACCGGCGGCGGTCCGGGTCGTCGGCCATGTAGCCGACCGAATAGATGTGGATCAGCGATCCCACACCGGAGATCAGCAGCACGAAACACAGGGACAGCTGGTCGATCTGCAGCCCGAAGTCGACCTGGAGCCCGCCGACCGGAATCCAGGTGAACAGCTTCTGGTGGATGGCGCGGTCGGCCTCGCCGCGGCCGAGCATGTCGGCGAGCAGCGTCACGCCCACCCCGAACGCCGCGAGGGCGGCGGCGCAGCCCAGCAGGTGACCCCACGCGTCGGTGCGTCTGCCCCCGAACAGCAGGATCGCGGCACCCGCCAGCGGCAGCGCCACCAACAGCCAGGTGTAGTGAGTCATGTTGGCGTTCTTCAGCCTTTGAGTAGGTTCGCGTCGTCGACCGACGCCGATTTGCGGGCACGGAAAATCGTCATGATGATGGCCAGGCCGATGACGACCTCGCAGGCGGCCACCACCATGGTGAAAAACGCGATCATCTGCCCGTCCAGGTGGCCGTGCATCCGCGCGAACGTGACGAAGGCCAGGTTGACGGCGTTGAGCATCAGCTCGACGCACATGAACATCACGATGGCGTTGCGGCGCAACAGCACCCCGGCGGCCCCGATGGTGAACAGCAGCGCCGAAAGGTAAAGGTAATTGGCCGGATTCATGACGCGCCGCCTTTCACGGCTTCGGCGGAGGACGTTTCCAGACCGTCCGCGCCACGGCTGTGCAGTATCCGTGACACCGACAGCTCCGAGTACGAGCCGTCGGGCAGCAGCGCGGCCACGTCCACCGCGTTATGACGGGCGTAGACGCCCGGGCTGGGCAGCGGGGTGGCGTGCCCGCCGGGCCGGAAGCGTTCCTCGGAGAGCTCTCGCTGCGTCTTGCGGCGCTCGAAACGCTCCCGGTGCGCCAGCACCATCGCGCCGACCGCCGCCGTGATCAGCAACGCGCTGGTCAACTCGAACGCCCACAGGTAACGCGAAAAGATCAGTGCCGCCAGGCCTTCCACGTTGCCGTTCGCGTTGGCGGTGGTGAGCCCGACGAACCCCCCGGTCGCCACGTTGCCGGTGCCGGCCAGCAGCAGGATGCCGAACCCGATGCCGGTGACCACCGCCGCGACCCGCTGCCCGCGCAGCGTCTCCTTCAGCGATTCCGCGGAGTCCACGCCGATCAGCATCAGCACGAACAGGAACAGCATCATCACCGCGCCGGTGTAGACCACGACTTGGACGACGCCCAGAAACAGCGCGTCCTGGATCATGTAGAACACGGCCAGGATGATCATCGTCATCGCCAGGAACATCGCCGAGTACACGGCGTTGACCGCCAGCACCACCCCGAGCGCGCCGACCAGCGCCAGCGCCCCGAGCACCCAGAACGTCACGGCCTCCCCGGTGGAGGTGCGAACGATGGTCTCCGAGGCCAGGTTTGAGGCCAGCGTGGCGTTCACCTCGCGTCTCCGGCATGCTCGGATTCCCGCAACCCGTCCGCGGTCACGTTGCCCTGGTAGTAGTCCTTATCGGTGGCGCCCGGCGCCCTGGGGTGCGGCGGCGCGAGCATGTCTTGCAGCAGCGGCGCGAGCAGCCGGTCCTTCTCGTAGATCAGGTCGGCGCGGTTGTCGTCGGCCATCTCGTAGTTGTTGGTCATCGTCAGCGCCCGGGTGGGGCAGGCCTCGATGCACAGGCCGCAGCCGATGCACCGCAGATAGTTGATCTGGTACACCCGGCCGTAGCGTTCCCCGGGCGAATACCTCAGCTCCTCGGTGTTGTCGGCGCCCTCGACGTAGATCGCGTCGGCCGGGCAGGCCCAGGCGCACAACTCGCAGCCGATGCATTTCTCCAGGCCGTCCGGGTACCGGTTGAGTTGATGACGGCCGTGGTAGCGCGGCGCCACCGGGCCCGGCTTCTCCGGATACTCCTCGGTGACGGTCTTTTTGAACATCGAACCGAGCGTCACGCCGAAACCTGCTACGGCGTCGAGAAATTTAGGCACGCGCTTTCTCCTTGCTCGCATCGACCTTCGGCGCCGGCAGCGGCGGTGTCGGGAATGCCGGCGCGGTGCTCCCAGGGCCCGCGATCTGTTTGGCCTCGCGGCGGAGCTGGCGCTCCATCGCGCGAATACCGGGCGTGCTGAACGGCTTTCGCAGCAACAGCACCAGCGTCGCGGCCACGACGATGCTGCTGATCACTAGCACCGGCGTCCAATGCGCGTACCCCTGGTTGCGCAGCGTGCGGATCACTGCCGCGATCATCACCCACAGCAGCGCGACCGGGATCAACAACTTCCAGCCGAGCGCCATGAACTGGTCGTAGCGCAGGCGGGGCAGGGTGGCCCGCAGCCAGAAATAGATGAACAGGAAGGTCCATACCTTGGCCGTGAACCAGATCAGCGGCCACCAGCCGGTGTCGGCCGCCGCCCACATGTTCAGCGGCCACGGGGCACGCCAGCCGCCGAAGAACATGGTCGCGGCCAGGGCCGACACCGTCGTCATGTTGACGTACTCGGCCAGCATGAACATCGCGAACTTCAGCGACGAGTACTCGGTGTGGAATCCCGCGACCAGCTCACCCTCGGCCTCGGGCAAATCGAATGGCGCCCTGTTGGTTTCGCCGACCATCGAGATGAGGTAGATCACAAACGACGGCAGCAGCAGGAACACGTACCAAACCCGGTCCTGCGCGGCCACGATCTGCGACGTCGACATGGAGCCGGCGTAGAGGAACACCGTCGCGAACGACAGGCCCATCGCGACCTCGTAGGAGATGACCTGCGCGGTGGAGCGCACCCCGCCCAGCAGCGGGTAGGTGGATCCGGACGCCCAGCCGCCCAGCACGATGCCGTAGACCCCGATCGCCGACAGGCCCAGGATGAACAACACCGCGACGGGAAGGTCGGTCAGCTGCAACGGCGTCCGATGGCCGAACACCGACACCTGAGGACCGAACGGGATGAAAGCGAACGCGGTGAACGCGGGGATCACCGAAATGACCGGCGCCGCAAAGTACACGAACCGGTCGATGCCACGGGGAGTGATGCTCTCCTTCAGCGCCAGCTTGATCCCGTCGGCCAGGCTCTGCAGGGCGCCCTTCGGGCCCACCCGGTTGGGGCCCGGCCGCAGCTGCATCCGGCCCAGCAGCTTGCGTTCGGCCAAAATCGCCACGAGCACCGTCAGCATCAGGAACACGAAGATCGCCAGCGCCTTGCCCAGCACCAGCCACCAGGTGTCGTGCCCGAAGGCGGTCAAGGTGGTCATGATGCCGCCGCATCGCGCGAGGGTGCGCAATTGTACGTCAATACCGGCGTGTCGGCGTGCAAACACGCACGCTCGCGGGGGCAAGGGGTCATGTGGGTACCTCGATGTTGACGATGCTGCCGATGGGCACGCCCAATTTCCGGTGCACCGCGCAACCCGGCGAGTTCAACGGGAGCCACACCACCCGGTCGGGCATGTCGGTGATGGCCAGCGGCAGGGCGATCGATCCGCGCTCCGTGCTGACCGTGACGTCGTCGCCGTCGGCGGCGCCGATCTCGGCGGCGGTGTCGGCCGACAGCCGGACGACGGGCTTGCGCGCGGTGCCGGCCAGATACGGTTCGCCGTCCTGCATTCGGCCCTCGTCGAGCAGCAACCGCCATCCGGTCAGCACGGCTTGTCCTTTGTCCGGCCCTGTCCGGGCCTGGGCCGCGACCTGTGGGGCGGCGGCGCGCTTGCCGTCCCAGGTGCCCAGCGCGGCCAGTTCGTCCCGGGCCGCCTCGACCGTCGTCGTTCCCAGATAGACGCCCATCTCGTCGGCCAGCGTGTCGAGCACCCGATGGTCCGACTGGTCGGTGCCGTGCAGCGCGGGCGCGAACGGGCGATAGCGGCCCTCCCAGTTGACGAAGGCGCCGGACTTCTGGGTCGTCGGGGCCACCGGGAACACCACGTCGGCGCGTTCGGTGACGGCGCTGCGCCGCAGCTCCAGGCTGACGACGAAGCCGGCGGCGTCCAGCGCGGCCAGCACGGCGTCGGGATCGGCGAAGTCGCCGGGTTCGACGCCGCCGACCAGCAGCGCACCCAGCGATCCGTCGGCGGCGGCGGCCAGGATACCGTCGGCGTCGCGCCCTGCCGCGGAGGGCAATTCGTCGACGTTCCACGCCGCGGCGACCTGCGCGCGAGCCGCGTCATCGGCGACCGGGCGGCCACCGGGCAGCAGCGCGGGCAGCGCGCCCGCCTCCAGCGCGCCGCGCTCGCCGGCCCGGCGGGGCACCCACGCCAGCCGGGCGCCGGTGGCGTCGGCGAGCCGGGCCGCTGCCGACAACCCGCCGGGCACGGTCGCCAAGCGTTCCCCGACCATGATGACGGCCCCGGGCGTGGCCAAGAGGTCACCGATTTCGCCGGTGGCCAGCCCATCCAGCGCCGACGGCTCGTCGCCGGGAACGGTCTTGAGCAGCCGGCCCGACATCTTCGTCAGCGAGCGAGTCTCGAACGGCGCGATCGCATACACCGGCACCCCGTGTTTGCGGGCGGCCTTGCGCAGCCGCAGGAACACGACGGGCGACTCGTCTTCCGGCTCGAACCCGACGAGCACCACCACCGGCGCCGATTCCAGGTCGGCATAGCTTACGGTGATCGGCCGCCCGGCGATGCGGGCCGCCAAAAAGTCGGCCTCCTCGGCCGAGTGTGGACGGGCGCGAAAGTCGATGTCGTTGGTGTCCAACGTGATTCGCGTGAACTTGCTGTACGCGTAGGCGTCTTCCCAGGTGACCCGGCCGCCGACCAGCACGCCGGCGCGCCCGCGGGCGGCCTCGAGCCCCTGGGCCGCCGCCGCCATCGCGTGCGACCACGACGCGGGCACCAGCGACCCGTCCGCGTCCCGAACCAGGGGAGTGGTGAGCACGTCCGGCTGGGTCGTGTACTGGAAGGCCCATCGGCCCTTGTCGCAGTTCCACTCCTCGTTGACTTCGGGGTCGTCCCCGGCAAGCCGGCGCAGCACCTTGCCGCGGCGATGGTCGGTGCGCTCGGCACATCCGCCCGCGCAGTGCTCGCACACGCTCGGGCTGGACACCAGGTCGAACGGGCGGGCCCGGAACCGGTAGGCCATTCCGGTCAGCGCACCCACCGGGCAGATTTGCACCGTGTTGCCCGAAAAATACGAGTCGAAGGGCTCATTGGCGTAAATGCCGACCTGCTGCAGGGCGCCGCGCTCCTGCATGTCGATGAACGGATCGCCGGCGATCTGCTGGGAGAACCGCGTGCAACGCGCACACAGGATGCAGCGCTCGCGATCCAGCAACACCTGCGAGGAGATGTTGATCGGCTTGGCGAACGTGCGCTTGACGTCGGTGAACCGGGAATCGGCCCGGCCGTTGGACATGGCCTGGTTCTGCAGCGGGCATTCGCCGCCCTTGTCGCACATCGGGCAGTCCAGCGGATGGTTGATCAGCAGCAGCTCCATGACGCCGTGCTGGGCCTTGTCGGCGGCCGGCGATGTGAGCTGGGTGCGCACCACCATGTCGTCGGTGGCGACGGTGGTGCACGACGCCATCGGTTTACGTTGTCCCTCAACCTCGACCAGGCACTGCCGGCACGCGCCGACCGGGTCGAGCAGCGGGTGGTCGCAGAACCGCGGGATCTGGATGCCCATCAACTCGGCCGCGCGGATCACCAAAGTTCCCTTGGGAACGCTGATTTCGACACCGTCGATGGTCAGCGTCACCATCTCGGGCTGGGCCACCCGGTTATCGGTTTTGGCCGCTTGAGTCATGCGTCACCTCCGTCCGCAATAAGCATGGAGTCTTGGGGGTCGAACGGGCAGCCGCCCGTCTCGACGTGGGCGACGTACTCGTCGCGGAAGTGCTTGATCGACGACATCACCGGGCTGGCGGCGCCATCGCCCAACGCGCAGAACGACTTTCCCAAGATCGTGTCGGAGATGTCCAACAGCTTGTCGATGTCCTCTTGGGTGCCCCTGCCGGTCTCCAGCCGTTCGTAGATCTGGTCCAGCCAGAAGGTGCCCTCGCGGCACGGCGTGCATTTGCCGCACGATTCGTGCTTGTAAAACTCGGTCCAGCGGCGCACCGCGCGCACCACGCAGGTGGTCTCGTCGAAGATCTCCAGCGCCTTGGTCCCCAGCATCGAGCCGACGCCACCAACACCCTCGTAGTCCAGCGGTACGTCGAGGTGCTCGTCGGTCAGCAGCGGCGTCGACGATCCGCCGGGCGTCCAGAACTTGAGCCGGTGCCCGGCCCGCACCCCACCGGCATAGGCGAGCAATTCGCGCAACGTGATCCCGAGCGGCGCCTCGTACTGGCCGGGCCGGGTGACGTGTCCGGACAGCGAATACAGCGTGAAGCCGGGCGATTTCTCGCTGCCCATCGACCGGAACCAGTCGGCCCCGTTGAGGATGATCGACGGGACGCTGGCGATCGTTTCGACGTTGTTGATCACCGTGGGGCAGCCGTACAGCCCGGCCACGGCGGGGAACGGCGGCCGCAGCCGCGGCTGGCCGCGCCGGCCCTCCAGGGAGTCGAGCAGCGCGGTCTCCTCACCACAGATGTAGGCGCCCGCGCCGGCGTGCACCACCAGCTCCAGGTCGAAGCCGGAACCGTTGATGTCGCGACCCAGGTATCCGGCGGCGTAGGCCTCGGCGACTGCGTTCTGCAGGCGGCGCAACACCGGCAGCACTTCTCCGCGCACGTAGATGAACGCGTGACTGGCCCGGATCGCGTAGGCGGCGATGATGACGCCCTCGACGAGCACGTGCGGTGTGGCCAGCATCAGCGGAATGTCTTTGCACGTACCGGGTTCCGACTCGTCGGCGTTGACCACCAGGTAGTGCGGCTTGGCGGCCGGGCCGGTGTCGCCCTGCGGGATGAACGACCACTTCGTCCCGGTCGAGAAGCCCGCGCCGCCGCGTCCACGCAGCCCCGAGTCCTTGACGACCCCCATCACCGCGTCGGCCTCCATCGCCAGGGCCTTCTGCAGGGCCTGGTAGCCGTCATGGCGGCGATAGGTCTCCAACGTCCACGACTCGGGATCGTCCCAGTAGCGGCTGATCACCGGGGTCAACGGCGTTGCCTGGGCGCTAGCCATGACTGGCCTCCGGCCCGGCCGGCGCCTGCATGCCCAGCTCCTTCGCGACCTTCAGACCGGCCAATGTCGCCGCGCCCGCGCCGCCCTGGCCCTGGTCGGGGCGGTCGTCAGGCAGGCCGGCCAGGATGCGCGACGTCTCGCGGAAGGCACACAGCGGGGCACCCCGGGTGGGCGCCGCGGGTTTGCCGGAGCGCAACGAGTCGACGAGCTCGCGGGCCGACTCCGGCGTCTGGTTGTCGAAGAATTCCCAGTTGACCATCACCACCGGCGCGTAGTCGCAGGCGGCGTTGCATTCGATGTGTTGCAGGGTGATCTTGCCGTCGGGAGTGGTCTGGTCGTTGCGGACGCCGAGATGGTTGACCAGCGTCTCGAATATGGCGTCGCCACCCATCACCGCGCACAGCGTGTTGGTGCAGACGCCGACCAGGTAGTCGCCGGTGGGTCCGCGGCGATACATCGTGTAGAAGCTCGCCACCGCCGCCACCTCGGCGCCGGTCAGCCCCAGCAGCTCGCCGCAGAACTCCAGACCCGCCGGTGTCAGATAGGAGTCCTCGGACTGCACCAGGTGCAGCAACGGCAACAGCGCCGAACGCTTGTCGGGGTAGCGGCCGACGATCTCCTTGGCGTCGACCTCCAGCCGCGCGCGCACCTCCGGTGAATACGACTGGGGCGCGCCGTCGACCACGAACGCGTTGGGCTCGTCGGGCGGCGGTCCGAGCCGGATGAACACCGGCTGACCCTGCGGGCCGGTCTTCGCCTGACGACGATGCGGCCGCGTGGCGGCCGAGGAGGAGTCGGGCAATTGGCTCATCGGTCCACCCCGCCCATGACCGGGTCGATGCTGGCGACCGCGGCGATCAGGTCCGCGACCATCCCGCCTTCGCACATCGCGGCGACCGACTGCAGGTTGGTGAACGACGGATCCCGGTAGTGCACCCGGTAGGGGCGGGTGCCGCCGTCGCTGACCATGTGCACGCCGAGCTCGCCGCGGGGCGATTCCACGGCGACGTAAACCTGGCCCGGCGGAACGCGAATGCCCTCGGTGACCAGCTTGAAGTGGTGGATCAGCGCCTCCATCGAGCTGCCCATGATCTTGGCGATGTGCTCGGGTGAGTTGCCCATGCCGTCCGGGCCCACCTTCAGGTCGGCGGGCCAGGCGATCTTGCGGTCCTCGACCATCGTCGGGCCCGGCCGCAACTTGTCCAGACACTGCTCCACGATCTTCAGCGACTCCCACATCTCCTTGACGCGAATGATGTAGCGCCCGTACGCATCACAACCGTCGTCGGTGATCACATCGAATTCGTAGTTCTCGTAGCCGCAGTAGGGCTCGCTTTTCCTCAGGTCATGCGGCAGCCCGGTGGACCGCAGGATCGGGCCGGTGATGCCCAGCGCCATGCATCCGGTCAGGTCCAAATAGCCCACGCCCTCGGTGCGGGCCTTCCAGATGGCGTTTTCGTTGAGCAGCTCGCCGAGTTCGCGCAGCGGCTGGCGCAGCTGCTCGAGGGCTTCCGCGATGTCGCTTTTCGCGTTGGGCGGCAGGTCCTGCGCCACGCCGCCGGGGCGGATGTAGGCGTGGTTCATCCGCAGCCCGGTGATCGATTCGAAGACGTTGAGGATGATCTCGCGGGCCCGGAAGCCGATGAACATCGCGGTCATCGCGCCCAGTTCCATGCCGCCGGTGGCCAGCGCGACCAGATGCGACGAGATCCGGTTGAGCTCCATCATCATGACTCGGATGACGTTGACCCGCTCCGGTATCTCGTCGGTGATGCCGAGCAGCTTCTCCACGCCCAGGCAGTAGGCGGTCTCGTTGAAAAACGGTGACAGGTAATCCATTCGGGTCACGAAGGTGACGCCCTGGGTCCAGTAACGGTATTCGAGGTTTTTCTCGATTCCGGTGTGCAGGTAGCCGATTCCGCACCGGACCTCGGTGACGGTCTCGCCCTCGATCTCGAGGATCAGCCGCAACACGCCGTGGGTGGACGGGTGCTGGGGCCCCATGTTGACGACGATGCGTTCACCGGGATCCGCGCTGCGGGCGGCGTCGATGATCTGGTCCCAGTCCTGACCGCCCGCGACCACGACGGTTTCGGTCTCGCTCATCAGTTATAGCCCCTGCGCTCGTCGGGTGGGGGTATCTGCGCGCCCTTGTATTCCACCGGGACGCCGCCCAGTGGGTAGTCCTTGCGTTGCGGATGCCCGTCCCAGTCGTCGGGCATCTCGATTCTGGTCAGCGACGGATGGCCGTCGAAGACGATGCCGAAGAAGTCGTAGGTCTCGCGCTCGTGCCAGTCGTTGGTCGGGTAGACCGCAAACAGCGACGGGATGTGCGGATTACTGTCCGGCGCAGCCACTTCCAGCCGGAGGCGGCGGCCGTGGGTGATCGACTGCAGCGGGTAGACGGCGTGCAGTTCCCGGCCGGTCTCGTGCGGGTAGTGCACCCCGCTGACGCCCAGACACAACTCGAAGCGCAGCTCCGGTTCGTCGCGCAGCCGCTGGGCGACCCGCGGCAGCAGCTCCCGGCGCACGTGCAGGGTCAGTTCGCCGCGGTCGACCACGACTTTCTCTATCGCGTCGTGAAATTCGACACCGTCGTGCTGCAGCGCCTCGGCCAGCCGGTCGGCGATGTCGTCGAAGTAGCCGCCGTAGGGCCGGGGGCTACCGCCCGGCAGCGTGACCTCGCGCACCAGCCGCCCGTATCCGGAGGTGTCGCCGGTGCCCGAGACCCCGAACATGCCGCGACGAACGTCGATCACCTCTTCGTCAGGACCGGCGATCGCTTCCCGCGGGTCTTGGCCGGGTGAGCTCATCGCAGCAGTCCGCGCATCTCGATCGTGGGCCGCGCCGCCAGCGCCGCCTGCTCGGCCTCGGCGATGGCGTGTTCCCGGTTGACGCCCAGCGGCATTTCCTGAATCTTCTCGTGCAGCTTGAGGATTGCGTACAGCAGCATCTCCGGGCGCGGCGGGCAGCCGGGCAGGTAGATGTCCACCGGAACGACGTGGTCGACGCCCTGCACGATCGCGTAGTTGTTGAACATCCCGCCGGACGACGCGCACACGCCCATGGACAGCACCCACTTCGGCTCGGCCATCTGATCGTAGATTTGCCGCAGCACCGGGGCCATTTTTTGGCTGACCCGCCCGGCCACGATCATCAGGTCGGCCTGCCGGGGTGTCGCCGAGAACCGCTCCATGCCGAACCGTGCGATGTCGAACCTGGGGCCCGCGGTGGCCATCATCTCGATCGCGCAGCAGGCCAACCCGAACGTCGCCGGCCACAGCGAGTTCTTGCGGACGTAGCCCGCGACCTTTTCGACGGTCGACAGCAGGATGCCGCCGGGCAGCTGTTCTTCCAGGCCCACGTCTTACCTCAATCCCACGTCAGGCCGCCGCGGCGCCACACGTAGGCGTAGGCCACGAAGACCGTCAGCATGAACACCACCATCTCGACCAGCGCGAACGTGCCCAACGCGTCGTAGCTGACCGCCCACGGATACAAGAACACGATCTCGATGTCGAAGACGATAAACAGCATTGCGGTCAGGTAATACTTCACCGGGAACCGCTGCCCGCTCGCCGCGTGCGGGCCGGCTGCCGACGGTCCAGAAGGTCCCGTCGGTTCGATTCCACACTCGTAGGCCGCCAGCTTCGACTTGTTGTAACGCGACGGGCCGACCAGGCTCGCGATCGCCACCGAGCCCACGGCAAAGGCGGTGGCGATCGCGCCTAGCACCAGGATGGGAATGTAGACGTTCAACTCGCTCCATGATCCGTCGTACGGGCCGTCTTCCAGGCTGCTGGGTGGCGACCGGGCGGGTGGCCGGGCTGCTGTGACGAACCGGGTCTGCAGCCCGTCACAGTGATCTTCAACATAGCGTCGTTGCGGTCGGCGCACTTGCCCGGGGTGGTGCTATTCGCGCGGTTTTAACGTCGCCGCATCCGGGCGCGCCGTCGGGGCGTGCCGATACCGAAGGCGCGACGGCACACAGCCGCATGTTCCGGGCCCGCCGGCACGGCCAACGTTTCCGTGTCGGCGCAGGTGAGGACGGATAGCGCGGTGGGCGGGGCCTAGCGAGCCGGGGTGCGCAGCAGCCCGAGCACCGTGCGGCCCAGCACGATGGGGTCGAGGGGGTGCGGCACCGCGGCCTCGGCGCGCGACCAGTTGGCCAGCCACGCGTCGTCCCGCCGGCCGGTGAGCACGACGATCGGCGGGCACGTCGCGAGTTCGTCCTTGAGCTGTTTGGCGATTCCCATGCCGCCGGTCGGGGCGGCTTCCCCGTCGAGGATGGCCAAGTCGATGCCGCCCTCGTCCATCGTGCGTATCACCATGGGGCCGGTCGCCACCTCGACGTAGCTCAACTCCGGCAGGTCCGGGTGCAGATGCTTTCCCAGTGCGCGCATGACCTGTTCGCGGGTTTCGGCGTTGTCGCTGTAGACGAGGATCCGCAGGGGGCCGCTGGAGTCGGGCACGGTCAGATGGTACTGGGGCCGCACCGGCTCTACCGGGGCGCCCGAGCAAAGACGGCTTCCGCGGCCGCCGTCACCGTCGCGCCCATCATGCCGAACTTGTTCCAGCCCAGGCCGAATTGGGATCGATCGACCGTGGTTTCGCCGGAGATCTGGATCGCGCCGTCGCCGAGTGCGGCGACCGTAACGGGCAGAGGCAGCGGCGCGGTGATGCCCTTGATGGTGAAGTCGGCCCGAAGGTCGGCGGCGTTGCCTTTAGGCGGGCCCTTGGCCGGGTGGACTGCGGTGACGACGACGCTGATCTCTGCGAAGCGCTCGACGTCGAAGAAGTCGGCCGAGCGCAGGTGCTGATCGCGACGGCCGATGCCGGTGCTGATCGACGCGGCCCGGATGTCGAGGCGGCCGAAAACCGCGCCCTTGCCGGTCAGTTGCCCGTCGCCGCTGAACTCGGTGAAGCGGCCCTTGACGGTGAGCAGGCCCCACATGTTTTTGACCTTGAAGGTGATGGCCGAGCGATCCGGCACCAGGTTCCATACGCCGGACATGTCGGGATCGATTAGCAGTGTTTCCAGGGTCGTCATGGTTACCTCGTCCGTTTCGGTCGCCCTTAAAGCTAACCGATCGACGGCGCGATGTCGGTGGGGAAGCGTCGCCGAGCTATTCGCTGTCGTATCCGGGGTGGGCAACCGCCAGGCGGTGTCGCACCAGCGTGCGCAGGCAGGCGATGACCTCGTCGGCGCGCCCGTCCATCTCGCCCGCCCGGATGGCGGCCGCGAGCCCGTCCTCGTCGGCGAAGCCCAATCCGGCCAGCGCCGCGCGGGACTCCGCCTCGCTTTCGTCGAGCAGTTCGCGCTCGACGATGCGCAACGCGTTGGCGGCCACCCTGGCATGGAAGTTGACCTGTCCGCTGGTCGCCTCCCGGACATCGGTTTCCAGGAACTCGGCCACCGCGGCCACGAGTTCGGCGGCGAGCGGGCGACCGTAGGCGCCGATCACGGGCGTACCTCCTCCAGCAGGTTGAGCAGGTCCCACTCGGTCTCGCAGACCCGGCGGCCGATCGTCGCCAACTCCACCGAGCGGAATTGACCGCTCAAATGCCGCTCCGCCTGGTGGCGGCAGATGACGCCCCAACGCAGCGTGGCCAGCACCAGCCACCAGTGAAACGCCGCTCGGTCGACGGTAGTCGCGCTGGCCTGTTCGTAGGCCCGCACGAAGCTCTCAACGCTGCCGAGTCCCCCGGCTCCCAGGCTGGCCGGGGCGCCGAACCGCCAGGCCCGGATGCAGAACCAGGCCAGGTCTTCGCATGGCTCGCCGACGTGCACCAGCTCCCAGTCGAGGACGGCGGCCAGGTCGGACCTGTCGACGATCAGGTTTCCCATCCGGTAATCCCCGTGCACCAGAACCGTGGGCGACGGCTGGGACTTTCCAGGCCGGTGGGCGGCGAGCCAGCGAAACGCCCATTCGAAGGTGGCGGTGGTGTCGCCCATGGCGTCGAGCCGCTCGCGCCACTGCGCGAGTTGGTCCTCGCGGGCCAGGCCGAGATCGCGGGTGTCGGCCCGGTGGATGGCGGCCAGCGCCCGCGCGCATTGCCGCAGCAACCTCGTGCGGCCCGCGTGCCCGTCGGCGTCGTCGAGCCGACGCTGGATGCGCCGGGCGATCGTCTCGCCTTTGATCTCATCGCAGATCAGGAGCGGGTTACCCAGTGCCGCAACGGAATCCGACGCGACCAGGATGTGGGGGACAGGTGCACCGGCCGCCGCGGCCGCGGCCTGCGCGCGAGCCTCGAGCTCCATGCCGGCGTGCACGTCGTCGGGTGGCCCGGTGCGCACGATCAGCTTGCGGCGTTGCCCGCCCGTGACGGCATCGAACGCCCACGTGGTGCGGCTGGCGCCACCGGTCAGCGCGCGCAGGTTCTCGACCGTGACGCCGGCGCCCAGCACCGTGGCCAGTTTGGCGGCCAGTTCCCCGGTCGGCGTCACGTGCCGAACCTGAACAGCCGCTGCGCCACTCGGCGAATCTGGATCTCCTCGGCGCCCTCGGTGATCCGGTAGCGGCGGTGGTGGCGGTAGATGTGCTCGAACGGCTCGTGCCGGCTGTAGCCGAGGCCTCCGAAGACCTGCATGGCGCGGTCGGCGGCGTCGCAGACCAGTCGGTTGGCGCGGTAATTGGCCATCGACACCTTGTCGGAGACCTCCATGTGGTGGTCACGGTCCAAATGCCAGGCCGCGTACCGCACCAGCAGCCGCACCATCTGGGCTTCGGTCTGCAGCTCCGCCAGCGGCCACTGCACGGCCTGGTTGACCGACAGCGGCTTGCCGAACACCGTCCGCTCGCCGGCGTATTCGGCGGCCCGGTCGATGCAGTATTGCGCCGCGCCCAGGCTGCTGGCCGCTTGTCGGATCCTGTTCTCGTGCAGGAAGGTCTGCGCGACCTCCAGGCCGCGGTCCACCTCGCCGAGCACCGTGTCGGCGGGCACCCGCACGTCGGCCAGCTCGACTTCGCCATGGTCGGAGGGCATGTTGAACGTCCACCAGTAGTAGGGGACGGTGAATCCGGGCGCATCGGTCGGGACCAGGAAGGCGGTGATGCCCCGGGCCGCCCCCGGCTCACCGGAGGTGCGGGCGAAGATCAGGTCGTGGGTCGCGCGGTGCACCCCGGTGTTGAACCGCTTGGCGCCGTTGATCACCCAGCCGCCACCGTCGGGTTCGGCGCGCGTTTCCAGCCAGGTCGCATCGGATCCGTGCCGCGGCTCGGTGAGGCCGAACGCCATGGAACGCTCCCCGGTGATCAGCGCCTCCGACCAGACGCGGCGCTGCTCGTCGGTGCCGAAGCGTTCCATCATGATCACCTGCGGAAAATTACCGACGATCGACGACTCGTTCTGCAGGTCGTTGTGCAGCCCAAGGCCCTTGTGCGCCAGGTGCTCCCGGATCACGGCCATGTCGAGGTTGGTGCCGTCGCGGCCGCCCAGCGACGCCGGTAGGCCGTAGCGCAGCCAGCCCGCCCTGTCGGCCCGCCTGCGCATCTCGGCGAGCAGGTCCTCCCACTCGCGTGACGGGATGCCGCCATTGTCCCAATCGGTGCGGGCGTGCTCTCGACGATGGTCGAAATACTGGATGTGTTGGCGTTCCAGCGGATTGATTTCGGCCTCGATGAACGCGTCCATCTCGACGAGTAGACCCGGAAGATGTTCTGGCAGAGTGAAATCCACGTCGATCTCCTTGAGCGGGGGTCACGCCCTGATTCGATCGCCGGCGCGCAGCAGGGCGCTCGGCAGATCATGGCCGACGACCGATTTGGCGACTTCCGCGGCGGCGATGGCGGCCCGCAGGTCGACGTCGACGTGGATACCGCTGTCCCGCAACAGGTACACCAGGTCTTCGGTGGCGATGTTGCCGGTGGCCCCCGGCGCGAACGGGCAGCCGCCCAGGCCGCCGACCGAGGCGTCCAACCGGCTGACCCCGGAGCCGACCGCCGCGTAGGCGCTGGCCAGTCCGGTGCCGCGGGTGTTGTGGAAATGCCCGCCCAGCGGCAGGTCGCCGATCACCGGCCGCAGCTGTGCGATCAGCGAACTCACCCGTCCCGGGGTGGTGGTACCGATGGTGTCGGCGACGCAGAACCGGTCGACGCCGCGGTCGCGGGCGGCCGCGGCGATGTCGAGCACCCGCCGGGGCGGGGTGGGGCCCTCGAACGGGCAATCCCACGCGGTGGCGACGATGACCTCGACGGTGACGCCGCCGTCGTGCGCGATGGCGACGATCTGGTCGATCTGGTCGGTGGCCTCGGCGCTGGTCCGCCCGACGTTGGCCTCACTGAACGCGTCGCTGGCCGCCACCACGTACTCGATCGACCGCAGACCCGCGGCGACGGCCCGCCTGGCGCCGTTGGGGCTGGCCACCAGGGCGGAGAACTCGATGTCCGGGTAGTCGTGCAGCCGCGCGGCGAGTTCGGCGGCGTCGGCCATCGACGGCACCTTCGACGGGGACACGAAGGCGGTGGCCTCCACCTCACGCACCCCGGTGGCGGCGACCGCCGCCAGCAGTTCCAGCTTGGCGGCCAACGGGATTGGCTTCTCGATCTGCAGGCCGTCGCGCAGCGACACCTCGCGGATGTCCACGTGCCGGGTCATAGCACCCCCTCGCCGCGCAACTCACGGAGCTGCTCGGCGGTCTTGCCCAGCAACCCGAGGTAGACCTCGTCGTTGTGCTGTCCCGGGCGCGCGGGGCCGGCGTTGCGGACGCGGCCCGGGGATTCGGAGAGTACCGGCACGATGCCCGGCCCCAAGACGTTGCGCCCGAGGCGTTCATCGAAGTGCTCGACCAGCATGCCGCGGGCCCGCAGCTGGGGGTCGTCGACCACCTCCGCGACGGTGTTGATCGGCCCCGCGATAACGCCCGCGCCACTGAGGGTTTCGATGATGTCGCCGGGGTGCCGCTGCGCGGCCCACGCGCCGATGATCGCGTCGAGCTCGTCCTGGTTGCGGCCGCGGGCGCCGTGCGTGGCGAACCGGTCGTCGGTGGCCAGCTCCGGACGCCCCATGGCCTTGCACAGCCGGGCGAACACGGTGTCCTGGTTGGCGGCGATCACCACCCAGGAGCCGTCCGCGCCGCGGTAGATGTTGGACGGCGCGATGCCCTCCAGCCGGGTACCCGACGGTCCGCGCACCACCCCGCCGACGTCGTAGTCGGGAATCGTGGATTCCTGTACGGCCAAACAGGATTCGGTCAGCGCGACGTCGACCACCTGGCCGCGGCCGGTGAGGCTCCGGCGGTACAGCGCGGCCAGCGCGCCCTGGGCGCCGAACATGCCGGCCAGGCTGTCGCCGAGCGAGAGCGCCAGCCGGGGCGGCGGCCCGCCCGGGAAGCCGTTGAGGTGCCGCAGCCCGCTGGCCGCCTCGGCCACCGAGGCGTAGCCGGCCTTGTGCGCGTCGGGTCCGGTCTGCCCATAGCCGGAGACCCGGACCAGGATGATGCCCGGGTTGCGCGCGCTGAGCACGTCGTAGCCCAGGTTCCATTTCTCCAGGGTGCCCGGGCGGAAGTTTTCCACCACGATGTCGGACTTCTCGACGAGTTCACAGAACAGCTCCCGGCCGCGTGGCTTCCGCAGGTCGAGCGTGACGGCCCTCTTGTTGCGCGCGTGGACGGTCCAGAAGACGTGGTGGCCGTCGAGTTCGGCCTGGCCCCACGTTCGCAACGGATCCGGGGCGCCGGGGGGTTCCACCTTGATGACGTCGGCGCCCAGGTCGCCGAGCAGCCGTCCGGCGAACGGCCCGGCGATCAGGGTGCCGAGCTCGAGTACCCGGATGCCGTCCAGGGGGCCGCTATTGTCCCCGAGCTCGATAACGGATTCCATGGACGACTCCTGGGCTGCGCCGTAGAAAGCTGAAAGTGACACTACTTTGTGCCGCACCCGAGCCGCGAGACGCGGTCACATCCGCCACAGGCGTCTCTCCGCGGAAGGGGACACCCGATGTGCCCGCCTCCGCGCGACAATCACCTGTGCGGGTCGTCGCCCAGCGAAATTGTCGCTCGGAGCCGGGCACACCGTCGATCGGTTCTGCGCTGAGGCTGGTGTGGCCGATGCGACCTGACGCGGTCACAAGGCGACCGCCAGCGCCCCCTCAATCGCGGACACGCAGCACGACTTTTCCCTTGGCGGTGCGATTCTCCAGGGACGCGACCGCCGCGGCGGCCTCGTCCAGCGGATAGACCACCGGCTCCGGGGGAGGCAGCCGGCCCGAGCTGAGCAGGCGCTCCACCGCGGCCCACTGCTCGGCCAGCGCGCCCGGATGTGTCCCGGCCCAGGCACCCCAGCCGACACCGACAACATCGATGTTGTTGAGCAGCAGCCTGTTTACCTTCACGGTGGGAATCTCACCGCCGGTGAAGCCGACCACCAGCAGCCGCCCGCCCGGCGCAAGCGAGCGCAGCGAATCGGTGAACCGGTCGCCGCCCACCGGGTCGACGACGATGTCCACGCCGCGGCCGTCGGTCAACTCCTTGACCGCGTCTTTGAAGCCCTCGGTCAGCACCACATCGGTCGCGCCCGCCGCGGTGGCGATGTGGCCCTTCTCGTCGGTGCTGACCACCGCGATGGTGCGCGACGCCCCGAGCACCGGCGCCAGCCGCAGCGCCGACGTCCCGATCCCGCCGGCCGCGCCGTGCACCAGCACCGTCTCGCCCTGCTGCAGGCGGCCGCGCACCGTCAGCGCGAAGTACACGGTCAGGTCGTTGAACAGCAGGCCGGCGCCCGCCTCGAAGCTCACGTTGTCCGGCAGCTTGAACACCCGGTCGGGGGAGAGCACCGCGACCTCGGCCATGCCGCCGGTGAGCATGGTCAGCCCGACGACCCTGTCGCCGGAACGCACGGGGGAGCCGTCCGGCGCCGATCGAACCACCCCGGCGACCTCGGCTCCGAGGACGAACGGGGGATCCGGCCGGTACTGGTAGAGGCCGCGGGTCAGTAGGGCGTCGGGGAATGCCGCGCCGGCGGCGTGCACCTCGACCACCACGCCGTCGCCGGTGGGTTCGTCGACGTCGGCCACCTCGATCCCGTCGGGCCCATCGAGCCGAGTCACCCGTATCGCGCGCATGGTCGAATAGCCTACTGCCAGCTCAGAATCCGCCGGCGACCCGCACCACCGCCCGCCCGCGGTGCGCCCCGGCGCGCACCCGATCGAGCACGCCGACGACGTCCTTGACGTCGACCTCGCTGGTGAGCGAGTCGAGGTGACGCGGCCGCAACGAATAGCCCAGCAGCGCCCACAGGTTGCGGCGTGGGCCGATCGGCAGTTGCACCGAGTCCATCCCCAGCAGTGCGACGCCGCGCAGGATGAACGGCATCACCGTGGTGTGCAGCGCCGCACCGCCGCCGCCCATCGCGCCGTGGCCAGCGGCCGCGGTTTGGCGTCGGGATCGGCGGGCAGCCGGCCGATAACCTCCCCGGCGCCAAGCCCTTTCAGCAGTTCGGCCGCCGTTTCCTTGCCGGTCGAGGCCACCACCCGATAGCCGGCGGCCGCCAGCAGGTCGACGCTGACGGAGCCGACACCGCCGGAGGCGCCGGTGACGACGACCGACCCGGCGCCGGGCTCGACACCCCAGTCGATCAGCGCCCGCACGCTCATCGCGGCGGTGAAGCCGGCGGTCCCGATCGCAGCGCCCTCGCGCGGGCTCAGCGCGCCGAGCGGCACCACCTGGTGCCGATCTGGTACCCGTGCGCCAGCACCGTGTCGCCGACGGCGAAGTCGGGGGATTGCGACTCGACCACCTCGCCGGTCAGGTCGATGCCCGGCACGACCGGGTAGTGGCGCACCACGCCGCCACCGGGTGTCAATGCCAGCGCGTCCTTGAAGTTGACGCTCGAATACAGCACCCGGATCGTCACGTCGCCGGGCGGCAGGTCGGACGGGCTGAGAGTCTCGACCGACGCGGTGACCCGGTCACCGTCTTGGCGCGCGACAAGCGCTCGAAACGTGTCCATGACACGACGCTAGCCTTGGTCGATGCAGAGCCTTCCGCTTGGTCGCTGATGCCAGCGCACGTCCGCCGCGCCAGCGCCGCCGATGCCGCAGCGTGCGTCGACGTCTACCGCCCGTACGTGCTGGACACCGCGGTTACGTTCGAGACGGATGTCCCGACGGCCGAGGAGATGGCGGGGCGTATCGAGGGCGCCCTCGCGACGCACGAATGGCTGGTGCTCGAATTCGACGGCGACATCGGTGGTTACGCCTATGCCCACCAATTCAATCCGCGTGCGGCGTACCAATGGTCGGTGGAGACGAGCGTCTACGTCGCCCGCGACCACCAGCGCCACGGCGGTGGCCGGATGCTCTATGCCGAATTGTTGCAAAGGCTGACCCAACGCGGCTTCCGGCGAGCATTCGCCGGTATCGCCCAACCCAATGACGCCAGCAACGCGCTGCACCGGGCGTTCGGCTTCCGCCCGGTGGGCCGCTACCGGCGCGTCGGCTGGAAACACGGGGCGTGGCACGACGTCGAGTGGTGGCAGCTCGACCTTGTCGGGCCCGACGACGAAGACCCGCCGCTACTTGAGTTCGGCCGACGATAGGCCCAGCAGGCGGCGGGCGACGACGAGCTGCTGGATTTGTTGGGTGCCCTCGAAGATGTCCATGATCTTCGAGTCGCGTGCCCACTTCTCTAACAGAGTTTGCTCGGAATAGCCTGTGGTGCCGACCAATTCGACGGCCTTGAGCGTGATGTCGCTGCCCACCCGACCCGCCTTGGCCTTGGCCATCGAGGCTTCTTTGGAGTTCGGGATCTTGTTGTCGGCCTGCCACGCCGCGCGCACGGTCAGCAGGTAGCTCGCCTCGAAGTCGGCCTCCATCCGCAGGAATTCGGCCGCGGCCGCGCTTTGGGCGTGTGACGGTTTGTCGTAGGAGATCTCCACGCCGGCCTCGGTCAGGATCTTGCGCAGTTCCTCCAGCGTGGCCCGGGCGATGCCGAGGGCCATGCCGGCGACGACCGGCCGGGTGTTGTCGAAGGTCTCCATCACCCCGGAAAACCCCTTGCCCGACTCGATTTCGGGATTGCCCAGCAGATTGTCCTTCGGTATCCGCACGTTGTCGAACCGGATGACGGCGGTGTCGGAGCCCTTGATCCCGAGCTTGTTCTCGAGCCGCTCGACGGTGACACCGGGGTGCTCGCGCGGCACGATGAACGACTTGATCGCCGGCCGGCCCAGTGACTTGTCCAGCGTCGCCCACACCACGATGTGCGTGGCCCGCGAACCCGCGGTGACGAAGATCTTTTCGCCGTTGATGACGTACTCGTCGCCGTCCAGCGTGGCGGTGGTGGACACCGCCGCGGAGTCGGATCCAAAGCCCGGCTCGGTGATCGCCATCGCCGCCCACACCCGGCCCAGGCGTTTCAGCTGCTCGTCGGTGGCGACACCGGAGATCGCGGCGTTGCCCAGGCCCTGATAGGGCATCGACAGCATCAGCGCCGCGTCGCCCCAGCTGGCCTCGATGGTCTGCAGCACCGCCGCTATGTTGGCGCCGTTGCGGTTTTCTTCCTTGCCTTCGCCGCTGCGGAACGCCTCGGCCCCGGTGAGCCCCAGGGCGTTGGACTCGGCGGCCCCCGAGAACAGGTTGGACAACGTGTCCAGCTCGACCGGGTAGGCGTGTTCCTTGAGGTCGTATTTGCGGGCGATCGGCCGCATCATCTCCGCGGCGCCCTGGTGTGCCTTGTCCATCACCGCTTGCATCTTGCGGGGAAGTTCCAGATTGATTGCCATGATTGAACTTTCAGCTCGCTTGAGATAAACGACCTAGATAACTACTAGATAACTACGACGCCCTCGGCCACACCGATGGCCCGCAGGTCGCGATACCACCGCTCGACCGGGTGTTCCTTCGTGTAGCCGTGGCCGCCGAGCAATTGCACGCCGTCCAGGCCGATCTGCATGCCCTTGTCGGCGCCGAGCCGCTTGGCCAGCGCCGCCTCGCGGGCGAACGGCAGGCCCTGCTCGGCGCGCGCCGCGCCACGCCAGGTGACCAGCCGCAGCCCATCCAATTCGATGGCGATGTTGGCGCACATGAACGCCACGGCTTGACGATGGGCGATCGGCTCGCCGAAGGCCTGGCGTTCCTTCACATACGGGACGACGTAGTCGAGCACCGCGTGCGAGGTGCCGACCGCCAGCGCCGCCCAGCCCAGCCGGGACAGCGCGATCGCCTCCGAGTAGGCCTCGTCGTGTTCGGCGTCGCTCGCATCCGGTTCACCCAGCCGCGCGCTCAACGGGACCGACACCCCGGACAGCTCGACCCGGCCCAACGCCGCCGCCCGGATTCCCATGCTCGGATCCGCTTTGACCGTAAGGCCTTTGGTGGACGACTCGACGATGAACAGCGCCGGCTTGCCGTTCAGTTGGGCTCCCACGACGAACAACTCGGCGTCGGCGGCGGCGGGGACCAACGACTTCACGCCGTCGAGCCGATACCCCCGTGGCGTGCGCACGGCGGTGGTCTTGAGCCGGGTGGGGTCGAACAGCGGTTGCGGTTCGGCGATGGCCACGCAGGCCTGCGGGACGTTTTCGCCCGCGAACTCGTGAAGGTAGGTGGCCTGCTGGTCGCCGCTGCCCCAGTGGGTCAGTGCGGACGCCACGCCCCCGGGCGCCAGGATCGGCAGCGCAAGGCCCATGTCGCCGTAGGCGAGCGCCTCGGCCACCAGCACGTTGGTCACGCTGGAGCGGTGTGCGGCGATGCCCTCGAAATCCTCGGGGATGTTGATCGCGGTGATGCCCAACTCCGCGGCCTTGGCGATCAGCTCCGGCGGGTAGGTGGCGGCCTCGTCGGCGTCGTGCGCCGCGGGTCGCAGGATCTCTTCGGCGAATTCGTCGACGGTCTCGACGATCATCTTCTGGTCCTCGTCGGGCGTCAGGTCGAAGTAGTCCTTGCCGCTGGACTTCAGGCGGGTCGGTCCGCCGCGGAGGTTCTGGATCCGCTTGAACTGCCGGGAGGCGGCGCCGGCGGTGGAGAATATCGTCTTCGTGCCGTAGCGCAGGCCCCGGTTGAGCGGATCGCGCAGGCGGTATTTGTCCAGGAACTCCTGGCCGACGATCGGGGTGAGCAGCGCCAGGGTGATGTCGATGCCGGTCCGTTTGTGGGGTTGCAGCCCGACGCCGGTCTTGCGGCCGCGCCGTTTAAACCGCGAGCGGGAGGTTTTTGACGTCCGTTGTGAACCCGAAAGGGTGTCGGTCATTTCAGCAGCCTCGGTCGTTGGGCGATGCGGATCCATCTATCTTACTCCGGAGTAATATTAGCGGGCTCGCCGTGTTAATTAATTCACACCTGACTCGGCGCGCGCAGGCTGGCCAGCACCCGGTCGTGCAGCAGGCCGTTTGTTGCCACGGCGCTGCCGCGGTGCGGGCCCGCGGTCCCGTCCAAGCCGGTGAACGCCCCGCCCGCCTCGCGCACCAGGATGTCGAGTGCCGCCAGATCCCACACCGAGACCTCCGGTTCGGTGGCGATGTCGACGGCCCCCTCGGCAACGAGGCAATAGGACAGAAAGTCGCCGTAGGCCCGGACCCGCCACACCGCGTCGGTCAGCTCGATGAAGCGCTCACGCAGGCCGCGCTGGGCCCACCCCGACAGGCTGGAGAACGACAGGCTGGCCGAGCCCAGCTCCGCTACCGAGGAAACGGACAGCCCGCGCGGCGGCGCGTCGCCGACCACCGCGTGCGCGCCCCGGCCGCGCGCCGCCCACCACCGACGCTGGAGCGCCGGCGCGCTCACGACACCGACCGAAGGGACGCCGTCTTCGAGCAGTGCGATCAAACTGGCCCAGACCGGCACCCCGCGCACGAAGTTCTTCGTGCCGTCGATCGGGTCGATGATCCATTGCCGTCCGCTGAAGGTGGCGGTTCCGCCGAACTCCTCGCCGACGATGCTGTCCTCCGGCCGTTCGCGCCCGAGCACGCCCCGCAGGTCGGTTTCGACCGCGCGGTCGGCGTCGGTTACCGGCGTCAGGTCCGGTTTGGTGTCGACGCGCAGGTCGAGCGCGCCGAACCGGGCGGCGGTCAGTGCGTCGGCGCGGTCGGCCAGCAGCAGCGCCAGCGTCAGATCGTCCCGGCTCATGGAAGCAGTCCTACCATGGGCCGGGTGTGGGAATTCGGTGTGCTGCTCGTGCTGGTGGCGGTCTTGGGGGTCTTTCTTGCCCAGCGGTTCATTCCACGCGGCCCGCGCGGTCAGCTGGTGAGCGGCACCCTGCTGGTGACCGGGGTCAGCCCGCGGCCGGACGCCGACGGTGAGCAATACGTCACCATTGCCGGTGTCATCAACGGGCCCACGGTCAATGAGCACGCCGTGTACCAGCGCATGGCGGTCAGCGTCGACCGATGGCCGACCATGGGCCAACTGCTCCCGGTGGTGTATTCGCCGAAGAATCCGGACAACTGGAGGCTCGCGCCGGCCGAACCGTCCTCCGGTTAGATATCAAGGGGCCGGTGCCCCGCCGAATCCAATGGTGACCACCAAGTGATGCAGCATCGCGACGAAGGTGATCGCCCACACCGCGAGCAGGGCCAGTTCGCGACGCCCTTCCCCGAGAGCGCATGGGCGTGCTGCTGGTACATCGCCATCGAGAGGATGCCCGTGGCCATCACCAGTGCGAAGTAAGCGGGATTGAGGGTTCGCGCCGCATCGGCCGGTCCAGGTGGTCATGCGCCCCTCGGTTCTGTACGGCCCCCTCGCCCGTCCAAGTATGTACCAGCCAACGCCAACAGCGTTTACGGGCAACACAATTACGGCAATGTCGGGCTTCGCCCGGTGACCAACAAGCGACGACGCGAAAACACAATCCGGTTCCGCGGCGGTGGCAACAATAGCCTTTGCCGATAGGGGTTGATAGGGACCAATGGCACCCATTTGTGAATCCAACGCCCCTGGGGACCAGGGCTTCACGTCAATAACGTTACCGGTGGACCAAACTGATGATTTAGCCTTTCCGACCAGCACGGGAGACCGCGATGCTTCATTCAGCTCCGATGGTCGTCGTCGGTGTCGACGAATCGGAAGCGGGCACCGATGCGGCCCGCTGGGCGACCGACAAGGCCACGCGCTCCGGCGACTTGTAGGGGCTTGTCCGTCCGGACTGGTCCGATCTGCGGAGGGGCGTTGTGGTAAAGGTCTTCTTGGTTGACGATCACGAGGCGGTGCGGCGCAGCCTAACCGAATTGCTTGGTGAGGACCCCGAACTCGACCTGGTGGGCCAGGCGGGATCGGTCGCCGAGGCGATGGCGCGGATCCCCGCGGCCAGCCCGGACGTTGCCGTGCTCGACGATCGGCTGCCCGACGGCAACGGCATCGAACTATGCCGTGATCTGTTGTCGTGCATGCCGGATCTGCGGTGCGTGATCCTGACGTCGTACACCTCCGACGAGGCGATGCTGGACGCGATCCTGTCCGGCGGCAGCGGATACGTCGTCAAAGACATCAAGCGAATGGAATTAGCCTGCGCCATCAAAGATGTGGGCGCCGGGCGGTCGCTGCTCGACGAGCGGGCCGCGGCCGCGCTGACCGCGAAACTGCGGCGGGCCGCCGAGACCAACGACGGGCTGCCGGGCTTCGACGATCGGGACCGGGCGTTGTTGGGCTTGCTCAGCGACGGCCTGACCAACAAGCAGATCGCCGATCGGATGTCGTTGGCCGACGAAGCTGTGAAGAAGCACGTCTCGCGCTTGCTGGTCAAATTGGGCGTGGCCCGTCGAAACCCAACCCACTTTATCGCCAGCGGAATTGAAGCACATACGATCACCCGGGAATGGACAGGGCGGATCGACTGACGATGACCAAGCGGGCCCCGACTGGCGACGCGGCCGGTATGCGTCCGCTGCGCCACACACTGTCTCAACTGCGTCTCGGCGAACTCCTGATCGAGGTGCAGGACCGCATCGAGCAGATCGTCGAGGGGCGCGACCGCCTCGACGGGCTGGTCGAGGCGATGTTGGTGGTGACGTCCGGCCTAGAGCTGGACGCCACCCTGCGATCGATCGTGCACTCGGCGACCAATCTCGTCGACGCCCGCTACGGCGCTCTGGAAGTGCACGACCGGGACAACCGCGTGTCGCAATTCGTCCACCGGGGCATCGACGAGGAAACCGTCCGGCGCATCGGCCACGTACCCGAAGGCCGGGGCATCGTCGGCTTGCTGATCCAAGACCCCAAACCGCTACGGCTGGACGATATTTCGCGGCATCCGGCCTCGGTCGGGTTTCCCGCGCACCACCCACCGATGCGGACTTTCCTGGGAGTGCCGGTTCGGGTGCGCGACAGATCGTTCGGCACCCTGTATTTGTCCGACAAGACCAATGGGCAGCCGTTCAGCGACGACGACGAGGTGCTGGTTAGGGCGCTGGCCGCGGCAGCGGGAATTGCCATCGCGAACGCCCGGCTCTACGCGCAGGCCAAGGAGCGCGAGTCGTGGATAGAGGCCACCCGCGACATTGCCACCGAATTGTTGTCCGGCACCGAACCCGGGACGGTATTCCGGCTGGTCGCCGAGGAGGCGCTCAAGCTGACCGCGGCGGACGCGGCCCTGGTGGCCGTCCCGGTCGACGAAGAGATGCCGGAAGCCGACGTGCCAGAGCTGGTGGTGATCGAAACCGTAGGCAGCGCTATGGCTTCCGTCGCCGGGAAAACCATTGCCGTGGCCGGCACATCGGTCGGCGGCGTGTTCGTCAACAGCGCGCCGCGGCGGGTCGACCGGATCGAATTGGACGGCGTGGAGGCCGGCCCCGCGCTGATCCTGCCGCTGCGGGCCACCGACACCATCGCCGGTGTGGTTGTGGCGTTGCGGCAAGGCGATTCGGCCTCCTTCACCGACGAGCAACTCGAGATGCTGGCCGCGTTCGCCGACCAGGCCGCGCTGGCCTGGCAGCTGGCCACCGCGCAGCGCCGGATGCGTGAACTCGATGTGGTCACCGACCGGGAGCGTATCGCGCGCGATCTTCACGACCACGTGACCCAGCGGCTCTTCGCGATCGGTCTGGCGTTGCAGGCCACGGTCCCGCGGGCACGCGATTCCGAAGTGCGGCAACGGCTTACCGAGGCCGTGGATGACCTGCAGGGCGTCATCCAAGAAATCCGCACCACCATCTTCGACTTGCAGGGAACCGCGCAGGGAACCACCCGGCTCCGGCGGCGAATCGACGAGGCCATCGCCCAATTCGGTAGCTGTGGGCTGCGCACCACCGTGCAATACGTCGGGCCGCTGTCGGTGGTCGACGGGGCGCTGGCCGACCACGCCGAGGCGGTGGTCCGGGAAGCGCTCAGCAACGCCGTGCGGCACGCGGAGGCCACCACCGTCATGGTCCGGGTCGCGGTCGGCGACGACTTGTGCATCGAGGTGAGCGACAACGGCCGCGGGATGCCCGACGAGTTCACCAGCAGCGGTTTGACCAACCTGCGGTGGCGGGCGGCCCAGGCCGGCGGTGAATTCACGATCGAAAGCACACCCGACACCGGCGGAACGCTGCTGCGCTGGTCGGCGCCCCTGCTCTAGCCGTGGCCGATGCGCAGCAGCTCGACCAGGCTGGGCAGCTTGACGCGCGGACGCCCGTGCGGCTCGCCGGCCGCCCGCTCGTGGCGATCGATGAGCCGCCAGTGCGCGGAGGTGACCAGCTTCGGCTGGCGTGAGGCCAGCCAGGCGGCCAGCTTGTCGGCACGGTCCTCGGGGAAATCCGCGAGTTCGCCGGCGGCCGTCAAGTCACCCAGCACGGTGTCGACAGTGTCCTGGGAGTCCTTCTTATTGGTGCCGATCACGCCGGTCGGCCCGCGCTTGATCCACCCGACGACGTATTCGTTGCGGCTGCCCTGCACCCGGCCGTCGGCGTTGGGGATCGTCGCGCTCTTGTCGTCGAACGGCAGCCCCGGGGTGGGCACACCGCGGTAACCGACCGACCGCACGACCAACTGCACAGGCAGCTCCTCGCGCTCGCCGGTGTCCTTGGCCGCAACCCGCCCGCCCTCGTCGGTGACCAGTTCGTTGCGCCCGAGCACGATGGACTCCACTTTGCCCTCACCCTTGATCTCGATCGGAGATGTCAAGAACCGGAAGACTATTCGACGATGACCGGGCCGCGGCGCGCGCTGCGCATAGTCGCGCAACGCCTTGATGTTCTGCTTCGTCGTCTTGCCCGCCGCGGCCGCGTCCTCGTCGGTGATGTCCTGCAGCTGCGCCGGATCGACGATCACGTCGACCCCGTCGAGATCCGCCAGCTCACGCAGCTCCAGCGTGGTGAACGCCGCCTGCAGCGGTCCGCGCCGGCCGACGATGACCACCTCCTCCAGGCCGCACGGACGCAGCGATTCCAGCGCGTGGTCGGCGATGTCGGTAATCGCCAGCACGTCGGGGTCGGTGACCAGGATGCGTGCGACGTCCAGCGCCACGTTGCCGTTGCCGATCACGACGGCGCGCGCACCCGACAGATCCGGCGTCGCGTGTTCGAAGTTCGGATGCGCGTTGTACCAACCCACGAAGTCGACGGCGGAGATGCTGCCCGGCAGGTCCTCACCGGGAATGTTCAGCGCGCGGTCGGACTGCGCCCCGACGGCATAGATGACGGCGTCGTAGCGCTCGGCGAGTTCGCCCGCCTCGACATGCTCACCCACCACGACGTTGCCGAAGAAGCGGAAGCGGGGGTCTTCGGCGGTGTTTTCGAATTGCCTGCTGATCGATTTGATCTTCGGGTGATCCGGCGCGACGCCGGAGCGCACCAGCCCCCACGGCGTCGGCAGCATCTCGAGCATGTCGACGGCCACGTCGAAGTCCTGCGACGCGTCGGCCGCCTTCAGCAAGGATGCCGCGGCGAAGAAACCCGACGGCCCGGAGCCGACGATGGCTATGTGATACAGGTGGTGCCTGCGCATAGTCGAGCCTTTTGTTCGTGCCCGGCTACGTGGCAAGGGGCTGTCGCAGCGTAGTCGCGGGCGCACATGGTGGTCACTTGATGCTAAACGCTGTTCCCCGGACCATGACCTGAGCATTCAACGCCGGCTATGGCGCCGGTAACGTGGGCGGCTGTGGAACCCGACCGTCAAGCCGAGATAGCCGCCCTCGACTCCGCCCTGACCACGGTGGAGCGGGTGCTCGATGTGGAGGGTCTGCGCGGCCGGATCGAAAAACTCGAGCACGAGGCGTCCGATCCCAAGCTGTGGGACGACCAGGCCCGGGCGCAGCGGGTGACGAGCGAGTTGTCCCACACGCAGGGCGAGCTGCGCCGGGTCGAGGGGCTGCGGCGGCGCCTTGACGACCTGCCGGTGCTCTACGAGCTGGCCGCCGAAGAGGGCGGCGCCGCCAGCGGCATTGAAACCCTCGCCGAGGCCGACGCCGAGCTCAAGGCGCTGCGCGCCGACATCGAGGCCGCCGAGGTGCGCACGCTGCTCTCGGGCGAATACGACGAGCGCGAGGCGCTGGTCACCATCCGGTCCGGCGCCGGCGGGGTGGACGCCGCCGACTGGGCCGAAATGCTGATGCGGATGTACATCCGGTGGGCCGAGCAGCACAAGTATCCCGTCGAGGTGTTCGACATCTCCTATGCCGAAGAGGCCGGCATCAAAAGCGCCACCTTCGTCGTGCACGCGCCGTTCGCCTACGGCACCTTGTCCGTCGAACAGGGCACCCACCGGCTGGTGCGGATCAGCCCCTTCGACAACCAGAGCCGGCGGCAGACGTCGTTCGCCGAAGTCGAGGTGCTGCCGGTGGTGGAGACCACCGATCACATCGACATCCCCGAAGGCGACGTGCGCGTGGACGTCTACAGGTCCAGCGGGCCGGGCGGCCAATCGGTGAACACCACCGACTCCGCCGTTCGTTTAACCCACATCCCGACGGGTATCGTCGTGACTTGCCAGAACGAAAAATCGCAACTGCAGAACAAAGTTTCGGCGATGCGCGTGCTTCAGGCAAAGTTGTTGGAGCGCAAGCGATCAGAAGAGCGCGCCGAGCTGGACGCGTTGAAAGGCGAGGGCGGCAGCTCCTGGGGCAACCAGATGCGCTCCTACGTGCTGCACCCCTATCAGATGGTCAAGGATTTGCGAACCGAGTACGAGGTGGGCAATCCGGCCGCCGTTCTCGACGGAGACATCGACGGGTTCCTGGAAGCGGGGATCCGGTGGCGCAACCGAAAAGATGACGACTAACACCACTGTCTTTGCCTCGACCGCCTCGTTAAAGGCGCTGGGCTGGCACGACTTTTGGCGCGGCGACGCCGGCCAATGGATCATCACCCGCGGTCTGCGGATCGTCATGCTGCTGATCGCGGCGGTGCTGGCGGTCCGGTTCGTCAGCTGGGTGGCACAACAGGTAACCCGGCAGCTCGACCTGGGCTTTGCCGAAAGCGACGCGCTGGTGCGTTCGGAGGCGACGAAGCACCGCCAGGCGGTGGCGTCGGTGATCTCCTGGGTGTCGATCGTCATCATCGCGATCGTGGTGGTCCTGCAGATCGCCGAAATCCTCCGGTTTTCGGTCGGGGGCCTGATCGCGCCGGCCACCGTGCTGGGCGCGGCGCTGGGTTTCGGTGCCCAGCAGCTGGTCAAGGATCTGCTGTCGGGCTTTTTCATCATCGTCGAGAGGCAGTACGGCTTCGGGGATCTGGTCAGGCTCACCATCAGCGGGGCGTCGACCGATGCCAACGGCACCGTCGAGAACGTGACGTTGCGGGTGACCAAGCTGCGTTCTCCCGACGGGGAGGTGTTCACCGTGCCCAACGGCCAGATCGTGAAATCGGTCAACCTCTCCAAGGACTGGGCACGCGCGGTGGTGGACATTCCCGTCTCGACCAGCGTCGACCTGAACCGGGTCAACGAGGTCCTGCATCAGGAGTGCGAGCACGCGCGCGACAACCCGACGCTGAAAGAGTTGCTGCTGGATTCACCCACGGTGATGGGGGTGGAGAGCATCGAGGTCGACACCGTCACGCTGCGCCTGGTCGCCCGCACGCTGCCGGGCAAGCAGTTCGAGGCGGGCCGCCAGTTGCGGGTGCTGGTCATCCGGGCACTCGCCCGGGCCGGCATCGTGACCGCCGCCGACGCGAAGGTGGGCATCGTTGACGACGCCGCCCTCCCGGCCGCCAAGGAAGCCGATCCGGTGCAGCAGCGGTGAAGTTCACCCTGAACATCCTCGAGAAGCGCGGCGGCGATGCGGAACGACGCTGGCCGAGCTACATCCTCGGCGGCCGGGTCCGCACGTCGACCGTCGTGTTGATCGTCGCGTTCCTGGCGCTGTGGTGGGTCTACGACACCTACCGCCCGGCGCCTGCTCCCAAGCCGGCCGCTCCGCAGGTGGTGCCGCCCGGTTTCGTGCCCGACCCGAACTACACCTGGGTGCCGCGCAGCCGAGTGCAGCAGCCGCCGGCCACCGTGACGATCACGGCCACTCCCACCACCACGGCGCCGCCGACGCCCACCACGGCGGCACCCAGCCCGACCCCGACCACACCGCCCCCGCCGTTCGTGCCGCCGACGCTGCCGTGCCTGCTGCCGCCGCCGTTCTGCCCGCCCAGCGCGAGCCCGACCACACCGCCGACACCGCCGCCGCAGTTGCCGCAGCCGGGGCCCGGCCCGGCGCCGGCGTCGACGCCACCGGCCGGCTGACTTCGCTTGCCCAGCGAAATTCACCGCTACACTGGCGTGCCGTGATCACCCTGGACCATGTCAGCAAGAAGTACAAAGCGTCGGCGCGTCCGGCGTTGGACGATGTCAACGTCAAAATCGACAAGGGTGAATTCGTCTTCCTGATCGGCCCGTCGGGTTCGGGCAAATCGACGTTCATGCGGCTGCTGCTGGCCGAGGACACGCCGACAACCGGAGACATTCGACTCTCGAAGTTCCACGTCAACAAGCTGCCCGGCCGCCACGTACCGAAGCTGCGTCAGGTGATTGGCTGCGTATTCCAGGATTTTCGGCTGCTGCAGCAAAAGACGGTGTTTGAGAATGTCGCCTTCGCGCTGGAGGTGATCGGGAGGCGCCGGGACGCGATCAATCGGGTGGTCCCCGACGTGCTCGAGACGGTCGGGTTGTCCGGGAAAGCCAACCGGCTGCCGCACGAGCTGTCGGGTGGTGAGCAGCAACGGGTGGCGATCGCCCGGGCGTTCGTCAACCGGCCCCTGGTGCTGCTGGCCGACGAGCCCACCGGCAACCTCGACCCGGACACCAGTAAGGACATCATGGATTTGTTGGAGCGAATCAACCGCACCGGCACCACCGTGCTGATGGCGACGCACGACCACCACATCGTCGACTCGATGCGGCAGCGGGTCGTCGAGCTGTCGCTGGGCAGGCTGGTGCGCGACGAGCAGCGCGGCGTCTACGGGATGGATCGCTAAGTGCGCTTCGGCTTCCTGTTCAACGAGGTCCTGACCGGCCTTCGCCGCAACGTCACCATGACGGCCGCGATGATCCTGACGACGGCGATTTCGATCGGCCTGTTCGGCGGCGGCCTGCTGGTGGTTCGGCTGGCCGACAACTCGCGGGCCATCTACCTCGACCGCGTCGAAACCCAGGTCTTCCTCGCCGAAGACGTCTCCGCCAACGACCCGTCCTGCAGCGCCAACCCATGCAAGGCGCTGCGGGAAAAGATCGAGGGGCGCGAAGACGTCAAATCGGTGCGGTTCTTGAACCGTCAAGACGCCTACGAGGACGCGATCCGGAAGTTCCCGCAGTACAAGGACGTCGCCGGCAAGGATTCGTTTCCCGCGTCGTTCATCGTCAAGCTGAATAATCCCGAGCAGCACAAGGACTTTGACTCCGCGATGCAGGGACAGCCCGGGGTGCTTTCCGTGCTCAACCAGAAAGACCTGATCGACCGGCTGTTCGCGGTCCTGAACGGCTTGAGCAACGCCGCGTTCGCCGTCGCGCTGGTGCAGGCTATCGGCGCAATTCTGTTGATTGCCAACATGGTCCAGGTCGCGGCGTACACGCGGCGCACGGAAATCGGGATCATGCGACTAGTCGGGGCCAGCCGCTGGTATACCCAGCTGCCCTTCCTGGTGGAAGCGATGGTCGCCGCGTCCGTCGGCGTGGCCATCGCCATTGCCGGCTTGATTCTGGTGCGCGCGTTGTTCTTGGACAACGCGCTGAACCAGTTCTACCAAGCCAATTTGATCGCGCGGGTCGACTACGCCGACATCCTTTACATCGCGCCCTGGCTGATTCTGCTCGGCGTGTCGATGGCAGGGTTGACCGCCTACGCAACGTTGCGCCTCTACATCCGGCGGTAGCTGTGGTCAAGGACTCCGGCCGGACCAAGGCGGCGGGCGGCAAGCGTGGCAGCAAACAGATTATCGCCACCAATCGCAAAGCGCGGCATAACTATTCGATTATCGAACTGTTCGAGGCCGGAGTGGCTTTAGTCGGCACCGAGGTGAAGAGCCTGCGCGAGGGGCAGGCGTCGCTGGCCGACGCGTTCGCAACCGTCGACGACGGCGAAGTGTGGCTGCAAAACATGCACATTCCGGAGTATCAGCATGGTAGCTGGACCAACCATGACCCCCGCCGCAAGCGAAAGTTGTTGCTACACAGGCGACAGATCGACACCCTGATCGGAAAGATTCGGGATGGTAACCTCGCGCTGGTGCCGTTGTCATTGTATTTCTCCGAGGGCAAGGTCAAGGTCGAGCTCGCGTTGGCGCGAGGCAAGCGAGCACACGATAAACGTCAGGACATGGCCCGCCGGGACGCCCAGCGCGAAGTGCTTCGCGAACTGGGCCGCCGAGCCAAGGGCATGAACTGATCGGGGCCGCTTACGCCCAGCTGTCTGCCGTTACCTACGGCGTCAGCGATTTTGTGGGCGGCGTAGCAGCTCGGCGGGTGGCCGCGCTGCGGGTGATGCTCGTGGCCTACCCGCTCGAGACGGTGGTGCTAGGTGTGCTGGCCGTGGCCGTGGGCGGGCCGATCCAGTCCGGCGCGGTCTTTTGGGGCTGTCTGTACGGCGTCGGCATGGCGTTCGGCATGTGGGCGTTCTTCGCGGCGCTGGGTGCCGGGCCGATCTCGGTGGTTTCGCCGCTGGCGGCCGTGCTCAATGCCGCGGTGCCCGTGGCGGTCGGTGTGGCACTGGGCGAGCGGCCGGGCCAAGCGGCCTCGGTCGGCGTCGCGCTGGCCCTGGTCGCGGTGATGCTTGTCAGCCGCGAGGCGACGGTCAAGGGCGCCACGCCGTATCGGTTCACCCCGAAGGTGGCCTGGCTCACGGTCGTGGCGGGGTCGGCGATGGGGCTGAACCTGGTGTTCCTTCATCAGGCGCCACACGCCTGCAAACTCTGGCCGCTGGTGTTCGCCCGGCTGTCCGCCACCGCGGTGGTGCTGGTGATGGCCGCGGCGAGCAAGAACATGCGGCTGCCACACGGACAGCCGCTGAAGCTGGCGCTGGCCGTGGCCCTGCTGGACATCTGCGCCAACGTGACCATGTTGGTGGCGTTGCACACCTGGCTGCTCTCCTTGGCCAGCATCTTGATCTCGCTGTATCCGGCCGCGACGGTCGTGTTGGCGATGGTGGTGCTGCGCGAGCGGCTGAGTCGCTGGCAGGGGGTCGGCATGGTGATGGCCATGGGTTCTGTGGCGATGATCGCCGCCGGCTGAGCGCCCGGTTTAGCATCGCTAAGTGACCAAATCGGCGCGTCCCGTCACCGAACTCGACAAGTCCGAGGTGCTGACGGGCCTTTTTGCGGTGTGGGACTCCATCGACGCGTTGCTCGACGGGCTGCCCGAGACCGGCTGGCGGGCGGCGACGCCGCTGCCCGAGTGGGACGTGAAGGCCGTGGTCTCCCACATCATCGGGACCGAGTCGTTCCTGGCCGGCATCGCCGCACCGGAGCCCGACACGGACGTTTCGGCGCTCGGCCATGTGCACAACGACGTCGGAGCGATGAACGAGTGCTGGGTTCGCCACCTCAGCGGGGAATCGGGCACCAGCGTCCTTGAGCGGTTTCGCGCGGTCACCAAGAGTCGCCGCGCGGTCCTGACGGGCCTGTCCGGGGAGGAGTGGAACGCGCTGACGCCCACGCCCGTGGGCCCCGACAGCTACGGGCGGTTCATGCGGGTCCGCGTGTTCGACTGCTGGATGCACGAGCAAGACATGCGCGAGGCGTTGCCGCGGCCGTCGTCCGACGACGAACTCGACGGGGCCGCATCGCGACTGGCGCTCGACGAGATCGCGGCCACGATGGGGTACGTCGTGGGCAAGCTCGCCAAGGCGCCCGACGGTTCACGCGTCCTGTTCGAGCTGACCGGCCCGCTGGCCCGCAGCGTCCGCGTCAGCGTCGACGGCCGCGCTCACCTGGTCGACGACTTCGGTGGGCTGGAACCCACGGTGACGATCCGGCTCGACGGGCTGCAGTTCACCAGGCTGGCCGGTGGCCGTCCCATGAGCCCCGCCCGCGCCCGCGACGTCGAACTGGGCGGTGACAAAGGCGTGGCCACCCGGATCGTCAAGCACTTGAACTTTGTGATCTGACCGCGGCCTCGGCGGGAAGATAATCCCGTTGCCGCTCGTTGATGTCGGCGTACTATTGATTGTCCTGCCGAAAATCGGTGGGGATGCGAGGGGCTGAGAGGTTTCGACTTCGCGCATCGAATCAAGGGAAGCGTGCCGGTGCAGGCAAGAGACCACCGTAAGCGTCGTTGCAACCATATAAGCGCCGTTTCAACACAGCGCGACTACGCTCTCGCTGCCTAAGCGACAGCTAGTCCGTCAGACCGGGAACGCCCTCGACCCGGAGCCTGGCGTCAGCTAGAGGGATCCACCGGTGAGTCCGGTCGCGGGACTCATCGGGACATACACAGCGACTGGGATCGTCATCCTGGCTGGTTCGCGTGACCGGGAGATCCGAGCAGAGGCATAGCGAACTGCGCACGGAGAAGCCTTGAGGGAATGCCGTAGGACCCGGGTTCGATTCCCGGCAGCTCCACCGAGAACAGTGGTTTAGGCATCGTAGACCTAGCAAACAAATCCAGCAGAGCGTCTGTTACCTAGTGCTCCGCGGGTTCGATGCTGTGTGGTCCGTCCAAACCGCTCCATTCCAGTAACGCAAAAACTGCGGATAACGCGGGTCTGGGTACCAGCCTGCGGGTGGCAAGGGGGGAGGCGTTTCCGTCGGAGGTCGTCGGATCTCGGGCTGTTTCGCTGTCGGTGCTTCTTCGACGTGATAGAGATTCCCCCTCAAGTTGTAGGCTCGCGCGTCTTGCTCTTCGGCAATCAAACGCGGCACTTCAATCGCATCGCCATCGAGAACGCTAGGCGTCGCCTCATTTGCCTTGATAGCAGAGATCCGCACTTCGGCCGCGACGGCGGATCCGGTGATGTCCGCCCAGCAGGCTGGCAGAAGGTTGCGGCGGGATAGATGCTGGACCAGGGGCAGGAATCGCTGACTCGTCTGAGGGGTGAGTTGCCCAATGCATTCGTCGTCGATACGTACCTCGATCACTGAACGGCCAGAGGCAGCTAAATGTTCGTGGAGGGTAGCGATGAGCAATCCGTAGCCGCTCGGCGGCACAAATTTCAGCAGGGAGTTTGCGTGCTCGTTTTCTTTGGTGACCTGAACGATCGTTGACCGGGGGAGGAGTGTGTGCGGGACCTCGGGGGGGTTGTTGAGCGGCAGTGCGGTGGCTGGATCGCCAAGTTTCAATTGGACGGTTGCGCCGAAATCCTTTGGTGGATCGCCGGTTGCGTCCCAGTTTTCCCAGTCGGGTCTCTCAAATGCGTATATGCGGCCCGGGACGACAGGAATGTGTCCGGAGGCGCAGACCCGGCGCACGACGTTCGCCCATTGAGGTGCGTCGACGCGCTGGATATAGCCGACAGTCTTGTTATCAGCGCGCACCGAGATCGCCCACGGGTCGTAGCGATTGTCGGGCTCGGGAATCAATTCGAAATCACGTTGAATCTCAGTACCGCCGCCGTCCCAATCGTGTGGGAGCAGGTTTCGGATTGTTGCGCCGTAATGGCTTTCGCCAACCACGTCGTATTCACACCAAGAGCTGCTACTTGTACACCACAGTGTGTATCGCATCACGGTCATTCGGTGCGATCATCTCCTGGCTCCTGGGCACCATCCGCCTGGCTGCCCCCTCCCGGATTGCGACCAGGCTGGTCAGCTGCTCGGTTTCGGCGAGCGCATGCTCGGCGCGCTCGGCGTCCGGCGCAGCGTCGTCCGTGGCCAAGGCAGCACACTATGCGACGACCAGACAACGGCCGGTCGATCGGTGAAATGTATGCGAATAAGTCGGGAGCCACCAGCTGAAGTGACAACCCCAAGCTCCTTCATGGGTCGGCGATCGGTGTGGGAAAGCCTAGCCGGATCGTGTCTCGGCTTCGCAAATTTTCGGTGCTAAAGGGTGAAGGGCGCGCGCCGCAGCAACGACCTACGATTTCCGTGCGCAATGTCGGCGGGCCGAAGGGGGACTATCTGTGGCCGATGAGTTGAAGGTCGATCCCGTTGCACTGCACCTCGGCAGCAACGACATGTTCAACGCGATCGGTGAAGCCGCTATGGATTTCCTCAGCCATGAGGACGGGCTGGCCGCGGCCGCGCCGGGCTGGATCGGGTCCTCGGAGCTGGCGTTGGGTGAGCTGGTGGCGCGGTGGCAGGTCCGCCACGATCAGCACAAGGTGCAGGTGGACGGGCTCGGGTCGCGCGTGGCCGAGGCGATGTTCTGCTATGTCATGAACGAGGACGAGTCGGCGCGGGCTTTCAGGTTGGTGCGGGGGTAGGGGTCGCGGGTGGGGCAGTTGACCCCCTATGACGTCAAGCATTGGGACCTCGATGCGATCCAGAAGGTGTTCGAGACGGCCAACGGCCGCGCTAACACCTTGCAGCGGTTAGGGGAGGACCTGCAGCAGGTCCACAACGTTTTCAGCGGCTGGCAGGGGGAGGCCGGGGAAGCGTTTCGCGCCGATTTGGGTAAGGTTCGGCGCGACATCGAGGCGGACGGTCAGGAGTCCAGACAGATAGCCGCGGCGGTGTCGCGCGCCGAGGGCGACGTGCGTGCATGCAAGCGCGAGCTGGACGAGATCGAGCGGGCCGCCGATGCTCACGGTTGGGCCGTCACGCCTGATTGGCGAATAGAGGTCGGCGACACCTGGATTGGGCGCGATCGCATGGAGTTGGCTGCCCAGCAGCAGCTGTTGCAGGATCAGCTCAATGCCGTGAGGCAGCATGCCCATCGCGCCGACCAGGAGCTCGCCGCCGCCGTCCGCGGTGCCGTGAGCGACGTCCCGGTGGATGCCGGCGCACATCCGCCAAGCGGTGGGCAAGGTGTGCCAAATCCCGCTGGCGGGGGCCAGCCGCGGTCGCTGGAAGACATGCTGCCTACTGGCAAGCAGCCGACGAGCGGCCAAGGCGACCAGCCCCCACCTGGCAGTCTGCCGGACCTTTTGAGCCGACTTAACCAACCGGTTGCTCTCCGCGCACCATCGACCCAGCCGAAACCGGCAGAAGTGGAGAGTTTTAAGACGATGGCTCGCCAATCCATGATCCGCGATGGTGTGCCGCCGGATCAGATTGAGGCGCGCCTGGATGACGTCGTAGGCCGTACTCAGCGGTGGATCGACAAAGGGATGCCGAGCTACGTTCCGCCCGAGCCAAAGGCCCCGCCGCCACCGGGGTTCGCCGAAGGATTCGGTGACCGCTGGTTTGCTACCGAACAGGGGATCAAAAGCCTCGTCGGGCAAGGAGGACCGGGAGCACCCGGGGTGCTCGAGTCATGGGAGCAGATGCTCAAGGGCACCGTCGAGACGGTCCAAAACCCGGTCGGCACGGCGATCGGGGAAGTCAAGAACGCGTTTGACTCACCAACTCCGGCCTACTATCTAGGCGCCAAAACCTCCGATGCCGCCACTACGCTGCCCTGGCTGGTCTTCGGCGGCGAAGGGGCGGCGGCAGGTGAACTTGGCGACATTGGCCCCGGTGCGCTCGACACCGGTCCAGCGGTTTCACCGCACGCACCGGTCGGCTTCGATCACCCCTTCGGCTACAACCCGTGGGCGGAGCAGGCGGCCACGGATCTCACTTCCGCGTTCGGGCACGGAGGGCCCACGACGAGCCTCAGCCGGCAACTCGCTGACATGTCGACTCACTACGTTGGTGACGATCCAGACCGAGTAGTCCTGGGCAAGTTCGACGGCCAGCAGAATGGCTACATCGGCGACGCCAGAGGCCACGGCGGAATCTATTTCGACACCGGCGACCCAACCTGGGATGCCATCACTAGCGGACTTAGCGAGTCCGAGGCCAAAAGTCTGGCCTGGCAAGTCAACGAACAGTTCCTCCGCAGCCAACTGGAGAATCATGTCGGACGGATCGAATACCTCCTCGATCGTGACAAGTATTCTTCGCTGGAAGACATGATGTTTGGTCGTACCGGTTCCTTTTCCGCGATGGAGGTAGAGTTTCTGAGTAAGAATGCGGTGGCGTACGGATACCAACGCATTGGCGATGCTTGGGTTTATGTGGGAGGTGGATAGGGATGGCCTCTAAATTTTCCACAGACGTCCAAACAATCGTGGGACCATTGTTAACGGAACATGGCTTTGTTCTTGATGAGATTGACGACAGCCCGGACGAAGGCGGGAGAGGTCAGCACATCGTCTATTACCGTTCAGATGATTGTAAAATCCAGGTCTACGAGTCATCCCGGGAAGGCGAAGTGAATTGCATGATTGCGCCGTTGGATGTTCCGAACGAGTTCGGCTTACGGGCCAAGAAATGGCAGTACCTTACTCGGTTCGCTAAACGGCCCGATCTTCCACTGGAAGAGTTAGCCGAGTTAGCCAGAGTTGAGTACGAGGCCTACGCGAATCCGCTGGAGTGGGTGCGAGATCGCATCGTGAAGTACTATGAGGCGGCGCATGCTGGCATTCTCGAAATGTACGGAAAAGGGTGACCCCATATCACAGTCACTTCTAGGCATGACCGAATGAGTTTGAGAAATGCGCGGTCACCATCTGGCGGCTCAATTGCACCCGCGACAGGCGCATGCGACGTCACCCGTCCTAGCTGCGACGGAGGCCGCGACGCGGTCGAAGCGTACCAACTCGGACCAGTGGCGGACCCGTTCAAAATCGACTTTGCGCTTGAAGCGAAGTGCTACGCCGAGATGAACTCCGGTTGGCGTGCGACAGGTCAGCAGGCTGGTTTCGCGCCTGCGGCACCGCAATTTCGGGGTCTCCGTCACGCTTTCGTATTTCACCCGCAGGTATACGACGAAGTGCGCGCAGACGGCCGCCCCATCGCGCTGGTCTGCGGTCGCGACGTCGCGGATACCCTACGGGCCACGGATATGGGGACGTGGTGGCGGTGAAGTCGTCGCTCGATACCTCGTTCCCTGCCGAAGCGGAAGCTTGAATCCTGCTCATCGAAGGGTCGCTGCCCAACAACGGGTTCGGTCAGATCAGGACCTCTGGTCGAGCAACCGCACGACATCGACCATTAAGCGGAACGCCGAAAGAGTGGGGTAGAGCACGCGGCTGAGATCGCTCGTCAGTCTGAGGTTGAGCACGCCGGGGTCGGCGGTCTCGTACTGCTCCTGCTCCGACATGCCAAGGACGGCCCAGGGTCGACCGTGCGCGAACACGGAGCACAACTGCCATGGCAGCAGTGGAGCCGCGTCCGTCGAGTGCTCCTCGGTGTACTTAACCGCTGTACTGCTGCGATAGCCCTCCCGCACTTTCGCGGTCGAGATTTCGCGCGGGGTGGCGACGGAATCGAGTTTGGCCAGTTTGGCGTCGCGCGTCGTCTCGTCGGCCAGCCCGAGCGGTTCCAGCGCGATCCGTTGTTCGTTGAAGTTTCTCGCGTGCCAGCGCAACGTGCGCTCGATCCGTTCGTTGCGCAGCGACGGATGCAGAATCCAGAATGCCGCAGACAGGTTTTCAAGCGATCCGCGCACGAGACTGTAGACCGCATCAGCGTGCAACAGGCGCAGGTCGACTACGAGCGACTTTGCGGCATGAAGGTGATCCACTCCGCCTACGAGGCACATTCGAGCAGCGTGAGACACGCAGTACGGGCTGCTCTTCTTGTCGTCGCCTGACAGCGACGAACCGGGGCGTACCGGGAAGTCATTGGGATCTTGGATTCGTTCGGTCATCCTGTCGATGCTCGGCGCGATCTCCAACCATTTCGCCACCACCCGCTCTTCGGGCAGTTCGGCGGCCACCTCGTCAACACTCACCAGACGATCGTCCATCTTTCCACCGACAAGACCCCTTAGATGCGTTGGGGATATATCTCTCGAGCTGCGTAATCTCTACTCCGCCGTACCTCCGACTGCACCGATACCGCCGTGAACCCCTATACGACCGTAGCCAAACGAACCAGGGTGTCCAGGGGCATGAGGAATTTGTCAACGGCGGCCGAAAATTGACCCCTTTTTCACCGCGTCGACACAAGGTCAGTTTTCAGACGTCGCCGACCGAATTGCCCGGTGGTGATCAGAAGAACTGCCCGCTGGCGGCCACGAAATCTGCCCAGGGGTTGCCACCAACGGCGCCGGTATGGCGGTTGGGCCAAGGCGTTCACCCCCTTGCCGACCATGGCTTGGGTGAGTCGGATGTTGTCGCCGTTAGTTGGCAGACGCGAGCATGGTGGAGGAGTCGGCCGACGGTGGCGGTGGCCAGTGTCTTGGGCATGAGTTCGTCGAATCCTGCGGGGTGGAGGTTGCTCGACACGGCATTCCGCGCGACCACTCCTGACGCCGCCGCAGCTCCGGCGCCCACCGCAGCCGCCTCTGCCCGTCCCGCCAACCGGTCGGCCACTGACCGCCTCGCGGGACTCAGCACGGTGGAGGTCCTCGGCAAGAAGCACCGCATCGTCTTCTCGGCGCGGGCAGAGCAGGGTGTCGTGTTGATCGAGGTGATCTGCGCCGGCCCCCGTACCGGGAACGCGGTGTACGACGTCGCCAACGCCCTCGTGCGGTCGGGGCGGCTCACAAGAGGAAGCGACCCAGCTCTGGGATGCGTTGGCGCTGCTCGAGGTTGTCGCCGAGTGTGCGGGGATCGACGGCTGGGACTACCGGCCCCGCCCCGCCGAAGCGCATTTCGTCCGCGCGTTGGTGCAACTCGGCCTGCTTCCCGAGGATCTCGCTGGAGTTGTTTCCCGAGCCGAGGCGGAGGCCGCGATGCGGGACGGCTACGACGAGACCGGACAGCCCGACACCTACGCCGCGCTGACCGCCGTCATGCGGGCGGCCCGCACCCGGTCGGACTACGGGGACGTGACGGACATCCTCCGTCGCCGGTCCGAGGAACGGTGCGGCGCGGAGATGCCGCGGGCGCGGGCCACGTGCGTCCGCCGTGTCGGACACGCGGGTCCGCACCGCGCGACCGGATGAGGCCCGTGTCGGAGGGTTAGCTAGTGAAGTCGACATAGCTGAGCAAACTTATGTTTGCGGTTATCCGCTAGTAGTTGCGCATTGAACTAAAATTCGGGGGGGGGGGTAACTCCAGGCTTTTTAAAATATCTATGAACATTGGTTACTTTATCCAACAACGTTTGCGATACGCGACGTTCGCTGGCCCAACTTGGACGGTATCAGCCGAACTCGCCCGGAACTCAGGTTGTTCTCAGCTACCTTCTGACCATCGTCATCCGAATACCCGATCTAAGGAGATGGTCGTGGAACTTACAGCCCGCCCCCACATCACCGCTGGGGTCGCCCTGGCCAGCGCCGCCGTCCTCGCCGCCGGTCCGCTGGCCCAGCACCTGCCCGACCTTCGCCTGGCCCAACCGTTATCCCAGGTGAAGGTGTCCGACATTCGGCTTACCGACGCCGCCGACAGCGTGGTCGACCTGTTCACCGGGGTTGAAAGTGAACTCGCGGGACTTGCCGGCGGGGCCGCTGCGACCGCCGTACCCGCGGACGTCGTCAGCTCCATTACCGGGAACGTGATCGTCCAGACCTGGAACGACGCCTACAACACCGTCGTCACCAATCTGCCGCAGCTTGCCAATCAATGGCTTGCGGATCCATTCCCGGTGTTGCAGCAGATCGGTGACAACTGGGTCGGCTATGCCAACGCCTACGTCTTGGCCTACCAGCGGGCGGGCTTGGCGGCTGCCAATACTTTTGGCCCGGGCGGCACCGCCTGGCAGGCCATTACCACGGCGAATGCCACGCTCGCGGCGGGCGGCCCAAACGCTGTTACCAATGCGTTGAATCAATTTTTTATCGGGGTGGTAGAGAACCCGTTCATTAGTATCGGTGAGCCGCTGGAAGGAATCTTGCGTATCCCGGGTAATGTGCTGGCGAACGTCTCAAACCTGTACAACTGGACGGTTTCCGCGCCTAGCGTCTTAGACCCCAACTTACTGACGGATCTTGCCGACGACCTCACGGAGAAATTACCCCAGCTCGTAAGTTATGGTGTGGGGCCCTCTCTTGGTTCGGCGTTGCAGGCATGGAACGCTGGGAATCCGATAACGGCATTCACCTATTTATTGAATACTCCCGGTGCGTTCGTTGACACGCTGCTCAAGGGCATCCAAACCAACCCGAGAGTGGCGCCTAGGTCTGGACTCTTAACCCTGGCAATAAACGGATGGCTTGAGCAGCTGATCCATTTTGGCCCCACGTGGGGCCAACAAATGGCCGCCCCTCTGGCGGCCACGCCCCAGCAATTCGTGAACACGCTGACCAACGGGTGGAGTCCGATGATCAACAGCTTGAGCACTCAATTGACGGCAATGCTGCAGGGCCTGCCGTCGTTCGTGTCGAATCTCCCGTCGATGATAAGCAACTTCGGCGGAGCGCTGGCGGGCCAAATCGGATTGTTGATCGCCAATCTCCTCAAGTTGCTGTAACTCCGGCGGTGGTCGCCGATGCGAGCCGGTGACCGCCAAACGGCGATCGGTCCCCTTTGCGAGTTATCTGGCGAAGGGGACCGATTGTTTGTCGGCACGCTCATGCGATGGCTCACCGCGAGAACCGACGGGTATGGATTTTAGGCGGATCGCGTCGCACGCCTACTTTTGCGCACTTGGGCAGTAGGCGCCGATGGCGGCCTGAGCCAAGTGCTCGGCATCGTCATGCGTGAACCGCGGGGACCCTGCGGTGACATCCTGATTCTCGGCAGCCAAGATGTCGTTCACCGTCGAGTCGAGCGGCTCCGGCGTCGGCGGCAGCAGCGAAAAACAGGTGTGATGACCAAACTCCATGAACCGCTGACGGACGCCCTCGATGCCGTTATCCGTGATCCCGTAATTGGTCAACATGGACAGGAACCGACTGTCCGCTCCGTCAGCCGGGGCTGACGCTTTCCGCGATGCAGTAACCGTCACCGTCTGCAGCGCCGACGATGACGCCGTCCTGTCCCGCAGGAAATAGTCGGCCACGGCGCTCAGGCCGACCAAGGCAGCTAACGCGATGGCTGTCGCTAGGACGATGACCCCGATGGCCTTCGACCCGGGTGGGCGTGCCGGCCGTGGCTGCCTGTGGAGCTCCGATCGGGTCGGGACGCCGTGGTCCTCGGCAGTCATGCGCTGCCTCCTTTGACTCCCGGGTCGTCGCCACGGGCGCTCGCGCTGCATGGACTAGGTCCATACCCTGCCGGACTTTCCCAGGTCACGCCAAGTCCAATCACTATAACTACGATCGCATTTTCGCGAGGCAATCAGGGGCCTGGGTCCCAAACGGCGTAGTCACAGCTGTGCCGGCGGTGACCGGTCACCGGTGATCGCGACGATTACGACCCTCCGCTAACCAGATTGCCGTTTTGCGGGCAGTACGCGTGAACCGAGATGGCCACATAAGCGTCGGCATCGCCGGCGAGTGCCGGATTGCTCGCGCGAAACGCCGCGACTATCTGAGGCACCGTCATCCCTTGACGGATGTCGTCGCACACCATCTTGCCGTTGTAGACGGCGGCCTCGGGATTGGCGAATGAGATGCCCCGGTCGTTGAGGGCCTGTATGTACTTATTGTCCTGATCTGGTGTCGACGCGATCGACGGCGGCGCAGCGGATGGCGATGACGCCGTGGTCGGTGCGGTAGGGACAGATGTCGCGCCGGTGGGCGGCGGCTGCTGCCCCTTGGTATCCGGGGTTAACACCCAAAAAACCAGAATGATCGCCCCTGCCAGCGCGAGACCGCCCAGGAGCAGCGCACCGGCTTTGCGCCAAGTCGCGCTCCATGATTGGCGGCCGGCCGTCGGTTCGCTCCGTTTGCCATCGCCGTCGTCGTCGCGCGGGGATATGCGACCGACTTCATCCGAAGCCGCATGATTAGGCGCCGCTACCGTCTCGGCGCGGTCGACCGCGAAGGTTTCATCGGCACCTCCGAGCGGCTCGGCCATGAGGGCCATGGTAAGCCCGAGAACCAGATACGAAGTGCCGGGAATGACCGCGCCCACCTTTGCGCTTTCAACCGACGATGTGAGAGCCTCACATCGCTCGGTGCCAAAAGGTGTCCGGGCCGTCAGAAGCTCTGCCGTGCTTGGGAGTGCGGTTATGTCGGTCTCACGCGTCGCCGCCGGCATGGTGCCGCGGGTCGGATCGAGCGCGCGATGAACCTGCTTCGGCGCGTGCTGCGATATCAGGTCAGCATCGGGGCGCTGATCGAGGTGGCGCTGTGGCTGGCGATTCCATACCTGTCCATTGGCTTCGTGTGGGCGATCGTGCACGCCGAGCAGACACAGCGGGTTCAGGCGCGGCTAGAAAACGTATTGCCGGCAGGCGCCGACGTTGTGGCCTTCGGACTAACGGCGGCGCTGTGGCCGGCTTCGATCCAAATCACCGATGCGTGCCCGCCCGCGTGATAGGCAGCGGGACACGGCCTTTCGATGGGTCCGCTAGGGTGTACCGTTCTCGGCGATTTGATCGATCGTCCGCGGCGTCACGTCCAGTCCGCGCAGGCAGAACCGGAGCGTACGTTCGCGGACTTCGGCGCGGTCCCAGCGATGTGTCGTCCACTGCCGCTGAGTGGCCGCCCACACCACGCCGTCTATCGACTTTGCCGCGGTCGCCGGAACGACGTCTTGAAACACGCCAAGCTCCAGGCCGCGCTGAAGCTGCTCGACGAGCGGCTCGAGAATTGCGTCGTACGCCGGCGACGCCATCCCGGCGGAGGAGAACATCTCCGACTGGGCCTGCAGCGACAGGCGCCGTAGCTTGAACTCGGTGTTCTCGTCGAATGTGAGGTCGAGCCGCCCGTCGATCCAGGCGGCCACTCCCTCTACCGGGCTGGCGGTGTTCGCCATTTTTCTTCTCAGCCTTAGTGTTTCGACGCGGGCCAGCTCCAAAAAGACCGCCGCAACCAACTGGTCCTTCGATTCAAAATGTCGGTAGAACGCACGGGTACTCAGCTGAGCGCGTTCCAGGACCGCGGCGATGCTGAGCCCGCGGGCTCCCCCGTCGTGCATCGACTTCGACGCGGCGGTCAGGATCGCGCAACGCACATTGGGGTCGGGGGCAAGCTTGTCGCGTCGTCGCGACAACGGGCGGCTCATGTGCGCCTGCCAAGGGTGGTCAGGTTCTGCAGCTGTGTCATAGGTGCGTAAGTACCCCGCGAAACCGTCCGCGAAAACACTCCGTCGTTAGGCCGTAATCGAGCGGGCCCAAGTATCCGAAATCAACGTTTTCACTTAACGTGGCGAGGCTGCCGGCGGTGTCGGGCCAACCGAGGGCTAACCGGCGGGCACGTCAACCCTGGTGATTCGTTCGATCGTTTCTGGCGTCACGCCCAGCCCCCGCAGGCAGAACCGCAGCGCACGTTCGCGAACTTCCCCACGGTCCCAATGATTTACCGTCCACTGCCGCTGAGTGCCCGCCCACACCACACCGTGTATCGACTTTGCCGCGGTCACCGGAACGATGTCCTTGAACACCCCAAGTTCCAGGCCGCGCTGAAGCTGCTCGACGAGTGGCTCGAGGATCGCCGTGTGTGTGGGCGAGACCATCTCGGGGGAGGAGAACACCGTCGATTCGGCCTCCAAAGCCACTTGGCGTAGTTCTGTTTTGATGTCTTCGTCGAACGCGAGGTCGAGCCGTCCCTCGATCCAGGCGGCCACCGCCTCAACCGGTGTGGCGGCCGCCGCCATTTTTGTTCTTAGTCGAAGCACTTCGAGGCGGGTTATCTCGAGAAAGACCGCCGCGACCAGCTGGTCCTTCGATTGGAAGTGTCGGTAGAACGCGCGGGTGCTCAGCTGAGCTCGAGCGAGGACTGCGGCGACGTTGAGCCCTCGAACCCCCTGCTCCCGAACGCATTTCGACGCCGCGGTCACAATGGCGCGGCGCACATCAGGATCGGGAGCGAGCTTATTTCGTCGTCGCGTGCCCGGCTGGCCGTTGTATGACTGGTTGCGTGTGAGCGGATCCCCCTGTTCCGTCATAGATAACGAAAATAATCCGCTAATCGTTCGTACACATGCACTTTCGTCAAGCCGAAGTTAACAAAATTATCAGTCATGTGTGCAATGAGTCAGGCCCATGTTGGCGGGCGCATGACCCGGGCGAAGGCGCGACGGTGTCAGTCAACGCAGCTTCTCAGCCCGTCGAGCGCGGCATCGGCAAATCGATTGTCGTGGGAAGACGTTTGCCGGTATCCATGCCGGTTAGGTTCCTCACATCGCCGCGCCGGAGGCCAGGAACTCGCTATCTGAAAATGGACGCTCTCAATCAATCGGCCGATCACCGCCGGGCCTGACAGCGGAGCCGCGATGCGGTTGACTGTCGGCATGCGCTTCGGTGTCCTGACTTTTGTTACCGACGAGGGAATCGGCCCGGTGGAGCTGGGCGAGGCGCTTGAGCAGCGCGGGTTCGCGTCGCTGTTCCTCGCCGAGCACTCGCACATCCCGGTCAACAACAAGAGCCCCTACCCGGGCGGTGGCCCGATCCCGCCGAAGTACTACCGCACATTGGATCCGTTTGTGGCGTTGACGGCCGCGGCGGTTGCCACCGAAAGGCTGCTCGTGGGCACCGGAATCGCGTTGATCCCGCAACGCGATCCGATACACACGGCCAAGGAGGTGGCGTCGCTGGATCTGGTGTCCCAGGGCCGATTTCGCTTCGGCGTCGGCGTGGGCTGGTTACGCGAAGAAATCGCCAACCACGGTGTCGATCCCGCCGTACGCGGCCGCGTGGCGGAGGAGCGACTGCGCGCAATCATCGAGATCTGGACCCAGGAGAAAGCGGAGTTCCACGGGGAATTCGTGGACTTCGACCCCATCTACAGTTGGCCGAAGCCGGTGCAGAAGCCGTATCCGCCGCTGTACCTGGGTGGCGGGCCGGCGAGCTTCAAGCGCATCGCCCGGTTGGGTGCCGGCTGGATTTCGCTAAGCCAATCGGCGGAGGTTTTATCGGAACAGCTTGAGCAACTGCGCGCGGTCGCCGGTCAGGACGTGCCGGTCATCAACATCCATCAGGGTGAGTCGACGGCCAAAGACCTTGAGGGCTACCGCCGGTTGGGAGTCGACCATGTTTTGGTGGAGCTGCCGACCGAGCCTCGCGACCAGACGCTTCGACGTCTGGATGGGTTGCGGGCCGAGTTCGCCAAACTGGCGTAAAGCTCTGCGGCCAGTGACTCGCCGCCGCCGCGGATGCGGGGGCGCGCCGACCACCCGTTTTGCAATGCGGCTACGGTTTAGTGGACACGAGTTAGCACCCACGGAATCAAGATGACGACAGATCACGCAATGTACGAACAGGTCGACGGTCAGGCACCGGATCCCGCCGACATCGGCTCACGGATCGATCCTGTGCTCGCCCGCAGTTGGCTACTGGTCAACGGCGCGCACGCCGACCGGTTCCAGTCCGCGGCGCATTCCCGCGCCGACATCGTCGTGCTCGACATCGAGGATGCGGTCGCGCCCAAAGACAAACAGGCCGCCCGCGACAACGTCGTGCGGTGGCTCGGCGCCGAAAACACCGACTGGGTCCGCATCAACGGCTTCGGCACGCCTTGGTGGGCGGACGATATAGCGGCACTTTCCGACACCCCGGTCGGTGGGGTGATGCTGGCGATGGTCGAGTCGGTGGACCACGTCACCGAGACCGCCCGACGACTGCCCAACGTCCCCATCGTGGCGCTGGTCGAAACGGCCCGCGGCCTGGAGCGCATCACCGAAATCGCCGCGGCCAAGGGCACGTTCCGGCTTGCCTTTGGCATCGGCGATTTCCGCCGGGACACCGGTTTCGGCGAAGACCCGACGACGCTGGCCTACGCGCGGTCGCGCTTCACGATCGCCGCCAAGGCGGCCAACCTGCCCAGCGCCATCGACGGGCCGACGATCGGCTCCAACGCGTTGAAGCTCATCGAGGCTACGGCCGTTTCCGTCGAATTCGGGATGACGGGCAAGATCTGCCTGACGCCGGACCAATGCGCCGTCGTGAACGAGGGACTGTCCCCGTCGCAGGACGAAATCTCTTGGGCCAAAGAGTTTTTCACCGAGTTCGAGCGCGACGGGGGAGAGATCCGCAACGGCTCCGACCTGCCGCGCATCGCCCGGGCGACCAAGATCCTCGAGCTGGCCCGCGCTTACGGCATCGAGGTGTCCGACTTCGACGACGAACGGGTTCACTCGCCCGCGCCGTCGGATACCTATCACTACTGAGCCGAGGATCAAGACTACCTACGCGGCGTGCTTTGCGAGCGCGACGCCGATTCGTAATTCGACGCGGCTGAAGGCGATCGTGGGTGCGCGTGGTGGGGCCGCCGACCGGTAGGTTTTGCCCGTTGGCGTGGTGAATTCGGCTGTGTGAGTGTGGGTTTCGTCGATACTCGCGCTGACCCGCCAGCCGGCGCTCTCTTTCGTGTAGTTGCAGCGCTCGCACAAGCCGAGACCGTTGTCCGCGCTGGTGGCGCCGCCCTGGGCCCACGGCTGCGCATGGTCGCGGTGGCGGATCGGCGCGTCGCAGTAGGGGGTGCGACAGCGCTGGTCTCGCCACCCGATGAAGTCGGCCAGGCCGCGCGGAAAAAGCCGCGCCCGTGACTCCATCGCCACCAGCGCGCCGACCCGGGGATGGGCGTAGAGCCTGCGCAGCGTCGCCCGGGAGCGTCGGTCGGTGACAGCGTTGGACACCATCGCGCGGGCGACGGCCGCCGGGATCGGGCCATAGCCGCTGACATCGGCCGGCGCGCTGTCACCGCCCAGCAGCGTTTCATCGGAGAGGACCAGATTCACCGCGACCGGAACGGGAACCGCCGCGTCGCGGCCCGTGACCCGTTCAACGAGGGTGTCTGCCATGACCTGTCCGCGCGAGCGCCCGTCGCAGCGGGTGTCCGCCTCGCGGCGCAGCGCCGCGTACACCGAAACTCCCTGGGCCACCGGCAACAACGCGGTCAGATACGTCATGGTGTCGGGCGCGGGCCGGATGGTGACCGTGCGTTCGTTTTCGGCCTTGGCCGCTCGTTCCACGACGGCATGCGGGTCCAGCCGGTAGGCGATCTCCTTGGCGGCCGCGGCCACCCGCGCGTCGCCCATTCCCTCAAGCTTGGCCGGGTCGGCGCACAACTCGGCGTCCAACGTGCGGCGGTCCTCAACGTCCAGGCACGCGCTCTCCCGCACGATCAGCGTGGCCCGCCACTCCGACAGTTCCCCGCATTCCAGCGCCGCCAGCGTGTACGGCATCTCGTGCACCAAAGCCTTGGCAAAGCCCAGATGCCGGCCGCCCCGGGCCGGTGAATCCCGTCGCGCCAGCGCGATCTCGCCGGCCAGGCCACGTGCCCGCTGCGCGGTCGGCACACCCGCGGCCGCCTCGGCGGCTCGACGCGCCGTGTCCAGCGCGGCCGCCGCGCGGGCCTGGCCGGCCGCCGCCGCGGACTTGATTCGCTCCAGCTCGGCGATGCGCGCGATCAGCGCCGATTCGTCGGCCAGAGGGTCGGCCGCGGCCAGTGCTTCGAACATGTGTTCGAGTATAACAGGACCACCGACATTCCCGCTACCCTGGCGGGATGAGCGCCAAAAGCCGGATCCGGACGGCGCGCGTGTACGACGACGCCAGCCCCGACGACGGCCAGCGCGTCCTCGTCGACCGCATCTGGCCGCGTGGGCTCCGCAAGGACGACCCGCGGGTGGGCATCTGGTGCAAGGACGTGGCGCCGTCGAAGGAACTGCGCGAGTGGTATCAGCACAAGCCCGAACGGTTCGGCGAATTCGCGTCGCGCTACAAGGCCGAATTGCGGGACAGCCCCGCGCTGGAGGAGCTGCGCAAGCTGACCAAACGCGGCGTCGTCACCCTCGTCACGGCGACCCGCGAACTCGACATCAGTCAGGCGGCCGTCCTCGCAAAGGTCCTGAGCGCCTCCGCTTAGCGTGAGACGATCGTGCGATGCGGCTGGGATTGCACGCGCTCGGAATCGGGGCGGGCGCCGACCGGGCGGTGATCGACGCCGTCGCGTCGGCCGCGGACGGCTGCGGCTTCGCCACCCTATGGGCGGGCGAACACGTCGTCATGGTGGACCGGCCCGCGTCGCAATATCCATACTCCGACGACGGCGTCATTGCCGTTCCGGCACAGGCGGATTGGCTTGACCCGATGGTCGCGTTGAGCTTCGCCGCCGCGGCCACGTCGCGGATCGGCGTCGCGACGGGCGTGCTGCTGCTGCCCGAGCACAACCCGGTGGTGGTGGCCAAGCAGGCCGCGAGCCTAGATCGGCTGAGCGGCGGTCGGCTGACACTTGGGGTGGGCGTCGGCTGGTCCCGGGAGGAATTCGCCGCGCTCGGGGTGCCGTTCGAGGATCGCGCGGCACGCACCGCCGAATACGTTGCCGCGATGCGCACGTTGTGGCGTGAAGACGTCGCCTCGTTCGACGGGAAGTTCGTCGGCTTCGATTCGATCCGGGTCAACCCCAAACCCGTGCGCGACCGTCGCATCCCGATTGTGGTCGGGGGCAACAGCGATCCGGCGCTGCGGCGCGTGGCGGCATGGGCGGACGGCTGGTATGGGTTCAATCTCGACGGCGTGGCCGCGGTGCGCGAGCGGGTCGACAGACTGGAGCGGCTGTGTGCCGAGTTGGGGCGTGATCGTGTTGAGTTGCGGCTGTGCGTGGCGCTGCGCAGTCCCAGCGTCGGCGACATCGATGGGCTCGCCGAGTTGGGCGTCGACGAGTTGGTTCTTGTGGGAGCGCCGCCGGACCGCCCCAAGGACGCCGCCGGCTGGGTTGCGGCGCTCGCCGACCGCTGGACGGGAGCGCTCACGTAGAGCCCCCGCCGGCGGATTGCTGCTCAGGCGGGCAGGTTGAGCAAATTCATGTTTGCGGTTAACCATGGATAGTTTCGAACTGAACTAAAATTCGGGGGGGGGGTTAACTCCAGGCTAAAAAAATCCCATACAAGCACTGGTTACCTGTCTACAAAAAATTTGCGAAATCCGACTATTGCGTGGCCAAATTCGACCGTTCGACCCAAAAACACCCGCAACCGATATTCCACTCAGCTACCTTCTGACCATCGTCGTCCGAATACCAGATTCAAGGAGATGGTCGTGGAACTTACAGCCCGCCCCCACATCGCCACTGGAGTTGCCCTGGCCGCCGCCGGCGTCGTCGCCGCAGCTCCGGTCACCCAGCACCTGCCCGATTTAGCTCAACGCCTCTCTCAGATGAGCGTGTCCGAAATCCGCCTCACCGACGCCGCGGGCGGCATGGTCGACCTGTTCTCCGGCGTGGAAAACGAACTCGCCTCGTTCACCAACGGGGCAAGCGCGGCAGCGGTGCCCGCAAGCTTCCTCGGCGACGTCGTCAACCCGTACGTCAGCACGATCGAGACCGCATGGTCCGGTATCCAGACGATCGGCAACGACTGGCTCGCCAACCCTTTCCCGGTCCTGTCGCAGGTTCTGACCAACCAGGCCAAATACGCGAACATACTCATTCCCGACGTCACAAAATTCCTGCAATCAGAGTTCAGCTACGTGACGACGGGAATGGTGCCGGCCTTCCAATCGGCGGCCTACTTGTTCTTCAACGGCCAGCCCGAAACGGCGATGACAAACCTCACCAAGTCGCTGTACGACGGTTTGTTTATCTTCCCAGGATTCAGCCTCGCTTCTGCCTTGGCGATCCCGGGCGACATCGCAACCAACTTCACGAACGCGGTCAAGGCAGTGACGAGCGAGTTTACCCTTTTGGACAATGTCGGTTCGCTTTTCTGGCCATTTCTCCAGGCAACGAGAGCGTTCGGAATTGCCGCGCAAAATTTTGAAGACGCAACCACCCCGGCAGCGGCGCTACAGGCCATCGCACAGGCTCCTGCAGTGGTAGCGAATGGATTCCTCAATGGCGGTGCTGACTCATTTAGCGCATACCCCGGACTTCTAGGCGTTCCCAATGTTAATTCCGGAGCGGGCGCTGTCTATGAGTGGCTGATCTCTCTGCCCCAGTCGGTCGCGACGTCGCTGGGGGCGAAGGCCGGAACGAACATATCCGCCAACCTGCCGAATGTGTTCAATGGGGTTTTCAATACGCTGTCGACCAACCTCGGCAATTTCGCCAACAGCATCGGTAGTGGATTGACGTCGATTCTGCAAGGTATTCCGTCGGCACTCGCAAATCTGCCCTCGATGATCGGTGCCCTTGCTACCCAGATCGGATCGTGGATCACCGCCCTCCTTGGGCTCCTCTGAGTCCGCTGGTGGGTCGCCGATGCGAGCCGGTGACCCCCAACGGCGTTCGGCCCCCTTCTCAAGGGGGCCGAACGTTTTCGGCGCGGTTGTCGGCTGGGCACGCAGCTATTCGGTCCCCATGACCGATACCAGTCGGACGACGGGCGACCAGAATTCATCCATGACGCCACCGTTGGTGGCCTCATCTTCTATGGCCCGGACGCGCCCATCAAGGCGGCCCTCCCTACTGGGCGTCGCATGCGAATGAATTATCGGCCATGAGCATCTACGTATGGCCCGCGCCGGCGTCGGCAACCTGGCCCGACTGAGCTGAAAGCCATTGGGTTGCAATGGGGTTTGTTATCCGCCGAGGGGTGAGCGGGGCATGAATTTGATGGGTGGCATTTTGGTGGCGATGCCCGCGGGGCTGTGTTCACCGCCCAGAGCGCCCGCGAGGGCTTGGGCTAGTGGGCTGGTTTGCATCCCAGCCACAGCTTGAGACAGCGGCACGCTGCTCACACTGTTAGACGGCAACAACGGCGCGGCCCGGCTCAGCTCACCGAGCCCGCCCGCGGCATTCGACCAGCCCGGCGGAATCGAAAGCCCACCCAGCTGGGTGGCGCTGGCCAACTTCGCCGAGATCGAGGACCCGAACGTACTGAGCTGATTGCTGATCCCCCCCACCACCAGCTTCATCTTGTCATCCACAAAATTACCGATCGTGGTCAACAATTCCTCCGGCCCCGAGGACACCAACCCCGCCCCACCGTTTTGACCCATCGAACTCATCTGCATCAACATCTGCGCCGGATACATCGCAAACTGCGCCACCACCGCAGCCTGCTGCAAACTACTCGTCGAACTCACACTGCTCAACGCGGTCGTGCCCAACGACCCCAACCCCAACTGACTAAGCACCCCCGCCAACGGACCCGAGGTCGTCAACGCCCCCAACGTCCCATTCACGGTGGTACCCAGGCTCGTCAACCCCGCCAAAATGCTGGACCCGTCGGTGATCCCGGCCGCCGGCGCCCCCACCACCGCCGCCGCCGTGGTGGTGGTGGTGGCCGGCGGTGTACTAAACCCCTGCACCTGCACCGCACTCGTGGCCGCGGCGGCATAACCATTCATCGCCGCCACATCCTGAGCCCACATCTCCACGTATTCGGCCTCGGTGGCCGCGATCGCCGCAGTGTTCTGCCCAAAAATATTGCTCGCCACCAACCCCGCCAACAACACCCGATTCCCCGCCACCACCACCGGGGGCACCGTCATCGCAAACGCCGCCTCATAGGCCGCCGTCGCCGCCTTCACCTGCACACCAGCCTGCACCGCCTGAGCCGCCGTCGCACTCATCCACGACACATACGGCGCCGCCGCCGAAACCATCGCCGCCGCCGAGGGACCCGACCACCCCCCACTTAACCCCGCAAGCACCGACTCATAGGACCCCGCCGTCGCATACAAATCCGTGGCCAACCCCTCCCACGCCGCCGCCGCAGCCACCAACGGCCCCGACCCCGGACCCGTATACATCAACCCCGAATTCACCTCAGGCGGAAAAAACGCGAAAAACATCCCAACCCCACCCCCCTAACTAGCCGCAGCAATATTAGCCACCTCAGTCACCGCATACGCCGTACCCCCACCCGCCAACGCACTAACAAACGCCTCATGAATCTGCGTCGCCATCAACGCCACCGTCTGATACGCCAACCCATGCGCAGCAAACTGCGTCGCCACCAACCCCGACACCTGATCCGCCGCCGGCGCCACCACCTGCGTCGTCGGCCCCGCCACCACCCCATTCTGCGCCGCCATCGACGCACCAATACTCGACAAACTATCCGCCGCAGCGACCAACAATTCCGGCGTAGCCCGCACAAACGACATAACCCCCACCCCTCTCACAAAACCGCCAAATTTAGTTGCCAGCGGCTGCGCCTAAACCGCTGACGGATCCATGCTGCCGTTGGAGTCGGCGCCCAAAACACAGCTGGGCGACCGGAACGCGTTCAGGTCGTTCCTACAGCGGGCAACATTACGACGAACATCTCCCCCCACGGCGATCATGAGAGTCCTTGCCGAGCAAAGCTCACCACACTTTTCCGTACTGAATTGGGCACCGCGACTTCTGCCGCAGCGCGCGAAAGCTGCGGTGCGGGCGTCCTTCCTGCACAGTTGTGGTGCGCAGGAAGGACGCCCAGCCCCGATTCCCAACTCCTACAGCAACGCCAAGAGCAGCGACGGCAGATGCAGCAGCAGTCCGCTGATTAGGTTCGGCGTCAGGGTGGCCGACAGCTGCGCTGCGGCGTTGGCGAGCAGCGGGCCAATTGTCGAGCTGAGGTTTCCTGCCAGCAGCGACGGTTGCACCGCATCGGCCAAATTCGGCAGTAGCGACGCGGCCGGGGCCAACACATTGCTCAGCGATACCCCGGCTTGCGCCGACGCACTGGTCAACGTGCCCGTCGACGAGCCACCCAGCGCGGCGGCGAGTTCGTTGGGCCAGGTGTACAGCAGTTGCTGAAGCAGGCTGCCGCTATTGAGCAGGCCGGTGAATGCCTTGCCGGTGGGGTTGAACACGGTGTTCGGGTTGATGTAGCCATTGAGAAGGTCGCCGACCAGGTCGGCGGGCACCTTGAGAGTGTCGGTCACCGCCCCTCCGAAGTTTCCGGAGGACAGGTCAGCCCCAATGTTGCCGAGGTCCCCCAAGAACCCGAAAGTGACGCTGATCTGCGGAGACAGTAGGGCACCGGTGAGGGATTGCAGGTTGTTGTAGTTCAAGAACGTCTCGACCACATTCGTCAAGGTCTGCAGGAATTGCCCGGGGAGCGTCGGCGTCGGCAGCGCGCCGGTCTTGGAGGTGCTGAGGATTGGGCTCAACAGGGGTTTCGTAATGTGCTGCAACGCCTCCAACGACCATGTGTCGTAGAAGCTGTAAGCGCTGTAGAAGTTGCCTTGCCCGAGAGCGGTCAGGATCTCTTGCAGCGTGCTGCCTGACTCCGTCACGCCATTATGCGTCAGGGTTCCCCCTAACAGCCCGAAGACGAAACCATCATCACCGCCGTACCAGCCGCCATAGAGCGCGGACTGCAAAGCTGACTCGGTGCCCGAAAACGCAGTGTTGAGTAGGCCGCCGGTACCCGACAGGTTGGCGCCGATCTGCTGCAGCAACCCGGGAATCGCAACACCGGCCTCGCCGCCCAGGGTCTGTAGGTTGGTGACCGCTTGACTGACGACATCTTGGTAGTCGCTGACCACATCACTGATCCCGCTGGTGAGCTGTACCGCCCGGTGCTCGATGGCTCGGTACTCGGTGCTAGACACGACGTTTGGCGCCAGCGGATTCACGGCGATGAGGCTGGCGCCGATTACGGCGACACCGGCGGCCATCAGCCGGTTTACCTGGGTCCCCGACTGCGAACGGTCGGACCGGAGGCCATGACCACTCGAATCGGGACGAAGAGCTACTTGCACGGCATCTCCTATTACTCAGCATCAATGGGGTGTGTCGCCAGAAGTGGGGACCAAACGAACGCTACCTAAGAATAGGCTGAGACACAATAGGCTTGCCTAACCTCACTGAGGTTAGGCATGTCTCACTTTTTCGCCGCGTGTCGTTCGCGCCCCGGCCGCCGCAACAAGGTGGCGTGCCGGTTCAGATCCGCGCCGCTATCCATTGGCCGAGTAGCGCGGCGGCCAGGCCGAGCACGACGCTGACCGCGATATTGGCCAGCGCCCAGAGCATCTGACGCTCCTCGCCGAGGCGCTGGGTTTCCAGCATCCAGGTGGAAAAGGTGGTGTAGGCGCCGACGAACGCGGTGCCGGTGAGCAGGGCCGCCTCCTTGCTCAGAGTCAAGCCCCCGAGAAAGCCCAGTAGCGCGGCCCCGCTGACGTTCACCGTCAGCGTGCCGAACGGAAACAGCTGGGCGGCCCGGCGGGCGACCACGCGGTCGACCAGGAAACGCAGCACCGACCCGATGCCGCCGATGAGCACAACGCCGACCCAGACCAGAGCCGTCGTGACTGCGGCCGTCACCCTCGCACCCGTGCCCGGCGAACCAACTTGGTGGCCAGGTGCACCGCCAGCAATCCCAACGTGATGCTGGTGACGGTATAGCTAATGGCCAGGCCCCAATGGCCGTGCTCGATCATCCTCAGCGTCTCGATCTGCACCGTCGAGAAAGTGGTTAGCCCGCCGCACAATCCGGTGCCGAGCAGGGGGCGCCGGTAGTTCGACGACGGCAACCGCTCCAGCAAGCGGGTGGTGAAATAACCCACGAGGAAGGCGCCGACGATGTTGACGGTGAAGGTCGGCCATGGCCACTGCTCGGTGTCGGGGGCGAGGGTGCTCAGCGCCGCACGAGCCAGGCTGCCGAGCCCTCCACCGGCGAAAATCGCCGCCAACTCCCGGTGGTCGTGTGCCACGCCTAATTCCCTTCGGTGCGCGAACGGTCGTTAGCAGCCTATGGGCAGACTGACCAGAGGGTGAACCCGGGAAGTACCTGAGAAGTCGGGAACGTGCCTGAGATGTCAGAGCGTCGGGTTACGGGCAGAATTGGTAGCCGTGGCCAACCCGCGTGCCGGTCAGCCGGCCCAGCCCGAAGACCTTGTCGATCTGCCCCACCTGGTCACGTCGTATTACTCGATCGAACCCGATCCCAACGACGTCGCCCAGCAGGTGGTGTTCGGCACCTCGGGTCACCGCGGTTCGGCGCTCGACGGAGCGTTCAACGAAGCCCACATTCTGGCGATCACGCAGGCCATCGTCGAGTACCGCACGGCGCACGGCACCACCGGGCCGTTGTTCATCGGCCGTGACACCCATGGCCTTTCGGAGCCGGCGTGGGTGTCGGCGCTGGAGGTGCTGGCCGCCCATGACGTCGTAGCCGTGGTCGACTCCCGCGACCGCTACACGCCGACGCCGGCGATCAGTCACGCCATCCTCACCCACAACCGGGGCCGTACCGAGGGGCTGGCCGACGGGATTGTGGTGACGCCGTCGCACAATCCGCCGTCCGACGGTGGCTTCAAGTACAACCCGCCCAACGGCGGCCCGGCCGACACCGACGCGACCAACGCAATCGCCAAGCGCGCCAACGAGATTCTGCGCGACGGGGTTTCGGCGGTGAGGCGGGTGCCGCTGGCGCGCGCCCTGGGGACCGTCCAGCGTCACGACTACCTGGGCAACTATGTCGACGACCTGCCCAACGTGGTCGACGTCGCCGCGATCCGCGGGGCCGGGGTGCGTATCGGCGCCGACCCGCTCGGCGGGGCCAGCGTGGACTACTGGGGCGCTGTTGCCGAACGGCACAACTTGGACCTCACCGTGGTCAATCCGCTGGTCGACGCGACGTGGCGGTTCATGACGCTCGACCACGACGGCAAAATCCGGATGGACTGCAGCTCGCCGGACGCGATGGCTGGGCTCATCCGAACGATGTCTGGCCACCCGGACCGCTACCAAATCGCCACCGGCAACGACGCCGACGCCGATCGCCACGGCATCGTCACCCCGGACGCGGGGCTGCTCAACCCGAACCACTATCTGGCGGTGGCCATCGACTACCTCTACACCCATCGGCCGTCCTGGCCGGCCGGCATCGCCGTCGGCAAGACCGCGGTCAGCTCGTCGATCATCGACCGGGTGGTCGCCGGCATGGGCCGCAAGCTGGTCGAGGTGCCGGTCGGGTTCAAGTGGTTCGTCGACGGCCTGATCGGCGGCACCATCGGCTTCGGCGGCGAGGAGTCGGCGGGGGCGTCGTTCCTGCGGCGCGACGGCTCGGTGTGGACCACCGACAAGGACGGCATCATCCTGGCGCTGCTGGCTTCCGAGATCCTGGCGGTCACCGGGCTGAGTCCGTCGCAGCGCTATCGGGAGCTGACCGCCGAATACGGTGCACCGTGTTATGCGCGCGTCGACGCGCCCGCCGATCGCGAGCAGAAGGCCCGGCTGGCCAAGCTGTCAGCCGAGCAGGTGACCGCGACCGAGCTGGCGGGGGAGCCGATCACCGCGAAGCTGACCGCCGCCCCGGGCAACGGCGCGCCGCTGGGCGGATTGAAGGTGACGACGGCCAACGCGTGGTTTGCCGCGCGACCGTCGGGCACCGAGGACGTGTACAAGATCTACGCCGAGTCCTTCCTTGGGCCCGAGCACCTGGCCGAGGTGCAGCAGGCCGCCCGTGAGGTGGTGAACCAGGTCATCGGGTAAGGCGCCCGACCAGCGACTTTGAACGGATCTTGCCGGTGGTGTAGCTTCGATGGGCACAACTTTTCGGGGCTATGGCGCAGCTGGTAGCGCACCACACTGGCAGTGTGGGGGTCAGGGGTTCGAGTCCCCTTAGCTCCACTTTTTGGATAATCTATCGTGACCTGATTTTTTTTGGTTTCAGCGTTAGCTGTCCCCGTCGTCTGGGTTGCTTTTTGACGACAACGAGCGGTTCGGGGTGTCGCCACATTCAGGTATGGATACCTCGAAGCATGGCAGCCCATCCGCTTTCGCCGTGGTAACCGCGACCGGCGGTGGCGGGAAGCGAGCCCACGGTGTTCATGTCGTGTCGATCTCAGCCGTGCTGTCGTGGGAATGGACCGCCGCAGCTTGCGGGGTAGGGGCCGTGATGATACGAGCCGCCCGTACCTCAAGCTTGCGCATCTTCTTGAGCCGTCGAGCGGCATTTCGGTAGTGCTGGGCGCCGGCTTCGGCCAGCTCGTTCTCCACCAGCTCGGTGTGCACAGGCAGTGCGGCGAGAGGGTCGAATTTCTCGTATGCCTTGGCGAGGTCACTCCAGGTGCGGTCGTCGTCAAGGCCAAGGTTATGGGCGAGGTTCCACGCGAGTGGGATGTCCTTGAGATGTGCCAGCGCAAAGACCACGGTGTCGCGCGGCATTGGTGCCAGGCGCGCGAATACGTCTTCGCGGTAGTCAGGCCACGCGGCGCTGGTGGCCTGATAGAGGTCTGCGGCGGTGGTCGACGATGGCCAGCGGCGGAATACCTCCACCCGGGCAGCCAGCAGGTCGTCGGGTCTATACCTAGCGAGGAGTTCACACCAGTAGTTTGCCGCCCGCCGCGACTGGTGGCCGGAGTCGAAATCGGTTGCCTGCTTTGCCCAGTCGATCGCGAGGTCGGTCTGGCCGATTTCCTCTAGGGCCTCGGCGGTGTGCTGACAACGACTTCCAAACCGGTACCGCCGCGAACCGTCTCTCGAGCACTTCGTTGGTCACGAGATTTAAGCCGGATGGCGAAGTTCGTGTTCGACCGCGCGGCGAATCCACGAGGAGACCGACCGGTCGTCCGCAGCTGCCGCCGCGCGTACTTGCTCCAACAGCTCGGGCGGGAAGCGGACCGGAACGGTGGCGGTCAGCCGACGGCGCCCTGGTCCCTGGGGTTCCTGGTTTTCCGGGCGCGCGTAGAACTCGTATTCCTCGTCGGGGGTCATGGGGTGGTTCATCTGTCTCTCCGGTATTGATCAGCGAGGTGTTTGGAGGCTTCGTAGCAGCCGATGGGGCGGCATCGTTTGGGGTTGCCGTTACGAGCAGGGGCGAGGGGCACCATCAGGACTGTGCCGTCGATTTCGGCGACCATCAGCCAGTGGGCGGGTGGTTTGGCGGGGTAGAACATCGGGTCGGAAGCCCAGACTTCGCGGACGTCCTCGATGCCCAGGTGTGGGTGCTTGAACAGGTGGGCGACTTGAGCGTCGATCTCGAACGGATCCTCTTCGTCGAGCAAATCCAGATCGAACAATTCGTCCGCCACATGTCAACTGTAATACAAACGGATACAAATATCCGGCTGGTTGGAGACTTTGCCCGCTCCCGGCAGTGTGGGGGTCAGGGGTTCGAGTCCCCTTAGCTCCACCACAAGGGCGTTGAGTTCAGCGACTTCCTCAGCGACCTCTCAGCGGTCCGTTAATACCCTGGCGCTCCAAATGTTCAGCACTGGTCGCTTCACGCGTATTCGAAATGATGCCAACGACTGTCGCGCGCCATCGGTCAGGCTCGGTCAGGTTCGGTCGCTACCACCCAGCGAGCTGGCGCAGGCATCGGTGATGGGTGCCCTGTGCGCGGCGATCGCGATCGTTGCGGTCGTCCTCCCGCACGCAGGGGGGCTGGGACTATTGGGCACGGTGCCGATGGGGCTGCTGGCCTATCGCTACCGGCTCCGCGTGCTGATCACCGCGACGGTCGCCGCTGGGGTGATCGGCTTCCTGGTGGTCGGTTTGAGTGGGTTCGGGGCGGTCGCGCTCTGCGCCTATGTTGGCGGGCTGGCCGGAATCGTGAAACGCCGTGGCCGCGGCACGCCGACCGTGATCGCGGCATCCTCGGGCGCCGGTGTTGTGGTTGGTGCCGTGGGTGTCGTCGCGTTGACCGTCCTGACCCGGCTTCGGCAGCTGGTGTTCCACGCGATCACCGCCGCCGTGGACGGAGTCGCGGCCGTCCTGGCACGGGTGCCGCACCTGCAGGCGGCCACGCAGGAGCTCAAGCGGTTGTTCGCCGAAGCACTGGATTACTGGCCGTGGCTCGTTCTCGGATACGCCGTGGTCGCGATCGTGGTCGCTTCGCTGATCGGCTGGTGGGCGCTGTCGCGGGTGCTGGAGCGGCTGGGCGGCATTCCCGATGTGCACAAACTGGACGCGTCGGCCGGCAACGGGCCGATCCAGCCGGTCCCGGTGCAGCTGGACGAGGTGCGCCTCCGCTACCCACACACCGACCACGACGCGCTGCGTACGGTCAGCCTGGACGTGCGGGCCGGCGAACATGTCGCGATTACCGGCGCCAACGGCTCGGGGAAAACCACGCTGATGCTGATCCTGGCCGGCCGCGAACCGACATCGGGCACTGTCGAACGCCCCGGCGCGGTGGGCCTCGGTCAGCCCGGTGGCACCGCCGTCATCATGCAGCATCCGGAAAGCCAGGTGCTGGGCACGCGGGTCGCCGACGACGTGGTCTGGGGACTGCCGCCCGGCAAGATCACTGACGTCGGCCGGTTACTCGCCGAAGTCGGGCTGGCCGGCCTCGCCGAACGCGACACTGGCGGCCTGTCCGGCGGGGAACTGCAGCGCTTGGCGGTGGCCGCGGCACTGGCGCGGGAGCCGGCGCTGCTCATCGCCGACGAGGTCACCAGCATGGTCGACCAGCAGGGCCGCGACGCGTTGCTGGCCGTGTTTTCCGGCCTGACCGACCGCCACCAAACCGCTCTGGTGCACATCACCCACTACAGCAACGAGGCGGTTTACGCCGACCGCACAATCAATCTCAGCGATTCGCTGGACAACACCGCTATGGTCGAGACCGCGCCCGCGCCGGCGCCGACGGCTGCGGCGGGACACCAATCCCAGGCGCCGGTGCTCGAACTCGCGAGCGTCGGCCACGAATACGGCAGTGGCACCCCGTGGGCGCAGACCGCGCTGCGCGATATCAGCTTCGTGGTACACGAGGGCGACGGGCTTTTGATCCACGGCGGCAACGGCTCCGGTAAGTCGACGCTGGCGTGGATCATGGCCGGATTGACGACTCCGACCACAGGCACCTGCCTCCTCGACGAGCGCCACACCTCTGAGCAGGTCGGCGCGGTTGCGCTCCAGTTCCAAGCGGCCCGGCTGCAGCTGATGCGCAGCCGCGTCGACCTGGAAGTGGCATCGGCGGGCGGGTTTTCGCCGGACGATCACGCCCGGGTGACCGCGGCGCTGGCCGTTGTGGGCTTGGATGCCGCGCTGGCGAAGCGGCGCATCGACCAGCTCAGCGGCGGCCAGATGCGCCGGGTGGTCCTGGCCGGGTTGCTGGCGCGGTCGCCGCGCGTCTTGATCCTCGACGAGCCGCTGGCGGGGCTGGACGCCGCCAGCGCGCGCGGTCTGGTGCGGCTGCTCGCGGATCGTCGCCGCGACACCGGCCTGACCGTGGTGGTTATTTCGCATGACTTCGCAGGGCTGGAGGAGCTGTGCCCGCGCATCCTGCACCTGCGCGACGGTCTGCTGGAACCGGCGCCGGACGCGGCCCGGGGCGATGAGTTGACGGCGACCACACCGGCGCGGCATCCGGCCCGGCGCCCACCTCGACCCGTTGTGCTGCTGCGCCCGGTGCCCGGACACTCCGCCATCCACCAGCTGTGGGCGGGCACCAAACTGATTGTTGCTTTTGGTATTTCGGTGTTGTTGACGTTGTACCCGGAATGGCTGACGATCGGACTTGTGGCCACACTGGTGCTGGCGGGAGCGTGGGTCGCCCACATTCCCCGAGGCGTGCTGCCGTCGCCGCCGCGCTGGCTGTGGATCCTGCTGGCCGTCGTCGGCGGCACCGCGATATTGGCCGGCGGTGGTCCGCAGATCCAGGTGGGCACGGTTTCGCTCGGTCTCGGCGGCCTGTTGGAATTCCTGCGCCTCACCGCGCTGTCGATCGTGTTGCTCGGGATGGGCGCGCTGGTGTCGTGGACGACCAACGTCGCCGAAATCGCGCCGGCAGTAGCCACTCTGGGTCGCCGACTGCGACCATTGCGAATCCCGGTCGACGACTGGTCGGTCGCGTTGGCGCTCGCGTTGCGTACTTTCCCGATGCTGATCGATGAATTTCGGGTGCTCTACGCCGCGCGCCGGTTGCGGCCCAAACAGACACCGCGGACTCGCGGGGCGCGCCTGCGGTGGCTCGCGGCAGACGTGATCGACCTGATCGTCGCGGTCGTCACCGTGACACTGCGGCGCGCAGACGAGATGGGCGACGCGATCACCGCTCGCGGCGGCACCGGCCAGATCTCGGCGGCCCCGTCGCGGCCGAAACGGGCCGACTGGGTGGCACTTTCGATCGTATCGGTGGTGTGTGCGGCCGCCTTGGCGGCAGGGTTGGTGTTGGGCGGCTGATCTGGGCCGCTGCTTGAGATGCTTTAGAACCGCACCAATGCCGGCACGTCCGCAAGCGTGCAGTTGGGGATGCGTTCGGCTGCGCGCAGCAGAAAGTTGAGCTTTTCGATGCGCTCGCCCGACCGCGGTGCGCCGTTTTTCTGGAACGGCGCCCCCAGTCCGACCGCCAGGTCCATCACGACATCGTCGATAACACCACCCGACCTACCCGACGGGATCGCCAGAATGGCGTTCTGCGAGGCGTATTCGAAGCAGTCCAGCGCCTCGGCGATAGTCCCCACCTGATTGGGCTTCAGGATGAAGCCGTCCACGGCCGAGGTCTTTACGGCGCGTTCCAGGCGGTCGCGGTTAGTGACGATCAGATCGTCGCCGAGGATGATCGAGCGGTCAATGTTCTGAACCGCTTTCGTAAACCCCTCCCAGTCATCCCCGTCGAGCAGGTCCTCGATGAATACCATCGGGAAATCCTCCGACAGCGCCCGGGCATAGTCGATCAGAGCCTCCGCGGTAACCCGCTCGCCGTTCAATGCGTATGTCTGCGTGCTCTTCTCGTACACCTCGCTGGATGCACAGTCCAGTGCAAACGCCATGACGTCGGCACAGCCGGCGCGCTCGACCGCCTCGGCCAGCAGCTCCATCACGATTCGCGGGTCGCTGGACGGAGCGACATACCCGTACGACGCTGCCACCAGCGGTGCCCGGCCGAGTCGCCGGGCAAGCACCTCGCCCAGCGCTCCAAACAAAGTCACCCCCTTCTCGACTGCGGACTCGATGGAGTCGGCGCGATAAGGCACCACCAGGAATTCGTTGAACGTCTGGAAGACATCCCCGTAGCGGCCGCCGTTGATCATGTTGAAGCTGGGCGCCGGCACGGTTGTCGGCGGTTTGAGTCCGAGCAGTGAGCCGACGTAGTTGTAGGTAGGCATCCCCGCCGCGGCGGAAGCCGCACGCAGCAGCGCGATCGAGGTGGAGTAGATCGCGTTTCCGCCGAGCCGGTGCTTGTCCGGGGTGCCGTCGAGTTCGATCATGACCCGGTCCAGGGACCGCGGGTCGTCGAGTTCGGCGCCGACAAGAACGGGGGCGATTTCGTCGGTCACGACGGAGACGGCGCGATGCACGCTAAGCCCGTTATATTCGGCCCGGTCTCCGTCACGCAGCACGAACGCTTCATGCACGCCGACCGAGGTTCCCGTCGGCGATGCGCCGCGGCCGACATGACCGGTGTCGGTGGTGATTTCAACCTCAACCAAGGGACGTGCCTTGCAGTCCAGCAGCTGACGGGCGACGACGGATTCGATCCGCATCAACGACCTCCCGGTGCCCAAAATCGTGCTACCCGCAAACCCCGCACCAACGCAACGCGTGTCCCGATTCGCTACCGCGTCCTGCCCGATGGCAAGTATCAGCGTCACGAAACGCCATCCAGCGCAGTCGAATCCACGGCCACCGTGCCGGAAAGGCAAGGCGCTCCGTCCATCGACATGGCAGCGCCAGCTTATGACGGGACCGCTGAGAAGCCGCTGAGAAACTGGGTGACCTCATGCCCACGCGTGGGGCGCCGCGCCGTCATCTCGGTGGCTGCTGTCTTGCCAAGGGCATTCTTTGGCAGTTTCTGCCGCATCCTCCGTCGACATGGCCGCGGCTTCGCCCCGGGCCAGTGCACCGGTGGCGATGAAAACCAAGATCACTCCGGCGAGCAGCACGAATTTGTCTGAGCCGCTGGTGTGCAGCGTTTCGCCGAGGACAGACATACCCAGTATCGAACCGATCACTGGCTTGGCTACGACCGACGTCGGCAGCGCGGCGGTGAGCGAGCCGGCGCGGAATGACGACTGTTGAAAGACCATCCCCGCCAGTGCGGCCGGTATCCAAAAATAGAACTCAGCGGTGCTCAACAGCGGCCCCAAGCCTGCCCTGGCCGCCTGGATTACCGCTTTGGTAAGCACCGCGAACAACGCCAGCGACGAGCCGGCGACGAGCGCAAACAACATCGCAGCGAACGATGCCGACCAAATGCGGGCGCCGAGAACGCAGAAGACCAGCGCCGGGCCCATGATCGAGGCGACCACAATCCAGGATTGCAGCGAGCCGCGCGCTGCGCCGGCGCCCGGATCGCCGACGGCGACGAGTACCGCCAGCGCGCCGGTCAGCAGAAGCGCCCAGGTCCATTCCCAGCGAGTCAGACGGCGACGGGTCATCCGCGCGTAGATGGGCAACGCGAACAGCAGCGCGGTCACCTGTAACGCCGTCACCATCACGACCGATCCCAGCGCCAGCGCCGCGGCCTGCAACGCATAGTTGGCGATCGCCCCTCCGGCCCCCAGCCACCACCGCACATCACGCACCGACAGGCAAAAGAGCTCGAGGTGGCCGACGTTTCTGTCGGTGATCTCCTGCGCGGATCGTTGCCGGACCACATTGCCGAGCGCGGACGCGAAGGCAGCGAATAGGGCCAGGACAACGGCGACACCCGTTTTCGTCATCCGCGGCTTCCTTTCAGCGGTCGGTTCGCATGCCATGGACCCGCCGGCCGCATCGATGTCGGCGCGGCTCCATGTCCACCGCGGCGACTGGTATTGGCGGAACGAAACACTCTGCAATGCAGTCGAATCCAGCGGCCGCGCGCGGGAGGGGTGAGATGAACCGTCGTCAACATGGGAGCGCCAGGATATGGGCGGGTCGCTGAGAAGCCGCTGAGGACGGCATCGAGCTGGATACCGGGCGCCAACAAGATCGTGAGCTCGGTGGTTCCCAGCGACTCTCAACCTTGCAGAATCAGACTATGAGGGTGTCATCCTGGCCGCTACGGCGAAGTGAGCTCGCGCACCTGCTGCGCGTGCCCCACTTGGGTATCGCCGCTCGCTCGGCCACGGTCTCGGCGATGGTGGTCCTGTTTGCCCTTACGTTCGCGGGTGCGAGCTTGGACCTGATCTTGTATCGGTCGTTGCTGGCCGGTGTCGACGACGCCACCGTGGGCAGAGTTCGCGCCATTGTTGACGCCCTGCACTCGGATTCGCCCGACGATCTAGACAGCACGCTGCTGACCACCAACCAGCGAGTGGTCGCAGTTCAAGTGGTAGACCCCGATGGCAAGGTGGTGAGGCGGTCCGGGTTGGCGCCTGCAACACCGCTGATACCCATTACCGAGTTTGATCTCAACTTGCGCCGCGGCATGCCAGACGATGCGGTGCCCAAGGACGACATGCGTGTGAGTGCGCAAAGGGTCAACACCGCAGCCGGTGAGTACACGGTGATCGTCGGAGGAGGTAGCGAGGCAGTCGAGGCGACCGCACGGATCGTCGCGCTGCTGTTCGCCTGCGGCGCACCGATCATCATCGGGGTAGCGGCGACTGCCAGCTACAGGCTCGTTCGCCGGTCACTCCAATCCGTGGACGCTATCCGCAGCCGGGTGGCTGAAATCTCAACCTCCGACTTGGCCGAGCGGGTACCCGTTCCCGCGAGTCGTGACGAAATTGCAGCCCTGGCGGTCACCATGAACGAAATGCTGGAGCGCCTCGAAGCCGGCCACCGCGCGCAAAAGCAGTTCCTCAGCGACGCCTCTCACGAACTACGCAGTCCGCTGGCCACCATCGTCTCCGGATTGGAAGTCGTCGAAGCTCATCCCGACCTACTCAATGCGGAATTGGTGATCGACACCCTGCTTCCCGAGGCCCACCGCATGCGCTTGCTCATCGAGGATCTACTTTTACTCGCCCGCGCCGACGAACAAAGCCTGGTGATGCGCAAAGAGCAGGTGCCGCTCGACGAACTTGCCGAAGTGGAGGCCGCTCGTGTGCGGCGCGGCGTGCACTGCGCGATCCACACCACAATCTCCCCGGCGCGTTTGATCGGCGACTCGGCAGCGGTCTCGCGGGTGATCCGCAATCTGGTGGATAACGCTGTCCGCCACGCGAAATCGCGCGTCGACATCAGCGTCGGCAGCCGAGGCGACAACGTCGTACTCATCGTCGGTGATGACGGCCCAGGTATCGCCCCGGCCGACCGAGCCCGGGTCTTCGAACGGTTCCTGCGCTTGGACGCAGACCGCGCCCGCAGCGGCGGGGGAACCGGCTTGGGCTTAGCGATTGTCGCCGAGGTCGTGGCGGCCCACGGTGGCACGGTCAGTATCGACGACCGTCGCGGTGGCGGAACTACGATTATCGTGACGTTTCCTCAACAAACCAACCGGTAGCCGACACCACGAATCGTCTCAATAGTATTGGTACCGAAAGGAACATCGATCTTGCGACGCAGATACCCTACATACACCTCAACAACATTGTCAGGCCCCTGGTAGTGGGCATCCCACACGTTGCGCAAGATCTTGGCCTTAGTCACCACCCTGTCCTTGTTGCGCATGAGAAACTCCAGCAGCCCGAACTCACGAGGAGTCAACGCGATCTGCGTCGCGTCGCGTTGCACCATGTGCCGAACGGGATCCAAAGATAGCGATCCAGCGGTCAACACCACCGGCCGCTCTGGCGCGCCGCGGCGCACCAACGCGCGCAGGCGCGCCACCAGCACTCGAAACGAAAACGGTTTTGTCAGGTAGTCATCGGCTCCAAGGTCGAACGCGTCGGTCTCGTCGTACTCACCGTCCTTGGCGGTCAGCATGAGCACCGGCGTCCAAACGCCTCGCGCTCGCATTCGACGCAGCACCTCGTATCCGCTGTGCCCGGGGAGCATTATGTCGAGAACCACCACGTCGAAGCTGTTCTCGGTGGCCTCGTGCAGACCCTCGACGCCCGTGCCAACGGCGACTACGACGAAGCCTTCGGCCTTCAACCCCAAAGACAGAGTCGCCGACAATCGTGGCTCGTCCTCGACGAGGAGAACTCTCATGTCGGTACGCTACTTCGCGCGCCATGTGTGGGAAAAATCGCGGCGAATCACTGTGTCAAGGTTTGCGGCTTCGCGCGGTGCCACGGTGGTATCAAACAGGCATCATCCAGGCCACGGGAATGACTCTGCGTTCCAGCGAGCAGCAAGCGGAAGCGCTGCGCCGGCAGGCCGCCGCGCTGCTGCACTCGCTGGCGCGGAAGGCCTTACTTATTGGCCAAGGCGTAGCTCGCGCGTGACCTCGCCGCGACGCTGAGGAAGAACGCTCATCATCATGACGGTGCTTGCGGGAATCGCCGCTCTCGCGACGGCGGCATGTGTCGGCTACTACTTCGGCCGGCGCGCGGGCTCGACGCCGTCAACCTGGAGGAAGCGAACGGGTCGGATCGCGCTGGGAAGGCTGGCGATCAGTCTGCTCGTGTTGCTGACCGCACGCCGCATCCGGCAGGGCTTCCGGGCCGGGCGTATGCTCCCCGGCGCGGTGCCCCTCTGGGGACTGAGAGTGCTTGCGCCACTTGAGCTGTTGCGCGGCGGCGTTGCGCGGATGCGATCCTATTGAGGCGCGCCAGCTCGGTGAGCCAGGGAGGACGGGAACCGGTATGTCGGGACTAGAGGGCAAGGTAGCGCTCGTGACCGGTGCGTCGTCGGGCCTCGGCGCTGAGACGGCCCGGCTGCTTTCCCGCCAGGGCGCAACGGTTTTCGGCCTAGGCCGGGATACGGGACGCTTGGCCGAAGTGTTCGCCGACGTGGAACGGGGTTCATACGCGTCGGTGGACGTTGCTTCGGCGCAGGCCTGCAGGGACGCGGTGGAACAGTGCGTCCGCGAGTTGGGCGGACTGGACGTCCTTATCAACATCGCCGGGCGACACCAGATGCGGCGTACGGAGTCGATGACCGACGACGACTGGGCGCAAGACCTTGCGGTCAACCTGAACGGGCCGTTCTACCTCTGCAGGGCCGCACTGCCCCACCTGCTGGAGCGAGGCGGCAACATCGTTAACGTCAGCTCCATTGCCGGCGTCGAAGGCCAGGCCTATTCGGCCGGCTACTGCGCCGCCAAGCACGGGCTCATCGGGCTCACTCGTGCCCTGGCCGTGGAGTACACCGCGGATCGCTTGCGCGTCAACGCGGTATGTCCGGGCGGCATGCTGACGCCGCAACTCGAACGGTTCAGCGCGCCGGACAACCCGAACTTCGACCTGATCATGCGCACGGCCTCGCCACGCGGCATGATGGCGCCCCTCGACGTCGCGAACGTGATCGCGTTCCTTGCCAGCGATGCCGCCGCCGCCGTCCACGGCGCCGTCTATCGGGTCGACAACGGCAAGGGCGCCGGCTAAGAGACCCGTTGCGGTAGCGGGCGGGAACGCACCAGCGTCGGCCACCAGAACCACGGACCCAGGATCCTGAGGATGGACGGCACCACGAACGAACGCACGACCAGCGTGTCGAGCAGCAGGCCGATGCACACGGTCGAACCCACCTGACCGATCGTTCGCAGATCGCTGGTGAGCATTGCCAGCATGGTGAACGCGAACACCAAGCCCGCGGACGTCACCACACCGCCCGTGCTTCCGAGCGCGCGGATGAGACCGGTGTTCAACCCGGCCCCGATCTCCTCCTTGACCCGGGCGATCAACAGCAGGTTGTAGTCCGAACCCACCGCCACCAGGATGATGAACGTCAGCGGCAACACCAGCCAGTGCAGGGGCAGGCCGATGAGATGCTGCCAGACGAGCACGGAGAGGCCGAATGCCCCGGCATAGGAGAAGGCCACCGTGCCGGGAATGACCAACGCGGCGACCAGGCTTCGCGTGAGGAACATCATGATCAGAAAGATCAGCACGAAGGCGGCGATCGCCGCGATGAGCAGATCGGATGCGGCGTATTCCTTGATGTCCTTGTCGTTGGATCCCGAGCCGCCGATATAGACCCTCGCGCCGGCCAACGAGGTCTCCTTCAAAATCGTGGTTATCGCCCCGGGGAACCGTTCGACATGTTGCACGCCTTCGGGGCCCATGGCGTCCCCCTCGTGGGTGACGATGAACCGGGCGGCCTTGCCGTCGGGTGACATCATGAGCTGCATGCCCGTCTTGACGTCTTCGTTGTCGAAGCCTTCTCGGGGGATGTAAAAGAAGTCATCGCTGCGGGACTGGTCGAAATCAAGGCCCACATTGATCATGTCGTCGAATGTCTGGTCGGTCTGGGTGGACTGCAGATCCGCGGAGCCGTAGCTGTTGATCAAACGGGCCTGTAAAGCCTCCGAGTCGTCGGCCGTGAGTTTCAGCTGCGTGATTATCTGCGGCAAGACCCGATCAATGACCTCGAGGGAGGCCACGGCATCCTTGATGTCGTCGGCCATTTTGTCGATGCCGTCGAGCGCCTCGAACACCGACCTGAACGTCCAGCAAATCGGAATGTCGAAACAGTGCTTCTCCCAATAGAAATAGCTGCGGATCGGCCGGAAGAAATCGTCGAGATTCGAAAGTTCCGACCTCAATTCGTCGGTGACCTTTTGCATGTCCTCCATGGTGAGGACCGTTTTGTGCATCTCGTCCGACATCTGTTGGAAGAAGCCGATCTCTTTCCGTAAGACCGCGACGGTGTGCCCCGTGATCTGTGCCTGCTCGTCGGTATTCATGTTTTGCTGCCTGTTGAACGGGAGCTGTTGACCGTTCCCGCTGCCTTGCGTGGTGAACAAATAGGGAATCTTGGCGCGTTCCAATGCCCGGCCCATCGGCCTGGTGATGCTTTGCACCATCGCGACGCCGGGAAGGCGAATGAGACTTCTGGCCACCCGGTCCAAGGAGATGAAATCGGCCGAGTTCCGCATATCGTGGTCGGTCTCGACCATGAGCATCTCGGAGAACAGTTTGCTCTTGGAGAAGTGCCGATCCGCCGCCGCGAAACCCTGATTGGCCGGGGCATTGGGCGGCTGGTAGGCGCGGTCGTCGTAGTTCTGCCGGTAGGTCGGCACGAAGATCGCCCCGATCATCACGACGGCGGAACTGGCCGCCAGGATCGGCACCGGCCAGCGCACCACGCTCGCCCCGATCCGCCGATAGAGCCGGGCCTTCACCTTCTGTTTCGGGTCGAAGAGCCCGAAGAGACTGCCCACGGTCAACAGGGCCGGGCCGAGCGTCAGCGCCGCCGCGATGGTGAACAGCATGGTGATCGCGACGGCCGGCCCCATGGTGTGGAAGTAGTTGAGCCGCGCGAAACTCAGGCAGTAGCACGCGCCGGCGATGGTCAGCCCGGAGCCGATGATGATGGGCGTCACGCCCCGGTATGCGGTGAAAAACGCCTCCTCTCTGCTTTCGCCGGCCTGTCGCGCCTCGTGATAGCGACCCATCAAGAAGATCCCGTAATCGGTCCCCGCTCCCAGGGTCAGCGCGACGACGATGTTCACGGCGAATGACGAGAGTTCGATGTACCCGAGATGCCCGAGGGTTGCCACGATGCCCTTCGCGGCCAGCATCTCGATCAGGACTCCGGCCAAGGGGACCAGCAGGGTGGATATGGAGCGGTACACCAACAGCAGCATCACGACGATGAGGATGATCGTGACGATCGTGACGTTGTTCAAACTCGAATTGGCAATGGTCAGCGTGTCCGAGGCGAGCGGAGCCGCGCCGCTGACGTAGACCTTGAGTCCGGGCGGCGGCGTGTCCTTGGCGACGATGTCGCGAACGGCCTCGACGGACTGGTTCGCTTGCATTTGGCCGATATCGCCCGCGAGACGCAACAGCACGAATGCGGCCTTACCGTCGACGCTTTGCGCCCCCGCCGCGGTGATCGGCTTGCCCCACAGGTCCATGACGTACTGGACGTGCTTGGTGTCCTGCTTGAGCCGGCGCATCAAATCGCCGTAATACCGATGGTCCACGTCGCCCAACGGTCGGTCGGCTTCCAACACGACCATGGTCAAGCTGGTCGAGGTGGACTCGTGGAACTTCTCACCGATGCGCAGCATGGCACGCTGCGACGGCGCGTAGTGCGGGATCATCGGCCCGGCGAGTTCCTCTGCGACCCTTTCCACTTGGGGTATGAAGGTGTTCGTCGTCACGGCGAGGAGGGCCCAGAAGACGATGATCGGTATCGCGAGGATCCGGACGGTTTTCGCGAGGAAGGGCCGTTTGGCCCGATGTTCGCTCATGCGGATTTCACCCTGCAGGTGACGTCCGCGTCCTCATGGGTATCCGACTGTTCGTCGCGGACAACGCCATTCACCAGTATCCGGCAGCCCAGGCGACCACCATGCACCTGCGCCGAGACGCTGCCCGACACCACGGTGAGTGTGGTCGTCTCCGTGTGCGACCACGGCAGGGTCGTGAGATCGACCCGGTGCGGGCGGCCGTCGATGTCCACGTAGACGAGCATTCCCCCTCGCCCGACGGAGCCGAACAACTCGTAGGTGAGTCGTTTGGGAGTCGTCTGCTCAGGCGCTTGCGGGCCGTTGACCGTGATGACGGGCCCGGGAGCGGAGAACTGGTGCACCTTCCACATGCACACCACACCCACGCTCACCGCGACGACGGCAACCAACGGCATCCAGGCGCGCGCCAAGACGGTCCTGCCGATTGGACGCGGGCTCACCCGATCACCTCCCCGAACCCGTCCGGGACCTCGTGTTCTCGCTTCGTCCCCGGCTTTCCCGCACCGGCAGGCAAACCCGGGGTTCTATATCAACTAGGTTGACATATGGACGTGCCGAGCGTATCAGCACGGGGGCGGAACACGAACAGCGGGTGTGGGGGCGTTGTCACCCGCGGGTCCCGTCGGCGGCTCAGCTACCCCGAATGGGAGCAACAATGCTGTGAGGTCGCGAATGACTCACGACGCTTTTTGCAAGCGCTTTTTCAACCGTGCGCTGCTGAGCAGCCGAAGGGCCAGGTTCGTCGACGTCAACATGGGGATCACCCCGAGAAATGTTCGCTCGGAGGGCGTGGCGCCGTGCAGGTGGTAAAGACTGCCGAACACATAAAAGCATCCCAGCATGAACAAAGCGCCGGGGATGCAGTACGCCATCAAGGAGCTACGATCGGCAACGATTTGTTTCGCAAAGTCCAACTCTTCCTTCGACATTGGCTCGCGCTTGCGCAACTTCTTCACAACCACCCTGGCGCTGCCAATTTCTTCGCTTATCGGTATGGGTGTTCGGGCCTCCATCCGTCTTACCAATACGGAAGCAAAGGCGGCCAACACCAACGCCAGCGCGAAGGCGAGCACCGTGAGATAACCGAATAAACTCACGTCCATTATTCCAGTCCTTTGCTCGGCCGTGGCGATGGACCCATATTTCTCCTGGCAGGAAGGTTCGAGTCTCCTAACCCCACAGACTAACTTGTTACGTTGCCGTCGCCGGACCTTGCCAACGTGAATTAGAACGTGTTCTAGTTGGGCGGTGACGCTCCAGGGCCCGCCGGCCGGCGCATCGTGACCACCCGCCGCAGTCCGTTTCGGACCGATCTCCTTGCGGGAAAGGTGGCCTTGGTCACCGGCGGCGCCACCGGGCTGGGCCTGGAGATCGCCCGGGTGTTGGGCGCCCACGGCGCCCGGGTCGCCCTGTGCAGCCGGAAGGAGGCCAACCTGCAGGCGGCCGTTGCGGCGTTGCGGCGCGAGGGAATTGAGGCCACCTACGGCGTCTGCGACGTCCGCCGTCACGAGGAGGTGACGGCCGTCGTCGAGCACGCGTTGCGCGCGTTCGGTCGGCTCGACGTCGTGGTCAACAATGCCGCCGGAAACTTCCCCGTCCCAATCAGCGGCCTGAGCCCCAACGGATTCAAAGCCGTGGTCGACATCGACCTGCTCGGGACGTTCAACGCATCGAAGGCGGCCTACGAGCTATGGCTACGTGACCACGGCGGCGCCGTGGTGAACATCAGCGCCGCAATCCAGTACCGCGGCATGGCCCTGCAGGCGCACGTCGTTTCCGCCAAGGCCGGCGTCGACGCGCTGACCCGCGCCTGCGCGATCGAATGGGGGCCCGACGGGGTGCGGGTCAATGTCGTTGCCCCCGGGGCGATGTCGGGAACCGAGGGAGTCAAGCGAATCGCCGGCGACGACCGCCACCGCACCGCCCAGAACCCGCTGCGGCGTCCCGGTTCGACCACCGAGGTCGCCGAAGCGGTCCTCTTCCTGGCCAGCGACGCGGCCTCCTACGTCACGGGAGCGACACTGGTCGTCGACGGCGGCGGTTGGTTAACTGCCAGCGGGATACCGGACTTGCCGGGCTACCGCTAGACGGTCACGGTCAGCGGCCAGACGTTCCAGATCTCGTCGCAGTACTCGGTGATGGCGCGATCCGACGAAAACTTGCCGCTGCGCGCGGTATTCAGGATCGACATCTTCGTCCAGGAGTCCCTGTCCCGCCAGGCGGCGCTCACCCGCTCCTGGCAGTCGATGTAGGACGCGTAGTCGGCGCACACCAGGAACGGGTCGTCGTGGCGCAGGTTGTCCACCAGCGGCCGGAACACCCCCGTGTCGCCGCGCGAAAAGGCCCCGGTGGCAATGAGGTCCAAGGCCGCGCGCAGCTCGTCGTTGCCGTCGATGTAATCGGCCGGGCGGTAGCCGTCGGCCTTGAGCGCCTGGACCTCCCGCACCGTCAGGCCGAACAGGAAGAAGTTCTCCGGCCCGACCTCGTCGCGCATCTCGACGTTCGCGCCGTCGAGCGTGCCGATGGTCAGGGCGCCGTTGATCATGAACTTCATGTTCCCGGTGCCCGACGCCTCCTTGCCCGCGGTGGAGATCTGTTCGGACAGATCGGCGGCCGGGTAGATCATGTGCGCGTTCTTCACGCCGAAGTTCGGCACGAACGCCACTTTGAGGAACCGGTTGACGTCCGGGTCGTTGTTGACCGTCTCCCCGACGGCGTTGATCAGCTTGATGATTCGTTTGGCCATGAAGTAGCCCGGGGCGGCCTTGCCGCCGAAGATGAACGCGCGCTGGGGAATCGACAGGCCGGGGTTCTGCTTGAGCCGGTGGTACAGCGTGACGATGTGCAGGACGTTGAGGTGCTGGCGCTTGTACTCGTGGATGCGCTTGACTTGGACGTCGAACATCCAGTCCGGGCTGACTTCGACGCCCGCGGCCGAGCGGACGTATGCGGCGAGGCGCGCCTTGTTGCCGCGTTTGATGTCGCGCCACTGCGTACGGAAGGCGGCGTCGTCGACGAACGGTTCCAGCCCGCGCAGGCGGCCCAGATCGGTCAGCCAGCCGTCGCCGACGGTGCGGTCCAGCAGCTCGCGGAGCCCGGGGTTGGCCAGCGCCAGGAAGCGGCGCGGCGTCACGCCGTTTGTCTTGTTGCTGAACCGCTCCGGCCACATCTCGTAAAAGTCTTTGAGCACACTGGCTTTCAGCAGGTCAGAGTGCAGCGCGGCGACACCGTTGATGGCGTGGCTGCCCACCGTCGCCAGGTGTGCCATCCGGACGAACTTGGCGCCGTCGTCGCCGATGAGCGACATCCGGCGCACCCGGTCCTCGTCGCCGGGGAACCGGGTGCGCACCTCGTCAAGGAACCGGCGGTTGATCTCGTAGACGATCTCGAGGTGCCGCGGCAGCGATTCGGCGAACATCTCCAGCGGCCAGGTCTCCAGCGCCTCGGGCAGCAGGGTGTGGTTGGTGTAACCGAACGTCGCGACCGTGATGTCCCACGCCTCGTCCCAGTCCAGCCGGCGCTCGTCTACCAGCAGCCGCATCAGCTCGGCGACGGCGATCGAGGGATGGGTGTCGTTGAGCTGCAACGCAAACCGCTGGGGGAGTTCTTTGACGGAGAGGTCGGCTAGATCATCGACGATGTGCAACACGTGCTGCAGCGAGCAGGACACGAAGAAGTACTGCTGCAGCAGGCGCAGCCGCTTGCCCACCTCCGGCTCGTCGTTGGGGTACAGCACCTTGGTGACCGTCTCGGAGGTGACCTCGTCCTCGACGGCCTTGTAGTAGTCACCGGTGTTGAAGGCCTCCAACGCAAACGACTTGACGGCGCGCGCGCTCCACAACGTCAGCACGTTGCACGTGTTGACGCCGTAGCCCTGGATGGGCGTGTCGTAGGCGACGCCCTTCAGCAGCCGCCCCGGCACCCACCGGACGCGGTCGTGGCCGGCGTCATCGGTGTAGTGCTCGACGTAGCCGCCCCATTTGACCGGGTAGTTGACGTCGGGTTTGGCGATTTCCCAAGGGTTTCCGCTGTCCAGCCAGTTGTCGGTCTGCTCGACCTGCCAGCCGTCGCGGATCTCCTGGTCGAAGATGCCGAATTCGTAGCGGATGCCGTAGCCGATCGCCGGGCGCTCGAGGGTGGCCAGCGAGTCCAGGTAGCACGCGGCGAGCCTGCCCAGGCCGCCGTTGCCCAGCCCCGGTTCCTCCTCGCACGCCAGGACCTCGTCGAAATTCTGGCCCATCGCCGCCAGCGCGGTCTTGGCCGCCCGCTCCATGCGGAGGTTCAGCAGGTTGTTGCCCAGCTGCGGACCCATCAGGAATTCCGCCGACAGGTAGCAGGTCACCTTGCGGCCGAGGTCGAGTGAGGTCTGCGTCGAGGCCACCCGGCGGTCTTGCATGCGGTCACGCACGGCCAGCGCGAGCGCCCGGTAGTAGTGCTCGGGCCGCAGCGCGGCGGCCGGGCGGCCGATCGAGTAGCGCAAGTGATCGGTGATCGCCCGGTGCAGCGCGGCCGCCCCCATCCCGGTGCGGGAGTGCTCGGCGAGGTCGGCCCGTGCCGGACCGGTGGGGGACATTCCGTCGGAGGGTGTCTGATCGACATCGGTCATCGTGGTCCTACTTCCTAGAGATTGGGACAGCACGTCACCCGTGCGCAGGCCGCCAGTCTGGCAGCGGTGTTTGCACACCAGGCGCGCAATTGACGTCGGCCGCGTGAACGCAAGCCCACGCGCTGGCGACGAAACGGCGCGCGCCGGGCACAGGCCCGGTCCCTTACCGCCGCAACCGAAGACCTAACCGGTGGCGGTCATGTGGTCGTCGCCGGCGGCCCACGATCGGCCCGCGCCAGATGACTTCGGCGTTGACCCCGGCGATCACCATGCTGCTTGGGCCGCGGTCAATGCGCGCCGGCCAGGTTCAACGTGACCACGCCGGCGATGATCAGCGCGACGCCGACGACCTTTGCCACGGACAACGAGGAGCCGAGGAACAGCACGGCGATCACGACGATGGTGGCCGTACCGATTGCCGACCACAACGCATACGCGACGTCCGTCTGCATGCCCCGCGAGATCGACAGCGCGAGGAACACGAACGAGACGGCGTAGCCGACCAGACAGAATGCGGTCGGCCACGGTCGGGTGAACCCCTCCGTGCTCTTGAGCAGGCTGGTCGCGGCCACCTCCGTGAAGATCGCGCAGAAGAGCAATAGGTAAGTCACGACGCCTCCCACAGCCTTTGCAACTCTCGCTCGGTGGCGGTCGGAATCAGACCCGACGGCGCGAATCGTTTTGACGGCACCGGGTCGTCTTCGGTCAACGGCCTGCCGCCACCACGAATCGTTTTGAACGCGACGACAATTCCGGCGATCACCACAATGACGACGACCACCGCGAAGAGAATCGACAGGGCGCCCTGGACGAAGGTGTTCCTGATGACGTCGTCGAGCTGATGGGCGTTTTTCGCCGAACCGAACGCCGTCTTGCCCGCTTGTTTGGCGGCCAGGTACCGATGGTGCTGTGCCCAATAGCCGACGGCCGGATCCGCGGAGAAGATCTTCTGCCACGACGCGGTCAGCGTGACCGCCAGATCCCACAGCAGCGGGGCGCCGGGGATCAAAGCCCATTTGAGTAGCCCCTTCTTGATGACCACCACGGTGACGACGGTCAGCGCCACCGCGGCCAGCAGCTGGTTGGCGATGCCGAACAGCGGGAACAGCGTGTTGATCCCGCCCAGCGGATCCGTCACACCCATCAGCAGGATGCCGCCCCAGGCCGCGGCCACGGCCAGGCTGCACACCCATACGCCCGGGCGCCAGCTCGGGTTGCGCAGCCTGGTCAGCGGGCCACCCACGTTGCCCAGGGTGTCGGAGAGCATGAAACGCGCGACCCGGGTGCCCGCGTCGACGGCCGTCAGGATGAACAGCGCCTCGAACATGATCGCGAAGTGGTACCAGAACGCCTTGAGGCCCGCGCCGCCGAACGAGCGCTGCAGCACCTCGGACATGCCGACCGCCAGCGTCGGCGCCCCGCCGGTGCGCGACACGATCGACTTTTCGCCCACGCCGGCGGCGGCCTGATTGAGCTGGCCCGCGGTGGCCGCAGGCCCCGACAAGCCGAGCCGGTTGACGTAGTCCGCGGCGGTGGCCGCGGTGCCGCCGGTCTGCGCGGCCGGCGCGTTGAGCGCGAAATACACGTGCTGGTCGAGGATCGCCGCGCTGATCAGCGCCATGACCGCGACGAACGACTCGGTGAGCATGCCGCCATAGCCGATCAGCCGCATCTGGCTCTCCTTCTCCAGCAGCTTCGGCGTCGTCCCCGACGAGATCAGCGCGTGAAACCCGGACAGCGCGCCGCACGCGATGGTGATGAACAGGAACGGGAACAGCGAGCCGGGGAACACCGGTCCGTCGCCGCTGCTGGCGAACCGCGAGACCGCGGGCGCCTGCATGACCGGGTGGGCCACGCAGATGCCGACCGCGAGCAGGCCGATGCTGCCGACCTTCATGAACGTCGACAGATAGTCGCGCGGAGCGAGCAGCAGCCACACCGGCAGCACCGACGCGACGAAACCGTAACCGATGATCAACCACGACACCGTCACCGGTGAGAGGTTGAACCAGGCTGTGCCCCAGTGTGTTTCGCTCACCCAGTCGCCGGAGGCCACGGCGAGCAGCAGGAGTGCCAGGCCGAGGAGCGAGACTTCGGCCACCCGGCCGGGGCGCAGGAACCGCAGATAGCAGCCCATGAAGAGGGCGATGGGGATGGTCATGGCAATGGAGAACACGCCCCAGGGGCTCTGGGCCAGCCCCCGCACCACCACGAGAGCGAGCACCGCGATGATGATCACCATGATGACGAAGGCCCCGAGGAGGGCGGCGGCGCCGCCGGTGGCGCCGAGCTCGTCGCGGGCCATCTGGCCCAGAGAACGGCCCCGCCGCCGGGTGGAGATCCACAACACCAGGTAGTCCTGCACGGCGCCGGCGAACACCGCGCCGACGACGATCCAGATGGTGCAGGGCAGGTAGCCCATCTGGGTCGCCAGCACCGGACCGACGAGCGGCCCGGCGCCGGCGATGGCGGCGAAATGATGGCCGAACAGCACCCGCCGGTCGGTCGGCACGTAGTCGGAGCCGTCGTCGAGCACTTCGGCCGGCGTGGCGCGGTCGTCGCGCGGCCGCACGATCTTCAGCTCGATCAACCGGGCATAGAAGCGGAATCCGATGACGTAGGTGCAGATCGCCGCGACCACGAACCAGACCGCGTTCACGGTCTCGCCGCGAGCGAACGCGACGATCGCCCACGCGATGGCGCCGATCACCGCGATCACGGCGAAGACGACTTTGTGCCGGGTGGTGATGGGGGAGCGGTCGATGATCGCCACGGGCGGCAGGTCGACGTCGGTAACGACGTAGGTGACGTCACCGGCCACGTGGTCTCCTCTTTCGTGTGTGCGGGTGTGAATCTACCGACGCCGCACCGGCGCGTCGCGGCGGATCAATACAGCGCCCGCACGGCGTCGATGGTGTCGGCTTCGGCCGGGCCCTTGTCGCTGCGGTAGCGCACCACCCGGGCGAACCGCAGCGCCAGCCCGCCGGGATAGCGCGACGACTTCTGCACACCGTCCAGGGCCACCTCGACCACCTGCTCGGGGCGCAGTTTGACGACGTAGTTGTCCGTCGGGCCGACGGCGAGTTCGGTGAATCGGGCGGTCTGCCAGTCCAGCATGGCGTCGGTCATGCCCTTGAAAGTCTTTCCGACCATGACGAATTCGCCGGTGACCGGGTCACGGGCGCCCAGGTGGATATTGGAGAGTTTGCCGCGGCGGCGCCCCGACCCCCATTCCACGGCGAGCACCACCAGATCCAGGGTGTGCACCGGCTTGATCTTCAGCCAGCCCGCCCCGCGCCGGCCCGCGAGGTAGGGCGCGTCCGGCGCCTTGGCCATCAGCCCTTCGTGGCCGGCGGCCAGCGTGGCGTCGAGGAAGTCGGCGGCCCGCGCAGGGTCCGACGTCACCAGCCGATCGACCCGTTGCGCGGGCGGCACCAGCGCGTCCAGGGCGGCCAGCCGGTCGGTGGTCGGCGCGTCGAGCAGGTCGAGCCCGTCGCAGTGCAGGATGTCGAAGAAGAACACCGAAAGCCGCTGTGCGGCAACCGCGGCCGCCACGTCGACGGCGCGGCCGAACCGGGAAGCGGTGACCTGGAAGCGGTGCGGCCGGTTGTCGGGCCGCAGCGCGATCGCCTCACCGTCGGCGATCAGGTCGGTGACGGGCAGTGCCAGCGTCGCCTCCACCACCTCGGGCAGCCGGGCGGTGACGTCGTCGAGGCTGCGGGTGTACACCGTGACCTCGGCGCCCGCCCGGTGGATCTGCACCCGCGCGCCGTCCAGCTTTGCCTCGAAAATCGTTGTGCCGCCATGACGTTCGAGCGCATCGGCAACGCCGGACGCGGTCTGCGCCAGCATCGGGCCGACCGGCCGGCCGACCCGCAGGGCGAACGAATCCAGGGCCGCGCCGGACAGCGCGGCCACCGCGACCGCCGGCAGGTCCCCGCCCAGCATCGCGGCGCGCTGCACCGCGGCGGCGGGGATCCCGGCGGCCTTGGCCACCGCGTCGGCCATGATCCCGGCCAGCGCGCCCTGGCGTAGCTCGCCGCCGAGCAACCGCAGCAGGAAGGCCTGCTCGGTTTCGGTCGCGGCGGCGAACAACCCGGCGACGAGTTCGGCGCGCCTGGCTTGCGCGCCCTTGCCCGATACGGCCCCGATCTCCGAGAAGATGGCGTCGACGCCGCCGACCGTCAGCGCCGGATGCGGCGCCGGCGGCGGACGCGACCGCAGCGACGCCCAGCCGACCCCGATCTGGCGCTGGCGCAGCTCACCCGAGAGCCACGCCACGACAATCGCGACCACGTGCGGGTCGGCCGCGGCGCGGCGCAGCAGGTCGGCGATGTGCGCCACCTTGGTCAGGCGCGACGACGTGGCGCCCACGTCAAGCGACGTAGTCGCCACGTCGATGAGGAGCACGAAGTTCAGCTTGGCATGGCTCGCCGACAACCCCGCGAAACGGACAAGCTAGCGTGCCTACGTAACGTTACAAATTGCGCAGATTCTGACAAGGCTGATAAGGAGGGTCCGGATGGAGATCAACGGAAAGAAGGTCGTCGTCATCGGCGGCGCGTCGGGGATGGGTCGCGCCACCGCCGAGCTGCTGGCCGAACGCGGGGCGGACGTGGTGGTGCTCGACCGGGAGGGTTCCGACGGCAAGACCGTTGCCCAGGGGGTTGGCGGCGCGTTCTATCCGGTCGACGTCACCGACTTCACCGGCACCGAGGAGACGCTGCAGACCGCCGTCGACAAGCTGGGCGGCCTGCACGTCACGGTGACCACCGCCGGCGGCGGCATCGCCAAGCGGACGTTGACCAAGTCCGGTCCGCACGACCTCGAATCCTTCCAATCCGTGATCGACCTGAACCTCATCGCCACCTTCAACATCAGCCGGCTAGCGGCCGCGCACATGGCCAAGAACGAGCCCGAGGACCCCGAACAGACAGGGGAGCGCGGCGTCATCATCAACACCGCCTCGATCGCGGCGTTCGAGGGCCAGATCGGGCAGGTCGCCTACACCGCCGCCAAGGCCGCGATCGCCGGCATGTGCCTGACCATGGCCCGCGACCTCGGGTCGATGGGGATCCGGGTGCTGGCCATCGCGCCGAGCCTGTTTTTGACCGGGCTGACCGCGATGGTTCCCGACGAGATGGCGTCCCAGCTCGTCAAGGACGCGGCCTTCCCCAAGCGGATGGGCCGGCCCATCGAGTACGCCAAGCTGGCGGCGGCCATCGTGGACAACCCGATGCTCAACGGCCAATGCATTCGGCTGGACGCCGGCCAGCGGTTCGCGCCCAAGTAGTGCGCCCGTCGCCCCCTCCTTGCAATAAGTACACTCTTTAGGCAGCCAGACACACCCCGGTAGCGGCGCGAGGAGGACCCGTCATGGGTATCGCACTGACCGACGACCATCGCGAACTCGCGGGGGTCGCCCGCGCTTTTTTGACCTCGCAAAAGGCGCGCTGGGCCGCGCGATCGCTGCTCGACGCGCCCGACGAGGGCCGGCCCGGATTCTGGCAGGACTTGGTGGAGCTCGGCTGGCTCGGCCTGCACATCGACGAGGAGCACGGCGGCTCGGGATACGGGTTGCCCGAACTCGTGGTGGTGATCGAGGAGCTGGGCCGGGCGGTGGCGCCGGGACCGTTCGTGCCCACCGTGATCGCGTCGGCGGTGATCGCCAAAGTCGGTACCGCCGAACAAAAGTCGCGCCTGCTGCCCGGGCTGATCGACGGAACCGTCACCGCGGGAATCGGCCTGGGCGGCCAGGTGCGGCTCAAGGACGGGCTGGCCGACGGTGAGGCCGGCATCGCGCTGGGCGCCGGGCTGGCCGACCTGCTGCTGATCGCCGCGGACGACGACGTGCTGCTGCTGGAACGCGGCCGCGACGGCGTGTCGGTGGACGTGCCCGGCAACTTCGATCCGACCCGGCGGTCCGGGCGCGTCCGCCTGCACAACGTGAGCGTCACCGCGGCCGACGTTTTGTCGGGGGCACGGGCGTCGGCCCTGGCGCGGGCGCGGACATTGCTGGCCGCCGAGGCGGTGGGCGGGGCGTCGGACTGCGTCGACGCCGCCGTCGCCTATGCCAAGGTGCGCCAGCAATTCGGCCGCACCATCGCGACTTTCCAAGCGGTGAAGCATCATTGCGCGAACATGTTGGTGGCCGCCGAGTCGGCGGTCGCCGCGGTGTGGGACGCCTCCCGCGCGGCCTCCGAGGACTCGTCGGAGGACGAAGCGCAGTTCCGGCTGGCCGCCGCGGTGGCGGCGGCGCTGGCGTTTCCGGCCTACGCGCGCAACGCCGAACTCAACATCCAGGTGCACGGCGGCATCGGCTTCACCTGGGAGCACGACGCGCATCTGCATCTGCGTCGGGCGCTGGTGATCGCCGCGCTGTTCGGCGGGGACGCGCCGGCCGCCGACGTGTTCGGGCGCACCGCCGCCGGCGCCGTCCGGGAAAACAGCCTGGACCTGCCGGCCGAGGCCGAGGAGCTGCGCACCCGCATCCGCGCCGACGCCGCCGAGATCGCCGCCCTGGACGGAAAAGCCCAGCGGGACAGGCTGATCGAGACCGGCTACGTGATGCCGCACTGGCCCAAGCCGTGGGGCCGCGCGGCCGACGCGGTCGAGCAGCTGGTGACCGAGGAAGAATTCCGCGCGGCGGGCATCAAGCGACCCGACTACTCGATCACCGGGTGGGTGATCCTGACGCTAATCCAGCACGGAACACCTTGGCAAATAGAAAGATTCGTGGAGAAGGCGCTGCGCCAGGACGAGATCTGGTGCCAGCTGTTCTCCGAACCCGACGCGGGGTCGGACGCGGCATCGGTCAAGACCCGCGCCACCCGGGTCGACGGCGGCTGGAAGATCAACGGGCAGAAGGTGTGGACCAGCGGGGCGCAGTACTGCGCCCGCGGCCTGGCCACCGTGCGCACCGACCCCGACGCCCCCAAGCACGCCGGGATCACCACGGTGATCATCGACATGAAGGCGCCCGGGGTCGAGGTGCGGCCGTTGCGGCAGATCACCGGCGGCTCGGAATTCAACGAGGTGTTCTTCAGCGACGTGTTCGTGCCCGACGAGGACGTTGTCGGGGCACCCAACTCCGGGTGGACGGTCGCGCGGGCGACGCTGGGCAACGAGCGGGTCAGCATCGGCGGCAGCGGGTCGTTCTACGAGGGCTTGGCGGCGAAACTGGTGCGACTGGCCCAGGCGTCAGATCGGTTGGCGGGCGCGGAAATCCGGGTCGGGTACTACCTTGCCGAGGATCACGCGCTGCGGCTGCTGAACCTGCGCCGCGCCGCCCGCAGCGTCGAAGGGGCGGGCCCCGGCCCCGAGGGCAACGTCACCAAACTCAAGCTGGCCGAGCACATGATCGAGGGCGCCGCGATCTCGGCGGCGCTGCTGGGGCCCGAGCTCGCGCTGACCGACGGGCCCGGCGCGTTGGCCGGCCGGATGATCATGGGCGCGCGCGGCATGGCGATCGCCGGCGGCACCTCGGAGGTCACCCGCAACCAGATCGCCGAGCGGATTCTCGGCATGCCGCGCGACCCGCTGATCAGCTGATTTCTTTCTCGCGAGCGTGCGTGTCTGTACAGCGACACGCCGCGTGGGCCGGCATTCTGCGCACGCTCGCGGCGGGTCAGGCGGGCCCGAACAACGGCGCGCCGCCGCCGCCCCTCTCGGGCCGCATGTCGACGGGCATGCCGCACGTGACCGAATCCGGCTCGCAGCCAACGATATTGGCGGCCACCCGCAGCCCATCCTGTTCGGCGAGCTCGATGATGGCGATCACGTAGGGGGTCGGGATGTCCGGGTTATACGGGTGGTAGTTGACCGTATAGGTGAACACCGTGCCGCGTCCGGATACCGGCCGCGCCACCAACGGGCCGCCACAGTCGCGGCATTGGCCGGCCGCCGGATGCACCCAGCGCGCGCAATCGTCGCAGTGTTCGATGAGCAGCTGCGATGTCGGCTCGCCTGGCACGACCAATACAGTACACTCAATTGGTTCGGCGCGGCTCGACGGGACGGTGCGCATGACGTATTTCGAAAAAGACGCGATCTTGTCCGGCATCGGCATCTCCCGGATCGGCCGTCGCACCGGCATTCCCGGCCGGGAGCTGACCATGGAGGCGGTGCGGGCCGCCATCGGGGACGCCGGCCTGGCGCCCGTCGACGTCGACGGGATCGCGACCCTGGGCGACACCCCGGCCACGGAGGTCACCGCCGAATTGCGGATCGAGGCGGCCGACTGCGGGGCCGGATTCGGCACCGGCGGCCTGCTGAGCCCGGTGATGTCGGCGTGCCGCGCGGTCGCCGAACGCCGAGTGCGCCACGCGATCGTCTACCGCACGATACAGATGCTCGGCGGCACGGTCCCGGTCAAACCGCAAGAGAATGCGCCCGCCCCACCGCTGGCGCGCATGTTCGAGACCCCGGAGGGCGCGCCCCGGCCCGCCGTCGGTGCGATGGACGACATTAACGAACTGGTTGCGGCCCAAGCTTATTCGGCCGCGAACTGGCTGGCGCTGAACTGCCGTCGGCACATGGAACTGTACGGCACCACCAAGGAACAGCTGGGCTGGCTGGCCCTCAACGGCAGGCGCAACGCCGCCTTGAACCCCCTTGCGGTCTATCGCGATCCGATGACGATGGCCGACTACCTGGGTGCGCGGCCGGTGTCGACGCCGTTCGGGCTGCTGGACTGCGACGTCCCCGTCGACGGCTCGATCGCGGTGGTGGTGTCGCACGCGGAGTACGCCCGCGACTGCCCGCACCGCGCGGTGGCGGTGGAGGCGATCGGCGGGTCCGACGGCGCCGGTGGCTGGTTCCACCGCGACGACTACCCCAAGATGGCGATGTCGGACGCCGCCGCACAGATGTGGTCGCGGACCGGCTTGATGCCCGCCGACCTCGACGTCGCCGAGTTGTACGACGGCTTCACGTTTCTCACCATCGCGTGGCTGGAGGCCCTCGGGGTCTGCGGTGACGGCGAGGCCGGGCCGTTCGTCGAGGGCGGCGCGCGGATCGCCCGCGACGGCGACCTGCCGCTGAACACCTACGGCGGCCAACTCTCGGCCGGGCGCATGCACGGCTACTGGGCGCTGCACGAGGGGTGCCTGCAGTTGCGCGGTGAGGCGGGGGAGCGGCAGGTGTCGCAACGCCCGGAGGTCGCCGTGGTCTCCGTGGGCGGCGGTCCCGTTGCCGGATGCATGTTGCTCACGTGTTGAGATAGCGTGCGGGGCAGTGTAATTGAGCCGCAGATGAGCGTGGACAAACTGGCCTCGAAGGTCGCCCGCCGGATCGAGGCGGACATCGTTCGCCGCGGCTGGCGGATCGGCGAATCCCTTGGCTCCGAACGGGCCTTGCAACAGCGCTACGGCGTGAGCCGATCGGTGCTGCGGGAGGCCGTTCGCCTCGTCGAACACCACCAGGTTGCCCGGATGCGCCGCGGACCGGGCGGCGGGCTGCTGATCTGCCAGCCCGACGCCGGCCCCGCGACCCGCGCCGTCGTCATCTATCTCGAGTACCTGGGCACCACGCTGGACGACTTACTCAACGCGCGCCTGGTGCTCGAGCCGCTGGCGGCCTCCCTTGCCGCGGAACGGATCGACGAAGCCGGCATCGACCGGCTGCGGGCGGTGCTGCACGGTGAGGAACGCCGGAAGCCGGGTTCACCGGCGCCGCGCGACGAGTTCCACATCGCGCTGGCAGAGCAATCCAAAAGCCCCGTCCTGCAACTGTTCATCGACATCCTGATGAGGCTCACCACCCGATACGCCCTGCAGTCGCGCGCAGACTCGGCGAGCGAGGCCATTGAGGCACTCGACCAGATGCACCACGACCACGGCCAAATCGTTGCCGCCGTCACCGCCGGAGACTCGGCGCGGGCCAAGACGCTCAGCGAACGTCACGTCGAAGCGGTGACCGCCTGGCTGCAGGAACATCACCCCGGCGACGGTGCGAGCGGGCGCGGTGCCCCGAAGGGCCGGGGGCGGCTCGACCGTGACGCACCCCACGGCAAGCTCGCCGAGACGCTGGCGCTGACCATCGGCGACGAAATCGCCGCCGCCGGCTGGCCTCTCGGTTCCGTCGTCGGAACCGAGACCGCGTTGCTGGAGCGCTACCGGGTGAGCCGCGCGGTGTTCCGGGAAGCGGTGCGGCTGCTCGAATATCACTCGGTCGCGCGGATGCGGCGCGGACCCGGCGGCGGGCTGATCGTCACAAAACCTCAGGCGCAGGCCAGCATTGACACCATCGCCCTGTACCTGCAGTACCGCAAGCCCAGTCGCGAAGACTTACGCCGCGTCCGGGATGCCATCGAGATCGACAACGTCGCCAAGGTCGTCAAGCGGCGCGCCGAACCAGAGGTGGCGGCCTTCCTGAAAAGCCACGGATCCGTGCTCGATAAAGACCTTCGGGGAACGCCCGGCGACACGCGCCAGGCCGCCGTCGAGGAGTTTCGGTTTCACCTCGGGCTGGCGCAGCTGGCCGGCAACGCGCTGCTGGATCTGTTCCTCCGCATCATCATCGAGCTGTTTCGCCGGCATTGGTCCAGCACCGGTCAGGCGCCGCTCACGTGGGCCGACGTCGTGGCTGTCGAGCACGCTCATTTGCGGATTCTGCAGGCGATCGAGGCCGGCGACGACAGCCTCGCCGGCTACCGCATCCGTCGTCATTTGGACGCCGCGGCGTCCTGGTGGCTCTAGCACCCTGGCGTCGCGCCGGCGTGGACGTGAGCGGTTCGGTGCATAGCGAAGGCCGTTCGCGGGTATGGGAATGGGAAAAGTTAGGGGCCGGTCCGGCAGAGGTTGGCGGTAGTGATCGAAAGCGAGAGCGCGGGAATGACGGCGGGCACGGGAACCGGGCAACCCGGGTTCGTTCATTCCGCGCTCCTTTACCACTCACAGCGGGAGTACCTGGACGCCGTGGTGCGCTTCGTGATCGATGGTCTGGCGATGGACGAGGCGGTGCTGGTCGCGGTGCCGGGCGACAAGCTCTGGTTGCTGCGTGACGCGTTGCGCGGCGCGGGCGGCTGGCCGGCCGGGTTGCATATGGCCGATATCGCCGAGGTCGCCCGCAACCCGAGCCGGTTTATGGCGATGGAGGGTTCCTTCGCCGACGAGCACGCCGGCCGACGGGTGCGGGTCGTCAGCCAACTCGCCTGGCCCGGCCGCGGCCGGGACGAGTTCGTCGCCTGCATAGAGCACGAGGCGCTGGTCAACGAGGCCCTCTCGGGTTACCCGGCGACGGTGCTGTGCCTTTACGACGCGGGCCGGCTGGACGACTGTGTGCTGGCGGACGCCCGCGCGACCCACCCCCTGCTGTGGAGAGGCGGTTTGCTGTGTCCCAGCGCCGATTACGCGCCGGGGGACGTCCTGGAGCGCTGCAACCAGCCGCTGCCCGTCAACCCGGGGGCCGTCACGTACATGGTGAGCGAGTCTGCGGACCTTCGCCCCGCGCGGTCCTTTGCGGTCGACTACGCCGGCTGGGTTGGGTTGTCCCAGGACAGCATCGAGGATCTGCAACTGATCGCCACGGAGCTGGCCACCAACAGCCTGATGTATACCGGCGGGGCGTGCCGGCTGGCCTTCTGGCGCAACGACGAGCACCTGGTCTGCGAGGCGCGCGACACCGGGCGCTTTGACGACCCGCTGGTCGGACGCTTGGACCCGGGGCCCGGCGGCCCCGCCAGCCGCGGGCTTTTTCTAGTCAACGCCATATCCGACCTGGTGCGCACACACACCACGTCGGCCGGAACGACGATCCAGGCATACCTTCGGTTCGGCCCGTCGCCGCGGCCGAATGGCTGAGACCTGACTATTGCTCTTCTGTGTACCGATCAGGCGCCGCTGTGCGCCGGCGCCACGACCGAGCCGCCCGGCGCCGGGGCGCTCTTGGTGGAGGGCGGGGCCGGTGCCGGGCCGGGGCCGGCGGTGCTGCCCCCTGCGCAGCCAGCCGCCAGCACCGCGAATACCGCGGCCAGCAGCGCGCCCAGTGTCCGAACCAACAGCATCGGCTTGCCCGTCTTCTTCGCCGTCATAGATCACGCCTTTCGTCGCCTGCTACTCGTCCGTTCGTGGTATGAAAGCCCCACCGCCCCAAATGTTATCGTCATCGCCCGACAGCGCGAGCCGTATTGGCCGCCGGCTGCGGAAGCGCTTGCCCGGCAAGGCTTTAAGCCCGCCGACCGAGAAGGCATGGTTGACAACCTGATTCGCGGTAGTCGACGTACAAGCGGCCACCCCTGCCGACACGAAAATGAATTTGCATTGCCGCCGCGGGGCGGCTATCGTCGGCGCTCGTGCGTCTTCGTCAGCGTGCCGTAGTAGCCAGCACCCGCAGCGGGGTCTGATCCAGACCGGCCCCCCGCTGTGGGTCGAAAGCTACTACCGTCGGTCGCCCCTGCTGACCAGAGAAGACCGACACAGTGTCTCTTTCCGAACTTGCCGGGCCGGGTCTGGACCCGGCCGCCGCATGGTTCGGCCACCACTTCGGCGCCGCATTGCCCTGCGGCCTGCGGGAGGAGGCCGCCGCGATGTCGTGGGAGAGCTTCGTCGCGGCCTACGGTCGCACGGCCGGCCCGATTCGCCTGGGCCACTGGGCCTGCACCGACGCCGAGCGACCCGCCGGGCGGCTCGGTCCGCAGGCCCGCAACTTCCGCGCCATGATCGCCGTCGGTGATCGCCTCAGCGTCTCGACCGCCGCGGCCAGCGGCCCCATCGCCGCGCTCACCGCGATGCTGCACGACCGCGGGATCACGGTGGAGGTGTTGGAGTTTCATCAAATGCGATCGGGCGGGACCACCGCCACGTTCATCCGCGGCACCAACGGGATTCGCGCCGAGTGGGCAATGGGCTGCTCGGAGGATCCGACGCAGTCCGCGCTGCGCGCGGTCATCGCCTGCGCCAACCGGCTCGCCGCGTGATTGCGCGAGCAGACGCAGACTCGCACAAACCGGCACGAAATGGTGCGATTCCGCGTCTGCTCGCGGGTAAAGGCGAGGGTCTCAGAGCGGGCGCAGCACGATCGGCATGCCGTCCTTGGGCACCGGCATGCCGCCGTAGTCCCACACCGCCTGGTATCCGGGGCGGGGCAGCTCGAGGGAATACCGGCGCAGCAGGCGGTGCAGGATCGTCTTGATCTCCAACTGCCCGAACACCATCCCGATGCACTTGTGCGCGCCGCCGCCAAACGGTGTGAACGCGTAGCGGTGCCGCTTGTGCTCGTTGCGCGGCTCGGTGAACCGGTCCGGGTCGAATTTCAGCGGGTCCGTCCAGAGTTCGGGCAGCCGGTGGTTCATCCCCGGATACGCGATCACGTTGGTGCCCTTGGGGAGGTAGTAGCCCAGCAGATCGGTGTCGCGCACCGTCCGGCGCATGGCCCACTGCACCGGCGTCACCAGCCGGATCGACTCGTTCATCACCAGGTCCAGCGACTCGAGCTTCTCCAGCGAGTCGATGTCGAGCGGACCGTCGCCGAGGCGGTCGGATTCATCGCGGCAACGTTCCTGCCACTCGGGGTGGGCGGCCAGCTGGTAGGCCATCGTCGTGGTCGTCGACGTCGACGTGTCGTGGGCCGCCATCATCAGGAAGATCATGTGGTTGACGATGTCCTCGTCGGAGAACCTGTTGCCGTCCTCGTCCTCGGTCTGGCACAACACCGACAGCAGGTCGTTGCCGTCCTTCCCGCGTTGCTCCTTGACCCGCTCGCGGAAGTAGTTCTCCAGCAGTTCGCGTGCCTTGAGGCCTCGCCACCAGGTGAACGGCGGAACGCTGGTGCGGATGATCGCGTTGCCCGCGCGGGTGGTGACGGCGAACGCCCTGTTCACCCTGGTGACCAGCTCGCGGTCGGTGCCCGGCTCGTGGCCCATGAACACCATCGAGGCGATGTCGAGGGTCAGCTCCTTCATCGCCGGATACAAGAGGAATCGCGCGTCGTTGACCACCCAGTCGTTGGCGACGACCTGCGACACGACCTTGTCCATCTGCTCGACGTAGGAGACCAGCCGGGACCGGACGAACGCCTCCTGCATGATCCGCCGGTGGAACATGTGCTCCTCGAAGTCGAGCAGCATCAGCCCGCGGTGAAAGAACGGCCCGATCACCGGGACCCAGCCCTGCTGGGAATAGTCCTTGTTGCGGTTGGAGTAGATGACCTGCGCGGCGTCCGGACCCAGCGCCGCGACGCCCGGCAGCACCGGCGAGTCCCCGAAGACGACCGGACCCTTGGTGTGGTACAGGAACATCAGATAGTCGGGACCGCCGCGCAACATCTCGATGATGTGCCCGATGACCGGGAGCCCCGCGTCGCCGAGGACCGGTTTGAGCCCGCTGCCGGGCGGCGGGTCGGCGAGTTTGTGCTCCGGGAATTCGGTGTTCAGCAGCGTGCGTTCGACAAGGCCCATGCCCGGGAAGTTGTTGAACGACGGGGTGAACCGCCGCCGCGCCTGATCGAGCAGGTAGTGCGGGGTGCTGATGGTGGCGGGCATCGAGGCTCCTTTGCGCTCCCTTGCAAAGCCCGGGCGGGTGACTACCGTCACCGATCAATATCCTTCGGGACAAACTTGACGGCTGTCAAGTTTGCTTTTTACGCGGCGTGGTGCAAGGTCAAGGGGGTGAGCAGCCGCGTCGACGATCCGCAGCCGGGCGCGCAGGCCATGCGGCGGCGTGGCGACAAGCACCGGCAAGCGATCCTGCAGGCGGTGCGCGAGCTCCTGGAGGAGAGGCCATTCGCGGAGCTGTCGGTCAGCACGATCAGCCTGCGCGCCGGGGTGGCCCGCTCCGGTTTCTACTTCTACTTCGACTCCAAGTACTCCGTGCTCGCCCAGATCCTGGCCGAGGCCGTCGAAGAGCTCGAGCAACTCACGCAGTACTTCGCCCCCCGTCAGCCCGGCGAGTCGCCGGAGCAGTTCGCCAAGCGGATGGTGGGCAGCGCCGCCGCCGTCTATGCCCACAACGACCCGGTGATGGTGGCCTGCAACGCCGCCCGCCACACCGATATCGAGATCCGCGAGGTTCTCCAGCAGCAGTTCGAGGTGGTGCTGGGCCAGATCGTCGGCATCGTCGACGCGGAGATGAAGGCGGGGACCGCGCATCCGATCAGCGACGACATCCCGACGCTGATCCGCACGCTGACGGGCACCACCGCGCTGACGCTGACGGGCGACCCCCTCCTGGTTGGCCAGGACGGCGACGTGCAGCGCCGGGTGCGGGTGCTCGAGCAATTGTGGCTGCATTCGCTGTGGGGTGGCGACCAGGAGTAACGCGGTATGGTCACGGCCATGGGGCAGAGGGGATCCGGGCGGTATTTCGCGGGCAAGCGGTGCTTTGTCACGGGTGCGGCCAGCGGCATCGGCCGCGCCACGGCGTTGCGGCTGGCGGCGCAGGGCGCCGAGCTGTTCCTGACGGATCGTGACGCCGACGGCCTGGAACTCACCGTGGCCGACGCCCGCGCGCTGGGCGCCAGGGTGCCCGAGCACCGGGCGCTCGACATCGCCGACTATGACGAGGTGGCGGCGTTCGCCGCCGACATCCAGGCCACGCATCCGAGCATGGACGTCGTGCTGAACATCGCCGGGGTGTCGGCCTGGGGCACCGTCGACCGGCTGACCCACGCGCAGTGGAGCAAGATGATCGCGATCAACCTGATGGGTCCGATCCACGTCATCGAGACGTTCGTCCCGCCGATGGTGGCGGCCGGCCGGGGCGGGCATGTGGTCAACGTGTCGTCGGCGGCCGGGCTGGTCGCGCTGCCGTGGCATGCCGCCTATAGCGCCAGCAAGTATGGGTTGCGTGGCCTGTCCGAGGTGCTGCGCTTCGACCTGGCCCGGCATCGCATCGGGGTGTCGGTCGTGGTGCCGGGCGCGGTGCGGACCCCGCTGGTCAACACCGTCGAGATCGCCGGCGTCGACCGCGAGGACCCCAGGGTCGCCCGCTGGGTGGACCGCTTCGGCGGTCATGCGGTGTCGCCGGAGCGGGCGGCCGAGAAGATCTTGGCTGGGGTCGCCAAGAACCGCTACCTGATCTACACGTCGGCAGACATCCGGGCGCTGTATGCGTTCAAGCGGCTGGCGTGGTGGCCCTACAGCGTGGTGATGCGCCGGGTCAACGTGGTCTTCACGCGCGCGCTTCGGCCCGCCCCGCTACTCCGGCATGACCAACTCGAGTCGCACCCCGAGTAGCCGAACCGGCCGCTCCAGCTCGAACAGGTCTAGGACTAGGCCTAGGACGCGCAGGGCGGCGGCCGTGATGGTGTCGGCATCGGTGGTGGGCGCGGCCAGCTTGCGGACCTTGGTGCGGGTGTGAAACGTCGCGGTTCGCGCGGTGACCGCCACGCGGGTGACGATCCGCCCCGACGCCACCACGTCGTCGAGTGCTCGTCGGGCCAATTCCGTTACCGCCGAGTCCATTTCGGCGCGGTCGGTGAGGTCGCGCGGGAAGGTGACGACGTGGCTGCGGGAGCGCGGGATCCATGGTTCGGTGCTGACGTGCTCGTCACCGCCGCCCTTGGCCAGCAGCAGCAGCCACAGGCCGATGCGGGGTCCGAACGCGGACGTCAGCGACTCGGCATCGCCGTGGGCAAGCTCCCGGACCGTCGTGATTCCCAGGGCCGCAAGCTTTTTCGCAGTCTTGGGCCCCACCCCCCACAGCGCCTCGACCGGACGGTCGGCCATCACGGACATCCAGTTGGCGTCGGTGAGCGCGAAGACGCCGGCGGGTTTGGCGAAGCCGGTGGCGACCTTGGCGCGCTGCTTGTTGTCGCTGATGCCCACCGAACAGGACAGCCCGGTCTCCGAGGCGATGATCGTCCGGATTTCTTCTGCCACATCGTGGGGATCGCCTGCCGTCACCCCGACGTAGGCCTCATCCCAGCCCCACACCTCGACCGGGTGTCCCAGGTCGCGCAGCAGCCCCATCACCTGGTCGGACGCCGCGTCGTAGGCGGCCGGATCCGACGGCAAAAAGGTGACCCCCGAGTTTGGGGGGCAGCGGCGGGCGGCGGTACGCAACGGCATGCCCGCGTGCACACCGAATTCGCGGGCCTCATAGGAGGCGCAGGTGACGACCTTGCGCGGTTCGGTGGGATCGCCGTTGCCGCCCACGATGACCGGCAGCCCGGCCAGTTCGGGATGGCGGCGCAGCTCGACCGACGCCAGAAACTGGTCGAGGTCGACGTGCAGGACCCAGTTGGGCTTCATCACCGCCCGCAGAGCTTGCGTGCCAGGCTCTCCCACGCGTCGCCCAGCGTCTTCGGGGTGTGCCCGCCGTCGGTGAGTTGATGCTCCACGTGGTCGGCGTCCAGCAGGGCCAGCAGGGCGTCGGTCTGGGCGTCGAGGTCGCCGGTGGTGTGCGCCGCGGCCAGCAGCACCCGCACGTGGGTGCGCTGGACGGCGGCCGGCGGGCCGTAGCGGGTCTGCGGGTCGCGGTTGGCCGCCGACAGCAGCGCGTGGTGGTTATGGACGAAGCGGATCCGCTCCCGGCCGAATGCCACCAGCCGATCCAGCGGTGGGGCGTCGGGTCCCAGGGGCGGTGGGCCGAAGAGAAAGGCCTGCTGGCTGGCCCGCTCGTCCTCGTCGAGCAGCACCATCATCAGGGCCGCCCGGCTGCCGAACCGGCGAAACAGCGTGCCCTTGCCCACGCCGGCCGCTGCGGCGACGTCGTCCATGGTGACGGCGTCCGCGCCGCGCTCGGCGACCAGGCTGCGGGCCGCCTCCAGCAGCAGCGCGCGGTTGCGCGCCGCGTCACCGCGCTCGTGTTGAGGCTCTTGCGGTGCGCACACGGGCAACTCGCCCAACCGCTCGACATCACCGCTCACCCCTGCACTTTAACGCGGCCGGAATAAATCGGACCATAGTCCGGTTACGGCGTGCAAGGATGTAGGGCAACAACCGAAAGGGAATTCCGACAGTGGCAGAGAACATCAAAGTCTTGACGTTAGTGGGCAGCCTGCGTGCGGCGTCGATCAACCGTCAGATCGCCGAGCTGGCGGCGGCGGTCGCCCCGGACGGCGTCACGGTCACCGTGTTCGAAGGGCTGGCGGAGCTGCCCTTCTACAACGAAGAGATCGACCCCGCGGTGGCCGACGACGTCCGGGATGCGCCCGCGCCGGTGGCCGCGCTGCGCGCCGCGGCGGCCGACGCGGACGCCGCCCTGGTGGTCACCCCGGAGTACAACGGCAGCATTCCGGCGGTTATCAAGAACGCGATCGACTGGCTATCCCGCCCGTTCGGCAACGGGGCGCTGAAGGGTAAGCCCTTGGCGGTCATCGGGGGATCCCTGGGGCAGTACGGCGGGGTGTGGGCGCACGACGAGACCCGCAAGTCGTTCGGCATCGCCGGTGCCCGGGTGGTCGAGGCGCTCAAGCTGTCGGTGCCGTTCAAGAGCCTGGAAGGCAAGGCGCCGGCGGAACACGCCGAGCTCTCGGCGAACGTGCGTGACGTCGTCGGCAAGCTCGCCGCCGAGGCTGGCTGAATTCGAGGGTGGCCGGCAAGCCGCCAGCTCCGGCTGGCGGCTTTGCTGGTGCGGGGCGGGCCGCGGCGGTTGCACCGGCGTTGTCGGTGGCCGGTGGTATACCGATGGGCAAGGGCGTCCGTGACGGACCTGTGATCTGCGACACGCCGGGCGCGTGTCCAAGTTTGTTGGAGAGAGGGCTTACGACCAGGGAATTCCAAAATTGTTATTCAGAACATCTTGTATGATGGGAACTTGTTGGCCACTAGGTGTAGTGTTTCCGGGGCCAGCAGATCCCAGGATCACCAGGCTGATCGGGCCTGGTGAACCTCCCGGAATCGGCTTGAGGATGGCTTGAGGATGTGGAAGCCAGGTCGTTTGACCCCGATAGCCGCAGGACGGGAATCCAGGGGCTTGTCGGGCCGCTGAGACAGCGAAGACGTAATACCCAAGTAGTTGCCAGTCCGTAACGAGTTCCCACCTTCCGCGAAGGAGCGGCATCCATGAGCATCACCGTCTACACCAAGCCGGCATGCGTGCAGTGCAGCGCCACTTACAAGGCTTTGGACAAGCAGGGCCTTGCCTACGAGAAGGTCGACATCACGCTGGACCCCGAGGCGCGCGACTACGTGATGGCGCTGGGCTACCTGCAGGCCCCCGTGGTGGTGGCGGCAAACGACCACTGGTCGGGTTTCCGGCCCGACCGCATCAAGGCGCTCGCGGGTGCCGCCCTGAGCGCGTAGCAGCAGACGAACGAGCAAGGAGGTTGCGGTGCCGTGGATATCAAGGGGCGCAACCTGAGTTGGACGAGTGGCGACCCGTCGCGCTTGCGATCGCCACTGGTCTACTTCTCTTCCGTGTCGGAGAACACCCACCGCTTCGTGCAGAAGCTGGGTGTTCCCGCCACGCGGATACCGCTGCACGGCCGCATCGAGGTCGACGAGCCGTACGTGCTGGTATTGCCCACCTACGGCGGGGGCCGTGCCACACCGGACCTCAACACCGGTGGCTATGTCCCCAGGCAGGTCATCGCCTTTTTGAACAACGAGCACAACCGAGCGCTGCTGCGCGGGGTGATCGCGGCCGGCAACACCAACTTCGGTGCGGAGTTCTGCTACGCCGGTGAGGTCGTCTCCCGCAAGTGCGGCGTCCCCTACCTCTATCGCTTCGAACTGATGGGTACCGAGGACGACGTGAAAGCCGTCCGCGCGGGTCTTGCCGATTTCTGGAAGGAACAGACGTGCCATCAACCGTCACTGCAGAGCCTCTAGCCTCGGGCGCGCACTCCCACGTTTCGGGTGGGCCGGCGGAACTGGATTATCACGCGCTGAACGCGATGCTGAATCTGTATGACGCCGACGGCAAGATCCAGTTCGACAAGGACGTGCTGGCGGCGCGCCAGTTCTTCCTGCAGCACGTCAACCAGAACACGGTCTTCTTCCACAATCAGGACGAGAAGCTCGACTACCTGATCCGCGAAAACTACTACGAGCGTGAGGTTCTCGATCAGTACTCGCGCAACTTCGTCAAGACGCTGCTGGACCGGGCCTACGCCAAGAAGTTCCGGTTCCCGACGTTTCTCGGCGCGTTCAAGTACTACACCTCCTACACGCTGAAGACGTTCGACGGGAAGCGCTACCTGGAGCGCTTCGAGGACCGCGTGGTCATGGTGGCGCTGACGCTGGCGGCCGGCGACACCGGGCTGGCCGAGAAGCTGGTCGACGAGATCATCGACGGCCGGTTCCAGCCGGCCACCCCGACGTTTTTGAACTCCGGCAAGGCGCAGCGCGGCGAACCGGTGAGCTGCTTCCTTTTGCGCGTCGAGGACAATATGGAGTCGATCGGGCGGTCGATCAACTCCGCGCTGCAGCTGTCCAAGCGTGGCGGGGGAGTCGCGTTGCTGCTGAGCAACATTCGCGAGCACGGCGCGCCGATCAAGAACATCGAGAACCAGTCGTCCGGTGTCATCCCGATCATGAAGCTGCTGGAGGATTCGTTCTCCTACGCCAACCAGCTGGGCGCACGTCAGGGCGCCGGCGCGGTGTACCTGCACGCCCATCATCCGGACATCTACCGATTCCTGGACACCAAGCGGGAGAACGCCGACGAGAAGATTCGGATCAAGACGCTCAGTCTTGGCGTCGTGATCCCCGACATCACGTTCGAACTGGCCAAGAAGAACGAGGACATGTACCTGTTCTCGCCCTACGATGTCGAACGCGTCTACGGCGTGGCGTTCGCCGACATCTCGGTCACCGAGAAGTACTACGAAATGGTCGACGACGCGCGCATCCGCAAGTCCAAGATCAAGGCGCGGGAGTTCTTCCAGACGCTGGCCGAGCTGCAGTTCGAGTCCGGCTACCCCTACATCATGTTCGAGGACACGGTGAACCGGGCCAATCCTATTGAGGGCAAGATCACCCACTCGAACCTGTGCTCGGAGATCCTGCAGGTGTCCACGCCGTCGTTGTTCAACGAGGACCTGTCGTATGCCAAAGTGGGCAAGGACATTTCGTGCAACCTGGGGTCGCTGAACATCGCCAAGACGATGGACTCACCGGACTTCGCCCAGACGATCGAGGTGTCGATCCGCGCGCTGACCGCCGTCAGCGACCAGACCCACATCACCTCGGTGCCCTCGATCGAGCAGGGCAACAACGATTCCCACGCGATCGGGTTGGGGCAGATGAACCTGCACGGCTACCTGGCGCGCGAGGGCATCTTCTACGGTTCCGAAGAGGGCGTCGACTTCACCAACATCTACTTCTACGCGGTGCTCTACCACGCGCTGCGGGCGTCGAACCGCATCGCCATCGAACGGGGCACGCACTTCAAGGGATTCGAGCGATCGAAGTACGCCTCGGGGGAGTTCTTCGACAAATACACCGAGCAGGTCTGGGAGCCGAAGACCGACAAGGTGCGTCAGCTTTTTGCCGACACCGAGATCCGCATCCCGACGCAGGACGACTGGAAGCGGCTGAAGGAATCGGTCCAGGCGCACGGCATCTACAACCAGAACCTGCAGGCGGTGCCGCCGACCGGGTCGATCTCCTACATCAACCACTCGACGAGCTCGATCCACCCGATCGTGTCGAAGGTCGAGATCCGCAAGGAGGGCAAGATCGGCCGGGTCTATTACCCGGCGCCGTATATGACCAACGACAACCTGGAGTACTACCAGGACGCCTACGAGATCGGCTACGAGAAGATCATCGACACCTACGCCGCGGCCACCCAGCACGTGGATCAGGGGCTTTCGCTGACGCTGTTCTTCAAGGACACGGCCACCACCCGTGACGTGAACAAGGCGCAGATTTACGCCTGGCGCAAGGGAATCAAGACGCTGTACTACATCCGGCTGCGGCAGATGGCGCTGGAGGGCACTGAGGTGGAGGGCTGCGTCTCCTGCATGCTGTAACGCGGTCGGTATCTCGCCCAACGTGAAGCCATTGCGACTTTTCGGCCGGATTTCCGCAACCAGTTCACGCTCGGTGAGGCGCGGACCGCCCAGTCTGCCCAGGTCAGACGCCGCGACGGGGTAAGGTGCTGGACGTGGTGAGAATTCCGCGGCCCCCTCGACCCCACCCCGGTGTGAAGCCCGGGGCGAAGGTCGACGCGCGCAGCGAACGCTGGCGCGAACACCGCAAGAAGGTGCGCGGCGAAATCGTCGACGCGGCGTTCCGCGCCATCGACCGGCTCGGGCCGGAGCTGAGCGTGCGGGAGATCGCCGAGGAGGCCGGCACCGCCAAGCCTAAGATCTACCGGCATTTCCACGACAAGTCCGACCTGTTCCAGGCGATCGGGGAGCGCCTGCGCGACATGCTGTGGGCGGGGATCTTCCCGTCGATCGACCTGAAGACCGACACCGCCCGCGAGGTGATCCGGCGCAGCGTCGAGGAGTACGTCACCCTCGTCGACAAGCACCCCAACGTGCTGCGGGTCTTCATTCAGGACCGCTCCGCGGCCACCCCCCAATCGACCGCCCAGATCCTCGACGAAGGCCGCGAGATCACGTTGACCATGGCCGACATGTTCGACAACGAACTGCGGGAGATGGAGCTGGACCACGCGGCGGTCGAACTGGCCGCCCACGCGGCGTTCGGATCCGCCGCGTCGGCCACCGAGTGGTGGCTGGGCCCCGGCCCCGACAGTCCGCGACGCATGCCGCGCGAGCAATTCGTCGCCCATCTGACGACCATCATGATGGGGGTCATCGTCGGCACCGCCGAGGCGCTCGGCATCGCGGTCGATCCCGACCGGCCGATCCACAATGCGGTGCGGAGCAATCCCGCCGCCAGCTGAGCCGCCGCCGCGTTGACATCGCTGTCGCCATCGATAACACTCGTCTTATCCGATACCCTGGGTACCGGGTACTTGCGACGGCGACGCGCGCAGACCTTACGCAGAAAGAACCCACCATGACCATTGCCGAGCCGACGGCGCAGACGCCGGCCCACCAACAGCCGGTGCACACCCGCGCCCTCATCATCGGCACCGGCTTCTCCGGGCTGGGCATGGCCATCAGGCTGCAGCAGCAGGGTGTGGACTTCGTCATCCTGGAGAAGGCCGACGACATCGGCGGCACCTGGCGGGACAACAGCTACCCCGGCTGCGCGTGCGACATCCCGTCGCACCTCTACTCGTTCTCCTTCGAACCCAAGCCGGACTGGACGCACCTGTTCTCCTATCAGCCCGAAATCTGGGACTACCTCAAGGGCGTCACCGAGAAATACGGGCTGCGCCGCTACATCGTGTTCAACTCGCTGGTCGATCGTGGCCATTGGGATGACGACGAGTATCGGTGGCACGTGTTCACCACCGACGGGCGCGAATACGTCGCCCAGTTCCTGATCTCGGGGGCCGGCGCGTTGCACATCCCGTCCATCCCCGACTTCGAGGGGCGCGACGAGTTTCGCGGCCCCGCCTTCCATTCCGCGCAGTGGGACCACGCCGTCGACCTGACCGGCAAGCGGGTGGCGGTGATCGGGACGGGCGCCAGCGCGATCCAGATTGTGCCGGAGATCGTCGGGCGGGTCGCCGAACTTCAGCTCTACCAACGCACCCCGGCGTGGGTGGTGCCGCGCACCAACGAAGAACTCCCGCCGGCGCTGCGGCGGGCGCTGGCGAACGTCCCGGGATTGCGGGCGTTGCTGCGCCTCGGAATCTATTGGGCGCAAGAGGCATTGGCGTTCGGCATGACCAAGCGGCCGAACATGCTGAGGTTCATCGAGGCCTACGCCAAGTGGAACATTCGCCGCTCGGTGAAGGACCGCGAGCTGCGTCGCAAGCTGACCCCGCACTACCGCATCGGGTGCAAGCGAATCCTGAACTCCTCCACCTATTACCCCGCGGTGGCGGACCCGAAGACCGAGCTGATCACCGACCGCATCGCCCGGATCACGCCCGACGGGATCGTCACCGCCGACGGTACCGAGCGCAAAGTCGACGTGATCGTCTACGGCACCGGCTTCCACGTGACCGACTCCTACACCTACGTCCAGATCAAGGGGCGGTACGGGGAGGACCTGGTCGACCGGTGGAACCGCGAAGGCATCGGCGCGCACCGCGGGATCACCGTCGCCGACATGCCCAACCTGTTCTTCCTGCTGGGGCCCAACACCGGGCTCGGGCACAACTCCGTGGTGTTCATGATCGAATCCCAGATCCACTACGTGGCCGACGCGATCAAGACCTGCGACCGGATGGGCGCCCAGGCGCTGGCCCCGACCCGGGCCGCCCAGGATCGCTTCAACGACGATCTGCAACACGAGCTTTCGCACTCGGTGTGGAACACGGGCGGGTGCGCCAGCTGGTATCTCGACGAGCACGGCAAGAACACGGTGCTGTGGGGCGGCTACACCTGGCAGTACTGGAGGGCCACGCGCGCGGTCAAGCCCGAGGAGTATCAGTTCTACGGGGTCGGCAAGGGCTCGTCGCGCGAACCGATCGGGGCTATGCGACCCGCGCGCTGAGGCGCTTGAGGGCCGCCTCGGCGCCGTTCCACCCGGGGATGCCGGTCACGCCCGGACCGGGGTGGGTGCACTGGCCGCACAAGTACAGCCCGTCGACCGGGGTGGCGAACTTGTCGGCGCCCTCGACGACGCGGCCGGTCCACAGCTGGTTGGGTTGCAGCAGGCCATGCGCGTAATCGCCGGCGTGCGCGCTGAAGGTGCTGCCGAAGTAGCGGTTGGAGAACACCACGCGGTTGGTGACCGAGTCGGCGAACCCGGGCGCATAGGTATCGAAGATTCGCACGCACGTGTCGGCGTATTGCTCCTTCCAGCTTCGGTTTTCGTCGGCGTCGAGCCCGGTGGGGAAGTAGGGCGTGAAAATCGTTGCGCTGTGCTTGCCTTCGGGCGCCAGCGACGAGTCGACCATGCTGGGGATGTACAGATAGGTGGGCGGGGCATCGGGCAGCTGGCCCTTGCGATACTGCTCCCACGCGTCGCTGATGTACTCCGGCGACGGCGCGTAGGCGACGGTGGGGCAGTACTGCCCATTGTCCTGTATGAAGGGTTGTAGGCGCTCGATCCATTGGGGCGCTTGGTCGATGGTGAGATGGGCCTGGATGTAGCCCAGGTTGAAGTTGATCTCCTTGATCTTGCGGATGTAATCGGGCGGAAAGTTCTGCGCGCCGGCCAGATTCACGAAGGTGGTGTACGGGTCGAGCGACGACAGCACGGTGTCGGCCGAAATCGTTGTGCCGTCGCGCAATTGGACCCCGGTGGCGCGGCCGTCGGTGACCAGGATCTCCTTGACGTGCTGCTTCATCCGCACCTCGGCGCCGAGCGATTCGGCGCGGCGGCACAGCGCCGCGCTCAGCGAGCCGATACCGCCGCGCGGCATGATGTATTCGACGTTGCCGCCGCCGATCAGGTAGTGATACAGCGTGGACGCGTTCGAGCCGGGGGTCCACGGGCCGCCGTCGAACGCGTCGATGGACATCGCGGCCAGCGAGCCCTGGATGCAGCGGCCCTGGTCGGGCGCCAGGAAACGGCGGACCGTGTCCATCGTGCTGCCGTACCACATCTGGGCGAAGTCGTGGCGGTCCTCGGGCGTGGGCTGTGCGGCGATCACCTCGATGATGTCGAGCGGGGGGCCGAACGCGGAGTCGACGAAATACGGTGCGAACCGGCCGATGTGGGCGAACAGGCCGCCGAGGCCCGCCGCGACGTCGGGCCCGTGATCCTCGAGCAGGTGACGGCCCATGCGCTCCAGGTCGTTGTACATCACGAAGGGCGTGTCCTGCGGATCGCCGAAGGTGCACGTCGACGTCCACTGGTCCATCAGCTCGAAGCCCCACTTGGTCAGCTCCAGGCGCTCGGTCATCTCCTTGCGCCAGATCAGCACCGCCCAGGCGCCGACGCTGTGCTTGTAGCCGTCGAACAGTTCGCGGGTCGCGGCCATGCCGCCGAGGAAGTGAGCCCGTTCCAGCACAAGCACTTTCGCGCCGCCCTTCGCCAGCACGTTGGCGGCGACCAGGCCGTTGTGACCCGCCCCGATGACGATCGCGTCGTAGTCCGCCATGCCGACCCTCCTTATGGATCCTTACGATTGACAGCACAATGTCACACCTGACATTATTGCGTCAATAGTGACATTTGGAGGACCGGATGCTGGCCCAAGGCCGTAGCGCACGCACGCGGCAGGCGCTCATGCAGGCCGCGATGAAGCGGTTCGTGGCCGACGGCGTGCATCGGACCAGCGTCGCCGACATCGCCGCCGACGTCGGGGTCACCGAACGCACTTTCTACCGGCACTTCCCGTCCAAGCACGCGGTGATCTTCGCCGACTACGACATCGGATTCGAGTGGTTCGCGCGCGCGTTGGCGCTGCGCCCGCACGGGGAACCCATCACCGCGTCGGTGCGAAAGGCCGTGGACGCGTTCCCCTTTGATTTCGCGATGGTCCGCGAGGCCGCCGTCATCCGGTCGCGCGACCTCGACCAGGGCATCATCAGCACGCACATTCGGCGGATGCGCGATCAGGTCGCCGACGAGATCGGCCGCTTCATCCACGAACGGTCAAAGCCCACGGCCGACGGGGCCATGATCGCCGACATCGCGGCGCACAGCCTGGCCACCGCGGTGTTCGTGTCGCTGGAGGCGTGGATGAGCAAGGGTGGCGAGGATATCGACGAACTCAGCCGCCTCACCGACATCGCGCTGAGCGCCCTCGAGGACGGCCTCACGCGCACCTTGCGAGAAGCCGGATTGGACTGACTTGCCAGCGGCGCGACGGCCCGCGCCGAACGTGAACTGGCTGCGAAAAAGTCGCCGGGTTTTCGCACTGGGTTCACGCTCGGCGAGCGGGACGAGGCACGACACGGCAAACACAACCCCTTGTGCTGCACCGGCTTGTCGGCCCCCAGGGGTAGTGTTTGGGGTGTAAGTACCGCAGGCAAACCGGCTGGTGAAGCGGGTTCTGGAGAGGCGAAACATGAAGCTGATTGACCGCGTTTCGGCGATCAACTGGAACCGGCTGCAAGACGACAAGGACGCCGAGGTCTGGGACCGGCTGACGGGCAATTTCTGGCTGCCCGAGAAGGTGCCGGTGTCCAACGACCTACCGTCGTGGGGAACGCTGACCGCCAGCGAGAAGCAGCTGACGATGCGGGTGTTCACCGGGCTGACGCTGCTGGACACCATCCAGGGCACGGTCGGGGCGGTCAGCCTGATCCCGGACGCGCTGACCCCGCACGAGGAGGCCGTCTACACCAACATCGCGTTCATGGAGTCGGTGCACGCCAAGAGCTACAGCTCGATCTTCTCCACGCTGTGTTCGACGGCCGAGATCGACGACGCCTTCCGCTGGTCGGAGGAGAACGTCAACCTGCAGCGCAAGGCCGAGATCGTGATGCAGTACTACCGCGGCGACGAACCGCTGAAGCGCAAGGTGGCCTCCACGCTGCTGGAAAGCTTTCTCTTCTACTCCGGGTTCTACCTGCCGATGTACTGGTCGAGCCGGGCCAAGCTGACCAACACCGCCGACATGATCCGGCTGATCATCCGCGACGAGGCCGTGCACGGCTACTACATCGGCTACAAGTTCCAGCGCGGCCTGGCGCTGGTCGACGACGTCAAGCGCGCCGAACTGAAGGACTACACCTACGAGCTGCTCTTCGAGCTCTACGACAACGAGGTGGAATACACCCAGGACCTCTACGACGAGGTCGGGCTCACCGAGGACGTCAAGAAGTTCCTGCGCTACAACGCCAACAAGGCGCTGATGAACCTCGGCTACGAGGCCCTGTTCCCGCGCGACGAGACCGACGTCAACCCGGCGATCCTGTCGGCGCTGAGCCCCAACGCCGACGAGAACCACGACTTCTTCTCCGGCTCCGGGTCGTCGTACGTGATCGGCAAGGCCGTCGTCACCGAGGACGAGGACTGGAACTTCTGATCGGGTCGATGAACGGAGCATGAATTGTCGGTATGGTGCGACGCCGCGGTGGCGCGGGTAAGGCCACTGCCGTGACACTTGTGGGGTGACGACAACGACCCCTGACACCTCTGACACCGACCATCGCCGCCATTTCTGCCGTTCAGTGTTGCGCTGGCTGCGGGCCGGCTATCCCGATGGCGTCCCCGGGCCGGACCGCGTGCCGTTGCTGGCCCTGCTGCGCAGCACGCCGCTGACCGAAGAGCAGATCAAGGAGGTGGTGCGCGACATCACCGCGGAGGAAGGCTCCCCGGCGACCGTCGACCACCCCATCGATCGCGACGAGATCTCCGAATTCATCTCCGACATGACGCACTACGACGCCGGGCCGGAAAACGTCATCCGGGTGGCCTCCACGTTGGCCGCCGCCGGGTGGCCGCTGGCCGGCATCGACGTCAGCGAGGTCATTCCCGGCGACGAGTACGCCGAGGCGGCCGAAATCGCGGCACGGGGCTCCGCGCCCGAAAAAGAGGTCGCCTCATAGCTTCGAGATGTCGATGACGAAGCGGTAGCGCACGTCGCTGGCGAGCACGCGTTCGTAGGCTTCGTTGATGTAACCGGGCTCGATGAGCTCGATTTCGGGCGCGACGCCGTGCTCGGCGCAGAAGTTCAGCATCTCCTGGGTCTCGGCGATCCCGCCGATGTTCGACCCGGACAGGCTGCGCCGCATCAACGCGAGCGGGAACGCCGGCACCTCCATGGGGTGTTCGGGGATGCCGAGCTCGACGAGGGTGCCGTCGACGTCCAGCAGGTTGAGGTAGTCGCCGAGTTTCAGGTTCGCCGAGACGGTGTTCAGGATCAGGTTGAAGCCGCCGACCAGCTTGCGGAAGGTGTCGGGGTCGGCCGTCGCGTAGTAGTGGCTGGCGCCCAGGCGCAGCCCGTCCTCCATCTTCTTCAGCGACTGCGACAGCACGGTCACCTCGGCGCCCAACGCCGCGCCCAGCTTCACGCCCATGTGCCCGAGCCCGCCCAGGCCGACGATCGCCAGCCGCGTGTCCGGCCCCGCATTCCAGTGCCGCAGCGGCGAATACAGCGTGATGCCCGCGCACAGCAGCGGCGCGGCGGCGTCCAGCGGCAGCGCGTCGGGGATGCGCAGGACGTAGTTCTCATCGACCACGATCGCCTCGCTGTAGCCGCCGTAGGTCGGCTGGCCGTCTTTGCCGATCGAGTTGTAAGTGAAGGTCGCGCCCGGCTTGCAATACTGCTCGATGCCGCGCCGGCAGCTGCTGCATTCGCGGCAGGAGTCCACGAAACAGCCCACGCCGACGCGGTCGCCCACCTTGTGCTTGGTGACCTCGGAGCCCACCTCGGCCACCACGCCGGCGATCTCGTGACCGGGCACCACCGGGTAATTCGGTTGGCCCCACTCGGCTTTCACGGTGTGAATGTCCGAGTGGCATATCCCGGCGTACCTGATGTCGATCGCGACGTCGTGCGGGCCGGGGTCGCGGCGGTCGATGGTGGTCTTGGTCAGCGGTTCGGTCGCCGACGTGGCGGCGTACGCCGAAACTGTGCTCATGAAAATCCCTCTTCGTTTCGGATCAATCGCGTCGATTTCGTAGCTGGGGTACCCCGCAAGCCTAGCCCCGCGCGGGCCCGCCGGAGACGCGCCCCGATCAGTTGATCGGGGCGTTGACCAGGCGCAGGTCGTCGACGATGCCACGGGCCGCGACCAGGCCCTCACCGGTTTGCCACACCTCGTCGTTGACGACGTAGACCCGGTTGTCGTGGTTGGCGGACAGCTTGCGCCAGGGGCCGCTGTCGAAGACCGTGGCGGCGCGCTCGGCGGCGCCCGGCGTGGCGCACGACACGTAGACGACGTCGGCGTCGGCCGCTGAGAAGTCCGGATTTTTTGCGAGGTCGGCGTCGGTGGCGCCGATCTCGATGTAGGCCCTGTCGGTGAAGCGCTGCGCCGCCGGCCGATCCACCCCGACCGCGGCGAGCACGCTGGCCGGGAAGTTGTCGGCCCCGTACACCCGGATGGTGTTGGTGGTCAGCCGCACGATTGACGCCTGGAAGTGGGTCGCGTCATGGGCGGCCCCGATCTGGCCGGCGCGTTGCGCGAAGCCGGCGATCAGCGCGTCGACGGCGGCGGTGCGCGCCGTGGCGGCGCCGACGCCGCGCAGGTTGTCTTCCCACGCCGCCCCGGGCGTCCCGGTGAACACCGTCGGGGCGATCGCGGCCAGCTGCGGATACAGCGTGGGCGTCAACGCCGTCGATCCCAGGATCAGATCGGGGTGGGCCGCGGCGATGCCGCCCAGGTCGGGGCTGCTGCGGGTGCCGACACCGGGCAGGCCGTGCACCGCGCCGCCCAGATACGACGGCTGACTCGACGAGCCGTCCGGCAACGCCGCGGCGACCACCCGCGATTGCAGGCCGAGCGCGCACAGGGCGTCGAGCTGGTCCCCGGAGAGCACCACGATGCGCTGCGGCTCCGCGGGCACCCGCACCGCGTCGGGGGCGACCCCCGCCGCGTTGCGGGCCTGTCGCGCCGGCGGCCCCGGATCGGCCGCGGCGGCATCCCGCGCGCACGACTCGTCCGGCCGGCGGTCGTTTCCCAGCACCCCGGCGCCCGCGATCTGGGTGGTCGGGGTGACCAGCGACCGCGTCGACGCCTTGGGCCCGGACCCCGACCCGCAACCGCCGCAGGCCACCGTCACCGCCGCGGCCAGGGCGGCCGCGGCCACGATCGATCGCCTCCCCAGCACGCGTCCGACGCTAACATCCGGGCAGCTCGGACCCGTCCGCCGAAACGCGCCGCCGGCCACCCCAGGGCATTTACGACAGTTTGTAGGACCAACCCTGACGCCGCCCGGATCGGGGGCTAAGATTCCTGTCATCACTGGGTTCCGGACTGGTTTTCTGGGCTGATGTCCGTGGATGTTTGGAGGAGCTGTTGACAGCCGAAGCGCCCCCGCTGGGAGAACTCGAGGCCGTCCGTCCATACCCGGCCCGGACCGGGCCCAAGGGGAACCTCGTCTACAAGCTGATCACCACCACCGATCACAAGATGATCGGCATCATGTACTGCGTCGTCTGCTTCATCTTTTTCTTCCTGGGCGGGCTGCTGGCGCTGTTCATGCGCACCGAGCTGGCCGCGCCCGGGCTGCAGTTCCTGTCGAACGAACAGTTCAACCAGCTGTTCACCATGCACGGCACGATCATGCTGCTGTTCTATGCCACCCCGATCGTGTTCGGCTTCGCCAACCTGGTGCTGCCGCTGCAGATCGGCGCGCCCGACGTCGCCTTCCCGCGGCTGAACGCGTTTTCGTTCTGGTTGTTCTTGTTCGGCGCCACCATGGGCGCGGCCGGCTTCATCACGCCGGGCGGCGCCGCCGACTTCGGCTGGACCGCCTACACCCCGCTGACCGACGCCATCCACTCGCCCGGGCCCGGCGGCGACCTGTGGATCATGGGCCTGATCGTCGCCGGTCTGGGCACCATCCTGGGCGCGGTCAACATGATCACCACCGTGGTCTGCATGCGCGCCCCCGGAATGACGATGTTCCGGATGCCAATCTTCACCTGGAACATCCTGGTGACGTCGATCCTGGTGCTGATCGCGTTCCCGTTGCTCACCGCGGCGCTGTTCGGCCTGGCCGCCGACCGCCACCTGGGGGCGCACGTCTACGACGCCGCCAACGGTGGAGTCCTGTTGTGGCAGCACCTGTTCTGGTTCTTCGGCCACCCCGAGGTGTACATCATCGCGCTGCCGTTCTTCGGGATCGTCAGCGAGATCTTCCCGGTGTTCGCCCGCAAGCCGATCTTCGGCTACACCACGCTGGTCTACGCGACGCTGTCGATCGCCGCGCTGTCGGTCGCGGTGTGGGCGCACCACATGTTCGCCACCGGAGCCGTTCTGCTGCCGTTCTTTTCGTTCATGACGTATCTGATCGCGGTGCCGACCGGGATCAAGTTCTTCAACTGGATCGGCACAATGTGGAAGGGCCAGTTGACCTTTGAGACGCCGATGCTGTTTTCGGTCGGCTTCGCGGTCACCTTCCTGCTGGGTGGCCTGACCGGGGTGCTGCTGGCCAGCCCGCCGCTGGACTTCCACGTCACCGACACCTATTTCGTGGTCGCGCACTTCCACTACGTGCTGTTCGGCACCATCGTGTTCTCCACGTTCGCCGGCATCTACTTCTGGTTCCCGAAGATGACCGGCCGGCTGCTCGACGAGCGGCTGGGCAAGCTGCATTTCTGGTTGACGTTCATCGGCTTTCACACCACGTTCCTGGTGCAGCACTGGCTGGGCGACATGGGCATGCCGCGCCGCTACGCCGACTACCTGCCCACCGACGGCTTCCAGGGCCTCAACATCGTCTCGACGGTCGGCGCCTTCATCCTGGGCGCGTCGATGTTCCCGTTCGTCTGGAACGTCTTCAAGAGCTGGCGCTACGGCGAGGTCGTGACCGTCGACGACCCGTGGGGCTACGGCAATTCGCTGGAGTGGGCGACCAGCTGCCCGCCGCCGCGGCACAACTTCACCGAACTGCCCCGAATCCGTTCGGAGCGACCGGCATTCGAGTTGCACTACCCGCACATGGTGGAGCGGCTGCGCGCCGAGGCGCATGTCGGGCGGGCGCATGGTCCCGCGAACGGCGACGTCACCAGGGCCGACGACGTCAGCGTTCGCACCTAATGGGCGACAAGGGCCCCAATCGAGGGTGAGTCGCGGGTGAGCACACCACCCAAGGTGTCGGTGCTGATCACCGTCACCGGCGTGGATCAGCCGGGTGTGACGTCGGCGCTGTTCGAGGTGCTGTCGCAGCACGGCGTCGAGCTGCTCAACGTCGAACAGGTGGTGATCCGCGGCCGCCTGACGCTGGGCGTGCTGCTGTGCTGTCCGCCGGAGGTCGACGGCGCCGGGTTGCGCCACGACGTCGAATCCGCCATCCGCGGGCTGGGTCTGGATGTCAGCATCGAACGCAGCGACGACGTGCCGATCATCCGGCAACCGCCGACCCACACCATTTTCGTTCTGGGCCGGCCGATTACGGCCCGCGCGTTCGGCGCGATGGCCCGCGAGGTGGCGGCGCTGGGCGTCAACATCGACCTCATCCGCGGCGTCTCCGACTATCCGGTGACCGGCCTGGAGTTGCGGGTCTCGGTGCCGACGGGGGCCGATGGCTTGCTGCGGAACGCGCTGACGCGGGTGGCCGGCGACGAGGGGGTCGACGTCGCGGTCGAGGACTACAGCCTGGAACGGCGCGCCAAACGGCTCATCGTGTTCGACGTCGACTCGACCCTGGTCCAGGGCGAGGTCATCGAGATGCTGGCGGCCCGGGCGGGCGCCCAGGGGGCCGTCGCCGCGATCACCGAGGCCGCGATGCGCGGCGAGCTGGACTTCGCGCAGTCGCTCGAGCAGCGGGTGGCCACGCTGGCGGGCCTGCCCGCCACCGTGATCGACGAGGTCGCCGATCAGCTGGAGCTGATGCCCGGCGCCCGGACCACGCTACGCACCTTGCGCCGCTTGGGTTTTCACTGCGGCGTGGTTTCCGGGGGGTTCCGGCGGATCATCGAACCGCTCGCCGAGGAGCTGATGCTGGACTTCGTCGCCGCCAACGAGCTGGAGATCGTCGACGGCACGCTCACCGGCCGGGTCGTCGGCCCGATCATCGACCGGGCCGGCAAGGCCAAGGCGCTGCGCGACTTCGCGGAGCAGGCCGGGGTGCCGATGGCGCAGACCGTCGCCGTCGGCGACGGCGCCAACGACATCGACATGCTGGCCGCGGCCGGGCTGGGGGTGGCGTTCAACGCCAAGCCGGCGCTGCGCGAGGTCGCCGACGCGTCATTGAGCCACCCGTACCTGGACACCGTGCTGTTCCTGCTGGGTGTGACGCGCGGCGAGATCGAGGCCGCCGACGCGGTCGACGGCAAGGTGCGCCGCGTCGAAATCCCCCCGGACTCGTAGCGGTGTTCGCCGGGCCCGGCCCGGCCACCAGACACAGAATCGCACGAAATCCGCGATTTCCGTGCGATTCCGCGTCTGCTCGCGCCAGGCCGCGACCCGGCAGGTGTTCGGGCGTCGCGGTACGGGAGGATGATCGGGTGCCCGAAAACGGAAGCGAGCCAGCCGACCCCGATCTGCTGATCGACTTCAGAAACGTGTCGCTGCGGCGCGGCGGGCATGTCCTGGTCGGGCCGCTGGATTGGGCGGTCGAACTCGACGAGCGATGGGTGATCATCGGCCCCAACGGGGCCGGCAAGACCTCGCTGTTGCGCATCGCCGCGGCGACCGAACACCCGTCGTCGGGCGTGGCCTTCGTGCTCGGCGAGCGGCTGGGCCGGGTCGACGTTTCGGAGCTGCGGTCGCGGATCGGGCTGAGTTCATCGACCCTGGCGCAGCGGGTGCCCGGCGACGAACTGGTGCGCGACCTGGTCGTCTCGGCGGGCTACGCGGTGCTGGGTCGATGGCGCGAGCGCTACGAGGACGTCGACTACCGCCGGGCGATCGACATGCTGGAGAGCCTGGGCGCCGAGCACCTCGCGGACCGCACCTACGGCACGCTGTCGGAGGGGGAGCGCAAGCGGGTGTTGATCGCCCGCGCTTTGATGACCGACCCGGAACTGCTGCTGCTCGACGAACCCGCCGCCGGCCTGGACCTGGGCGGCCGCGAGGAGCTGGTGGCCCGGCTGGCCGACCTGGCCGCCGACCCCGACGCGCCCGCGCTGGTGCTGGTCACCCATCACGTCGAGGAGGTTCCGCCAGGCTTCAGCCACTGCATGCTGCTGTCGGAGGGCCGGGTGGTCGCCGCGGGTTTGCTGGCCGACGTGCTAACGCCCGAGAACCTGTCCACGGCGTTCGGCCAGTCGATCGCCCTGGACGTCGTCGACGGGCGGTATTTCGCCCGGCGGGTCCGCACGCGCGCAGCCCACCGGAGGCAGGCATGAATCAACCACCCCCGCTGACCCCACGCCCGGCGGCGACCGTGATGCTCATCCGCGACACCTCGGAAGGACTGGCCGTCTTCTTGATGCGCCGGCACTCGCAGATGGAATTCGCCGCCGGCGTCATGGTGTTCCCCGGCGGCGGCGTCGACGACCGCGACCGCAACGCCGACTTGGGCGGGCTGGGGGCGTGGGCGGGGCCGCCGCCGCAGTGGTGGGCGCAGCGGTTCGGCATCGAACCCGACCTGGCCGAGGCGCTGGTCTGCGCCGCCGCCCGGGAGACCTTCGAGGAATCGGGCGTGCTGTTCGCCGGGCCCGCCGGCCAGGCCGTTTCGGCACCGAACAGTATCGTCGGCGACGCCTCGGTGTACCGCGACTCCCGCCGCGAGCTGGCCAGCGGCACGCTGTCGTTCGCGGACTTCCTGCGCCGCGAAAACCTGGTGTTGCGGTCCGACCTGCTGCGCCCGTGGGCCAACTGGGTCACCCCGGAGGCCGAGCGCACCCGCCGCTACGACACCTACTTCTTTGTCGGGGCCCTGCCCGAGGGTCAGCGGGCCGACGGGGAGAACACCGAATCCGATCGCGCCGGCTGGACAACGCCGCAGGCCGCCATCGACGACTTCGCCGCCGGTCGCAGCTTCCTGCTGCCGCCGACGTGGACGCAGCTGGACTCGCTGGCCGGTCGCACCGTCGCCGACGTGCTGGCCGTCGAGCGCCAGATCGTCACGGTCCAGCCGCACCTGGAGATCCAGGGCGACAACTGGGTGTTCGAGTTCTTCGATTCCGACCGCTACCACCGGGCCCGGAAATCGGGCGGGATGGGGTGGCGGCATTGAGCGAGTTCGTCAGCGTCGTCGTCGGCGCCGGCCTGGCCACGCTGGTCGTGTCGCGGCCGCCCACCAACGCGATGACCCGGCAGGTCTACCGGGAGATCAGCGCCGCGGCCGGCGACGTGGCGCGGCGCGGCGACATCGCCGCGGTGATCCTGTTCGGCGGCCACGAGATCTTCTCCGCCGGCGACGACATGCCCGAACTGCGGACGCTGACGCCCCCGGAGGCCGAGACCGCGGCCCGGGTGCGCCGCGAGGCGGTCGACGCCGTCGCGGCGATCCCCAAGCCGACGGTGGCCGCGATCACCGGATACGCGCTGGGCGCCGGCCTGACGCTGGCGCTGGCCGCCGATTGGCGGGTCAGCGGTGACAACGTGAAGTTCGGGGCGACGGAGATCCTGGCCGGCCTGATCCCCAGCGGCGGGGGAATGGCCCGCCTGACGCGCGCGGCCGGGGCCAGCAAGGCCAAGGAACTGGTGTTCAGCGGCCGCTTCTTCGACGCCGAGGAGGCGTTGGCGCTGCGCCTGATCGACGAGATGGTGGCCCCGGACGACGTATACGACGCCGCCGTGGCGTGGGCCTCGCGCTTCCTGGACGGTCCGGGATACGCGCTGGCCGCCGCCAAGGCCGGCATCAATGCCGTTTCGGAAGGCGCCGCCGGGCTGGAACCCGCCGCCGAACGGCGCCGCTACGCCGACGTGTTCGCCGCCCGCTACGGCACGGGGCCGGATCGCCCGGATCCGGGCGGCGGTTAGGCTGCCCTTCATGACGACGAGTTCGACCGACGCCGTTCCCAACGCCGTCCCCAACCCCCACGCCACCGCCGAGCAGGTGGAGGCGGCGCGGCACGACAGCAAGCTCGCCCAGGTGCTCTACCACGACTGGGAAGCCGAGACCTACGACGAGAAATGGTCGATCTCCTATGACCAGCGCTGCGTCGACTACGCCCGGGACTGCTTCGACGGCGTCGTGCCCGACGAGGTCCGCCGCCAGCTGCCCTACGACCGCGCCCTGGAATTGGGTTGCGGGACAGGCTTTTTCCTGCTCAACCTGATCCAGTCGGGGGTGGCCCGGCGCGGGTCGGTCACCGACCTCTCGCCCGGCATGGTCAAGGTCGCCACCCGCAACGGGCAATCGCTCGGGCTGGACATCGACGGCCGGGTGGCCGATGCCGAGGGCATCCCCTACGAAGACAACACGTTCGATCTGGTGGTCGGGCACGCCGTCCTGCACCACATCCCCGACGTGGAGCTGTCGCTGCGCGAGGCGATCCGGGTGCTGCGCCCGGGCGGGCGGTTCGTCTTCGCCGGCGAGCCGACCACCGTCGGCGACTCGTACGCCCGCACGCTGTCCACGCTGACCTGGCGGATCGTCACCAACGCCACCCGGCTGCCCGGCCTGGGCGGCTGGCGGCGTCCGCAGGCCGAGCTTGACGAGTCCTCGCGCGCCGCGGCGCTGGAGGCCCTCGTCGACCTGCACACCTTCGCACCGCAGGACCTGGAGCGGATGGCCACCGACGCCGGCGCGGCCGAGGTCCGGACCGCCACCGTGGAGTTCACCGCCGCGATGCTGGGCTGGCCGCTGCGCACGTTCGAATGCGCGGTGCCGCCAGGGCGGCTCGGCTGGGGCTGGGCCAAGTTCGCGTTCAACGGCTGGAAGACGCTGAGCTGGGTGGACGCCAACGTCTGGGCGCACGTGATGCCGAAGGGTTGGTTCTACAACGTGATGATCACCGGGGTCAAGCCCTCCTGAGTGTCGGCCTCACCTTCTCAGCCGACGACGTCAGCTACCTGCGGTCGGAATCGGGTGCCGCGGCGCTGGCGGCCGTCGCCGAACTCGAGCTGACGGACGCCACCCGGATCGCCGACACCGCCGCCGCGCGCGCCCGGTTCGGCGACCGGGCGCCGGTGCTGGTGGAGACGACGCTGCTGCGCCGCCGCGCCGCGGTGAAACTGGGCGGGCTGTCTGGCGTGTCGGATTGGCTGTTCACCGACGAGGCGCTGCAGCAGGCCACCGCGGCGCCGGTGGCCCTGCACCGGGCCAACCGGCTGGCCGGGGCCGGACCGGTGCACGACGCGACGTGTTCCATCGGCACCGAACTGGCCGCGCTGCACGGCTCGGGACTGCGGGCGGTGGGCAGCGACATCGACCCGGTGCGGCTGGCCATGGCGCGCCACAACCTGGGTGCGGCCGCCGGTCTCTGCCGCGCCGACGCGCTGCACCCGGTGACCCGCGACGCGGTGGTCGTCGTCGACCCGGCGCGCCGCCATGGCGGGCGGCGGCGCCTGCGCCTGGACGATCACCGGCCCGGCCTGGGCCAGTTGATCGACGCCTACCGGGATCGCGACCTCGTCGTAAAGTGCGCTCCCGGAATCGATTTCGATGAAGTGCGCCGCCTCTGCTTCGACGGCGAAATCGAGGTGACGTCGTATCGAGGATCGGTCCGGGAAGCGTGCCTGTGGTCGGCCGGGTTGGCGCGGCCGGGTGTGCGCCGGCGGGCGAGCGTCCTGGACGGGGCCTCGGGGGGCGAACAGATCACCGACGCCGAGCCGGACGACTGCCCGGCGCGGTCCGCCGGGCGATGGATCGTCGACCCCGACGGCGCCGTGGTCCGGGCCGGCCTGGTCCGCCACTACGGCGCGCGGCACGGGCTGTGGCAACTCGACCCCGACATCGCGTATCTGTCCGGGGATCGGCTGCCGCCGGGGGTCCGCGGCTTCGAGGTGCTCGAGCAGTTGGCGTTCGACGAGCGGCGGCTGCGCCAGGCCCTCTCGGCGCTGGACTGCGGGGCGCTGGAGATCCTGGTCCGCGGCGTGCGAGTCGACCCCGACGCGCTGCGGCGACGGCTGCGGCCGGGCGGCGGCCGACCCCTCGCGGTGGTCATCGCCCGCGTCGGCGCCGGGCCCGCCGGTCGCGCGACGGCCTTCGTTTGCCGTCCCTCCCGATAGCGCACGGGTACGCTGGCTGCCGTCACTCTTGTGGGCGCCCAGCCTTTTAGTCCGCCTTTTCAGTTTGCGAGGACACTTCGACGATGCGCTACCTGACAGCGGCCGCGGTGCTGGCCGCCGCGGTCCTGCTGGGCTGGCCGGTCGCCCCTCGGGCGGTCTCAGAGCCGTCGTCGTGCGCCGGCCTGGGCGGCACCCTGGAGGCCGCCGGGATGTGTCGCGTGCACGCCGCCGGCACCACGTACACGCTCGACATGACGTTTCCGGCCGACTATCCCGACGAGCAGGCGCTGATCAACTACATCACGCAGAATCGCGACGGGTTCGTCAACGTCGTGCAGAGTTCCGGGCCGCGCGACCAGCCCTACCAGATGGAAGCCACCACCGAACAACACACGTCCGGCCAGCCGCCGCACAACACCCGCAGCGTCGTGCTCAAGCTCTTCCAGGACCTCGGCGGGGCGCACCCGTCCACCTGGTACAAGGCGTTCAACTACGACCTCGGGGCCAGGCGGCCCATCACCTTCGACAATCTGTTTGCGCCCGGCACCACGCCGCTGGATGCCATCTTCCCGATCGTCCAGGGCGACCTGGAACGTCAAAACCCGTTGGGGGTGGCGATATTGCCGTCGACCGGTCATGACCCGTCGCACTATCAGAACTTCGCCATCACCGATGACCAGCTGATCTTCTACTTCGCCCCGGGCGAGATCCTGCCGGCGTTTGCCGGCCCCGTCCAAGCGCAGGTGCCCCGCAACGCCATCCCGCCGCTGGCGATCTAGCGCCTGAGCCGGGCTTCAGGCTGGGGTGAAACCAAAGACCTGGCCGTCGCTGGTGGCGGCCACCACCCGGCGATCGTTGCCGACCGACACCCCGACGGGGTACCCGGTGGCGGCCGGGAGCGGATAGCTGCCCAGCGTGTGACCGTTGGCCGGATCGAAGACCAGCACCGACATGCCGGGCGCGGCCTCCTCGGGTGGCCCGGCGGCCACGGTGTAGCCGACGCCACCGCCGGCCAGGCTCGACGACGACAGCGGCGTGACGTCATCGCGGCGCCAGACCTGATCGGCGTGATCACCGGCATCCTTGAACGCCGCCAGCCGGGTGTCGGGGCCGCCGCCCGACACGATCAGCCCCCGCGGGGTGACCGCGGGCGGTGTCTGCGCCAGGAAACCCAGCGGCACCGACCATTTCACCTTTCCGTCGGCGGCGTGCAGCGCCCACAGCCGTTGGTCGCGGCCGTTGACGTACACGGTCGACCCGTCGGCGGACAGCGCCGGGCTGGCGATGACGCCCGCGCCCACGGCGTCGCTGGTCCACTCCCGGGCGAGCAGCGGCGTCTGCCCCGGGTGGTACTTGAGCCCGACCAGCCCCGCGGCCGGCGCGCCCGGCTGCCAGACGCTCAGCACCGCCGTCGCGCTCACCGTCGAGAAGGCCGGCGCGGCGGCCACGGGGCAGGCCTGCCGGGCGGGGGCGCAGTCGGCCAAGCCGCGCGTCGCATCGGTGGGGTCGATGCCCTCCACCAGATCCAGCGGGCTGCCGACCACCTGGCCGCGGTGGGCGTCGAAAACCAGCACCTGCCCCAGATGGGTGGCGACCAGCAGCTGGCCGTGCCCCAGAAATCGCGGCGTGGCGGGCATCCCGATCACCGGCTGGCGCCACCGCGTCCACTGTGTGACCGGAAACGACAGGAAAGCCCCCGGCTGGCCGACGTAGAGATTGTCGAAGCCGTCGAACAACGGGCCGGCAAAGCCGCCGCCCTGGACAAGCCGGACACACCAGCGTTGCCGGCCGTTGTCGTTGGTTTCCCACTCCATCAGCGAACAACCGGCCGGGGTCTGCGCGTTCAGGGCGAGATAGCCGCGCGCGCTCAGCGCCGGACCGGCCGCCAAACCGCCTTTGACCGACCGCGTCCACTGCAGTGACAGCCTGGCGGCGCCGTTCGTCGTCGTGTAGCCGCTGTTGGCGGCGTCGCCATACGGCGCCGGCCAGCCCTGCGCGGCCGACGCCTCGACCCACGAGTCGGTGTTGCCGCAACCGCCGAGCCCGACCGCGAGCGCGGCCGCCAGCACCGCCGAGGACCACCGCCGAAGCCCACGCGGGAGATGTCGGGCAAGCACCTCGGGTTTCCAAATCCTTCCGCGGGCGTTCGGCGGCTGCAGCGATCGAGTACAGGTGAGGGTAACCCGTGGCGCCTCGCGTGCGCATCGTCGCCGGGCTGTGTCCGGTTGCCCGGCTTCTCAGCCCGCCGTTCCGGCGCGCATCGTCGCCGGGCTAGGCTTTCCGGCCATGACGACCATGTGGGGAGCCCCTCTGCATCGCCGTTGGCGTGGATCGAACCTGCGGGATCCCCGGCAGGCCAAGTTCCTCACGCTGGACTCGCTGAGATGGGTGCTGGCCAACCGCGCCTACACCCCGTGGTACCTGGTCCGCTACTGGCGGCTGCTGAAGTTCAAGCTGGCCAACCCGCACATCATCACCCGCGGCATGGTGTTTCTCGGCAAGGATGTGGAGATCCACGCGACACCCGAATTGGCGGAGCTGGAGATCGGCCGTTGGGTGCACATCGGGGACAAGAACACCATCCGCGCGCACGAGGGCTCGCTGCGGTTCGGCGACAAGGTGGTGCTGGGCCGCGACAACGTCATCAACGCCTACCTCGACGTCGAGCTCGGCGATTCGGTGCTGATGGCCGACTGGTGCTACGTCTGCGATTTCGACCACCGCATGGACGACATCAACGCCCCGATCAAGGATCAGGGCATCATCAAGTCCCCGGTCCGGATCGGCCCGGACACCTGGGTGGGAGTCAAAGTCACGGTGCTGCGCGGCACGTCCATCGGGCGCGGCTGCGTGCTCGGGTCGCATGCCGTGGTCCGCGGCGTCGTCCCCGACTACTCGATCGCGGTCGGCGCGCCGGCCAAGGTGGTCAAGAACCGGCAGCTGTCCTGGGAGAGCTCGGCGGCGCAGCGCGCCGAACTGGCCGCCGCCCTGGCCGACATCGAACGCAAAAAGGCCGCGCACTAGCGAGGGCGTGCAGCCGCGGATCGCGGCGAAACCACAACAGCGCGGCCATCATTCGACGCGGCGGTTGAGCCGCCAGACATGGGTGGCCAGGGCGGTGGCGAAGGCGCACCACAAAGCGTACGGCGACAGCGCCAGCCCGGCCCGCCGGTCGGCCCGTGCCGTCCGGCGGGCCAGGTCGGCGCTGCTGACCGTCAGCGCGGCGGCGCCGAGCGCGGCGGCGCCGAGTTTGTGATACCGGAAGAAGAGCCAGCTCCATCCGGCGTTCAGCAGCAGGTTGAGGCCCAGCGCCGCGGCGTAGCGGCGCGCCTCGTCGCGCCGTCCGGCCGCGCGCAACCGGTCGACGGCCACCGCGGACGTGGCCGCGATGTCGCCATAAAGCGCGGTCCACACCACGGGGAAGGCGGCGCCGGGCGGCTGATATGGCGGCTTGCGAAGCCGCGAGTACCAGCCGTCTACACGCCTCGCGCTGGCGATGCTGCCGGCTCCGGCGGCCGCGGCGGCGGCGAGCGTCGTCGCGGCCAGTACTGACCTGTTCATCCTGCGCTCCGTTCTGTTGGGTCAACCCTACTGGCGCTCAACGGCTTTGGCGTGTGGCGGTGTCGGTGGACCACGCGCGTGCTCTTCTAGGCATTTCAGTAACGTAACCATTAATCGGAAGAACAAAACCGCCCGCCGTTTCGTGGTAGGCGAGATGCAACCGGCGGTCGTGGAGTTGAGGGACCGGGCAGGAGGGGGCCGCGGCAACGTGCGGGGCATGCGCGAGGGCCCACGCCGACACGGGAATACCGACATGGCCGAGCCGGAAAAGCCGCGGGCACAGACCAATTCGTTTGGGACCCGGTGGTGGTAACCGCCGGGTCGCGCGCCGTTTGCCCCGACGTCGATCGGGGTATGCGCGGCGTCCGGGACCCTCCGAGATCACTGGCTGGGCCGGTGAGCTATTTTGTCGGTCGGCCCACCATGCGATGCCATTACCGCGGTGAGTATGGCAGCCTAAGCGACGTAAGTATCAGTCATCAGCAACCGCTACATCGGCGCGGTCTGAAGAACGACCGGCGGCTGTGCCTCGGCAAACCCGCGGGTATGGAATGTCGATGGTGAGACAATCGGATCAGTATGACTGGCTCAGTGCCTACCTGAAGGGTCGTGGCCTCCAGCCGGTCTGGCGCTGGGCAACGTTCGGCTCCACCGCATCACAGGCCGCGCTGCCGCTCGTCATGCTCTACACTCCCGCCGGCCCCGACCACCCGACGTCGAGAGCGGTGGCGGTCGCCGCGGCGGCGTTCGGGGGCGCCGCCGCGATGCTATGGCTGCTGCGCTGGCCCACGCGGCGACAGTCGATCCTCTACTCGTTGGGGGCAACCGCCGCCATCGCCGCCACGTGTTTGTCGCTGTCGAACCCTTATGCGGGATTGATGGGATGCGCGACCTTCGCCATCCTGGGTGGTTTCGTCGCCTACTTTCACGCCGTTGGCTACATGCTTGCCAACTTCGGGGTGGCCGCAGCCTGCGCGGCGATCCTGTCGCATCGACTCCTGGCGGCGACCGGCGACGTCGCCCTGACCGGTGCGAGCCTGATCACCGTGGGGGCGCTGAACGTTGGCGTGCCGTTCGGAATTCAATCGTTGGTGCATACGTTGCGAAGCGACCTACGGAGTTCCGAGCGTGATCCACTCACCGGCCTGCATAACCGGCGCTCGTTCTACGACTCCGTCTACGAACTGATGATGCTTCACCACCGCTCGCCGGGCACATATCTCGTGGTCGCGGTGATCGACCTCGACAACTTCAAGCGACTCAACGACACCCGCGGCCACGCGGCCGGCGACCAGGCCCTGGTCGCCGTCGCCGGGGCGCTTCAAGCAAACTGCCGCTCTACGGCCGTCGTCGGTCGCACCGGTGGAGAAGAATTCGTGGTCGCCGACACCGACACCAGGCCCGACCCCGCGCAGATGGCCGAACGACTTCGCCGGGCGATAGCCGCGATCCCCTTCCAGGTCACCGCGAGCATCGGCACCTCGAGCGTCCCGCTCGACGCCGGCGCGACCGTCGCCAACACCCGGCTCATCGACGACCTGATCAGCACGTCGGACGCGGCGATGTACGAGGCCAAACACGCTGGGGGCAACCGGGTTTGCCATCACTCGAAGTTGGAACCCCGGCGCGGAGGACGGCCGGGCTAACGGTCTGGCAGTGCGTGCTCGACGATGGGCAGCCGTGGCAGCGGCTGCCTTTCGCGGCGCTTGGCCGCCAGGTACACCTGCGCGGTCTGGCCGGCCACCGCCTGCCAATCGAAGTCCGAGGTGAGCCGTTCGCGGGCGGCGCGGGCGCGCCGCTGCGCGGCGTCGGGATCGTCGAGCACGCTGCGCACCGCCGAGGCCAGCGCCGCCACGTCGCGCGGCGGGCACGACACGCCGGTCTGCCCGTCGATCACCGCCTCGCCCAGGCCGCCGATGTTCGAGGTCACCAGCGGGGTGCCGGCCGCGGCGGCCTCCAGGGCGGCGAGCCCGAACGGCTCGTAGTGGCTGGGCAGCACCGCCGCGTCGGCCCGGTGCAGCACCGCCAGCAGCTCGGCGTGGTCGAGGTGTCCGACGAACCGAGTTGCCTTGAGCACCTTGTGCTTACGGGCCTGGCCGACGAGCCAGTCCTGCTGGGTGCCGTCGCCGGCGATGGTCAGCGTGGTCCCCGGGTGGGTGCGCCTGATCCGCGGCAGCGCCGCGATGACGTCGTGCACGCCCTTCTCGTACTCCAGCCGCCCGAGGTAGAGCAGTTCGGCCGGCCCGGTGCGCGGCCGGCGGGCCGCGAAGGGCCAGCGCGCCGCGTCGATGCCGTTGCGGATCACGGTGATCTCGGCCAGGCCGGGGCCGAACAGTTCGGTGATCTCGTCGGCCATCGACACCGAACACGTGATCAGCGAATCGGATTCGCGCACCAGCCACGACTCGACCGCGTGCACCTGACGGCTGAGCGCCCCGGTGACCCAGCCGGAATGGCGACCGGCTTCCGTCGCGTGAATCGTGGAAACCATTGGCACGTCGTAGAATTGGGCGAGCGCGATGGCCGGGTGGGCCACCAGCCAGTCGTGTGCGTGCACGACGTCGGGGGTGAAATCCAGCGACAGGCCGGCGCGGATCATCGAGTGACCCATCGCCAGGGTCCAGGCCATCATGTCGCTGCCGAAGGTGAATTCGTGTGGATCATGCGCGGCCGCGATCACCCGGACGCCCTCGGCGACCTCGTCGGACGACGGATGGCTGCTGGGATCGGTGCCCGAGGGTCGCCGGGACAGGACGACGACGTCGTGACCGGCGGCGGCCAGCGCCGTCGACAGGTGATGCACGTGGCGGCCCAGCCCGCCGATCACCACCGGCGGGTACTCCCACGACACCATGAGGATCTTCACGGGCGCCTCGTCCGCCGCCCGGAAAAACTGCGTCGCGAGCGTGCGCAGAATGCCGGGCCACGCGGCGTGTCCCCGTACAAACACGCACGCTCGCGGGGAAAGTGGCGCCTCACCGGGGCAGCCTGCGTGCGTCTAGGGCGCCGAACAGGCCGTCGGCGCGGTTCCAGCCGTCGGCCAGCCGTTGGGCGGTGTCGCGCCGGCCCGAGGCCAGCGCCCCGGCGATCTCCCGGGTGGCGTGGGCGTGCAGGTGGGCACGGTAACGGGCGTAGTCGGCGGCCGAGTCCTTGCTGACCATGAACGGCCAGTCGCTGGACACCGTGAGCAGGGTCTCGCGCAGGATCTGGTCGGCGACGTGGTCGCGGGGGAGCGGCCCATCCAGGGACGCCGTCTGCGACAGCGCCTTGTCGACGGTGCTCAGCGCGGTGTCGACGACCTCGGTGTTGAGCTGGACCAGGTCGGCCACCTTGTCGCCGGCCCACACCTGCCAGTCCTTCCCCGAACCCCACGAGCTCGGTGGCAGGGCGACGGGATCGCCGACGAATCCGTCGGCGATGGCGTCGCTCAGCGTGCCCACCCGCACGCCGGCCGCGGGCAACGCGCGCAGCACCCGCTGCAGCCACGTCGGGCCCTCGTACCACCAGTGGCCGAACAGCTCGGTGTCGAACGCGGCGACCACGTGGGCGGGCCGCCCGATGCGCTCGGACTCGCTCAGCAACCGGTCGCGGACCAGGTCGACGAAGTCGGCGACGTGGGCGTCGACCGCGTGGTCGGCGCGGTCGGGATCGTAGGGGGCCTTGGCCTCCGACGGCACGTTGCGGCCGGTGACCCGGGCCGGCTTGAGCCCGGTCAGGTGGTCGTACGTGTGGAAGTCGCGGTAGGCGGCGTGCCCCGGGTAGCCGGATTTCGGCGACCACACCCGGTAGCTGACCTGTAGGTCGCGCCCGAACGCGACGACGTCGGTGTCGCCGACGGGCCGGCCCAGGGCGGTGTCGCCGTGCAGCGACGGGCCGTCGACCATGAAGTGTGTGACGCCCGCGGCGGCGTAGTCGTTTTCCAGGCCGGGGGCGTAGGCGCACTCGGGCGCCCAGATGCCGATGGGGCGTTCCGACAGCCGCAGCTCAGCGTCGGCCAGGCCCTCGCGCAGCGCGAACTCGCGCAGCCGCGGCGCCAGCAGCGGCTGGAACGGGTGGGCCAGCGGGCCGCCGAGCAGCTCCACCGTGCCGGCGTCGATCAGGCTACGCAGCAGCGGGCTGCCCCCGTGCCGCCACAGGGTGCCGAAGTCGTCCAGCGCTTGATCCGCCTCCGCCTCCTCGCGAATCCCGAAGGCCCGCAACGCTTCCGGTGCACACGACTGGTAGCCGGCCGACTTAGACGTGGGAGCCCCACGCACGCTGGCGGCCTCGGCCGCCCGCAGCCGCCAGTTGGCCAGCCAGTGATGCATGCCGTCGAGGCAGTACGGGTCGTCGAGCTGGGCGTTGACCACCGGGGTGACGCCGAGCGTGATCAGCCGGTGCCGATCCTCGTCGGCCAAGCTGCGCAGCACCCGCAGCAGCGGCAGGTAGGCCGCCGCCCACGACTGGTAGAGCCATTCCTCGCCGACCGGCCAGCGGCCGTGGTGGGCCAGCCACGGCAGGTGGGTGTGCAACACCAGGGTGAACATGCCGGGCACGCGGCCGGAGGGCGCGCTCACGGCCGCACCGCGATCGCGATCAGGTCCAGGCTGTCGTCGATGTCACGGTCGGCGGCGTCGAGGAGGTCGAAGTCGTCGGTGGTGACCGCGGCGACGTCGGCCGCCAGCTCGGGCGGCCACGGCGTATCGGGGTCAGCGGCCATTGCCCGCGCGATCTGCGCGTCGATGATGGACCCACCGTGGCGGGCATCCATCTCTTGCAGCCGCGGCCCGTGAAACAGCCCGCACATGGACACGTCGGAAAAACCCGCGTCGACCAGCAGCTCGGTCAGCTCGTCGGCGTTGAGTTCGCGGGTGTGAAACGGGTTGATCGGCGTGTCGCGGCCCGGTGAGAAGGTGATCCGGTTGGGCGTGGACACCATCAGCACCCCCGAGGGGCGCAGCACCCGGGCGCACTCGGCCACGAACTGTGACTGGTCCCACAGGTGCTCGATGACCTGGAAGTTCACCACCACGTCCACCGACGCGTCGGGCAGCGGCAGCTCGGCCAGGTTGGCCCGCATGACCTCGACCCGCGGGTAGCGGCCGCGGACGTGGGCCACCGTGGCCGCGTCGTAATCCACCGCGACGACCCGGCGGGCGACGCCGGCGATCAGGTCGGCGCCGTAACCTTCGCCACATCCGGCCTCGAGCACCTCGCGGCCCGCGCAGCGCGGCGCCAGCCGCTGGTAGACGACCTGGTGGCGGCGAAACCAGTAGTTCTCGACATCCAGGTCGGGGATGGTGCGCTCGCCCGTCAGCGTCAACACCGCGTCAACCGAGGTGTCGTCGGGGACGTGCTGGGGACCGTCGGGCAGGGATGCGCTCATTGCATTAGGCAGGCTAACGCGAAGTGTCCGATTCGCGAACCGGGCCGCAAGAACGTGCACTACCACCCGCCGCTATGGTGTGAGAGCAGACCGCACAAAGTTACCGGGCAGTAATACGGCCGTGCGTTGCGAAAACGCGTACCAGGTCTCGCAGTCGGGACTGCGGGACTCCTTCGAGGAGGACGAACCACACTCATGACGAACATCGTGGTCCTGATCAAGCAGGTCCCAGACACCTGGTCGGAGCGCAAGCTCACCGACGGCGATTACACGCTGGACCGCGAGGCCGCCGACGCGGTGCTGGACGAGATCAACGAGCGCGCCGTGGAAGAGGCGCTGCAGATCCGGGAAAAGGAAGCCGCCGACGGCGTCGAGGGCTCGGTGACCGTGCTGACCGCGGGACCCGAACGCGCCACCGAGGCGATCCGCAAGGCCCTGTCCATGGGCGCCGACAAGGCCGTCCACCTCAAGGACGACGGCATGCACGGCTCGGATCTGATCCAGACCGGCTGGGCGCTGGCGCGCGCGCTGGGCACCATCGAGGGCACCGAGCTGGTGATCGCCGGCAACGAAGCCACCGACGGTGTGGGCGGCGCGGTGCCGGCCGTCATCGCCGAATACCTGGGCCTGCCGCAGCTCACCCACCTGCGGAAGCTGTCGGTCGAGGGCGGCAAGGTCACCGGCGAGCGGGAGACCGACGAGGGCGTCTTCACCCTCGAGGCCACCCTGCCCGCGGTGGTGAGCGTGACCGAGAAGATCAACGAGCCGCGCTTCCCGTCCTTCAAGGGCATCATGGCCGCCAAGAAGAAAGAGGTCACGGTGCTGACCCTGGCCGAGATCGGTGTCGAGGCCGACGAGGTTGGGCTGGCCAATGCTGGGTCCACCGTGCTGTCCTCAACGCCTAAGCCGCCCAAGACCGCGGGTGAGAAGGTCGCCGACGAGGGTGAGGGCGGCAACCAGATCGCGCAGTACCTGGTGGCCCAGAAAATCATCTAACGCCCCATCTATCTCAAACGGTCCCCCCACATCACGAGAAGAGCGACATAACCCATGGCTGAAGTTTTGGTGCTCGTCGAGCACGCTGAAGGCGCGCTGAAGAAGGTCACCGCCGAATTGATCACCGCCGCCCGTGCGCTGGGCGAGCCGGCCGCCGTCGTGGTCGGCGCGCCGGGCACGGCGGCACCGCTGGTGGACGGGCTGAAGGAGGCCGGCGCCGCCAAGGTCTACGTCGCCGAGTCCGACGACGTCGACAAGTACCTGATCACCCCGGTGGTCGACGTGCTGGCCGCGCTGGCCGAACAGAACACGCCCGCCGCCGTGTTGCTGGCCGCCAGCGCCGACGGCAAGGAGATCGCCGGCCGGCTCGCGGCCCGGATCGGATCGGGCCTGCTGGTCGACGTGGTGGACGTCCGAGAAGGGGCAGTGGGCGTCCATAGCATCTTCGGTGGCGCGTTCACCGTGGAGGCGCAGGCCAACGGCGACACCCCGGTGATCACGGTGCGGGCCGGTGCCGTCGACGCGGAGCCCCAGGCCGCCGCGGGTGAGCAGGTCGCCGTCGAGGTGCCCGCGCCCGCCGAGAACGCGACCAAGATCACCGCCCGCGAGCCCGCCGTCGCCGGCGATCGCCCGGAGCTCACCGAGGCCACCATCGTGGTGTCCGGTGGCCGCGGCGTCGGCAGCGCGGAGAACTTCAGCGTGGTCGAGGCGCTGGCCGACTCGCTGGGGGCGGCCGTCGGGGCGTCGCGCGCCGCCGTCGACTCGGGCTACTACCCGGGCCAGTTCCAGGTCGGCCAGACCGGCAAGACGGTGTCGCCGCAGCTCTACATCGCGCTGGGCATCTCCGGGGCGATCCAGCACCGCGCGGGCATGCAGACCTCGAAGACCATCGTCGCGGTCAACAAGGACGAAGAGGCGCCAATCTTCGAGATCGCCGACTACGGCGTGATCGGTGACCTGTTCAAGGTCGCCCCGCAGCTGACCGACGCGATCAAGGCCCGCAAGGGCTGACAACGCGCGCCAAGGGGCGCGCCTTGCGCGCACAGCCACACCCAACTCCCCGGTGACTCGAGTGACGGATGGGACGTCGCGAGCGCCGTGAGCTAGGCCCCGGCCAGCCACATTTCGTCATCTGACGTGCACCGACACGTCACAGCGGCGATGCCGATTAGCTCATCGACTGCGACACGTTGGTGGCATGAGCATTGCTTCCGTCCTGATACCCAGCGATAAGCCGGACGGCGCGGTGACCAGCTCGTCCGGGCCGCGCTATTCGCTGTTGCTGTCCACCGACCCCGGCCTGATCGAGGCGGCGCAGCGGCTCCGGTACGACGTGTTCGCCAGCACACCCGGCTTCACCCTCCCGGCGACGGGGCACCGCGACGTCGACCGGTTCGACGAATACTGCGACCACCTACTGGTCCGCGACGACGACAGCGGCGAGCTGGTGGGGTGCTACCGGATGCTGGCGCCCGCCGGTGCGATCGCCGCCGGAGGCCTCTACACCGCGACCGAATTCGACGTCCGCGCCTTCGACCCGCTGCGGCCGTCGCTGGTGGAGATGGGACGCGCGGTGGTGCGGGACGGTCACCGCAACGGCGGAGTGGTGCTGTTGATGTGGGCGGGCATCCTGGCCTACCTGGACCGCTGCGGCTACGACTACGTGACCGGCTGCGTGTCGGTGCCCATCGGCGGCGACGCTGACGTTCCGGGCGGCCAGCTGCGCGGCGTCCGCGACTTCGTCCTGAACCGTCACGCCGCGCCGCCCCAGTACCGGGTGCGGCCCCACCGGCCGGTGCGCGTAAACGGGCGGGCCCTCGACGACATCCCCGCGCCGCCGCGGCCGTCGGTTCCGCCGCTCATGCGCGGCTACCTGAGGCTGGGCGCCCAGGTCTGCGGGGAGCCGGCGCACGACCCGGACTTCGGTGTGGGCGACTTCTGCGTGCTGCTGGACAAACGACGCGCCGATACCCGATATCTGACGAGGCTGCGGTCGGTATCGGCCGCGACCGAGATGGCGGGCGGCGCGCGATGAACGCTCCCGCGGTCACCGGACACCCCTGGCTGCCGCGCACGACGTGCGACATCGGCTGTGTGGGTGTCGGCGACGCCGCGGGCTCGCCGCGGTCGCGGGTGGCGCTGCGGGTGGCGCTTCGCGTCCTGCTGGCGCTGCTGTTGGCGCCGGGGGTGCCGCTGCTCGCGGTGCCGCTGCCGGGCCGGACCAGCGTGCAGCGCATCTACTGCCGGCTGGTGCTGCGCTGCTTCGGTGTCCGGATCACGTTGTCGGGCAACCCGATTCGCAACCTGCGCGGGGTCCTGGTGGTCAGCGGCCACGTGTCCTGGCTGGACGCCTTCGCCATCGGCTCGGTGTTGCCCGGGTCGTTCGTCGCGCGGGCCGATATGTTCACCGGGCCGGCCACCGGCGTCGTGGCCCGCATGTGCAAGATCATCCCGATCGAGCGGGCCAGCCTACGCCGGCTGCCCGGGGTGGTGGACACCGTCGCGCGCCGGCTGCGGGCCGGCCACACGGTGGTGGCCTTCCCAGAGGGCACCACCTGGTGCGGTCGGCACGGCGACGATGCGGGCCCCGAGGGGGCCCGGGAAGGAGCCGGGCAGTCACACCAAGGGTGCGGGTCCTTCTATCCGGCGATGTTCCAGGCCGCGATCGACGCGGGCCGCCCGGTGCAGCCGCTTCGGCTGACCTACCACCACGCCGACGGCAGCGTCTCGACCGCCCCGGCCTTCGTGGGCGACGACACGTTGTTGCGGTCGATCGGCCGGCTGCTCACCGTGCGGCGCACGCTGGCGCGGGTGCACGTCGAATCCCTGCAGCTGCCGGGCGCCGATCGGCGGGACCTGGCCCGCCGGTGCCAATCCGCGGTGCTGGTCCCAGCGTCCGTGCACCGAGGCCAGGGGCACGCTCTGGTGGCCTGACCGGCCACGTGAGCCAAATTGCCCAACTTCTCCTCAGGGCCCGCCGGCCCCGCATCGTCGCTGCGCCAAGCCGGTATCCTGGGCGCGTCATGGTCTACCTCGATCACGCCGCCACCACCCCGATGCACCCCGCCGCCATCGAGGCGATGACGGGCGTGTTGGGCACCGTCGGCAACGCGTCCTCGCTGCACACCAGCGGCCGGGCGGCGCGGCGGCGGATCGAGGAATCCCGCGAGCTAATCGCCGACAAACTGGGCGCCCGCCCGTCCGAGGTGATCTTCACCGCGGGCGGCACCGAGAGCGACAACCTGGCCATCAAGGGCATCTACTGGGCCCGCCACGACGCCGAGCCGCGCCACCGCCGCATCGTCACCAGTGAGGTCGAACACCACGCCGTGCTGGACTCGGTGAACTGGCTCGTCGAGCACGAGGGCGCCCGGGTGACCTGGCTGCCCACCGCGGCCGACGGCTCGGTGCCGGCGGCCGCGCTGCGCGAGGCGCTGCGGAGGTACGACGACGTCGCGCTGGTATCGGTGATGTGGGCCAACAACGAGGTCGGCACTGTCCTGCCGGCCGCCGAACTCGCCGCCGTTGCCGCCGAATTCGGCGTCCCGATGCACAGCGACGCCGTTCAGGCGGTGGGGCAGTTGCCCGTCGACTTCGCCGACAGCGGGCTGTCGGCGATGAGCGTGGCCGCACACAAGTTCGGCGGTCCGCCGGGAGTGGGCGCGCTGCTGCTGCGCCGCGACGTGTCCTGCGTGCCGCTCTCGCACGGCGGCGGGCAGGAGCGCGACATCCGCTCCGGCACTCCCGACGTCGCCGGCGCCGTCGGCATGGCGGCGGCCGCCGAAATCGCGGTCGACGGGCTCGACTCCCACGGCGCGCGGCTGCGGGCGTTGCGGGACCGCCTGATCGACGGGGTGCTGGCCGGCATCGACGACGTCGTCCTCAACGGCGCCCGCGACCCGCTGCGGCTTCCCGGCAACGCGCACTTCACGTTCCGCGGCTGCGAGGGCGACGCGCTGCTGATGCTGTTGGACGCCAACGGAATCGAGTGTTCGACGGGATCAGCCTGCACCGCCGGTGTCGCGCAGCCGTCGCATGTGCTGATCGCGATGGGTGTCGACCCGGCCAGCGCCCGCGGGTCGTTGCGGCTCTCGTTGGGGCACACCAGCGTTGACGCCGACGTCGATGCGGTGTTGCGGGTGCTGCCCGGCGCCGTGGACCGCGCCCGCCGGGCCGCGCTGGCCGCCGCGGGGGCGTCCTAAGTGAGGGTCCTCGCCGCGATGAGCGGCGGCGTCGACTCCTCGGTCGCCGCCGCCCGCATGGTCGACGCCGGGCACGACGTGGTCGGCGTGCACCTGGCGCTGTCGACCGCGCCGGGCACGCTGCGCACCGGCTCGCGGGGCTGCTGCTCGAAAGAAGACGCCTCGGATGCGCGCCGCGTCGCCGATGTGCTTGGAATCCCTTTCTACGTCTGGGATTTCGCGGAGAGGTTCGAGGCGGACGTGATCGACGACTTCGTGTCGTCGTATGCCCGCGGCGAGACGCCGAACCCGTGCGTGCGGTGCAACCAGCGGATCAAGTTCTCGGCGCTGTCGGCGAAGGCCCTCGCGCTGGGCTTCGACGCGGTGGCCACCGGCCACTACGCGCGGCTGTCCGGTGGGCGGCTGCGCCGCGCCGTCGACCGGGACAAGGACCAGTCCTACGTGCTGGCCGTGCTGACCGCCGAGCAGCTGCGCCACGCGGCGTTTCCCATCGGCGACACTCCCAAACCGCAGATCCGCGCCGAGGCCGCCCGCCGCGGCCTGGCCGTCGCCGACAAGCCGGACAGCCACGACATCTGCTTCATCCCGTCCGGGAACACCCGGGCCTTCCTGGGCGAGCGGATCGGGGTTCGCCGCGGCACCGTGGTCGGTGTGGACGGCGCGGTGCTGGCCACCCACGACGGGGTGCACGGCTTCACCATCGGGCAACGCAAGGGCCTGGGCATCGCCGGGCCGGGGCCCGACGGCCGCCCGCGCTACGTGACGGCCATCGACCCCGACACCGCGACAGTCCAGGTGGGCGAGGCGGCCGACCTCGACGTGCGCGCGCTGGTCGGGCGGGCCCCGGTCTTCACGGCGGGAGCGCCACCGAAGGGGCCCGTCGAGTGCGCGGTTCAGGTGCGGGCACACGGTGAAATGGCCGGTGCCGTGGCCGAATTGGTGGGCGACGAGCTCGTCGTGCGGTTGCGCGTTCCGCTGCGCGGGGTCGCGCGCGGGCAGACGCTGGTGCTGTACCGCCCGGACCCGGACGGTGACGAGGTGCTCGGCAGCGCCACCATCGCCGGCACGTCACGCCGGCGCAGCACCGCTCGCGGCGCGTGCCCCGAATAAGGCTCCAATAATCCGCTGAGACCTACGTCCAAACGCCCTGCCGGATCGAAGAATCGGGCGCTGATGGCATCGATTACGGCGTGTTGATCGACCTTCCGATGTGGGATCAATGGACCGACCTTCACGCAGCAGTCGGACTGGACGCGGAGTTCTACGCGCTGCGCGATGCTCTGCCCACCGCGCTGTGGCACCGGTTGCTCGATAACTGTTGGGATCACATATCGGAGGATGACCAGCGCAGCGTCGCTCGCTATCGAGACTTGGTGCCAAGTGCGTTGTGGCGGAAATGCGAGGAAAAGTCCGGGACGCCAGTCATTCCGGACCGGCTTGTGCGGCGGCTCCGCAGCGAGGCCAAGCGACGACGTCGTGTGGGCTCCAATGGACTGGCCACGGTCCAGCGGCGGCCATGAACGTTTTTCGGGTGCCACCGTCAAAAGCTATTCGGTCGGCCCGCGATCTCCTTGATCGGTGATGATGATCTGAAGAAGGTCGACGATTTGCTGTTGTCCCGCCGCGGTGGCGTCGAATCTGCTGCGTATCTGGGTGAAGCCCTGGTCGACATGGTCGCGGAGGTCAACGAAGTCCTCGCGCAGGGCGTTGAAACTCGCCGTCGTGGCTTGGCGAAACTCGCGAAGGTCGCTGCGGAACTCACTGACATCACGGTCGGCAGCTCCGGCGAGCACCCGGGCCGCGGCGGCGTCCTGCTCACTGGCTTGCACTCGCCCCGCTAAGTCGCGCACCCGGTGTTCGAGGTCGGTTACGCGCGAATCGAGGTTCCCGGGCTCCATGAACCGAAGCGTACCGGCCGTTCGTTGTCGCTGTATTCGATTATCAACACGGTGCGCTGCCCGACCCGGGCGCAACAATTCGAGCGCAACGCGCCGACGCTGCCTCTTCTAACGCGGCACGTTGGCGGCGATGTTCGTCATCACGATGTCGGACACCGATTGCGGAAATCCGCAGAACGTGACCTCCAGCAGGGCCACCGAGAGAACCCGATAGTCGCGGCCGCAGCCGCCGGGCCGCATGTGCAGCGAGTCGGCGTCGGCCTTCCAGTCGCCGACGAACAGCTCGCCGGCCGAGCCGTCCGCGCAGTCGCCGACGGTGGCCACCAGGGCGCCGAAGGCACGCCGGGCGGTGGCGGCGTCTCGATAGGCCGCGGCGCCCTCCGAGATCAAGGCGGCGTCGGGCGGGTCTTGGAAAGTGGTCTTGTGGAACTCTTCCACGTCGGGCCCGAACGTCGCCGTCTCGGCGAAAAGGAACCGGCACTCCCGCGGCGTGGTGTCCGCGAGGGCGTTGATGTCGACCGGGGAGGTGTCGTCCATCGAGGGGACGATCGTCAGGTGCCGACCCGCGCCGGTGATCGCCTGCATCCGTGACTGGTTCAGCAGGATCGCGTCGACGCTCACACCCTGCACGCCCCGGCTGGCGACGCCGAATGCCGATACCGCGGTGCCGCCCACCACCCGGGTGCACGCCGCCACCAGCAGCGCCGCGCCGCACAACAGCGCCGGCCGCGTCAACCTGGCCATCTGGGACCCATCTGGGACATTGTCGTTGAGAACGCTCCCGGGCACAAAAGTAATCCCGCCAACCCGCGGCAGACACCCCTGGCGACCGTCCGGCATCGTGACGTCGAATACGGTTGCCGGGTGAGTGTTTTCGCCGAGCTTGCCGTAAAGGCCAGCGGCATCGGGTCGTGGCCCGGCACCGCCCCACGACCGGCCGCCCAGGTCGTCGTCGGTGAGCTGGCGGATGCGTTGGCCCACATCGTCGAGCTCCCCGCCAGGGGAGTGGGCGCCGACATGCTCGGGCGGGCCGGCGCGCTGCTGATCGACGTGGCCATCGACACGGTGCCGCGCGGCTATCGCATCGCCGCCCGGCCCGGCGCGGTGACACGCAGGGCCGCCAGCTTCCTCGACGAGGACATGGACACCCTGGAGGAGGCCTGGGAGACGGCGGGCCTGCGGGGTGGCGGACGCGTGGTCAAGGTGCAGGCTCCCGGGCCGATCACGCTGGCCGCCGGGCTCGAGCTGGCCAACGGCCACCGGGCGATCACCGACTCCGGTGCGCTGCGCGACCTGACGGCATCGCTGGCCGAGGGTGTTGCCGCGCACCGCGCGGCGCTGGCCCGCCGGCTCGACACACCGGTGGTGGTGCAGTTCGATGAGCCGTCGCTGCCGGCGGCGTTGGGCGGGCGGCTGACCGGGTTGACCGCGCTGAGCCCGGTCGCCGCGCTCGACGAGGCGGTGGCCTTGACGCTGCTCGACACCTGCGTCGCGGCCGCCGGCGCGGACGTGCTGCTACACAGCTGCGGCCCCGAGTTACCGTGGAACATGTTGCAGCGCAGCACTATTGGTGCGGTATTGGTCAACGCCGGCACGTTGCGGCCGGCCGATCTGGATGGCATCGCCGCATTCGTCGAATCGGGCCGCGCCGTCATGCTCGGTGTGGTCGCCACCACCGCGCCGCAGCGTCGGCCCTCGGCCGAGGAGGTGGCCGCCGCGGTCGTCGCGGTGACCGACCGGCTCGGATTCGGCCGCGCGGCGCTGCGCGATCGCATCGGCGTCACCCCGGCGTGTGGCCTGGCCGCGGCGACGCCGCAGTGGGCCCGCACCGCGATTGAACTCGCCCACAAGGCCGCCGACGCGTTCTCTCGAGATCCCGACGCCATCCGGCCCACGTAAAACACGGCGAAGAGGATTGAATACAGGGCTGCAATTTTGTGGGTGTCCTCCGATAGCCTGCGGAGGTGAGTTCGCCAGAAGTTGACCCCGTTGCGCCCGAGATTCGGCGGCAGTGGCGTGAACTGGCCGACGAGGTGCGCGAACATCAGTTCCGCTACTACGTGCGCGATGCGCCCATCATCTCCGACGCGGAGTTCGACCAGCTGTTGCGTCGGCTCGAAGCCCTCGAGGAGCAGTATCCGGAGCTGCGCACGCCCGATTCGCCGACGCAACTCGTCGGCGGCGCCGGGTTCGCCACCGACTTTGCCGAGGCCGAGCACCTCGAGCGGATGCTGTCGCTGGACAACGCGTTCAGCACCGAAGAGTTCGACCAGTGGGCGGCCCGCATCCACGCCGAGGCCGGCAAGGACGTTCCTTATCTGTGTGAGCTGAAGATCGACGGCGTCGGCCTGTCGTTGGTGTACCGCGGCGGGCGTCTGGTGCGGGCGGCGACCCGGGGCGACGGGCGCACCGGCGAGGACGTCACGTTGAACGCGCGCACCATCGACGACGTCCCGGAGCGGCTGACGGCCACCGATTCCTACCCGATACCCGACGTCCTCGAGGTGCGCGGTGAGGTGTTCTTCCGGCTGCCCGATTTCGAGGCGCTTAACGCAAGCCTCGTCGAGGACGGCAAGACGCCGTTCGCCAACCCCCGCAACAGCGCCGCGGGGTCGCTTCGGCAGAAGGATCCGGCGGTCACCGCCCGCCGCAAGCTCCGGATGATCTGCCACGGGCTGGGATACACCGAGGGATTCCGGCCGGCCACGCTGCACGACGCGTACCTCGCGCTGGGGGCCTGGGGCTTGCCCGTCTCCGAGCACACCACTCGGGTCAAAGACGTGGCCGGCGCGCACGAGCGCATCCGGTATTGGGGCGAGCACCGCCACGACGTCGACCACGAAATCGACGGCGTCGTCGTCAAAGTTGACGACGTGGCGTTGCAGCGCAGGCTGGGATCCACCTCGCGGGCGCCGCGGTGGGCGATCGCCTACAAGTACCCGCCTCAGGAGGTGCAGACCAAGCTCCTCGACATCCGGGTCAACGTCGGAAGGACCGGGCGCGTCACGCCTTTCGCGTGCATGACGCCGGTAAAGGTCGCCGGCTCGACGGTGGGACTGGCCACCCTGCACAACGCCGCCGAGGTCACGCGCAAGGGGGTGCTGATCGGCGACACCGTGATGATCCGCAAGGCCGGTGACGTGATTCCGGAAGTGCTCGGTCCCATCGTGGACCTGCGCGACGGCTCGGAACGCGAATTCGTCATGTCCACAACGTGTCCCGAATGCGGTACCCCGCTCGCTCCCGCGAAGGAGGGCGATGTCGACATCCGCTGTCCCAATGCCCGGTCGTGCCCGGCGCAGTTGCGGGAGCGCGTTTTTCACGTCGCCGGTCGCGGTGCGCTCGACATCGAGGGCCTGGGTTATGAGGCCGCCATCGCGCTGCTGCACGCCGGGGTGATCGTCGACGAGGGGGACCTGTTCTCCCTCACCGAGGACGAGCTGTTGCGCACCGAGTTGTTCTCCACCAAGAGCGGCGCGCTGTCGGCCAACGGCAAGCGGCTGCTGGCCAACCTCGACAAGGCCAAGGCCGTGCCGCTGTGGCGGGTGCTGGTGGCGTTGTCGATCCGGCACGTCGGGCCGACGGCCGCCCGGGCCCTGGCGATCGAGTTCGGCAGCCTGGACGCGATCAGGTCGGCGTCGACCGAGCAGCTGGCCGCGATCGAGGGCGTGGGCCCGACGATCGCCGCCGCGGTCACCGAGTGGTTCACGGTGGACTGGCACCGCGCGATCGTCGACAAGTGGCGAGCGGCCGGCGTGCGGATGGCCGACGAGCGCGACGCCAGTGTGCCGCGCACGTTGGTGGGGCTGACCGTCGTGGTCACCGGTTCGCTGACGAGTTTTTCCCGCGACGACGCCAAGGAGGCGATCGTGGCGCGCGGCGGCAAGGCCGCGGGTTCGGTGTCGAAGAAGACTGACTACGTCGTCGTCGGTGACTCGCCGGGCTCGAAATACGAGAAAGCGGTGAAGCTGGGGGTACCGGTCCTCGACGAAGACGGGTTTCGGCGGTTACTCGCGGAGGGCCCGCCCGTGGAGGTGGCGCCCGGGTAGCTTCCGGTTCGCGAATGGAACGCCACTGCGAAAAGCCGCGCGGATTTTCGCAGTGGCGTTCCATTCGGCGCGGATGGCGGCGCCCCGGGTAGCGGATTATGGCGAACCAGCCCAGCCGGGCCGACGCGGCGGTTCTATCGTGGGCGTTATGACCCAGACCGCCGACCGGTGCGCGGAGGCATCGCCGTGGTCGGCCCGCGAGGCCGAGCTGCTGGCGGTGACGTTGCGGCTGCTGCAGGAGCACGGCTATGACCGGTTGACGGTGGACGCCGTCGCCAGCACGGCCCGCGCCAGCAAGGCCACGGTGTACCGCCGCTGGCCCTCGAAAGCCGAATTGGTGTTGGCCGCCTTCATCGAAGGCGTCCGCCAGGTGGCGGTCCCGCCGGATACGGGCACGTTGCGCGGCGACCTGCTGTGCCTGGGGGAGACGATCTGCCGGCAGGGCCACCAGCACGCCAGCACCATCCGCGCGGTGCTCGCCGAAGCGTCGCGCCACCCCGCGCTCGGCGACGCCCTACAGCACCAATTCATCGATCAGCGCAAAGCGTTGATCCAGCACGTGCTGCAACAGGCGGTCGAGCGCGGTGAGATCGCCGCCGCCGGCGCCATCGCCGACGAACTATGGGACCTGTTGCCCGGGTACCTCATCTTCCGGTCCATCATCCCCAGCCATCCGCCCACCCGTCACACGGTGCAAGTCCTCGTCGACGAGGTCATCATTCCGGGCCTCACCCGGTCTGGCGGGTAACCGAGGAATGTGTACGCTCGCGTCTCTTGTACAGTACGGTCCGGTACCGTACTGTCATAGCTGTTGATCATGCCCGCGGCGTCGGGCACCGGCTCCGATCGTTTCGCCGATCAGCGAAAGGCCATGGGGTGAGAGCGATTTCGATTGCGGCCCTCGTCAAGCGAGGGTGGATGCTGCTCGTCGCGGTGGTCGTGCTCGCACTCGTGGGATTTGCCATCTATCGCCTGCACGGAATCTTCGGCTCGCACAACAACACCTCGGCCAACAGCGGCCTGTCCAACGAGATCGTCCCGTTCAACCCCAAGCGCGTGGTCCTCGAGGTCTATGGCGCACCGGGCGCGGTGGCGACCATCAACTACCTGGACGTCAACGCCCAGCCGCAGCAGGTCAAAAACGCCCCGCTGCCCTGGTCGTACACGATCACCACGACGGAGCCCGCGGTTGTCGGCAACGTCGTGGCGCAGGGCAACGGCGACACCCTCGGCTGCCGCATCACCGTCAACGGTGAAGTCAAGGACGAACGCACCGTCAACAAAGTCGACGCCTACACCTTCTGCTTGGACAAGTCCGGATGAGCAACCACCAAACCTCGCGGCCGTTTTTGCCGCACACCATCCGCCGGCTTTCGGTGCCGATCCTGCTGTTCTGGGTGGCGCTGGCCGCCGTCACGAACGCGGCGGTGCCGCAACTGGAAGACGTTGGGAAAACCCACAATGTGGCGATGAATTCGCCCGACGCGCCGTCGCTGCAGGCGACCAAGCGCATCGGTCAGGTGTTCCGCGAGTTCGATTCCGACAGTTCGGCCATGGTGGTCCTGGAAGGCGATCAGCCGCTCGGCGCGGACGCCCACCGGTTCTACGACACGATGATCCGCAAGCTCGAGCGGGACCGCAAGCACGTCGAGCACGTTCAGGACTTCTGGGGCGACACCCTGACCGCGGCGGGATCGCAGAGCAGTGACGGCAAGGCCGCCTACGTTCAGGTGTTCCTCGCGGGCAACCTGGGCTCGGCGCTGGCCAACGAGTCCGTCGGCGCCGTCCGCGACATCGTCGACCACACGCAACCGCCGCCGGGTGTCAAGGCCTATGTCACCGGCCCGGCGCCGCTCATCTCCGACCAGTTCGACGTGGGCAGCAAGGGGACCGCGAAGGTCACCACGATCACCATCGGGGTGATCGCGTTGATGCTGTTCTTCGTCTACCGCTCCGTCCTCACCACGCTGCTCGTGCTCGTCACGGTCCTGATCGAGATGGCCGCGGCCCGGGGGATCGTCGCCTTTCTCGGGAACGCGGGCGTCATCGGGCTGTCGACGTACTCGACGAACCTGCTCACGCTGCTGGTCATCGCCGCCGGGACCGACTATGCGATCTTCGTCGTCGGCCGCTACCAGGAGGCACGCGGCGCGGGCGAGGACCGAGAAACCGCCTTCTACACCATGTTTCGCGGAACCGCCCACATCGTCCTGGGTTCGGGCCTCACGGTTGCCGGCGCGGTGTTCTGCCTGACCTTTACCCGGCTGCCCTATTTCCAAAGCCTGGGAGTCCCTGCGGCGCTGGGCATTCTGGTCGCGCTGTTCGCCTCGCTGACCCTGGGTCCGGCCGTGCTCACCCTGGGCGCTTTCTTGGGCCTCTTCGACCCCAAGCGCGCGATGAGAACCCGCGGATGGCGGCGGATCGGCACGGCCATCGTCCGCTGGCCCGCGCCCGTTCTCGCGACGGCGTGCGCGCTGGCCCTCGTGGGTCTGCTCGCGCTGCCCGGTTACAAGACGAGCTACGACACCCGCCCCTACATGCCCGCCAGCGCGCCGGCCAATGTCGGTTACACGGCCGCCGAGCGCCACTTCTCCAGGGCGCGGCTGGAGCCCGAGTTGCTGATGGTCGAGACGGACCACGACATGCGCAACCCGGCCGACATGCTCGTCCTGGACCGGGTGGCCAAGGCCGTGTTCCACGTGCCCGGCATCGCCCAGGTGCAGTCGATTACCCGGCCCCTGGGCACCCCGCTCGACCACAGCTCGCTGGCGTTTGTGGTCAGCAACCAAAGCGCCGCCCAGCAGGAAAACCTGACCTACCAACGGGATCGCGCGAACGATCTGCTGAAGCAGGCCGGTGAACTGGCGAACACGATCAACATTTTGAAGCAGCAGTACGTGCTGCAGCAGCAGCTCGCCGCCACCACCCACAGCGAGGCCCAAAGCTTTCACGACACGATCACCACGATCAAAGACCTGCGCGACAAGGTCGCGAATTTCGACGACTTCTTCCGGCCGATCCGCAGCTATTTCTATTGGGAAAAGCATTGCTACGACATCCCCGCCTGCTGGGCGATCCGCTCGGTCCTCGACGCGCTCGACGGCATCGACCAGCTCAGCGAGAAATTCGAAGACCTCACGGCCACCCTGGACAAGCTCGACGCGCTGCAACCGAAACTGGTGGCGCTGATACCGCCGCAGATCGCGAGCCAGGAGACCAACCACGCACTGACGCTGGCGAGCTACGCCACCCAGTCCGGCATCTACGCGCAGACGGCGGCCGCGATCGAAAACGCGACGGCGCTGGGCCGAGCCTTCGACGCCGCCAAAAACGACGACACGTTCTACCTGCCTCCCGAGGTTTTCAGCAACGCCGATTTCTTGCGCGGCCTGAAGTTGTTCCTCTCGCCCGACGGCAAGGCCGCCCGCATGATCATCACCCACGACGGCGATCCCGCGACCCCCGAAGGCATTTCACACATCGACCCGATCAAGCGGGCCGCGCACGAAGCCTTGAAGGGCACCCCCATGGCCGCCGCCCACATCTATGTCGGCGGTACCGCGGCCACCTACAAGGACATCCAGGACGGCGCCAAGTACGACCTGATGATCGTCGGGCTCGCCGCGCTGAGCCTGATCCTGCTGATCATGATGATCATCACCCGAAGCCTGATCGCCGCCCTGGTCATCGTGGGCACGGTGGCCCTTTCGCTGGGCGCCTCGTTCGGGCTGTCGGTGCTGGTGTGGCAATACATCCTCGGCATCCAGCTGTACTGGGTCGTGCTTGCGCTGGCCGTGATTCTGCTGTTGGCCGTGGGATCCGACTACAACCTGCTGCTGATTTCCCGGTTCAAGGAGGAAATCCATGCCGGCCTCAAGACCGGCATCATCCGCGCGATGGCCGGCTCCGGGTCGGTGGTCACGTCCGCCGGCCTCGTCTTCGCCGTCACCATGTGCGCCTTCGTGTTCAGCGGTTTTCAGGTGCTCGGTCAGATCGGGACCACCATCGGCCTCGGCCTGCTGTTCGACACGCTGATCGTGCGCTCCTTCATGACGCCTTCCGTCGCAACGCTTTTGGGGCGCTGGTTCTGGTGGCCCCAACGGGTGCGCCCGCGTCCGGCGAGCACGATGCTGCGGCCCTACGGGCCGCGCCCGGCGGTTCGTCAGCTGCTGCTGTGGGAAGACGGTGACTCAGTGGTGGCTTCGGAATCGCGCTAGCGCAGCATGGTGGCCACGATTCCGGCCAGGTAGCCCAGCCGGGCCACCTCCGAGGGCCGGAACTCCGGGCCCGTGCGGCCCAGCACCACCGCCGTGTGCGGGTCGCCCAAGGGCGCCGCGACCATGGTGGTGTCCATGTCGCGCCAGGCCTGCGGCACCCACTCGGCGGTGCCGTCGAGCGTTGCGGCGCGCTCGATCGGTAGCCACGGGGCCGAATCCGCCTTGGTCTCCGGAGCGCCCGGGCTGCCGGCGAGGCGTTGCAGCTCTCCGTTGGTGCTGCGCAATACGGTGCACCAGCTCACGCGCAGCACCCGGGGTGCCTCGTCGGCCAGGACCTGCAGCCGGGTCGCGGTGTCGGCGGCCGCGGCGACATGGTCGAGAAGCTCCAGCTCGCGATGCGCTTCCAGCAGGCCGGTGTGGGGGCGGACGCTGTCCACCCGGACATCGGGGAGCGACTCGGCGGCGGTGATCAGCCGGTCTGGCATCGCCCCCACCGGCAGTTCGATGACGAGGTCGTCGATCGCATACCCCGAGATCCGCTCCACCACGTCGAGCGACAGGATGTCGGCGCCCACCGAGCCGAGCGCCACGGCCAGCGAGCCCAGGCTGCCCGGCCGGTCGGCCAGCTCGATGCGTAACAGATACGACGGCACGCCCCACTGTCGCACAGCCCTGTATCGGTGGCATTTCGGCGGCTTGGGTGCGCCCCCTTGTCGCCGAGCGTCACGCTGGCGTGGCGCTCGGCGGTGAACGCCACGCCAGCGTGACGTTCGCGCATGGGTAGGCTTTTCGCTCGTGTCCCAGATCTCCCGCGACGAGGTGGCTCACCTGGCCCGGCTGGCCCGGCTGGCGTTGACCGATGCCGAGCTGGACAGCTTCGCCGGCCAGCTCGACGCCATCCTGACCCACGTCAGCCAGGTGCAGGCGGTCGACGTCACCGGCGTCGAAGCGACCGACAACCCGCTCAAGGCGGTCAACGTCGCGCGCCCGGACGAGTTGACACCGTGCCTGACGCAGCGGGAGGCGCTGGCCGAGGCGCCCGAAGCCGTCGACGGGCGCTTCGCCGTCCCGCAGATCCTGGGGGACGCCGAGTGAGCGAGCTCATCCGCTCCGACGCCGCGACGCTGGCCGCCAAGATCGCCGCCAAGGAGTTGTCGTCGGTCGAGGTCACCCAGGCCTGCCTGGACCAGATCGAGGCGACCGACGACCGGTATCACGCGTTCCTGCACGTGGCCGCCGACGAGGCGTTGGCGGCGGCGACCGCCGTGGACGACGCGGTGGCCGCCGGCGAGCGGCTGTCGTCGGCGCTGGCCGGGGTCCCGCTGGCGCTCAAGGACGTGTTCACCACCACCGACATGCCCACCACCTGCGGATCCAAGATCCTCGAGGGCTGGCGTTCCCCCTATGACGCCTCCGTCACCCTGCGGTTGCGCGCCGCCGGCATCCCGATCCTGGGCAAGACCAACATGGACGAGTTCGCGATGGGCTCCTCGACGGAGAACTCCGCCTACGGCCCCACCCGCAACCCGTGGAACCTCGACCGGGTGCCCGGTGGCTCCGGTGGGGGCAGCGCGGCGGCCTTGGCCGCGTTCCAGGCGCCGCTGGCCATCGGATCCGACACCGGGGGCTCCATCCGCCAGCCCGCGGCGCTGACCGCGACCGTCGGTGTCAAACCCACCTACGGCACGGTGTCCCGCTACGGGTTGGTGGCGTGCGCGTCGTCGCTGGACCAGGGCGGCCCGTGCGCGCGCACCGTGCTGGACACCGCGCTGCTGCACCAGGTGATCGCCGGGCACGACAGCCGCGACTCCACGTCCCTGGACACCGAGGTGCCCGATGTCGTCGGCGCCGCGCGGGCCGGCGCGGCCGGTGATCTGCGCGGCGTGCGCGTCGGGGTGGTCCGGCAGCTGCGCGGCGAGGGCTACCAGCCTGGGGTGCTGGCGTCGTTCCAGGCCGCCGTCGAGCAGCTGACCGCTTTGGGCGCCGAGGTGAGCGAGGTCGATTGCCCGCACTTCGATCACGCGCTGGCCGCCTACTACCTGATCCTGCCGTCGGAGGTGTCGAGCAACCTGGCCCGCTTCGACGCCATGCGCTACGGGCTGCGGGTCGGCGACGACGGCACCCACAGCGCCGAGGAGGTGATGGCGCTGACCCGGGCCGCCGGCTTCGGCCCGGAGGTCAAGCGGCGCATCATGATTGGCACCTACGCGCTCTCGGCGGGCTACTACGACGCCTATTACAACCAGGCGCAGAAGGTGCGCACGCTGATCGCCCGCGACCTCGACGAGGCCTACCGGTCCGTCGACGTGCTGGTGTCGCCCGCGACGCCGACCACCGCGTTCCCGCTCGGCGAGAAGGTCGACGATCCGCTGGCCATGTACCTGTTCGACCTGTGCACGCTGCCGCTGAACCTGGCCGGGCACTGCGGCATGTCGGTGCCCTCGGGGCTGTCCCCGGACGACGGGCTGCCGGTGGGCCTGCAGATCATGGCGCCCGCCTTGGCCGACGACCGCCTGTACCGGGTCGGTGCGGCCTATGAGGCCGCCCGCGGCCCACTGCCGAGCGCCATCTAGGGACCGCGAGCAGACGCAGAGTCGCACGATGCGGGCCTCCCGCGTGCGAGTCTGCGTCTGGTGGCCGGGCAGGCCCGGCGAACACCGCTGTAGGAGCCGCGGGGCAAGATAGAGAGCCATGCGGATCGGAATTCTCACCGGAGGCGGCGACTGCCCCGGGCTGAACGCCGTCATCCGGGCGGTGGTGCGCACCTGCGACGCGCGGTATGGCTCGTCGGTGGTCGGATTCCAGGACGGCTGGCGCGGGCTGCTGGAGAACAGGCGCATGCAGCTGCACAACGACGACCGCAACGACCGGTTGCTGGCCAAGGGCGGAACGATGCTGGGCACCGCCCGCGTGCACCCCGACAAGCTGCGGGCCGGGCTCGACCAGATCAAGCAGACGCTGGACGACAACGGCATCGACGTGCTGATCCCCATCGGCGGTGAAGGCACCCTGACGGCCGCGCATTGGCTGTCGGAGGAGAACGTTCCCGTGGTCGGCGTGCCGAAGACCATCGACAACGACATCGATTGCACCGACGTGACTTTCGGCCACGACACCGCGCTGACCGTGGCCACCGAGGCCATCGACCGGTTGCACAGCACCGCCGAATCCCACCAGCGGGTGATGCTGGTGGAGGTGATGGGCCGCCACGCCGGCTGGATCGCCCTGAACGCCGGACTGGCTTCCGGCGCGCACATGACGCTGATCCCCGAGCAGCCCTTCGATGTCGAGGAGGTGTGCCGGCTCGTCAAACGGCGCTTCCAGCGCGGGGATTCGCATTTCATCTGCGTGGTCGCCGAGGGCGCCAAGCCCATCCCCGGTTCGATTTCGTTGCGGGAGGGCGGAATTGACGAGTTCGGCCACGAACGCTTCACCGGGGTGGCCGCGCAGCTGGCCATCGAGGTGGAGAAGCGGATCAACAAGGAGGTCCGGGTGACCGTGCTGGGCCACGTCCAGCGGGGCGGGACCCCGACGCCCTTCGACCGGGTGCTGGCCACCCGGTTCGGCGTCAACGCGGCCGACGCCGCGCACGCGGGCGAGTACGGCCAGATGGTGTCGCTGCGGGGCCAAGACATCGGCCGGGTGGCGTTGGCGGATGCCGTGCGCCAACTCAAGCTGGTGCCGCAGAGCCGCTACGACGATGCCGCGGCCTTCTTCGGCTAAGCGGGCGCTTAGGAGCCCACCAACGTCGGGATGTGTTCTGCGCGTGGCGGGGTCGCGACCCGTGTCGGCCTCGTGCGTACGCGTTGCGGCCACCAGAACCATCGGCCCATCAGCGCCGCGATCGACGGAGTCATGAATGACCGCACGACCAGGGTGTCGAACAGCAGGCCCATTCCGATGGTGGTACCGACCTCGGCGAGGATGAGCAGAGCGCTGGCGCCAAAGGAGATCATGGTGAAGGCGAACACGAGACCCGCCGAGGTGACGACGGCGCCGGTGCCGGCCATGGATCTGATGATGCCGGTCTTGATTCCGGCGTGGATCTCTTCCTTGAACCGCGATACCAGCAACAGGTTGTAGTCCGATCCCACCGCGAGCAGGATGATCACCGACATCGCCAGGATCATCCAATGCAATTGGATGCCCAGGATGTACTGCCAGATGAGCACCGACAGCCCGAACGACGTCCCCAGGGACAGCAGCACGGTGCCGACGATGACCGCCGCGGCGATCACCGCACGGGTCAGGACCAGCATGACGATGAAGATCAGAATCAGCGCTCCCACACCGGCGATCAGCAGGTCGTAGGTGGATCCCTCCTTCATGTCCTTGGCGGTGGCCGCGGTACCGGCGATATAGATGCGGGCATTTTCCAGCGGCGTACCTTTGATGGCCTCGAACGTGGCATTGCGGATGGCGTCGATATGGGCGATGCCCTCCGAGCTGGCCGGATCGCCGAGGTGAGAGATGATGAACCGCACCGATTTTCCATCCGGCGAAATGAACATCTTCATGCCCCGTTTGAAGTCGGGATTGTCGAACACCTCCGGAGGCAGGTAAAACGAGTCGTCGTTCTTGGAGGTATCGAACGCCTGACCCATGGCATTGCCCTTGCCCTGCATCGCGGCGCCTTGGTCCTGTATGCCGGACATCGTGGAATGCATCGACAGCATCATGGTGTGCATCGACTCCATCATCGTGAGCATCGGCGTCAGCATTTTCACCATCTGCGGCATGAGCGCGTCGAGCTTGTCCATCTGCGGCATCAGGTCGCCGATGGCGTCGCTGAGGGTGTCGACGCCGTCGAGCGCATCAAAGACCGAGCGCAGCGACGAGCACGCCGGGATGTCGAAACAGTGCTTCTCCCAATAGAAATAGCTACGAACGGGCCGAAAGAAGTCGTCGAAGTTGGAAATCTTGTCGCGGAGGTCATTCATTTCCGCGACCATGGTCTTCATTTGCTCAACCATGTTATGGGTAACGCCGGTGAGCTCCTTCATGATCGCGATCATGGCTTCCATGGTGGTGATCATGGTGCCCATCTGATTGGCCATGACCAGCATGCTGTCCATCTGGGACTGCATGTAGTCCCGTGTCAGTTGTTGCCCGACACCTTGCATGCCCATCTGATACGGGATGGAGGTGTGGTCGATGGGGGTGCCCAACGGGCGCGAGATGGTCTGCACCCGCGCGATTCCCTGGGTGTGGAAGATGTTTCGGGCGATGCGTTCGATGATCAGCATGTCCGCGGAGTTGCGTAGATCCTGGTCGCTTTGGACCATCAGCATTTCCGGGTTCATCCGGGCCTGGGAGAAGTGCCGGTCGGCCGCGGCGAATCCCTGCATCGCGGGGATGTTGGACGGCATGAATTTGCGGTCGTTGTAACTGGTCTTGTAGCCGGGTAGCGCGATCAGCCCGACCAGCGCCAGGGCGCACGCCGCCGCCAGGATCGGTCCCGGCCAACGGACTACGGCCGTTCCCACCCGTCGCCAACCATGGGTCCGCGCAACCCGTTTCGGTTCGAAGAGCCCGAACCGGCTTCCGATCACCAACATCGCCGGCGCCATCGTCAACGACGCCAGCACCGCCACCGTGATGCCGATCGCCAGCGGAACACCCAGCGTCTGGAAGTACGGCAGCCGAGTGAAGTGCAGGCAAAACGTCGCGCCAGCGATCGTCAGGCCCGAACCGAGGATGACGTGCGCGGTGCCGCGATACATCGTGTCGAACGCGGTCGCGCGATCCTCGCCGGCATTGCGGGCCTCGTGATAGCGGCCCAGGACGAAGATCGCGTAGTCGGTGCCCGCCGCGATACCCAACATGGTCAACAGGTTCACCGAGAACGTCGACAACCCGATCACGTCGTAATGCCCCAGGGCGGCAACGACACCGCGGGCCGCCATCACTTCCAGGATCACCATCACCAAGACCAGCACCACCGTGGCGATGGAGCGGTAGACGATGAACAGGCTGACCAGAATGACCAGCAGCGTGATCGCCGTGACCAATCGCAGGCTCTTGTCACCGACCTGGTGCTGATCGGCGATCAATGCGGTCGATCCGGTGACGTAGACGTGCACGCCGGTCGGTGGCGGTGTGCTGGCGATGATGTGGCGGACCGCGGCGATGGATTCGTTGGCCAGCGCCTCGCCCTGGTTGCCGGCCAAATTGAGTTGCACGTAGGTGGCTTTGCCGTCGCTGCTTTGTGCTGAGGCCGCGGTGAGCGGGTCTCCCCAGAAATCCTGCACATGGGTGATGTGTGCGGGGTCCGCCCTGAGCTTTGTGATCAGCCCCGCGTAGTAACGGTGGGCCGCGTCCCCCAACGGTTGGTCGCCCTCCAACACGATCATCGCCGAGGCGTCGGAGTCGGATTCCTTGAACACCCGCCCGATGTGTTTCATGGCCTGCATCGAGGGCGCATCCGCCGGGCTCAGCGACACCGAGTGTTCCTGGCCGACCTCCTCCAGGGAGGGCACGGCGACGTTGAGCAACACTGCCAGCGCCACCCAGCCGAGCAGGATCGGCACCGCAAACATCCGAATGAAACGGGAGACGGCCGGTCGGGCCCCCGTGGTGGAGGCGCTCATGCCGACTTCACCTGGCAGAAGGTGAAGGCATCCACGCCCTCGGAGGTCTTCTCGTCCTTGACCTTGCCGTCGACCGTGATGCGGCAGCCGATGGTCTCGGCGTCGCCCTGGGCGAGCAGGATCGGGCTGGTCGCCGGCGAGGTCGTGGTCAGCGTGAGCGTCCACGGCAGCGGGACCTGTTTGATGCTCCGCGGATTCGCCGACAGGTCAAGGTAGTTGATCGTCGCGAGGGTGCCCGCCGGCCCGAACACCTCGTAGGTCACCCGCTTCGGGTTGAACGGCGCCGCGTCTTTGGCTATCCCGGAGCCTTCGCGGGTGATCTCGTTGTCGGACCCGAAGATCCCGTGCATCCGGTCAACCACGAATCCTCCCAGCGCGACCGCCGCCAGCACCAGCAGCGGCAACCAGTGCCGCCTGACCCTCTTCAGCATGGGAAGCCTTGCCTCGATTCATGTTTGGGCCGACGGATGGCGTTGTCGCTCGCGTCATTGACCATCCCCGCGCGCAGCCGAAGCCGATTCGAATTACTGTGCGGAAGAAGTGTTTTGACGTTCGACGGTCAGATACATCGTGATCATGTCGGTGATTTCGCGGGCCCACTGCGGCCACGTCAGGCCGTCGGGCAACCACGGCGACATCGCGGCGCGGTGCGCGCCGGCCGCGATCACGCTGCGAAACGCAATGTCAAGCGCGGCGGCGGGATCCGGGTGGCGGACCTGTTGTCGGTGAGGCGCCGCGGTGTCGAGGAACCGCTGGCGCAAGCCGGCGAGCGTGCGCAGCCCTTCCTCCGGGGGATCGGCACTGTGCCCACCGGCCAGCATGGCGGGAATGAGGCGGCCGCTTTCGTCCAGTGTCTCGCTCAGCGCCGCGGTGAAGGCGTCGACCACACCGCCCAGCGACGGGTCCGCCTTGTCGAGTGCCGCGGCCACGTTGTGTTCGAGTCGCTCCACGAACGCGTGCTTGACGGCGTCGATTAGTTGCTCTTTGCCTGCGAACCGTCGGTAGACGCCGCCGACGGAGACCCCGGCGTGTTCGGCGACGCGGGCGATCGTGAGCTCTTCGAGCCCCTCAGTGACCAGGACGTGTTGGGCCGAGGCGAGCAACCGTTGCAGGGCGGCGCGACTGCGCGCCTGCTGGGGCGGGTGGAATCCCGATTTCGCCTGCCCAGGGTTCACGACCCTTGAGCGTACTGGCGGGCCGGTCGGGCAACGACGGGCCGACCGGTCGGTGACGGGTGGTCCCGACGGCGCTGCGTGTCGCATTGCCGGCTCCTTTCGCGGGTGCTGCGCCCCCTAACAAGAATGCGAATTACTGTTCGCATAATAGGGCACTGACGGGTGCCGCTCAACATCCCTCGGTGGGTGTGTCGGGGCCGCACCTAGGATCGACGACATGAGTGTTGCCACCGGACCCGACCTTTTGGACTACGACGACGTCGTCGCGCGCTTTGATCCGGTGCTCGGCCTCGAGGTCCACGTCGAGTTGTCCACCGTCACCAAAATGTTCTGCGGCTGCGCCACCGCATTCGGCGCCGAACCCAACACCCAGGTGTGCCCGGTGTGCCTGGGGCTGCCCGGCTCGCTGCCGGTGCTCAACCGCACCGCGGTGGAGTCGGCGATCCGAATCGGCCTGGCGCTGAACTGCGAGATCGTGCCGTGGTGCCGCTTCGCCCGGAAGAACTACTTCTACCCGGACATGCCGAAGAACTACCAGATTTCGCAGTACGACGAGCCGATCGCCATCGACGGCCACCTGGATGCGCCCCTGGAGGACGGCACCACCTGGCGGGTGGACATCGAGCGCGCGCACATGGAGGAAGACACCGGCAAGCTCACCCACCTGGGCAGCGAGACCGGCCGCATCCACGGCGCGACGACATCGCTGATCGACTACAACCGCGCCGGCGTGCCGCTGATCGAAATCGTCACCAAGCCCATCGAGGGGGCCGGGGACCGGGCGCCGCAGATCGCCCGCGCCTATGTGACGGCATTGCGAGACCTGGTGCGCGCCTTGGACGTATCCGACGTCCGGATGGACCAGGGCTCGATGCGCTGCGACGCCAACGTGTCGCTGAAACCAAAAGGGGCCGCCGAGTTCGGCACCCGGACCGAGACCAAGAACGTCAACTCGCTGAAAAGCGTCGAGGTCGCCGTGCGTTACGAAATGCGGCGCCAGGGCGCCGTTCTGGCGTCCGGCGGGCGAATCACCCAGGAGACCAGGCACTTTCACGAGGCCGGCTACACCAGCCCGGGCCGCGCCAAGGAGACCGCGGAGGATTACCGCTATTTCCCCGAGCCCGACCTAGAACCCGTCGCACCCAGCCGCGAGCTGGTCGAGCGATTGCGGCAGACCATCCCCGAGCTACCGTGGTTGAGCCGCAAGCGAATTCAGCAGGAATGGGGCGTTTCCGACGAGGTGATGCGGGATCTCGTCAACGCCGGCGCCGTCGAATTGGTCGCCGAGACCGTCAAGCACGGCGCGTCCAGCGAGCAGGCGCGCGCCTGGTGGGGAAACTTCCTGGTGCAGAAGGCCAACGAGGCCAACGTCGGATTGGACGAGCTGGCCATCACCCCGGCCCAGATCGCCGCGGTGGTGGCGCTGGTCGACGAGGGCAAGCTGTCCAACAAGCTGGCCCGCCAGGTCGTGGAGGGTGTGCTGGCCGGGGAGGGCGAACCCGAACAGGTGATGACCGCCCGCGGTCTGGCGCTGGTGCGCGACGACTCGGTGACCCAGGCCGCCGTCGACGAGGCCCTGGCCGCCAATCCCGATGTGGTCGAGAAGATCCGCGGCGGCAAGGTCGCCGCGGCCGGCGCGATCGTCGGCGCGGTGATGAAGGCCACCCGCGGCCAAGCCGACGCGGCCCGGGTGCGCGAACTGGTGCTGGCCGCCTGCGGCCAGGGCTAGATCGGCCGGGCCCGCTAGGTCTTGTCGTCGTTGTTGCGCGGGAAGCCGCCGCCCTGCGGGAACAGCGGGAACACCACGTCGTCGAGCTTCTCGGCGTCCCCGGCGGTCTTGTTCACCGTTGCGCCCCAGACGTTTCCGTCGGGCGACATCCGCAGCGCCCACGCGTGGGCGTGGGTGTCCTTGCGGACAACGTCGGGTTCACCGGTGACCGCGCCCGTCGACGGCGCGAGCCGGACGGCCACCGTCAGCTTGGTGTTGATCAGGTTGACCAGCACGGTCCCATCCATGGCCGCGCACCCAGCCACGCCGGGCTTGTCCGGCCACGTCCACACCGTGGAGACCTCCGAGGTCTTGGTGATGCGCTGCAACCGATCGGCCGTGGGGGTGCGGTCGACGACATACAGCGAGCCGTCGACGGGGTCGGTGCACAGGCCGCCGCCGGAGCCCACACCCGAGAGCGCCGTCGTCGGCGGAGCCTGGCCGATGGTCGTCGGCTGCTCGATGCGCAGGACCTTGCCGGCCAACGATTTGGGGTCTGCGGCCATCGCCGGGTTGCCCGCATCGCCGGTCATCACGACTAGCGTCGTGGGGCTGGTGAAGATCAACGCCCCGGTGTTCCCGGTGGCGCCCTTGGGGATCCCGGTGAGGATGTCCTTCGGGATGTCGCCGTCGGCGATGCGGATGACCCGATTGTCGGTGGGCGTGCTGACGTAGGCGTACATCAGGCGGTCTTGGTTGTAGGTCGGCGAGAGCACGATATCCATCAGGCCGCCGTCACCGGAGGGGTCGACCGGGATGACCACCTTCACCTTCGGCTCGGCGTTGACGGAGATCTCCTTGACGGCGCCGGTGGTGCGTTCGGCGACCAACGCGCTTTTGCTGTCGGTGCCCATGATCAGGCCGCTGGTGCTCTCCAGGCAGCCCTGCATCACGCCCGGCGCGGGGCAGGCCTTGGGGAACGGTGTGGGCGGCAGCGGTGGCGGCGGGGGAGGCGTCGAGCTGGGCCCGGGCTTGAGCTCCGGGTTGGTGGTGAAGGGTTGCGACTGGGCGTCGTTGAACCGCGCGCAGCCGCTGGAGACCAGCACCGCCGCGCAGAGCGCGGCGAGCCCGCACCGAACAGCCCGCCCCGGTCGCCCTAGTCGCATGACCGACAGGCTACGGACAGTGCGGGCACCGCCGCCACATGCGGTCCCCGTGTCCGCGGCCGGAAGCTTCGCCGGTCCCGGGGTGCTTTCACGGGTCCTTCGGGTGGCCGGCAAGGTGTTTTGGCGCCAATCGGGGCCCGTTTGGCGTACCATCCGCCGATTGCCTTGCCAAAGTGCCGCTCAAATCCCCAATTCAGCCGCATTTGCCCTTACCCTGACACCCGTGACCAGTCAACCTCATGACGCACATTGGCAGCGGCCCGGCGAATCCGCGGAGCCAATCCCCGGGCGCCCCGCCTCGGCGCGCTTGGTCGACCCCGAAGATGACCTGACGCCAGTCGGGTACCCGGGCGACTTCGGCACCACCACCGTCATCCCGTACCAGGACCCCGGCCAGGCCGGTGCGCCTGCGGCCGGCGCATACAACCTGCTCGACCAGCAGGAGCCGTTGCCGTACGTCCAGCCGCAGTCGGTGCCCCGGGCGGCGCCGATCTCCGCGGCCGAGCCCACCGAAATCGACGAGGACCACGGGCGGCTGCGCGCCCTCGGCCGGCGCGGCACCCAGCATCTGGGTTTGCTGGTGCTGCGGGTCGGGCTGGGAGCGGTGCTGGGTGCCCACGGGATGCAAAAGCTGTTCGGCTGGTGGGGCGGTCAAGGGGTGACGGGATTCAAGAACTCACTGTCCGACGTCGGCTACCAGCACGCCGACATCCTCGCCTACGTGAGCGCCGGCGGCGAGATCGTGGCCGGTGTGCTGCTGGTGCTGGGACTGTTCACCCCGGTGGCCGCGGCGGGGGCGCTGGCGTTCCTGATCAACGGTCTGCTGGCCACCGTCTCGGCGCGGCCGCATTCGCACCCCTACTCGTTCTTCCTGCCGGAGGGGCACGAATACCAGATCACGCTGATCGTCCTGGCCGTCGCGGTCATCCTGTGCGGACCCGGCCGCTACGGTCTCGACGCCGGCCGCGGTTGGGCCCATCGACCCTTCATCGGGTCGTTCGTCGCCCTGCTGGCCGGCATCGCCGCCGGCATCGCGGTGTGGGTGCTGCTCAACGGCGTCAATCCGATCGCCTGATTCATCGATAGGGATTGGGGACTCGCCCCGAGCTGACCTCGGTCAGCAGCGGGAGCGTCGCGAACGTGACCGCGGGCAATCGCAGCTCCGCCCCGCTTTTGAGGCGCGCGCGTGCCCAGGAACCCCGGTGGAAGCGCAGCCCGTCGATGTCGTCCCAGCGCACCGTCTGGGCGCCCAGCAGCGTCCGGACGGTCACGCCCTCGTCGTCGGCGACGGTGCGCAGCCGGACGATCAACGCCGACGCCACCACCGGGATGACCAGCAGCGGCGCCGACGGTGGCCACGCGAGCACCGGTATCAACAACCCCAGGGTCAAGAATCCGACGGCGAGGTGCGCCATCGGCGACACCTTGATCACGACGGGGGAATCGGTAACCACCCTCGTATCATTCCACCGCCCGGCGTCCGGCCGGCCCCGCGCCGAGTGTGCGCTCACGGTGACGATCCGCGGCGCGTCGTCACCCAGAACGCACACTCGAAGCCGCAGGCGCACACTCGACGCAGTGCACGCCGGGCGAGACCGGATTTGACGGCTGAGCTGTGCGAAGGCTACCGTCGGACGCTATGGATACCGCCGGAAAGCCGGGAATGCTTGTAGTACTTAGTCGGCGCGTTGGTGCCTGACTAGCCCATGGGCATTTGAAGCGATCCAGCACCAACGCGCCAACCCTCGTACAGCAGCCGAGCTGACGGGGGTTTTTTCTTGCGTAGCAACGAAACCGCGAACAGGACCAAGAGGACGACAGTGAGCGCACCGACCAGGCCACACACACCGGCCGCCGAACCGGGGCCGCAGGACGCGGCCAACGGCGCGCCGGACACCGCCAAACCCGTCGCAAAATCCGCGACGGCCCCACCGAAACGCGTTGCGCCACAGCAACTTACCGGCGCCCAGTCGGTGATACGGTCGCTGGAGGAACTCGACGTCGAGGTCATATTTGGGATTCCCGGCGGCGCCGTGCTGCCGGTCTACGACCCGCTGTTTTACTCGAAAAAGCTGCGCCACGTGCTGGTCCGCCACGAGCAGGGCGCCGGCCACGCCGCCAGCGGGTACGCGCACGCCACCGGCAAGGTCGGGGTGTGCATGGCGACGTCGGGTCCCGGCGCCACCAACCTGGTGACCCCGCTGGCCGACGCGCAGATGGATTCGATCCCCGTCGTCGCCATCACCGGACAGGTCGGGCGCGGGCTGATCGGCACCGACGCCTTCCAGGAGGCCGACATCTCGGGCATCACGATGCCGATCACCAAGCACAACTTCCTGGTTCGCTCCGGCGACGACATTCCCCGGGTCCTGGCCGAGGCCTTCCACATCGCCTCCTCGGGACGCCCGGGCGCGGTGCTCGTCGACATCCCCAAGGACGTGCTGCAGGGCCAGTGCACGTTCGCCTGGCCGCCGAAAATGGACCTGCCCGGCTACAAGCCGAACACCAAGCCGCACAACCGGCAGGTCCGCGAGGCCGCCAAGCTGATCGCGGCCGCCCGCAAACCGGTGCTCTACGTCGGCGGCGGCGTCATCCGCGGCGAGGCGACCGAGCAGCTGGCCGAGCTTGCGGAGCTGACCGGCATCCCCGTGGTCACCACGCTGATGGCGCGCGGCGCGTTTCCGGACAGCCATCCGCAGAACCTGGGCATGCCCGGCATGCACGGCACGGTGGCGGCGGTGGCGGCGCTGCAGCGCAGCGACCTGCTGATCGCGCTGGGCACCCGCTTCGACGACCGGGTGACCGGCAAGCTCGACTCCTTCGCGCCCGAGGCCAAGGTCATCCACGCCGACATCGACCCTGCCGAGATCGGCAAGAACCGGCACGCCGACGTGCCGATCGTCGGCGACGTCAAGGCCGTCCTCACCGACCTCGTCGCGATGCTGCGGCACCACGGCGCTGCCGGCGCCCTCGAGCTGGCCGACTGGTGGGCCTACCTCGACGGGGTTCGAAAGACGTACCCGCTGAGCTACGGCCCGCAGAGCGACGGCAGCCTGAGCCCGGAGTACGTGATCGAAACGCTGGGCAAGATCGCCGGCCCGGACGCCGTGTACGTCGCCGGCGTCGGCCAGCACCAGATGTGGGCGGCGCAGTTCGTTTCCTACGAGAAGCCGCGCACCTGGATCAACTCCGGCGGCCTGGGCACCATGGGGTTCGCCATCCCGGCGGCCATGGGCGCCAAGGTCGCCCGCCCGGACGCGGAGGTCTGGGCGATCGACGGCGACGGCTGCTTCCAGATGACCAACCAGGAGCTGGCCACCTGCGCCATCGAGGGCGCCCCGATCAAGGTCGCGCTGATCAACAACGGCAACCTGGGCATGGTGCGGCAGTGGCAGAGCCTCTTCTACGAAGAGCGGTACTCGCAGACCGACCTGGCCACGCACTCGCACCGCATCCCGGACTTCGTGAAGCTGGCCGAGGCGCTGGGTTGCGTCGGATTGCGTTGCGAGCGTGCCGAAGACGTTGTCGACGTGATCAAGGCGGCACGGGCGATCAACGACCGCCCGGTGGTGATCGACTTCATCGTCGGCGCCGACGCGCAGGTGTGGCCGATGGTGGCCGCCGGCACCAGCAACGACGAGATCCAGGCCGCCCGCGGCATCCGCCCGTTGTTCGACGACGAAACCGAAGGGCACGCCTGATGAACACGCACACGTTGTCGGTGCTGGTGGAAGACAAACCCGGCGTGCTCGCGCGGGTGGCGGCGCTGTTCTCCCGGCGCGGTTTCAACATCGAGTCGCTGGCCGTGGGCGCCACCGAGCAGAAGGACATGTCGCGGATGACCATCGTCGTCTCCGCCGAGGACACCCCGCTCGAACAGGTCACCAAGCAACTCAACAAGCTGATCAACGTCATCAAGATCATCGAGCAAGACGAAAACAACTCGGTGTCACGCGAATTGGCGCTGATCAAGGTCCGCGCCGACGCCGGCAGCCGCAGCCAGGTGATCGAAGCGGTAAACCTGTTCCGCGCCAAGGTGATTGACGTGTCACCGGAAGCGCTGACCATCGAGGCCACGGGTGACCGCGGCAAGATCGAGGCGCTGCTGCGCGTGCTGGAGCCTTTCGGCATCCGCGAAATCGTTCAGTCGGGCCTGGTGTCGTTGTCCCGCGGTGCGCGCGGGATCGGCGCCGCCAAGTAACTCATCGAAGAGAAGGAAATCCACAGTGGCATTAGAGATGTTCTACGACGACGACGCAGACCTGTCGATCATCGGTGGCCGCAAGGTCGGCGTGATCGGATACGGCAGCCAGGGGCACGCGCACTCGCTGAGCCTGCGCGACTCCGGCGTGCAAGTGCGCGTCGGGCTGAAGGAGGGCTCGAAATCCCGGGCCAAGGTCGCCGAGCAGGGGCTGGACGTCGACACCCCCGCCGAGGTGGCCAAGTGGGCCGACGTCATCATGCTGCTGGCGCCCGACACCGCGCAGGCCGAGATCTTCGCCAACGACATCGAGCCCAACCTCAACGCCGGCGACGCGTTGTTCTTCGGTCATGGGCTCAACATCCACTTCGGCTTGATCAAGCCGCCCGGCGACGTCACCGTCGCGATGGTCGCCCCCAAGGGCCCCGGCCATTTGGTGCGCCGCCAGTTCGTCGACGGCAAGGGCGTGCCCTGCCTGATCGCCGTCGACCAGGACCCGACCGGCAAGGGCGAGGCGCTGGCGCTGTCCTACGCCAAGGCCATCGGCGGCACCCGGGCCGGCGTCATCAAGACCACCTTCAAGGACGAGACCGAGACCGACCTCTTCGGCGAGCAGGCCGTATTGTGCGGTGGCACAGAGGAATTGGTGAAGGCCGGTTTCGACGTGATGGTCGAGGCGGGCTATCCGCCGGAGATGGCGTACTTCGAGGTGCTGCACGAGCTCAAGCTGATCGTCGACCTGATGTACGAGGGCGGCATCGCCCGGATGAACTACTCGGTGTCCGACACCGCGGAGTTCGGCGGGTACCTGTCGGGCCCGCGGATCATCGACGCCGGCACCAAGGAGCGGATGCGCGAGATTCTGCGCGAGATCCAGGACGGCACCTTCGTCAAGAAGCTGGTCGCCAACATCGAGGGCGGCAACAAGCAGCTCGAGGAGTTGCGCAAGCAAAACGCCGAGCATCCCATCGAGGTCACCGGCAAGAAGCTGCGCGACCTGATGAGCTGGGTCGACCGCCCGATCACCGAGACGGCGTAACCCTTCCGCCGAGCCCTTCCGTAACCCTTCCGCCGAGCGTCACGCTAGCGTGGCGCTCGGTCGCCGGTGCCACGCTAGCGTGACGCTCGGCGCCTAGCCGGCCGCCCTAGTCGGCCGCCAGCCTGCCGGCGACCGTAACCACCCGGCGGGCCAGGTGATCGAGGGCGTGCTGGGTCGTCTCGTCGAACTCGTGGATGTTGTCGTGGGTGGACACCAGGCTCACCCCGTACGGATTGCCGTCGACGAACTTGGACGGGTCGGTGTATCCCGGCGGCACGATGATGCCGCCGAAATGCATCAACGTGATGTAAAGGGCGAGCAGCGTCGTCTCCTGCCCGCCGTGCAGGGTGTTGGACGACGTGAAGGCCGCATACACCTTGTCCGCGAGCTTGCCCTCGGCCCACAGCCCGCCCAGCGAGTCGAGGAACGTGCGCAATTGCGCTGCGGGAGAGCCAAACCGGGTCGGTGAGCCGAAGATCACCGCGTCGGCCCACACGATGTCGTCGCCGGTGGCCGCCGGAAGGTCCTTGGTGGCTTCGTAATTCGCCGTCCACGCCGGGTTGCGGGCGAACGATTCCGGGTCGTGGGTTTCGGCGACGTGTCGCAGGCGGACCTCGGCGCCCGCCGACTCGGCCGCCGCGGCGACGCGCTGTGCCATCGCGGTGCCGTGACCGGTGGCCGAATAGTAGATGATCGCGAGTTTGGTCACGGGGCAAGCGTAGGCGCTTACCGCATGCGGCAGAGAGCGCTGTCGGCGTCAGTTCACAGCCGCCACATCCGACCCGGCGGGAAAAGGGATCGACGGTTTGCCCGCCTCCAAGCGACAGTTCCGGCCTGCCCGTGAGCGTTCGGGCGCTTGTCGCTCATAGGCGGGCACAACGGGTGCTGCCTCCAGCGGAGACACGTGCGGCGGGTGTGGCTTCACCGCTGGTGCCGCGTCGGAGTGCCCGGTCCGCCAGCCGATAGGCTGGCCGGGTGAATCTTCCCGTTGTAGTGATAGCCGACAAACTCGCCGAATCAACCGTCGCCGCGCTGGGAGACCAGGTGGAGGTGCGCTGGGTGGACGGGCCGGACCGGCCGAAGCTGCTGGCCGCCGTGCCCGAGGCCGACGCGCTGCTGGTGCGGTCGGCCACCACGGTCGACGCCGAGGTGCTGGCGGCCGCCCCCAAGCTGAAGATCGTCGCGCGCGCCGGGGTCGGGCTGGACAACGTCGACGTCGACGCCGCCACCGCCCGCGGCGTGCTGGTGGTCAACGCGCCGACGTCGAACATCCACAGCGCCGCCGAGCACGCGCTGGCCCTGCTGCTGAGCGCGGCGCGCCAGATCGCGGCCGCCGACGCCTCCCTCCGGGAGCACGCCTGGAAGCGGTCGTCGTTCTCGGGCACCGAAATCTTCGGCAAGACCGTCGGTGTCGTCGGGCTGGGCCGGATCGGGCAGCTGTTCGCGCAGCGGATCGCGGCCTTCGGCACCCACGTGATCGCCTACGACCCGTACGTGGCGCCGACCCGGGCCGCGCAGCTCGGCATCGAGCTGCTGGCGCTGGACGACCTGCTGGCCCGCGCCGACTTCATCTCGGTGCACCTGCCGAAGACGCCCGAGACGGCGGGCCTGATCGACAAGGAGGCGCTGGCCAAGACCAAGCCGGGCGTCATCATCGTCAACGCCGCCCGCGGCGGGCTGGTGGACGAGGCGGCGCTGGCCGAGGCGGTGAGCAGCGGCCACGTCCGCGCCGCCGGCATCGACGTGTTCTCCAGCGAACCCTGCACCGACAGCCCGCTTTTCGAGCTGCCGCAGGTGGTGGTCACGCCGCACCTGGGGGCGTCCACCGCCGAGGCCCAGGACCGGGCCGGCACCGACGTGGCCGAGAGCGTGCGGCTGGCGCTGGCGGGGGAGTTCGTCCCCGACGCGGTCAACGTCGGCGGCGGGGTGGTCAGCGAGGAGGTGGCGCCCTGGCTCGATCTGGCGCGCAAGCTCGGCGTGCTGGCCGCGGCGCTGTCCGACGGCCTGCCGGCGTCGCTGTCCGTGCAGGTGCGCGGCGAGCTGGCGTCCGAAGACGTTGAGGTGCTGCGGCTTTCGGCGCTGCGCGGCTTGTTCTCGGCGGTCATCGAGGACCAGGTGACCTTCGTCAACGCGCCGGCGCTGGCCGCCGAACGCGGCGTGACCGCCGAAATCAGCACGGCGTCGGAAAGCCCCAACCACCGCAGCGTCGTCGACGTGCGGGCCGTCGCCCACGACGGCTCGGTGGTCAACGTCGCCGGCACGCTGTCCGGGCCGCAGCTGGTGGAAAAGATCGTGCAGATCAACGGCCGCAACTTCGACCTGCGCGCCCAGGGCACCAACCTGGTGATCAACTACGTCGATCAGCCCGGGGCGCTGGGCAAGATCGGCACCCTGCTCGGCGCGGCCGGCGTGAACATCCACGCCGCGCAACTGTCCGAGGACGCCGAGGGCCCGAGCGCGACGATCCTGCTGCGGGTGGACCAGGACGTGCCGGGCGACGTGCGGTCGGCGATCGCGGCGGCCGTGGGCGCCAACAAGCTCGAAGTGGTTGACCTGTCGTGAAACTGGCGGTTATCAGTGGCGACGGCATCGGCCCCGAGGTGGTGGCCGAGGCCGTCAAAGTCCTCGACGCGGTCGTGCCGGGGGTGCAGAAGACGGGCTACGACCTGGGCGCCCGTCGGTTCCACGCGACCGGCGAGCTGCTGCCGGACTCGGTGCTGGCCGAGCTGCGCCAGCATGACGCGATCCTGCTCGGGGCGATAGGCGATCCGTCGGTGCCCAGCGGCGTGCTGGAGCGAGGCCTGTTGCTGCGCCTGCGTTTTGAGCTGGACCACCACGTCAACCTGCGGCCGGGCCGGCTGTACCCGGGGGTGAGCGGCCCGCTGAAATTGGAGAGCGGGAATCCCGGCATCGACTTCGTCGTGGTGCGCGAGGGCACCGAGGGCCCCTACACCGGCAACGGCGGCGCGATCCGCGTCGGCACGCCCCACGAGGTGGCCACCGAGGTCAGCGTGAACACCGCGTTCGGCGTGCGCCGGGTGGTGCGATACGCGTTCGAGCGGGCGCGGCTGCGCCGCAAACACCTGACGCTGGTGCACAAAAACAACGTGCTGACGTTCGCGGGGAAGCTGTGGTCGCGCGTCGTGGCCGAGGTCGGCGAGGAATACCCCGACGTCGAGGTGGCCTACTCACACGTCGACGCCGCCACCATCTACCTGGTCACCGACCCCGGCCGCTTCGACGTGATCGTCACCGACAACCTGTTCGGCGACATCATCACCGACTTGGCCGCGGCGGTGTGCGGCGGAATTGGCTTGGCCGCCAGCGGAAATATCGACGCCACCCGGACCAACCCCTCGATGTTCGAGCCGGTGCACGGCAGCGCGCCCGACATCGCCGGCCGGGGCATCGCCGATCCGACGGCCGCGATCATGTCGGTGGCGCTGCTGCTCGCCCACCTCGGCGAGGACGATGCCGCTGCCCGGGTGGACCGGGCCGTCGAGACCCATCTGGCAACTCGTGGGAACGAACGGCTCTCCACCAGCGAAGTCGGCGAACGGATCGTCGGCGCGCTCTAGCCTCCAAACCGGGAGGCAGCAGCCGGGCCGGCACCAATGGTATTGCCACCAACGGGAATAGCCCGCACAGCGCCCAGGCCGACGGATACTTGGCCGCGGCGATCAACGCGCCGAACAGCGGGGGCCCCGCGGCCGCCATCAGCCGCTGCGTGGTGTTCTGCGCGCCCAGCGCGCGCCCGCTCCAGAACGGCCCGGCGAACTCGGTGATCGCGGTCGCGGCCAACCCGTTGTCGAGCACCGCGATGACCGAGATCGCAACCATGAGCGGCACTTCGAATGGCGAACCGATGTCGTCGGCGAGGGTCAGCAGGAACAGGGTCGAGGCGGCGGCGATGGCGATGACGCGGACCGGTCCCATTCGTGAGCCGACGCGATCCGACCACCGGCCGACCGCGACGCGGCCCAGCGCGCCGAGCAGCTGCGAGACGGTCACCAAAAGGCCCGCGGCCGCCACCGACCAGCCATGGTCGTTCATCAGCCAGACCAGCATGAACGTCACGGTCACCGTCTGCGGCATCATCAGCAGCGCCGACGTCGCGTGGATCCGGTACAGCACCGACGACCCGCGATAGGGGCTGGCCAGTTCCTCGTGCGTGGCGGTCTCGCGGGGCTTCCGCGGCGGGTCGACGATGGCCACCCCACTGGCCACCGCCGCGGCCGCGCACACGAACGCCGGGAACACCAGCCCCGCGTGCGGGCCGTGTTCGGCGAGCTCGGGCATGACCAGCGCGCCCACCGCGATTCCCAGCGGTTGCGCCGTCTGACGGATGCCCATCGCCAGGCCGCGCTGGTGCGGCGGGAACCAGCCGGACACCAGCCGGCCGCCCGCGGCGTTGCACCCCGCGGCCGCCATGCCGCCCAGAAACAGACAGGCGCCGACCAACACCAGCGAATGGACCGACGCCGCGGCGTAGGCCGCGGCCGCGGTGAGCCCCGAGCCCAGCGTCAGCACGATCCGCTCGCCCACGTGGTCCAGCGCGTAGCCCCAGAGCAGCAGCGTGGCCACCATGCCCCAGCTCGGCATCGATGACAGCAGGCCGGCTTCGGCCAGCGGGGTTCCGCGCTTGGCTTCGAGCGAGGGGATCAGGAACGCGATGCCATTGATGAAGAGGAAGGAGCTCGCCGTCACGAACAAGGAGACGACCATGACCGTCCAGCGCGCTCCGGCGCCGAGCACGGCAGGGTGGTCCCTGGGCATCTGTCCATGCTTCCACACGCCTGACGCCGGCCGCCGAAACGTGTTCACTAGGCTCAACCGAATGCGCCTTGCTCGAGTCGCCAGCCCGGACGGTGTCGCCTTCGTCAGCGTCGAGGGCGAACTGGACGATCCCGCCGCAATGACGGCCCGGGAGATCGCCGAACACCCGTTCGGCGCGCCGACATTCACGGGCCGGTCGTGGCCGCTGCCCGACGTCCGGCTGCTGGCTCCGATCCTGGCCAGCAAGGTGGTCTGCGTCGGTAAGAACTACGCCGACCACATCGCGGAGATGGGCGGCCTGACGGGCCTGGCACCGGCGGACCCGGTGATATTCCTCAAGCCCAACACCGCGATCATCGGGCCGAATGTGCCGATTCGGTTGCCCGCCAACGCATCACCCGTGCACTTCGAGGGCGAGTTGGCGGCGGTGATCGGCCGGGCGTGCAAGGACGTTCCCGCCGCCCGGGCCGCCGAGAACATTCTCGGCTACACCATCGCCAACGACGTGTCGGCGCGCGATCAACAAAAGGCCGACGGTCAATGGACCCGCGCCAAGGGCCACGACACCTTCTGCCCGGTGGGGCCGTGGATCGTCACCGATGTCGACCCCGCCGATCTGGAGCTGCGCACCGAGGTCAACGGCGACGTCAAGCAACGCGCCCGCACTTCGCTGATGATCCACGACGTCGGCGCGATCGTGGAGTGGATCTCGGCCGTGATGACCTTGCTGCCCGGCGATCTCATCCTCACCGGTACGCCGGCGGGCGTCGGCCCCATCGAGGACGGTGACACCGTGTCCATCACCATCGAGGGGATCGGCACCCTCACCAATCCGGTAGTCCGCAAAGGAAAGTCGTGACAGTACGAGTCCGGTTCTGCCCGTCGCCCACCGGCACGCCGCACGTCGGGATGGTCCGCACCGCGCTGTTCAACTGGGCCTACGCCCGACACACCGGCGGCACCTTCGTCTTTCGCATCGAGGACACCGACGCGCAGCGCGACACCGAGGAAAGCTACCTGGCGCTGCTCGACGCGCTGCGCTGGCTCGGCCTCGACTGGGACGAGGGACCCGAGGTCGGCGGGCCCTACGGCCCGTACCGGCAGTCGCAGCGCACCGAGATCTACCGCGACGTGGTGGCCAAGCTGCTCGAGGCGGGCGAGGCCTACCAAGCCTTTTCGACGCCGGAGGAGGTCGAGGCCCGTCACATCGCCGCCGGCCGCAACCCCAAGCTGGGCTACGACAACTTCGACCGTCAGCTGACCGACGCGCAGCGCGCCGCGTTTTTGGCGGAGGGCCGCAGGCCGGTGGTGCGGCTGCGGATGCCCGACGAAGACCTCGCCTGGGACGACCTGGTGCGCGGGACCACCACCTTCGCGGCCGGCACCGTGCCCGATTTCGCGTTGACCCGCGCGAGCGGTGACCCCGGAAAATTCTTGTACACCTTGGTCAACCCGGTCGACGACGCGCTGATGAAGATCACCCACGTGCTGCGCGGCGAGGATCTGCTGCCGTCGACCCCGCGCCAGCTCGCGCTGTATCGGGCGCTGATCCGGATCGGCGTCGCCGAGCGCATCCCGGAATTCGCCCATCTGCCAACGGTATTGGGCGAGGGGACAAAGAAGCTCTCCAAGCGTGACCCGCAGTCGAACCTGTTCGCCCACCGCGACCGCGGCTTCATCCCGGAGGGCCTGCTGAATTACCTTGCGCTGCTGGGCTGGGCGATCGCCGACGACCGCGACCTGTTCAGCCTCGACGAGATGGTGGCCGCGTTCGACGTCGTCGACGTCAACTCCAACCCCGCCCGGTTCGACCAGAAGAAGGCCGACGCGATCAACGCCGAGCACATCCGGATGCTCAACGCCGCCGACTTCACTACCAGGCTGCGCGACTACTTCGACGCGCACGGCCATCACATCGGGCTGGACGACGCGGGATTCGCCGCGGCGGCCGAGTTGGTGCAGACCCGCATTGTCGTCCTCGGCGACGCGTGGGACCTGTTGAAGTTCCTCAACGACGACGAGTACGCGATCGACCCCAGGGCCGCCGCCAAGGAGCTCGGCCCGGACGGGATCGCGGTGCTGAACGCGGCGCTGGCCGCGCTGGACGGCGTGGCGGACTGGACCGCGGAGCCGATCGAGGCCGCGCTCAAGGCCGCGCTCATCGAGGGTCTGGCGCTCAAACCGCGCAAGGCGTTCGGCCCGATCCGGGTTGCCGCCACCGGAACAACGGTCAGCCCGCCGCTGTTCGAATCCCTGGAGTTGCTGGGCCGCGACCGCAGCCTGCGGCGGCTGCAGGCCGCACGCGGCGATGCGGCCTGAGTCTTTGGTAGTCTGCACTGCGGTTTACAAAGGCCGGCAACGGCCGGCAACAGCGGTCTGAGTTCCGTGCAGAACCGTTGTGACCAGCGGTTTTAGGCAGCCGATGGGGTATGGTGTAATTGGCAACACAGCTGATTCTGGTTCAGCCGTTCTAGGTTCGAGTCCTGGTACCCCAGCAAAACGTCTCTACCGGTGTGAGCTATGCTGGCAGCTCGGATCGGTTCCGGCCCCGTCGTCTAGCGGCCTAGGACGCCGCCCTCTCACGGCGGTAGCGTGGGTTCGAATCCCATCGGGGCTACTTTCTCTCGCCGAGCAGACGCAGAATCGCACCATTTCGTGCCGAAATGGGCGATTCTGCGTCTGCTCGGCTACAGCGCGGCCGGGGCGGTCGATCCCCCTACGGGCATCGGCGGCAGCCCGAGCTTGCGGTGATCCCACGAGCGCGCGCGACGGGCCACGATGCGCACGCAGACCCGCTTGTTCATCATCTGCTCGACGAAGGGTTTCATCTCGTCGCTATACGGGCCGGTATAGCGCTCCCACACGCTGACCCCAACCTGGTGCGAGACGTCGGGATCGTCGACGATCTCCGCGACGCCTTCGAAGGACACCCCGCGCAGCGTGTCATAGGTGTCGCCGCCCTCGATCAAAAAGCTCACCCGCGGATCGCGCCTGAGGTTGACCGCCTTCTGCGACTTGGCCTTGGTCTCCAGCCAGATTTCGCCGTCGACGACGGCGTACCACATCGCGGTCAGGTGCGGCTGGCCGTCGGGGCCGACGGTGGCCAGCGTGCCGGTGCGGCTCTTGACGACGAAATCGGCGATCTCGTCGGAGGACATGACGATGCTCGCGCGCTGATTGGTTCCCATGGCGGTCAGTGTGTCAGGCCACGCGCGGTTGAGTGTGCAGTGGTGGCTTTCAGTGTGCGCTGAAGGCGGGGGATGTGCGGTGTGGGCGCCCGGGATGCACACCCAGCGTCAAGGACGCACACTCGAGACGCTAGAGCCGGCGGGTGAGGGCGTCGGCCGCCGACAGCAGGTCGGCGGCCCAGCGCGCCCCCGGGCGGCGGCCGATCCGGTCGATGGGCCCGGACACCGAGATGGCGGCGATGACGACACCACGGCCGTCGCGCACCGGCGCCGACACGCTCGCCACGCCCGGCTCGCGCTCGGCCACGCTTTGCGCCCAACCGCGCCGGCGCACTTCGGCCAGCGCCCGGCCGGTGAACTTCGCCGTCGGCAGCACGGCCTGCTGGACGGCGGCGTCGGCATGGGCCAGCAGCACTTTGGCGCCGGAGCCCGCCGTCATCGGCAAGCGCGCCCCGACCGGAACCGTATCGCGAAGGCCCGCAGCCGGTTCCAGCGCGGCCACGCAGACCCGCGACGTGCCCTCGCGCCGATACAACTGGACGCTCTCGCCGGTGGCCTCACGCAGCGCGGGCAGCACCGCCGCGCCCGCCGCCACCAACGGATCGTTGACGTGGGCGGCCAGTTCGGTGACCGTGGGGCCAAGCCGCCAACGCCCTTCGTCGTCGCGCGTCAGCAGCCGATGGACTTCGAGCGCGGCCGCCAGCCGGTAGGCGGTGGCCCTGGGCAACCCGGTGCGTTCACACAGTTCGGCCAGCCCGCAGGGAGATTCCGCGATCGTGTGCAGCACGCCCACGGCTTTGTCGAGGACCCCGATACCGCTATGCTGTCTCACAAAGAGATATTAGCGTCTCGCATTCTGAGATCACCAGCCCGGCACCGATCGGCGAGTCGCTAAGGACGCGTATGAGGCGAATCGAGGCAAAGATGTCGAGGATGTCGAGGACCCTGGCCGAAAAGGTTTGGGCCGACCACGTTGTGGTCGCAGGGGGCGGTTCGGAGCAGGGAGGGGCGCCCGATTTGATCTACATCGACCTGCATTTGGTGCACGAGGTCACCAGCCCGCAGGCGTTCGACGGCCTGCGTTTGGCCGGCCGGCCGGTGCGGCGCCCCGACCTGACGCTGGCCACCGAGGATCACAACGTGCCCACCACCGATATCGACCAGCCGATCGCCGACCCGGTGTCGCGCACCCAGGTGGAGACGTTGCGGCGAAACTGCGCCGAATTCGGTGTCCGGCTATACCCGATGGGAAACATCGAGCAGGGCATCGTGCACGTCGTCGGGCCGCAATTGGGCCTCACCCAACCGGGAATGACGATCGTGTGTGGCGATAGTCACACTTCCACGCACGGCGCGTTCGGCGCGCTGGCGATGGGCATCGGCACGTCGGAGGTCGAGCACGTGCTGGCCACCCAGACGTTGCCGTTGCGGCCCTTCAAGACGATGGCGGTCAACGTCGACGGGCAATTGCCCGCCGGCGTGAGCGCCAAGGACATCATCCTTGCGTTGATCACGAAGATCGGCACCGGCGGCGGGCAGGGTCACGTCATCGAATACCGGGGCAGCGCCATCGAATCGCTGTCCATGGAAGGCCGGATGACGGTCTGCAACATGAGCATCGAGGCCGGCGCCCGGGCGGGCATGGTGGCCCCGGACGAGACGACGTACGAGTTCCTGCGCGGCCGCCCGCACGCGCCGACGGGCGCGCAATGGGACGCCGCGCTCGAGTACTGGCAACGACTGCGGACCGACGCCGGCGCCGAGTTCGACACCGAGGTCTATCTCGACGCGGCCTCGCTGAGCCCGTTCGTCACGTGGGGAACAAACCCCGGCCAGGGGGTGCCACTGGGCGCGGCCGTGCCGGACCCCGAATTGATGACCGACGACGCCGAGCGGCAGGCCGCCGAGAAGGCCTTGGCGTACATGGACCTTCGACCCGGAACGCCGATGCGCGACATCGCCGTCGACGCCGTCTTCGTCGGTTCTTGTACCAACGGTCGTATCGAAGACCTGCGGGTGGTGGCCGACGTGTTGCGTGGCCGCAAGGTGGCCCGGGGGGTGCGGATGCTCGTCGTCCCCGGTTCCATGCGGGTGCGCGCGCAGGCCGAAGCCGAAGGGCTGGGTGAGGTTTTCACCGCGGCGGGAGCCCAGTGGCGACAGGCGGGATGCTCGATGTGCCTGGGCATGAACCCCGATCAGCTCGCGCCGGGGGAGCGGTGCGCCGCGACGTCCAACCGCAACTTCGAAGGGCGGCAGGGCAAAGGCGGCCGAACCCATCTGGTATCGCCGGCCGTCGCCGCCGCAACCGCGGTGCGCGGCAGGCTGTCCGCGCCGGTCGACTTGAACTCAAACTGATTGGAATCGAGGACAAAGATGGAAGCCTTTCGCACCCACACGGGGATCGGTGTGCCGTTGCGGCGGTCCAATGTCGATACCGATCAGATCATTCCCGCGGTGTATTTGAAGCGCGTCACCCGAACCGGTTTCGAGGACGGCTTGTTCGCGACATGGCGGTCGGATCCCTCATTCGTGCTAAACCTCAGCCCCTTTGATCGCGGGTCGGTTCTGGTCGCCGGACCCGATTTCGGCACCGGATCGTCGCGTGAGCATGCGGTGTGGGCGCTCATGGACTACGGGTTCCGGGTGGTTATCTCGTCTCGATTCGGTGACATTTTTCGGGGCAACGCCGGCAAGGCGGGCCTCCTGGCGGCCGAAGTATCCCAAGATGGAGTGGAACTTCTTTGGAAGCTCATCGAGCAGAGTCCGGGGTTGGAAATTACTGTCAATCTTCAAGATCGAAATATCACCGCGGGAACGGCGGTGTTGCCGTTCAAGATTGACGACCATACCGCTTGGCGACTGCTCGAAGGTCTTGACGATATAGGCCTTACGCTGCGGAAACTCGACGACATCGAGGAATTCGAGGCGGCACGGCCAAACTGGAAACCGCACACTCTGCCCGCCTCCTGAAGGGTAGACCGGGACGGATTTTCTTCTCGGTCAGCCACGTAAACCTGGCCGATTTTTCGGTCCCTCCACCGGTCAAGGGCGGCAACCGGATTGCGAAAACTTCGGTCGGTGGGTCCTGAAATTGCGCGTGGCTCTTGGAAATTTGTTGGGTAAGGGTTTACCGTGTCCACTAGTCGGTTCGCAAAACGAGGACCACTAGCTTCGGAGGGTTTGGATGAACAAAGCAGAGCTCATTGACGTGCTCACACAGAAATTGGGCTCGGACCGTCGGCAGGCGACCGCCGCCGTCGAGAATGTCGTCGACACCATTGTGCGCGCGGTGCACAAGGGTGACAGCGTCACCATTACCGGGTTCGGCGTGTTCGAACAGCGGCGCCGCGCGGCACGGGTGGCCCGCAATCCGCGTACCGGCGAGACGGTAAAGGTGAAGCCGACGTCCGTTCCGGCGTTCCGGCCCGGTGCCCAATTCAAAGCGGTTGTCTCTGGCGCACAGCGTCTCCCAGCGGAAGGACCTGCAGTGAAGCGTGGTGTTGTGGCAAGCGCAGCCAAGAAGGTGGCGAAGAAGGCTCCGGCCAAGAAGACGGCCAGCAAGGCTCCGGCCAAGAAGGCCGCGACCAAGGCTCCGGCCAAGAAGGCGGCCAGCAAGGCTCCGGCCAAGAAGGCCGCGACCAAGGCTCCGGCCAAGAAGGCGGCCACCAAGGCTCCGGCCAAGAAGGCGACCAAAGCGGTGAAGAAGGTCGCGGCCAAGGCGCCGGTGCGCAAGGCGGCCACCAAGGCTCCGGCCAAGAAGGCAGCGGCAAAGAGGCCGGCCAGCAAGGCTCCCGCCAAGAAGGCGACCTCGCGGCGCGGCCGCAGGTAGGAAAGTTCCGCGCGCAGATACCCTTCGGGGTGGCAGTAATGCCGCCCGAAGGGTATTCGCGTGTTAGGCCCGCACGTTGGCGGCCAGGGCGCCGCCGATGTGGTCGGCCGCCAACAGCCGACCGGCCGACAGCGACAGCACCCACGTGCTGCCCTTGTGGTTGCGGGATTTGTCGGGACGCACCCCGTCGCGTTCGCACCACCACGCGATCAAGTCCGGAATCACCTTGCCCTGAGTGCAGATCACCGGCGTGCCTTCTCGCTCGGCAATGCGCAGAATCCGGTGGCGGCCGCGTTTGGGGTTCTTGGCGTAGGACTCCTCGGTCAGGGCTGGCTCGTTGTGGACGGTCACGCCGAGCTCCTCGGCGAGCGGTCCTATCGTCTGATGGCAGCGGAGCCGGTCGGCCGCATACACGTCGGAGGCGCCGAAGGCCAGCAGCTGGGGAACCAGTGCCTCCGCCTGCGCGCGTCCCCGTTTGTCCAGCGGTCGTTGGGTGTCGTCGCCGGAGAACCGTGACTTCCTGCCGGCGGTGCCGTGCCGGACCACCAGCACGGTGTGCGTGTTCGCGGGGTGTTTTGCAAAGCGGCGCAACATTTTTCGATCTTGCGCGTAGTTGAGTTTCTTCATCGCGTTGGCGACCGGCAGCCAGACCAGCTCGTCGACCTCGTTGCCCGGGATGAATTCCCCGCCGGTGCTGCGCGCGGCCCAGTAGTAGACCTTCTTGACGCCCGCCTCGATCGGGTAGCTCACCATGTCGAGCCGCCTGCCAAGGATGGCGTGATGACCCGTCTCCTCGAACACTTCCCGCACCGCGGCCACGGGTGCCGTCTCGCCGGGGTCCACTTTTCCTTTGGGCAGCGACCAGTCGTCGTAACGGGGGCGGTGAATGAGCGCGATCTCGAGGTCCGAGTTGGCCGGATCGGCGGAGCCCGATCGCCACAACACCGCGCCTGCCGCATATACGATCCGGGTTCCCGAGCGCCGAGCGGCGGACGAGTTCTGGACCGACACCTTAACTCCTGCAGGTCAATTGGGCCAAGGCCGCCTGCGGCCGTGGGGTGCGACGTGGAAAGCTATCACACGGCCTCAGGGGCTGCGGTGCCGCTCCATCAGTGACATCTGATGGTCGCGCACGGTGTGGCCCTCCTGGGGCGACGCGGTCCACTGGCCGTCGGGACCGAGTTCCCAGCACCGGGTCGACGGATCCAAAGCGGATTCGAACAATTCGTCCAGCTGTGCGGTCAGCCTGGGATCCTTGACCTGAACCAGCACCTCGACCCGCCGGTCGAGATTGCGATGCATCATGTCGGCGCTACCGATCCAGAACTCGTTGATGGACCGGAAGTGCACGATGCGTGAGTGTTCCAGGAAACGGCCCAGAATCGAGCGGACGAAGATGTTTTCGGAGAAGCCTTCCGCGCCCGGGCGCAGCGCGCAGATGCCGCGCACCACCACCTCGACCCGCACGCCGGCCCGTGACGCGCGATACAGCGCGTCGATGACCTGTTCGTCGACGAGGGCGTTCATCTTGAGCCGGATCCGGCCCTGGCCCGTTTCGCGGTGCGCGGCGATCTCGCGCTCGACGCGTTCGATGATGCCCGTGCGAATTCCGTAGGGGGCCACCAAGAGGTTGCGGTAGGCCAACTTACGCGAATAGCCGGTCAGCGAATTGAACAAGTCGGTCAGGTCGGCGCCGATGTCGGGGGCCGCCGTCAGCAGGCCGACGTCCTCATACAGCCGTGCCGTCTTGCTGTTGTAGTTGCCGGTCCCGATGTGGCAATATCGCCGGATCGTCGGGCCCTCGCGGCGCACCACCAGGCAGGTCTTGCAGTGTGTCTTCAGGCCGACGAGCCCGTACACCACGTGCACTCCCGCCTGCTCGAGTGCGCGCGCCCACCGGATGTTGGCCTGTTCGTCGAAGCGTGCCTTGAGCTCAACCAGCGCCACCGCCTGCTTTCCGGCCTCGGCCGCTTCGATCAGCGCCCGGACTATCGGGGAGTCACCGGATGTGCGGTACAGCGTCTGTTTGATCGCCAGCACGTTGGGGTCGGCGGCGGCCTGCTCGATGAATCGCTGCACGCTCGTGGAGAACGAGTCATACGGATGATGCACCAGCACATCGCCTTCGCGCAGCGTCGAGAAGATACTCTTCGGCGTTTCGCGGTCGGCGAAGGCGGGGTGGGTGTCCGGAACGAATGCCGGGTCTTTGAGCGCCGGACGGTCCAGCCCGTAGATCTGCCACAACGACGACAGGTCGAGAAGGCCGGGCACTTCGATGACGTCACCGGGATCCACGTCGAGTTCCCGTAGCAGTAGCTCCAGCATGCTTTCGGTCATGTCGTCGGCGATCTCGAGCCGCACGGGCGGACCAAATCGCCTGCGCGCCAACTCCCGTTCCAGCGCCTGCAGCAGGTCTTCGTCGCGGTCCTCTTCGACCTCCATGTCGGCGTTGCGGGTGATGCGGAACGCGTGGTGCTCGACGATTTCCATGCCCGGAAACAGCACGGGGAGAAAGGCCGCGATCAGTTCTTCCATCGGCAGGAACCGGACCACGGTCTGCCCCTCTATGCCGTTCCCGCCATCGCCGTCGAGTTCGACGAAGCGATCGACGTTGTTGGGCACCTTGACCCGGGCGAAGTGCTGGCCGCCGTCCTCGGGCTGGCGCACGGTGACCGCCAGGTTCAGGCTCAACCCGCTGACAAACGGGAACGGGTGGGCGGGATCGACGGCCAGCGGTGTCAAGACGGGGAAGACCTGTTCGGTGAAATAGGTCGACAGTCGTTCGCGCTCGGCCTGATCCAGGTCGGCCCAGGTGACGATGCGAATGCCTTCCTCGGCGAGCGCGGGCCGCACCGAATCGAGGAACACCCGGGCGTGCCGGGTCGCGATCCGCTGGGTCTGCTCGCCGATGCGGGCCAGTTGCTCACGCGGCGTCAAGCCGTCCGCGGAGCGGACGGAGAGCCCCATCTCGTCGCGGCGCTTGAGACCGGCCACCCGCACCATGTAGAACTCGTCGAGGTTGGAGGCGAAGATGGCCAGGAACTTGGCCCGCTCCAGCAGCGGCAGCGAGTTGTCGTCGGCCAGCGCCAGCACCCGCGCGTTGAAGTCCAGCCAGCTCAGTTCGCGGTTGAGGTATCGGTCCTCCGGCAGCTCGTCGGCGATCGTGGCGGGGGTGGCCGCGGGTGGCGCCGCCACGGCCGACTCGCCTGAAACCCAGATATTCTCGTCGGGACGCGCCTCAGCGTCGATTTCGGTCACCCTGCGATCATTGCTCATCACCCGCTGACGGTGCCAGCGTCGGGCGGACATCCACTCGCCGTTGGCGTGCCGTTCACTCTTCGGCCAGCTTCCCGGCCGTTCGGCCCCCTCAATGCTGCGTGATCGCGCGGGCGGTCGCCGCCCCGACCCCGAGGCGACGGGCGGTCACCAGGTCGGCGGGAGTGTCGACGTCGCAGCGCAGGCCGGGCCACGCGCCCGTCAGCTCGATCGCGCCCGAACGGCGGTGCCGCGCGGACGAATCCGACCCGAACCGCGGATCGAGCGCGGTTCCGAACGCGAAGAGCGCGGCGGTTCCCGTCGCCAGCCGGTCGGCGACGAAGCTGCGCCGGTGCTGGCGCGCGGCGGCGATCGCCTCGGCCAACTCCTGGGTTTGCAGCGCCGGCAAATCGCCTTGCAGCACAACGGTATTGGAGAACGACCCGGCCACCGCTCGCTCCGCGGTGGCGATCGCGTTGTTCAGTGGGTCGCCGTGGCCCTCGGGCGTGGGGTCGGCCAGCACATCGGCTCCGAGCCCGGCCGCCGCGGCCGCCGCGGCCTTGTCGGGTGTGATGACGGTGATCGAGCCCAGCGAGCCGACGCCCGCCGCGGCGGTCAGGGTGTCGACCAGCATGGCCAGCACCACGCTCTCCCGGGTCCGCGCCGAGAACACCGGGGCCAGCCGGGTCTTGGCGGCGGCCAACCGCTTGACGGCGACGATCAGGGCAACATCACCGCTCATAGCGGTCATCCTGCCAGCGGCGCGCGGCGCGGCGCCCGCGAGCGTCACGCTAGCGTGGCGCCAGCCCGCGAGCGTCACGCTAGCGTGACGGCGGCCCGTCGCTGGTCTAGGGTTTAGCGGCCGCAGTGACGCATTGATAAATAGAGGGGGTGTGTGGATGGCCGGCACGGAAACCGTCGCGGTGATGGGCGCCGGCGCCTGGGGCACGGCGCTGGCCAAGGTGCTTATCGACGCCGGGGGACCGGAGGCGGGAGTCGTGCTGTGGGCCCGGCGGTCCGATATCGCCGAGCAGATCAATGCCACCCGGTACAACCCCGCCTACCTGCCCGGTACCCGGCTGCCGCCCGGCATCCGCGCCACCGCCGACGCGAAAGAGGCGCTGGCCGGCGCGTCGACGGTGTTGCTGGGAGTGCCGGCGCAGACGATGCGGGTCAGCCTCGAGCGGTGGACGGGCTTGGTGGCCGACGGCGCGACCCTAGTCAGCTTGGCCAAGGGCATCGAGCTGGGCACCCTCATGCGGATGAGCCAGGTCATCGTTTCGGTGACCGGCGTCGACCCGGCACAGGTCGCCGTCATTTCGGGGCCGAACCTGGCCAGTGAGATCGCCGAATGCCAGCCCGCCGCCACGGTCGTCGCGTGCAGCGACTCCGGCCGCGCCGTCGCCCTGCAGCGCATGCTGAACAGCGGGTACTTCCGGCCCTACACCAACAGCGACGTCGTCGGCACCGAGGTCGGGGGGGCGTGCAAGAACGTCATCGCGCTGGCGTGCGGCATGGCCGCCGGCGTCGGGCTCGGCGAAAACACCGCCGCCGCGATCATCACCCGGGGCCTGGCGGAGATCATGCGGCTGGGGATCGCGCTCGGCGCCAAGGGCGCGACGCTGGCCGGGCTGGCGGGCGTGGGTGACCTGGTGGCCACCTGCACGTCGCCGCAGTCGCGCAACCGGTCCTTCGGCGAATGCCTGGGCCGCGGCGAAAGCATGGAATCGGCGCTGCGGGCGAGGGACGGGCACGTGGTCGAAGGGGTGACGTCGTGTGAGTCGGTGCTCGCGCTGGCGTCCAGTTACGACGTCGAAATGCCGCTCACCGACGCCGTGCACCGGGTCTGTCGCAGGGGACTCTCGGTGGACGACGCGATGGCGCTGCTGCTGGGCCGCAGCACCAAACCCGAATGATGAGCCCGTCAGCCCCACCCGGGGGCGCCCCACCCGGTAGCCTCTCTAGGTTGTGAGTGCCTCCGGCCGGCCGTCTCGGTTCCCCACGCCTCGGCCGCCACGCCCCGACCGCGTGCGCGTCGCCGTCGTCTTCGGCGGGCGCAGCAACGAACACGCCATTTCCTGCGTGTCCGCGGGCAGCATCCTGCGCAACCTCGACCCGCGGCGCTTCGAGGTGATCGCGATCGGCATCACCCCGGAGGGCTCCTGGGTGCTCACCGACGGCGATCCGGACGCGCTCGCGATCACCGACCGCCAGCTGCCCGAGGTGACCGCCGAATCGGGCACCGAGCTGGTCTTGCCCGCCGATCCGCGCCGCGGCGGCCAGCTGGTGTCGCTGTCGCCCGGCGCCACCGAAGTCTTGGCCTCCGTCGACGTGGTGTTTCCGGTGCTGCACGGCCCGTACGGCGAGGACGGCACCGTCCAGGGGCTGCTCGAACTGGCCGGTGTGCCCTACGTCGGCGCCGGCGTGCTGGCCAGCGCCGCGGGCATGGACAAGGAGTTCACCAAGAAGTTGCTCGCCGCCGAGGGGCTTCCGATCGGCCCGCACGCGGTGCTGCGCCCCGCCCAGGCGGCGCTGGGTCTCGAGGAGCGCGAGCGGCTGGGCTTGCCGGTGTTCGTCAAGCCCGCGCGGGGCGGCTCGTCGATCGGCGTCAGCAGGGTTTCCAGCTGGGACGAACTGCCCGCCGCGATCGCCAACGCCCGCCGGCACGATCCGAAGGTGATTGTCGAGGCGGTGATCGACGGGCGCGAGCTGGAATGCGGCGTGCTCGAAATGCCTGACGGCACAGTGGAAGCCAGCACGTTGGGCGAGATCCGGGTGGCCGGGGTGCGGGGACGGGAGGACTCGTTCTACGACTTCGCCACCAAATACCTCGACGACGCGGCCGAATTGGACGTGCCGGCCAAGGTCGACGACGCCGTCGCCGTCGCCGTGCGCCGGTTGGCGATCCGGGCGTTCCGCGCCATCGACTGCCAGGGTCTGGCCCGGGTCGACTTCTTCCTCACCGACGACGGTCCGATCATCAACGAGATCAACACGATGCCGGGGTTCACCACGATCTCGATGTACCCGCGGATGTGGGCGGCCTGCGGCGTTGACTATCCCACCCTGCTGGCGACCATGGTCGATACGGCCCTGGCCCGCGGCGTGGGCCTGCGCTAACGAGCCTTCTAACGCGCCTTAACGCGCCTCAGCCGGGTCGATGGGCACCGCCGCGATGGTGTGGTCGATCGCCTCGGAGAGCTGTTGGATGGGCGTCGGCCCCGATCCGGCCGGCAGCGTGAGCGCGACATACACCGGCCGGTCCACCGTGCACCAGGTGGATCTGCCTGCGTCACCGGCGGATTGTTGCCCGGCGGCCACCTCGAACCACTGCACCCGGTCGACGACCTGGATCGGCGACCCCACCACAAAGTCGGCGGGGCGCTCGAGCCCGCAGCGCAACACCACGGGCTCGCCGTCGGGCCCCGCCCGCCAGGCAGCCACGCCCTTGGGCGCCGGTTGGGCCAGCGGCGCGCGTTGGTAGCCGCCGAGCTGCCGCGGCAGGGCCCCCGACAGTGCCCGGCACGCGGCGCTGGTCGCCTGCGGCGCCGGAACGGCCGGAACGGGGACGGGTTGCGGCGGCGCCTGGCGGGTCGCCGCGATGGCCAGGATTACGCCGATGGCCGCGACGGCCAGGGCGACCGCGGCGATCATCAGCGCGCGCGGCGGCCCCGTGTCGGCATCCGAACCGGTGTCGGGGTCGGTCGTCACCGCCCGCGCACCTCCTCATCTCATACACTGGCGCGGTCCGCTCGCGCGGGCAGAAACCCAACCTACCGCAGGTCGGGCGCCCGCAGGCCGGCCCGCGCGCGGCGGCGACGCGCCGGAGGAGGTGCAGCGTGCGCGACGATGAGTCCGGGGAGTCCCCCACGCTGCGAGAGCTCGGCGAGTTCGCGGTCATCGACCGGCTGGTGCGGGGCCGCCGGCAGCCCGCCGCGGTGCTGCTGGGGCCCGGCGACGACGCGGCGCTGGTGTCTGCGGGCGACGGCCGCACCGTGGTGTCGACCGATGTGCTGGTGCAGGACCGGCACTTTCGGCTGGACTGGTCGACACCCCACGACGTCGGCCGCAAGGCGATCGCCCAGAACGCCGCCGACATCGAGGCGATGGGCGCGCGGGCCACGGCGTTCGTGGTGGGCTTCGGGGCGCCCGGTGAGACGCCGGCGGCGCAGGTGGACGCGCTGGTCGACGGGATGTGGGACGAGGCGGGCCGGATCGGCGCCGGCATCGCCGGCGGCGATCTGGTCAGCTGCCCGCAGTGGGTGTTGTCGGTGACGGCGCTGGGTGACCTGGACGGCCGCGCGCCGGTGTTGCGGTCCGGCGCGAAAGCGGGCTCGGTGATCGCCCTCGCCGGCGAGCTGGGCCGATCAGCTGCCGGATATGCGTTGTGGTGCAACGGCATTCGCGGATTCGACGAACTGCGGCGCCGTCACCTGGTGCCCCGGCCGCCCTACGGGCAGGGGCCGGCCGCCGCGGCCGCGGGCGCGCAGGCGATGATCGACGTCTCCGACGGTCTGATTGCCGATCTGCGGCACGTCGCCGAGGCGTCGGGGGTGGGCATCGACTTGTCGGCGGCGGCGCTGGGCGCCGACCGTGCCGCGCTGGCCGCGGCCGCCGCCGCCGCGGGCGCCGATCCGTGGCCGTGGGTGCTGGCCGGCGGCGAGGACCACGCCCTGGTGGCCTGTTTCGCCGGCCCGGCGCCGGTCGGGTGGCGCGTCATCGGGCGGGTACTCGACGGACCGGCCCGGGTGCTCGTCGACGGACGGGAGTGGCGGGGGTACGCGGGCTGGCAGTCGTTCGATTCGGGTTAGGCAGTGCGACGAGCCCGGTCGAGTAGGGTGACGCGGTGACCGTCCTATGACCGATGCCAGGAAGGCTGCAATGACCGCGCGCCCGTTGAGCGAACTCGTCGAAAAGGGCTGGGCGACCGCGCTCGAGCCGGTAACCGACCAGGTCGCCCAGATGGGTCAATTCCTGCGGGCCGAGATCGCGGCCGGGCGCAGGTACCTCCCGGCGGGACCGAACGTGTTGCGCGCCTTCACGTATCCGTTCGACGACGTGAAGGTCCTGATCGTCGGTCAAGATCCCTACCCGACGCCCGGACACGCTGTGGGCCTTAGCTTCTCGGTGGCCCCCGAGGTGAATCCGCTGCCGCGCAGCCTGGCCAACATCTTCGAGGAGTACACCGCCGACCTGGGCTATCCCCAGCCGTCGTGCGGCGACCTGACGCCCTGGGCGCAGCGGGGTGTGCTGCTGTTGAACAGGGTGCTCACGGTGCGCCCCAGCAACCCGGCGTCACATCGGGGCAAGGGCTGGGAGCCGGTGACGGAGTGCGCGATCCGCGCGCTGGCCGCGCGGCCGCGGCCGCTGGTGGCGATCCTGTGGGGCCGCGACGCGTCGACGCTCAAACCCATTCTGGCCGAAGGCAATTGCGTGGCGATCGAGTCGCCGCATCCCTCACCGCTGTCGGCGTCTCGCGGCTTCTTCGGCTCGCGTCCGTTCAGCCGCGCCAACGAGCTGCTCGCGGGCATGGGCGCCGACCCCATCGATTGGCGGCTGCCCTGACCGTCATTGTCGTGCGGGACTGACGAGAAGTGCCAGGATCAACGTCATGACGATCGTCGTGGTCGGCGCCACCGGGCTGATCGGCGCCAAGCTGGCCCACATCTTGACCGCCAACGGTCAGCAGGTGCTGGCGGCCTCGCGGAGCACCGGCGTGGACGTGCTGACCGGCGAGGGCGTGAGCGATGCCCTGCGTGGCGCAGAAGCGGTAATCGACGTCACCGATTCACCGTCCTACGAGGACGACGCGCCGCTGGAGTTCTTCACCACGTCCACCGCCAACCTCGTCACCGCCGAACGGGCCGCCGGGGTGGCCCATCACGTCGCGCTGTCGGTGGTCGGCGCCGACCGCATGCCCGACAGCGGATACATGCGGGCCAAGGTCGCCCAGGAAGCCGGGATCGTCGGCTCCGGCGTCGCGTATACGGTGTTGCGAGCCACGCAGTTCTTCGAATTCGCTTGTGGCATAGCGGATTCCTGCACCGACGGAAACACTATCCGGGTGCCGGATGCGCTGATCCAGCCGATCGCCGCCACCGAGGTTGCCGCGAGATTGGCGGCGATCGGGGCGGGGGCTCCCGCCAACGCGATCGTCGAACTCGGTGGGCCGGAATGCCTTTCGTTCGAGCATTTCATCCGCGCGGCGCTGACGCGGTACGGCGATACCCGGACCGTGTCGACGGATCCACACGCCCGCTACTTCGGGACCGCGCTCGAGCCGCGCACCCTGGTCGCTGCCGACACCGCCGCTCGGGGACGACTTCGGTTGGCGAACTGGCTGGCGGGGAGATGAAGAGCGGGCTGGCTTAGCCGCGGGTGACCTTCCCGGCCTTGATGCAGGACGCGCAGACGTTGAGTCGCTGCTTGTTGCCGCCCGGACGGGTCACGACGTGCACAGTCTGGACGTTGGGGTCCCACCGGCGGCTGGTGCGGCGGTGGGAGTGCGACACCGACTTGCCGAAGCCGGGGCCTTTCCCGCAGATATCGCACACAGCGGCCATTGTTCAAGCTCCTCAAATGTTCGGGGTCCGGCACGCAGGACAGGTCTGGACGGGCCGGGCCAGCCCAGGATACCGATTGTGGTGGGCAACCACCAAAACGACCGACGGCGCGCTGTCGCCCCCGCTGGTTAGGCTCAATGGGCCGGTTCGCCCAGGCCGGCGGCCGCCGCGTCACGGCTGGCCGCCGGGCTACGCTGGCGCCCACCGGCGGCTGGCTGGAACGAGGCGCGGAGGAGGTGGGTAGCACTGGGCACTTCCCATAGTTCGCAGGATCGTCCGCTGGACGCGTCGGCCCTGCGGGACTGGGCGCACGCCGCCGTCGGCGACCTGATCACTCACATCGACGAGATCAACCGGCTCAACGTCTTCCCGGTCGCCGATTCCGACACGGGCGCCAACATGCTGTTCACCATGCGTTCCGCCCTGGCGGCGGCGAACGCGGGAGCCGGCGCCGACGGGTCGGGGTGCGTCGCTCGGGTCGCGGCGGCCCTGTCGGCCGGTGCGCTGAACGGCGCCCGCGGCAATTCCGGGGTGATCCTGTCGCAGATCCTGCGCGGCATCGCCGACGTCACCGCGACCGCGGCCGCCGACGCCGGCGGCGAACTGCCCCACATGAACGCCGCCGTCCTTGGGGCCGCGTTGCGGCGCGGCGTCGAACTGGTCATCGCGTCGATGGGCGGCCAGGAGGTGCCGGGCACCATCGTCTCGGTGTTGCGGGCCGCCGCCGACGCCGTCGAGGAGTGCGTCGGCGAAGGGCTGGCCGCCGCGATCACCGCGGCCGGCGATGCCGCGGTGGTTGCGCTGGAGAAGACCCCCGAGCAGCTCGACGTGCTCGCCGAGGCCGGCGCGGTCGACGCGGGCGGGCGAGGCCTGCTGGTCCTGCTCGACGCGCTGCGTTCCACCGTCACGGGGCAGGCGCCCGCCCGCACGGTGTACGAGCTGTCGCCGCGCGCGGTTCCCGCCGAACGCCCGGCGCCGCAATTCGAGGTGATGTACCGGCTGGACGGTGGCGATCCGGCGGCGGCGGACGCGCTGCGGAATCGGCTCGGGGAGCTGGGCGAATCGGTGGCCATCGCGGCCGCGCCGTCCGGCAGCTATTCGGTGCACGTGCACACCGATGACGCCGGCGCCGCCGTCGAGGCGGGATTGGCGGCGGGACGACTCAGCCGGATCGTGGTCTCGGCCCTGAGCTCCGGCGCCACCGGGCTGCCGGCGGGCGGCTGGACGCGGGAACGGGCCGTGCTGGCCGTCGTGGACGGCGACGGGGCCGCCGAGTTGTTCTCCGGCGAGGGCGCCTGCGTGCTGCAGCCGGATCCGGAGGCGGGCGATCCGGCCGGGAACGTCGGCGCCATCAGCGCCCATCGGCTGGTGCGGGCCGTGGTGGACACCGGCGCCGCGCAGGTGATGGTGCTGCCCAACGGCTACGTGGCCGCCGAGGAGCTGGTGGCCGGCTGCACCGCGGCCATTGGCTGGGGTATCGACGTGGTGCCGATACCGACGGGCTCGATGGTGCAGGGGCTGGCCGCGCTGGCCGTGCACGAACCGGACAGGCAGGCGGTCGACGACGGCTACACCATGGCCCGCGCCGCCGGCGCGGCCCGGCACGGGTCGGTGCGCATCGCGACCGAGAGCGCGTTGACCTGGGCCGGTCGCTGTCAGCCGCGTGACGGCCTGGGAATCGCGGGCGACGAGGTGGTGATCGTGGCCCCCGACGTGGCGGGGGCGGCGATCGGCCTGCTCGACCTGTTGCTGGCCTCGGGCGGCGACCTGGTGACGGTGCTCATCGGGGCCGGCATCGAGACGGAGGCCTCGGGTATGGACGCCACCGCCGTCGGCCACATCCTGGAACGGCACGTGCACGACAACCACCCGGGGACCGAGCTGGTGATCTACCGCACCGGCCACCGCGGTGACGTGCTGATGGTCGGGGTCGAGTAGCCGTGGTGTCGCTGTCCGATCGGCTGGATTTCATCGTGGGCGCCAAGGCCGCCGATTCCCTCGACGAGGTGTTCGGCATCCGCACCGTCGACGACCTGCTGCGCCACTACCCGCGCAGCTACACCGAGGGCGCGACCCGCCTGGGTACCGGCACCGAGCGGCCGGAAAAGGGTGAGCACGTCACCATCGTCGACACCATCACCCATGTGGTGGAGCGGCCGATCAAGAAGCGGCCCAAAGACAAGATCTTGCTCGTCACCGTCGGCTCCGGCCGCCACAAGATCACCGCCACGTTCTTCAACCCGCGCTTCATCAAGAGGGGGCTCGTCAAGGACGCGCGGGTGATGCTCTCCGGGGAAGTCGGTTACTTCAACGGCGTCATGCAGCTGACGCACCCCGACTTTCTCATCCTCGACTCGCCGGACGGAAAGAACCGCGGCAGCACCTCGCTGCGCAACATCGCCGACGCCTCGCAGGCCGTCAGCGGCGAATTATCGATGTCGGAGTTCGAACGTCGCTTTTTCCCGATCTATCCCGCCAGCGCGAAACTGCAGAGCTGGGACATCTACGCCTGCGTGCGCCAGGTGCTCGACGTCCTCGATCCGGTGACAGATCCGCTGCCCGCTGAGCTGCGCGCCAGGTTCGGCCTGATTCCCGAAGACGAGGCGCTGCGCGCCATCCACCTCGCCGAGGACGAGCACGAACGCCGCCGTGCGCGTGAGCGATTGACGTTCGACGAGGCCGTCGGCCTGCAGTGGGCGCTGGTGGCGCGCCGCCACGGTGAGCTCTCGCAATCCGGGCCCCCGGCGCCGCTGCGGGACGACGGCCTCGCGTCGGAACTGTTGCGGCGGTTGCCATTCGAGCTGACGGCGGGACAACGCGAGGTGCTCGACGTGCTGTCCGACGGACTCGCGGCGAATCGCCCGATGAACCGCCTGCTGCAGGGTGAGGTGGGGTCCGGCAAGACGATCGTCGCGGTGCTGGCGATGCTGCAGATGGTCGACGCCGGCTACCAGTGCGCGCTTCTGGCGCCCACTGAAGTCCTTGCCGCACAACATCTTTTGTCGATCAGCACCGTGCTCGGCCCGTTGGCGATGGGGGGCCAGCTGGGTGGGGCCGAGGACTCCACCCGGGTGGCGCTGCTGAGTGGCTCCATGACGGCCGCGCAGAAAAAGCAGGTCCGCGCCGAGATCGCCAGCGGCCAGGTCGGCATCGTCATCGGCACCCACGCTCTGCTGCAGGGCTCGGTGGAATTCCACAACCTGGGCATGGTGGTGGTCGACGAGCAGCACCGCTTCGGGGTCGAGCAGCGAGATCAATTGCGCGCCAAGGCCCGCGCCGGCATCACCCCGCACCTGCTGGTGATGACGGCCACGCCGATACCGCGCACCGTCGCGCTGACCGTGTACGGCGACCTGGAGACCTCGACGCTGCGCGAACTCCCGCTCGGGCGACAGCCGATCACCACCAACGTGATCTTCGTGCACGACAAGCCCGCGTGGCTCGACCGCGCCTGGCGGCGCATCATCGAAGAGGTCGCCGCCGGCCGCCAGGCTTTTGTGGTGGCGCCGCGAATCGACGAGACCGACCAGCCGGAAAAGGAAAAGGAAGAGTCGGAAGAAGGGGGGCGACCCGCCAGGCCGTCGGAAACCGCCGAGGGTCTTTTCGCGCGGCTGCATTCCGGTGAGCTGGCAAACCTGCGGCTGGGGCTCATGCACGGGCGGTTGCCCACCGACGAGAAGGACGACGCGATGGCCGCCTTCCGCGCGGGTCAAATCGACGTCCTGGTGTGCACCACCGTCATCGAGGTGGGCGTCGACGTCCCCAATGCCACGGTCATGCTCGTCATGGACGCCGACCGGTTCGGAATCAGCCAATTGCATCAGCTGCGCGGGCGCATCGGCCGCGGCGAACATCCGAGCCTGTGCCTGCTGGCCAGCTGGGTTTCCCTCGGGTCGCAGGCCGGCCGCCGGCTGCGTGCCGTCGCCGAGACGATGGACGGCTTCGCCCTGGCCGACCTGGACCTCAAAGAACGCCGGGAAGGAGACGTGTTGGGCCGCAACCAGTCTGGCAGGGCGATCACCCTGCGGCTGCTGTCGCTGGCCGAACACGGGACGTTCATCGAAGCCGCCCGCGACTTCTGCGTCCGGGCCTATGCCCGCGATCCCGCCGACCCCGGATTGGCTTTGCTGGCAGCGCGATTCACCGACACCGACCGGATCGAATACCTGGACAAGTCATGAATCGCAAGCTGTTGCTGTGGTTGTCGGCGGTCGCGGTGCTCGCGGTGCTGGTCGCCTATCAGACGCTGGGATCGTCGGCGGCCAAGCACGCCGAAATCGCCGCCCGCGCCGACGTCCCCACGGTGCAGCCCGGTACCGACGTGCTGGCGGGCGTCGCCGTGCTGCCGCAACGGGCCCACCGCTACGACTACCGCAGGCCGGCGTTCGGCGACGCCTGGGACGACGACAACGCCGCCCCGCTCGGGCACAACGGGTGTGACACCCGCGACGACATCCTCGACCGGGACCTCGTCGACAAGACCTATGTGTCGGTCAAGCGCTGCCCGAATGCGGTGGCCACCGGCACCCTGCACGATCCGTACACCAACACCACCGTCGCCTTTCGGCGCGGCGCACATACCGGTGAGGCCGTTCAAATCGACCACATCGTTCCGCTCGCCTACGCCTGGGACATGGGCGCCTACGGCTGGCCGGGTCCCGAGCGGCTGCGTTTCGCCAACGACCCGGCCAACCTGCTGGCAGTCGAGGGGCAGGCCAATCAGGACAAGGGCGATTCCCCGCCCGGCCAGTGGATGCCGCCCAACACCGCGTTCGCCTGTCAGTACGCCATGCAGTTCATCGCCGTGCTGCGGGGCTACCGGTTGCCGGTGGACGAGGCCTCGGCGGGCGCACTGCGCCGGGCCGCGGCCACCTGCCCAACCGGCTGACGTGCAACGACTGCGGCACCGAGATCTTGCACCACACCAAAAACCACGAAACCCCGCCGTACAACAACCCTGCAACTTCGGCCTAAACGGGCCTAAACGGGCCGTCATCTCCCTCTGCCTCCACGGTCGCGGGGGAAGTCCATAGGAACCCCGCAACCTCCCGCATCGAGAGCGTTGCGACGACCGTCTGAACCCGCCCAGCGCTGGTGTGGTTCTCACCTACGCCGGGCAGGGTTGTGGTGGGATTTCGAAGTGCAAGAGACTCAGGATCATTAAACGATCGGCCCCCTTCTGAAGAAAAGGGGGCCGATCGCCGTTAGCGGGTCACCGGCTCGCAGCATCGGTGACCGCCGCCGGACTTAGAGCAGTGAGATTCAGAAATGCAAAACGCTGAGGATCATTCCCGGCAGCACCGATGCAAGATCAGCGCCCAGGTGACCCGCAATGTTGGCGACATCGCCCGGCAGCACACCAGCAATATCGGCCGGCAGGACCGACAAGGCCGCCACGCTACTGAGATCAGTCACACTCGCGAAATTCGCCGACAAAGAGGCGGCGGCCGATGCCGCGCTGGCGGCATTGGCCGCGCTCGCCAGACCGGGCAGGCCGCCATAAGTCCGGAAGACATTGAGAACGTTATCGACGATCTCGTTCGGAGACGGCCAACCATAGGTAGCCATGTTCAAGAATGTCGCCCAGGCCGCGGACAGACTGCCGCCGGCCAAGATGTCAGTCCCGCCGGTGATCGGAAGCGATCCTGCGACGAGATGGGGAGTCAGGTAGGTGAAGATCGGCAGAAGACCAGGGCCGTATAACGCGCTCAGCGCGTTGGGCTGCAGGAGGCCAGCATGGCCGCTGATACCGTTGATGAAGGCATTGGCTACCGCGCCTGGCGTATTGAGCAGGTTGAGCACCGCATCCGGCAGATCACCCGCAGCATACGCATCGTAGGCAGTTTGCAGACTATCACCAAGCGATTCACTAAAGCCGTTACCCAAACCGTTCAGCGCGTACTCACCAAGCGCCACGATGGTGCTGTTGGTGTCCGGGGGGGTGCCAAGGACAGCTTTGGTCACGTTCGCGAGATTCTGCGTCAGATCCACCGGGATTTGCAGAATACTTTCCATCGGCTGAAAAACGTCGTTGATTGGGCCATTAAAAAACGCGTCGGTTAGATCGCTTACCCCAGTCGTGATTTGGCCCGAATTTATCGCAGCGAGTCCAGCCGTCACCCCTGGCCAAAAGTCGAGTGAGTAGGTCGTTGAGGTGAAGTAATCGAGAGCACCATTTGCGGCGCTTTGGTACCCGCCGACGTACAGGCTCGCATACTGGATCCAGTTCGCGGCTACCTGTTCCGCGATCAGCGGGCTGTAGGCGTTGAAAAGCGCCTCCAGATTTGTGCCCGCGGCCTGGAAAAGGTCGACCCACGTTTGAAGCGGGTTCACGGCGTAGTCGGTGCTGGCGAGTTGGACGGCGCGCTGCTCGATGGTGACGGCGCTGTGTTGGAGGTCTGCGGCGACGTCGTTGGAGACCGCCGGCGTTAGGGCGATCAGGCTGGCGCCGATGGCCGCGGCGCCCGCGGTAACGAGGGGCCGAAGGGCTGTGAGCTGTTGCATGCGCTTTGTTCCTTTGCTGTCTGTGGTCTGGGTAGTCGTGGGCGCGCGGAGGCCATTGCGCCCAAGGGGTTTTAGCCGTTGGCTCCAGGTATGCCGGCCGCACCGTTTTGGCCGAGGAATCCAGCGAGGCCGGCGGGACCACCCAAACCGCCCTTCAATTTGGCGTAGCCGGGGGTGGCGTTACCGCCATTGCCGCCATTACCACCGTTACCGGCCAGGAGCCCACTCAAACCGCCGGCACCACCCGAGTTGCCCCTGCCGTAAAAGATGGGGTTGAAGATGTTATTGGGGGCAGAACCACCCTGGCCGCCGTTGCCGACCAGCCAGGCGGCGTTACCGCCGGCACCGCCGACACCGCCGTAACCACCGGCGGCGTTGCTGGCGCCGCCAGCGCCGCCAGCACCACCGTTGCCGAACAGCAAACCGCCAGCACCGCCAGCGCCGCCGGTGCCGCCCTGGCCGCCAGCGCCGACGACACCACCGGCGCCCCCAACACCACCGTTGCCCATCAGGATGCCGCCGGAGCCACCGGCACCGCCAGCGGTAAGGGTGCCGTCGCTGCTGAAGCTCGTGACGGTGGCGCCAGCGCCGCCCGCACCGCCGTTGCCGATTAGTCCGGCGGCACCGCCGACTCCACCGGCGGGGTTACTGGCGGTACCGGCCACACCGGTCCCGCCGTCACCGAATAGGAACCCGCCATCGTGGAGAGTGCCGTTGAGCCCGAGACTGCCTAACAACGAGGTGTTGGTGGGGACGACTCCGTTAACGCCGTTGCCGATCAGGTCGCGTCCGAACAGGTCGACGAACGGCGCATTGATTACCCCATCCACTTGCTGTCCGAGCGGGCTGGCTATCCAGTCTTGGCCGCCTGTGTAAATCGCGGTATAGAAACTGTCGAACGCTCCGTATACGAGCTGGTTGAGCGCAGCTTGAGGAGACTCCGCGGCCGAGACGGCGGCGCTAAGCCCGTCGATGTTGAGGGCGGCAGCAGCGCTGGCATGCACACCCTCGAAGGCACTGTTTAGTGCGCCGGCGTTGAAGGCGGCGACGCTGGCGTTAATGCTGTTGGTGATGCCTTCGAGCGCGACGGTGTGAATGCCGTCGAAAGCAGCCGCACTCGCACCCGCGCTCAGGCCGTCCACAGCGGCCGTGGTGCCTGCATTAATGCCCTCTTGGGCAGCTGTGGTGGCAGCGGAGATTACCGGCTGGAGGAGGGGGTCGATGATCATGTCGAGCACGCCGGCACGGGCCGCAGGTGCGGTGGCGAGGGGGGTGATTGCGGCGCTCAGGAATGCGCCGGCGGCGGTGCTCATGCCGATCACGCGACCGTGACGGCGTGCCTTGGCGGTGCGGTGGTTTCGCCGCATGCGGTGGTGTTTGCGTTTCATTTGCGAGCCTTCCTTGACCGACAACGGTGACGATGGATCAAAAACATAGCTGAGAATTACATTGACAAAATCGTGGCAACACACCAGGAAATAAGCCCTCACGAGAGGTATTGGCAGCAAAACCCGGCCGCAATGAGAGCGAAATTAATGACCGACGCCGACCCCATCACACCCCAGTCCCAAAAGGCCCCGATAATCACGGAACGATAATCGAAGCGGATTCGGTCGGGGTGTACCGGGCTGGACTGTGCTGTCTCAAAGGGTAAAAGCGTGTCAACACGCCAACCAATAAACGATCGGCCCCCTTCTTTGAGAAAAGGGGGCCGATCGCCGTTAGCAGGTCACCGGCTCGCAGCATCGGCGACCGCCGCCGGACTCAGAAGCAGCAGGACTCAGAACAACGAGGTGAGCACGTTGACCGCCAGTCTCCCGAGCTCGGGTGCCAGCGTCCCGGCGATGTTCGTCGCGATCGACGGGGCTATGCCGCTAATCTCAGTCGCCACCGACGGGGCAATCCCCGCGACATCGGCCGCCGCAGCCGAGGCCGCGCCACCCAGGCCACCCCCGCCGCCGAAGAACTCAAGGTAGCTCTGGAACACATTCAGTAAACCATCGACCCACATATTCGGGGTCGGCCAACCGGTGGTCACCTGGCTCGCCAATTGCGAGAACGCATTAGCCAGACTGCCACCTTCCAAAATATTGGGCGTGAGCACCGTGCCTGTCACCTGATTGTGAACAACAATGTCCGAGGCGAGTGTCTGGGGAATCCAGACCGCCAACGTGTTCAACAGGCCAGGTTTTGTCAGGAGGCTGGTGGGACTGAGGATACCGGTGTTGCCGATCCCGCCGTTACCGTATCCATTGAGGATTGCCCCCGCGAGTAGCCCCGGGATATTGAGCAAATTGCTCACCCCCGCCGGCAGGTCACCAGCGGCGAACCCGTCGTAAGCATTCTGAAAACCGGCGCCAAGGGCAGCGAAGATGCTGCTACTCACACCTACGGCAAAAAAGGCACCGAGCATTGACAATATCGAGTCACTGAGCTCACTCGGCTCGTTAAATGCGAGGTTGCCAAGGGCCGCGAAGTTGGTCGACATGTAGGCGAGGATGGTCGGGATGGTTTCCATCGGTTGGAATATGTTCGAAGCCGGCCCGTACCAGAACCCGTAAAGGCCCTCGGGGTCGAAGGCGTCGATGAAGTTACCTTGCTGAATGGCAGTGATCGCATAGGTGAGGTTGTCGAAAACTGAATAACCGTTGCCTGCTCCATTCGCATTAGTGAAGAAGTTGTAGGCACCTTCGACGGCACCCTTGTACGCGTTCGCGAACGTGCCACCAACCGCGCCCGGCCCCGTCTGGCCGACGTAGATGCTCGCGTAGGTGATCCAGTTCGCGGCCAGCTGCTGGGCCAGCGGGAAGAAAATCGTGCCCCCGTGGCTCATGTTGCTTCCAATCGTTTGCAGGTTGGCGCCCGCTTGTTGGAAGACGTCGATCCAGGTTTGGATGGGGTTGACGACCCCGGGGTCGCTGCTCAGCAGCTCGACCGCGCGGTGCTGAGCGGCGGTGACACTGCGCTGGAGGTCGGAGGCTGCGTCGTTGGAGACTGCGGGGGTGAGGGCGATCAGGCTGGCGCCTAGTGCCGCGGCGCCCGCGGTGATGAGGGGTCGGAGGGCTGTTCGCTGGTGCATGGGTGTTGTTCCTTTGCTGTGTGTGGTCTAGGTAGTCGTGGGCGTGCAGAGGCCCACGACGTTCACAGGGGTATTAGCCGTGGGTCCCATTTGTGCCGGCCGCACCGTTTTGGCCGAGGATCCCGGCGAGACCGCCGAGTCCCCCCTTGCCGCCGGCGTAGCCGTAGCCGGGGGTGGCGTTACCGCCGTTGCCGCCAACACCGCCATTGCCGGCCAGTAACCCGCTGAAACCGCCGGCACCACCGGCACCGCCGCCCCCGTAAGCACCGCCGCCGCTAGGGGCGTTGGGGGCGGTGCCGCCAGCCCCGCCATTACCGACCAGCCAGGCCGCGTTACCGCCGGCACCGCCCTTACCGGTGTACCAACCGCCAGGGCCGGCATTGCCGCCGTTACCGCCGGCACCGCCGTTGCCGAACAGGATGCCGGCGGCACCGCCAGCGCCACCGACACCGTTACCGGCTGAACTGCTGGTGTAACCGAAGCCACCGACACCACCGGCACCCCCATTGCCCATCAAGATGCCGCCGACACCACCGATACCACCGGTGCCGCCTACGCCGCTGGCATTGCTGAAGCCGGCTCCGCCTGCGCCGCCGTTGCCGATCAGCCCGGCGGCCCCGCCGGCGAAACCGGTGTGGTGAGCGGCGGTGCCGGCCGCCCCAGTCCCGCCGTCGCCGAACAGGAACCCGCCGTCGGCGAGGCTGCCATTAGCGCCGATGCCGCCGATCGGCGAGGTGTTGGCGCCGGTGAAGCCGTTGACGCCGTTGCCGATCAGGTCGCGCCCGAACAGGGCGACGAACGGCCCGTTGATCACTTCGTCCACTTGCTGGCCGGTGGGGCTGGCAATCCATGCCTCACCAGCCCCGTGAATCCCGTTATAGAAACTGTCGAACGCGCCGTAGATGAGGTCATTAAGCGCGGCTCGAGGAGACTCTGCAGCAGAGACAGCAGCACTAAAACCACCAAGATCGACGGCTGCAGCGCTGGCATGCATACCCTCAAGGGCACTGTTTAGTGCGCCGGCATTAAAGGCGGCAACACTGGCATTAATGCTATTAGTAATGCCCTCGAGCGCGGCCGAATGAATGCCGTCGAAAGCCGCCGCACCAGCACTCGCACCGGTGCTCACGCTGTCAAGGGCAAGCGTGCCGGCGTTGATGCCTTCTTGGGCGGCCGTGCTGGCGGCGGTGATCACGGGCTGGATGATGGGGTCGATGATCATGTCGAGCACCCCGGCGCGGGCAGCAGGTGCGGCGGCCATCGGGGTCATCGCGGCGCTCAGGAATGCGCCGGCGGCGGTGCCCACGCCGATCACACGATCGTGACGGCGTGCCTTGGCGGTGCGGTGGTTTCGCCGCATGCGGTGCTGTGTGCGTTTCATTTGCGAGCCTTCCCTGGACCGACAACGGTGACGATGGATCAAAAACATAGCTGAGAATTACGTTGACAAAATCGTGGCAACACACCAGGAAATAAGCCCCCAGGATAGGTATTGGCAGCAAAACCCGGCCACAGTAAGAGCGAAATTATTATCTGACGTTAACCCTGTTACGGGAATTGCCCGACCGGATCCTCAGATTCATCACCGCGATAATGCGCCATCGCGATTCGCAATCAGTGTTTCAGCACCGCCTTGGTCCATTCGTTGAACAAACCACCCCGACGACGTCTTCACCGTTAAAGACAACCAGGCCATCCTGCGTAGACAGTTAAAAGGCCCCTCCGCGGAAACAGTCCACCGTGCGGGAGACCACGACCGAACAACGATGACGGCCACACCAAAAAACGGTGCCTAAAAACCACCCAAGATCGTCCACCGAATCGGTCCCCCGCACGCGATGCAGCTGCTGACACGCTTGAAACCCATGTGCTGTCTCAAGGGTAGAGGCGAATCCGCAAGCCAACCAATAAACGATCGGCCCCCTTCTGAAGAAAAGGGGGCCGATCGCCGTTAGCAGGTCACCGGCTCGCAGCATCGGTGACCGCCGCCGGACTTAGAGCAGTAAGGCTCAGAAATGCAAAACGTTCAGGATCATTCCCGGCAGCACCGACGCAAGATCAGCACCCAGATGACCCGCAATGTTGGCGACATCGCCCGGCAGCACACCAGCAATATCGGCCGGCAGGACCGACAAGGCCGCCACGCTACTGAGATCAGTCACACTCGCGAAATTCGCCGACAAAGAGGCGGCGGCCGATGCCGCGGTGGCGAAGTCGGCCACGCTGCCGACATTGGCCGCGCTAGCCAAACCAGGCAAGCCAGCAGCCAAACCAGGCAAGCCGGCGTAGGTCCGGAAGACATTAAGGATGTTATTGACGATCTCGTTCGGAGACGGCCAACCACCGGCCGCCATGTTCAAGAATGATCCCCACGCCGTGGCCAGGCTGTCGCCGTTCGTAATATTGGCCCCACCGGGAACAACGATCGCCTTCGCTAAATTTTGGGGGGCCAGGTTCGCGAATATCGAGAGCAAACCACTCTGCAACACACCGTTCTCCGGTGAAAGGAGACCCTGAGCATTAGGGGTCCCGTTGATCACACCGTTGGCTACCGCACCCGGGGTATTGAGTAGATTGAGCACCCCATCTACCGGATCCCCAGCACCGAACGCATCGTAAGCGGCTTGCAGGCTATCACCGAGCGAATGTTCAAGAGCGCCGCTGAACCCGAAGAGCGCGTACGCACCGACCGACTCGATGACGCCGCCATTGTTGGTGTTAAGGAGAGCATCCGTAGCGTTCGCGATATTCTGCGTAAAATATATAGGGATCTGCAGAGTGTTTTCCATTGGCTGGAGAACCTCTTGGATGGGGCCTTGAAGCAACGCGTTGCCCACTTGCTCAACCCCACTTGAGATCTGACCCGACTGGAAGTCAGCGAGTCCGCTGGTCACAAGCGGCCAAAAATAGATCGGGATGTCGTGAAGAGTGACGGTTGAGGTGTAGAACTGAAGAGCGCCATTTGCGGCGGATTGGTACGAGCCGATGTAGAGGTTCGCGTACTGGATCAAGTTCGCGGCCACTTGTTGGGCGAGCACTGCGGGAATCTGGGCCCAGTCGGCGCCAATGGTCTGTAGGTTGGCGGCCGCGTTCGTGAAGACATCAAGCCAGGTTTGCAGCGGGTTGACGGCGTAATCCGTGCTCGCGAGTTCGACCGCGCGCTGCTCAATAGTGACCCCGCTGTGTTGGAGATCGGCTGCGGCATCGTTGGAGACCGCCGGTGTCAGGGCGATCAGGCTGGCACCGACTGCCGCGGCACCCGCGGAGACGAGAGGCCGAAGGGCTGTGAGCTGTTGCATGCGAGTTGTTCCTTTGCTGTCAGTGGTCTGGGTATTCGTGAGCGTGCAGAGGCCATTGCGCCCGAGGGGGTATTAGCCGCTGGTTCCAGGTATGCCGGCCGCACCAACTCGGCCGAGGAATCCGGCGAGTCCGCCGACACCACCGGCACCGCCGCTGTAGCCGTAGCCGGGGGTGGCGTTGCCGCCGTTGCCGCCAGCGCCACCGTTGCCGGCCAGTAACCCGCTGAAACCGCCGGCACCACCGGGATTACCAGCGTTGTAATCTCCGGAACCGTAGATGTTGTTGGGGGCAGAACCACCGTTGCCCCCGTTACCGACCAGCCAGGCACCGTTACCGCCAGCACCACCGCGGCCGCCGTAACCGCCGTTGGGGTTGCTGACTCCGCCGGCGCCGCCAGCACCGCCGTTACCGAACAGGATGCCGGCATTACCCCCGGCACCACCGCGGCCGAAGCTGTAGCCAGCGTTGACACCGCCCGCACCGCCGGCGCCACCGTTACCCATCAGCAACCCACCGAAACCGCCGGCACCGCCGTTACCGCCAGCACCGCTGGCAGGGCTGAATCCGGCACCACCGGCCCCGCCGTTGCCGATCAGCCCGGCGGCACCGCCGACTCCACCAGCAGTGTGGGTGGCGGTACCGGCCGCACCGGCTCCGCCATCGCCGAATAGGAACCCGCCATCGTGGAGGGTGCCGTTGAGCCCGAGACTGCCTAACAACGAGGTGTTGGGACCGGTGAAGTTGTCGACGCCGTTGCCGATCAGGTCGCGTCCGAACAAGTCGATGAACGGCGCATTGATTACCCCATCCACTTGCTGTCCGAGCGGGCTGGCGATCCAGTCCTGGCCGCCTGTGTAAATCGCGGTATAGAAACTGTCGAACGCCCCATACACGAGGTTATTCAGCGCAGCTTGAGGAGACTCCGCGGCCGAGACAGCAGCGCTAAGACCGTCGACGTTGAGGGCGGCAGCAGCGCTGGCATGCACACCCTCGAAGGCACTGTTTAGTGCGCCGGCGTTGAAGGCGGCAACACTGGCATTAATGCTATGAGTAATGCCCTCGAGCGCGGCGGTATGAATGCCGTCGAACGCAGCCGCACTCGCACCCGCGCTCAGGCCATCGAGCGCGGCCGTGGTGCCCGCGGTAATACCCTCCAGAGCCGTGGTGCCTGCATTAATGCCCTCAAGGGCGGCTTGGCTGGCAGCGGAGATTACCGGCTGGAGGAGGGGGTCGATGATCATGTCGAGCACACCCGCGCGGGCAGCAGGTGCGGCGGCCATCGGGGTGATTGCGGCGGTCAGAAATGCGCCGGCGGCGGTGCCCACGCCGATCACGCGACCGTGACGGCGTGCCTTGGCGGTGCGGTGGTTTCGCCGCATGCGGTGGTGTTTGCGTTTCATTTGCGAGCCTTCCCTTGACCGACAACGGTGACGATGGATCAAAAACATAGCTGAGAATTACGTTGACAAAATCACGGCAACACAATAAGAAATAAACCCCTACGAGAGGTATTGGCAGCAAAACCCGGCCGCAGTGAGAGCGAAATTATTATCTGATGCCGACCCCGTTACGGGAATTACCCGACCCGCGCCCGAGCCAGATCCCCCAGATTCATAATCAAGTCCCGACTTCGGACTTTTAGTGCGCATGCTGGCGATGGAAATGTTTGGTTCACGCAGCGCCGTGTCGGCGGCGTCTACTGGCTCACCGATTCGCCCCTACGCCTGGGTAGAGGCGTGTCGGCAAGCCGACCAATAAACGATCGGCCCCCTTCTGAAGAAAAGGGGGCCGATCGCCGTTAGCAGGTCACCGGCTCGCAGCATCGGTGACCGCCGCCGGACTTAGAGCAGTGAGACTCAGAAATGCAAAATGCTCAGGATCATTCCCGGCAGCACCGATGCAAGATCAGCACCCAGGTGACCCGCAATGTTGGCGACATCGCCCGGCAGCACACCAGCAATATCGGCCGGCAGGACCGACAAGGCCGCCACGCTACTGAGATCAGTCACACTCGCGAAATTCGCCGACAAGGAGGCGGCGGCGGATGCCGTGGTGGCGACGTCGGCCACGCTGCCGACATTGGCCGCGCTAGCCAAACCAGGCAAGCCAGCATAAGTCCGGAAGACATTAAGGATGTTATCGACGATCTCGTTCGGTGAGGGCCAACCAGTCAGAAATTGATTCAGGAATCCTTGCCACGCGGTCAGGAGGCTGCCGCCGGCGGTGATGTTTTGTGCTCCGGGAGCCGGGATCGCCTCGGCGAGTAGCTTCGGAACGGTGTTCACCAGTAGCGAGAGCAAACCGGCTATGTGCTCGCTGCCCCCGGGAGAGAGAAGGCCCGCAGTGCCGCCAGCGGAGGCATTGAGGGCGGCGTCCGCGACCACTCCGGGCGTATTGAGCAGATTAAGCGCCGCACCTAACAGGTCTCCGGCAGCATACGCGTTGTAGGCGACCTGAAGGCTCTCGCCCAGCGCGTCTTCGATTCCTTGACCGAATTGGAGCGCGAACTCGCCGAGCCCGACGATAAGGGACTGGAGGATTGGGGGCGTGCCCAGCAGGACTGGCGTTGCATTCCCGATGTTCTTCGAAATATCTACAGGAATAGTTAAGATATTCTCCATTGGTTCAAAAATCCCTAATATCGGACCCTGATAGAAGGCGTAGAGCAGATTTCCAACTGCGTCATAAATATCGCCCGACTGTGCATTGGTGAGCGCCGTGGTTACCAAAGGCCAAAAATCGGCTGATAGGGGGTTAGTACCGGTGAAATAGGTGAGTGTGCCGTTGGCGGCGGCTTGGTAACCGCCGACGTAGGTGTCGGCGTATTGGATCCAGTTCGCGCCAACCTGTTGGGCGAGGACCGCGGGAATCTGGGACCAGGTGTTATAAATCGTCTGCAGGTTAGCGGCCGAGTCAGTGAAGACGTCGAGCCAGGTTTGGAGCGGGTTGACGGCGTACTCATCGGTGGTGAGCTCGACCGCGCGGTGCTGGATGCTGACGACGCTTTGTTGCAGGTCGGCTGCGACGTCGTTGGACACGGCCGGCGTCAGGGCGATCAAGCTGGCACCTACTGCCGCGGCGCCCGCGGAGACGAGGGGCCGGAAGGCTGCTAACTGTTGCATGCGCTTTGTTCCTTTGCTGTCTGTGATCTGGGTATTCGTAGGCGTTTAGAAGCGATTCCGCCCAAGGGGGTATTAGCCCGCTGCACCGCGCGTACCGGCCGTACCGTTCTGGCCGAGGATGCCGCCAAGTCCGCCGTAGCCACCGCGGCCGCCGGTACCAACTACCAGGCTGCCGGCGGCGCCATTACCGCCGTTACCGCCACTGCCACCGACGCCGGCCAGCAGCCCACTGAAGCCACCGGCGCCACCGGCGCCACCGTTACCACCGACTCTCGCAACGGCTGTACCGTTATTGCCAAGGCCCCCGTCGCCGCCGTTACCGACCAGCCAGCCTCCGTTGCCGCCGGCACCGCCAGCCCCGCCATTGAAACCGCGAGTCGCGGACACGCCGGCAGCGCCGCCGACGCCGCCGTCGCCGCCGTTGCCGAACAGGAGACCGCCGTTACCGCCGTTACCGCCGTTACCGCCGGCGGTGGTAGCGGCGGCAAAACCGGCACCGCCGGCTCCGCCGTTACCCATCAGCCAGCCGCCAGTGCCACCAGCGCCGCCGGCAGTGGTAGCGGACAGGCCGGTGCCACCGATGCCGCCGTTGCCGATCAAGCCGGCGGAGCCACCGGCGAGGCCGGCGGCACCGTTTCCGCCGTTGCCGAACAAGAACCCGCCGTCGTGGAGGCTGCCGTTGAGTCCAAACTGGCCGATTAACGAGGCGTTGGGGCCGGTGAAGTTGTCGACGCCGTTGCCGATCAGGTCGCGTCCGAACAGGTCGACGAACGGCACATTGATCACCCCGTCCACGGATTGGCCGGTTGGGCTGGCTATCCAGTCTTGGCCGCCTGTGTAAATCGCGGTATAGAGGTTGTCGAACGCTCCGTACACGAGCTGGTTCAGCGCAGCTTGAGGAGACTCCGCAGCCGAGACAGCAGCACTAAGACCGCCGAGGTCGACGGCAGCGGCGCTGGCATTGATGCTGTTAGTAATGCCTTCGAGGGTGGCTGTATGAACGCCGTCGAAGGCGGTGGTGGCGGCGCTGAGGCTGTCGAGGGCAAGCGTGCCCGCGTTGATGCCGTCGAGTGCCGCGGCGGTGCCCGCGGTAACACCCTCCAGAGCCGTGGTGCCTGCATTAATGCCCTCAAGGGCGGCTTGGCTGGCAGCGGTGATCACGGGCTGGAGGAGGGGGTCGATGATCATGTCGAGCACCCCGGCACGGGCCGCAGGTGCGGCGGCGAGGGGGGCGAGGGGGGTGATTGCGGCGGTCAGAAATGCGCCGGCGGCGGTGCTCACGCCGATCACGCGACCGTGACGGCGTGCCTTGGCGGTGCGGTGGTTTCGCCGCATGCGGTGGTGTTTGCGTTTCATTTGCGAGCCTTCCTGTCCCAGCAATGGTGACGATGGATCAAAAACATAGCTGAGAATTACGTTGACAAAATCACGCCAACACACCAGGCAATAAACCCTCACGATAGGTATTAGCAGCAAAACCCGGCCGCAATGAGAGCGAAATTATTATCTGACGGTTACCCCGTTACAGGATTACCCGACCAGGTCCCCCAGATTCATCACCGCGACAATGGACCATCGTGATCTGCAGCCAGCGTTTCAGCACCGCCTTGGTCCATTCGTTGAACAAACCATCCTGACGACGTCTTCACGGTTAAAGACAACCAGCCCGTCCTGCGTAGACAGTTAAAAGGCCCCTCCGCGGAAACAGTCCACCGTGCTGGATACCACGATCGAACAACGATGATGGCCACACCGAAAAACGGCGCCTAAACGCCACCCAAGATCGTTCACCGAATCGATCCCCCACACGCGATGCAGCTGCTGACCCGATTAAAACAAACCCACTGTCTACAGGGTAGAGGCGTGTCGACAAGCCCACCAATTAAACGATCGGCCCCCTTCTTGAGAAAAGGGGGCCGATCGCCGTTAGCGGGTCACCGGCTCGCAGCATCGGTGACCGCCGCCGGACTCAAAGCAGCAGAACTCAGAAATGCAAAACGCTCAAGATCATCCCCGGCAGCACCGACGCAAGATCAGCACCCAGACGACCCGCCATGGCAGGGACATCGCCCGGCAGCACACCAGCAATATCGGCTGGCAGAGCAGCGGCGATATCGGTCGCCATTGACGTACCGAGCCAACCTGCAATGTTGGTCACCGCCGCCGGGTCAAAACCCTTCAACAGATCGGTTGACAATCCGGGCAGGCCAGCCGCCAGGCCAGCCATAGCGCTATCAGCATTCACGAAGCCGGCAGTAGCGGCGGCACCGCCGCCGCCGAGCAACTGACCCACCGTGTTCAACAGTTGATTGAAGGCAACTTGTAGAGACGGCCAACCCGTAGTCAGCTGGGTCAGAAATTCCTGGGTTGCTACCGGGAGGCTGCCACCGTTCACGATGTTTTGACTATTGGGGGCGACGATAGCTTGCGCAAGGTTATATGAAATATCTGAAAGCTCGACGTATAGGCCAGCATATGGCGTATTGATAAGGCCAAACTCAGGCGGTGATCCGGTTCCATTGATGATTGCGTCCAACGTCACGGGTAGAACATTGAGCAAGTTAATGAATGCTCCAGCTAGATCTCCGCTATTGGCTGAATTAACGGCCGCTTGCAAACTGGATCCGAATGCGTGCCCGATTTGACCTGGCCCCAAAACAAGGTAAACACCAAGATCCGTTACGCCGCCGCCCAATAGCGCGTTGACCGCATATCCGAAGTTCGTTGACATAGTTTTAGGGATATCCAACGTAGCTTCCAGTGGGTACCCAATTTGAAAAAGGGGTTGCTGATATAAAGCATTGATTAGATTGCTTATCCAACCTGCAACGTTGCCCGCAACCAGATCCTGAGATCCCGAGTAAAGCAGAGGTAGAAAATCACTAGCACCGGATCCAGTGAAGTAACTGACGGCATCGGTCGCGCCGGTCTGCATGGTCGACACGTAGAGATCGCCGAACTGAAGCCAGTTCGCAGCTAGCTGCTGCGCCGCCGGGAACGGAAGACTAAGAAAGTCCTGCGTTACCGTCTGCAGATTGGTCTGCGTCGTTTGAATGAGGTCCATCCAACTTTGGATGGGGTTTATGACGGTATCGGCCAGCGCTACCGCGCGGTGCTCGACGTTCACCACGCCGTGCTGGATATCTGCAGCCACGTCGTTGGACACCACCGGGGTTAAGGCGATCATGCTGGCACTTACCGCCGCGGCACCCGCGGTGACCAGAGGCCGGAAAGCTGTTCGCTGTTGCATTTGTTGTAATCCTTTGCTGTCTGTGGTCTGGATGTTCGTAGACTCGACGCCTTCTCAGTAGGCGCCATCACGCTCTCTAGGTCGGGTTGGTCCCAGGGCTGCCGTTGACACCGCTTTGGCCGAGGATCCCGGCGAGTCCGCCGACCCCGGCGACGTTGCCACTCCAGACGTAAAAGCTGAGGCTGCCGTTGCCGCCATTGCCACCGTTGCCGGCTAGCATCCCGCCGAAACCGCCGGAACCACCCGCATAGCCCCAACCGCCGGGGGCAGAGCCGCCGGCCCCGCCAGCGCCGCCGTTACCGACAAGCGCGGCGCTGTTGCCTCCGCCCCCGCCCGTACCGCCGTTTGCGTCGGTACCGGTAGCGCCGCCGGCGGCACCACCGTTGCCGCCGTTGCCGAACAGCAGGCCACCCGCACCACCAGCACCACCCTTGCCGGAGTAAGTGCCGGCAGCGATGGTGGAGCCGCCAGCCCCGCCCGCGCCGCCGTTGCCCATCAGGAAGCCACCGGCGCCACCGGCGCCACCGTTAGCGCCAGTGCCGGCAACAACACCACCGGGGTTGTTGACAAGGCCGGCGCCGCCAACACCGCCATTACCGATCAACCCGGCCGAACCACCGGCATAGCCAACGGGGTGAGTGGCGGTGCCGGCCGCACCCGATCCGCCATCACCGAATAGGAACCCGCCATCGTGGAGGCTGCCGTTGAGCCCGAGACTGCCGATTAACGAGGTGTTGGGGCCGGCATTGGTGACGCCATTGCCGATCAGGTCACGTCCGAATAAATCGACGAACGGCGCATTGATTACCCCGTCCACGGATTGGCCGGTTGGGCTGGCAATCCACGACTCACCAGCCCCGTGAATCCCGGTATAGAACGTCTCGAACGCGCCGTAGATGAGGTCATTCAGCACGACACGAGGGTTTTCGACGGCGGCGGCACTAAGCCCGTCGATGTTGAGGGCGGCCGCAGCACTGGCATGCACACCCTCGAGAGTGGTGCCCAACGCGCCGGCATTAAAAGCGGCGACGCTGGCATTAATGCTATGAGTAATGCCCTCGAGCGCGGCGGTATGAATGCCGTCGAAAGCAGCCGCACTCGCACCCGCGCTCAGGCCATCGAGCGCGGCCGTGGTGCCCGCGGTAACACCCTCCAAAGCCGTAGTGCCGGCGTTGATGCCTTGTTGGGCGGCCGTGCTGGCGGCGGTGATTACCGGCTGGAGGAGGGGGTCGATGATCATGTCGAGCACCCCGGCGCGGGCTGGGGGTGCGGCGGCCATCGGGGTGATTGCGGCGGTCAGAAATGCGCCGGCGGCGGTGCTCATGCCGATCACGCGACCGTGACGGCGTGCCTTGGCGGTGCGGTGGTTTCGCCGCATGCGGTGGTGTTTGCGTTTCATTTGCGAGCCTTCCCTGGACCGACAACGGTGACGATGGATCAAAAACATAGCTGAGAATTACGTTGACAAAATCGCGCCAACACACCAGGAAATAAGCCCCCACGAGAGGTGTTGGCAGCAAAACCCGGCCACAGTAAGAGCGAAATTATGACCCGAGGCTGACCCTTTACACCCCGGCCGGATAGGCCTCAATCATCACGAATAGTCACGCCGCGGGAATAGGGCGCGGCATGTGGGATTGGGGGACTGGTAAAACGACATCACCGTTAACGCGGATGGATGTCGGTGTGGTTGCTGTGCCGGTTCGGCTCGCATCGGAGCTGCGGGAAAGGAATCCGGCGAGGAGCTAAAGCTGATGATCAGTCGGTGTGGTTGATTTGTGAGTCGTGGGGTGGTGGCAGTGCCCGACCGACGCACATCACGACGCCGCGGCCCTGCGCTGCAGATCGCATCTGCCAGAATGACCTGAGCAACAACCCCGCCCAACCCCGAGGAATTCCGTGAAGCTGACCATTACTACCGTGACTTGCTGGTGAGGTATTTGTCGATATCGGCGATCCCAGCAAAAAGCAAAAGTATATTTCAGCAAAAATAATGGGTGTCCTGTATGCCCGGGCCACCGGTCTTTGTGTTGCGGTGATAGTTATGTTGAGTAAGGGGGGTGGATGCGGGTCTGCCGCTACCGATGGGTACTTTCAAATTGAACTACCCTCATGGTGGAGAGGGTTTGCTGCGATACGGGTGTATGGCCTGGCTACCAGGAGTTGTCACGTTCATGAGGATTGCTGAGCCGCACGTTCTGCACGCGACTGCCTAGGCCCGATCGAAAGGCCTGCGAACCTAAGTAATTCTCAGGTATGTCCAGTTCGCCCACACGTCACCACCGAACAAACGAGCGAAAGCATCACCAGCACCGCGTTGACCAGCACCACCGCCATCACCACAAACCCGATTGACCCAGCACCCACCCCACCTTCACCTGGCCAACACCGAGACACCGACCCCCAGGCCTCGCGCTCCTCGGCGGCAAGCCGGTCGACCATTCACCACTGGCACGTGATCGCCGCGGCTGGACGGGTGCGCCGTGAGTTCTTCGGGCGGCGGGTCAAGCTCAATTATTTGGTGAACATGAAATCCGGTATGTGCCCGGAGGATTGCAATTACTGCTCGCAACGGCTCGGCTCGACCGCCGAGATCCTCAAGTACTCCTGGATCGACACCGATGAGGCTGCCCGCCACGCGCAGTGCGCGATCGATGTTGGGGCCAAACGCGTATGTCCGGTTGCCGCCGGACGCGGACCGAGCGACCGCGATATTAAACGCGTTGCCGACACGATCAAAGATTCCGCTCCGGCCGTGGAGGCGTGCGTATCCCTCGGGCTGCTCAAACGCGGGCAAGCCGACCAGCTCCACGAGATCGGCGCCGACGTCTACAACCACAACCTCAACGCCAGCGCCGACAACTACGCGCGGATCTGCTCGACCCATACCTTCGACGACCGGGCCGCCACCGTCACCGACGCCAAGGGCGCTGGCCTGTCGACGTGCTCAGGCGCCATCTTTGCAATGGGCGAATCCAACGAAGACATCGTCGATGTCGCCATGGCTCCAACCGAACTCAGTGCCGGTGAACTTCCTCATCCCGTTCCAAGACACCCCTGGGCGGGCATTGGGAGCCGACCCCGCAGCGCGGCCTACACATCTCGGCGGTGTTCCGATTTGCTTTCCCCGACGTCGAAGTCCGCATCGCCGGCGGCCGAGAAATACACCTGCGCACCCTGCGTTGTTATCACGCGCCGTCGTAGGTGTTCGGGTCCGGGCGCAGCCGGGTGCCGTCGTTGAGGCCGTTGATCGCGTCCATGTGCTCGGCGGCCAATTCGAAGTCGAAGATGTCCAGGTTGCTGGCGATGCGGTCGGGCTTGGTCGACCGGAAGACGACCGCATTACCCAGTTGCACGTTCCACCGCAGCAGCACCTGTGCGGGCGTCTTGCCGTATTCGCCGGCGACCGAGGCCACGGTCAGGTTGTCCAGCAGCTTGCCGAGGACCAGCGGGGTGTAGGACTGCGTCACGACGTTGTGCTGCGCGTTCGCCTTGCGCAGCTCGGCCTGGTTGAGCAGCGGGTGCAGCTCAATCTGGTTGACCGCCGGGGTGACGAAGGTGAGGTCGATGACCATCGACAGGTGTTCTTCGGTGAAGTTCGAGACGCCGATCGAGCGGGCATGCCCTTCTCCGCGGGACTGGATCATCCCGCCGAAGGCGTCGACGTACTTGCCCAGCGACGGTGCCGGCCAGTGAATCAGGTAGAGGTCGACGTAGTCCAGGCCCAGTCGCTCCAGGCTGGCGTTGCAGGCCGCCGGGGCCTTGCTGAAACCCTGGTCGGCGGTGGCCAGCTTGGTGGTGACGAACAGCTCCGCGCGGGGAATCCCCGAAGCCGCGATCGCGCGGCCGACGGCGGCTTCGTTGCCGTAGACCGCGGCGGTGTCGATGAGCCGGCAGCCGACCTCCAGCGCGGCCGACACCGCCCGTTCGGTCTCGTCGTCCGATAATTCGGCGACCCCCAGGCCGAGCACCGGCATGGTGTTTTCGTCGTTCAGAGCTATTGAGGGTACGTCGGCGCCCGACTCGCCAGTCAACGTGGCTCACCTACCTGTGAAATTGAATGTTCGCGGATTCGGACCAAGCCGTGTTCCATCATCGAGCGAGGAGATCGACGCCATTCCATCGTCACTGGGTTCGAAATCGAACACGTCGAAGTTGCTCGCAATCCTGTGGGGTTCACCGACTCGGGGATCACGATATTACCGAGCTGGATGTGCCATACCGCCGGGTGAGCCTGGTCGGCGTGCCGCAATTTGGTCACCACGTAAAGTTGGTGGCGCGGCACCGACGGCCTGCTCGGGCCTGGAAGACTCCCTAGGCGACTCCGGAGCCGACGACGGGATCGCCGTCATTGAGTGTGACTGCGTTTATCGAGGGTTTATCGAGGGTTTATCGAGGGGGCTGCCCATGACACGAAGTCTGCCAGGCACGCGGGACTCGATGAGCCTGACCAGCCGCGTGCAGGGCGCGGTTACCACCGTTGGCGTCAACGTCATTCCGTGGATCCCGACCGCCGTCAGGCGGGCGCTGGTCCGTGGTCGTTCGGTCATCATCGACGGCAACACGCTCGATCCCACGCTGCAGCTGATGCTGTCGGGCCTGCGCGCCGTCGGCATCGACGGCCTGGTCGTGGACGACGACCCGGAGGCCTCGCGCGCCCAGATGCGTGAGACGACGGTGGGCTTGCCCGGCCCGCAGATTCACGTCGAGACCGACGACCTGTCGCTGCCCGGGCCGGCCGGTGAGATCGCGGCGCGGCACTACCGCCCGGCCGATGGTGCGCCCGCGCCCCTGCTGGTCTTCTACCACGGCGGCGGCTGGGCGATCGGCGACCTGGACACCCATGACACGCTGTGCCGGTTGACCTGCCGTGACGCGGGCGTCCACGTGTTGTCGATCGACTACCGGCTGGCTCCCGAGCATCCGGCCCCGGCCGCGGTCGAGGACGCCTATGCGGCGTTCAAGTGGGCCCACGAGCACGCCGACCAACTCGGCGCGGTCCCCGGGCGTGTCGCGGTGGGCGGGGACAGTGCGGGCGGCAACCTGGCGGCCGTCGTGTGCCAACTGGCGCGGGACGAGGCCCAAGACACAGGCGGCCCGGCGCCCGTGCTGCAGTGGCTGATCTACCCGCGGACCGACTTCACGGCCCGGACCCGGTCACTGAGCCTGTTCTCCCGCGGCTTCCTGCTGACCAAGCGGGACATCGACTGGTTCGAGTCGCAATACCTGAGGCGTTCGGGCCTCGACAGCGCCGATCCGCGGGTGTCGCCGCTGTTGGCCGAGTCGCTGTCCGGGCTGGCGCCTGCGCTGATCGCGGTGGCGGGCTTCGACCCGTTGCGCGACGAGGGGGAGAGCTACGCGGCGGCGCTGCGGGCCGCCGGGACCGCGGTAGACCTGCGTTACCTGGGTTCGCTGACCCATGGCTTCGTCAATCTGTTCCAGCTGGGGGGCGACAGCGCCGCCGCGACCGGTGAGCTAATTTCGGCCCTGCGCGCGCACCTGAGCCGGGTCTGATTGTTGGGCGGTTGGCGCCGGTAATCTAGAGGCATTTGTCCGACCGCCGGACAAGCCAGCACCGAAGGATAAGCGACCCGTGGCCGACAAACCCAAACGTCCCCCGCGATTCGATGTAAAGTCGGCCACCGGCAAATCCGGCCGACTCGTCCAGATCGGCGGAACCGCCCTCATCGTGATCTTCGCGGTCGCGCTCGTCTTCTACATCGTGACGTCGCATCACAAGAAGGGCGGCGCCACCGGCGCGGGCGATACGGTGCGGGTGACGTCGAGCAAGCTGGTCACCCAGCCGGGGACCAGCAACCCCAAGGCCGTGGTGTCGTTCTACGAGGATTTTCTGTGCCCGGCCTGCGGTAATTTCGAGCGCACCTTCGGGCCGACGGTGTCCAAGCTCATCGACATCGGCGCCATTGCGGCCGATTACTCCATGGTGTCGATTCTCGACAGCGCAAAGAGCCAGAACTATTCGTCGCGGGCGGGTGCGGCGGCCCTATGCGTCGCCGACGAATCCCTCGATGCGTTTCGCCGTTTCCATGCCGCGCTATTCAGCACCAACATCCAGCCCAGCGAGCGCGGCACCAGCTTCCCCGACAACGCGAGGCTGATCGAACTCGCCCGCGAGGCCGGCGTCGTGGGCAAGGTCCCCGACTGCATCAACAGCGGCAAATACCTTTCCAAGGTCACCGGCGAGGCCGCCGCCGCGCACATCACCGCGACCCCGACCGTCAAGATCAACGGCGACGATTACGAGCCGTCGACGCCTGACGCGCTGGTCGCCAAGATCAAACAGATCGTGGGCGACGTGCCGGGCCTCGACACCGCCGTCGCTCCCGCGGCCACGTGACCGGTGCGGTGGCGGCGCAATCCGCCGACCCGACACCGGATTCGCGTGCCCCGGCGGGCGTGCCCGCGCCCAGCGCCTGGTGGGTGCTGATCGCCGGGGTGATCGGCCTGGTTGCCTCGGTGACGCTGACGGTGGAGAAGATCGACATTCTGCTCAACCCGTCGTACGTGCCGTCCTGCAACATCAATCCGATCCTGTCGTGCGGCTCGGTGATGGTCACGCCGCAGGCGTCGATTCTGGGCTTCCCCAACCCGCTGCTGGGCCTGGTGGGCTTCGCCGTGGTGGTCGTCACCGGTGTGCTGGCGGTGGCGAAAGTGCCGTTGCCCCAATGGTATTGGGCCGGACTGACGGTGGGGGCCCTGATCGGCGCGGTGTTCGTGCACTGGCTGATCTTTCAGAGCCTGTATCGCATCGGGGCGTTGTGTCCGTACTGCATGGTGGTCTGGGCGGTCACCATCCCGCTGCTGGTGGTGGCCGCGTCGATCGCGTTTCGTCCGGCGCTGCAACGACGCCGATCCGGTGCGGCCTGGGCGCTGTACCAGTGGCGGTGGTCGATCGCCGCGCTGTGGTTCACGGCGGTGTTCCTGCTGATCGTGGTGCGGTTCTGGAGCTATTGGTCGACGCTTTTGTGAGCGTCCGCGGGTGACCCGGATCATCGGCGGCGTCGCCGGGGGCCGGCGCATCGCCGTGCCGCCGCGGGGAACCCGGCCGACCACCGATCGGGTGCGCGAGTCGCTGTTCAACGTCGTGACCGCCCGGCGGGCGATGACTGGCCTGGCGGTGCTGGACCTCTACGCCGGTTCGGGCGCGCTGGGGCTGGAGGCGCTGTCGCGCGGCGCCGCGTCCGCGGTTTTCGTCGAGTCCGACCGGCGCACCGCGGCCGTCATCGCACGCAACATCGAGACCCTCGGCCTAAGGGGTGCGACGCTGCGCCGGGGCGCGGTGACGGCCATCCTTTCGGCCGGGCCCGCGGCTCCGGTGGACCTGGTACTGGCCGACCCGCCCTATGAGGTCGACGCCGACGAGGTGAACGCCGTCCTGGACGCGCTGACCACCCATGGCTGGGTGCGCGAGGGAACCGTCGCGGCGGTGGAGCGTGCGGCCGCCGGCGCGGCGCTGAGCTGGCCGCCGGGCTGGTCCCCATGGCCCGAGCGCGTGTACGGCGACACCCGCTTGGAGCTGGCCGAACGGCTCTGAGACAGGCGTGTACCGTCATTCGTCATGACCGCCGGGGATGACACATGACGGGTGCGGTATGCCCGGGCTCGTTCGACCCCGTGACGCTGGGTCACATCGACGTCTTCGAACGCGCCTCGGCGCAGTTCGACGAGGTGGTGGTGGCGATCCTGACCAACCCCGCCAAAAAGGGCATGTTCGACCTCGACGAGCGGATCGCGATGATCGAAGAGTCGACGACACATCTGCCCAACCTGCGGGCGGAGGCCGGACAAGGTCTGGTGGTCGACTTCGTCAGGTCCCGGGGGATGACCGCGATCGTGAAGGGTCTGCGCACCGGCACCGACTTCGAATACGAGCTGCAGATGGCGCAGATGAACAAGCACGTCGCCGGCGTCGACACCTTTTTCGTGGCGACCACGCCGCGATATTCGTTCGTGTCGTCGTCGTTGGCCAAAGAGGTCGCGATGCTCGGCGGCGACGTGTCTGAATTGCTGCCGGAACCGGTGAACCGTCGGTTGCGCGAAAAGTTGTCCGGCCGGCCCTGATCCCGGCTAGTGGCCTTCATGAGTGTGCTCGCGCCCCGCGTCGGGGGAGCCACCCATCATGCGCACCATCGCGGATCCCCCCGTGGTGAAGAACCGGGCGATCAATATCGCCGCGACCACCAGAAAGGCGATGTTGAGCCAGGTCGTGTAGTTCCACGAGACCGCCGCCTGCATCACCGTGGCGCTGCGCTGCGTCGGAATGAGATTCGCTGTGCCGAAGAGCAATTCGACGAGGTACCCGGCGGTGACCATCGCGGCGTAGAAGGTGCCCAGCAGGGTCAGCATCATCGGAGTGCCGTAGTACTTGCGGTAGATGTTCAGGATCGGCAGGATCAGCAGGTCGGCGTAGATGAACGCGATGACACCGCCGAAGCTGATTCCGCCGTTCCACAGCACCGCGGCCAGCGGCACGTTGCCGATCGAGCAGACGAAGGACACGATCGCCACGATGGGCCCCACGACCGGGCCCCACAGCGCCGACCAACCGGGATGATCGGCCAAAAAGAAGACCTGCCAAAACTTTTCGGGCACCCACGCCGCGACGGCGCCCGCGATCAGCAGGCCCAAAACGAGGTCCCGCAGAATCGCCAGCCACTCCATGACGAACACGTGCGAGACCGAGGTAAGGCCCTCCGCGGAAAAGAGCCGCCGCCAAAACGAGCCCTCCTTCTTGATGGACATGTCCATCGCGGCATGGCCTTCCATCGAGCCGGCGACTCCCCGCTCGGCGTGCTCACGGGCGTCGTCGATGAGCCTGGACCGCACGAACAGCCGGAACAGGACGGCGAGGGCCACGATCATCAGCGGGCCGCCGACGAACTCGGCGGCGGTGAACTGCCAGCCCATCAGCAGGGCCAGGATGATGCCCAACTCCACCACGAGGTTGGTGGAACCGATCTCGAACGCCATGGCGGCGGTGAAGTTGGCGCCCTTGCGGAACAGCGATCGGGCCAGGGCCACCGCGGCGTACGAACACGACGACGACGCGGCCCCCAGCCCGGCCGCCACCGCCAGGGTGCGCGGCCGGTCGTCGCCCAACACGGCCACGATCGTCGAGCGACGCACCACCGCCTGCACCACCGCCGACAGGGCAAATCCCAGGATCAACGCCCACAGGATCTCCCACGTCATCGACCCGGCCAGCGCCAAGGCGTGACCGACCGCTGCCAGCACTGTCACCGATGTCCTCCGCTTCGGCCCCCGCCGTGTCCGCCCAGCACGCTATACCCCTGAGGGGTATTAAGCAAGTGTCGTGCGCCCGCCGGCGGCCGGGGAAAGTTCGTCCTTTCACACACGGCGCTCATGCCGGGCGTCTAAGCTCAGGTGTTCGGTGATGGTTACGCGTCGATACCCGGTAACAGTGGATCGGGTCGTGACAGTGACGCGATGGGGGTGACCTCTCCAATTTCAAAAATCCGGTGCCGCGTTCGAGCGGTGCCGGTTGAGCTGAGACGAGGTTGGAATAGCCATGGGAACAGCCATGGAGCGAGGTGTCACCCCCATTGCGGTCATCGGAATGGGATGCCGCCTTCCCGGCGGGATCGACTCACCCGACGCGTTCTGGCAGGCGTTGCTGCGCGGCGACGACCTGGTGACGGAGATCCCCCCCGATCGGTGGGATGCCGCGGAGCACTACGACCCGGAGCGCGGCGTACACGGCAGGTCGGTCTCGCGGTGGGGCGGCTTCCTCGACGACATCGGCGGCTTTGACGCCTCCTTCTTCGGTTTCGGCGAGCCCGAGGCGACCTCCATCGACCCGCAGCACCGGCTGCTGCTGGAGACGTCCTGGGAAGCGATCGAGCACGCCGGCATCGTGCCGCCCTCGCTGAGCGGCTCCCGCACGGGCGTGTTCATGGGCCTGTGCCACCACGACTACACCCTGGTGACCGGTGACGCCGGCGTCCTCGACGACGCGTACGGCTTCACCGGCACCCCCTTCAGCATGGCGTCCGGGCGCGTCGCCTACGGACTGGGGCTCTCGGGCCCGGCGGTCACCGTGGACACCTCGTGCTCCTCGGGCTTGCTGGCCGTGCACCTGGCGTGCCAGAGCCTGGACCGCGGCGAGAGCGATCTCGCCCTGGCCGGGGCCGCCATGGCGCTGCTGGAGCCGCGCCTCTCCGCCGCCGCCTCGGCGCAGGGCATGCTCTCGCCCACCGGCCGCTGCCATACCTTCGACGTCGCCGCCGACGGGTTCGTGCGCTCGGAGGGGTGCGGCGTGGTCCTGCTCAAGCGGCTGCCCGACGCGCTGCGCGACGGCGACCGGGTCCTGGCCGTCGTGCGCGGCACCGCGGCCAACCAGGACGGTCGTTCCGAAACCATCACGACGCCGTCGTCAAACGCCCAGGTCGCGGTGTACCGGGCGGCGCTGGAGGTGGCCGGGGTGGACCCGGCCGCGGTCGGCATGGTGGAGGCGCACGGCACCGGAACGCCGGTGGGGGATCCGATCGAGTTCACCAGCCTGACCGAGGTGTATGGCGCCGGCGGCAATCGCGTCGCGCTCGGCTCGGCCAAGAGCAACCTGGGGCACACCGAGGGGGCGGCCGGCGCCGTCGGGCTGATCAAGGCCATTCTCGGGCTCCAACACGGCCTGGTGCCGCCGATGGTGCACTTCACCCGCTTGCCCGACGAGCTGCAGCGACTGGAAACCGGGCTGTTCGTGCCGCAGGAGCTCACACCGTGGCCCGGCACGGACGGGCCGCGGCGGGCCGGGGTGACGTCGCTGGGAATGTCGGGGACCAACGTGCACGCCATCCTCGAGCAGGCCCCGGACGCTCAACCGCGTGCCGCAAGCCCCGTGGCTGGGCCGCTGCTGTTCCCGCTGTCATCGACCTCGGCCGACGAGCTGCGCCGAACGGCGCGCCGGCTGGCCGAATGGCTCGACCACAACAAGGACGAGCTGACGCTGCCCGACCTGGCCTACACGTTGGCGCGGCGGCGCGGGCACCGGACCGTGCGCACCGCGGTGATCGCCGAGAACCCCGAGGACTTCGGGGGCCTGACCGCCGGGCTGCGCGAGGTCGCCGACGGCGAAACCCCGTACCCGCCGGCCGCCGGCCGGGACGACCGCGGACCGGTCTGGATCTTCTCGGGTCAGGGTTCGCAGTGGGCGGCCATGGGCGCGGAACTGCTCGCGAAGGAGCCCGTGTTCGCCGCGACCGTCGCCGAGGCCGAGCCGCTGATCGCCCGGGAGTCCGGGTTTTCGGTGACCGAGGCGATGTCGGCGCCCGAGACCGTGACCGGCATCGACCGGGTGCAGCCGACGCTGTTCACCATGCAGGTCGCGCTGGCCACCGCGATGCGGGCCTACGGCGTGCGGCCCGGCGCGGTGATCGGGCACTCGCTCGGTGAGGCGTCGGCGGCCGTCGTCGCCGGGGCGCTGTCCCTGGAGGACGGGATCAAGGTGATCTGCCGGCGCTCCAAGCTGATGTCGCGCATCGCGGGCGCGGGAGCGATGGCGTCGGTGGAGCTGCCCGCCCAGCAGGTGCGGGAGGAGTTGGCCGCCCGCGGCGTGCGCGACGTTGCGGTGTCGGTGATCGCCTCGCCGAACTCCACCGTGGTGGGCGGGGCGGCCCAGACGGTTCGCGACCTGGTCGCCGCGTGGGAGGGTCGCGGGGTGATGGCCCGCGAGGTGGCCGTGGACGTCGCGTCGCACTCGTCTCAGGTCGACCCGATCCTCGCCGATCTGGCCGGCCAACTCGCGGACCTCAAGCCGGTGGCGCCGGAGGTGCCGTATTACTCTGCGACGCTTGACGATCCGCGTGCCCGGCCGAATTTCGACGCCGGCTACTGGGTGGACAACCTGCGGCAGTCGGTGAAGTTCGCGGCCGCCGTGCAGGCCGCCCTGGACGACGGCCACCGGGTGTTCGCCGAGCCCTCGCCGCACCCGCTGCTGACCCGGGCGGTGGAGCAGACCGCCGCGGCCGCTGGCATCACCGTGCAGGCCCTGGCCGGGATGCGGCGCGAGCAGCCGATGCCCTACGGGCTCCTCGGCCTGCTGGCGGACCTGTACAGCGCCGGCGCCGCGATCGACTTCTCGGTGCTGTATCCGGGCGGGTGCCTGGTCGATGCGCCGCTGCCGACCTGGACCCACCGGCGGCTGCTGGTCCAGGCCGACGGCTCACGGGCGCACGGGGAGACCACCGTGCCGGTGCACCCGCTGCTGGGCGCGCACGTGCGGTTGCCCGAGGAGCCCGAGCGGCACGCCTGGCAGGGCGAGATCGGCACCGCGGCCCTGCCCTGGCTGGCGGACCACCAGGTGAACGGGGTCGCGGTCGTCCCGGGGGCCGCCTTTTGCGAGATGGCGCTGGCCGCCGCCGACGTGGTGCTGGGGCCGGGCTCCGAGGTGCGCGACGTTCGCTTCGAACAGATGCTGATGCTGGACGACGAGACGTCGGTGGCCGCGGTGGCGTCGGTCAGGGACGTCGGCGTCGTCGACTTCGTGGTCGAGACCCAGCGGGAGGACGAGCGCACCCGGCGGGCGGGCGCGGTGCTGCGCGCCGCCGACGAAGAGCCGCCGCAGCGGCGCGACATCGCCGCCCTGCTGGCCACCCACCCGCAGCGGATCGACGGTGCCGCGTTACGGCAGTCGTTCGCCGAGCGAAACATCCACTACGGCCCGGCCTTCACCGGCCTGGTGTCGGCGCGCATCGCCGAGGGCAAGGGCCGCGGCGTGGTGGCCGAGGTCGAGCTGCCCGGCGTGGTCCGGTCGCAGCGGACCGGTTACGGCGTTCATCCCGCGCTGTTGGACGCCTGTTTCCAGGCGGTGCTGGCGCACCCGGCCATCAAGGATGCCTGCGATGGGGTGCTGCTGCCGCTGAGCGTGCGACGGCTGCGCCGCTACGCCCCGACCCGGGGTACGCGCTACTGCCACCTGCGGGTCGTCTCGACGAGCGCGACGGTGTTCGAGGTCGACCTGGACCTGCTGGACGAAAACGGCGCCGTCCTGCTTGCCGCGCAGGGACTGCGGATGGGCACCCGGGGCGGCGGCGCCGACCAGTTGATGGCCGAGCGCCTGCTGGCCGTCGACTGGCAGCAGCAGACACCGCCGGCCGCGCCCGACCGGGTCGTCGGGGGTTGGCTGCTGATCGACACCGCCGAGGCCGACCCGCTGCAATCGAAATTGGTGGATTCGCTGAAATCCATTGGCGCACAATGCGAGACGCTGAACTGGCCGGAAACGGCCGACCACCTGGCCAACGCCGAGCGGTTGGCCGCCTACGTGCGCGGCGGCCTCGAAGGGGTGGTGATCGTCTGCCCGCCACCGGCCGGCGAACCCGACGAGCACGGCCTGCTTTTGGGTCGCGAGCAAGTGCGTCACGTGATCCGCATGGTCCGCGACCTGCCGGAGCTGTCGGGCCAGCCGCCGCGGCTGTACGTCGTCACCCGGCGGGCCCAGATCGTCCTGCCCGACGACCGGCCCAACCTGGTCCAGGCCGGACTGCGTGGCCTGCTGCGGGTGATCGGCGCGGAGAATCCGCAGCTGCAGACGACCCAGATCGACCTGGACGACGAGGCCGACATCGAGCGGGTGGCTCAGGAGCTGCTATCCGGTTCTCCGGAAGACGAGACCGCCTGGCGCGCCGGCCATTGGTACACGGCGCGGCTGCGCTGCACGCCGCTCGGGCCCGAGGAACGCCGGGTCACCACGGTCAAGAACGAGTCCGAGCGGATGCGGGTGACGGTGCGCCACCCCGGCGACCTGCGCACGCTGGAATTCATCGCCGTGGACCGCAAGACACCGGGCCCGGGTGAGGTCGAGGTCGCGGTCGACGCGTCCAGCATCAACTTCGCCGAAGTCCTTGCCGCCCTTGGCCGTTACCCCGACCTGGAGGGCGAGCCCCACCAGCTGGGATTCGACCTGGGCGGGGTGGTCACCCGGGTCGGCGCCGACGTCACCGACCACCAGGTCGGCGACCGGGTGGGCGGCTTCTCCGGCTACGCCAACGGCAGCTGGGGCGCGTTCGTCACCTGCGACGCCCGCCTCGTCGCCACCTTGCCTTCGGGGCCGGCCGGTCTGACCGCCGGCCAGGCCGCCGCGGCGGCAACCGCGTACGGCACCGCGTGGTACGGGCTCTACGACCTGGCCCGGATCTCGGGCGACGACAAGGTGCTGATCCACTCCGGCACCGGCGGCGTGGGTCAGGCCGCGATAGCGATCGCCCGCATGGTGGGGGCCGAGATCTTCGCCACCGCGGGCAGCCCGGAGCGGCGAGCGATGTTGCGGGACATGGGCATTGAGCACGTCTACGACTCGCGCAGCACCGAGTTCGCCGAGCAGATCCGCCGCGACACCGATGGGTACGGCGTCGACATCGTGCTCAACTCCCTGACCGGTGCGGCGCAGCAGGCGGGGCTGGACCTGCTGGCCTACGGCGGGCGGTTCGTCGAGATCGGCAAGCGCGACATCTACGGCGACACCCGGCTGGGCCTGTTCCCCTTCCGCCGCAACCTCACGTTCTACGCCGTCGACGTGGCGCTGCTGTCGCAGACCCACCCGCAGCGGTTGCAGCGGCTGCTGCAGACGGTGTACCAGCGGATCGCCGACGGCGACCTGCCGGTCCCGTCCTGCACCGAATTCCCGCTGGCCGAGGCCGCCACCGCGATCCAGCTGATGAGCAGGGCGGCCCACACCGGCAAGCTGGTGCTCACGGTGCCGCACACCGGGGAGACCCGCGCGGTGGTGCCGCCGGAGCAGGCCAGGCCCTTCCGCGGGGACGGCTCCTACGTCGTCACCGGCGGCCTCGGCGGCCTGGGCCTATTCCTGGCCGGCCAGATGGCCAAGGCGGGTTGCGGGCGGATCGTGCTCACCGCCCGCTCCAACCCAACTCCCAAGGCGCACCAGGCCATTGAGCGGCTGCGCGCGACGGGCGCCGACGTCGTCGTGGAGTGCGGCAACATCGCCGAGGCCGATACCGCGGCCCGGGTGGTGGCCGCGGCCACCGCCACCGGGCTTCCGCTGCGCGGGGTGCTGCACGCCGCCGCGGTCGTCGAGGACGCCACCCTGGCCAACATCACCGACGAGCTGATCGACCGGGACTGGGCGCCCAAGGTCGACGGCGTGTGGAACCTGCACCGGGCGACGGCCGGGCAGCCGCTGGACTGGTTCTGTTCGTTCTCGTCGGTGGCCGCGCTGTTCGGCTCGGCCGGTCAGGGGGCCTACGCGGCCGCGTCCAGCTGGCTGGACGCCTTCACCCACTGGCGCCGTGGCCAGGGCCTGCCCGCCACCACGATCGCGTGGGGGGCGTGGGGCGAGATCGGCCGGGCCACATTCCTGGCGGATAGCGGCCGGACGACGATGATCACGCCCGACGAGGGCGCGCAGGCGTTCGAGACGCTGCTGCGCTACGACCGCGGCTACACCGGCTACGTCCCGACGAAGGGCGCCCCGTGGCTGGCGGCGCTGGTCGCGCGCAGCCCGTTCGCCGAAGCGTTCCAGGCCTCCGAGGGCCAGCAGGCGGGGGACAACACCACGCTGCGCGCCGAACTTCGGACGCTATCGCGCGACGAGTGGCCCGCCCGGCTTCGGCGCCTGGTGGCCGAGCAGACCGCGCTCATCCTGCGCCGCGCGGTCGACCCGGATCGCCCATTCGCCGACCACGGTTTGGACTCGCTGGGCAACCTCGAACTGCGGACCCGCATCGAAGCCGAGACCGGAATACGGATCACGCCCAAAAGCATTGCCACCCACAACACCGCGCGCGCCTTAGGTCTGCACCTTTCGGAGGCGCTGGTGTCCGAGGAGGTCGTCGCGGCGGCCCAGGGGTAGCTCGTCGACCTTGACTCTGCACTCACCAGGCACTCTTCTCGTACTTTTGCCTGGTGGGCGCAGAGTCAACGAGGGCTCAGCGCAGCCGGACCGTCCCCATCGACACCCCGGCGGTCTGCAGACGCGCCAGCAGCGCATCACCCATCGCCGCGGCGGGGGTGAGCACGCCGCGCAGTTCGGAGAGCCGGTCGCGGTCGAGCGCCAGCGCCAGGCCGCTCTCGCCGAGCAGCACCGACGTCGAGTGGTAGGCGTCGCAATCGTGGGCGAAGGTCGCCAGGTAGCGAGCGCCGGTCGTGGTGGTGGTGTAGGTCTCGACGGTGTAGTGGCCGCGCTTTCGCGCGGCCGCGCTCGGACCGGTGCCCGGTTTCGGCGTGATGCGCTCCACGAAGCGTGGGGGCAATCGCCCGAAGTACTTGTTGCCCAAGCCAAAAGCGCCCACCAGGGCGCCCGTCATGGCCGCGGCGGCGACCGGTGCCGCGAACGACTTTCCCAGGCTCATCGTTTCGGCGTAGCGGAACCGCCTGCCGTAGGCCCAGCCTTGTAATGCGTTGCTGCGCCGGACGATTCGAGCGTTGTACGGCTCCATCACGAACCCGCCGGTCCAGAAGCCCGTGAGCTCGGGCGCGACATCACGCCCGCGGCGCCACCGGAAATCGGGCTGTGGGCCGAGTTCCGGCTCGGCGCCCCGGTCGGTGGTCAGCGTGTACGGGTCGTCGATGAGCCGGCGGGTTTGCGCGTCGCCGGACGCGGCGCGCATCGTCCCGAGCAGCGACGCGATCGTGCCGCCGGAGGCGCCGAGTTGCGAGAAGGAGCGCAGCACGAAGGCCGTGTCGGTGAGCTCGCCGGTGCCGTCCTGGATCGCCCGGCGGTAGAGCTGATAGACGTTCATATCCGAAGGGGCCGAATCGAATCCACACGAGAGCACGATCCGGGCGCCGGTGTCGGTGGCCTGCTTGTGGTAGAGGTCGATGCTGTTGCGGGCGAAGACCAGCTCCCCGGTCAGGTCGGCATAGTCCGTCCCGGCGGCGGCGCAGGCCGCCACCAGCGGCAGGCCGTATCGCGCATAGGGGCCGACGGTCGTCACCACCACCCGGGCCCGTTCGGCCATCGCGGCAAGTGTCGACGGTTGCGACGCGTCGGCGACGATCACCGGCCACTCCCGTGCGGCCGGGCCCAGCGCCCGGCGCGCGGCCAGCAGCCGATCGCTGCAGCGGCCGGCCAGCGCGATCCGCGCCGGAGACCCCGTGTGCGCGAGGTATTCGGCCGTCAGCTTGCCGGAAAAGCCGGTGGCGCCGTACAGGACGATGTCGAACTCGCGCTCGATCGGGCCTATCACTCCATGACCCAGCTGTCCTCGGTGAGCAGTGAGCACAACAGCGAATGGATTGCCTCCAGGGACTTTTCGCGCCCCGGCAGGTGCGCGTGGTGCTCGAGGAACAACCGGTTCGCGAAAGTTCCGCAACTGTAGAGGTCCACCGGGGCGCGGGTGGGGAAGTGCAATTCGCTCTCGAAGTCGTCGGCTTGCACGCCCGGGGGCGTGCGCAGGGCGGGAATCGAACCGGTGTCCGTGCACAGCACGATCGGTGGAAGCCCGCGCGGGGTGCCCTGGTATTGCAGGTTGAAGTGCAGGGGGGACTGCTGAATCACGCCGTCGGACAGGTCGGCCCGAAAGGCGTCCACGATGCCGCGGGCCAGGTCGACGAGGTCGGTCTCGGGACCGATCTCGGCGAGATAGGTTGCCACCCCGACCGGGAGCGTGCTGCCGGTGGTGCTTACCGGGGGCGACAGCAGGTAACGCAGGTCGACCGGATAAATGTAGGGAACCGGAACGTGCGGGGTGTTGCGCAGCTGCCACTCCGCCAGCAGGATGGCCGCGGCCACCACGGAGTTGAGGCTGAGCCGATTGGCGAGCCCGAACTCCACGAGGTCGGACGTCTCCTGCTCCGTGAGTCGAATCCGGGTCACCGGAATGGGTTGGATCGAACCGGAATTCGACGCCATGGGCGGCATCTCCGCGGTGGGCAGGTCATAGGCGAACATCACCGGGAAAAACCGTTCGAGCCCGGACCGCTGCTGCTTGGTCACGCCGCGCTGTTCGAGCAACAACTCCAGCGACTCGGGCGCGGGTTGCGGCGTCACCGGGCCGGGGTCGCCGGTCGTCACCACGTTGGTGTAGAGGGAGAAAAGCTCCTCGAGGAGAGTGAAGGCGTGATGCGCGTCGGCCAGGCTGTGGTGCGTGTACAGCGTCACTTCGGTGCGCCCGCCGGCGATCGTCAACCGCAGATTCAGCAGGGCTTGGCGTTGATCCAGGCGAACGGCATCGGTTTTCGAGGCGCCGGAGCCCTCGTCGACGACCCATATCCCGGGATGCAAGAAGTCTTCGGCCACAATCTGGTAGCGGCCGTCGTCGGCCTTCTCGAGGCGGCCGGCGAAGATGGGGTAGCGCTGCAGCAGCGCGTCGAAGGCGTCCGACATGGCGTCGATGTCGACGGGACCGTCGACATGCACAGTGAACGCGAAATAGGTCTCGTTGACCGCGAACACTTCTTCGCTGCGCGCCAGCTTTCGGATCACGGATCCGGGAAACACCGTACTATTTCTCCTTTTTCAGTGCGTGCTGGCCCGTCGATAGCCCAGAAGCGTCGGCACGATGCAGACGGCGGTGATGCCGGCGGCCCACAGCAGCGTCGCGGTCATCGGCCACCGCACCGGACCGCCCAGCGACAATCCGCGCATCGCCTCGATCGCGTAGGTCATCGGCTGATGCGCGACCACCGGCTGTATCCACTTCGGAAACTGGTCCACCGGGAGGAAACCGGTCGAGAAGACGACCGCGAGCAGGTGTGCGAGCGTAACCGCCTCCAGGAGGAAGTTTTTCGCGACGGACAACGCGACCAGCGTGATGAGGGTCGCGTAGGCCAACCCGAATATCACCGGGACCACCAGCCAGGCCAGGATCGCGAGCACCCCCTGGTGAAACCGGAAACCCATGACCATCCCCGCGGCCAGCACGACCAGGGTCGTCACCACGATCCGGACTATCTCGGCGACGATCCGGGACAACACACCGGAGGCGCGGTGCACCGGCAGCACCCACAGCCGGCGGAGCAACCCGTCGGAGCGCTCCCCGATGAGGCCGATCGCCCCGACGGCGGATCCGTTGATCGCGGCGGCGAGCGCGTTCATCGGCACCGTGCCATACAGCGCGCTGTGCCCGGTGACTTGCGAAATGAGGTCGCCGAGAACGATATTCACCGTAATCAGGAAGAGGACCGGCAACACCAGCACCTCGATGACCGTGGTGAGGTCGCGCGACCACCGCAGCAGTATCCGCTGCGCCTGCACGAGGGTCTGCGGCACCAGCGCCCACGCCGAGTTCTCGTGGTAGCGCCGCTCCACACGAAGGTCCGTGGCTTTCTCGTGAACGAGGGTCATCATGTCCGCCTTGACAAGACGAGCGCCGACGCCGGTATCAGGACCGCGACGATTCCGCACAACCACGCCAGCGTCGGTGCGATGACGGGCCAGGTCACCGACCCGCCAAACGGCGCGGCGTCCCCGGCCAGGGCGCGCAGGGTGTCCACGAACTGCGAGACCGGCTGGTTGCGGACGATGGGCTGGATCCACCGGGGAAACTGTTGCGCCGGTTGGACACCGACGGACAGCAGCCCGAAAATCAGCGGCGGCAGGATCAGCAGCGGCGTCGTGGCCTCCGGGTTGCGGGTACCGGTGCCGATCAGGTCCGCGGCAAAGGACAGCAACGCCCCGACCACCAGCACCAGCGCGCAAAAGGCGACCACGTACACCGCCGAGCGGTGGAACCGGAACCCGATCACGTAGCCGCAGACCACGGCCACCGTCAACGCAACCAGGCACCGGTAGACCGCGGCCGAGATGCGCGCGGCCACCGGCGCGAACGCGGCGATCGGCATGGACCGGAACCGGCGATTGATGCCCTGCACCGAGTCGGTCGCCGCCCGGAACGCCGTCGACATCGCGGCGAACGTGATCGCCTGGAGCGCGATCAACGGCATGATGTACTGCGCGTAGCTGCTACAGACGCCGCGGGTGGCGGTGCTCATGATCTGGTGCAACGGAATGTAGAAGCCGGCCGTGAAAACCACCGACGACGCGATCGTCATGGCAAGCTCACCGTTGCGCAGGGTCGGCCTGACGAAGCGGGCGGTCAGCACCCACCACTGGGCCCGGGTTGACGGGTGGGGCTCGACGGTCACCTGACGGCCTCCGCAACCGGAGCGCGCGCCCCGGCGGAATCCTCTGTCAGCGCAAGGAATACGTCGTCCAGCGACGGGCGGCGCAGGGAGACGTCGACGACGTCGATGTTGGCCGCCGCGAGCCGCCCCACGGCCTCGATGAGCGTGCCGGCACCGTCCGGGGCCGGCATGGCGATCCGGTCCGACTCGGGTGTCAGCGCGGCCCTGATCTTCTCCGGCAGCAGCGAGCCGAGCGTCTCGGCGATGACGGCCAGGTCCTTGAAGTCTCGCGGAACGATTTCGCAGAAGCTGCCGCCCGTGCGGGCCTTGAGCTGATCGGCGGTTCCCTCCGCGATGATCCGGCCGTGGTCGATCACGATGATCCGGTCGGCGAGCGCGTCGGCCTCCTCGAGGTACTGCGTGGTGAGCAGCGTGGCGATGCCGGCGTCCTTGAAGTTGCTCACCAGATCCCAAATGCTTTGCCTGCTGCGGGGATCCAGCCCGGTGGTGGGCTCGTCGAGGAAGGCCACCTGCGGCGGGACCACCAGACCGCAGGCGATGTCGATGCGCCGGCGCATCCCGCCGGAGTACGTTTTGACGCGCCGGTTGGCGGCGTAAGCCAGGTCGAATTCCTTGATGAGTTCCTTGGCGCGGGCGCGCGCCGCCGACTTGGTCAATCCGAACAACCGGCCGAACAGGACGAGGTTTTCGCTTCCGGTGAGCATGTCGTCGATCGCCACCTGCTGACCGGTGAGCATGATCGACCGGCGCACGCCGGCCGATTCGGAAACCACGTCGTAGCCGGCCACCCGGGCGTGGCCCCGATCCGGCCGGGTGAGGGTGGACAGGATGTCGACGATCGTGGTCTTGCCCGCCCCGTTCGGCCCGAGCAGCCCGATCACCTCGCCGCGGCCGACGTCGAAGCTGACCTCGTGTAGGGCCACCACGTCGCCGAAGGTCTTGCGGACCTTGTCGACGATCACCGCCTTATCAAAGTGCCTGCGTGCGTTGCTCACTGGTTTCTCCTCAACCCGCGTCGGGCGCCGACAGGTCCACCAGGGCCAGTTCCACCGGCTCCGAACCCAAGCCGTCCTCGGCGATGGCGTCGATGGCGTCCTGGATCAGCACCCGCAGCGCCACGGGGAAACGCTGCGCCAGCGCCTCCGCCCGCGCCCCCTGGATCCGCCGGGCGTCATACCACCAATCGAGATGCAGCACGCCGCCGTGGCGGTACACCCGAAGCTCGATGGCGTGGCCCAGTCCCGGAATCGGGTCGCGCACCGGCCCGACCGTCGAGGCCGCGTCCGGGTCGAACTGAACGGGTGCGTCGATCGCCGGCAGCTGGGGGATCGTGCCGGCGTACCGGAAGTGGATGTCGGCGGAGCCCGCGGCCGAAAGCTGCCGCGCGGTGGGCGCATAGACGTGCCGCAGCAGTCCGTACCCGATCCCGTAATGGGGAACGGCCTTGAGGGCGTCGCGCACGGCGGCCAGTAGCTCGGTCGCGCCGGTGTCGTCGGCGCGCGAGCACCGAAGCGGGACCGGATAGACCGTGGTGAACCGGCCGATGGACCGGCCCAGGTCGACATCCGGCCGCAGCACCGAGCGGCCCGGCCCCTCCAAATCCACCGCGACCACACCGGTGCCGACCGTCTGGGCGATGGTTCGGGTCAGCGCCGCGAGCAGGATTTCCTCGATCGACGACCCGAGCGCGCGCCGCGCGTCGTCGACCTCGGAGGTCTGTTCGATGGTGAGCGCCGACGACAGTTTGGTCAGGTCGTCGTGACGGGGCGGCTGGGTGATGTCGGGGTCCGCCAGCCGCAGCGTCGCCGTGTTCGCGGTCTCCAGCCAGTAGTCGCGCGTGTCGAGGACCGCCGGGTGCGTCGCGAGCGCCGCGGCCCGCAGCGACCATTCGCGCCACGAGGCGGTGGTCGGCGGCAGCGCGATGTCCTCGCCCGCGAGGCGTTGCGTGAACGCGGTGAAGAGGTCGGCGAACAGGATTTCGCGCGACGCGGTGTCGGCCGCCGCCTCGTGCAGGGACAGGACCAGGTAACCGAAGCCCGAACCCGAGACGTGGGTGGCGACCAGCGGGGCGTCCAAGAGCTCGTGTTCGGTCACGATGTCGCGCAGCACGGCACGCTGCGCGTCGCTTCCGGGGGCCGCGTCGTCGGGGAGCGACCGGGTGGCGAGGTGGCCGAACTCCCCGGGCGGCGCGATGTGTTGCTCCCACGTTCCCGCGCGGTCGACGAGCTGGAGGCGCAGTGCGTCATGGTGATTGGCCACCGCGGTGAGCACGGACCGCACGTCCTCGACGCCCACGGTGGCGTCGAGGCGCAGGATCAGCGGGACCCGCCAGCGCCCCGCCTCCCGCACTCCGTGTTCGAGGAAGTGCGCGACGGTCGGCGGAACGGTCGGATGGGCCGCGGCGTCGGGCCGTTTCGCCAGGCCGCCCGCCGCGTACTTGGCGTCGACGTGAACGGCCAGGCTAGCCAGCGTCGGATGCGCATAGAGATCCTGCGGGGTGACGTCCAGACCCGTGTTGGTGGCGGCGGTCGAGAGGCCGATCGCGATCAGGGAATCGCCGCCGAGGTCGAAGAAATTGTCGTTGCGGTCGACCGAGTTGACGCCCAGGCACTGCATCCAGATCTGCCGCAACGCCGCCTCGGTGTGCGACTGCCCGTTGGTGGCCGCGACGGGGTGGGCGGCGCCATTGGTGGACGCGTCCGGAACGGCGGGCTGGCCGTCCCAGGCGATCGGCTTGGCGTCGACCCAATGACGTTGGTGGGCAAAGGGATAACCGGGCAGCGAAACGATTCGCGGCGCGGATGCGGTGGGCCCCGACAACGGCGCCCACTCGACGGGCACGCCGGCCGACCAGAGCTGGCCGAGCGCGAGCAGGAAGGTGTCGCGATCGTCGGTGTTCTGAATCGGGTGCCGCATGAGCCGAACCGCGCGGTGCCCGCTCGACCACTTCGGGTGCCGCATCGACGAGCCCGTCAGGCTGCCGCCGGGGCCCACCTCGACGAGGATCCGGCCCGGATCGGCCAGCACCGCGTCGAGTTCGTCGGCGAACCTGATCGTGGAGCTGATCTGGCGGGCCCAGCTGGCCGGATCGGTGACCTGTTCGTCGGACATCCAGGTTCCGGTGAGGTTGGACAGCAACGGCGTGCGCGGGGCCCGCAGCTCCTGGCGCGATAGGAAATCCTGGAACTCCGCCGCCATGGGGTCCATCGAGCTGGAATGGAACGCGTGGGTCGCGCGGACCCGCCGCACGGGGATGCCCCGCTCGTTGAGGCGTTGGCCGAACGCGCGGATCTGGTCCTTCGGCCCGGCGACGACGCAGTTGCCGGGATCGTTCACCGCGGACAGCTCCACCCCGGGTGAGAGATACTCCGCGATGTCGTCGGGGCCCAGCGCCACCGCGACCATGGCGCCCGGCGGCGATTCGTGCATCAGGCGGGCGCGCAACGACACCGTCTTGATCGCCGTCTCGAGGTCGAAGACCCCGGCCAGCGTGGCCGCGATGTATTCGCCGGTGCTGTATCCGATGTACGCCCCGGCGCGCACGCCGAAGGTGTCGACCAACCTCGCGAGCGCGTATTCCACCGTGAACAGCGCGGGCTGCGAACGGTCGATGCGCTCCAAATCCGTTGTGGTGTCACCGAATATCTCCGCGTGCAGGTCGATGCCCATTTCGTCGCGGAATCCCGCGGCGCAGGCGTCGAAGTGTTCGGCGAAGACGGGCTCGGTGTCGTAGAGTCCCCGGGCCATTCCCGCGTGCTGCGCGCCCTGCCCCGGAAACATGAAAACGATGCGGTCCGAGGGTGATTCGGCGTGTTCGCCGCTCACCGATTCGCCGACGAAGACGTTGTCGTGCTCGGAGGCCCGCAACACCGTGGCCGCGTGCTCACGGTCGTGGACGACGGCCGCCAGGGTGACGCGGTGCTTGCGGCGCCCGGCGAGGGTGAACGCGACGTCGGAAAGGTCCGGGCCGTCCCCGCGGGCCAACGCGGCGGCCAGGTCGGTCCGCGACTCCTCAAGCGCCGCCGCGGTTTGCGCCGACAGCAGCAGCACCTGGGGGCCGGCCGGTGTGGCGCGCGACCCCGCCGGTGCCTCCACTGGCGCTTCCTCTAGGACGACGTGCACGTTGGTGCCGCCCACCCCGAACGAGCTGACCCCCGCCCGGCGCACCCCGTCCCATTCCCATGGGCCGTAGGTGTTTTGCACGGTGAACGGGGTCTCGTGCAGGCGCAGCTCCGGGTTCGGGCTGGTGTAGTGCAGCGTCGCCGGGATCGCCTTGTTCTTCAGGCACAGAATCGTCTTGATCAAACCCACGACGCCGGCCGCCACCTCCAGGTGGCCGATGTTCGACTTGACCGACCCTAAAACACAGGGGCCGGGCCGGGGTGTGTCGGACACGCCGAACGCGGTCCGCAAGCCCTGGACTTCGATGGGGTCGCCGAGCGGAGTGCCGGTTCCGTGCGTCTCGACGTAGCTCACGGTCGACGCATCGACGCCCGACACCGCATGGGCTTCCGCGATGACGTCGGCCTGCGCGGCCGGATTGGGCGCGGCGTAGCCCATTTTCGCCGACCCGTCGTTGTTGATCGCCGACCCGCGGATGACGGCATGGATCCGGTCCCCGGCGTCGACGGCCGCCTGCAGCGGCTTGAGGGCCACGATCGCGACACCGCTGCCGAAGACCGTGCCGTCGGCCCGCACGTCGAACGGCCTGCAGTGGCCGACCGCCGACACCATCGATCCCGGCGAGTTCCAGTAACCGACGCGGTGGGGGATGGACAGCGACACGCCTCCGGCCAGCGCCATGTCGCATTCGCCGCTGAGCAGGCTCTGGCAGGCCAGGTGGATCGCGACCAGCGACGACGAGCACGCGGTCTGAACCGTGAAGCTCGGGCCCCGAAGGTCGAATTGGTGGGATACCCGCGTCGCCAGGAAATCCTTGTCGTTCTGCAGGAACAGGTTGAACTGCTCGAAGTTGAGCCCCTGCGCCATGGCGGCACTGTGGCCGTGGTGCGACAACAGGTTGTGCAGGAGATAGCCGCTGGGGGAGCTGGTTCCGTACACGCCGATCGAGCCGTCGAACCGCGCGGGGTCACAGCCGGCGTCCTCGAACGCGTGCCAGGCGCACTGCAGGAACAACCGGTGTTGCGGATCGAGCATCCGGGCGAGCTGCGGTGGGAACCCGAAGAAGTCGGCGTCGAACTCGTCGATCCCGTCGACGATGGGCGCGCGCCGCACATACGCCGGATTCGACAGCACCTCGTCGCCGACCCCGGCGGCCCGAAGCTCTTGCTCGGACAGGGTGACGATCGACTCCTCGCCGCGCGCAAGGTTGTCCCAGAACGCCGACACGCTGTTGGCGCCCGGGAATCTGCCGGCCATGCCGACCACCGCGATCGCGTTGGCCGGCAGAGCCTTTGAGTAAGACTCCGCGTTCGTGCTCATACCTATTGTCCTCGCTTCCGCCGCATCGCGGCTTGTTGGCGCGCCGCCGCGCGTTGCTGTGCCCGGTCGCGAACGGCATCCCCGGCGTCGGGTGCCTGCGCGTGCCCGGTGAGGCCGAGCTGGCGGACCAGGTCGACCGTGACGTCGTGCAGCGACGCCCCCTGCAACAGGAGCGCCACCGGCGGCTCGACCCCGAAATCCGCGCGGGTGGTGTTGCGGATGCGCACCGCCATCAGGGAATCCATCCCCAGCTCGATCAGCGGCACGGCCAGATCGACGGCCGATCGGTCGGCGTAGCCCATGACCGCGGCGATGCGCGCGCGCAGCCGGTCCGTGATCAGGCGTTGCGCCTCGCCGGGCTCGAGGCCCGTCAGCGCGTCGGGACCGGCCCAGTCGCCGCCGTCACCGGCGGCGTCCAATTCCTCGACCACACTGGTGAAATAGCCGAGGTTGCGGATCTCGGGGAAGGCGATCAGCGCCCGGTCGGGACGTAGCCGCCCGACGCCGGTGTGGCGCCGGTCGGTGGCCAGCAGCGGTTCCAGCGCCGCGGTGCCCTCGGCCGGGGTGATGGGATCGAGGGCACCGCCGGTCAGGGTGCGGGCAAGCCCGACCTCCGCCCACGGCCCCCAGTTGATCACCGCCGCAGGCAGACCCGACGCCCGGCGCCAGTCGACCAGCGCGTCGAGCCAGGCGCTCGCGCACGCGTAGGAGGCCTGTCCCGGCCCGCCCAGTAGGGAAGCGGTGGACGAGAATCCGAGCCACCAGTCCAGCTGGCAGCGGGTGCTGGCCTGGTGCATCCGCCACGCCCCGGTGACCTTGGGCGCCCAAACCCGCTCCACGCTGTCCTTGGTCATGGAGAACACCAGGCTGTCGTCGAGCACCGCCGCCGCGTGCAGGACGCCGCGCAGATCCGACTCGCCGGCGGCCGCCACCAGCTTTTCGGCCACGCCCGGCGCCGTCACATCGCCTGTGACGACAACGATTTCGGCCTTGCGTTCCAGTTCGGCCAGGACCGCTCGCTGCTCGTCCGAGGGTTCGCTGCGGCCGTTGAGTACCAGCCGGCCCGCGCCGGCGTCCACCAGCCACCGCGCGACGACCAGGCCCAGGCCGCCCAGGCCGCCGGTGACGATGTAGGACGCTCCCGGGCGGACGACGACGTCGCGCGTGGGCTCGCCGAGGGTCGCCCGGGACAGCCGCTCGACGTGGCGCTGCCCGCCCCGCCACGCGACCACGTCGTCGATCGGGCCCGAAACCGCCGACCCGAGTTCGGCATTCAGCGCCGCCACCGGATCCCGGGTGGCGTCGAGGTCGACCAGCGTGGTACGCAGCTCGGGGTGCTCGTAGGCCAGCACCCGCACCAGGCCCTTCAACGCGCCGATCCCGGGCTGGCCCGGCTCGTCGCGCACGGCGAGGCCGGCCTCGGTGACCAGCCACAGCCGCGGTGACTGACCATGCCAGCCGCCGACGATCGCGCGAACGACGGTCGAGACCGCCCAGAGAGATTCGCGCGCCTGGGCGATCCCGTCGTCGGTGACGCCCGGGTTGGGCCGCACGAAGACGACCACGCCGACGGGCGGACGCTCGGGATCGCCCGCCGTGTCGGCGAATGCGGCGAGCATGGCGGGCTCGTCGCCCAGATCGGCGGTGATCACCCGGCGCGCCGGTGAACGCCAGCCCGCGACGAATCGCTCGACCTCGGGTGCCGGCGCATCGGTGAGCACGAGCCAACTTCCGGGGGCCTCGGACTGCGTGGCGCTAACTGGTTTGGGTGTCCAGGTGGTGTCGAAGATCTTCTGCGACAGGGGAAGTGGCACGCTGCGCCGCTCGACGCGGCGCAGATAGATGTCGTTGATTTCGGCGGTCACGTTTCCGGCGTCGTCGGTCAGGACGATCCTGCCGAGCTTCCCCAGGCCGCCGTCGTCGAGGCTGGTCAGCTGGGCCCGGCAGCGGGCGCGCCGGCCGGGGTCGCGGTACACCCGGACCGTGTCGAATGACACTGGCAGATAACTGGCTTCGGCATGCCCGGCGAGCTCGCCGTCGAGCATGGCGGCGGCCAAACCCTGCAGGGCCGCGTCCAGCATGACGGGGTGGATGCGATACCCGGGATGCCGGGGCGCCTCGTCAGGAAGGGTGATCTCGGTTTCGACGGCACCGCCGGGCAGCCGGTGGATCGCGGTCAATGCCGCGAAGGCGGGACCGTGGAATTGGCCGGCCTGCCGCAGGACGGTATACACGTCGGCCGGTTTGACGGCCGGTTTGACGGCCGTTTCGCCGAGGCCGGCCGGCGCCGGCCGATCGGCGGCGGTCCCGGAAGCTCCGGAAGCTTCTGACGCCCGCACCTCGGCCTTGGCGGTGGCGTGCCGGGACCACTCGCGGCCCGAGGAGCGGGAATGGATTTCGATCCGGGTCTTGTCGTCGGCGCCGCGGGTCAGTTGCGTCGTCAACTGCGTGTGGTCGCCGAGGGTGAGCATCTGCTCGACCTCGAGTTGGTTGATCGACACGGCCTCGACCGGCACGCCCAACGCTTCGCTCGCCGCGGCCAGGGCGATTTCGGCGAACGCCGCGCCCGGCATGACGACCTGGCCGAACACCTTGTGGTCGGCCAGCCACGGGGACACCTCGGTGCCGACATCGGCCTGCCACACGTGGTCCCGGCTGGACGGAACTTCGATGTGCACACCGAGCAGCGGGTGGGCGGCGACCGAATCCGACATCCCCGACCGGTCGGCGACCCAGAATTGCGTGTGCTGCCAAGGGGTTACCGGAACGTCGGCCAGCCGACCGTGTGCGCTGGCCGGCGGGGTGTGGCCCAGGGCGGCGAGCTGCGCGTGGAAGGCGACGGTGTCGTCGGTGTCGCGGTGCAGGGTGCCGACGGCGAGCGCGTCGGCCCCGCCGAGGGTGTCGGCGATGGCGTGGGTGAGCAGCGGGTGGGGGCTGATTTCGATGAATCGGTGGCCGCCGCCGCTGGCCTGGGTGACGGCCTGGTGGAAGCGCACCGGGTTGCGCAGGTTGGCCGCCCAGTAGTCGGCGTCCAGCAGTGGCGCGGGCCCCTCGTACGTCGTGCTGATCATCGGGATGGTCGGCGCCTTGGGCGCCAAATCGGTTAGTGCCGAACGTAATTGCGGCAGCACCGGGTCGATGATCGGGTGATGGGAGGCGACGTCGACCTCGATGCGCCGGGCCAGCAGGTTGCGGGCGGCCACCGCCGCGATGACCGCGTCCACCTGCTCGGGTGGGCCCGCGATCACCGATTGGCGCGGCGCGGCGTGCACGGCCAGCGTCACCTGCGGGTAGTCGGCGATCAGCGCGTCGGCGGCGTCGGCGTCGAGTTCGAGCAGGGCCATCGCGCCCTGGCCGGACAGCCGCGCCATCAGCGCCGACCGGGTGGCGATCACCCGCAACCCCTCGGCGGGGGTCAGCGCCCCGGACGCCACCGCGGCCGACACCTCGCCCATGGAGTGCCCGATCACCGCGTCGGGCGTCACCCCGTACGAGCGCCACAGCGCGGTCAGGGCCAGCTGGATGGCCACCAGCATCGGTTGGATGTTGTGGATGCCGACCACCTCGCGGCCCTCGGCGAGAGTCTGCTGCAGCGAAAACCCGGTCTGGGCAACGAATTCGGGCTCCAGTTCGGCGACGGCCGCCGCGAACGCCGGCTCGTCGGCCAGCAACCGCCTGCCCATCCCGGCCCACTGCGAGCCCTGGCCGGAGTAGACGAACACCGTGCCGGGCCCGTTAATGGCTTCCGCGGCGCCCACCACCCCCGGCGCCGGGGTGCCGGCGGCCAGGGCGCGCAGGCCCGTCACCGCGGCGGCGTGATCGCGGGCGACCACGGCGCCGAACCAGCCGTGGCGGGCCCGGCGATGAGTCAACGTGTGCGCCACGTCGGCGAGCGGGACCGCCGCCCCGGGGCCGGCCAGCCAGTCGGCCAGCGTCGCGGCCATCGCGGCCAGCCGCTGCGGCGTCTTGCCCGACACCGTCAGCGTCGACACCGCCGGGGCGGGCCCTGGCTGCGGCGCCGGCACCGGATCGGGCGCCTGCTCGATCACCACGTGCGCGTTGGTGCCGCTGAGGCCGAACGACGACACCGCGGCCCTTCGAGGGTGTGTCGTGCCGCCGGTGGGCCACGCGGTGCCCTCGGTCGGCACGAACAGCCGGGTCGAGGACGCGTCGATGGCCGGGTTCCACCGGGTGAAGTGCAGATTGGGCGGAACGTATCCCCGGTTCACCGCCAGGATCGCCTTGATGAATCCGGTGATCCCGGCGGCCGCCTCCAGATGCCCGAGGTTGGTCTTGACCGATCCCAGCGCGCAGCCGCCCTCGCTCTGCCCTTTTACATGGCCGTAGGTGGCGGCCAGCGCCTCGAACTCGATCGGGTCGCCCAAAATGGTTCCGGTGCCGTGGGTTTCGATGTAGTTCACGCTGTCGGCCGCCGCGTCGGCAAGGCGCAGCGCGGTGGTGATCACGTCACGCTGCGCCGCCGCGTTCGGGGCGGTCATCCCGTTGGATCGGCCGTCCTGGTTGATCGCCGAGCCGCGGACCACGGCCAGCACGCGATCGCCGTCGCGGGTGGCGTCGGCCAGCCGCTTGAGCACCACGACCCCGCAGCCCTCGCTGCGCACGAACCCGTCGGCCAGGGCGTCAAAGGTTTTGCACCGGCCCGTCGGTGACAGGGCGGACCACTTGGACAACGCGATGCTGGTGAACGGCGACAGCGACAGGTGCACCCCACCCGCCAGTGCCACGTCGCTTTCCCGCAGCCGCAGGCTTTGGCAGGCCAGGTGCAGCGCCACCAACGACGACGAGCACGCGGTGTCCACGGCCACCGCCGGGCCGCGCAGCCCCAGCAGATAGGAAATCCGTCCCACCGCGGCGCTGTGCGGGTTTCCGGTGCTCATGTACGCGTCGATCTCGGCGCGACGCTCGAGGTTGAGGATCGTGTAGTCCCACGCCGACAACCCCATCATCGCGGCGGTTCGGCTGCCGCTCAACGAATCCGGCGGCAGGCCGGCGTGTTCGAGGGCCTCCCAGGTGACCTCGAGCAGCATCCGCTGCTGCGGGTCCATCGCCACCGCTTCGCGGGGGGTGATGCCGAAGAAGTCGGCGTCGAACCCGGCGACGTCGTCGACGAAGCCCCCCCATTTCGTCGTCATCCGCCCGGGCGCCTGCGGATCGGGGTCGTAGAACGCGTCCGCGTCCCACCGGTCGGCCGGCACCTCGTCGACGGCGTCGCGGCCGTCGATCAGCAGCTGCCAAAAGCTTTCCGGCCCAGACACATTCCCCGGCAACCGGCAGCCGATCCCGACCACCGCCACCGGCTCGGCAACCTCGGTCGGGAACGCCGTTCCCGCGCGCACAAGCTCGCGTGCGAGGACCTCGCGCGCCTTCGGTGACATCTGTGCCGCGCGTTCGGCAAGACTGCTCATTACTCCCCCGTTGCGGTTTCCAGCTCGCTGGCCGCGACGAGGTCGGACAGCAATTCCATTTCCTCGTCCGACAGCTCGGTTTCGGTGTCGGACGTCTGCTCGGCGTCGGCCGGCGCATACCCGAGGCGTTCGCACATGGCGGCGGCGAGATCGGTGATGGTCGGGTACGCCCAGACCAGGGCGGCCGGCAGCGTCGTGCCCAGGCTGGCCTCGAGCCTGTTGCGCAGCTCGAGGGCCATCAGCGAGTCGAGGCCGAGCGACTCCATGGGCCGCCGGTGATCGATCGGCTCGGTCGAGCGCAGCACCGCGCGGATTTCGTCGGCGATCACGGCCGCGAGACGGGCCGGGCGCTCGCCGGCGGCTTCACCTTCCAAGGCATCCAGTTCGGCGCGGATCGCGCCGCCGCCGCGCCGCTCGACCGTCGAGTCGTGCAGCTTCGCGAACAACGACGAACCCGCCAGCGCGGGGAAGGATTGGAACCACTGCCGGACGTCGAGGCTGAACACGCCGGTGCGGGCCTGGTCGGCCGCGAGCGTCAGCCGCATTGCCGCCAGCCCCTGCTCGACGGTGATCATCGAGACGCCGAGGTCGGCGAAGAACTGGGCTCGGCCCACCTCGGCCCATGGGCCCCAGTTGATTCCGGCGGCGGGAAGCCCGAGCGAGCGCCGGTGGGCGACCAGGCCGTCGACCCAGGAGTTCGCGGCGGCGTACGCGCCCTGGCCGGGCGCGCCCAGCAGGGAGGCCACCGACGAGAAGGTCAGCCACCAATCGACGTCGAGGTGGGCGGTGGCCCGGTGCAGCCGCCAGCCGCCGGTGACCTTCGGGGCGAACACCCGCCGGGCGGCCGAGTCCGACATGTTCAACACGATCTCGTCGTCGAGAACCATTGCGCTGTGCAGGATTCCGGCCACCCGGAAACCGGCGTCCTGGACGGCCCGCACGAGCCGGTCGGCCGTGCCGGGCTCGGCGATGTCGCCGGTGACGACCTCGATCCGGCCGCCCGCGGCGTTCATGTCCGCGATCGCCGCCGCGACGTCGGGGCTGGGAGCCGAACGCCCATTCAGCACAACCAATCCCGCGCCCTGTTCCGCCAGCCACCGCGCGACGACGAAGCCGAGGCCACCCATGCCGCCGACGACGAGGTATCCGCCGTCCGGGCTGGCCAGCGGTTGCGGTGGCGGCGACGCGATCGCCTCGACGGTGCCCTCGGCGGGTATCGAGACGGCGATCTTGCCGGTGTGCCGGCCGGATGCCATCAGCGCGAAGGCGTCGGCCGCCTCGCGCAGGCCGAACTCGGTGACGGGAAGTGGCTGCAGGTCGCCGTCCGAGACGTGCCGGAGGATGCGTCCGAGCATTTCGCGGTACCGCGCCGGCTGCAGCTTCAGGTTCAGGTCGAGGTCGACGACGGCGAAGGACGCGCTTTTCGCCAGCGCGGCCAGCCCCAGGCTGGCGTCGGCGTGGACGTCCTTCTTGCCCAGCTCGATGAACCGGCCGCCGGGGGCGAGGATCTTGACGCCGCGTTGAATCGCTTCGCCCGGAAGCGAATTGAGGATGACGTCCACACCGTAGCCGTCCGTGGCGTCGAGTATTTCGTCGGCGAAGTCGACCGTTCTCGAGTTGCCGACGTACTCGACGCCGAGCCCGGAGAGCATGTCGCGCTTGGCATCCGAGCCGGCCGTGGTGTAGATGCGCGCGCCGATCATCTTGGCGACCGACACCGCCGCCAGCCCGACACCTCCGGTGGCGGAGTGGATGAGCACGCGTTCGCCGGGCGCCAGCCGCCCGACCTCGCACAGCGAGTGCCAGGCGGTCAGGTACGCGATGCCGAACGCGGCCGCCTCACCATCGGGCAGCGTGTCGGGAACCGGGACGACGAGGTCGGCGAGGGTTGTCAGGTGCGAGCCGAATGTGCCGGGGCCGAAGGCGATGACGCGCTGCCCGACCTGGATCGAGTTAGAGCCCGCGCCGAGGGCCGTCACGACGCCGACGCACTCGCCGCCGATCACGGGCGGGGCGCCGTCGAGCCCGGGATACACGCCCATCGCCTTGAGCACGTCGGAAAAGTTGAGGCCCGCGGCGAGGACGCGCACTTCCACCTGCCCGGGTCCGGGCGGGATCCGCTTCACCGCATGCACTTTCAGCGCGTCCAGCCGCCCGGGTTGGTCGATCTGCAGCCGCACGGCGCCCCCGCCGTCGAGGTTCACGACGGTGCGGCGGGATTCGGGGACGAGGTCACCGCTCGCCGTGGTGGGCGCGGGCACCAGCCGGTGCACGTGCCGCCGGCCGTCGCGCAGGGCGATCTCGTCGGCGTCGCCACCGGCGAGCAACTCCTTTGTCAGGGCGGCGAGTGAGCCTGCGCCGTCGGCCTCGACGTCGACGATGGTGGTCTTCAGTTCCGGGTGCTCGAATGCCAGCACCCGCGCGATTCCGCGAAGCTGCGTCTGCGCCAACGTGACTCGATCACCGGGGTCGAGCTGTTGGGCTCCGCGGGTGACGATCCACAGCCGCGGGGTGTTGCGGTCGCCCATGCGCGTCACCGTCTTGGCGATGTCGGCGATCAGCAGCGTGCGTTCCCGCACCAGGTCCAGCTGGGCCTCGTCCGGCAGCGACTCGTCGACGGCTCGCGGCGGGCAGACCACGACGATGCCGTCACGCCCCTGGGTTCGGGTGATCGCCGCGCGCACCGCCGCCGCGTCGGTCGCCGACACCGGCTCGACGTCGGCGGCGCCGTCGCTCAGCGACGACCGCAGCGCGGGCAGCAGCGGGTCGCCGGCGGGGTCGCCGATCAGCAACAGGCCCCCGAGCGTGTCGGCCGGTTTGTCCAGCGGCGCGGGCTCCCAGTCGGCCGTGAACAGGCGGCCGGTGAGTTCCGTTGCGCCGCCGCCCGATCCGAGCACCGCCATCTCCACCTCGTCGATGACGAGCAGCGGCCGGCCCTCCCGGTCGGTCAGCGTGACGCGGCCGACGAGCCGGTCCGGGCTGTCGGTGGTGGCCAGTGAGCCGATCGAGCGGACACCGTCGGCCACGTTGCCATACACGTGGATGCCCGCGAAACGCACCGGCACCACGAGGTTTTGGCGCGCAACCCGCCCCCCGGCCAGGTCGGTCGCCACCCTGGTGGCGCCGAGTGCCTGCACCGCGATGTCCATCATCACGGGGTGCAGCACAAAGTTGCGGGAACCCGCCCTCGCCGGCGAGGGCAGCCGCACTTCGGCGCGGGCGTCACCGGACTGCGCGACGGCGAGGCCCACGATTCCGCGAAACGCCGGGCCGTGGTGTTGCCCCGCGCCGCGCAGCCGCTGATACAGGTCGTCGGGGTCGAGTTCGGTCGCCGGGTCGCCGGCCGCGGGTCGCGGCGGCGCGCCGGCCGTGTCGCGGGTGACCGTGGCGGTGGCGTGCTTGATCCACCCGGAAGCGGCGCCGCGGGTGCGCATTTCGATGTGGCAGGTCCGCTCGTCGCCGGTGAGCGTCGTGACGAGCTTGGTGCCGTAGGTCACCTGCAGCAACTGATGAAGACCGAGCTCCCGGATCATCCAGGGCCGGTCCTCTGGGCCTTCCCGGCCCCCGAATGCGTCCGTCGCGGCCGCCAGCGCCACCTCGGCGTAGGCCGCGCCCGGCAGCACGCAGAGGTCGTCGATGACGTGATCGGCGAGCCACAGCAGGTCCGGGCCGAGCTCGCATTCCCACACCCGGGTGCCGTTGGTGGGGTCGGTGACACCGATGCCGAGCAGCGGGTGCGTGTCCGGCGCGTGGTGCGCGGCGGTCGTCGTGGAGATCCAGTGCTGGGTATGCTGCCACGGGGTGGGCGGCAGGACGGGGTGCGGTTCGGGCGGGTGGGGGGTTTGGGGCGGCTGGGCGGTGTGGGCGGCGTTGAGGTTGGTGTGGAAGGTCAGGGTGTCGTGCGAATCGCGTTGCAGGGTGCCGATGCTCACGTAGCTCGCCCCCAGGGTCTCGCTGATGGCATGCGTCAGCAAGGGGTGCGCGCTGATTTCGATGAAGGTGTGGTGGTCGGCCCCCGCGCGGGTGATGGCCTGTTGGAAGCGCACGGGATTGCGCATGTTGGTGGCCCAGTGCTCGGCATCGAACACCGGGCGGGTGTCGAGGTTTTCGTAGGTGGTGGAGATGATGGGGATCGTGGGTGTGCGGGGGGTCAGGTCGGCCAGCTCCGAACGCATCGCGGGTTGCAGGGCGTCCATGGCCGGATTGTGCGGGGCCACTTCGATATTGACCCGGCTGGCGAACCGGTTCTGGGCGCGCACCCGGGTGATCAGCTCGTCGATGTCGCCGGTGGGTCCGGCGATCACGGTCTGCCGCGGCGAGTTATAGATCCCCAGCGTGACGTGTGGGTGGTCGGCGATCAGCGCTTCGGTGGCGGCGGCGTCGAGTTCGAGCAACGCCATGCCGCCCTGCCCGGACAGCGGCGCCATCAGCCGGGATCGGGTCGCGGTCACCCGTAGTCCCTCGGCGGGGGTCAGCGCGCCGGCGACCACGGCGGCGGCGACCTCGCCCATGGAGTGCCCGATGACGAGGTCGGGGGTGATCCCATGGGAGCGCCACAGCGCGGTCAGCGCGAGCTGCATGCCGATCAGACCCAGCTGGATCCGTTCGATGCCGACCAGCTCCTGGCCGCATTCGAGCACCTCGCGCAGCGAAAAACCTGCCTGCTCAACGAATGCCGGCTCCAGGTCGTCGACGGCGGCGGCGAACGCGGGTTCGTCGGCCAGCAGTTGGCGGCCCATCCCGGCCCACTGCGATCCGCGACCCGAGTAGACGAACACCGTGCCCGGCCCGACGGAGCCCTCGGGGCAGCCCACCACGCCCGGGGCGGGCTCACCGGCGGCCAGCGCCCGCAGCCCGGCGACGGCCTGGGCGCGGTCCACGGCGGCCACCGTGGCGAAGGTGGGGTGCCGGGCCCGGTGATGGTTGAGGGTGTGCGCCACGTCGGGGAGTGCCACGTCGGCGCCCGGGCCCTCCATCCACTCGGCCAGCACCGACGCGGTCGCCGCCACCCGCCGCGCCGTCTTGCCCGAGACCACCAGCGTCGACACCGCCGGCGCCGCCTCACGGGGGGACGAAACCGGTTGGGGCGCTTGCTCGATCACCACGTGCGCGTTCGTGCCGCTCACGCCGAACGACGACACCCCGGCCCGGCGCGGTTGCCCGGTCGTCGGCCATTCCATGTCCTCGGTTGCGATGGTCAGCCGCGACGCGCCCTCGCTGGCGTGCGGGGTGAGCTCGTTGAAGTTCAGGTTGCGCGGGATGCGGCCGCGGCCGACGGCCAGCACGGTCTTCATGAATCCGGCGATCCCGGCGGCGGCCTCCAGGTGACCGAGGTTGGTCTTCACCGCTCCGAGCACCAGCGGCGCGCGGCCCTGCCGGTCGGCGAAAACCTTGCTCAGCGAGTCGAGTTCGATCGGGTCGCCGAGCGGAGTGCCGGTTCCGTGCGCCTCGATGTAATCGATGTCGGCCGGCGTCAACTTGGCCGACGTCAGCGCCTGGCGAAGCAGCGCCTGCTGCGCCGGGCCGTTGGGAACGGTCACCCCGCTGCTGGCGCCGTCCTGGTTGACCGCGGAGCCGCGTACCACCGCGAGGATGCGATTGCCGTCCCGCTGCGCGTCGGACAGCCGCTTGAGCACCACCACCCCGGCGCCCTCGCTGCGCACGTACCCGTCGGCGTTCGCGTCGAAGGTCTTGCACTGTCCCTCCGGCGACAGCATTCCCCACCGCGAGCAGGCGATGCTGGTTCCCGGGCTCAGCAGCAGGTTGGTGCCACCGACCAGCGCCGTGTCGCTTTCGCGCCAGCGCAGGCTCTGGCAGGCAAGGTGGATGGCCACCAGCGACGACGAGCACGCCGTGTCCAGGACCATGGCGGGACCGCGAGCCCCGAGCAGGTAGGCCATCCGCCCGGCGGCGAAGTTCGCCGAGTTTCCGGTGAGGACGTAGGCGTCGAGGTCTTCGGGCCGGACGGCGCCGGAGATCGTGAGCATGTAGTCGTAAGCGGTGACGCCGACGAAGACCGAGGTTTGGGTTCCGCGAACGGTGTGCGGGGGAATGCCCGCGTTTTCCAGTGCCTCCCAGGCGACTTCGAGGAACAACCGCTGCTGCGGGTCCATCGCCGCCGCCTCGCGCGGGGTGATGGAAAAGAACTCCGCGTCGAACTCGTCCGGCCGCCAGGTGGAAAGGAAGCCGCCCTCGCGATTGCAGATCGTTCCCGGGACGGTGTGGTCCTCGGTGAACAGGGCGTCAGCGTCCCACCGTTCGGGGGGAACCCGGACGATGCCGCTTCGCCCGTCGCACAACAAGTCCCAGAACTCCTCCGGGCCGTTTACCCCGCCGGGCAACCGGCAGCCCATCCCGACGACCGCGATCGGCTCGGTGCCGGCCTTCTCGGCGATTTCCAGGCGCGCGGTGAGGTCGTCGATCTTCTGCAGCGCCTCGGTGATGATCGCCCTGCGGTCCGACGTCGGGGTGGTCATCGCGTTCCTCGTAGTCTTTCCGAAAGTTGTTCCAACAACTCGGCTTCGGTGAGTTCGTCGTAGGCGTCGGCGACCGGCTCGCCGCCGACCTCGGTGAGCTCGGGCAGCGCGCCGGCCAGGTAATCGGTGAGGTCGTAGACGGTCGGATAGTCGAAAATCACGGACGCGGGCAGGGATTCGCCGAGGCTGTCGGACAACGCCCGCTGCAGCGTGACGCTCATCAGCGAGTCCATCCCGAGTTGGAAGAAGCCGGTCGAGGGATCGAGCGACTCGTTGGGCGGCAGGCCCATCACCTTGGCGGCCAGCGTGCTGACCTGTTGGTGCAGCATGTCGCGGCGACGTTCCGGCCGGCATTTCTGCAGGGCGAGACGGAATTCGCTGTCCGGCGTGGCCGTCTCATCCGCGACCGGCAGGAGGTCGTCGACGATGCGCAGCGATCCGCGGGTGCGGTAGGCGGCGGCGAGCAGCGGCCAATCCGCGGCTACCACGACGGAATGCGTTCCGGCGGCGGGGCTCATCGCCAGCGGCAGCGCGGCGATGGCGGTCTGATCATCCATGGGCAGCAACCCGGATCCCAGGCTGACCTGGCTGAATTGGTGTTCGGCGTCGGCCAGGGACTTCCACAGTCCCCAGTTGACGGTGGTGGCCGGCAACCCCATGACCCGGCGCGCGTGGGCGAGGGCGTCGAGGTAGCCGCTGGTGGCGGTGTAGTGGGCCAGCCAGCGGGAGCCGGTCAGCCCGGAGATGGAGGAGAACAGCACGAAGTGGCGCACCGGTGTTTTCAGCGACAACCGGTGCAATAGCGCGGCGGCGTCGAGCTTGGGTGCGAACATCGCGTGGACGTCGTCGTTGGTCATGTCGTCGAGCAGGACGGGTTGGCCGGCGAAGGCCGCCAGGTAGATGCCTTCCAGGGGTGGCAGGTCGGCGCCGAACCGGTCGAACAGCGCGCCCATGGCGGCCTCGTCGGTGGCGTCGGCGGCGGCGGTGACGAGGTTGATCCCTTGCGTGGCAAGGCTTTCGGACAGTTCCTGCAGGCGGGTGCCGGGGTTGCGGGACACCGCGACGATGGTCTTCGCGCCCATCCGGGCCAGCTGGCCGATCAGGTGCGGCCCGATGTTGCCGGTGGCGCCGATGACCAGCTGGCTGGCCTCGGCGTCCAGCGCGACCGGCCCGGTAGGCAGGATGTGTTTGCGCAGCCGGGGCACGTGGCGCGCCCCCGACCGGTAGACGACCTGGTCTTCGCCATCGGCGGAGCTGGTCTCGTTGAGCACTTGCCTGGCCACCACCTGGGCGGGCGTCGAAGCATCGAAATCGATGATGCCGCCCCAGATTTCGGGGTGTTCCAGCGCGAGGGTGCGTCCCAGGCCCCACAGCACCCCGTGGGCGGGGTTGGCTCGATCGCCGTCGGTGACGGGCTGGGCGTTGCGGGTCACGAGGAACAGCCGCGCCGGCGAACCGGCGGCGACCATCGCCGCGGATAGCCGGCGCACCTGATGAAACAGTCGGTAGGCCGACCCGACGTCGAGGGGGTCGCCGGGGGCCTGGGGCGCGTAGAGCACGCGGTCGACGCCGCCGAGCGCCGTGGCCAGCGCCGCCGGATCGGCGTCGGCGGCCAACGTGACTGCGGCATGGCCCAATTCGGAGCCCAATTCGGCGGCCAGGTCGGCGGCCGGGTCGGCGTCGCCCACCACCAGCCACCGGCCGGCGCGTGGATCTTCGGCATTGGCGAGGGGCTTGACCGGCCAGACAACCTGATGGCACCAGTCGTCGAGGGGGCCGCCAGTGCCCCGTGACGCCCCGTCCGCGCTCACCGCGACGCCGTTGCGATGCTGAGATCCCAACGGCGCCAGCACTTGTGGGCTTGCGGCCGTGGTGGTGAGCCAGTGGTGGGTGTGGTGCCAGGGGGTGGTGGGCAGGGCGGGGTGTGGTTCGGTTGGGTGCGCGGTTTGGGGTGGGGTGGTGCGCACGGTGTTGAGGTGGGTGTGGAAGGTGACGGTGTCGTCGGCGTCGCGCTGCAGGGTGGCCACGCTGGTGTATTTGCTGCCGTGTTGGGCGGCGTGCAAGGTGTCGAGGATGGCCTGGGTGAGGAGGGGGTGGGGGCTGATTTCGATGAAGGTGTGGTGGTCGGCGCCCGCGCGGGTGATGGCCTGTTGGAAGCGCACCGGGTTGCGCATGTTGGTGGCCCAGTGTTCGGCATCGAACACCGGGCGGATATCGAGGTCTTCGTACGTGGTGGAGAGGATCGGAATGGTCGGTGTCTGCGGCGCCAGGTCGGCCAGCTCCGAACGCATCGCGGGTTGCAGGGCGTCCATGGCCGGATTGTGCGGGGCCACCTCGATATTGACCCGGCTGGCAAACCGATTCTGGGCGCGCACCGCTTCGATCAACGCCTCGATCTCACCGGTGGGCCCCGAAATCACCGTTTGCCGCGGCGAATTGTAGATCCCCAACGTGACGTGCGGATGGTCGGCGATCAACGCCTCGGTCGCGGCGGCGTCGAGTTCGAGCAACGCCATGGCTCCCTGCCCGGATAGCGGTGCCATCAGCCGCGATCGCGTCGCGGTGATCTGCAGCCCCTCGGCGGGGGTGAGCGCGCCGGCGACCACGGCGGCGGCGACCTCTCCCATGGAGTGCCCGATCACCAAATCGGGGGTAATCCCGTGGGAGCGCCACAGCGCGGTCAGGGCCAGCTGCATGCCGATCACGCCCAGCTGGATCTGTTCGATACCGACCAGCTCCTGGCCGCGCTCGAGCATCTGGCGCAGCGAAAACCCTGCCCGCTCAACGAAGACCGGCTCCAGGTCGTCGACCGCGGCGGCGAACGCGGGCTCCTCGGCCAGCAGTCGGCGGCCCATCCCGGCCCACTGCGACCCGCGTCCGGAGTAGACGAACACCGTGCCCGGCCCGACGGCACCGTCGGCCGGACCCACCACCCCCGGGGCGCGCTGGCCAGTGGCCAACGCCCGCAGCCCCTCTACCGCCTGGGCGCGATCGCGGGCCACCACGGTGCCGAAGGTGGCGTGCCGGGCCCGGTGATGGTTAAGCGTATGCGCCACCTCGGCCACACCCACCCCGGCCCCGGGACCCTCCATCCACTCCGCCAACACCGACGCCGTCACCGCCACCCGCCGCGCCGACTTCCCCGACACCACCAACACCGATATCCCGGTGTCGGGCTCGCGCTCGGTGGTGGGCGACAATTCCGGACCCTGCTCGACGATCACGTGCGCGTTCGTCCCGCCCAGGCCGAAGGAGGACACCGCCGCCCGGCGCGGACCCGAATCCGACGGCCAGGCAACGTTGTCGACGGGAACGAAAAAACGCGTCGGCGACGCGTCGATCGCCGGATTCCACTGCGAGAAATGCAGGTTCGGCGGAATCCGGCCACGCTGCACCGCCAGCACCGCCTTGATGAACCCGGCCACCCCGGCCGCCGCCTCGAGATGCCCGATGTTCGTCTTCACGGCCCCCAGCGCGCACGAGCCGTCGCCGCGACCATACGTGGCCGCCAGCGCCTCGAACTCGATCGGATCCCCGAGCGCCGTTCCGGTCCCGTGGGCCTCCACGTAGTGCACGCTTTCCGGCGCCACGTCGGCCGACCGCAGCGCGTCGGCGATGACGTCGCACTGGGCCGCGGTGTTCGGCGCGGTGATGCCGTTGGACCGGCCGTCCTGGTTGACCGCCGAGCCGCGCACCACCGCCAGCACCCGGTCCCCGTCGCGCACCGCGTCGGTGAGCCGCTTGAGCACCACCATCCCGGCGCCCTCGCCGCGCACAAACCCGTCGGCCGCCGCGTCGAAGGTGGCGCACCGGCCCCGGAGGGACAGCAGTCCCCATGCGGAGATGGCGATTTGGGTCTCGGGACGCAGGGTCACGCTGACCCCGCCCGCCAGCGCCAAGTCACTCTCCCGCAGCCGCAGGCTCTGGCAGGCGAGGTGGATGGCCGCCAGGGACGACGAGCACGCCGTGTCGACCGCCACCGCCGGACCGCGCAGCCCCAGCAGGTACGAGATCCGTCCCGCGGTGATGCTGTGCGAGTTGCCGGTTCCCGTGTAGGCGTCCACCTTGTCCGGGCTGGAGGCCAGCATGGACTGGTATTCGTTGAAGTAGGCGCCGACCATGATGCCGGTGCGGGTGCCGGCCAGCGAATCCGTTGGGATGCCGGCATTTTCGAGGGCTTCCCAGGCGACCTCGAGCAGCATGCGCTGCTGCGGGTCCATCGCGGCGGCTTCGCGCGGGGTGATGCCGAAAAACTCGGCGTCGAAGCCGGCGATGTCGGGCACAAAACCGCCCCACTTGGTCGTCATGTGCCCGGGGGTCAACGGGTCGGGGCTGTAGAAAGCCTCCGCGTCCCAGCGATCCGCCGGGATCTCGGAGATCGCATTCCGGCCCTGGACCAACAGTTCCCAGAAGCTCTCCGGCCCGGTCACGTCGCCCGGAAGGCGGCAGCCAATCCCCACCACCGCAACGGGTTCGGCCATGGCGGTGCGCGCGGCCCGGGAAAACTCGTCGGATAGGGCGGCGCGCTGCTGCGCCGTCATGCCCGAAACCCGGCTGTAAACAGTTCGCACTACGCCGGCTCCTCGGCGGCGACAGACGACGACTCGATGCGGTCAAACAAGCTGTCCAATGTGCTTCCCGCCGAAGCGGACAGCGCCGCGATCTCGTCTTTTTCTGAATCAGCTTGCGGTGCCACAAGTTTGGTTAGATATTTGGCCAGTGACGCGACGGTCGGATAGTTGAACAGCATGGTCGCCGACAACTCGATGCCCACGAGCATTTCGGCTTCGCGCCGAATCGCCATTGCCATAAGGGAATTCAGGCCCAGCTCGGCGAGCGGCCGGTCGGATTCCAGGTCCGACTCCGGAATCCGCAGCTCGCGGGCGGCGATGCCACGCAGCCCGGTGTGCAACTCGTCGCGCACCTCCGCCGGTGACAGACGCGACCAATCCCGCGCCGGGATCGGCGACGCGTCGGAAGATTTCGGCAGGAGGTCGTCGACGATGCGCAGCGATCCGCGGGTGCGGTAGGCGGCCGCGAGCAGCGGCCAATCCGCGGCGACCACGACGGAATGCGTTCCGGCGGCGGGGCTCATCGCCAGCGGCAGCGCGGTGATCGCGACCTCGTCGTCCATGGGCAGCAACCCGGACTCCACACTGATCTGGCCGGCATCGCCTTGGGCGTCGGCCAGGGACTTCCACAGTCCCCAGTTGACGGTGGTGGCCGGCAACCCCAGGGTGCGGCGCGCGTGGGCGAGGGCGTCGAGGTAGCCGCTGGTGGCGGTGTAGTGGGCCAGCCAGCGGGAGCCGGTCAGCCCGGAGATGGAGGAGAACAGCACGAAGTGGCGCACCGGTGTTTTCAGCGACAGTCGGTGCAATAGCGCGGCGGCGTCGAGCTTGGGTGCGAACATCGCGTGGACGTCGTCGTTGGTCATGTCGTCGAGCAGGACGGGTTGGCCGGCGAAGGCCGCCAGGTAGATGCCTTCCAGGGGTGGTAGGTCGGCGCCGAACCGGTCGAACAGCGCGCCCATGGCGGCCTCGTCGGTGGCGTCGGCGGCGACGGTGACGAGGTTGATCCCTTGCGCGGCAAGGCTTTCGGACAGTTCCTGCAGGCGGGTGCCGGGGTTGCGGGACACCGCGACGATGGTCTTTGCGCCCATCCGGGCCAGCTGGCCGATCAGGTACGGCCCGATGTTGCCGGTGGCGCCGATGACCAGCTGGCACGCGCCGGCGTCCAGCGCGACCGGCGAATCGGTTGGCACGGTTCGCTGTTGCAGCCGCGGCACGTGCCGCACACCCCGCCGGTAGACCACCTGGTCTTCGCCATCGCCGCCGGTGACCTCGCTCAGCAGCCGCGGCATGGCCAGCTCGGCGGGCACCGAGCCGTCGAAATCGATGATGCCGCCCCAGATTTCGGGGTGTTCCAGCGCGAGGGTGCGTCCCAGGCCCCACAGCACCCCGTGGGCGGGGTTGGCTCGATCGCCGTCCGTGACGGGCTGGGCGTTGCGGGTCACGACAAACAACGTGGCCGGCGAACCGGCGGTGACCATCGCCGCGGCCAGCCGGCGCACCTCGTGGAAGAGTTGGTAGGCCGACCCGACGTGAAGGGGGTCGCCGGGGGCCGGGGGCGCGTAGAGCACGCGGTCGACGCCGCCGAGCGCCGTGGCCAGCGCCGCCGGATCGGCGTCGGCGGCCAACGTGACTGCGGCATGGCCCAATTCGGAGCCCAATTCGGCGGCCAGGTCGGTACCACCCACCACCAGCCACCGGCCACCCCCGGCAGTCTGCCCGGCATCGGCAAGGGGCTTCGCCGGCCACGTCAGTCGGTAGCACCAGCCGTCCAGGTACTCGGACCCCGCCGCACCAACGGGCGCAAAACCGTTGCGGCGCGGGGTTTCCGGCAGTTGCAGCGTGACCGGTGTGGTGGTGAGCCAGTGGTGGGTGTGGTGCCAGGGGGTGGTGGGCAGGGCGGGGTGTGGTTCGGTTGGGTGCGCGGTTTGGGGTGGGGTGGTGCGCACGGTGTTGAGGTGGGTGTGGAAGGTGACGGTGTCGTCGGCGTCGCGCTGCAGGGTGGCCACGCTGGTGTATTTGCTGCCGTGTTGGGCGGCGTGCAAGGTGTCGAGGATGGCCTGGGTGAGGAGGGGGTGGGGGCTGATTTCGATGAAGGTGTGGTGGTCGGCGCCCGCGCGGGTGATGGCCTGTTGGAAGCGCACCGGGTTGCGCATGTTGGTGGCCCAGTGTTCGGCATCGAACACCGGGCGGATATCGAGGTCTTCGTACGTGGTGGAGAGGATCGGAATGGTCGGTGTCTGCGGCGCCAGGTCGGCCAGCTCCGAACGCATCGCGGGTTGCAGGGCGTCCATGGCCGGATTGTGCGGGGCCACCTCGATATTGACCCGGCTGGCAAACCGATTCTGGGCGCGCACCGCTTCGATCAACGCCTCGATCTCACCGGTGGGCCCCGAAATCACCGTTTGCCGCGGCGAATTGTAGATCCCCAACGTGACGTGCGGATGGTCGGCGATCAACGCCTCGGTCGCGGCGGCGTCGAGTTCGAGCAACGCCATGGCTCCCTGCCCGGATAGCGGTGCCATCAGCCGCGATCGCGTCGCGGTGATCTGCAGCCCCTCGGCGGGGGTGAGCGCGCCGGCGACCACGGCGGCGGCGACCTCTCCCATGGAGTGCCCGATCACCAAATCGGGGGTAATCCCGTGGGAGCGCCACAGCGCGGTCAGGGCCAGCTGCATGCCGATCACGCCCAGCTGGATCTGTTCGATACCGACCAGCTCCTGGCCGCGCTCGAGCATCTGGCGCAGCGAAAACCCTGCCCGCTCAACGAAGACCGGCTCCAGGTCGTCGACCGCGGCGGCGAACGCGGGCTCCTCGGCCAGCAGTCGGCGGCCCATCCCGGCCCACTGCGACCCGCGTCCGGAGTAGACGAACACCGTGCCCGGCCCGACGGCACCGTCGGCCGGACCCACCACCCCCGGGGCGCGCTGGCCAGTGGCCAACGCCCGCAGCCCCTCTACCGCCTGGGCGCGATCGCGGGCCACCACGGTGCCGAAGGTGGCGTGCCGGGCCCGGTGATGGTTAAGCGTATGCGCCACCTCGGCCACACCCACGTCGGCGCCGGGGCCCTCCATCCACTCCGCCAACACCGACGCCGTCACCGCCACCCGCCGCGCCGACTTCCCCGACACCACCAGCGTCGACACCGCCGGATCGGAGCCCGCTTGGGGTGCCAAGGTCACGTCCTGGCCCTGCTCGAGCACCACGTGCGCGTTCGTGCCGCCGAATCCGAACGACGACACCCCGGCCCGGCGCGGGCGCCCCGTGTCCGGCCAGTCAGTTTGTGTATCAATAACTTTCATTCGCAAATCATCAAAGGGGATGTGCGGGTTCGGGCTTTCGAAGCGTTGATTCGGCGGAATCTGGCCGCGTTCGACCGCCAGCACCGCCTTGATGAAGCCCACGATTCCGGCGGCCGCCTCCGTGTGACCGATGTTCGTCTTCACCGCACCGATGAGAAGGGGACTATTCTCGGGGCGGCCGCGACCCAGCACCGTGCCGAGCGCGCGCGCTTCGATGGGGTCACCCAATAGGGTTCCGGTCCCGTGAGTTTCGACATAGTCGACCTCGTTCGGCTGCATCCCCGCGTTGGTGTAGGCGGCGCGCAGCACCGCCATCTGGGCGGCCGGGTTGGGGGCCATCAGCCCGTTGGAGTGGCCGTCCTGGTTGACCGCCGAGCCGCAGATCACCGCAAGCACCCGGTTGCCGTCGCGCTGCGCGTCGGTGAGCCGCTTGAGCACCACCACCCCGGCGCCCTCGCCCCGCACAAACCCGTCGGCCGCCGCATCGAACGCGCGGCACTTGCCCGTCGGTGACAACGCGCCCACTTGGTCGAAACCACGAAAAACCGCCGGGGACAACAGCAGATTCACGCCGGCCGCGATTGCCAGATGGGAATCCTGGGTCCGAAGGCTTTGGCAGGCAAGGTGGATCGCCACCAACGACGACGAGCATGCGGTGTCCACCGCCACGGATGGACCGCGTAGGTCCAGGAAATAGGAGAGCCGGTTGGCGATGATGCTCGTCGCGCCGCCGGTATTGCTCCATCCGTCGACCTGACACAGATCGGTGGAGGCAATGGCGCCGTATTCACTCAGGCATGCCCCGGCGAACACTCCCGTCTGTGATCGCCGTAGCGCGCCGGGTGGGATTCCGGCGTGCTCCAACGCTTCCCAGGCCACCTCCAGTAGCAGGCGTTGCTGCGGGTCCATCTTGTCCGCTTCGCTGGGGGAGATCTCGAAAAACTCCGCGTCGAAGGCGTCGATATCGGGCAGGAACGAGCCCCACCGCGTGGTGCGGGCCAGCGCCGCCGCCGCCTCGGGTGAGCCGTCTTCGAATGGCCGCCATCGTTCGGGCGGGACCTGCCCGATCGAGCAACCGCGCTCACAGAGGAACTGCCACAACGCTTCCGGCCCCGATATGCCCCCCGGGAAGCGGCACCCCATCCCGATGACGGCGATCGGTTCGTCGAGCGAGTTTCGAATGGGGCGCTTGAGTGCGGCGTCCGCCTCGGGCTCGGGCTCCGGGGCGGTGAGGTACGCGGCCAACGTGTTGATCGTCGGGTGTTGCCAGAATTCGATCGGAGAGACGTTCTTGCCCAGCAACTCTGACAACTCGCCAGAGAGCACGACCGCCTCGCGAGAGCTCACGCCTAGGTCGGCCAGCGACAGGTCGGGATCCACCTCGTCCGGTGTGCAGCCGATATTTGTCACCAGGTAGTCGACGAGCCAGTGGCGAAGGTCCGCTTCATCGTTGATGCCGGACGTCATACCGCCACGTCCAGCCGTTTGAATCCGTCGCTTCGATAGCGTTCGACGCACGCCGAACGCCGGATCTTGCCGCTCGTGGTGACGGGTATCGAACCGGGCGGCACCAGAACCAGATCGGCGACGCGCAGACTGTGCGACTTCGATATCGCCGATGTGACTTCGCGTTTCACCGAGCGAAGTTTGAGCACCGCCTCTTCCTCGGAGGCCCCGCGATGATTCAGTTCGATGATCGCCACCAGCTGCTCGGTGATGTCGTCGGGCACCGATATCGCCGCGGCCCGGCCGCCGGTGATTTCCTGGATCGTCGCCTCGATGTCGTCGGGATAGTGGTTGCGGCCGTCGACGATCAGAAGGTCTTTGATGCGGCCCACGATGAATAGTTCGCCGTCGGCGATGACGCCCAGGTCTCCGGTTCGCAGCCAGGACCCCTCCGGCGTTCCCGGCGCGGGGTCGACCAACCGGGCGTTGAAGACGTGCGCGGTTTGTTCCGGCTTGCGCCAATACCCCAGGGCCACATGCTCGCCGCGCACCCAGATCTCACCGACCGTCCCCGGTGGATTCTCGATTCGGTTCTCCGGGTTGACGATTCGCACGGACGATGGGTCGGGCGAACCGTAGCTGACGAGTTCGGTGCCCACCGCGCCCTCGTTCCCGCAGGGCCTGGCCTGACCGGTCGTCAGGTCCTCGTAGTCGAAGCGAACGGCCTTGGGCGGCAGGCCGGCGTCGGACGTGGCCACGTAAAGGGTCGCCTCGGCCAGCCCGTACGACGGCCGTATCGCCGCCGGGTTCAGATTGAAACCGGTGAACCGCTCGGTGAAACGCTTGACCGTGGCGACGTGGATTCTCTCGCTGCCGTTGATGATTCCGTACGTGTCGCCGAGGTCCAGCCCGGCCATGTCGTCGTCGGACGTCCTGCGCACCGCCAGCTCGAACGCGAAATTCGGTGCCGCGGAAAAGGACCGGCGGCTTTTGGCGAGAAGTTGCATCCACCGGGCCGGACGCCGCAGGAAGGACATGGGGCTCATCAACACCGCACTGCGCCCGGACATCAGCGGCAGGCCAATCCCGAGAATCAGGCCCATGTCGTGGTAGAGCGGCAGCCACGACACGACGGTCACGGGCGGAATCCGTGTGGGATCCCCGAAGTAAGCGTGCATTCCTTGCGTCACGTTGGCGATGACATTCTGGTGGGACACGATGACGCCGGCCGGCGTGCGCGTCGACCCCGATGTGTATTGCAGATACGCGGCGCCGGACGAGCAACGAGGAGCGCTCAGCGGTTCGCGGGGCGAATCCAGGTCGAGAAGGTCGACCTCGATGACGAGCGGGGCGGGCTGCCCGTTCTGGGGGCAGGCGTACTTGTTGACATCGCTGACCACGGCCGAGGTGGTGAGGATGGCCACGGGCTGCGAATCGCGCAGCACCGCGGAAACCCGCTCGTCGTGGCTGCCGAATTGCGGTGTCGAGAGCGGTACCGCGATGAAACCGGCCTGCAACGCCCCGAGAAAGGCCACGACGTATTCCAGTCCCGGCGGCGCCGAAATCACCGCCCGGTCGCCCGGCGAGCCGCACAGGGCGAGCTCCTCGGCCAGCATGCTCGCGCGTCGCGAAACCTGTGACCACGTCAGGCTCTCAGCAAACCCTGCCGCGTCCTGCTCATAGTCGATGTACGTGAACGCCACCGCGTCGGGCCGTTGGTCGGCCCGCTCCTGCAGCAGGGCAGGTATGGACGTGGCGGTTACCGGCATCGGCTCACCTTCCCGTTTTGTGACCAACGCTTAGCATGGGCACGAACTCTATGCGACGGATGTCGAACAGCTTTGCGGGCCCCATGAAGCCTTGTGCTGGGTGGCGCCCCCTCCTAGGGCGCCGACAACCAGTGTCTGCAAGCAAAGTAAGCAATCCTTCATCGGGAAAGGACGCGATTTAACAAATCCACAGGTTCGATTGCTAGCCGCGCGGTGTGGTCGCGTCAAAAGTCAGCCATCGCCGTGGGATTCGCGTTCCGGCGGAGCATAACTGCTTGCAAGTGAAAACAATTCGTGTTGCTGGTGGTGCGGTGGTGACGAATAGTCAGTAGCGTGGCGTTAGGTGTGGGCATTCCGGTGCTGACGGCCCGGTTCTTTTGGGACCCGCGCACCGTTTTCACGGCGCAACCCGCGCCGCCAAGCGGCCCCGCGTGGCGCTGCGCGACCCCGATCAGTCGCCCTGCGACCCCGGCCCGCCGCGGGCCGGGGTCGGCGCGGTTCAATCCCCAACGGAATGCCTGGCAAACTTTCGGCCGGCAACCACCGATGGCCCCCCGAGACCGGCCGGTCGCCGTGGGCGCCCATGCGGCTAAGCCCGGCCGCACCGGTCGAGAGTCCTGTCCTCGATGTCTTTCACCAGCGCCGGCAAATTGCTGTTGAGGTAGAAATGATGCCCGGGGAATACCCGGATGGAGAACTCGCCCGTGGTGCGGTCGGACCAGGCCATCATGTTCTCGTCGGCCACAATGATGTCGTTATCGCCGACGAATGCGTGGATCGGGCACGAAACCATGACGTCGGGTGGCCGGGTGTAACCCGCAATGGCCCGGACGCTTTGCAAGGTGGGCAAAATCGTCGAGGCGAATTCGTCGTTGGCCAAGAGCTCGGGCTTTGTGCCGGTCACCTGGGCGACCAGATTCAAGATGTCGTGATCGGATCCCTGTAGTTGCTGGTACCGGATATGACCCGGCGCCGCGCAGGACGACACGAAGAGGGCGGCGACCGGGTGTCCGGCCGATTGAAACCTCAGCGCCACCTCAAAGGCCAGCAGCCCGCCCATGCTGTGGCCGAAAAAGGCCACCGGTCCTCGAGCCTGAGCGGACGGCGCCATCATGGTGAAGATTTCGTCGGCCAGGGCGGGAATGCTGGTGAGCTCCGTCAGGCCCCGATCTTGCCGCCCCGGGTACTGGACGGCGACCCGCTTGATATCCGTGGAGAATGCCTTGGCAAACGGGACGTAATAGGTAGCGGACCCGCCGGCGTGCGGAAATATATAGAGCGTGGGTGCGGCCGAATTTGCGTCGCCCGCGCTTCGGTCGGTGGGCCGGTTCACCGCGCCAGGCTACCTCGACGCCGAACACGGCCGGGCGTCTGCCGGGGCCTGTTGGGGCTCGCTGGGGCCGTGACCTGGGCTTCGAACGTTCGGCCGGCGTAGGCTTCCGCTCAAGCCAATCTCGACACACCGGCGCGCCGCCGCTGTCACAGAAGTAACAGCAGGCACACTGGTAACAGCCGGGATTGTGCAAGACGCCAGGAGGGTGTGGCCGTGTACCGAGTTTTTGAAGCGCTGGACGAATTGGGCGCCATCGTCGAAGAAGCGCGTGGCGTGCCGATGACGGCCGGCTGCGTCGTGCCCCGCGGTGACGTGCTGGAGCTGATCGACGACATCAAAGATGCGATCCCCGGCGAGCTGGACGACGCCCAGGACGTGCTCGACGCGCGTGACTCGATGCTGCAGGACGCCAAGGCGCACGCCGAGTCCATGGTCTCCTCGGCGACCACCGAGTCGGAGTCGACGCTCAACCACGCCCGGGCCGAGGCCGACCGGCTCCTTTCCGACGCGAAAGCGCAGGCCGACCGGATGGTGAGCGAGGCCCGCCAGCACAGCGAACGGATGGTCGGCGAGGCTCGCGAGGAGTCGATTCGCATCGCCACGGCGGCGAAACGCGAGTACGAGGCCAGCGTCGGCCGCGCCCAGGCCGAATGCGACCGGCTGATCGAAAACGGCAACATCTCCTACGAGAAGGCCGTGCAGGAGGGCATCAAGGAGCAGCAGCGTCTGGTGTCGCAAAACGAGGTGGTGCAGGCCGCCAACGCCGAAGCCACCCGTCTCATCGATACGGCGCACGCCGAGGCCGACCGGCTGCGCGGTGAATGCGACGTCTACGTCGACAACAAGCTCGCCGAATTCGAGGAGTTCCTCAACGGCACACTGCGGTCCGTGGGCCGCGGGCGCCACCAGCTGAGGACGGCGGCCGGCACGCACGATTACGCGACGCGCTAGCGCTCTCGTCCGTCGGGCGCGGGGAGCGCGATTGCCGGCTTTGCCTGGCATGACCGGGTCGGCGCCGTAGGATTCCTGCTATGACGCGGCAGCACAGCAGATCATGGATCCGGGGCGCAGCGCCACGGTCAGCCGCGCCGATGACGGTCGACATCACGCGGCTCGGGCGGCGCCCGGGAGCGATGGTCACCCTCCGTGACACCGTGCCCAGCCCGTCGCGCATCGGACTGCAGATGATCGCGATCGACCGGGGCGCCCCGCTGGAACTGGACTTGCGGGTCGAGTCGGTGTCCGAAGGGGTGTTGGTGACCGGGACGGTGGCCGCGCCCACCGTCGGCGAATGCGCCCGTTGCCTGATCGAGGTCAACGGGCGCGTGCAAGTCGGGTTGACCGAGCTGTTCGCGTACCCGGACAGCGCGACCGAGGCGACCACCGAGGACGACGAGGTCGGTCACATCGTCAACGACACCATCGACCTCGAGCAGCCGATCATCGACGCCGTCGCGCTGGACCTGCCGTTCTCGCCGGTGTGCCGGCCGGATTGCCCGGGGTTGTGCCCGGAGTGCGGCGTTCGGCTCGCCGCCGAGCCCGGCCATCACCATGACCGCATCGATCCGCGGTGGGCTAAGTTGGCCGAGATGCTCGATCCTAGGCCCGACACGTCGCGGGGTAAGTGGTGACCTCGCGGCAACTTCTGTTGGATGCGCTCGGCGTCGACCTGCCTGAGGAGCTGCTCTCGCTGGCGCTGACGCACCGCAGCTACGCCTACGAACACGGCGGGTTGCCGACCAACGAGCGCCTGGAATTCCTGGGCGACGCCGTCCTGGGCCTGACCATCACCGACGAGCTTTATCATCGTCATCCCGACCGTTCCGAGGGCGACCTGGCCAAACTGCGGGCCAGCGTGGTCAACACCCAGGCGTTGGCCGACGTCGCGCGCAACCTCTCCGACGAGGGGCTCGGCGTTTACCTGTTGCTGGGGCGGGGCGAGGAGAACACCGGCGGGGCCGACAAGTCCAGCATCCTGGCCGACGGCATGGAATCGCTGCTGGGCGCCATCTATCTGCAGCATGGAATCGACACGGCGCGCGAGGTGATCCTGCGGCTGTTCGGCGCGCTGCTGGACGCCGCGCCCACGCTGGGAGCCGGGCTGGACTGGAAGACCAGCCTGCAGGAGCTGACGGCCGCGCGCGGCATGGGCGCGCCGTCCTACGTGCTCACCTCCACCGGACCGGACCACGACAAGGAATTCACCGCGGTGGTCGTCGTGATGGACACCGAATACGGGTCGGGCGTGGGCCGCTCCAAGAAAGAGGCCGAGCAGAAGGCCGCGTCAGCGGCGTGGAAGACGCTGGAAGCCCTGGAAGTGCTGGACACCGCGGGAAAAACGTCCGTCTAGATGCCCGAACTGCCCGAAGTCGAGGTGGTGCGCCGCGGCTTGCAGGCCCATGTGGTGGGCAAGACGATCACGGCGGTCCGGGTGCATCATCCGCGCGCGGTGCGCCGGCACGAGGCCGGGCCCGCCGACCTGACCGCCCGGCTGCTCGGCGCGCGGATCACCGCGACCGATCGGCGCGGCAAGTACCTGTGGCTGCTGCTCGACGGCGATACCGCGCTCGTCGTTCACCTCGGCATGAGCGGGCAGATGCTGCTGGGTGCCGTCCCGCGCGCCGACCACGTCCGCATTTCCGCCCTGCTCGACGACGGCACCGTGCTGAGCTTCGCCGACCAGCGCACCTTCGGCGGGTGGCTGCTCGCCGATCTGGTGACCGTGGACGGCAGCGTGGTGCCTCTGCCCGTCGCCCACTTGGCGCGCGACCCGCTGGACCCCCGGTTCGACGCCGGCGCGGTGGTAAAGGTGTTGCGGCGCAAGCACTCCGAGCTGAAGCGCCAGCTGCTGGACCAGACCGTCGTCTCCGGCATCGGCAACATCTACGCCGATGAGGCGCTGTGGCGGGCCAAGGTGCACGGCGCGCGGATCGCCGCCACGCTGAGCCGCCGCCGGCTGACCGCCGTCCTGGACGCCGCCGCCGACGTGATGCGCGACGCGCTGGCCAAGGGCGGGACCTCGTTCGACTCGCTGTATGTCAACGTCAACGGCGAGTCGGGCTACTTCGACCGATCGCTGGACGCCTACGGCCGCGACGGCGAAGGCTGCCGGCGCTGCGGCGCGGTGATGCGCCGGGAAAAGTTCATGAACCGCTCGTCGTTCTACTGCCCGCGCTGCCAGCGGCGGCCCTAGCTTTTTTTGCGCCGAGCGTGCGTGTTTGCACACGACACGCCGGCGCAGCGTGTCATTCTGCGCACGCTCGTGGGGTCTCTGAGGGTCAGTCTGGGGGTCAAGTAGAAAGAAAGGCATGACGCAACTGTGGGTGGAACGCACCGGATCGCGCCGCTATACGGGGCATAGCTCTCGCGGCGCGCAGGTGCTCGTCGGCTCCGAGGACGTCGACGGGGTGTTCACCCCCGGCGAGCTGCTCAAGATCGCACTCGCCGCATGCAGCGGCATGTCCACCGACGAGCCGCTGGCCCGCCGCCTCGGCGACGACTACCGGGCGGTGGTCAGGGTGTCCGGCGCCGCCGACCGCGAGCAGGAGCGCTATCCGCTGCTCGAGGAGACCCTCGAGGTCGACCTATCCGGATTGTCCGAGGACGAGAAGCAACGCGTGCTGGTCGTCGTCAACCGTGCCGTCGACCTGGTCTGCACCGTGGGGCGCACGCTGAAGTCCGGCACCGCCGTCGACTTCGAGGTCGTCTCCGAGACAAACCATGCCGGAGCCTGACGTCCGGCTGACCGCCTGGGTGCACGGCGCGGTCCAAGGCGTTGGTTTTCGCTGGTGGACCCGCTGCCGGGCGCTCGAGCTGGGTCTCACCGGGTACGCCGCCAACCGGGCCGACGGCCGCGTGCTGGTGGTGGCGCAGGGACCACGCGAGGCCGGCGAGAAACTGCTGGAGCTGCTGCGGGGCGGCGGCGCCTCGTGGCCTGCCAGGCCGGGCCGCGTCGACAACGTCGTCGCCGACTTTTCGCCGGCAGCGGAGAGCTTCACCGGCTTCGTCGAGCGCTGAAACGGCGGTTTGCCGGCGGCCGGGCAGCGCCCGTCTCGCCGAGCGTCACGCTGGCGTGGCGTCGAGCGCTCACTGCCACGCCAGCGTGACGCTCGCGGGAGCCGCGACGCCAACCGCCCCGCCTTCCAGTGACTCGTGAGGCCGCTGTGGCCAGTGCGTCGACCCGCGGGCGACCGGCACATTTCGGGTGACCCGACACCACGCGGGGAGCGTGGGCCCGGCAATTTGAGCGGTAGTCTGGCACGCCATGTACCTCAAGAGTCTGACGCTGAAGGGCTTCAAGTCCTTCGCCTCGCCGACGACTCTGCGCTTCGAGCCGGGCATCACAGCCGTCGTCGGGCCCAACGGTTCCGGCAAGTCCAACGTCGTCGACGCCCTGGCGTGGGTCATGGGCGAGCAGGGAGCAAAGACGCTGCGCGGCGGAAAGATGGAAGACGTCATCTTCGCCGGCACCTCGTCGCGGGCCCCGCTGGGCCGCGCCGAGGTCACCGTCACCATCGACAACTCCGACAACGCGCTGCCGATCGAGTACGCCGAGGTGTCGATCACGCGGCGGATGTTCCGCGACGGCGCCAGCGAATACGAAATCAACGGCGCCAGTTGCCGTTTGATGGATATCCAGGAGCTGCTGAGCGACTCCGGCATCGGCCGCGAGATGCACGTCATCGTGGGGCAGGGCAAGCTCGACCAGATCTTGCAGTCGCGGCCCGAGGATCGCCGCACGTTCATCGAGGAAGCCGCCGGGGTGCTCAAGCACCGCAAGCGTAAGGAGAAGGCGCTCCGCAAACTCGATGCGATGTCGGCGAACCTGGCCCGGCTCACCGACCTGACCACCGAGCTGCGCCGCCAGCTCAAGCCGCTCGGGCGTCAGGCCGAAATGGCGCAGCGGGCCGCAAAAATCCAGGCCGACCTGCGCGACGCCCGGTTGCGGCTGGCCGCCGACGACCTGGTCGGCCGGCAAACCGAGCGCGACGCCATCTTCGAGGCCGAGGCCACCCTGCGCCGCGAGCACGACGAGGCCGCATCGCGCCTGGCCGTGGCGTCCGAGGAGTTGGCCGCGCACGAGGCGGCGCTCGCCGAGCTCTCGGTTCGCGCCGAGTCGGTGCAGCACACCTGGTTCGGGCTGTCCGCCCTGGCCGAGCGCGTGGCCGCCACAGTGCGCATCGCCACCGAACGCGCCGCCCATCTCGACGTGGAGCCGGTGGCAACAAGCGACACCGACCCCAGAAAACCCGAGGAGCTGGAGGCCGAGGCCGAACGGGTGGCGATCACCGAGCAGTGCCTGCTGGCGGAGCTGGCCGCCGCGCGCAGCGGGCTGGATGCGGCCCGCGCCGAGCTGGCCGAGCGCGAACGCGAGGCCGCCGAGACCGACCGGGCCCACCTGGCGGCGGTCCGGGCGGAGGCGGACCGCCGCGAGGGTTTGGCGCGGCTGGCCGGCCAGGTGGAGACCATGCGGGCGCGCGTCGAATCGATCGACGACAGCGTGGCGCGGCTGTCCGAACGCATCGAGCAGGCCGCTGTCCGCGCGCAGCAGACCAAGGCCGAGTTCGAAACCGTGCAGGCACGCGTCGGTGAGCTGGACCAGGGCGAGATGGGCCTGGACGAGCACCACGAGCGGACCGTGGCCGCGCTGCGGCTGGCCGACGAACGCGTCGCCGAACTGCAGGCCGCCGAACGAAACGCCGAACGCCAGGTGGCGTCGCTGCGGGCGCGCATCGACGCGCTCTCGGTGGGGCTCGAGCGCAAGAACGGCGCGGCCTGGCTTGCGCAAAACCACACCGGCACTGGGCTTTTCGGCCCGATCGCCAAGCTGGTCAAGGTTCGGTCCGGCTACGAGGCGGCGCTGGCCGCGGTGCTCGGGTCGGCGGCCGACGCGCTGGCCGCCGAAAGCTTCGGCGCCGCCCGTTCCGCGGTCGCCGCGCTCAAGGCGGCCGACGGGGGCCGCGCGGCCCTCGTCCTGGGCGACTGGCCGGCCCCGGAAGACGCCGCACCCGCGGCCGCCGAGCTGCCCGTTGGCGCCCGGTGGGCGCTCGACCTGGTCGAGGCCCCACCCCGGCTGCGCGGCGCGATGACCGCGATGTTGTCGGGCGTCGCGGTGGTCGACAACCTGGGCGAAGCGCTGGACCTGGTGGCGACCCGCCCCCGGTTGCGTGCGGTCACGCTCGACGGTGACCTGGTGGGCGCGGGCTGGGTGAGCGGGGGTTCGGACCGCAAGCTGTCCACGCTGGAGCTCAGCTCGGAGATCGACAAGGCCGGCGGTGAGCTGGCCGCCGCGGAAGCGCAGGTCGCGCAGCTGACCGCCGCGCTGTCCGGCGCGCTGGCCGAGCAGGCCGCCCGCCAGGATTCCGCCGAGCAGGCGCTGGCTGCCCTCAACGAATCCGACACCGCCATCTCCGCGATGTACGAGCAGCTGGGCCGGCTCGGGCAGGAGGCCCGCGCGGCCAAAGAGGAGTGGAGCGTGCTGCTGCGGCAGCGCGAGGAGCTGGAAGCCGGGCGCGCGCGGACCGTCGAAGAGGTCACCGAGCTCGAAACCCGGCTGCGCAACGCCCAGGAGACCCAGCATGTGCAGGCGGCGGAGCCGGTCGACCGGCAGCGGATCGCCGCCGCCGCCGAAAGCGCCCGCGGCGCCGAGGTGGAGGCCCGGCTGGCGGTGCGGACCGCCGAGGAGCGCGCCGACGCCGTGCGCGGGCGGGCGGACTCGCTGCGCCGCGCGGCGGCCGCCGCGCGGGAAGCCCGGCTGCGGGCGCAGCAGGCGCGCGCGGCGCGGCTGCGCGCGGCCGCCGTGGCCGCGGCGGTGGCCGACGCCGGGCGGCTGCTGGCGCGGCGGTTGGATCGGGTGGTTGAGGCGGCGTCGGCAATCCGCGACGCGCTGGTCGCCGAACGCCGGGAACGGTCGGCGGCGATGGCGGCGGTGCGCGACGAGGTGAACGCGCTGGGCGCCCGGGTGGCCGCGCTGACCGATTCGCTGCATCGCGACGAGGTGGCCAACGCCCAGGCGGCGTTGCGCATCGAGCAGCTCGAGCAGATGGCGCTCGAGCAGTTCGGCATGGCGCCGGCCGACCTGATCGCCGAGTACGGTCCGCAGGTGCCGCTCCCGCCGACGGAGCTCGAAATCGCCGAGTTCGAGCAGGCCCGGGAACGTGGCGAGCAGGTGATCGCGCCCGCCCCGATGCCGTATGACCGCCCCACCCAGGAGCGCCGCGCCAAACGCGCCGAGCGCGAGCTGGCGGAGCTGGGCAGGGTCAATCCGTTGGCGTTGGAGGAGTTCGCTGCGCTGGAGGAGCGCTACAACTATCTGTCCACCCAGCTCGAGGACGTCAAGGCCGCCCGCAAGGATCTGCTCGACGTCATCGCCGACGTCGATGCCCGCATCCTGCAGGTGTTCACCGACGCATTTGCCGACGTGGAACGCGAATTCGCCGACGTGTTCACGACGCTGTTCCCCGGCGGGGAGGGCCGGCTGCTGCTGACCGACCCCGACGACATGCTCGCCACCGGCATCGAGGTCCAGGCCCGTCCACCCGGCAAGAAGGTCACCCGGCTGTCTTTGCTGTCCGGCGGTGAGAAGGCGCTGACGGCGGTGGCGATGCTGGTGGCGATCTTCCGGGCCCGCCCGTCGCCGTTCTACATCATGGACGAGGTGGAGGCCGCCCTCGACGACACGAACCTGCGCCGGCTGATCGGCCTGTTCGAACAGCTGCGGGCCAAGTCGCAGATCATCATCATCACGCACCAGAAGCCGACGATGGAGGTCGCCGACGCGCTGTACGGCGTGACCATGCAGGGCGACGGCATCACCGCGGTAATCTCGCAGCGGATGCGCGGCCAGCAGGTGGAGCAGCTGGTTTCGAGCTCTACCTAGACGTCCGAGACGTCCGAGAGCGCTCGAATGTGAACTGACGGCTTTCGTCGTGCACTGAGGGCGGGATTTTGGCGATTGCTCCGCCCAGGAAGCACGCCCGAATCCCGGGATACACACTCAATGCCACGACGCGCACTCACTGCCCCCTAAACGCCGGCTAACCCGCGGCTGGAAGGATTGTCGGCGTGTCACAAGGTCTTTGGATCGCCATCGCGGTCGTCGCGGTTCTGGTCGTCATTGCCGCGCTGGTTTTTGGCCTGGTCCGCTACCGCCGGCGGAAGATCAGCCTGGCCCGGCCGCAACGCGACGCCATCGACCGCTCCGGCGGCTACACCGCGTCCTCGGGCATCACGTTCACCCAGGGCGTCGACACCAGTGGGCTGCCCGCGGTGGGTGACGACGCGACCGTTCCCCGGGACGCCCCGCGGCGCACGATCTCCGACGTCGAACTCCCGGAACCCGAGCCGCCCGCACCGGAGGCCCGCGAAATCGAGGCCATCGCGCCGCCCGAGGGCCGGCTGGAGCGGCTGCGCGGGCGGCTGGCCAGGTCGCAGAACGCGTTCGGGCGCAGCGTGCTGGGCCTGCTCGGCGGCGGCGACCTGGACGAAGAGTCCTGGCAGGACGTCGAGGACACCCTGCTGGTCGCCGACCTGGGCCCGGTGGTCACCGAGTCGGTGATCTCGCAGCTGCGCAGCCGGCTGGCCGGCGGCAACGTGCGCACCGAGGCCGACGCGAAGGCCGTGCTCCGCGACGTGCTGATCAACGAGCTGCGACCGGACATGGACCGCTCGATCCGCGCCCTACCGCACGACGACCATCCCTCGGTGCTGCTGGTCGTCGGCGTCAACGGCACCGGCAAAACCACCACCGTCGGCAAGCTGGCGCGGGTCTTGGTGGCCGACGGGCGGCGCGTCGTGCTGGGTGCGGCCGACACCTTCCGGGCCGCGGCGGCCGATCAGCTGCAGACCTGGGCCTCCAGGGTGGGCGCCGAGGTGGTGCGCGGGGCCGAAGGCGCCGACCCGGCCTCGGTCGCGTTCGACGCCGTCGACGAGGGCATCGTCTCCGGCGCCGACGTCGTGGTCATCGACACCGCCGGGCGGCTGCACACCAAGGTCGGGCTGATGGACGAACTCGACAAGGTCAAGCGCGTGGTGAGCCGCCGGGCGTCTGTTGATGAGGTGCTGCTGGTGCTCGACGCCACCATCGGGCAGAACGGGCTGGCCCAGGCCCGGGTGTTCGCCGACGTCGTCGACATCACCGGCGCGGTGCTGACCAAGCTGGACGGAACGGCCAAGGGCGGCATCGTTTTCCGCGTCCAGCAGGAGCTCGGGGTGCCGGTGAAACTGGTCGGGCTCGGCGAAGGCCCCGACGATCTGGCGCCCTTCGAGCCCGCCGCGTTCGTGGACGCCCTGCTCGGCTGAATCCCTTACACGGCGAGTGGGACGTTAATCCCACCGAAACACGGCGGCCCCACTGCCGAAACAACCATTGCGCATGGTTCTGGATCAGGTCATCAGACGCATGTCTGACGGCCAGTTGTGGGCCGACCGGAGGTGATAGCGAGTGACATTCCCCATACTGGGCCAGCCAGACACCGGCGATACCGCTTGGATGCTGGCCAGTTCCGCGCTGGTGCTGTTGATGACGCCGGGTCTGGCGTTCTTCTACGGCGGCATGGTGCGCGCCAGGAGCGTGCTGAACATGCTCATGATGAGCATCAGCGCGATGGGCGTGGTGACGGTGCTGTGGGTGCTCTACGGCTACTCGATCGCCTTCGGCGACGACGTCGGCAATGTCATGGGCAAACCCACCGACTACTGGGGCCTGAAGGGCCTCATCGGCGTCAACGCCGTGGCCGCCGATCCGAGCAAGGGCGTTTCGGCGGTGGATATTCCGCTGGCCGGCACCCTGCCCGCCACCGTGTTCGTGGCATTCCAGCTGATGTTCGCGATCATCACGGTCGCGCTGATCTCGGGGGCCGTGTCCGACCGGCTGAAGTTCGGCGCCTGGCTGGTGTTCGCCGGGCTGTGGGCGACGTTCGTCTACTTCCCCGTCGCGCACTGGGTTTTCGCGTTCGACGGCTTCGCGTCCGAGCACGGCGGCTGGATCGCCAACAAGCTGCACGCGATCGACTTCGCCGGCGGCACCGCGGTCCACATCAATTCCGGTGTGGCCGGCCTGGCGCTGGCGATCGTGTTGGGCAAGCGCCGCGGCTGGCCCACGACGCTCTTCCGGCCGCACAACCTGCCGTTCGTGATGCTCGGCGCGGGATTGCTGTGGTTCGGCTGGTACGGGTTCAATGCCGGTTCGGCGACCAGCTCCAACGGAGTCGCCGCGTCGACGTTCATCACCACCACGGTCGCGACGGCCACGGCCATGCTCGCGTGGCTGCTCACCGAGCGCATCCGCGACGGCAAGGCGACGACGCTGGGAGCGGCGTCGGGCATCGTGGCCGGACTGGTCGCCATCACACCGTCCTGCTCGTCGGTCAACGTGTTGGGCGCCTTGATCGTCGGCTTCGTGGCCGGCGTGGTGTGCGCGCTGGCGGTCGGGCTGAAATTCCGGCTCGGCTTCGACGACTCGCTCGACGTGGTCGGGGTGCACCTGGTCGGCGGTCTGGCCGGCACGTTGCTGGTGGGTCTGCTCGCCGCCCCGGAGAGCCCAGCCATCAACGGCGTGGCCGGGGTATCCAAGGGATTGTTCTACGGCGGTGGCTGGGCACAGCTGGAGCGGCAAGCGGTCGGCGCGTTCGCCGTTCTCTTCTACTCCGGCATCGTCACACTGATCCTGGCCTTGATCCTGAAATACACCATCGGGCTGCGCCTCAGTCCCGAGGCGGAAGCCTCCGGCATCGACGAGGCCGAACACGCCGAGAGCGGTTATGATTTCGCAGTGGTCACCGGATCGGTTCTCCCACCCCGGGTCACTGTGGAGGACACCGTCAACGGCCTGGAGCGCGCCGACGAGAAAGTTGAGGCGGAGCAGAAATGAAGCTGATCACCGCGATCGTGAAGCCGTTCACCCTCGATGACGTCAAGACCAGCCTGGAGGAGGCCGGCGTCCTGGGGATGACGGTCAGCGAAATCCAGGGCTACGGACGGCAAAAGGGCCACACCGAGGTTTACCGGGGCGCCGAGTACTCGGTCGATTTCGTGCCGAAGGTCCGCATCGAGGTCGTCGTCGACGACTCCATCGTCGACAAGGTCGTGGACAGCATCGTCCGGGCCGCGCGCACCGGCAAGATCGGTGACGGCAAGGTCTGGGTCAGTCCCGTGGAAACCATTGTGCGAGTGCGCACCGGCGAACGCGGAACCGATGCCCTATAGAAACTAGCGACAGATTGCCGATCCAACCCCGTCGGGCCGGGAGGGCATGAAACCGAACCGGCCCGACCCGTCCGGGGACATAACGGGGACAGGAAGCGCCTGCGCGGCAAGCGATTTAGCTGCCGCGCGGCGCAAACTGTTGTCGGATGGTGTTGGATTGCATGCGGCCGAGCTGCGCCACGCGTGGCTGGACCTGCACGAGTCGTGGTTGACCGCCAAGGCGGGCCAGATCGGTATCAACGACGACAGCGGCTTCGCGATCGCCGGGATCGGCGGTCTGGGCCGCCACGAGCTGCTGCCGTACTCCGACCTGGATCTAATGTTGTTGCACGACAACAAGTCTGCGGATGTGCTGCAGCGGGTCGCCGACAAGCTGTGGTATCCGCTGTGGGACGCCAACGTTCGGCTTGACCACAGCGTGCGAACCGTCTCCGAAGCGCTCGGCGTCGCCAATACCGACCTGGTGGCCGCCCTGGGCATGTTGGACGCCCGCCACATCGCCGGCGACGCGCGGCTGTCCGAGGAGCTGATCGCCGGCGCAAGAAGGCAGTGGCGCAGCGCAATTCGTTCCCGCATGGACGAGCTGGTCGACATGACGCACGCCCGCTGGCAACGTTGCGGCCGGATCTCGCAACGAGCCGAGCCGGATCTGAAATCGGGCCGCGGCGGCCTTCGCGATGTGCAATTGCTTGACGCGCTGGGGGTCGCCCAGCTGATCGACCGCCACGGCATGGGCCGCCCGGAAACACCGGGGGGTTCGCTGGACGACGCCTACCTGACGCTGCTCGACGTGCGCACCGAGCTGCACCGGGTGTCCGGCCGCGGACGCGATCAGCTGCTGGCCCAGTTCGCCGACGAGATCAGCGCCGCCTTGCACGTCGGCGACCGATTCGACTTGGCGCGCAAGCTTTCCGACGCCGGCCGCACCATCGGTTACCACGCCGAGACGGGGCTGCGGACCGCCCAAAACGCGCTGCCGCGCCGTGGCGTGTCGGCCTTGGTGCGGCGGCCGAAGCGCCGGCCGCTGGACGAGGGCGTCGTCGAGTATGCCGGGGAAATCGTGCTCGCCCGCGACGCTTCGCCCGAGACCGACGCCGGTCTGGTGCTGCGAGTGGCCGCCGCGTCGGCCGACACCGGATTGCCGATCGGCGCCGCCACGCTGAGCCGCCTGGCCGCCGGCCCACCCGAGATGCCAACCCCCTGGCCGCGAGAGGCATTGGACGACCTTCTGGTTGTACTCAGTGCCGGTCCCACCGCGGTGGCGACGATCGAAGCGCTCGACCGCACCGGGCTATGGGGTCGGTTGTTGCCGGAATGGGACGCGATTCGCGACCTTCCGCCCCGCGACGTCGCGCACAAGTGGACGGTGGACCGTCATGTGGTCGAGACCGCCGTCAACGCGGCACCCCTGTCCACGCGGGTGGCACGGCCCGATCTGCTTGCGCTCGGCGCGTTGCTGCACGACATCGGCAAGGGCAGGGGCGTCGATCACAGTGTGCTCGGCGCCGAGATGGCCCTCGAAATCGGTGCCAGGATTGGGGTTTCGCCCGCGGACGTCGAGCTCTTGTCGAAGCTGGTCCGCCACCACCTGCTGCTGCCGATCGTGGCCACCCGAAGCGACCTGAACGACCCGAAAACCATTCAGGGCGTATCGGAGGCTCTGGGTGGCGATCCGCTCTTGCTCGAGGTGTTGCACGCGCTGACCGAGGCCGACTCGAACGCCACCGGTCCCGGGGTGTGGAGCGAATGGAAGGCCTCCCTGATCGAGGACCTGGTGCGTCGCTGCCGGATGGTGATGGCCGGCGAGCCCCTGCCGCGGGCGAATCCGGCTACGCCCCACTACCTTTCGCTGGCCGCCGACCACGGTGTGCACGTGGAGATCACGCCGGGTGACAGCGCGCGCACGTATCACGTGGTGATGGTGGCCCCGGACCGGCGGGGGTTGACGTCGAAAGCCGCCGCCGTGCTGGCGCTGAACTCGCTGGGAGTCCATTCGGCGACCGTGAACAGCCACGAGGGCGTCGCGATCACCGAATTCGTGGTATCGCCGCACTTCGGTTCCCCGGCGGCGGCCGATCTGCTGCGTCAGCAATTCGTCGGCGCCCTCGCCGGCGACATCGACGTGCTGGCCATGCTGGAGAAGCGTGACAGCGAGGTCGCCAGCTCGGCGTCGGCTCGGGCGGGGGAGGTGCTGGCGGGGGTCCCCGTGACGCGCTCGACCGCCCCGCCGCGCATCGTGTGGCTCGATACCGCCGCCGAAGGCCAGCTGGTCGTGGAGGTGCGCGCCATGGATCGGCCCGGCTTGCTCGCGCTGCTGACCCGCGCGCTGGAGAACGCGGGCGCCGACATCGTCTGGGCGAAGGTCAACACGTTCGGATCGACCGCAGCCGATGTGTTCTGCATCGTGTTGCCGACCGGAGCCCCGGACGCGCAAGCGGCGGTGGAGAAGCACCTGCTGGCCGTGTTGGGCGCCCCGGCGACAGAGGGCTGATCCTTTCGGTGCGGCAGGCGGCAGGTTCTTAGTTGTCGACCCGCACGTCGATGATGCGGATGCGGCACACACGGCGCTGGTTCGTAACTTCTACCGTAACAAAGGTTTTCAGGACATGGACGAGGGGATCAACCGCATGTATATCAGCATCAAGACCATCCGGCAGCACCTGTAGCGCCTCGGGACGGCGGTCCCGCGCGCCATTGTTGGGCGGCGCGGCATTACCGGAGGTGGCGACCGCCGAGCAGTACGCGTGCGATCACCCGCACGTCCAAGATATTGTCAACTCCGCCAATGGTATTTGGTTCGGTTGGCTCAAGACGTAAAGCCCGGGTGTGCTGATTTTCGTAGTGCGCATGGTCAGCCACTTGTGGATTTCCCAGTCACGAGTGCTCGGAATTCAATTGCCGCAACGCCTCGATGCGGGCCTGGATCTGTTCGCGGGTCGCGGCGGCGATCGGTGGGCCTCCGCAGCGGCGGCGAAGTTCGCTGTGGATCCAGCCGTGCGGCTTGCCGGTGCGGTGATGGGTTAGCGACACCAGCGTGTTGAGCTCGCGGCGCAGCTCACGCAGCTGACCATGCATCGATGGCGGCGCCCCCGCAGCGGAAGCGGCCCGCCTCTGCAGCTGCTCGTCCTGGCGGCGGTGCAGCAGGGCACGCATCTGGTCGGCGTCGAGCAAGCCGGGGATGCCCAGGTAGTCGGCCTCCTCGTCGCTTCCGGCCGGAGCGGCGGTGCCGAACGAGGACCCGTCAAAAATGACCTGATCCAGTTCGGCGTCGGCGCCCAACGACGTGAAACCCTTGTCCGTTTCCGTCTTTTCGGTCTGCGTCCGGACGGCGGGATCGCCGTCGAGGGGATCGTCGGCCTCCCGGTGCGGCTGCCCGAGCACGTGGTTGCGCTGCGCCTCCAACTCGCTCGCCAGCTGCAGCAGGTTGGGCACCGACGGCACGAAGATGCTCGCGGTCTCGCCCGGTCGACGGGACCGCACGAACCGGCCGATGGCCTGCGCGAAGAACAGCGGCGTCGAGGCGCTGGTGGCGTAGATCCCGACCGAAAGGCGGGGCACGTCAACGCCTTCGGAGACCATGCGCACCGCGACCAGCCACCTGCTGGTGCCTTCGGCGAACTCGGTGATGCGGGCCGACGATCCCGGGTCGTCGGAGAGCACGACCGTCGGCGCCTCCGAGGTCATCCTCGTCAGCAGGGCGGCGTACGCGCGGGCGGCGGTGCGGTCCGATGCGATGATCATGCCGCCGGCGTCGGGCACGTGCGTCCGCTTGTGACGCAGCCGCTCGTCGGCGGCCGCGATCACCGCGGGCATCCATTCGCCGGCGGGATCCAGCGCCGTGCGCCACGCCCGCGCGGTCTGCTCGGCGGACAGCGGCTCGCCCAGCCGTGCCGCATGCTCTTCGCCGGCGCTGTCGCGCCAGCGCGCCTGCCCGGAGTAGGCGAGGAACACCACCGGCCGGACCACGCCGTCGGTAAGCGCCTCGGCATAGCCGTAGGTGTGGTCGGCCTGCGAGCGCAGCACCCCGTCGGCGCCGGATGTGTAGGTGACGAACGGGATTGGGCTGTCGTCGCTGCGAAAAGGGGTGCCCGTCAAGGCAAGTCGGCGCGTGGCGTCGCCGAAGGCTTCGCGGATGGCCTCGCCCCAGGTCTTGGCGTCGCCGCCGTGGTGGATCTCGTCGAAGACGACCAAGGTCTTGCGCTGCTCGGTGCGCACCCGGTGCAGCGTCGGATGGGAGGCGACCTGGGCGTAGGTGACCATCACGCCGTGATACTCCGGCGAGGTCTGCGGGCTGGTATTGGAGAATCTCGGGTCCAGGGCGAGGCCGTGCCGCCCAGCGGCCTGCGCCCACTGCACCTTCAGGTGCTCGGTGGGCACCACGACGGTGATCTGCTCGACGGCACGCTGGCCGAGCAACTCGCCGGCCACCCGCAGCGCGAACGTCGTTTTGCCCGACCCCGGGGTGGCGACGGCCAGGAAATCGCGCGGCTGGGCGGCCAGGTACTTCACCAGTGCCCTGCGCTGCCAGCCCCGCAACGGGGGGGCGCCGTCCGCGTGGCTGGCCGGCTGCATCGACACGTCCCCCGTAGATGGTCTGCCGCGCGTGGCGGTTCTGACAGTGCTGACGCCGCGTTCGTTCCGTTACGCCGGCGCTCACGATACGGCGCGGTTCGGCGGCGGCTGTGAAATCTAGCATGGCAACGCTTTTCGACGCAGCAGCGACATGAATCTGGTTATCGCGCTTGGCTCACCAGGTCGCGGGTTTGCAGCCACTCGTGGATTCGTCCGGCGACGTCGGCCCATCCCGGTTCGAGCATCATGTTGTGCCCCATGGGAAAGAATTCCGGTTCGGTCCCGTAGGCGCGCGCCGTGGCGCGGACGTCGGCCACGCTGACAAACCCGTCGTGCTCGGCGCCCAGCACCAGCATCGGGGTCCTCACCCGCCGGGTTCGGACGCGGCGGACCATCGGATCGGTCATGGCCGCGCGAATGCTCTCGGCTCCAGTGCGTTGCATGCAGGATTCGACGATGGCCTCGGGCGTGTCGGCGCAGAAGAGGTATTCGCGGGCCAGCACCGGGGTGGCGAGGAACTTCAGCAGCGTGCGGTCGGTCCATGCTTCCATGGTCATCGACGGTCGGCGGCGCCAGACTCGCAATGCCAATCTGAGCACGCCCCGAGGTGGCACGGAGCCCACCAGCACCGCGGCCGGGGCGCTGCGCTGTTCGAGGTAGCGCTGGATCACGAAGCCGCCCAGGGAATGGCCGATCAGCACCGGGCCGCCACCCAGGTCGTCGGCCACCGAACAGACGTCGTCGATGTAGTCGGCGATGGAAACCGTGTGCAACGGCTTCGCCGTGGGGCTGGTGCCGTGCCCGCGCAGGCTCACCGCGACCGCGCGGTATCCCGCATCCGCGAAGAAGTCCAGGAAGTGGTCGTCCCAGCACCACGCGCCATGCCAGCCGCCGTGCACGAACAGCAGCGGCACCGGATGCGCGTCCGTGCAGGACCCCTTGTCGATCACCTCGAGCATGAGCTGACCCCTTAAAGCGGCGCCCCTTAGTCGGCGAGCGTAACGCCACCGCGAAAAATCTGGCCGCGAATCGCAGTGGCGTTACATTCGTGGCGCCGCTGCGCCCCGCGGCGCGGGCCGACCGATCACCATTAGGCTGGCGGCGTGTTTGAATCGCTGTCCGACCGGTTGACCGGTGCCCTACAGGGGCTGCGCGGCAAGGGTCGACTGACCGACGCCGACATCGAGGCCACCACCCGCGAAATCCGGCTCGCGCTGCTGGAGGCCGACGTTTCGCTGCCCGTCGTGCGGGCGTTTGTGCACCGGATCAAGGAACGCGCCCGGGGGGCCGAGGTTTCCGGTGCCCTCAACCCGGCGCAGCAGGTCGTCAAGATCGTCAACGAAGAGCTCATCGGCATCCTGGGCGGACAGACCCGCCGGCTCGCCTTCGCCAAGACGCCGCCGACCGTGATCATGCTCGCCGGCCTGCAGGGCTCCGGTAAGACGACGCTGGCCGGCAAGTTGGCCGCGTGGCTTCGTGGCCAGGGGCACACGCCGCTGCTGGTGGCCTGCGACCTGCAGCGGCCGGCCGCGGTGAACCAGCTGCAAGTCGTCGGTGAGCGCGCCGGGGTGCCGGTGTTCGCGCCGCACCCCGGGGAGTCGCCCGAGTCCGGCCCCGGTGACCCGGTCGCCGTCGCCGCCCAAGGGCTCGCCGAGGCCCGCGCCAAGCACTTCGACGTCGTCATCGTCGACACCGCCGGGCGGCTGGGCATCGACGACGAGCTGATGTCCCAGGCCGCGGCCATCCGGGACGCCATCCACCCCGACGAGGTGCTCTTCGTCCTCGACGCGATGATCGGCCAGGACGCCGTGGCCACCGCCGAGGCGTTCCGCGAGGGCGTTGGCTTCACCGGCGTGGTGCTGACCAAGCTCGACGGCGACGCCCGCGGCGGTGCCGCGCTGTCGGTCCGCGAGGTGACCGGCGTCCCCATCCTTTTCGCCTCCACCGGCGAGAAGCTGGAGGACTTCGACGTCTTCCACCCCGACCGGATGGCCAGCCGCATCCTGGGCATGGGCGACGTGCTGAGCCTGATCGAACAGGCCGAGCAGGTCTTCGACGCCGAGCGGGCCGAGGCCGCCGCGGCCAAGATCGGCACCGGCGAGCTGACCCTGGAGGATTTCCTGGAGCAGATGCTCGCCATCCGCAAGATGGGCCCGATCGGCAACCTGCTGGGCATGCTGCCCGGCGCCGGCCAGATGAAGGAGGCGCTGGCCCAGGTCGACGACAGCCAACTCGACCGGTTGCAGGCCATCATCCGCGGGATGACGCCGCAAGAGCGGGCCGACCCAAAGATCATCAACGCCTCGCGGCGGCTGCGGATCGCCAACGGCTCGGGGGTGACGGTGTCGGAGGTCAACCAGCTGGTCGACCGCTTCTTCGAGGCCCGCAAGATGATGTCGTCGATGCTCGGCGGCATGGGCATCCCGGGCATGGGCCGCAGGTCGGCGACGCGCAAGGCCAAGGGCAGCAAGGGCAAGAAGGGCAAGAAGCGCGGCCCCACGCCGCCGAAGGTCAGGAGCCCACTCGGCGCGGGCATGCCGGGCATGCCGAACATGCCGGCCGGGTTCCCCGACCTGTCGCAGATGCCCGACGGCCTCAACGAGCTGCCGCCCGCGCTGGCCGACTTCGACCTGTCCAAGCTGAAGTTCCCGGGCAACCCGGGCAAGAAGTCGTGACGATCGCGAGCGCGGCGGAGCCGGGCGAAGCGGGTCGTCACCGGCAGAAGTAGCCGCCCGTGCGGATGCACGTGCAGGGTCGCGGGCTACCCGACGAGACCGAGATCGAGCTGTGGATCGTCGACGGCCGCATCAGCACCGAACCGGTCGCCGGGGCCGACACCGTTTTCGGGGCCTCTGGAGGCGGCTGGATCCTGCCCGGCCTGGTCGACGCGCACTGCCACGTCGGGCTCGGCCACCACGGCGAAATCCCGCTCGACGAGGCGATCGCCCAGGCCGAGACCGAACGCGACGTCGGCGCGCTGCTGCTGCGCGACTGCGGCGCACCGACCGACACCCGCAGCCTCGACGACCGCGACGACCTGCCCCGCCTCATCCGGGCCGGCAAGCACCTGGCCCGACCCAAGCGCTACCAGGCCGGCTTCTCCGTCGAACTCGACGACGAATCCCAGCTGCCGGCCGCGGTGGCCGAGGAGGCCGGGCGCGGCGACGGCTGGGTCAAGCTCGTCGGCGACTGGATCGACCGCGGCGTCGGCGACCTCGCCCCGCTCTGGTCCGACGACGTCCTCAAGGCCGCCATCGACACCGCACACGCCCACGGCGCCCGCGTCACCGCCCACGTCTTCGGCGAGGACGCGCTGCCCGGCCTGATCAACGCCGGCATCGACTGCATCGAACACGGCACCGGGCTCACCGACGACACCATCGCCCTGATGCTCGAGCACGGAACCGCGCTGGTCCCCACCCTGATCAACGTCGTCGACAACTTCCCCGGCATCGCCGAGGCCGCCGTGCGCTATCCGGCCTACGCCGCCCACATGCGTGACCTGTACGCCCGCTGCCCCGGGCGGGTCGCGGCGGCGCTGGATGCGGGCGTGCCGGTGTACGCGGGCAGCGACGCCGGCACCATGGTGGCGCACGGCCGGATCGCCGACGAGGTCGAGGCCCTCAAGGGCGTCGGGATGAGCCCGACCGACGCGTTGGGCGCGGCGTGCTGGGATGCGCGGCGCTGGCTGGGCCGGCCCGGTCTCGATCACGGGGCATCGGCCGACCTGGTGTGCTACGCGCGGGATCCGCGGCTGGGCCCCGCCGTGCTGAACCGGCCCGATCTGGTGATGCTGCGCGGCAAGACGTTTCGGCCGACGGGCTGGGCGGGCGCGGCGTCGTGATGGCGGATAGGATCGCTTGAATGGCGTTGGCCAGCGGCGCGACCTTCGCCGGTTACACGGTCGCGCGGAGGCTGGGTTCTGGGGCGACGGGTGATGTCTACCTCGTCCAGGACCCGCGTTCGTCGCGCTGGCTGGCGTTGAAGGTACTTTCGCCGCCGCTGTCGACGGACCGTGACTTCCGTCGGCGATTTCGGGTGGAAACCCCGATCGCGACGAACCTTTATTACCCGCACATCGTCGCCGTGCACGACCGCGGCGAGTTCGAAGACCAGCCCTACATCGTGATGGAGTACGTCGAGGGCATCACCGCCGTGCGGCTCATGGCCGATCGCTTCCCGGCGGTTTCGCCGGCCGGCGAGGCGCTTGCCATCCTGACCGACATCGCCGGGGCCCTTGACTACGCCCACCAGCGCGGGCTGCTGCATCGCGATGTCAAGCCCGCCAACATCTTGTTGACGGACCAGGGAAGGGGCGAACAGCGAATCCTGTTGGCCGACTTCGGGATAGCCCCGCCTGCCGGCACGGTCGCCTATGCGGCGCCCGAACAGTTGATGGGCGCCGACACCGACGGGCGCGCCGACCAATACGCCTTGGCGGCCACCGTGTTTCACCTCCTGACCGGTGCGCCGCCGGTTGAGCACTCCGACCCGGCCGCCGCGCTGCGCCAGCTCCTCGACGACGCGCCGCCGAGGCTCAGCGACCAGCGCCCGGAGCTGGCGCGCCTCGACGGCGTGTTCGCGGCGGCGCTCGCCAAAAGACCCGCCGACCGGTTCGGGACCTGTAGTGAGTTCGCCGAAGCGGCAAACGAACAGGCGGGCGTCTCGACCGGTGATCGCAGCCCCGAGGCCGTGCTGGTGGCCGAATATCCCGCGTACGCCCGGCCCGGGATCGACGACGTCGACCACATCGAGTCGGCCGCCAAAGCCCAACCCGCCGTGCGGAATCCGGAAACCCTGCGGCCTGCGGCCGGGGCACTGGCCCGTCGCCTCGACGACTTCTCCACGACGCCCCGAGAGCCCGCGCCGGGAAGGCGCCTGCCGGGCAACATCGTGGTGGGCGCCGCGGCGGCGGTGCTGTTCGCCGGGCTGCTCGCCGTCGGCTTCGTCGCCGGCCGCAAGACCGACACGACCGCCGCCCCCGCCGCCCGCCCGACGACGAGCGCGTCGGCCGCCCCGACCGCTAGCACCCCGGCCGCCGCGCCCGTCCCGCTCGACGGCACCTACCGCCTCGAGATCCAGCGGACAAAGCAGACATTCGACTACACGCCCGACCCCCAACCACCCGACGTGACCACCTGGTGGGCCTTCCGCTCGTCATGCACGCCGGGCTCGTGCACGGCCGTCGGCGTGCTGCTCGACGACGGCGATCACACACAGGCGAAGTCATCCGACGGCGAGCCCGTCGTCTTGGACTTCCGCGACGGTCGCTGGCTGGCCCGGCCGGAAAAGGCAACGTTCCCGTGCATCGGGCTGGACGGCGTGCAGGCGACGCACGCCACCACGCAGGTGCTGTCGCTGCGGCCGCAGCCGCGGGGCGAGTTCGCGGGCGAAATGACGGTCACCGTGCAAAGCAACGAGTGCGTCCAGCAGGGAGCCGTGCTCCGCGCGCCCGCGGTGGCCATCCGCGACGGCGACGTGCCGCCGGGCGTGACGGTGCCCGACCCGGCCGTGATCCCCGAGAGCCCCACGGCGCCGTCGGGACCCCATCGCTGATCTGATTATCCTCGCTTGACCAGGGCTGATTCCTTCGCCGAAAGAAAGATTGCGAGCGCTTACTATCTATGCTACGGTTCTCGGCAACGCAACCACCTGGAGGAACCGTGACCTACGACGTGATCATTCGCGACGGGCTGTGGTTCGACGGCACCGGCGGTGCCCCGCAAACCCGCACGCTCGGCATCCGCGACGGCGTGGTGGCCACCGCGTCGGGCGAACCGTTGGACGAGACCGGGTGCCTCGAGGTGATCGACGCGGCCGGCAAGTGGGTCCTGCCCGGCTTCATCGACGTGCACACCCACTACGACGCCGAGGTGTTGCTGGACCCGGGTCTGCAGGAGTCGGTGCGCCACGGCGTCACCACGGTGCTGCTGGGCAACTGCTCGCTCTCGACGGTCTACGCGGAGGCCGAGGACGCCGCCGATCTGTTCAGCCGGGTCGAGGCGGTGCCGCGCGAATACGTCTACGGCGCATTGGATTCCGCCAAGACGTGGTCGACGGCCGCGGAATACGTCGAGGCGATCGACGCCCTGCCGCTCGGGCCGAATGTTGGCTCGCTGCTTGGCCATTCGGACCTGCGCACGGCCGTGCTGGGGCTCGACCGCGCCACCGACCCCGCCGTCAAGCCCACCGACGCCGAACTGGGGAAGATGACGGCGCTGCTCGGCGAGGCGCTCGACGCCGGGATGCTCGGCATGTCGGGCATGGACGCGGCCATCGACAAGCTCGACGGCGACCGCTTTCGGTCGCGCGCCCTGCCGTCCACCTTCGCGACCTGGCGGGAGCGGCGCAGGCTGATCGGCGTCCTGCGCAAGCGCGGCCGGCTGCTGCAGAGCGCGCCCGACGTCGAGAACCCCGCGTCGGCGCTGATGTTCTTCCTGACCGGCAGCCGGATCTTCGGGCGCGGCAAGGGAGTTCGGATGAGCATGCTGGTCTCGGCCGATGCCAAGTCGATGCCGTTCGCCGTGCACACGTTCGGGTTTGGCACCCGCCTGCTCAACGCCGTCCTCGGCTCGAGCGTGCGGTTCCAGCACCTGCCGGTCCCGTTCGAGCTGTACTCCGACGGAATCGACCTGCCGGTCTTCGAGGAGTTCGGCGCCGGAACGGCGGCCCTGCACCTGCGCGACCAGCTGGAGCGCAACGAGCTGCTGGCCGACAAGGAATACCGCCGGCGGTTCCGGCGTGAGTTCGACCGCCGCAAGCTCGGGCCGTCGCTGTGGCACCGGGATTTCCACGACGCGGTGATCGTCGAATGTCCCGATAAGTCGTTGATCGGCAAGAGCTTTGGTGCGATCGCCGTCGAGCGCGGACTGCACCCGCTCGACGCGTTCCTCGACGTGCTCGTCGAAAACGGTGAGCGCAACGTGCGGTGGACGACCACCGTCGCCAACCACCGGCCCAAGCAGCTCAACAAGCTCGCCGCCGAGCCGAGCATCCACATGGGCTTCTCCGACGCCGGCGCGCACCTGCGCAACATGGCCTTCTACAACTTCCCGCTAAGGCTGCTCAAGCGCACCCGCGACGCCCACCGGGCCGGCGCGCCGTTCCTGTCCACGCAGCGGGCGGTGCATCGCCTGACCGGCGAGCTGGCGGAGTGGTTCGGCATCGACGCCGGCACCCTGCGCGAGGGCGACCGGGCGGACTTCGTCGTGATCGACCCGGCTGGCCTGAACGACTCGGTGGACGGCTATTACGAGGAGGCGGTGCCGTTCTACGGCGGCCTGCGGCGCATGGTCAACCGCAACGATGACGCCGTGGTCGCGACCGGTGTGGGCGGCGCCGTCGTCTTCGGCGCAGGTCGGTTCCGCGAGGGTTACGGCCGGACCGTGAAGTCGGGCCGCTACCTGCGGGCCGGTCAGCGGCGGGCCGCCCCGAGCGTCGTGAAAGTCGGGGCCTGACATGGCCAGGACCCAGCAGCAGCGTCGCGAAGAGACCGTCGGGCGGCTCCTCGACGCCTGCATCGCCACCATCGTCGAGGTCGGCTACGCCCGGGCGTCGGCCGCCGTGATCACCAAGCGTGCGGGGGTGTCCGTCGGTGCCCTGTTCCGCCACTTCGACACCATGGGCGACTTCATGGCGGCGACGGCGTCCGAGGTGCTGCGCCGGCAGGTGGAGTCGTTCACCAAGCAGGTTGCCGAAATACCGGCCGACCGGCCCGCGCTGGAGGCGACGCTGACCATCCTGCGGGACGTCACCAGCAGCCCCACCAACGCGGTGCTGTACGAACTGATGATCGCCGCCCGCACCGACGAGAAGCTCAACGCCCACCTGCGCGACGTCCTCGCGCAGTACACCGCGAAGATTCTCGACGCCGCGCGTGCGCTGCCCGACGCGGAAAGCTTGCCGGAAGAGACGTTTCCGGTTCTGGTGGCATTGCTGACGAACGTCTTCGACGGCGCGGCAATTGTGCGAGGGGTGCTGCCAGAACCGGATATCGAGGAGGAGCGGATTGCGCTGCTGTCCGCGTTGATCACCGGGATGCTGCCCAAAGGGTAGGTGTGCCGAGCAGACGCAGAATCGCACGCGGGGGACCCGCGCAGTGCGATTCCGCGTCTGCTCGCGGGCCTATAGCGAGCCCTATAGCGAGCCGATGCCGGTCTCCGGGTTGAGCGCGAAACCCCAGTCGAACAGGCTCGCGGCCTGGTCCCAGTACGTCGGCCCGCCCTCTTTCACCAGCCCGTACATCATGGCGATCACCAGCCGTCGGCCACCGCGGCCGGCGGCGCCGACGAACGTCTTGCGGGCCGCGTTGGTGAAGCCGGTCTTGCCGCCGATGGCCCCGGGATAGCGCTGTAGCAGCTCGTCCTGGTTGAGGATTGGGTGATCGCCGTTATCGCCGGGGAACATCGCCGACGGCTCGGCGGTGATCTGCGCGAACACCGGGTTGGCCATGGCGGTCCGGAAGATGACGGCCAGGTCGTGCGCCGTCGACGCCCCGGAGCCGCCGGGCCCGTCCAGGCCCGACGGCGTCGCCGCGTGCGTGTTGGTCGCCCCCAGGGACGCGGCCTTGGCGTTCATCTTGGCCACCGTGGCGTCGGGCCCGCCCATCATGTGCGCCAGCGTGTTGGCGGCGTCGTTGCCCGACACCAGCAGCAGCGCGTCGAGCAGCTGGCGCGCGGTGTAGGTGCGGCCCGGTTTGATGCCGACGCAGTTGCACTCGACCTGGGTGTCCGCCGCGTCGGCGACGACGGTGGAGTCCAGGCTCAGCTGGTCCAGGGCCACCAACGCCAGCAGCACCTTGATGGTGCTCGCGGGCGGGTGGGGGACGTTCTGGTCACGGTCGGCGAGCACCTGACCGCTGTCCAGATCGGCCACGATCCAGGTCTGGGCCGGGCCGTCGGGGATCGGCACCGAGCCGACGGGCTGCGCGCTGTCGGCCAAGACGGCGGCCGCGCTCACGGCCGCACCGCAGGCGCCGACGGCCAGCACGGCGACGGCCCTGACCATGAAGGCCATGAGCTTGCGCATGGGCGCAAAGTTTAACGGCGTGCGCTACCCCCAGACCAACCGCGAGCTACCCCCAGACCAACCGCGAGCGTGCGCGTCTGCACACGACACACCGCGCAACGGTGTGCAATTGCGCACGCTCGCGGCCGAGGGACGGTGTTGAATCGACGCATGTTGAGCCTGGCCGAAATTTCCGACCGCCTAGAGATCCAGCAGCTGCTGGTGGACTATTCCACCGCCATCGACCAGCGCCGATTCGACGACCTGGACAAGGTGTTCACGCCGGACGCGTACATCGACTACACGGCCCTGGGCGGCATCGACGGCCACTATCCCGAAGTCAAGAAGTGGCTCTCGGAGGTGTTGCCGAACTTCCCGGTGTACGCCCACATGCTCGGCAACTTCGCGGTCCACATCGACGGGGACACCGCGTCGTCGCGGGTGATCTGCTTCAACCCCATGGTGCTTCCCGGAGACAAGAACCAGGCGCTGTTTTGCGGGCTGTGGTACGACGACGAGTTCGTGCGCACCCCGGAGGGCTGGCGAATGACCCGCCGGGTCGAATCGAAGGTCTTCCAGAAAGTGATGTGAGGCTCGGGCGGGCGAATTTATGCCCAAGACCCCAGATCTGGCACAATAGGCGGCTGTCCGCCGCGCGACCCACCTCGATCGGGGTGCTTGCGCGCCGGTCACACACGCGAGGCAAAACCGGGTCCGGGCATCCCGCCCTGGCCGCCGAATTGCAGCGTGACACACACAGGAGACATCGCTTAACCATGGCTGTGAAGATCAAGCTGACTCGGCTTGGCAAGATCCGCAATCCTCAGTACCGCATCGCCGTCGCGGACGCCCGCACCCGGCGCGACGGCCGCTCGATCGAGGTCATCGGCCGGTATCACCCGAAGGAAGACCCGAGCCTCATCGAGATCAACTCCGAGCGGGCCCAGTACTGGCTTTCGGTGGGGGCCCAGCCCACCGAGCCCGTCCTCAAGCTGCTGAAGATCACCGGTGACTGGCAGAAGTTCAAGGGCCTGCCGGGCGCCGAGGGCCGCCTGAAGGTCGCCCCGGCCAAGCCCAGCAAGCTGGAGCTGTTCAACGCCGCGTTGGCTCAAGCTGAAGGCGCGCCCACCACCGAGGCCGCGAAACCGAAGAAGAAGGCCTTGGCCAAGAAGGCCGCGAAACCGGCCAAAGCGGCCTCGTCGGAGTCCGACGCCGACGCCGACGACGCGCCGGCCGAGGGCGGCGAGCAGTCCGAGCAGACGACCGAAAGCTGACCGACATGAGCACGGTCGTCGTTGACGCTGTCGAGCATCTGGTCCGCGGGATCGTCGACAACCCCGACGATGTCCGGGTCGACCTCGTGACCAGCCGGCGTGGGCGGACGGTGGAGGTGCACGTGCATCCCGACGATCTGGGCAAGGTGATCGGCCGCGGGGGACGCACCGCGACCGCGTTGCGCACGCTGGTCGCCGGGATCGGTGGCCGTGGCATCCGCGTCGACGTGGTGGACACCGACCAGTAGCGGGGAACTCCCTTGGAGTTGACGGTCGGGCGCGTCGTCAAAGCCCACGGCATCGGCGGCGACGTGGTGGTGGAAATCCGCACCGACGATCCCGCTACCCGGTTTGCGCCGGGTAATACATTGCGCGCCAAGCGATCCCGCGATGACGGGGAACGCGACTATGTCGTCGAGAGCGCGCGCGAGCACGGTGGGCGGCTGCTGGTGCGATTGGCCGGGGTGAACGACCGCGACGCCGCCGACGCGTTGCGGGGCAGCCTGTTCGTCGTGGATTCCGATGATCTCCCGCCGATCGATGAGCCGGACACCTACTACGACCACCAGCTCGAGGGCCTTCGTGTCCGGACGACGACGGGGCAGGACGTCGGTGTCGTCGCCGAGGTGCTGCACACCGCGGCCGGTGAGCTGTTGGCGGTGCGGCGCGGCGCCGAAAGTGCCGAAGTCTTGGTGCCTTTCGTCGGCGCGATCGTGACGTCGGTGTCGCTGGGCGAGGGGCTGATCGAGATCGATCCGCCCGAGGGCCTGCTGGACCTGGCATGAGAATCGACGTCGTCACGATCTTCCCTGCCTACCTGGATCCGCTGCGGCAATCGTTGCCGGGCAAGGCGATTGCGTCGGGCCTAATCGATTTGCGCGTGCACGACCTGCGCCGGTGGACGCACGACGTGCACCACTCGGTGGACGACGCGCCCTACGGCGGCGGCCCCGGGATGGTGATGAAGGCACCGGTGTGGGGTGAGGCGCTGGATGAAATCTGTTCCAGCGAAACACTTTTGGTTGTCCCCACCCCGGCCGGTGCGCTGTTCACCCAGGCGACCGCCCAGCGCTGGACCACCGAGACGCACCTGGTGTTCGCGTGCGGCCGCTACGAGGGCATCGACCAGCGGGTCATCGAGGACGCCGCCCGGCGGATGCGGGTCGAGGAGGTCTCGATCGGCGACTATGTGTTGCCGGGCGGCGAGTCGGCCGCACTGGTGATGATCGAGGCCGTGCTGCGGCTGCTCGACGGAGTTCTCGGCAATCCCGCGTCGCATCAACATGATTCGCACTCGCCGGGCCTGGACCGGCTGCTGGAGGGGCCGAGCTATACCCGGCCGCCGAGCTGGCGCGGGCTCGACGTTCCCGAGGTCCTGCTGTCCGGTGATCACGCGCGGATCGCCGCCTGGCGCCGGGAGGTGTCGCTGCGGCGCACCCGGGAACGCCGCCCCGACCTGGCGGACTGACGCCGCCGAGCAGACGCAAACTCGCACGCGCTGAGCCGAATTCGTGCGATTCTGCGTCTGCTCGCGCGGGAAACTCGCGCGGGAAACCTGGCGCCGGTCAGATTCGGCCGTTGGGAAACATCGTCTTGACGGCCTGGGTGATCGTCTGTCGCGCGGTGGCGTCGTCGGAGGGCTGCAGCGACTGGACCACCATGACGTAGCGGTGGTCGGCGCCGATCACGCCGGTCGACAGGTGCATCCAGTCGCTGCCGATGCAGCACATCCAGCCCTGCTTGACCGCCACCGGCTCGGCGAACAGGCCCTCGGGAATGCCGAACCGCTGCGGATAGCCGTCGATCCCGTTCGGGGTGGACCGCGCCAGGTCGTTGACGATGATCGTGGCCCGCTCCGCCGGCAGCCCGCCCGACCCGTCGAGCAGCATGTCGTAGTAGTGGACCAGGTCGGTCAGCGAGCTCGTCGTGTTCCACCAGCGTCCGTCGCTGGGCGGGGTGGTGGACGAGAGCCCGTACCGGGTGGCGACCTGGGTGATGATGGCCTCGCCACCGCCCTGACCCCAGAACTTTTCGGCGGCGCCGTCGTCGGACGACTGCAGCATGACATCCAACGCCTGGCGGTCCTCCGGGGACAGGGTGGTCTTGCCCTCGGATTCGGCCAGCAGCAGATCGTCGGCGATGAAGAGCTTGGCCACCGATGCGGTGCCGACGATCTGGGTGTTGCCGTTGGACACCAGCTCGCGCGTCTTGCGGTCGAGGACGGCGACCGACAGCGCGGCCCCGCCGGCGGCGGCGTCGTCGATCGCCCGCTGGATGCGGGCCCGGAGACCGTCGAACCCGGAGCTGGGCAGGGCCTGCGTCGGCCCCGGCATCGTGATGGTGTCCAGCAGCAGTTGCACCGTCTCCGGTTGCGTCGGCGACCGGGCGGGCGCGCCGTGTGCCGGCTTGCTGGGCACCTTCGCTTGGACCTGCGGCCCGACCAATGCCTCGTCGCATCCGGCCAACACCAGCGTCATCAGCGCGATGGCGGTGAGCACGGCGGGCGGGCGGGCGCGCATCCTGTCTCTCTTTCGGCCTTGGACGTGCACGTGCGGGCCGTCTCGCCATCCGCCCCGGGGAGTTTCGGGTTCGACTAGCGCGTTTTGGCCCCAGTCATATGTACCATCCACCAGCGCCTTCGGCCCGTCGCGAACCGCGACGTTTACCTGTGATTTTCACTGCGCGCGGGCCGTCTGGCACAATTGTGCAGTTGTCTCCACCGTGTCAGCGGGCCGGGCCGCTTCCCGCCCGCTGCGAGATACGCACTGAAGCCCGAAACCCATCGGCTTGATGACCGCCCCACGCCCGCGCGTGGGCAGCCGCCGCGAGCCGCGACCGCAAGGAAGTGTTTTCTCAAGATGAACAGGCTGGATTTCGTCGATCAGGCGTCGCTGCGCGACGACATCCCGGCCTTTAGCCCGGGTGACACCGTCAACGTCCACGTCAAGGTGATCGAGGGCGCCAAGGAGCGTATTCAGGTGTTCAAGGGCGCGGTGATCCGTCGGCAGGGCGGCGGCATCCGTGAGACGTTCACCGTGCGCAAGGAGAGCTACGGCGTCGGCGTCGAACGGACCTTCCCGGTGCATTCGCCGAACATCGACCATATCGAGGTGGTGACCCGTGGCGATGTCCGCCGCGCCAAGCTGTACTACCTGCGTGAACTCCGCGGCAAGAAGGCCAAGATCAAGGAAAAGCGCTGACCGGGTGCGCCCGTTGCGGGTCGCCCAACCGGTTAGGGGCCGATTCACTCGCCGGTTTACGGGGCCACAATCTGCGCTGGCTACGCTGATCCCGTGACCGATACCCCGGACTCGCCTGAGCCCCCGTCCGACGCTGGCCAGTCAGAGCCGAAGGTCTCTACCCGCGACCCCAGGGACACCCGGGTGCCGGCCGAGGGGTCCCCGCCGCCCGAAGAGGCCGAGCCCAAGAAGTCCGCGCTGCGCGAACTCGCGATCCTGGCGGTGATCGCGGTGGCGCTCTACTACGTCATGCTGACGTTCGTCGCGCGGCCGTACCTGATCCCGTCGGAATCCATGGAGCCCACGCTGCACGGGTGCACGGGCTGCGTTGGCGACCGCATCATGGTGGACAAGCTCACCTACCGCTTCGGCTCACCGCACCCCGGTGACGTAATCGTCTTCAAGGGGCCTCCGTCGTGGAACGCCGGATACAAGTCGATCCGCTCCAACAACACCGCGCTGCGCTGGGTGCAAAACGCGCTGTCGTTCATCGGTTTCGTGCCGCCTGACGAAAACGACCTGGTCAAGCGGGTCATCGCGGTGGGAGGGCAGACGGTGCAGTGCCGGGCCGACACTGGGTTGACGGTCGACGGCAAGCCGCTCAAGGAGCCGTACCTGAGTCCCGCCACCATGATGGCCGACCCGTCGGTGTATCCGTGCCTGGGCAGCGAGTTCGGGCCGGTCGCCGTGCCGCCGGGGCGGCTGTGGGTGATGGGTGACAACCGCACGCACTCGGCGGACTCGCGGGCCCACTGCACCAGCATCCCGGCCGACGCCCTCAAGGGCGTGTTGTGCACCGGCGATCCGATGTCGGGGACCGTGCCGGTGTCCAATGTCATCGGCAAGGCCAGGTTCATCGTGTGGCCGCCGTCGCGGTGGGGTGGTGTGGGATCGGTGAACCCCCAGCAGGGCCAGTGACCATGGTCACCACCTGGCCGCCGCGGACGGTGATCCGCAAGTCGGGGGGTCTGCGCACCCTGGAGTCGGCGCTGTACCGCAGCGGCCTGGGGCCGGTGGCCGGGGTCGACGAGGTGGGTCGCGGCGCGTGTGCGGGCCCGCTGGTGGTGGCGGCCTGTGTGCTCGGCCCGGGGCGATTGGAAAGCCTTGCGGCGCTGGATGATTCGAAGAAGCTGACCGAAAAGGCGCGGGAGAGGCTGTTCCCGTTGATCCGCCGCTACGCCCTGGCCTACCACGTGGTGTTCATCCCTTCCGAAGAGGTGGACCGGCGCGGGGTGCACGTGGCCAACATCGAGGGCATGCGCCGCGCGGTGGCCGGCCTGTCCGTGCGTCCCGGTTACGTGCTGAGCGACGGCTTCCGCGTGCCCGGCCTGCCCATGCCGTCGCTGCCGGTGGTCGGGGGAGACGGCGTGGCCGCCTGCATCGCCGCGGCCAGTGTGCTGGCGAAGGTCAGCCGCGACCGGTTGATGGTCGCGATGGACGCCGACCACCCCGGCTACGGGTTCGCCGACCACAAGGGCTACAGCACGCCGGCCCACTCCATGGCGCTGACGCGGTTGGGCCCCTGCCCCGAGCACCGCTATTCGTTCATCAACGTGCGGCGGGTGGCGACCGGGTCGGGTTCGCAGGTGGTGGCCGTGTGCGAACCGGACCCTCCGGCCGAGCGTGACGGATACCGGTGAGGAAAGATGGGACCAGGTTCCCACCCGGCGACGATGCGGGCCGCGGCGGGTAAAAAGGCCCACGGAACGCCGGGGAAAGTTGTCAGGGAAGAAGGACGTCTGAGCAGGTGAGTGGCAGATGAGTGCAGAAGATCTCGAAAAGTACGAAACCGAGATGGAGCTCTCGCTGTACCGCGAATACAAGGACATCGTCGGCCAGTTCAGCTACGTCGTGGAAACCGAGCGGCGCTTCTACCTGGCCAACAGCGTGGAGCTGATGCCGCGCAACGCCGACGGCGAGGTGTACTTCGAGCTGCGACTGTCCGACGCCTGGGTGTGGGACATGTACCGGCCGGCGCGGTTCGTCAAGCAGGTGCGGGTGGTCACGTTCAAGGACGTCAACATCGAAGAGGTCGAGAAGCCCGAGCTGCGCCTGCCGGAATAGCCCCCGAAAGACTATGCGCCCGGCGTAAGCCGATCGTCGCCGTCGGAGGGCAGTTGACCACGGTTTTCGATGATGGCCCGCGCCACCTCGGCCAGCTTGATGTTCAGGGCCTGGGAGTGGCGCCGCAGTAGGTCGAACGCCTGCTCTTCGGTCATGTCGTGCAGCAGCATCAGCATGCCGACCGCCTTGCCGATTTCGCGGTTGCTGAGCAGTCCACGGCGCAGGGTCGCGGCGTCTTCACCCTTGGTGACCGCGTTGATGGCCACGCTGGCGAACGCTGCGAGCACCGCCGCCCGTCCGGCGGCCTCGGCGTCGAACAGGTTGGGGGTGTCGCTGAACAGGTTGAGCGCGGCTCCCTTGCGCTTGTCGACCAGGAGCCGAAAGCCCATGGCACCGCGCACCGGTGTCTCCGCGACCAGGACGGACGCGAGCTTGGGCCACAGGGACGGCGTGGTCAGGTCCGTGTCGATCTGGGGGGTTTCCTCCTCGATCGCATCGATGCAGGGGCCGTCGCCGGCGCGCCGCTCCAGCTCGTCGATCTGGTAGGCGAGGCGGTCGCTCGCGCCGACGGTGACATAGCGATCGTTTGTGCGCACTAACAGGCTGGCGTGGTCACAGCCCCGGATAGCCAGGGTCGCGGCGACGCAGATGGCCGCGTACATCTCTGTGGCGTCCGAGCCTTGATAGATGATCTCGGCGAGGGCGGCGAAGACGGTCGCCGGATCGGCCTTCTCCCCGGCAGCGCCCGAACCGCCCGCGCCGGCATTCGATTCGTCTGCCATGCTGTGCCTCATTTCTCGCGGTGTCGGTGGTTTGACCCGCACGCGATCGCCGTAGATTAGCGGGCCGCCAAAACGAGCCGCACGCGCTGTTGCCCACGGCCCTTCCATCGAGAGTATCGACTCGCGAATTTCGTCACTCGCGGTTTCAGGGGGACGGAAGGACACCCTGGCGGCGCTCGCTGGGAAGGCGGTCTGACACCCGGGGAGCGCGCGGCCCGCAAGGCTGTAATTTGAGTCCGTGAGATTCGACCGCTCGGCCGCGTCCGGCGATATCCCCGCCGACTACGACGAACACGCGGTTACCGTGGTGCCCCACAAACCAGAGGCCGCGGGCGTGCGAGCGGTGCTGGTCTCGCTGCAGCGGGGGTTCGAGCAGATGGGCGCGGTGCGCACCGCGGCGGCGCTGGCCCGGCTCAACCAGCGCAACGGCTTCGACTGCCCCGGATGCGCGTGGCCCGAGGAGCACGGCGGACGCAAGCTGGCCGAGTTCTGCGAGAACGGCGCCAAGGCCGTCGCCGAAGAGGCCACCAAGCGCACCGTCACACCGGAGTTTTTCGCGCGGCACACGGTGGCCGAACTGGCGGCCAAGCCCGAGTACTGGCTGTCCCAACAGGGCCGGCTCACCCACCCGATGGTGTTGCGCCCCGGTGACGACCGCTACCGGCCGATCGGCTGGGACGACGCCTACCGGGTGATCGCCGAGCATTTGGGCGCCCTGGCGGACCCCGATGAGGCCGTGTTCTACACGTCGGGTCGCACCAGTAACGAGGCCGCGTTCTGCTACCAGCTGCTGGTCCGCTGTTTCGGCACCAACAACCTGCCCGATTGCTCCAACATGTGTCACGAGTCGTCGGGATCGGCGCTGACCGAGTCGATCGGCATCGGAAAGGGATCCGTCACCGTCGACGACGTCGCGCATGCCGACCTGATCGTCATCGCCGGACAGAATCCGGGCACCAACCATCCGCGGATGCTCTCGGTTCTGGAGAAGGCAAAAGTCAACGGCGCCAAGATCATTGCGGTGAATCCTCTGCCCGAGGCCGGGCTGATCCGTTTCAAGGACCCGCAGAAGGTGAAGGGCGTTGTGGGGCACGGTATCCCGATCGCCGACGAGTTCGTGCAGATCCGCCTGGGCGGCGACATGGCGTTGTTCGCCGGGCTGGGCAGGTTGTTGCTCGAGGCCGACGACCGCGCCCCGGGCACCGTCGTCGACCGCGCCTTCGTCGACGCGCACTGTGCCGGGTTCGACGACTACCGACGCCGGACCCTCGGCATCGACCTCGATACGGTCTTCGCCGCCACCGGCATTGGGCGCCCACAACTCGAGCGCGTCGCCGCGATGCTGATGGCGTCGCAGCGCACCGTTGTGTGCTGGGCGATGGGCCTGACGCAGCACACCCATGCGGTCGACACCATCGGCGAGGTCACCAATCTGTTGCTGCTGCGCGGCATGATCGGCAAGCCGGGCGCGGGTGTCTGCCCGGTGCGCGGGCACTCCAACGTGCAGGGCGACCGCACGATGGGCATCTGGGAGAAGATGCCCGAACGGTTCCTGGCGTCCCTGGACCGCGAGTTCGGCATCACCAGCCCGCGCAAGCACGGCTACGACACGGTGGCCGCGATCCGCGCGATGCGCGACGGGCGAGCCACCGTCTTCGTGGGCATGGGCGGCAACTTCGCGTCGGCCACCCCCGATACCGCCGTCACCGAGGCCGCGTTGCGCAATTGCGCGCTCACCGTGCAGATTTCGACCAAGCTCAACCGCAGTCACCTCGTGCACGGTTCCACCGCGCTGATCCTGCCGACGCTGGGACGCACCGACCGCGACATCCGCGGCGGGCGGAAACAGGTTGTCTCGGTCGAGGATTCGATGTCGATGGTGCACCTGTCCCGCGGCGGTCTGCACCCGCCCAGCGACCTGGTGCGCAGCGAGGTGGAAATCGTCTGCGAGCTGGCGCGCACGCTGCTCGGCGCGGCGCACCCGGTCCCGTGGGAGCGTTTCGCCGCCGACTACGACACCATCCGCGACGCGATCGCCGCGGTGGTCCCCGGCTGCGCCGACTACAACCGCAGGGTGCGGGCGCCCGACGGATTCCAGCTTCCCCATCCGCCGCGCGATGCACGCGAATTCCGCACCAGCACAGGCAGAGCCAACTTCGCGATCAACCCGCTGCGGTGGGTGCCGGTGCCGCCGGGCCGGCTGGTGCTGCAGTCGCTGCGCAGCCACGACCAGTACAACACCACGATCTACGGGCTCGACGACCGTTATCGCGGGGTGAAGGGTGGCCGTCGCGTGGTGTTCATCAACCCGGCCGACATCGAGGCGCTGGGCCTGACGGCGGGCAAGCGCGTCGATCTGGTGTCGGAGTGGACCGACGCGGAGGGCCGGCTGCAGGAGCGGCGCGCGAAAGACTTTCTGGTGGTGGCCTATTCGACGCCGGTCGGTAACGCCGCGGCCTACTACCCGGAGACCAATCCGCTGGTTCCGCTGGATCACACCGCGGACAAATCGAACACCCCGGTGTCGAAGGCGATCACGATCCGGGTGGAGCCGGCGACGTAGTGGGGAACGTCACGGCGCGCCGGCGCGCGCACCATCTCACCGCGGAGCGGGCCGTCACGCGGCCGGAGACCCTGGCCGTCGAGGAGCCGCTGGAGATCCGCGTCAACGGCGCGCCGGTCACGGTCACCATGCGCACGCCCGGCTCGGATTTCGAACTTGCACAAGGCTTTCTGCTCACCGAGGGGGTGATCTGGGGTCGCGACGACGTGCTGACCATCCGCTACTGCGGCGGGCGCGGCGAGGACGGGGCCAACACCTACAACGTTGTGGACGTGACCTTGGCGCCCGGGGTCGACCCGCCCGATCTCGACGTCACCCGCAACTTCTACACCACCTCGTCGTGCGGTGTCTGCGGCAAGGCATCGCTGGAGGCGGTGCGGCTCATCGGCCGCTTTTCGCCCGGCTCGGATCCGGCGGCCGTCGCCGCGGGCACACTCAAGGCGATGCCCGGCCAACTTCGCGCCGCGCAAAAGGTTTTCGACAGCACCGGTGGGTTGCACGCCGCCGCGCTGTTCTCGGTCGACGGCACGGCGCTCGTGGTGCGCGAGGACATCGGCAGGCACAATGCCGTCGACAAGGTCGTCGGCTGGGCGCTGGAACACGAGCGGGTGCCGCTGGGGGCCTCCGTGCTGTTGGTCAGCGGACGGGCCTCGTTCGAGCTGACGCAAAAGGCCGTCATGGCAGGGATTCCCGTGCTGGCCGCGGTGTCGGCGCCGTCGTCGCTGGCGGTCTCGCTGGCCGAGGAATCCGGGATAACGCTGGTGGCGTTCCTGCGGGAGAACTCGATGAACGTCTACACCAGGGCGGACCGGATCACGTAAGCACCGCGCTGGCGCGGTGTATACCTGGGTCGATCCGGCAGCTTTCGTTCAGCTGGTCGCGAGTTCGTCGCCCGTGACGCACCTGGAGTGGGTGTGTGGCAGCGCCAGCCGTCGGTGTAGAGCGTCACGTTGCGCTCGGCACCACGTGCACCCCGGCTTGCCGTGGCGCGACCAGGCGAACACCTGGCTGACGTCACCCGGATCGCCGCAGCCACCGACGTCACACCGGTCGCCGGCGACCGTGCGGGAGAGGATGGGGAGGTTGTAAGCCATCGCCGGCGAGCATATGCCGCGAAAGCATCGAAATATTCGTTTCCAACATCCGGCTCCCAGGCCGCCTGTGGATGGTTGCGGCACTGGGGATAACTATGTGCTCCGCTGGCCATTCGGCCTTGGCAGCGCCACACCACGTCGGGGTCACCGCGCACCCTGGCCGGCATGACAACCCAAACGACGATGACCCGGATCCAGCTGGGCGCGATGGGCGAGGCGCTCGCGGTGGACCACCTGACGAGGATGGGGTTGCGGATCCTCGGCCGCAACTGGCGCTGCCGCTACGGCGAGCTCGACGTGATTGCCTCCGACGAGGCCACCCGCACCGTGGTGTTCGTCGAGGTGAAAACCCGCAGCGGCGACGGCTATGGCGGGCTGCCGTACGCCGTCACCCAGCGCAAAGTCCGACGGCTGCGCCGGCTGGCCGGGCTGTGGCTGGCGGGACAAGACCGGCGGTGGGCGGCGGTGCGCATCGACGTGATCGGTGTGCGGGTCGGGCCTAAAAACTCAGGCCGCACCCCGGAGATCACCCATCTGCAGGGGATCGGCTGATGGCGCTCGGGCGCGCATTCTCGGTCGCCGTGCGCGGACTGGACGGGCAGATCGTCGAAATCGAGGCCGACATCACCTCCGGCCTGCCGGGTGTGCACCTGGTGGGCCTGCCCGACGCCGCCCTGCAGGAGTCGCGCGACCGGGTCCGCGCGGCGGTCACCAATTGCGGCAACAGCTGGCCCCAGGCCCGGCTCACGCTCGCGCTCTCGCCGGCGACGCTGCCGAAGATGGGATCGGTCTACGACATCGCCTTGGCCGCCGCCGTGCTTTCGGCGCAGCGAAAACACCCGTGGGAACGCCTGGAGAAGGCGGTGCTGCTGGGTGAGCTGTCGCTGGACGGAAGGGTGCGGCCGGTGCGCGGGGTGCTGCCCGCCGTGTTGGCCGCCAAACGCGACGGCTGGCCGGCCGTCGTTGTCCCGGTGGGCAACTTGGCCGAGGCCAGCCTGGTCGACGGGATCGACGTCTGGGGCGTGCGCACCCTGAGGCAGCTGCAGGGCTGGCTCGGCGGTTCCGGCGACCTGGACAGCAGGCTCGGTCCGGAGGCCACGGAGCCGGAGCCGACGGCGGACCTGGCCGACGTGGTCGGGCAGGCGCAAGCGCGGTTCGCCGTGGAGGTGGCGGCCGCCGGGGCGCATCACCTCATGTTGACTGGGCCGCCCGGGGTGGGCAAAACGATGCTGGCGCAACGCCTTCCAGGATTGCTGCCGCCGCTGTCGGAAAGCGAGTCCCTGGAGGTCACCGCGATTCACTCGGTGGCCGGCCTGCTGTCGGCGGACACACCGTTGATCACCAGGGCGCCGTTCGTGGCACCACACCACAGCTCCAGCGTCGCGGCGCTCGTCGGCGGGGGTTCGGGGATGGCCCGCCCGGGCGCCGTCAGCCGGGCGCATCGCGGGGTGCTGTTCCTCGACGAATGCGCCGAGATCCGCGTCAGCGCGCTGGAAGCGTTACGAACGCCGTTGGAGGACGGGGAAATTCGTCTCGCCCGCCGCGACGGGGTGGCCTGCTACCCCGCCCGGTTCCAGCTGGTTATGGCCGCCAACCCGTGCCCGTGCGCGCCGGCCGATCCGCAGGACTGCGTCTGCGCGGCGGCGGCCAAACGGCGCTATCTGGGCAAGCTGTCCGGCCCCCTGATGGACCGGGTGGACCTGCGGGTGCAGATGCATCCGGCGCGCGCCGGGGCGTTCGCGGTCACCGACGGCGAATCGACGGACCAGGTTCGCCGGCGGGTGGCGGCGGCGCGCGACGCGGCCGCCGACCGCTGGCAACCGCACGGATTTCGCACCAATGCCGAGGTCAGCGGGACGCTGCTGCGGCGAAAGTTCCGGCCCAGCAACGCCGCGATGGACCCGCTGAAAAGGGCGCTGGACCGCGGGCTGCTCAGCATCCGCGGGCTGGATCGGACCCTGCGGGTCGCGTGGAGCCTGGCCGACCTGGCCGGCCGGGTAGCGCCCGGGCCCGAGGAGGTCGCCGCCGCGCTCAGCTTTCGGCAAGCGGGGGCGCGGCGATGAGCGGTCCGGTGTTGGCGTGGGCTTACCTGTCGCGGGTGGCCGAACCGCCGTGCGCGGAGCTGGCGGCCCTGGTGAACCGCGTCGGCCCGGTGGAGGCGGCCGACCGGGTCCGGCGCGGTTTGGTCGACGACGACGTGGCGCGGCACACCGAGGCCAGGCGCCAAATAGACCGGGCAGCAGCCGATCTCGAACTTCTCGCCCGTCGCGGCGGGCGATTGATCACGCCCGGCTGCGACGAATGGCCGGCGCTCGCGTTCGCCGCGTTCGGCAGCGCCGAGGTCCGGTCCCGCGGCGGGCCGCCGATGGTGTTGTGGGCGCTGGGCCCCCAACGCCTCGACGAAGTCTCCCAACGCGCGGCCGCCCTGGTCGGAACCCGCGCCTCGACGGTGTACGGCGAGCAGGTGGCCGCCGACTTGGCCGGCGGGCTGGTCGAGCGCGACGTCGCGGTGGTCTCCGGCGGCGCCTACGGCATCGACGGCGCGGCCCACCGTGCGGCGCTTGACTGCGACGGAATCACCGTCGCCGTCCTCGCCGGCGGGCTCGACATCCCCTACCCGGCGGGTCATTCGGCGCTGCTGCATCGCATCGGCCAGCACGGGCTGTTGTTCACCGAATACCCGCCGGGTGTCCGCCCGGCCCGGCACCGGTTCCTGACCCGCAACCGCCTGGTCGCCGCCGCCGCGGGGGCCGCCGTGGTGGTGGAGGCGGGCCTGCGCAGCGGCGCGGCGAACACCGCCGCCTGGGCACGGGCTTTGGGACGGGTGGTGGCCGCGGTGCCCGGACCGGTGACATCGTCGGCGTCGGCGGGGTGTCATGCGTTGCTGCGCAACGGTGCCGAGCTGGTCACCCGAGCCGACGACATCGTCGAGCTCGCCGGCCGGATCGGCGAACTGGCACCCGAGGAGCCGCGCCCGGCCACGGCGCTCGACGGGCTGAGCGGCGCCGAGCGCCGGGTGTACGAGGCGCTGCCGGGCCGCGGCGCCGTCACGGTCGACGAGATCGCGGTCGCGGCGGGCCTGGCGCCCGAGCGGGTGCTCGGACCGCTGGCGATCCTCGAGGTGGCCGGGTTGGCGCAGCCCGCCGACGGGCGATGGCGGATCGTTCGCACCTGCGCGGCCCCGGCTGCAGGGGCGCGGCTCGTATAGTCGACGTCGGGGTTGGGTCGGGACGGGAGGATAAGTGGCAGGTCGACCGCTGCAGAGCTTCGAAGTTGTCCGCACCGAACAGCTCACGCCGCACATGGTCCGGGTGGTGCTTGGGAGCAGTCATTTCGACGCGTTCGTGCCCAGCAAATTCACCGATTCCTACGTCAAGCTGGTTTTCGTCGCGGACGATGTCGACATGGCCGGGTGGCCCCGGCCGTTGACCCTGGACAGCTTCGCCGGCCTGCCCACCGAGCAGAAGCCCTCGGTACGGACCATGACGGTCCGTCATGTCGACGTCGCGGCCCGCGAGATCGCGGTGGACATCGTGATGCATGGCGAGCACGGGATCGCGGGCCTGTGGGCGGCGGCGGCCCGGCCGGGCCAGCCGATCTACCTGATGGGTCCCGGCGGCGCCTACACGCCCGACCCGGCCGCCGATTGGCACCTGCTGGCCGGCGACGAGTCGGCGCTGCCGGCCATCGCCGCGGCGCTGGAAGCCCTGCCCCCCGATGCGGTGGGCAAGGCGTTCATCGAGGTGGCCGACCAGGAAGACGAGATCCCGCTGACCGCACCGGATGCCGTCGAGGTGAGCTGGGTCTACCGCGGTGGCCGCGCCGACCTGGCTCCCGAGGACCGCGCCGGCGATTTCGCGCCGTTGATCGAGGCGGTCACCGCCACCCAGTGGTTGCCCGGGCAGGCGCATGTCTTCATCCATGGCGAGGCGCAGGCCGTCATGCACAACCTGCGGCCGTACATCCGCAAAGAGCGCGGCGTGGACGCCAAATGGGCCTCGTCCATCTCGGGTTACTGGCGGCGCGGCCGCACCGAGGAAACGTTCCGGCAATGGAAGAAAGAACTGGCTGAGGCCGAGGCCGGGGCTCATTAGGGCCTCGCCAGCCTGGCATTGTCTACCGCATGGCATTCACACCCCATTTCGGGGACTACCAGAACGAGATCTACCTGCAAGGCCTGGCCGGGGTGGTGCCGTCGCTGCCGATGGCCTTCGCGGAGCTGGAGGCCAAAGCCAAAGCGGCGCTGCCGCCGTCGATCTGGTCCTACGTCGCCGGGGGAGCCGGCGACGAGCGCACGCAGCGGGCCAACTGCGCGGCCTTCGAGCGCTGGGGCCTCGTCCCGCGCATGTTCGTGGGCGCCGCACAACGCGACCTCTCCGTCGAGCTGTTCGGCCAGGCCGTGCCGGCCCCGGCGTTCCTGGCGCCGATCGGCGTCATCGGCCTCTGCGCTCAGGACGTCCACGGCGACCTGGCCACGGCACGGGCGGCCGCGGTCACCGGCGTCCCGATGGTGGCCTCCACACTGTCGGCCGACCCGATGGAAGACGTGGCCGCCGCCTTGGGCGATACGCCCGGGTTTTTCCAGCTGTACACCCCGACCGACCGCGAGCTGGCCGCCAGCCTGGTGCACCGGGCGGAGGCGGCCGGGTTCAAGGGCATCGTCGTCACCCTCGACACCTGGGTCACGGGCTGGCGCCCCCGCGACCTGAGCACGTCGAACTTTCCCCAGCTGCGCGGGCACTGCCTGAGCAACTACACCAGCGACCCAGTGTTCCGCGCCAGCCTGCAGCGCCCGCCCGAGGAAGACCCGCAAGGCGCCGTGCTGCGCTGGGTGCAAGTCTTCGGAGCGCCCCTGAGCTGGGATGATCTCCCATGGCTGCGGTCGCTGACCGACCTGCCGCTGCTCGTGAAGGGCATCTGCCATCCCGACGACGCCCGGCGCGCCAAGGACGGCGGCGTCGACGGCATCTACTGCTCCAACCACGGCGGCCGGCAGGCCAACGGCGGCCTGCCCGCGCTGGATTGCCTGGCGGCGGTGGTCGAGGCGGCCGACGGCCTGCCCGTGCTCTTCGATTCGGGCATCCGCAGCGGCGCCGACATCATCAAGGCGCTCGCGCTGGGCGCGACCGCGGTGGGCGTCGGCCGTCCGTACGCCTACGGCCTGGCGCTGGGGGGCGTCGACGGCGTCGTGCACGTGCTGCGCGCGCTGCTCGCCGAAGCGGACCTGATCATGGCCGTCGACGGATATCGGACGCTCAAAGATCTCACCCCGGACACGCTTCGGCGCGTCGACTGAGACCGAGCGGGCCACGCCTGCGACCGTGGGGGAGTGCAGGCGATCCTCGAGGAGTTCGACGAGTACCTGGCCCTGCAATGCGGCCGCTCGGCGCACACCCGCCGGGCATACCTGGGCGACCTGCGCTCGCTGTTCGCGTTTCTGGACGGGCGCGGCCTGGACGGGTTGAGCCTGCCGGTCCTGCGGGCGTGGCTGGCCGCGGCGGCCGGCGCCGGCGCGGCCCGCACCACGCTGGCCCGTCGCACCTCGGCGGTCAAGGCGTTCACCGCGTGGGCGGCGCGGCGCGGCCTGCTCACCGCGGATCCGGCGGCTCGGCTGCAGGTGCCGAAGGCCCACCGCGCGCTGCCGGCGGTGCTGCGCCAGGATCAGGCGCTACAGGCCATGACGGCCGCGAAATCCGGTGCGGAGCAAGGCGATCCGCTGGCGTTGCGGGACCGGCTGATCGTCGAGATGCTGTACGCGACCGGCATCCGGGTGAGCGAGCTGTGCGGCCTGGACGTCGACGATGTCGACACTCGGCACCGGCTGGTGCGTGTGCTGGGCAAGGGCAACAAGCAGCGCACCGCGCCGTTCGGCGCGCCGGCCGCCGACGCGCTTGGCGGCTGGCTGGCCGACGGGCGTCCCGCCCTGGCGACCGCGGACTCCGGGCCGGCGCTGCTGCTGGGCGCGCGCGGCCGCCGGCTCGACGTGCGCCAGGCGCGCACCGTGGTGCACCAGACCGTCGCCGCGGTCGACGGCGCGCCCGACATGGGGCCGCACGGGCTGCGACACAGCGCGGCCACGCACCTGCTCGAGGGCGGGGCCGACCTGCGGGTCGTCCAGGAGCTGCTCGGCCATTCCAGCCTGGCGACCACCCAGCTCTACACCCACGTCGCGGTCTCCCGACTGCGGGCGGTGCACGACCAGGCCCACCCGCGCGCCTAAGTGGGCCTAAGTGGGCCTAAGTGGCGCGAGCAGACGCAGACTCGCACGTCCGGGCCCCGGATCGTGCGAGTCTGCGTCTGCTCGGCGCCGCAAAGCGCTAGCGGCTTGAGGCGGATCGGGGTGGACTTCAGCAGGCCCAGCGGATCGACATAGTGGGCGCCCGACGCCGGGCCCCACATCGCGCCCCAGTGCAGGCACGCCGCGGCCGCGCAGCCGGCATGCCCGGCCACCAACTCGCCGATCACGGTCCGCGCCGTCACGGCCTGACCTGCCCGGACGGCGGCCCGGACCGGCTCGTAGCTGGTGCGCAAGCCGCCGGGATGGGCCAGCGACACCACCGGCCGCCCGGCCAGCTGCCCGGCGAACACCACGGTCGCGGCGCCGGCGGCGTACACCGGCTGACCGGGGGCGCCGGCCAGGTCCACGCCGCGGTGCCCGCGATTCCAGTCGGGTGACGGGGCGTCGAAACCCCGGACGACCGCCGGCCGCGGCCGCAGCGGCCAATCCAGCCGGGCGTCGTCGGCAACCGCCGGTGCCGCGCTGACCAGCGCCCAGCACAGCACAAGCGCCGCCCCTCGCATCGGTTCAGTTCAGCGCAGCAGGCAGCGGGCGGGCCAGTCACCGCAGCCAACCCTGTGGAATACGGCGTGTAAACTTCTCGGCGCAGCTCGCACCAGCGGGCTGACTTCACGCGCCTGCAGCCAACCGATTGCCGTGCGGTCCCGTCAAGACGGGTGCGGCATTCCGCAGACGCCAGGGCCCGGCTCACCCGATGCCGGGCGACAACCGACACAAGTAAGGCATACGCATGGCCGTAGTCACCATGAAGCAGCTGCTGGACAGCGGCACCCACTTCGGGCATCAGACCCGTCGCTGGAATCCCAAGATGAAGCGGTTCATCTTCACCGACCGCAACGGCATCTACATCATCGACCTGCAGCAGACGCTGACCTTCATCGACAAGGCGTACGAGTTCGTCAAGGAGACCGTCGCCCACGGAGGCACCGTGCTGTTCGTCGGCACCAAGAAGCAGGCGCAGGAGTCGGTCGCGGCCGAGGCCACCCGCGTCGGCATGCCCTACGTGAACCAGCGCTGGCTGGGCGGCATGCTCACCAACTTCTCCACCGTGCACAAGCGGCTGCAGCGCCTCAAGGAGCTCGAGGCGATGGAGCAGACCGGCGGCTTCGAGGGCCGCACCAAGAAGGAGATCCTGGGCCTGACCCGGGAGAAGAACAAGCTGGAGCGCAGCCTCGGCGGCATCCGGGACATGAACAAGGTGCCGTCGGCGGTCTGGGTCGTCGACACCAACAAGGAGCACATCGCCGTCGGCGAGGCCCGCAAGCTGAATATCCCGGTCATCGCGATCCTGGACACCAACTGCGACCCCGACGAGGTCGACTACCCGATCCCGGGCAACGACGACGCGATCCGCTCGGCCGCGCTGCTGACCAAGGTGATCGCCTCCGCGGTCGCCGAGGGCCTGCAGGCCCGCGCCGGGCTGGGCCGCGGCGACGGCAAGCCCGAGGTGGAGTCCGCCGAGCCGCTCGCCGAGTGGGAGCAGGAGCTGCTGGCCTCGGCGACGGCCACCGCAACCGCCACAACCGCCGCCCCCACCGAAGCCGCTACGGGCGCAACCGAATCGACCACTGACCCCTCATAGGAAGGCTGAGATGGCGAACTTCACCGCCGCCGACGTCAAGCGGCTTCGGGAACTCACCGGTGCCGGCATGCTCGACTGCAAGAATGCGCTGGCCGAAACCGACGGCGACTTCGACAAGGCCGTCGAGGCGCTCCGGATCAAGGGCGCCAAGGACGTCGGCAAGCGCGCCGAGCGGGCCACCGCCGAAGGCCTGGTCGCTGCCAAGGGTGGGGCGCTGATCGAGCTCAACTCCGAGACCGACTTCGTCGCCAAGAACGCCGAGTTCCAGGCGCTGGCCGAGCAGGTCGTCGACGCCGCGCTGGACGCCAAGGCCACCGACGTGGACACGCTCAAGGCGGCCACAATTGGCGACAAGACCGATAAGACCGTGGAGCAGGCCATCGCCGACCTGTCCGCCAAGATCGGCGAGAAGCTCGAGCTGCGCCGCGTGCAGTACTTCGACGGCAACGTCGAGACCTACCTGCACAAGCGCGCCGCCGACCTGCCGCCCGCCGTCGGTGTGCTGGTCGAGTTCGAGGGGGAGAACCAAGACGCCGCGCACGCCGTCGCGCTGCAGATCGCCGCGCTGAAGGCGCGCTACCTGTCCCGCGGGGACGTGCCCGAAGACGTCGTGGCCAGCGAACGTCGCATCGCCGAGGAGACCGCCAAGGCCGAGGGCAAGCCGGAGCAGGCGCTGCCCAAGATCGTCGAGGGCCGGTTGAACGGCTTCTTCAAGGACGCCGTCCTGCTGGAGCAGCCGGCGGTGTCGGACAACAAGAAGACCGTCAAGGCCCTGCTCGACGAGGCCGGCGTGACGGTGACGCGGTTCGTCCGCTTCGAGGTGGGCCAGGCTTAACCCAGGCTTAGCAAGCGCGCGTGACCGGGCTAGCGTCGTTGCCATGCGACGCGTGCACGCTTTCGGTGACGATGCCCTCGGTGACCTCGACGCGGTCGGCCTGGCCGACGCCCTACGAGCCGGCTCGGTCGGCAGGGCCGACGTCGTCGAGGCCGCCATCGCCCGCGCCGAGGCTCTCAACCCGGCCCTGAACGCCCTGGCGTACGAGGCGTTTGGGCGGGCCCGGGAAACCGCGAACGCCGATCCCGCGAGTGGCTTCTTTAGTGGCGTGCCGACGTTCCTCAAGGACAACGTCGACGTCGCGGGCCAGCCGACGATGCGGGGCACCGACGCGTGGACCCCGCGCAACGCCGCCGCCGACGGCGAGTTCACCCGGCTGTACCTGGGAACGGGGCTCACCTCGCTGGGCAAGACGCAGATGTCGGAATTCGGCTTCAGCGCATCCGCCGAACACCCCCGGCTGGGTCCGGTCCGCAACCCGTGGGACACCGAGCACACCGCGGGCGCCTCGTCCTCGGGATCGGGTGCGTTCGTCGCCGCCGGCGTGGTGCCGATCGCGCACGCCAACGACGGCGGCGGCTCGACCCGAATTCCGGCCTCCTGCAACGGGCTTGTCGGGCTCAAGCCGTCGCGCGGCCGGTTGCCGCTGGACCCGGATTTCCGCCGGATGCCGGTGCGCATCATCGCCAACGGCGTGCTGACCCGCTCGGTGCGCGACACCGCCGCCTTCTACCGGGAGGCCGAACGGATCTCACGTAACCCCAAGCTGGCGCCGATTGGGGACGTCACGCGGCCGGGCAAGCAGCGGTTGACGATCGCCGTGCTGACCCGCTCGGTGCAGCGCGAGTGCGGCCCCGAAGTGCGCGAGCTGACGCTGAAGTCGGCGGCGCTGCTCGAGGAGCTCGGCCACCGCGTCGAGCACGTCGCCGACCCCCCGGCGCCGGCCAGCTTCGTGGACGATTTCGTGCTGTATTGGGGGTTTTTGGCGCTGGCACAGGTACGCGGCGGGCGGCACCTGTTGGGCGACACGTTCGACCGCGACCGGCTGGACAGCCTGACGCTCGGCCTGTGCCGCCACGCCAGCCGCAACATCCACCGGGTCCCGCTGGCGATCGTGCGCCTGCGCGGGCTGCGCCGGCGCACCGCGCGGTTCTTCGGCACCTACGACGCGGTGCTCATGCCGACCGTGGCCGACGAGACGCCGCGGATCGGATACCTGGCTCCCACCGACTATGAGCGGGTGATGGACCGGCTGATCGACTGGGTGGCGTTCACCCCGATGCAGAACGTCACGGGCGAGCCGGCGATTTCGCTGCCCCTGGCCCAATCCGCGGACGGCATGCCGGTGGGCATGATGCTTTCGGCCGACCTCGGGCAGGAGGCGCTGCTGCTGGAACTGGCCTATGAACTCGAAGAGGCTCGGCCATGGGCCCGGATCCAAGCCCGCGAGTGAACCCGTCCTTACCGGTCAGTCGGATCCGAGCCGGTCGAGCATCCGTTTGAACTCGCGCTGCTGTGCCGGGGTCAGTTTGGCCAGGATGCGGGAATCGGCGACACGGACCGCCGCCTCGGCGCGCTTGAGCAGGGTCCGGCCCGAGGCGGTCAGCGTGGCCGGTAGCGCACGCCCCGAGGACACCGATTCTGGTCGCTCCACGGCGCCCACCTTCTCCAGGCCGTGCAGCACCGTGTTCATCGCCTGCGGTGTGACGCCCGCATGCCGGGACAGTTCGGCGCTGGACCGTCCAGGGAACATCGAAAGGATGCGCAGGCAAACGAATTCGGGGAGCGTCAGGCCGAGCGGACCCAACACCGAGGAAACCTCGGGTCGCAGCACGGCTCCCACCCGGTAGAGCAGGTAACCAAGCGGAGCGTCTTCGGCCTGAACCATGTCAATGATATTGACATATCTCGGGCCTCCGGATGCGCACCTTGCGGCAATGCGCCGATAGTCCCGGGGAATCGTGGTTTTGCGGCGCCCAAAGGGGTAACCCACGTCGGGATGCACACCTGAAGGAGCGCGCATGGGCGATATGACCGAAGTCACCGAAGGGGTGGCCGAGCGTGCGCGGCGGGAAGCCGACGCATACCGCGGCGACAACCCCCGACCGTTGGAAGGCTACCCGGTGGTCCTCGGCGTCTACGGCATCGTGGTCGCCCTCACGGCCCTCGTTGCCGCGGCCACCGGGCGAAAGTTGCCCGAGCGCTGGGGCGTCCAGGATCTCGTCACCGTCGCCGTCGGCACCCACAAGCTGTCCCGCACGGTGTCCAAGGATGCGGTGACCAGCCCATTGCGGGCGCCGTTCGCCCGCTACGCCGGTTCGGGCGGCCCGGCCGAGGTGATGGAGGAAACGCGGCACGGCAGCGCGCTGCGCCACAGCCTGGGGGAGCTTTTGACCTGCCCCTTCTGTCTCGACATGTGGGTGGTCACCGCGTTTGTCATCGGATTGGTCTTCGCGCCCAGGTTCACCCGCGTGGTCGCGGGCACCTTCGCCGCCCTGGCCGGTGCCGACTTTTTGCAGCTCGCCTACGCGAGGGCACAGCAGATTACCGAGGGCTGACGAGCGAGGAGGTTTGATGCCCAAGACCACAAAAGGCGGCACGCTGAGGAAGAGCGAACCGCCCAGCACCTCGCAGTGTTCCGACGCCAAAGGGCGACGCTCGGCGTTAATCCGGGGTTTAAGCGTGGCCGCGACGGGCTATGCGGACTTTTGTGCGGTTGTCGCTCTTTGGGTGAGCAACTGTTCGACACGAAAGGAATGAGCATGAAGGTCACCACAACCGCTGTAAAGAGTGCCATTGCGGCCGGGGGAATTGCGGCTGCAGGCGTTTTGACCGCAGCTACCGCTTCTGCTGCGCCGCCCAACATTCAGGGGTTCGGGACCAGCGAACAACTTGTCGACGGGCCGTTGGTCACCGATTACACGGTGAGCAACCTGCAGCCCAGCAACGCCGCGATCCCCGGCTACACCCCTAAGGGAACGCTCTACCAGGCGGACATCACCGCCAGGTCGGACGGCGGGCTCGTTACCCCCATGGTTAACGATTTCATCGCCCGCGGGCCCAACGGTCAGAACTACCGGGTGATCGACAAGGTCGGGGCCCCGAACGGCCTTAACCCGGCGCCGATCCCTCAGGGCAGCGAGTCGACCGGCACGCTGTACTTCGACGTGACCGGCGCACCCCCGAACGGCGTCGTCTACAACGACGGAATGCAAGACATTCTGATCTGGACGTCGAACGTGCCGGGAGGCTCGGCGCCTGGGGCACCGAACTCAAGTCCGGCACCGGGCGCCCCGCCCGCCCCGGCGGCGCACACCTAATCCGATTGCGACCATCGGCGCCGAGTGTGTAACTCGACCGGCCGCTGCGGCTCAAGGCTTTCCCGCTGGCGATCTCCTGCCGGGCAAGATCGGATCCCGAGCGCGCCCGGGACGACAATTACGTCGACCGCAAGACGCCATTCAAGAAGGCACGGACGCCCTGGCGCGCAAACGCGCGCGGCCGCTCTTTTTCGAGTCTCACCGCTACGCGATCGAGTCGGTGGTGGATGCCGACGTTGAGGTCCAGATCGGGCTTAGCGCCGGCTCTCTGACGATCCATTCCGGTTGCGGTGGCGTTACCGCCATGTACCCAACGCCGCGGACGGTGTCGACCATCGATTCGTATTCGGCTCCGAGCTTGGCGCGCAGCCGTCGCACGTGAACGTCGACGGTGCGGACACGCCCGTTGCAGTCATAACCCCACACCTCGTGCATTAGCCGGGTCCGGCTGAATGCCCGGCCGGCGTGCTGCACAAGGAAATTCAACAGCTTGAACTCGGTCAGCGTCAGGCCCAGGTCCTTGCCGCCCAGCGACCCCGTGAAACTGGCCGGGTGAAGGACAAGGTCACCGAATTTCAGTGCGCCGTCCAGTGCGGCACGCCGGCGTTTGATCGCCAGCCGCAGCCGTGCCTGCAGCTCGTCGGCGCTCACCGCGGGCAGCATCACGTCGTCGACATTCCAGTCGACGTCAACCGCGACGAAATCCGCCGGTGCGACCACGGCCACCACCGCGATGCCCGGCGCGTTAGCCGTCAGCCGACGGCAGACCGTCCGGGCCGCCGCAAGGTCGGCGCGCGCGTCGATGATCGCAACGTCGACATTGTCGTGCTGCCCGTCGACGTAATCGGCGAGCGGCGCGCGCCGTACCGTGTGCGCGAACGAATTCAGCGCTGGCAAACCCGCTTCGAAATTGTCCTCATCGGTGAGGAGTAGTACGTCCAAAGACATCTCCAAAGCTCATGACGGTTGTGCCATCGCCCCATCCGTAGGCACCTCCCGTGGAGATGTCTGCCAGCGCACCGCTGAGTACCCAACTCAGAGTAGAACTAACCAACTTTTTCCGCGTCGGCGATCAATGCGTCCGGAGCGTGTCGGCGCGTCGCGACGTGTTTGCTCTCGGCCTCGCGAAAACCGATGGGTCCGGCCCGTTTTCACGAGCCGGACCCATCCTTCCCCAGTTACTGGTTGGACTTTTGGCGCTCCTCGGCCGCCTTGGCGCCGGCCCGAGCGGCCTCCGCCTGGGCCTCCTTCTTCGCCGCGTCGCGCTGTGCTTCCGCCTTGTCCTGCTGGGCCTGGCCCTCGCGAGTGAGGTCGTCGCGACCGGACACGGCCCCGACGGCTTCCTTGACCCTGCCCTTGACGTCCTCGACGACGCCCTTCACCGCTTCGGCCGGTCCCGATTTGTTGGTGTCCGCCATGAATTGACTCCCTCTGTGGCGTATGTGGTTTGGGCGACTCATGCCCAATGCCGATCGACCAGGCGATCGGCCCGATACACGGCGGTGCCGGTCCTTGTTCTCAAGACCATAGATTTTCCCGCCGCGTTGATGCGGATTCCCCGTGCCGCCGGATGCTCAAACATCACCCCGCCGACGCGGCATTGTGCTGCGATGAGGCAGGATGTGAAATGCCGTTCCGGGTGGGATCGTCCGGGATGGCACTGTCATGCGAGGAGTCTGATGACGGAGCCCTGGGAGTCCCAAGTCGCCGGCGCGGCGGCTCCGAAGCCGGAGCCGACGAGCGGCAACGGCGTATCGGCATCTTCACCGGACCTTGAGCATCGTGCCGGCCGGCCGGCGGGACGATCGAAGTATTCGAGGGTGTTGCTCAAGCTCGGCGGTGAAATGTTCGGCGGCGGCCAGGTCGGGCTGGATCCCGATGTGGTTGCGCAGGTGGCCCGCCAGATCGCCGAGGTGGTGCGCGACGGCGTGCAGGTGGCCGTGGTGATCGGTGGCGGAAACTTCTTCCGCGGCGCGCAGCTTCAGCAGCGCGGCATGGAACGCACGCGTTCGGACTACATGGGCATGCTCGGCACCGTGATGAACAGCCTCGCGCTGCAGGACTTCCTGGAAAAGGAGGGCATCGTCACCCGAGTCCAGACGGCGATCACCATGGGCCAGGTGGCCGAGCCCTACCTGCCGTTGCGCGCCGTCCGCCACCTGGAGAAGGGCAGGGTGGTGATCTTCGGGGCCGGCATGGGGCTGCCGTACTTCTCCACCGACACCACGGCCGCGCAACGGGCGCTCGAGATCGGCGCGGAGGTGGTCTTGATGGCCAAGGCGGTCGACGGCGTGTTTTCCGAGGACCCGCGGCAAAACCCCGAGGCCAAGCTGATCACCGCGATCAGCCATCGCGAGGTCATCGACCGCGGGCTGCGCGTGGCCGATGCCACCGCGTTCAGCCTGTGCATGGACAATGGCATGCCGATCCTGGTGTTCAACCTGCTGACCAATGGCAATATCGCCCGGGCGGTCGCCGGTGAGAAGATCGGGACGCTGGTCACCACCTGAAGGGAAGCAAATGATCGATGAGGCTCTCTTCGATGCGGAAGAGAAGATGGAGAAGGCCGTATCGGTGGCCCGTGACGACTTGTCCACCATCCGGACCGGCCGTGCCAACCCGGGCATGTTCTCCCGGATCGTGATCGACTACTACGGCACCAACACCCCGATCACCCAGCTGGCCAGCATCAACGTCCCCGAGGCGCGGCTCGTCGTCATCAAGCCCTACGAAGCCACTCAGCTGCACGCCATCGAGACGGCGATCCGCAACTCCGACCTCGGGGTGAATCCCACCAACGACGGCACGCTCATCCGGGTGGCCGTGCCGCAGCTCACCGAGGAGCGCCGGCGCGAGCTCGTCAAGCAGGCCAAACACAAGGGGGAGGACGCCAGGGTTTCGGTGCGCAACATCCGCCGCAAGGCGATGGAGGAGCTGCACCGCATCCGCAAGGACGGCGAGGCCGGCGAGGACGAGGTTGGCCGCGCGGAAAAGGATTTGGACAAGACCACGCATCAGTACGTCACCCAGATCGATGAGTTGGTCAAACACAAAGAAGGCGAGCTGCTGGAGGTCTAGCGGCCGCTCAGCAGCCAAGTCCGTTTAAGTCCGTGGCAACTTCCGATGCCGGCGCAAGCGCCCCGCCCGACGAGCCGGCGCGTCGGGTCAAGAAAACCATGCAGCAGGCCAAGAAGGCGTCCCGGGCGGGACGCGACCTGCCCGCCGCGATCGCGGTCGGCGCAAGCATCGGCGGCGTGCTCATCGCGACGCTGGTGTTCGCGCCCCGGTACTGGGTGCTCATCGTCGCCGCGGCCATCTTCGTCGCCACCCACGAGGTGGTGCGGCGGCTGCGGGAAGCCGGATACGTCATCCCGGTCATTCCGCTGCTCGCCGGCGGCCAGGCCACCGTGTGGCTGACCTGGCCTTTCCACGCCGCCGGCGCGTTGGCCGGCTTCGGTGCCACCGTCGTCATCTGCCTGTTCTGGCGGCTGTTCATGCAAGACAACAGCAAGCGGCCCGAGCCGTTCGCCGGTTCACCGTCGGCGAACTACCTGCGGGACGCGTCGGCCACCGTTTTCCTGGCCGCGTGGGTCCCGCTGTTCGCTTCCTTCGCCGCGTTGCTGGTTTACCCGAAAGACGGCGCGGGACGGGTGTTCTGCCTGATGATCACCGTCGTCGCCTCCGACGTGGGCGGATACGCCGTGGGGGTGCTGCTCGGCAAGCATCCGATGGTTCCGGCGATCAGCCCGAAGAAGTCCTGGGAGGGATTCGCCGGGTCGCTGGTCTGCGGGATCACCGCGGCGATCCTTACCGCGACCTTCCTGGCCGACAAATCGCCGCTGGTGGGGGCGCTGCTGGGCGTTATCCTGGTGCTCACCTGCACGCTCGGCGACCTGGTGGAGTCCCAGGTCAAGCGCGACCTCGGCATCAAAGACATGGGACGCCTGCTCCCCGGCCACGGCGGTCTGATGGACCGGCTCGACGGCTTACTGCCGTCGGCGGTGGCGGCGTGGGTGGTGCTCACACTGGTGCCCTGATCCGATACTGGACTGGTCATGGCCCCACAGTTGATGTTCTCCGAGCCGCGCCCGGGCAGGCCGCCGCGGCACCTGGCCGACCTCGACGCGGAAGGCCGCGCGTCGGCCGTCGCGGAGCTGGGCCTGCCGGCGTTTCGGGCCAAGCAGCTCGCGCACCAGTACTACGGCCGGCTGATCGCCGACCCGCGGCAGATGACCGACCTTCCGGCGGCCCTTCGCGACCGGGTCGCCGAGGCGATGTTCCCGACGCTGCTCACCGCGGTCGCCGAGGTCACCTGCGATGCCGGCCAGACCCGAAAGACGTTGTGGCGGGCCGTTAACGACCCTGCTGGCGCCACCGTCGAGTCGGTGCTGATGCGCTACCCGCAGCGCAACACGGTGTGCATCTCCTCGCAGGCCGGCTGCGGCATGGCGTGTCCATTCTGCGCCACCGGTCAGGGCGGGCTGACCCGTAACCTGTCTACCGCCGAGATCCTCGAACAGGTGCGTGCCGCCGCCGCGGCTCTGCGCGACGACTTCGGTGATCGGCTCTCCAACGTGGTGTTCATGGGCATGGGCGAGCCGCTGGCCAACTACGCCAGGGTGCTGGCCGCGGTACATCGCATCACCGAACCGAACCCGCACGGCTTCGGCATCTCTGCCCGCTCGGTGACGGTGTCCACGGTGGGTCTGGTCCCGGCGATCCGGAAGTTGGCCGACGAACGGCTCGGGGTGACGCTGGCGCTGTCGCTGCACGCGCCCGACGACGAACTCCGCGACACCCTCGTCCCGGTGAACAACCGCTGGAAGATTGCCGAGGCTTTGGACGCCGCCCGCTACTACGCCGACGTGACCGGTAGGCGGGTATCGGTCGAGTACGCGCTGATCCGCGACGTCAACGACCAGGAGTGGCGGGCGGACCTGTTGGGTAGGCGGCTGCGTCGTGCATTGGGGCCGCTGGTGCACGTGAACCTGATCCCGCTCAACCCGACCCCGGGCAGCGACTGGGACGCCAGCCCCAAGACGGTGGAGCGCGAATTCGTCCGCCGGGTCCGGGCGAACGGGGTGTCCTGCACGGTGCGCGACACCCGCGGTCGTGAGATCAGCGCCGCCTGCGGGCAGCTGGCCGCCGACTCCCGCTATTGACTCTGCGTCCACCAGGGAAAAGTGCGAGTAGAGCCCCTGGTGGCCGCAGAGTCATCAATATCCCAGGTGCAATGAACCGCGGCGACGGCCCACACGTTTCTCGCGCATGAGCATCTTTCGCTTGTTGTCCGCGCTCAAAGTGTTAGCCCTCGTGGCCGCCCTGATATTCGGGCTGGCCGAACCTCCGCGCGCGGTGGCCGAGGATCGTCTGCAGTTCACCGGGATAACCCTCAGCGGCGCGCCGTTCAACGGCGCCAGCCTGCAGGGCAAGCCGGCGGTGCTGTGGTTCTGGACGCCGTGGTGTCCGTTCTGCAACGCAGAGGCTCCTTCTCTCAGCCAGGTCGCGGCCGCCAATCCGCGCGTCACCTTCATCGGCATCGCGGCGCACTCGGACGTCGGTGCGATGCAGAACTTCGTCTCCAAGTACAACCTGAACTTCACCAACCTCAACGACGCCGACGGCTCGATCTGGGCCCGCTACAACGTCCCCTGGCAGCCGGCGTGGGTGTTCTATCGGGCCGACGGCAGCTCGACGTTCATCAACAACCCCACGTCGGCGATGTCCCAGCAGGAGCTGTCGGGCCGCGTCGCCGCGCTGACGTCATAGCCGTGGATCAGGGCCTGGTCGGTCTGGCCTTCGCCGCCGGGTTGGTGGCCGCGCTGAACCCGTGCGGGTTTGCCATGCTGCCCGCCTACCTGGTCCTGGTGGTGGGCGGGCAGCAATCCGAACGGCGGGGACTGGCGCCCATCGGCCGGGCGCTGGCGGCCACCGTGGAGATGGCGCTCGGCTTCCTGACGGTATTCGGGTTGTTCGGCGCGCTGACCATATCGGCGGCCACGACCGTGCAGCGGTACCTGCCGTACGGGACCGTGGTGATCGGCATTGTGCTTGTCGCGCTTGGGGTCTGGCTGCTGTCGGGTCGGGAGCTCACCGCGCTGACGCCCCGGCCCCTCGGCCCACGGTGGGCGCCGGGCGCGCGGGGGCTCATAGGCATGTACGGGTACGGCGTCAGCTATGCGGTCGCCTCGCTGTCGTGCACCATCGGGCCGTTCCTGGCGGTCACCGCCGCCGGCCTTCGGAGCGGATCGATCGTCACGGGCGCGGCGATCTACCTCGCCTATGTCGGGGGACTGAGCCTGGTCGTCGGCGTGCTTGCCATCGCCGCCGCGACGGCCAGCTCGACCGTGGCCGACCGCTTGCGGCGAGTCCTGCCGTTCGTCAACCGGATCGGCGGCGCCCTGCTGGTGCTGGTCGGGCTGTACGTGGCCTACTACGGGGTCTACGAGCTGCGTCTGTTCAATACCAACGCGAATCCCCAGGATGCGGTGATCGCGGCAGCCGGCCGGCTGCAGGGCGCGCTGGCCGGCTGGGTGCACCAGCATGGCGTGTGGCCGTGGGTTGCGGCGTTGTCCGTGCTGATCGTCGGCGCATTCGCCGGCACTTGGTACCGACGGGCGCGGTAGCACCACTGCGACACTTGAGGTGACACTAAAATGATGTCAGCATGACGTCATGGAACTGCAACCCTACGTCGACGCCGTCCGCCACGAGCTGAACACGGCAGCCGCCGGCGCGGACGCGCGGGACCTGGCCGACCGGCTGAGCGCCCCGCTGGAATCGGCTATGCGGCTGGCGCTGCTGGAAGCTCTGTCGGCCGCCGCCGAAGAAATCACCCGCGAGCTGGCGCCCCGGTCCGTGGACGTCCGGCTGCGGGGCCGCGACCCGGAGTTCATCGTCAGCGCGCCGCTCGACGAAGCACCTGATGACACCGCGTTCGTCGCCCAAGTCGCCCAATACGACGACGACAGCGGCGGCACCTGGCGGGTCACCCTGCGCCTCCCCGAGGGGCTGCGGTCGGCGGTCGAGGCGGCCGCTCGCCGCGACGGGGCGTCGCTGAACTCCTGGCTGGTGCGCGCGGCGGCCATAGCCAGCCAAGGTGCCAGTCAGGGGGCCGGATCCGAGTCCGGCCGCTCCGCCCGCGCTTCCGGCCACCGCGTGACCGGCTGGGTGCGCTGACGCCACCGAAGACGCCATCAACGAAGGAGAACGAACATGCCGACCTTTGACACCCCCGAGCCGATCGCCGTCCGGATCGAAGCCGGCGGCGGATCGATCCGGCTCGTCGCGACCGACCGCGCCGACACCGTCGTCGACGTGCGGCCCCGCGACGAATCGCGGAATTCCGACGTCTGGGCCGCCGAGCACACCAGGGTGGACTTCCACGACGGCAGGCTGGCCGTATTGGGCCCCAAACGCGCCTTGCCGCTCGTCCGGGGCGGGGCCATCGACGTCGAGATCGCGCTGCCGTCACGGTCGCGGGTGCACGCGTCGCTGGCCTCGGCCGACCTGCGCGCCGAGGGCGACTTCGGCGACTTCCGGGTCGCCTCGGGCAGCGGAGACGTCGACGTCGACTCCGTCACGGGAAAGGTCAAGGTGGCCAACGCATCCGGGTCGCTCACCCTGCGCGCCGCGGAAGGCGCCGTGTCGGTGGCGACCGCGTCGGGTGATGTGACGGTCGGGGATCTCGACGGCGACTTGAAGTTCAAGGCCGCCAGCGGCTCGCTCACCGTCGACCGGTTGCGCGGCTACGTGAAGTCGCGGACCGCGTCGGGATCGGTGGACGTCGCGGCCGCCGTCCGCGGCGGCGTATCGGCCCACACCAGCAGCGGCGAGGTCACGGTCGGGGTTGTCGAGGGCAGCGCGGCCCGGCTGGACATCGTCACCGCATCCGGAGACGTCAGCAACGACCTGCGGCCGTCGGACGGCCCGCAGCAGGGCGACGAGACCTTCGTCCTGAACGTGCGCAGCGGCTCCGGAGACGTCAACATCCGCCGGGCGAACCCGGCGACGGCTACCTGATCCAGCCGCGCCGGCGGCCCCACCAATCGCGCACCAGCACGAACAGCGTCAGCGCGGCGAATCCGATCAGGAACCAGTTCTCGACGTGACCGACGTGGTTGCCGCGCAGCATCGCCAGCAGAAATATGAAGATGACCACCCCGGTGGTGTGCCAGGTGCGGATGTTGATCCTGCTCCACCCCCAGGCCGCCGACGGCACCTCGGCGACGTCGACGCCGTTGAAGTGCTCGACCTCGGTACTGGCCACGGCGAATCCCCTTCGGATCGGATCGGCTTCTGCCACAGATTCTGGCACACCCGCCGCGCGGCGCCGCACGGCACAATGGGTGAGTGACCAACCCGACCGCCGACGGCCGCCTGCGCGTGCTGGTGCTGGGCAGCACCGGCTCGATCGGCACCCAGGCGCTGGAGGTCATCGCGGCCAACCCGGACCGCTTCGAGGTGGTAGGCCTGGCCGCCGGGGGCGCGAACCCGGACACGCTGGCGCGCCAGCGCGCCGAGACCGGCGTCACCAACGTCGCGATCGCCGACGAGCGCGCGGCGGCCAAGCTCGGTGACGTCCCCTTCACGGGGCCCGACGCGGTCACCCGGCTGGTCGAGGAGACCGACGCCGACGTCGTGCTCAACGCGCTGGTCGGGGCGCTGGGCCTGCGACCGACCCTGGCCGCGCTGGCCTCCGGGGCCCGGCTGGCGCTGGCCAACAAGGAATCGCTGATCGCCGGCGGTCCGCTGGTGTTGCGGGCGGCGCGGCCGGGGCAGATCGTGCCCGTCGACTCCGAACACTCCGCGCTGGCCCAGTGCCTGCGCTGTGGCGCGCCCGACGAGGTCGCCAGGCTGGTGCTGACCGCCTCCGGCGGGCCGTTTCGCGGCTGGACGGCCGCCGATCTCGAGGCCGTCACCCCCGAGCAGGCCGGCGCCCACCCGACCTGGTCGATGGGCCCGATGAACACCCTGAACTCCGCGTCGCTGGTCAACAAGGGGCTCGAGCTCATCGAAACCCACCTGCTGTTCGGCGTTCCCTACGACCGCATCGACGTCGTCGTGCACCCCCAGTCGATTGTTCATTCGATGGTCACCTTCGTCGACGGCTCGACGATCGCCCAGGCCAGCCCCCCGGACATGAGGCTGCCGATTTCGCTGGCGCTGGGCTGGCCGCACCGGGTGCCCGGGGCGGCCCTAAGCTGCGACTTCACGACCGCCGCTAGCTGGGAATTCGAGCCGCTGGACAGCGATGTCTTCCCCGCGGTCGAGTTGGCCCGGCACGCCGGGCAGGCCGGCGGCTGCATGACCGCCGTCTACAACGCCGCCAACGAAGAGGCAGCGGCGGCCTTCCTCGAAGGCCGCATCGGTTTCCCGGCAATCGTCAGGACCATCGCCGACGTGCTGCACGCCGCCGACCAATGGGCCGCTTCACCGGCTACCGTGGATGACGTACTCGACGCGCAACGCTGGGCCCGCGAGCGCGCGCAGCGGGCGGTCACACAGGAGGTCCTACCAACCCGATGATGTTCGCTATCGGCATCGTGCTGTTCGCGCTCGCCATCCTGATCTCGGTGGCCCTGCACGAGTGCGGCCACATGTGGGTCGCCCGCGCCACCGGCATGAAGGTGCGCCGCTATTTCGTCGGCTTCGGCCCCACGCTGTGGTCGACCCGGCGCGGCGAAACCGAGTACGGCGTCAAGGCCGTTCCGCTGGGCGGGTTCTGCGACATCGCCGGCATGACCCCGGTCGAGGACCTGGCGCCCGAGGAAGCCGACCGCGCCATGTACAAGCAGAAGACCTGGAAGCGCGTCGCGGTGCTGTTCGCCGGCCCCGGGATGAACTTCGTCATCTGCCTGGTGCTGATCTACGGCATCGCGCTGGTCTGGGGGTTGCCCAACCTGCACCCGCCCACCAAGGCCGTGGTCGGCGAAACCGCTTGTGTGGCACCGGAAGTGGCGCCGGGCAAGGTCGGGGACTGCACCGGGCCCGGTCCGGCGGCGCTCGCCGGGATTCGCGCCGGCGACGTCGTCGTCAAGGTCGGCGACACCCCGGTGTCCAGCTTCGAGGACATGGCCGCCGCGGTGCGTAAGCTGCGCGGCACCGTGCCGATTGTCGTCGAGCGGGGCGGCACCACGGTCACCGCCTACGTCGACATCACGCCCACCCAACGCTTTGTCGCCAACGGGCAGGGCGGTCAGCCCCAGCCCGCCACGGTCGGCGCCATCGGCGTCGGGGCCGTCCGGCAGGGGCCCGCGCACTACGGCGTCCTGTCGGCGATACCGGCCACCTTCGCCTTCACCGGGGACCTGACCGTCGAGGTGGGCAAGTCGCTGGTCACGATCCCGACGAAGGTCGGGGCGCTGGTGCACGCCATCGGCGGCGGGCAACGCGACCCGCAGACGCCGATGAGCGTCGTCGGGGCCAGCATCATCGGCGGCGACACCGTCGACCACGGGCTGTGGGTGGCATTCTGGTTCTTCCTGGCCCAGCTGAACCTCATCCTGGGCGCGATCAACCTGGTGCCGCTGCTGCCCTTCGACGGCGGCCACATTGCCATCGCCGTGTTCGAGAAGATCCGCAACCTCATCCGGTCGGCCCGTGGCATGGTCGCGGCCGCGCCGGTGAACTATCTCAAGCTGATGCCCGCCACGTACGTGGTGTTGGTGTTGGTGGTCGGCTACATGCTGCTGACCGTGACCGCCGACCTGGTCAACCCGATCAGGCTCTTCCAGTGACGTCCATTGGCCTGGGCATGCCGGAGGCGCCGGCGCCGACGCTGGCCCCGCGGCGCCCCACGCGCCAACTGATGGTCCGCGACGTCGGGGTCGGCAGCGACTACCCGATCTCGGTGCAGTCGATGTGCACCACCAAGACCCACGACGTCAACTCGACACTGCAGCAGATCGCCGAGCTGACCGCGGCCGGTTGCGACATCGTGCGGGTGGCCTGCCCGCGCCAGGAGGACGCCGACGCGCTGGCCGAGATCGCCCGGCACAGCCAGATCCCGGTGATCGCCGACATCCACTTCCAGCCGAAGTACATCTTCGCCGCCATCGACGCCGGCTGCGCGGCGGTGCGGGTAAACCCCGGCAACATCAAGGAATTCGACGGCCGCGTCGGCGAGGTGGCCAAGGCCGCCGCGGCGGCCGGCATCCCGATCCGCATCGGCGTCAACGCCGGCTCGCTGGACAAGCGGTTCATGGCCAAGTACGGCAAGGCCACGCCCGAGGCGCTGGTCGAGTCGGCGCTGTGGGAGGCCTCGCTGTTCGAGGAGCACGGCTTTTCCGACATCAAGATCAGCGTCAAGCACAACGACCCCGTCGTGATGGTCGCGGCCTACGAGCAGCTGGCCGCCCAGTGCGACTACCCGCTGCACCTCGGCGTCACCGAGGCCGGTCCCGCCTTCCAGGGCACCATCAAGTCGGCGGTGGCGTTCGGGGCGCTGCTATCGCGGGGCATCGGCGACACCATCCGGGTGTCGCTGAGCGCGCCGCCGGTCGAGGAGGTCAAGGTCGGCAGCCAGATCCTCGAGTCGTTGAACCTGCGGCCGCGGTCGCTGGAGATCGTGTCCTGCCCGTCGTGCGGTCGCGCGCAGGTCGACGTCTACACCCTGGCCAACGCGGTCACCGCCGGCCTGGACGGCCTCGACGTGCCGCTGCGGGTGGCCGTGATGGGCTGCGTCGTCAACGGTCCGGGCGAGGCCCGCGAGGCCGACCTGGGCGTCGCGTCGGGAAATGGCAAGGGGCAGATCTTCGTTCGGGGCGAGGTGATCAAGACCGTGCCCGAAGCCCAGATCGTCGAGACGCTGATCGAGGAGGCCATGCGGTTGGCCTCGAAAATGGGAACCGATCCTGGAGCAGAAACGAGCGGTTCGCCGATTGTGACCGTAAGCTGAGAGGGACCAGTGCCTCTGCACTGGTCGTCATTTCGCACCACAGGGAGTTCGCCCGATGTCGGCTCCGCCCATCTTTCGCCTTGTCGGCGACCGGCGGGTGTCCGTGGTGCGTGATGCCGCCGCCGTGTGGCGGGTCCTCGACCACGACCCGGTCGGCTCGTGCATGGTCGCGGCCCGCGTCGCGGACCACGGCATCGACCCCAATTCGATCGGCGGGGAACTGTGGACCCGCCGCGGCCCGGACGAGTCGCTGTGCTTCGCCGGCGCCAACCTCATGCCGCTGCGCGGCGCCCCGGCCGACCTGAGCGCCTTCGCCGACGAGGCGATGAGCGGGACGCGGCGGTGCTCGTCGCTGGTCGGCAGGGCGCACCTGGTGATGCCGATGTGGGAGCGGCTGGAGCCGGCATGGGGCCCGGCGCGCGACGTGCGCGACGACCAGCCGCTGATGGCGCTCACCACCCACCCGAACTGCGACATCGACCCCGCGGTGCGGCAGGTCCGCCCCGACGAGCTGGACGCCTACCTGGTGGCCGCCGTGGACATGTTCATCGGCGAAGTGGGCGTCGACCCGCGGCTCGGCGACGGTGGTCGCGGCTACCGCCGACGGGTGGCCAGCCTGATCGCGGCGGGCCGGGCCTGGGCCCGCTTCGAGCGCGGTCAGGTCGTCTTCAAGGCCGAGGTCGGCTCGCAGTCTCCGGGGGTCAGTCAGATCCAAGGGGTTTGGGTGCATCCGGAGTGGCGCGGCCTGGGCCTGGGCACCGCCGGCACCGCCACGGTGGCCGCCGTGATTGTCGGCAGCGGCCGCATCGCCAGCCTGTACGTGAACAACTTCAACACGGTGGCGCGCGCCGCGTATGCCCGGGTGGGCTTCGCCGAGGTCGGCACCTTCGCGACGGTGTTGCTGGACTGAGTGCCCGCCACCCCGCCGAGCGCCACCTCGCCGAGCGCCACGCTAGCGTGACGCTCGGCGATCAACGCCACGCTAGCGTGACGTTCGGCGGAGCAGCCGCGCGATAACGGTTAGGTCTCGGTGTGTCTGCGCCGGTATCGGAGCCACAGTTCTTAACATCAGCACCGATGGCAACAGAAACAACACTAGCCTCATCCGTCTCAGGTCTACTGCTCGTCGCGGTGATCGCCCTGTCCGGATGCACTCCGCGGCCCGACGGACCCGGACCGGCCGCCGAGAAGTTCTTCGGCGCCTTGGCCGTCGGGGACACCGCGACCGCGGCCCAGCTCAGCGACAACCCCAACGAGGCCCGCGAGGCGCTCAACGCGGCCTGGGCCGGGCTGCAGGCCACCCACCTCGACGCGCAGATTCTCGGCGCCAAGTACGCCGAGGACACCGGCACGGTCAACTATCGCTTCACCTGGCACCTGCCCAAGAACCGGACCTGGAGCTACGACGGCCACCTGAGGATGGCCCGCGACGAGGGGCGCTGGGAGGTTCGGTGGGCCGCGACCGGGCTGCACCCCAGGCTGGGTGAGCACCAGACGTTCGCGTTGCGGGCCGACCCGCCGCGGCGCGCCTCGGTGAACGAACTCGGCGGCAGCGACGTGCTCGCGCCGGGCTACCTGTATCACTACACGCTGGACGCCACCCAGGCCGGCAACGGGGCTGCCCTGATCGGGACGGCTCACGCGGTGGTCGACGTGCTACACCCCTTCAACAACGCGCTGGCCGACCCGCAGCTGCTGGCCGAACAGGCCAGTTCGGCGACCCAGCCGACGGACCTGGTCACGCTGCACCCCGACGACAACGACAAGGTCTTCCCGGTGATCGGCAGGCTGCCCGGCATCGTGGTCACCCCGCAGGCCGAAATGTTGCCGACCGACCCGCATTTCGCGTCGGCCGTCGTCGGTGAGGTGAAGAAGGCCGTGATGGACCAACTCGACGGCCAGGCGGGCTGGCGGGTGGTCAGCGTCAATCAGAACGGCGTCGACGTCGCCGTGCTGCACGAGGTCGAAGGGTCGCCGGCGCCGTCGGTGTCGATCACCCTGGACCGGGCGGTGCAGAACGCCGCGCAGCGTGCCGTGGACACCCGGGGCGGCAAGGCGATGATGGTCGTGATCAAGCCGTCGACCGGGGAGATCCTGGCGATCGCGCAGAACAGGGGCGCCGACGCCGACGGCCTGATCGCCACCAATGGCCTGTTCCCGCCGGGGTCGACCTTCAAGATGGTCACCGCCGGGGCCGCCGTCGAGCGCGACATGGCCACGCCCAACACGATGTTGGGCTGTCCCGGCCGCATCGACATCGGGCACCGCACGATCCCCAATTACGGCGGCTTCGATCTGGGCGTGGTGTCGATGTCGCGCGCGTTCGCCAGTTCCTGCAACACCACGTTCGCCGAGCTGAGTAGCAGGATGCCGCCCCGCGGCCTGACGCAGGCGGCCACCCGCTACGGCATCGGGCTGGACTACACGGTGGACGGCATCACCACGGTGACCGGGTCGGTGCCGCCGACGGTGGACCTCGCCGAGCGCACCGAAGACGGCTTCGGCCAGGGCAAGGTGCTGGTCAGCCCATTCGGCATGGCCCTGGTCGCAGCGACCATCGCCGCCGGGAAAACCCCAGTGCCGCAGCTGATCGCCGGGCGGCCGACGACGGTCGAGGGTGACGACACCCCGATCTCACCGAAGATGGTCGACGCGCTACGGCCGATGATGCGGCTGGTGGTGACCAACGGGACCGCCAAGGAGATCGCCGGCTGCTGCGGCGAGGTGTACGGGAAGACCGGCGAGGCCGAGTTCCCGGGCGGATCGCATTCCTGGTTCGCCGGATACCGCGGCGACCTGGCGTTCGCGGCGCTCATCGTCGGGGGAGGCAGCTCGGAATACGCGGTCCGGATGACCAAGGTGATGTTCGAATCGCTGCCGCGGGACTACTTGGCCTAGGGCCAATGCCGCGGCCGCTCTGCCGGCGAGTTCGTTCTTCGCAGCGGCGAACAGATGGTGGACATGCTGACCTGCGAGAGCTGGTGGCCCAGGTTGCTGGGGGCCATCGGACCTGCGATTAACAGGCTCTGGACCATGTCCTTTGTCTATGTGGGCAGCGCCAGCGACCGCCGCAAGGACGCGCCCGGCGAAGGAACGCCGCATGTCGTGTTGACCGGGCGGGTGGTCTGCGGCTCGGTGGTCATCCGGGGACCGCGGCGTTCGTTTCTGCGCCGCCAGCGAGGTTCGATAGCGGGGCTGGCCGCATCGAGTGTGCGTTGATGGCGTGGCGTGTGTCTGTAGGGCGGGAAGACGGCCGGATTCCCGCCCTACAGACACACTGAAGGCCGCTGATGCACACTCAATGCCGAATTGGACCGCACCGCACGCTTCCGCGCCGCCGCCGGGTAGGGCGTCATTAAGATCACTTAATGAAAGTGCCTGTAATAGAGGATTTTTGGTCTTGCAGCGCCGGCGGCACGACCGAGCCTTCGGTACAGAGCACTCTTGAGGCACGGAAACGGATGCCAACCGGCGGCGCCAAGTAATCCTTATCGGTGGCCGATTCGCCCGTCACTGCCGCGGCCCGCGTGATTGCGACGTCAGCTACTTTCGTGCGCGGCTGTATGTCGCCGAGCAGCACACGCGCCACCCACTCGACATGGCTGACCAATTCCTCCAAAGTCATTCTGCCGGTGAGCAACCCGATCAGCGCGCCGGTCAACGCGCCGCTGAGACCGAAAGCGACGTGTCGAAGATCTTCCGGCGCGACAACGTCGACGAGGCGATCGAGAATCTCGGCGTTCGTGCACAACATTTGGTTGATCGCGACTTTCGCCCCGGGCTCGGTGGAGATGGCCAACTGCACCGTCAACGCGGTCATCTCAAGGTCAACATGAAAGGCGTGTTGGAAGCGCCGTAAGTAGTCCAAGATGCCCGACAACGGGTCCTCGGCGGGCGGTTCGTCGGCGAGGATGGGCCGGACCACGCGATTCTGCCAGTCGTCCAGGGCCGCCGCTACGAGGTCCTCTTTGGAGCTGAAGTACTTATAGACGGTGGCCAGCGCCACTCCTGATCGCTGGGCCACGCTGCGCATCTGCACCGCCTCGACGCCGGCCTCGACGATCAGGTCGATGACCGCCTCGACGATCCTGGCCCGCCGCTTCAGCTGATTGCGGGTCACCTTCGCCAAGGGAACGTGATCGACCCGGAGGCGTTCAGACGGCGGTGGCGAAGAGGAGCCAAATGGTAAGGCGGTCACAATGCGGCCTCCTGCTCGAGTTCCGGCTGCGAGCATCGGGATGCATTGAGAAAGCGTTTCTAATGCGGGCACAATTATACGCACGACAAAGGTAGAACAGTGTTTCATTTTTGCCGTGGCGGTGACGCGCGACGTTCCGATTTCACCCGGGCCGCGGCACGCATGGCTCGCGGCCTCTCGATCGAGCGAGAGGGCCCACCCCTCCGCCCGAGAGCGCCGGCCATCTTCGCGAGATTCACTATGCGCTAAGCCGATTTTCACGACATATATCAACCTCGTTGACATATATCAGCCGCGTTGATATAAAAGACTGTATGACTCAGCCGACCCAAGAGATGTTCGAATCCGCTTATCGGGGCGAGGGCACCGAGATGGGCGAAGGCAACCGGCCGCCGTGGAGCATCGGCGAACCGCAACCCGAGATTAGGGCATTGATCGAGGCCGGGAAGTTTCACGGTGACGTGCTCGACGCCGGCTGCGGGGAGGCGGCGGTGTCGCTCTACCTGGCCGAGCGCGGCTTCACCACAGTCGGCCTGGACCAGTCGCCCACAGCCATCGCGATGGCCCGCGAAGAGGCCGCAAAGCGGGGCCTGACCAACGTCACCTTCGACGTCGCAGACATCAGTGCCTTCACCGGCTACCCGCCGGGTTCGGAGGGCCGGTTCGGCACCATCGTCGACAGCACCCTGTTCCACTCGATGCCCGTCGAGCTGCGCGATGGCTATCAGCGGTCGATCCTGCGTGCGGCGGCGCCAGGCGCGAAGTATTTCGTGCTGGTCTTCGATCGCGGCAGCATGCCGGCCGACGGACCGGCCAACCCGGTCACCGAGGACGAACTGCGCGATGTGGTTTCCAAGTACTGGGTGGTCGACGAGATCCGGCCGGCACGTATCCACGCCAACGTTCCCGAGAACTTCCTCGAGGCCTTCGAAGGCTTCGCCGGCGCCGACATCCGCGACGAGAGCAACGGCCGCAAGTCGGTGGGTGCCTGGTTGCTGTCGGCCCATCTCGGCTAACTGGGATAAATCGCGCCCGCGTGCCTGCGCAATTGGTGGTGCGCAGGCACGCGCAACGCTTTTTGCGGCTGCGGCAAGAGCGCTCGCGCGCGACGCGGTACGCGTCCCGACCCGATCACCACGCCGGCGTCGGTCCTTGGCGCCAAGCTATGACGGGTTCGTCAAGCCAAGGCAGGATTCGCTCCGCCGCGCGCGTACGGCACGACGGCCCAGTTCTTTCCGATGAAAGTCGGCTCGTGGTTCTCCTTATGTCGTGCTAATATTTCGCACGCATTAGAAAATGCTTTCTCAATGCATCCCGATGCTCGCAGCCGGAACTCGAGCAGGAGGCCGCATTGTCACCGCGTCACAGTAGGCGCCGCGTAAACACCCCCGAGTCGATCAGGCTCAGCCCTTTCCCTCGGCAAAGGTGACCCGCAATCAGCTGAAGCGGCGGGCCACGATCGTCGATGCGTTCATCGACCTCATCGTCGAAGCCGGCGCCGAGGCGACGCAGATGCGCAACGGGCAGGGCCGCGTGGTCCGCGTGACGTCCGATGCTGTCTGATCCGGCCGCTGCGGCGTGGGTCGTCGCCGGTCGGCCCTCCGTACACGCGCACTCACCGCTGATTGGCCGCTGCGCGCGCTGCGGCGAGCACGGACCCACAGTCAGCGGCGCGCGCGTCATCCCCGAAAAATTCACCGGCTTTGAAACCTGGCCGCTCGGGACACGCCGGCTCTGCGTACCGTGCGCATGGGCATTCAACCGCGCACCAGCCACCCAGCCCGCCCTGCTGATCACCACCGACAGCGTCAACTCCTACCTCAACGGCGCCGCGCTGGCCGAGGTGCTGACCGCCGGCGAGCTGCCCCCCACCCACGCGATCGTCTTACCGACGGCCCGGCGCCGCCACATCCTGCCCACCGCACGCTGGGGCCACCTAGCCACCGACGGCCTGGTCGTGCGCTGGGACGCCGGCGCGGCATCCAAGCTGACCAACCTCGCCTGGCTACGCACCACCGTCGGCGCCACCTGGCCCCAACTAAGCCGCTCAGCACCACCACCACGACTTTTGGCCACCCAACCACCCGAGCAGGCGTCACGGATCAGAACCGCATGGTCACTACTGGACCGCTGGCGCTGCGTCCCACCCCTGTGGGCGGCCGCCCGCGTCCTCACCAACACACCCACAGCGGCGTTGGACAACGCCCCGGCCCTCGCCACGCCCAGCGCTCCCGAACATCAGACTGGCACCTAACGCCCTAATCCGCGGTGCCAGCAGGCACGACCCACTGGCACGGTTGGCCGGTCACCGCCGAAATAAGGTCGAAGTCCGCGTCATAGTGCAGGACTGTGAGTCCGCGTTCTTCGCCGGCGGCGGCGATCAGCAGGTCAGGTATCTTGCGCCCACGCTGGCTTCGCTGAGCGAGGAGCCGCTGCACCTGAAGCGCGCGGCGATGATGCGATGCAGTCGACTCCACGAGGTCGAATGCGCCCAACGCCGCTGCGAGGCGGTCCCATTCGAGCTCATTGCGCGCGGAATATCCGACCGCGAGATCGGTGATGCGGGCGCGGGCGAGTTCGCCCGCGGCGGCGAGCGGCTCGACTACTTGCCGCACTGCGGGCCAGCCGAGTCGTTTGATCACGCTGGTGTCTATGAGATGCGTCAGCGCCATGCCGCGGCGCGATCGGATGACGGTGCGGCGGCCAGTGAGTCGAGCGCGGCGGCCACGCGCTGCGCTCGGTGGGATGTGGTGAGGCGCAGAGCGGCGTTCACCGTCTCTTTAATCGTGCTTGTTCCCAGTTCTGCGCGAGCCATGTCCAGTGCCTGCTCGTCGATGTCGACCAGATGCTTTGCCACGAAGCCAGTATATATTGATGGCAGCTCGATATATACGCGACGGCCGGGGTCGCGGGAGGCCCTCCGGCGCGGCTCCTCGAGTGTGCGTCGACGGCGTCGAGCGTGCGCTGAGGGCGGGAAAACTGACGAATCGCCGCCCCACGTTCACGCTCGACGGCCAACCCGACGATCGTCGCCGCGAAGGAAGCGCGATTAAGCTAGCGGCATGCCTGCCCGCACCGCCCTGTCACCCGGAGTGATCTCCCCGACCCTGCCGGTGCCCGCCCGCATCCCGCGCCCCGAATACGTCGGCAAGCCGACCGCCCGGGAGGGCAGCGAGCCGTGGGTGCAGACCTCGGAGGTGATCGAGAAGATGCGCGTCGCCGGCCGGATCGCGGCCGGCGCGCTGGCCGAGGCGGGCAAGGCGGTCGCGCCCGGGGTGACGACGGACGAGCTGGACCGGATCGCCCACGAGTACATGGTCGACAACGGGGCCTACCCCTCGACCTTGGGCTACAAGGGATTCCCGAAGTCGTGCTGCACGTCGCTCAACGAGGTCATCTGCCACGGCATCCCCGACTCGACGGTGATCGAGGACGGCGACATCGTCAACATCGACGTCACCGCCTACATCGACGGCGTGCACGGCGACACCAACGCGACCTTCCTGGCCGGCGACGTCTCCGAGGAACACCGGCTGCTCGTGGAGCGCACCCGCGAGGCGACGACGCGCGCGATCAACGCCGTCAAGCCCGGCCGCGCGCTGTCGGTGATCGGCCGTGTCATCGAGTCGTATGCAAATCGGTTCGGCTACAACGTTGTTCGTGACTTCACCGGTCACGGTATCGGCACCACGTTCCACAACGGGCTGGTCGTGTTGCACTACGACCAGCCCGCCGTGTCGACGATCATGCAGCCGGGGATGACGTTCACCATCGAACCGATGATCAATCTCGGCTCGCTGGACTACGAGATCTGGGATGACGGCTGGACCGTGGCCACCAGGGACCGCAAGTGGACCGCGCAGTTCGAGCACACCCTGCTGGTCACCGACACCGGCGTCGAGATCCTCACGTGCCTCTAGCGCGAGCAGACACAGAATCGCACTGCGCGGGCCGCAATCATGCGATTCTGCGTCTGCTCGCCGCGAGGCTCGGCCCGGCGAACACCGCTGAAAGGTGAGCGGGGCTCTGCTGGTCGCCGGCACCAGCTCCGACGCGGGGAAATCCGTGGTGGTGGCGGGGCTGTGCCGGTTGTTGGCGCGCAGCGGCGTCAAGGTCGCGCCGTTCAAGGCGCAGAACATGTCCAACAACTCGGTGGTCACGGTCGACGGCGGCGAGATCGGCCGCGCCCAGGCGATCCAGGCGCGCGCGGCGGGGCTGGAGCCCAGCGTGCGATTCAACCCGATCCTGCTCAAACCGGGCAGCGACCGGACCTCGCAGCTGGTGATCAAGGGCCGGGTCGCCGACTCCGTCACGGCGAAAAGCTATGTGCAGCATCGCGACCGGCTCGCCCGCGTCGTTGGAGACGAATTAGCTTGCCTGCGTGGCGAATTCGATGCGGTGATCTGCGAGGGCGCCGGTTCGCCGGCCGAGATCAACCTGCGCGCCACCGATCTGGCCAACATGGGGCTGGCCAGGGCCGCGGACCTGCCGGTGATCGTGGTCGGCGACATCGACCGCGGCGGCCTGCTCGCGCACCTGTTCGGGACGGTCGCGGTGCTCGAGCCCGACGACCAAGCGCTCATCGCCGGCTTCGTCGTCAACAAATTTCGCGGCGACCCCGCGCTGCTGGAACCCGGGCTGCGACAACTCCATACGATGACCGGCCGCCCCACCTACGGCGTGCTGCCCTACGCCGACGAGTTCTGGCTCGACGCCGAGGACTCGCTCCAGGTGGTCGCCCGCCGCGTCGTGGGCACGCCCACGCCGCCGCGCGGCACCGAGTGGCTCAAGGTCGCCGCCGTCCGGCTGCCCCGGATCTCCAACTCCACCGACGTCGAGGCCCTGGCCTGCGAGCCCGGCGTGCTGGTGCGTTGGGTCACCGACCCCGCCGATGTGGCCGATACCGACCTGATCGTGCTTCCGGGCAGCAAGGCCACCGTCGCGGACCTGTGCTGGCTGCGCGGCCGCGGCCTGGCCGACGCGATCGCCGGCCACGCCGCGGCCGGCAAGCCGGTGCTGGGCATCTGCGGCGGGTTTCAGATGCTGTGCCGCCGCATCGATGACCCGGTCGAATCCGGCGCCGGGGAGGTCGCCGGGCTCGGGCTGCTCGACGCGGATATCGCCTTCGCCGAACCCAAGACGCTGCGCCGCTGGCAGCAACCGCTGACCGGATACGAAATCCACCATGGGCGGCTCTCCCGGTGCACCGAGGAGACCTGGTTCGCGGTCGACGACCAACCGCAGGGCATCGTGCGCGGCGCCATCTTCGGCACGCACTGGCACGGCTTGCTCGACAACGACGACTTCCGTCGCGCCTGGCTCACCCGCGTCGCCGACGCGGCCGGGCGGAGCGGCTTCGTCGTCGGCGACACCAACGTCGCCGCGCGACGCGACACCCAATTGGACAGGATCGCCGACCTGCTGGCGGCCCATCTCGACGTCGGCGCCGTCCTCGGCCTGCTCGACGGCCCACCCCCGCGGCGCCCGCACCTCGCAACCCGGTTGCGGCCGTAGGAAGGCTCGCGCTGCGCTGGCCGTTGGCTGTAGCGTGCGTAAGTGCCCTCGATGATGACCACGCTCGACGGGTTCCCCGTCCCGGTCGCCGTAGCCGGCCCGGAGAAGGGCGTCGTCGTTGTCATTCTGGGCGACGAGCGGCGCGCGCCCATCGCCTATGACGCGGTGTGCGAGCGCCTGCATACCGCGTCGCTTCGGACCGTCGTCATCGGCCTCGACCGGCGGCTCACCCCCAAGTCGGTGGTCGGCATCCTCGACGCGCTGGGGATCGGGTGGGCCGTGGTGGTCGGCGACCGCGCCGGGGGCGAGCTTGCGTGGGAACTGGCGGCGACGAGGCTGGGCCGGTTTGTCGGTCTGGTGGTCATCGACCGCGGCCATCCGCGGGTGGCCGACTCCGACGGCGTGGTGCTCGACGAACACTGCCCGCCCGTGGAGATCGGCACCACCGTGCTGGTCAGCTCCGCGGCCGCTCGCACGGTGGCCCGCAACAGCCAGCGGTTCGTTTACGCCGAATACCGCGTGGTGGACCTCGGCCGCCGCACCGTGCAGGAGTCGACCGCGCAGTTGGCCGCCGAGATCGTGTTGCGCACCAGCACCTGGTAGCGCGCCTGGTTGACTAGCGGCCATGGTGGGCGAACAGAGCGCTGCGACCGGTCCGGGTCCGATGCTGTCGTTGGCCGCCCTGGAACAACTGGTGGGGATCGGCGCGGTGGACACCGTCGTCGTGGCGTTCGCCGACATGCAGGGCAGGCTGATCGGCAAGCGGGTGGCGGCCCGGCTGTTCGTCGAGGAGGTGGCCGCCCGCGGCGCCGAGTGCTGCAGCTACCTGCTGGCCGTCGACGTCGACATGAATACCGTTGCCGGCTATGCGATGTCGAGCTGGGACACCGGCTACGGCGACATGGTGATGACGCCGGACCCGTCCACCCTGCGGCTCGTTCCGTGGCTGCCCAACACGGCGCTGGTGATCGCCGACCTGCGCTGGGCCGACGGCGGCGCGGTCAGCGTTGCGCCGCGGGCCGTCCTGCGCCGCCAGCTCGACCGGTTGGGCGAGCGGGGATTGGCCGCCGACATCGCGACCGAGCTGGAATTCATCGTGTTCGACGAGTCGTATCGCCAGGCCTGGGCCAGCGGGTACCGCGGGCTGACGCCGGCCAGCGACTACAACATCGACTACGCGATCCTGGCGTCGTCGCGGATGGAGCCGCTCCTGCGCGACATCCGCGTCGGCATGGTCGGCGCGGGCCTGCGGTTCGAGGCCGTCAAGGGCGAATGCAACAGGGGTCAGCAGGAGATCGGGTTCCGCTACGACGAGGCGCTGGTCACCTGCGACAACCACGCCATCTACAAGAACGGCGCCAAGGAGATCGCCGACCAGCACGGCAAGAGCCTGACGTTCATGGCGAAATACGATGAGCGCGAAGGCAACAGCTGCCACATCCACCTTTCGCTGCGCGGCGCGGTGTTCGCCGATGCCGGCGGCCCGCACGGCATGTCCCCGACGTTCCGCCATTTCCTCGCCGGCCTGCTGGCCACGCTGCGCGAGTTCACGCTGTTTTATGCGCCGAACATCAACTCCTACAAGCGATTTGCCGACGGCAGCTTCGCGCCCACGGCGGTGGCGTGGGGGCTGGACAACCGCACCTGCGCGCTGCGGGTCGTCGGCCCCGGCCCCAACCTGCGGGTCGAATGCCGGGTCCCCGGCGGCGACGTCAACCCCTACCTCGCGGTGGCGGCGCTGATCGCCGGCGGGCTGTACGGTATCGAAGGGGGCCTGGAGCCCCCCGAGCCCTATGCGGGTAACGCCTACGAGGCGACCGGCGTCGAGCGGCTGCCCGCCACGCTGGCCGAGGCGGCGGCGCTGTTTGAGGCGTCGGCACCGGCGCGGGAGGCGTTCGGCGACGACGTCGTCGCGCATTACCTGAACAACGCCCGCGTGGAGCTGGCGGCCTTCAACACGGCGGTCACCGATTGGGAGAGGATGCGTGGTTTTGAACGCCTCTGAGTCCGATGGTGGCGACCCGCCGCGCTTGCGATCGCCACGAAGCCGGCCGGTCGTGGGCCTGACCGGCTACCTGGAGCAGGTGCGGACGGGGATCTGGGACGTCCCCGCGGGTTATCTGCCCGCCGACTACTTCGAGGGCGTCATCGGCGCCGGTGGCGTCGCGGTGTTGCTGCCGCCGCAGCCGGCCGATGCCGACGCCGTCGGCGCGGTGCTGGACAGGCTCGACGGCCTGGTCATCACCGGCGGCTATGACCTGGACCCCGCGGCCTATGGCCAGCGGCCGCACCCGACCACCGACCAGCCCCGCACGGCCCGCGACGACTGGGAGTTCGCGCTGCTGCGGGGCGCGCTGGACCGGGGGCTGCCGGTGCTCGGCATCTGCCGCGGCGCGCAGGTGCTCAACGTCGCGTTCGGCGGCACGCTGCACCAGCACCTGCCGGATGTGTTGGGCCACAACGGGCATCGGGCCGGCAACGCCGTCTTCACCACGCTGCCGGTAACGACGGTGCCGGGGACGAAGCTGGCCGCGCTGATTGGGGAGTCGGCCGAGGTGCGGTGCTACCACCACCAGGCGGTCGCCGAGGTCGGCGCGGGCCTGGTGGTCAGCGCGTGGGACGCGGACGGCGTGGTCGAGGCGCTGGAGGTGCCCGGGGACGCGTTCGCGCTTGCGGTGCAGTGGCATCCGGAGCAAGACCTGGACGACCTGCGGCTGTTCACGGCGGTGGTGGACGCCGCGGGGATGTACGCGGGGCGCCGATGCAGCTGATCAATCCCGCCACCGAGGACGTGCTGGCCTCGGTCGACCTGCTGGATGCCGCCGCCGTCGACGACGCGGTGGCGCGGGCGCGGGCGGCGCAGCGGCGCTGGGCGGGGTTGTCACCGGCGCAACGCGCCGCGGGCCTGCGGGCATTCGCCGCCGCCGTCGACGCCCACATCGACGAGCTGGCCGCGCTCGAGGTGGCCAACTCGGGCCACCCCATCTCGTCGGCCGAATGGGAGGCCGGCCACGTCCGAGACGTGCTGACGTTCTATGCCGGCAGCCCGGAACGGTTGTCCGGCAAGCAGATTCCTGTGGCCGGCGGGCTGGACGTCACGTTCCACGAGCCGCTGGGCGTGGTCGGCGTGATCACGCCGTGGAACTTCCCGATGACCATCGCGTCCTGGAGCATCGCGCCGGCCCTGGCCGCCGGCAACGCCGTACTGGTCAAACCCGCCGAACCGACGCCGTTGACCACGATCCGCCTTGGCGAGCTGGCGGTCGAGGCCGGACTGGACGCGGACCTGCTGCAGGTGCTGCCCGGTGAGGGCGCGGTGGTGGGGCAGCGGTTCGTCACCCACCCGGACGTCCGCAAGATCGTGTTCACCGGCTCCACCGAGGTCGGCAAGAAGGTGATGGCCGGCGCGGCCGCGCACGTCAAGCGGGTAACGCTGGAACTGGGCGGCAAGAGCGCCAACATCGTCTTCTCCGACTGCGACCTGGAACGCGCGGCGGCGACCGCGCCGGCTGGAGTGTTCGACAACGCCGGCCAGGACTGCTGCGCCCGCAGCCGGATCCTGGTGCAGCGCAACATTTACGACCGGTTCATGGAGCTGTTCGAGCCGGCGGTCAAGGCCGTCGTGGTCGGCGACCCGGCGTCCCGCGACACCGAGATGGGCCCGCTGGTGTCGGCCGCGCACCGCGACAGGGTGGCTTCCTACGTGCCAGACGGCGCCCCCGTCGCGTTTCGCGGCAGCGCGCCGTCAGGACGCGGATTCTGGTTTCCGCCAACGGTCCTCACCCCGGAGCGCACCGACCGCGCCGTCACCGACGAGATCTTCGGCCCCGTCGTCACCGTGCTGGCGTTCGACGACGAGCATGATGCAATCACGCTGGCCAACGACACCGCCTACGGGCTGTCGGGATCGATCTGGACCGACGACCTGTCCCGAGCGCTGCGGGTGTCGCGGGCCGTCGAATCCGGCAACCTGTCGGTGAATTCGCACTCGTCGGTCCGCTACCACACGCCGTTCGGCGGCTTCAAGCAGTCGGGTCTGGGTCGCGAGCTCGGACCGGACGCGCCGCTGCATTTCACCGAGGCCAAGAACGTGTTCATCGCGATCAGCGAGGAGGGCTAGCGCTGCCATGACGGATCTCACCCGACGGCTGGCGGGCCGGGTCGCCGTCATCACCGGCGGGGGCGGCGGCATCGGATTGGCCGCGGGACGGCGGATGCACGCCGAGGGCGCGACGATCGTCGTCGGCGACATCGACCGCGACGCCGGTGCCGCAGCCGCCGACGAGCTCTCGGGTTTGTTTGTGCCGGTTGATGTTTCGGACGAGAGCGCGGTCAACGCGCTGTTCGACGTCGCGGCGCAAACCTACGGCCGGGTCGACATCGCGTTCAACAACGCCGGCATTTCGCCACCGGAAGACGACGTGATCGAAAGCACCGAACTCGCGGCGTGGCACCGAGTCCAGGACGTCAACCTCACGTCGGTGTACCTGTGCTGCCGGGCCGCGTTGCGGCACATGGTGCCCGCGCGCAAGGGCTCGATCATCAACACGGCGTCGTTCGTCGCGGTGCTGGGATCGGCGACGTCGCAGATCTCCTACACCGCCTCCAAGGGCGGGGTGCTGGCCATGTCGCGGGAGCTGGGCGTGCAATTCGCCCGGCAGGGCATCCGGGTCAACGCGCTGTGCCCGGGACCGGTCAACACCCCGCTGCTGCGAGAGCTTTTCGCCAAGGATCCCGAGCGTGCGGCTCGCCGGCTGGTGCACGTGCCGTTGGGCCGCTTCGCCGAGCCCGGCGAAATTGCTTCCGCGGTAGCATTTTTGGCCAGCGACGACGCGTCGTTCATCACCGCCTCGACGTTCCTGGTGGACGGTGGTATCAGCTCGGCCTACGTCACGCCCCTCTGACCCGGCTCGGCCGCTAACGGAACAGGGGGCACGGTGGTGGTGGTTCGTCGGTTTGGGCCGGGCGGATCGGTTCGCAGACCCAGCCGCGCTGCAGCTCCGCGGTGGCTTGGTTTGGCGTCGCCTCGGACACCCACCCCCTGGGCACCGACAACGCCCCGACCGACGTCCCGCGATCGAAACCCGCGGTGAACGGTGCGCCGCTGGCCCCACCCGGCCCCGCCAGGAGCGACCGCAGCCCCGCGGCCTTGTGCAACATCGCCGTCTTGGCCAGCGCCGCTTCCTTGTTGAGGGAATTCAGGTGTTCGATCGCGACGTCCGACGGTGCCGACAGTGAACTCAGTTTCGACAGCGACGATGTCACCGGTGACAGCGACGCGTCGAACGGCGTCAGCGGTGACGCGCAAAGCGCCCGCAGCGCCTCGGGGATGGCCGACATCACTTGGTAGCCAGCCGACATGATCTCCGGCGCCGCGATCGCGGCCCAGGTGACGGCCGCGCCGTGGCCGGCCGGTCCCCCGGTGGTGGGCGGCGATGTGAACGGCGTCACCGTCGACGCCTCGGCCGAGGCGCTGGCATAGGCGTACATGACGTCGGCGTCCTGGGCCCACATCCGTTCGTACTCGGCCTCGTTGTCCCCGATGGCCGGGCTCAGTTGTCCCAGGCAGTTCGCCGAGGCCAGCCACACCCGCCGCGCGCGGTTGTCGTCGATCGCCGTCGGCGGCACGGTCGCCGCGAACGCCGACTCGTAGGCACTCGCGGCAGCCGCGGCCTTGGTGGCCGTCTGCTGGGCTCGCGCGGCGGTGGCGATCAACCACCCCAGGTAGGGCGCCGTGACTTGGGTCGTCGTCATAGCCACGGGACCCTGAAATCCCGTGGCCGGCTTGGCGATCGCCGAGGTGTGGACCGCCACCGCTTCGCAGAGCCGCGCGGCCAGACCCTCCCACGTTTTGGCGACGGCCATCATCGATCCCGAGCCGGGACCTGAATACAGTAGACCGGAGTTGATTTCCGGCGCCCGCGTCCCGAAATCCATCGCTATCTCACTTGAGATGGTGTGACGGGTCGGGCGGAGTGAATTGTGCTGAAAAGCATGGACTTTTCCTTCAAGACATAGACCTACGGAGACAGACCGACGCTGTTGGTTGTCGTGTCGTGGGGCCGACTAGTTCTTTTGCCCGCTACAGCCGCGGGCGATGTGGCGTAAGCCGATCAAGGCAGCGGTGTTGAGGCGAGTGAGCGTGCGCGCTGGCCTCACGGCGCCGAGTCGGACGGCACGACAGCGTGGCGCTGACCTATCAGCGACGGGCGACGCAGAGCTGGGTCAAGATGTCTTGGTCGACGGGGGCAGCAGGGGGCGCAACGGCTTGTGGCCCGCCCGGATGAAACTCTGACGTGGTGAACGAGATCGGCAACGGCGACCCGAGCGATTGCGGCGAGATGCGGGTCCACGTCGGCGGCCGGTCGTGGGTCATCCACATGCTTTTGAACGGCTTCTTATTGGTCGGTGCGGAGCCCCATGAAGAGCCGCGGGCACCGTGGCTCGTGCAGGTGGAGTTGGCGTGCAGTTGCACCTGGCCGGCGTGTGCGATGGCATCTGTGGTGGCGTCTGTGGCCCTGTGCGACCACGCCACCGGCTCCGGCAGCGTGGCCGCGGAATACTTGGGGCGCAACGGCGAACCCGCGATGAGGGCGATGAAGAGGCTGGACGCCGCCGCGATTGCGATGGCCGCCCGCCATCGCCGACTTCTACCAGCGCCCCGAAGACCCACAGTGGCCTGACTGTACAACACGGAACCTGCTCGGCGATCCGAGCAAGCTGTGAATACCGTCAAAGTCTGGTGTGTGTTTGCGGGGGGACTTGCGAGGGAAAGGGAGTGGCTATCGTCCGGTGTCGCGCCGCCGGAGCCCGCTTGCCCACCGGCCGATCGCTATGGCGGCACTGTGGAACTCGGCGCCGACGGAGCTTGCCTCGGGCGCCTGCAGCCAGGCCCGCGGCACCGACAACGCCCCGATCGGCGTCCCGCGTCCGAAACCCGCGGTCGCTGCCGCACGGCCACGCCTGGTCGCCTTGGCCGCACCGCCAATGGCGACGGCGATGGGCACGCTGGCGTCCTTGGCGAATCCCAATCTCAGAGAACTCAGCTTCGACAGCGACGGCGACATCGACAAGAGAGCCGTGTTGAACCGTTGCGACGATGCCGAGGCCAGCTCCTTCAGCGCTCGGGGCAGCAGGGAGATCACCTGGGCGCCGGCCGAGACGATCTCCTGCCCCGCCGCCGGGGCCTGGCCCGAAGACGCGGGCGGCGACGTGAACGACGTCATGGTCGAGGCGGCCGCCGAGGCGTCGGCGTAGGCATACATGGCGGCGGCGTCCTGGACCCACATCCTCTCGTAATCGGCCTCGGCCGCCGCGATGGCCGGGCCGCTTTGACCCAGCGGGTCCGTCGCAACCAGCGACTTCCACAATCTGCGGTTGGCGGCGATCACCTGCGGGGGCGCCATCGTCGCGAACGCCGACGCGTACGCGCCGGCGGCGGCCCTGGCCTGGGCGGCCGTGCGTGCGGCCAGGGCGGCGGTGGCCCTCAGCCACCCGATGTAGGGTGCCGCGCTGCGGCCCGTCGCCGTCGCGGCCGGGCCCTGCCATCCGCCCAACAGCCCTGAGGTCACCGTTTGATAGTTCGTTGCCGCGTCGTCGAGCTCGGCGGCGAGCCCGTCCCAGGCCGCCGCGGCCGCCAGCATCGACGCCGGGCCCGGGCCCGAATACATTCGCGCGGAGTTGATTTCCGGCCGTAGCGCCCCGAAATCCATCGCTAGCTCTCCCCGAATGTGGCCGGGGGTGATTGCGCCGCGCCGGCAAATCCGGCGCGCACGGTTGTGTTGGCTGGAGACATGGTTTTTCCCTCGAAAGTATGGCGAAATGGTTCGGCGTTGCCGTGCCTCGGCGCAAGCCGATCAGAGCGCTCTGGTGGTTACTGTGCGCCGGCCGCATGACACACGAAACGAGCTGGCGCGAGCGCCGATCAGCGTCGGGAGACGCAGAGTTTGGTCAACAGATCGTGGCCGGTGACGCCTGCCGAGGGTGCGCGCGGGCACGTGTCGCCCGGCTGACGCGCCCCGGCTGACGATCCGAGCGGCGTCGGCAACCAGAACGATCGCGGCGCGGAAAGGGCGAAAGTCATTGGCCGATCGCGCTTTAACCCCGCGCTCTTGAACGCCTTGTCGTCGTTCAAGGTGGAGCCGAAACCGGGATGACTCGCCCATGCGGAGCCAGCCGCGGCGCCCGGTGACGCCGCCACCGATTGCGGTGTCCCGACCGCGATCTCGGCTCGCAAGGCCCAGCATCCAAGGGCAGCGGCGAAAAGCGACAACGCGGCAACGATGGCGATCACCGAGCGCCGTCGTGACCGTCGTGAAGGCGTGCCCGCACCCCGGAAACTCACAGTGTTTCCACTGTAGCAGCGACGATGATTCGCCGGCCACCGAGACGTGCTGTTGCTTGAAAGCCGGCGTGGAGGGCCGCTTCTGACGGCGCGGGGCCGGGCCCGGTTATCCGGCGGCCGGTGGATGGGTCACCATGGTCGGCCTGAATCCGTAGCGGGGGACGTCACTAATGCCACGTCCGGACGGGCCGGCCATCGGCATGCCGCCGAGCATGCTTGACAGCCCGTTGCCGACCCCCGGGACGCCCACGGCGGGGCTCGGCAAGGCCGACGCGGCGGCACCGAGGGGAGCGGTGGCCGTCCAGGCGGGCGGCACCGATAGCGGACCGATCGAGGCGGCGCTGCCCACACCCGCCGACACCGCGCTGCCGAGGCCGCCCACCGTGTTGCCGAGTCCGGTTGCGGCGGCTTCCCCGGCCGCCCCGGCGGCACCGGCCGCATCGGCGGCACCAGCCGCATCGGCGGCCGCGCCGGCGCCCTCCAGGCCGACGAAATCGGTCATCGTGCCCAAGAAATTGCCCGGCATGTAGAAACCGGAGGAGAACAAGGTGTTCAGCCCGTTGTCGTTGAGGAAGACGCCCAGCGGGGACCCGTCGGTTCCGGCCAGGAAGTTGAGGATGCCCTGGGGGCTGGAGAGGTCGACTCCGCCCAGCCCGAGCCAACTCTCCATCTGTTCCAGGGCCGCCGCCGGCGTCGTCCCGCCCAGCCCGGGCACCGCGAGTTGCTGCAGCGCGGTGGGCAGCTCGGAAACCAGCTGTGAGAGCGTGGCCTGGGTCGCCGTGCCCGTGCTGGTCGCCGTGCTGGCGGCTTGAGTGAGGGCGGCCTGGTCGCTGGTGGTGGACGGGGGCCCAGCGAAGGGGGTCAGCGTCGATGCCGTTGCGGACGACCCCGCGTAGCCGTACATCGCCGCGGCGTCCTGGGCCCACATTTCGCCGTAGTGCGCCTCGGTGGCCGCGATCGCCGGAGTGTTTTGGCCCAGCAGGTTGGTGGCGACCAGCACGGCCAGCTGTGCACGGTTGGCCGCGATGACCAGCGGGGGCACCGTCATGGCGAACGCGGCTTCATAGGCCGCGGCGGCGGCCTTGGCCTGGCTCGCGGCCTGCGCGGCCTGGGCGGCGGTGGCCCCCATCCACGTGACATACGGCGTGGCCGCCGCCGCCATCGACATCGATGCCGGACCCCGCCACGAGCCACTGGTCATGTCCGCGATCGTCGAACCGTAATTGCTTGCGGTCCACGACAATTCGGTGGCCAAGCCATCCCAGGCCGCCGCGGCCGCCAGCATGGGACCGGAGCCGGGGCCGGCATACATGCGGCCGGAGTTGACTTCTGGTGAATATGCTGCAAAGTCCATCGCTTCATTGACCTTTCAGCTGGCGGCGACCGCGTTGGCGGGCTCGGCCGCGGAGCCGACGGCTTGCGTGTTGTGCGCCGCGGCGGAAAGTGTTTCGGGTACGATCTCGACAAACAACATAAAATGCTCCAATCCAGAAATAGTTCCGACGCATGGCAGAGCGCCCGTGTGGGCGCACGCCGGCAACGCACGTCAGCGATCCGCTGCTACTCGTGAAAGATGTTCTGCTGCAATATTTTTAGGCAGCACAAATTAAGCAGCACGCCGAGACCGGTGGGAAAGCCGCGGTCATCGGCTTCTGCCAATGGCTCAGCCCATGGATGAGGCGGAGCTACAAATGCGATGCGCAGCGCGGCGGAGATCGCGACTTGACGAAAGCCCAAGCCGCTTTATCGACGCGTTTCAGCCGACGCGTTCGGCCCGCACCGCTCACATCTCCTCTATCCGCGTGCGGTGCCGAACCGGTAAGGCGCACAGCCGTTTACCCGGGTTGGGGAACCCGGCGGTCCCGAGCGCGACGACGGTTGCCGACCAAGCGAAGAACTGGCCATTGGCATCCCCTCAGCGTCGAAAAGGAAGTTCCCGCACTAAGACCGTAACCACGTGGCCTGTGCTCATGCAATCAATTTGTGACAATAACTGCAAGCAGTTTGCATGAGTTACCCGGCCCCCGAAGTGGCTCAGAACACGATCAGCGGAATCGCCATTTCGGTGGCGGTGGCGGCGCCGTGGAAACCTATGAGGCGAGCCGTTTCCGGCGGCTCGTGTCCGGTCGCCAGCACGGCCGCGTCGCCGGTGCAGACGACGACGACATCGCCGATCCTCGCCAGGTGTGCCGGGCTGACCGGTCCGAACATCCCGGTGGCCACGGCCTGCTCGCGGCTGTAAACCCGTGCCTGGCCGTCCAGCGCCTCGCTCCAGGCGGCCCGCACGTCGGCCGCGGCGCCCGGCTCGGTGTGCAGGTAGCGCACCCGCGGCTCGCCGGCGACCACCCGCACTCCCTCACCCAGCCGCGGGTCGGTATCAAGGTCGACGCGGGCGTCCGGCGGGACGTTGAGGCCGCCGTGGTCCGCGGTCACCAGCAGCACCGCGCGCCGGGGCAGCGTTTCGGCCAGGCGAGTGAGCAGCGCGTCGACATGTGCCGCCGCCGTGTGCCATTGGGGCGATCCGATGCCGAACGCGTGGGCCGCGGTGTCCAGCTCGCCGGTGTAGCCGTAGACCAGGCCCGGCGCCGCACGCAGCTCGTCGATCAGCTCCGCGGCGTAGTCGTCAGTGGCGTGGGTCGGGCGGAAGCGGGCGCCGCGATACGCCGCGTCGGTCAGTCCGCTGCCGATGAACGGCGCGGGCAGCACGGCGCGCGCACCGATGCCGGCTTGCGTGAGCCGTTCGAACCAGGTCGGCAGCGGCTGCCATGCGGTGTGGGGTGGGTCGTCGCGCCACCGGATGTGGTTGAGGACCCGGTCGGTGCCGGGAACGTTGAGGGTGAAGCCCAGGATGCCGTGCTCGCCGGGCTGGGCTCCGGTGCCCAGCGACACCAGGCTCGTCGGTGTGGTCGACGGGAAGGTGCAGCTGAGCTCGCCGAGCCGGCCGGCGCCACCGGCCAGCACGGACGCGAGCAGCGGCGCACTGCCGGCCAGCTCCGGTAGCAGGTGCCGGCCCATCCCGTCCACCAGCACGATCGCGACGCGATCGGCCCGGTCTCCGACGCAATCCGCCAGGCCCAGCTTGTCGACCGCGCCCGGGGCGCCGAGCAGCGCGGCCGCGGCGGGCAGCACGTCGCAGATTGAACCGACCACGCCGGTCAGTCTGGCATGAGGCTGGCTCGTGGCGATCGCGAGCGTGGCGGAGCCGGGTGAAGCGGGTCGCCACCATCAGGCTCGTGGCGATCGCGAGCGCGGCGGAGCCGGGTGAATGGGGGTACCTCCCGCTTGCGGGGGAGGGTCGCCACCATCAAAATCAGGCGTGCGCCAGCCGTTGACTCGTCACGCGCAGCTGACGATCGGTGCTGTCGGTGAGCGCGCGGACCTGCTCTGGAGACAGCCGGCCGCACAGCCGGCCCCAGTGCACCGCGACCTCGTCGCCGACAGCGACGTCGGGCACCGCGCTGTACCCGTCGGCCCAGACGTCGAGCACGCACGCCGAGGGTTCGGACAGCGCGAGCGCCTGACCGTCGTAGACGAGCCGCCGGCACATCACCTCAACGTCCTTGTCGTCGCGGGAAACGACTGTGCCCCAAGTGATCCGGCAATTGTCCAGTACGCCGAGCGGGTGCTCGTCCATACCCCGCCCCAAAAAACGCGTCCACGGGTACACGCCGAACACGTGGAAGCAGTGGTTGGCGGCGGCCTCGCGGACTAGGCCCGCCGTCAGATGCGACCAGTACCGGCCCGCCTGCGGACCGATGACGGCCAGCAACGCGTCGAAGAAGTCTTGCGGGTCCAGGCCGGCGCCGATGCCGCCGCCGAGCCAATACGATTCGACAAGCCGATAATCCAGCGGGTCGGCGACGCCGGTCAGCGCCGACAGCACCCGCAGGTACGGCCACGCCCCGGAGAACGTGGTTGCCGCGCGGCGCACCTCGTCGGCCGAACCGTCGCGCAGGGTGGCTCCCAGCGGCGGACCGCAGTAGCCCAGCGCATTGGGCGCATAGGCGTACCGGGCGAACATCTCAACGCCGGGCTGGAACGTCAAGTGCGCGCCACCAGCTTGACCGCATCACGGTGCATGCGGCCGAAGTTGTAGTAGGCCGCGCACGCACCCTCGGGGGACACCATGCACGTCCCGATCGGGGTCTCGGGCGTGCAGGCGGTGCCGAAAACCTTGCATTCCCAAGGCTTGAGCACGCCCTTGAGCACCTCGCCGCACTGGCAGGCCTTCGGGTCGGCGACCCGCACGCCCGGCATCGCGAACCGCAGCTCGGCGTCGAACTCCGCGAAATCGTCGTGCAGCCGCAGCGCGCTCTGCGAGATGAAACCCAGCCCCCGCCATTCGAAGTGCGGCCGCAGCGCGAACACCTTGCCCATCAGCGCCAGCGCGGCCGGGTTGCCGCGCTCGGGCACCACCCGCTTGTACTGGTTCTCCACCTCGCAGCGGCCCTCGCGGATCTGGCGCAGCAGCATCGCGACCGCCGCCAGGATGTCCAGCGGCTCGAAACCGGCCACCACCAACGGCTTTCGATACACCTCCGGCACGAACCGGTAGGGGCGATTGCCCACCACGGTCGACACGTGCCCGGGCCCGATGAAACCCGACAGCCGCAGGTCCGGCGACTCCAGGATGGCCTTGATCGGCGGCACGATCGTGACGTGGTTGCAGAACACGCTGAAGTTGGGCAGGCCCAGGTCGCGGGCCCGCACCAGCGTCACCGCGGTCGACGGCGCGGTGGTCTCGAAACCGATGGCGAAGAACACCACGTGCTTGTCCGGGTTGTCGACCGCGATCTTCAGCGCGTCCAGCGGGGAGTAGACGAACCGCACGTCGGCGCCGCGGGCCTTGGCGTTCAGCAGGCTGCCATCGGAGCCGGGCACCCGCATCATGTCGCCGAAGCAGGTGAAGATGACGTCGGGCTGGCCGGCCAGCCACATCGCGTCGTCGATGCGGCCCATGGGGATCACGCAGACCGGGCAGCCCGGGCCGTGCACCAGTTCGACGTTGCCGGGCAGCAGGTGTTCGATGCCGTGCCGGTAAATGGTGTGCGTGTGCCCGCCGCACACCTCCATGAACTTGAAGTGTTCGCGGTCCCCGGCCAGGCGCTCGATGGCGGCGATCAATTTGCGGGCCGCCGCCGGATCGCGGAACTCGTCAACGAATTTCATTGCGGTCCTTCCTGGTTAGACGATCGACGAGGAGTCGAAGGCCGCCATCTCGGTGGCATACGCGTCGCCGAGTTTCTGGATGGCGGCCAGGGTGAGCAGCGCCTCGGTCTCGTCGATCGTGGCCATCGCGAACCCGACGTGGACCAGCACCCAGTCGTCGGGCGCGGGCATGTCGTCCTCGAGCAGCCGCACGCTGATGGTGCGCTGCACGCCGCCGACGTCGACCTTCGCCAAATAGTTTGCGGGGTCCGTGATCTCGACGATCCGGCCCGGAATCCCCAGACACATAACAGCTCCCTTCAGCAGAACTCAGCAGATTCGGGGCAGCGGGTCGCCGACGAGCATGTCGACGATCCGCGTCCCGCCGAATCCGGTACGCAGCACCACGCTTTCGGCCGGTTCGGCCACGATCTCCCCGACCTCGGCCGCGTCGGCGCCCAGGGGATGCGACCGCACCGCGGCCAGCCCGGCCTCGGCCTCCTCCGGCGCGACGACGGCGACGAACTTGCCCTCGTTGGCGACGTAGAGCGGGTCGATGCCGAGCAGCTCGCACGCGCCGTTGACCATGGGCCGCACCGGCAGTCGCTCCTCCTCGAGCAGCACCCCCAGGCCGCAGGCCTGGGCGAGTTCGTTGCACACGGTGCCGACCCCGCCCCGGGTGGGGTCCCGCAGCCAGCGGGTGGACGGGGCGGCCGCCATCAGCAGCTCCACCAGTGGGCTCAGGGAGGCGGTGTCGGAATGAATATCGGCCTCGATGGCCAGGTCGCCCCGGGCGAGCATGACGGCCATGCCGTGATCGCCCATCGACCCCGACAGCAGCACCCGGTCGCCGGCGCGCACCGACGCGGGCGACAGCGCGCGCCCCGCGGGAACGACGCCGGCCCCGGTGGTGGTGACGAACACGCCGTCGGCCGCGCCCTTGGGCACCACCTTGGTGTCGCCGGTGACGATCTGCACGCCCGCGCCCGCGGCCGCGACCGCCATGTCGGCGACGATCTCCTTCAATTCCGCGACGGGAAAGCCCTCTTCGAGCACGAACGCCGCGGAGATCCAGGACGGCACGGCGCCGGCCATCGCGAGGTCGTTGCAGGTGCCGTGGACGGCAAGCTCGCCGAGGGACCCACCGGGAAAACGCCTGGGCTGCACCACGAATGAATCCGTGGACAGCGCCACGCGCTCGCCGCTGGGCAACGCCAGGACCGCGCCGTCGCCGAGCGACTCCAGCACCGGATTGCGGAACGCCTCCACGAACACCGCGTCCACCAGCGCGGCCGACGCCTTTCCGCCGGCCCCGTGCGCCAGGGTCACGTGGTCGTCGAGCAACCGGGGGCGGCGCTTGCGGAACGACTCGATCCGCTCGATCACCTCGCCCTCGGCGAACCGCGGCCCCGACGACAGGTATTCGCGCGCTGAGTTGTTCATGCGGCCCCCTCGTCACAGAGATGTTCGTGCACCGTCGACCACAGCCGATAGCCCAGCAGCGCTTGGGATTCCTGAATCCGGTGCACGCTTTGCGAACGAACGACGAAGCAGGCGTCCACGGCGGGGTTGTCGGCGAAGGCGCCGCCGTCGTAGCCGGCGAAACCGATGGTGTACAGGCCGCGCCGGCGCGCCTCGGTCAGCGCCGTGAGCAGGTTGGGCGAATTGCCGCTGGTCGACATCGCGATCGCGATGTCGCCGGCCTTCGCGCGGGCGATCAGCTGGCGGGCGAACACCAGCTCGAACCCGACGTCGTTGCCCAGCGCGGTCAGGATCGCCTGATCGGCGGTCAACGACCAGGCGGGTAACGGCGTGCCGGTCGGCGGCCGGGCGAACAAGCCCGCCAACGTGGTGGAATCGGTGCAGCTGCCTCCGTTTCCGAAGGTGAACAGTCGCCCGCCCGCGGCGAATCGGCGGGCCATCTCGGTGGCGGCCGCCTCCAGCAGTCCGGCGTTGGCGTCCAGCGTGGAGCGCCGCAGCGCCAGGCTCTCGGCCGCTTTCGCCTGCGCCGACGCGGCCAGGTCGGCGAGCAGCGAGTGCGGGTTGTCTTCCTCGGCGTCGATGAACGGGTACAAGAAGTTGGTGGGCTCGTCGCTCATGCGCCGTCCTCCTCGTCGGCTGCGCCGGCATCTGCGTCGTCGGCTCCGTTAGATTGCGCCGCTCCTTCGATCCCGGCTGCGCCGGCATCTGCGTCGTCGGCGCGGCCGATCGCCGTGCCGGCGTGCACCAGCACCAGCTCACCGGCGGTGACCGGGTCGACGAGCGTGGTCACCACGTTCTCGACGCCCAGCGCGGTGCGCACCGCGGCCATCCCGTCTTCCGACGCGCTTATCACCTCACCGAGCCGGCCCTCGTCGGAGCACGTGACGCAAACTTCCTCGGCGCGTGCGGGTTTGAGCAAACCGGGGTGTTCGAAGCACACGTGGGTCAGCTCCCACAGCAGGTGATAGAACAGCACGAAGCCGCCCGTCGCGGGCACCGCCGGGTCGGGGTCGTCGAGCCACAGCACGTGGTCGGCTGGGCTAGCTTTGACGCCGCCTCGTGGGCGGTCACCGCTGCCGATCCAAATCGTGGTGACACCCCATGCCGGGGCGCGGCGCATCACCGAGCGCACCCGCGCGTCGTCCGCGCCGGAGACGGCGACGACGATGTCGCCGGGCGACACCGACACCCGCACGAGATTCACCAGGTCGGGTCCCGTCAGCGCCACCGCCGGCAACGCCCGTTTCCCCACGATCACCGGGTGCACGAACTCGACCGCGATGTGCAGCGCGTGCGGTTCGGCCGACGGCGCGATCGACCACATGGTGGCGCCCGCGGCGAATCGCCTGGCGAGCGTGAAAGCGGTGGCGGCCAAGCCCTCGGCCAGTTCGGCGCCCAGCCCGCGATCGATCGCGGTGGTGGCCATCACTTTGCCTCCCTCCTGTCGTCCTCTAACGCGGTCAGCATCGAGACCGCGGCCTGACCCAGCGCCAGCCCGCCGTCGTTCGGCGGCACCGTGTGGTGGGTCAGCACCTCGAATCCCGCCCGGCGCAATCGCTTACGGCACGCGCGGAGCAACAGCACGTTCTGGAACACCCCGCCGGTAAGGCCCACCAACCGGATCGGGCCGGCCACCTGAGCGACCACCGTGACGACGGCGTCGGCGACCGCCTCGTGGAACGCCGCGGCCAGCGACGCGGGCGGTGTGCCGGCGTACAGGGCCGACACCATCGTCTGCACCATGGTGCCGGGATCGATCACCCCGTCGGCGCGCACCATGAGCGGCAGCGACGGCCCGGGTGCCTCACCGGCCGACTCGGCCAGCGCCTCGAGCTCGGCGGCGGCCTGGCCCTCGTAGTCGATCCGGTGCCGCACGCTCAACAGGGAGGCGACGGCGTCGAACAGTCGGCCCATGCTCGAACACGGCACGCATCCCGTCCCGCTCTCCAATTGCGAACGGGTGAACCGCAATTCGTCCGGTGTCGCCGCGGCGACCGGCGCCAGGTCCGGGGTCCAGTCGATGCCGGCCATCCACAACTGGGACAGCGCCATCCGCCACGGGTTGCGCACCGCGGCGTCACCGCCCGGCAGCGGCACCGGCAGCAGGTGGCCGGCCCGGACGAAACGGTGGCTGTCGGTTCCGAGCGTGAGAATCTCGCCGCCCCAGATGGTTTGGTCGCGGCCGTAGCCGGTGCCGTCGAAGGCGACCCCGACGATGGGTTCGCCGATGCGCCCGTGCTCGGCCAGCAGCGAGACCACGTGCGCGTGGTGGTGTTGGACCAGGTCTAGCGGCCGATCGCCGGCGTGCCGCTCCGCCCAGCTTCGGGTGTGGTATCCGGGATGCAGATCGGCGGCCAATCGCGCTGGCGCACCGCGTATTTCGCTGAGCTGGCCCACCGCGCGCTCGAACGCGCGCAGCGTCTCCCAGGTGGCCATGTCGCCGATGTGACCGGACAGGTAGGCGCGCGGGCCGTCGGTGAGGCAGAAGGTGTTCTTCAGCTCCCCGCCGACGGCGAGCACGGCCGGGCCCGCCCGCCCGAAATCGACCGGTAGCGGCGCATAGCCGCGGGACCGGCGGATCGGCAGTTCGGACGCCCCTGCCTGGTCCCTGACGACGCGCACCACCGAGTCGTCGCACGGCACGTGGATCGGGCGGTCGTGATCGAGGACCGCGTCACAGAGAACCGAAAGCCTTTGTGCGGCATCGTCGTCGGTGAAACAGATGGGCTCGTCGGAACGGTTCGCACTGGTCAGCACCAGAGCGTCGGGCACCTCTTCGGCGGCCCCGGGCACCGGCGCCAGCAGCAGGTGATGGACGGGGGAGTACGGCAGCATCAGCCCGAGCAGCGGGCTACCGGGTGCGACGGCGGCGGCGACCGGCGCGCCGTTGCTTCGGGGGAGCCGCCGCAGCAACACGATCGGGCGGGCGGGGCTTGACAGCACGGCGGCCTCGTCGTCGTCGACGAGGGCGTAGCGGCGCGCCACCTCGAGGTCGCGGACCAGCATGGCGAAGGGCTTGGCGCCCCGCGCCTTTCGTGCCCGCAGCGCACCGACCGCCTCGTCGTCGTCGACGGCGCAGGCCAGGTGATAGCCACCGATGCCCTTGACGGCGACCACTGGGCCTCCTGGGCCCCCCGCCAGCGCGTGCTGGGTGGCCGCCAGCGCGGCATCCGATCCGTCTACCCGGCCGGCCGGAGACGAGAACCACAGCGACGGACCGCATTCGGGGCAGGCGATCGGCTGCGCGTGGAACCGGCGATCCGCCGGATCGTGGTATTCGGCGGCGCATCGCTCGCACATGGCGAATGCCGACATGGTGGTGGCCGGCCGGTCGTACGGCAGCTCGCGGATGATGGTGAACCGCGGCCCGCAGTTGGTGCAGGTCACGAACGGGTGCCGGTAACGCCGGTCGTGCGGGTCGAACAGCTCGGCGACGCAGTCGTCGCACACCGCGATATCGGGCGGCATCGGCGTTCGGGCGCCCGCGATCGTCCGGCTCGCCACGATCCGGAACTCGGGCGCGCACCCGCGGTCGGCGGTGAGGTCGGTGACCGAGACCGCGGTGATCCGCGCCAGCGGCGGGGCCTCGGCCCGTAGCCGGCGGCCGAATTCGTCCAGCCGCGCGCGTTCGCCCTGCGCCTCGACAAAGACCGCGCCCGAATCGTTTCCGACGAATCCCCCCAGGCCCAGCTCGGTGGCGATCCGGTGGACGAAAGGACGAAAGCCGACCCCCTGAACGACACCGGTCACGGTGAAGCGCCGCCGAACGTCCTCGGACCCCGACAATACGGCAAGCATCAGGGGCGACTCGGTCATCTCAACCGCCCTCCAGGCCGGCCGCCGGATCGGTGCCGCCCCTGCCCATCAGCTCGAGACCGGCCATCGCCTGCTCGGCCCCGGCGCGGTCTGTCTTCTCGACGGCGAAGCCCATATGGATGATTATCCAGTCACCGGGCGCGAACGTCTCTTCCGGCAGCATGCCGACGTTGACCTTGCGCCGCTCACCGGCGACGTCGACCAGCGCGAGCTGCCCCTCGTAGCCGTCCAGCATCCGGATCACTTGACCGGGTATCCCCAGGCACATGGCTCAGCGGTCCTCCCGCACGGGCGCGGCCGCCGAGGTTTGCAACGCCGCGACGATCTCCTCGACGGCCCGCGCGGCCCGGGGGACGGCCTTGGCCACGGGTTCGGTGAGGCCGATGCCCTCCTCGACGCTGCCCGCCTCGCACCCGACGACGACCGTGTAGGGCGGGCTGCCACCCAGCGCCCGCAGGCTGGCGAAGACCGCGGCCGGATCCATGCCGTGGGCGTCGAGACCGGGTGTGCCGGAACCGGATTCGTGGTCGGCCTGGAAGACGTGCAACGTGCCCGGGTTGCCGCGGCTGGGTACCGCGTCGACGAGGACCAGCGTGTCCCATTCCTCGAGCAGGTCGTAGGCCAGGTGCATGCCCGCAATGCCGTAGTCGATGACGCGGACGCGCGGATCGTCCTGGCCGATCTGGGCGTTGCGAACCACCTCCGAGCCGAACCCGTCGTCGCCCAGGAAGATGTTGCCGATCCCGGCCACCAGGATGCGCGCTGTCATCGGTATCGCCCGATGGGCTACATCCGCCTCAGTTTCAGGTAGCGGCGGGCATCCGGCAGCGATATCACTCCCAGCACCAGGGCGACCGCGAGAACCAGGGCGATGATGGCGATGAATATCCAACCCAAGACTTCCATTTCGAATTCCTTTCACGGGTTTGTCGGGCTGTGCTGTGCTTCCAAGGGCTCGACCTCGTCGGGGGAGAAGTACAGGTGGCGGCCGTACCAGTCGTGTAGGTCGGCGGCGGGGTCGTCGTCGACGACGACCCCGACATGCCTGTTGCCCTCCACGTCCTCGTGTACCGACATGACGCGGGCGGCCTTGCCGGCGACGAAGATGTCCTGCGCGTCGGCGTTGCGCCGCGGCCGCAGCCGGACCCGGCTGCCCCGGGCGACCCGGATCCCGTTGACCAGGACCGCGTCGATCTCGGGGCGGACGGCGTTGTCGGCCAGCGGATCCCACCAGTCGACGCCCTCGGGAATCTCGGGGACCAGGCCGGAGATCGCGTGTGGATCGCGCAGCACGCCGTGCAGGCGGGCCATGGCCTCGGGCGGCATGGCGTCGCACCGCTCGATGATCCGCGCGGCCCGCGGATCGGTGGCCCGGGCCTGCGCCTTCTCCTCGTCCGTCATCGTCATCACGCGCAGGGTGAGGATCTCGTCGATCTCGGTGCAGTCATACAGGGCGGTGTCGCTCTGTTCGGCAACCTCGGGGTGGTCGTAGAGGATGATCGGCGAGATCAGCAGGATGTCGTCGGCGCCCGGCGGGCCGGCCAGCACGGGGAAGCAGCGGTGCTGGCCGCACCGGGAAACCGCGTCGGAGGCGCCCGGCGGTGACTCGAGCAGCGAAATAAAATGGCCACCAACAACTTCGGCGATGAGGTGGGTCCCGATCATGGACCGCGCGATCGTGTCGTTCTTGTCGGTCGCGCGAGCCCCGACGTTGCGGAGCCGCACCGACACCCGGCGCAGGTCGCCGTCCGGCTCGCAGGACACCGCCAGCTCGCCGCGCACTTCCCGCCGGTCGCGGACCAGGCGTCCGCCGTCGACGAGCTCGACGTCGGTCGCCGCGGGCGCGATCACCGGCAGGGTCCAGGGCTGATCGTCGAAGGCGAGGGGACCGAAGGACAGTTCGCGTTCGACGGCCTCGTCCCAGGTCAGCCACGACCCGGCCGGTGTGGTCAGCTCGTCGACGGGTTCGAATTCGCCGTGGGCGAACTCGCGCTCGGCCCGGCGGCGCTGCAGCTGCAGGAACCGCACCACCAGGGTGATCGCCCGGGCACCCTCGACCGGAAACTCCGCCGCCATCGTGTCGTCCTCGCCCAGGCCGGCGTCCGCGGCGCCGGGCGGGCCCAAAACCCCAAACTGCCACCGTGATTGGTTCTTGCTCGACGTCCCCCGGTACGGGTAGAGCAGGTAGCCCTCGTAGAGCACCGCGTCGGCGACGGCGCGGGCCCGGTCCCAGTTCGAGGTCCTGAAAGTCACCGCGCCGCCTCCCGGTCGGCGTCCAACAAAGAGATGACCGCGTGGTCGAGGTCGAGCAGCCCTCGCGCCGACTTGTAGGCGGCCAGCGCCGCGATGGTGTCGTGACCGAACCGCACCCAGCCGGTGTTCGGATAGTGCTGCGCGATCAGGTCCCGCCAGACCGCGACCGGCATATCGTAGCGATGCTCGCAGTCCCAGGGCACCTGCTGCACCGAGAACCCACGCTCGGACTTGACGAAAAGCGTTCCGCTGAACAGGAACTGGAGCGGCAGCGCGCCGTCGCGCAGCGCGTGCAGGTACTTGGCGGCGGCGACCTCGAAGTCGTAGGTGCAGTCCATCCGGAGCGCCACCGTCGTGTTGCCGGCGAAGCCCGGGACCATCGCGCTGCAGTGCTGCCAGAGGAAGGTGCGTTGGGTGGTCGCCCAGCGCTCGCGGGGCCCGAACAGGTCGACCAGCCCGGCGGCCTCGGCGTCGGAGTAGGAACGCCGCAGCGGCTCGATCCGGACCTGGCAGCGCAGCGCGATCGCGTGCACCGGATCGTCACCGCCGGCCGCCACGCCGACGCGGGCGGTCAGCACCGGGCTGACGGCGTACGGTTCGGGAGCCACGTCGAGAACCGCGAAGCTGATGTCCAGGTGCTCTCCGGTCATGGCGCCGTCCTCACGGCGCGGGCTTCGATCTGCGCGAAGAAGCCGTCGATGAATGCCCGCGCCTCCTGGCCGCCGTCGAACCCTCGCCACAGCATGCGCAGCCGCCCGACGAACTCGTAGCAGGCGTCGATCGGCACCAGATACGTTTGCGGAGCGACTAACTCGTCAGCTTCGCTGGATGGGACCCGGACCAGCAGCGCCTCCACGTCGTCGGCCAGCAGGCCCACCCGCGGGTCGGCGCGGCCGAGGGCGTCCCAGACGTCCAGGTCGAGTTCGGATTCAGTGGCGCCGGCCGGGCCGGGATAGAAGGCGACGGTGCGCCCCAGCGCGGAGTTGGTGAAGAAGAAGGCCACGCCGACCGGGATCTGCAGCGCCTCCCACGCGCGGCGGTCCAGCGCGAACTCCGGAAACGCCAGATACCGGTCCGGCACCGCCCGATAGCGCAGGTCGGCGCCGCTGTCGGTGAACAGCAGATAACAGGCCCGGCAGACGCACATCAACTGCCGGCCGGCCACATTCACCACGTGCTGGTGCTCGTCGGCAATCCGTTCCGAGCACATCTCGCACCGTTCGCCGGCGGGCTCCGGGGCCCGCCGATCGCTTCTGATGCGGTTAAGCACCTCGTACGGGCTGGTCATGCCGGGGCGCCCATCGGTTCGCCCCGCAGCGCCACCGACAACACGCCGTCACGGGTCAGCAGCGGAAGCGGGTCGAGGTGGGTGCCATGAGGGCCGGCACCCGCGTGCACGACGTCGAAACCCGTTCGACAGCGCGGACATCGCAGCAGCGCGTCCCGCAGTTCCGCGCCCGCCAGCGTGTCGTCGCACACCGGGCAGCGGTCCCGGTAGGCGAGCGTCTGGTCGCCGACCCGGCACGCCAACACCGTCGTCCCGGCAACCAGAAAGCCACCGACCTCGCCGGGTTCCAGGCCGGCCAGCTCGGCCGCCGGGTGCCAGGCGGTCGAGCTGTGTCCATTCGAACGCAGGGGGGCCAGCAGCGATTCGGCCGGAATCGTCGCGCCGGTGCCGGGTTCGGCCGTCACCACTTCGATCGACGAGATCTCCGGCGCGGCCGCCCGGACCGCGTCCTCGACCGCCAGCTCCAGCGTCACCGCCGAGGAGGGGCAGCTCTTGCAGCTGCCCCTGAAGGCCAGCCGCACGGTATCCCCGTCGACCCCGATCAGGTCCACGTCGCCGCCGTGCGAGCCCAGGTAGGGCCGCACCCGGTCCAGCGCGTCGGACACCCGCCGGCGCTCGTCGTGCGGGTGCAGGCCGTGGACCAGGAGCAGGCTGGCCACCAGGTCGTCGGTGGCCAGCCGCTCGGCCATACCCGGGTCCTGGCCAGGCTGGGAGAGTAACTGGATGATCCGTTCCAGCCCGGACCCGTAGAGCCCGACGACCTCGCGGACCAACTCCTGGGCGCGTTCATACGCGGCGGCCCCGCTCGCCGCGCAGGAATCCAGCAGCGTCTGGATCCGATCGCCCGCGGTGCGCCACTGCGCGTCGTTCTCGGTGATCGGGCGATCCGCCATGTCATTCCCCGACGGGCGACTGCGTCGGTGTGTGCAGTCTGTCCAGGGTCTTGCCCTTCCCCAGATACATGTGCACACCGCAGGGCAGGCACGGGTCGAAGCTGCGCACCGTGCGCATGACGTCGATGCCCTTGAAGTTCTCCCGGCTGTTCTCCTCGAAGATCGGTTGACCCTGCACCGCGTCCTCGTAGGGGCCGGGCGTGCCGTAGCTGTCGCGCGGGTTGGCGTTCCACGGGGTGGGCGGGTACGGGTGGTAGTTGGCGATCTTGCCGTTCCGGATCACCAGGTGGTGGCTGAGCACACCGCGCACGGCCTCGGTGAAGCCGCAACCGATGGCCTCGTCGGGCACGTCGAACTTCTCCCAGGTCTTGGTGCGTCCGGCGCGGATTTCCGTTAACGCCTTCTCGGCGAAGTGCAGCGCGCACGCCGCGGCGTAGGCCTGGAAGTAGGTGCGGGCCCGGTCGCGTTCGATCGTGTTGCTGCCGTACTGGGGGATCTTCCACTCCAGCTCGACCGGGCCCTTCAGCGCGGTCTTGGGCAGGTTGATCTTGACGCTGTTGCCGGTCGCCTTGACGTAGTCGATGTCGACGAGGCCGGCCAGCGCCGTCGCCCACAGCCGCGCAAGCGGCCCGCCGCCGGTGTCCAGCGCCAGGTGGTCCTTGCCGTCGAACCAGCGCGGCGACATCACCCAGCTGTACTTGCCGCCGTCCATGTCCCGCTTCTGCGGGTGCGGGTTGGTGTGCTGGTTCCACGGGTGGCGCCGGTCCACCGCGTTGCCCAGCGGATCGGTCTTGACGAACATCTCCTGGTCGGTCCAGTCATCGTAATACGAACTGCCCAAAAGGATCCGGATGCCCAGGTTGATGTCCACCAGCGAGTGGGTGAGCAGCTTGCCGTCGACCACCACGCCCGGGGTGACGAACATTGCGTTGCCCCAGCGCTCCATGTCCTTGTACTCGAAGTTGCACACCTCGGGGTCCTGGAAGGAGCCCCAGCAGCCCAGCAGCGTGCGGCGCAGGCCGACCTTGTCGTAGCCGGGCAGCGCGTCGTAGAAGAAGTCGAACAGGTCGTCGTGCATCGGCACGACCTTCTTCATGAACTCGACGTAGCGCATCAGCCGGCTCATGTAGTCGGTCATCAGCTGGATGGTCGCGACGGTGCCCACCCCGCCCGGGTACAGCGTGGACGGGTGCACGTGGCGACCCTCCATGAGGCAGAACATCTCTCGCGTCCAGCGGCTGACCTGTAGCGCCTCGCGGTAGAACTCGCCGCTGAACGGGTTGAGCGAGCGCATGATGTCGGCGATCGTCCTGTACCCGTGCGCGTCCGCGTGCGGCGCCGGGGTCTTTTCCGCCAGCGACAGCACGCTCGGGTTGGTCTCGGCGACCATCTTCTCGCAGAAGTCCACCCCGACCAGGTTCTCCTGAAAGATGTTGTGGTCGAACATATATTCCGCGGCCTCGCCGAGGTTGACGATCCACTCGCCGAGGTGCGGCGGCTTGACCCCGTACGCCATGTTCTGCGCGTAGCACGAACACGTCGCGTGGTTATCGCCGCAGATGCCGCAGATGCGGCTGGTGATGAAGTGGGCGTCGCGAGGGTCCTTGCCCTTCATGAAGATCGAGTAGCCGCGGAAGATCGACGAGGTGCTGTGGCACTCGACGACTTCCTTGTTCTCGAAATCGATCTTGGTGTAGATGCCCAGGCTGCCCACGATCCTGGTGATCGGGTCCCAGGCCATGTCGACCAGCTGGCCGGGTTCCCGCTTGGCGTGTGTGGGCTCGGGAATGATGGTTGTCATCGCACTGCTACTCTCCGCCCGAGGGGCTGCTGGATGAATGTGCTGCTGTCTGAAGGGAAAAGCGACGCGGCGCCACCCACCAGGGGCCTACCAGGTTCTGCGGGCTCCGGTGGTGAGCTGGTTGCCGTTGTGGCGCCAGCGCGGCTCCTTGTCCAGCGTGTGCTCGGTGATGCCCCGCAGGCTGCGGATCAGGGTCCCGTACAGGCCCGACGCCGTGCTGGAGAACTTGCCGCCCGGCGGCTCGTCCATGAACGGCATGAACTTGTCCGGGAAGCCCGGCATGGTGCATCCGATGCAGATGCCGCCGACGTTCGGGCAACCACCGACACCGTTGATCCATCCGCGCTTGGGCACGTTGCATTTCACGACCGGGCCCCAACACCCAAGTTTGACAATGCATTTCGGCGACCCGTACTCGGTGGCGAAATCACCCTGCTCGTAGTAGCCGGCCCGGTCGCACCCCTCGTGCACGGTGTTGCCGAACAGCCATTGGGGCCGTAGCGCGTCGTCGAGTGGGATCATCGGCGCCTGGCCGGTCGCCATGTAGAGCAGGTAGGTCAGCGTCTCGGACAGGTTGTCCGGCTGGATCGGGCAGCCCGGAACGCACACGATCGGGATGCCCGCCTTGCTCTTCCAATTCCAGCCGAGGTAGTCGGGCACGCCCATCGCACCGGTCGGATTGCCGGCCATCGCGTGGATGCCGCCGTAGGTGGCGCACGTCCCGACCGCGACGACCGCGGTGGCCTTGGGCGTCAGCCGGTCGAGCCACTCGCTGGTGGTCATCGGCTGGTTGGTGGCCGGGTCGTTGCCGAACCCGCACCAGTAGCCCTCGTCCTTGATCTTCTCGTTGGGAATGGATCCTTCGACGACGAGCACGAAGGGCTCCAATTCGCCGCGATCAGCCTTGAAGAACCACTCGAGGAAGTCGTCCGCCCCTCCGCTGGGTCCGCATTCGAAGTCGATCAAGGGCCAGTGCACGGCGACCTTCGGGAGGCCGGGGAGCGCCCCGAGCGCGATCTCCTCGACGCTGGGCTGGGTGGCGGCAGTCAACGCCACCGAATCGCCGTCACAACTTAGCCCCGCGTTGATCCAGAGAACGTGGATCAATGTTTCTTCCGCTTTGACTGCTGCTTCCGTTGGCATGCTGCAGCTTTCCGGGGCGGGCTGAAGCCCCTGACGCCGCCGGAGTCGACCGTCGGCCCACTTGCGCGGCGCTCTTTTTGGGTCTACGCCTGCCGTCAGGAGTTGTCAACGGTTCCCCGGCTCGAGGCGACCCCACAAACGTTGCATAGGCTTTCTTACCAGGTTCAGTTCCGCTGTTTAACAACGGATTTCGAGTGGTCGCCGCAATCGATGACGGGTCGGTGAACCGGACCGAAATAGTTGGCCCATCTAGGTCTTAATGCAAGTCGTTCGCAAGAGTGCGGGCCGGAAATCGACTGCCCCACACTGACGCCGGACTCAGGCCCCGGTATCGTGGGCGAACCGTCGCAGCCACCCGAACCACGCGTCCATGCCGGCTCCGGTGCGTGCGCTGACCGGCAGGATCGTCGCGGTGATGTTGACCTGACGCACGTGTGCGACGTACGCGTCCACGTCGACGTCCAGATGGGGGATCAGATCAATTTTGTTGAGGAGCACCACATCAACCGATCGAAACATTACCGGGTATTTCAGCGGCTTGTCCTCGCCCTCGGTCACGGAATAGACCATGGCCTTGGCGTGCTCACCGACGTCGAACTCCGCCGGGCAGACCAGGTTGCCGACGTTCTCGATGATCACCAGGTCCAGTCCGGGCAGGTCGAGGCCCGGCAGCGCGCGGTTGACCATGGGCGCGTCGAGGTGGCATTCACCGCCAAACCCGTTGCTGGTGTTGAGCAGTGACACCTGGGCGCCGCGGCCGCTGAGCTTGGCCGCGTCCAGGTCGGTGGCGATGTCGCCTTCGATCACCCCGATCGCGAGCTCACCGGCGAGCTCGTCGAGCGTGGCCTGCAGGATGGTCGTCTTTCCCGATCCCGGTGAGCTCATCAGGTTGAGGGTGCGGATCCCGTTGCCGTCGAACGCCGCCCGGTTGGTGTCGGCGAGAATGTCGTTCTCGGCGAAGATCGCCTCCAGCACGTCGATGCGCTGTTTGCCGGTCTGGTAGCGACTGTGATCCCCGTGTTCGTGGTGGGGGTGGTCGTGCTCGTGGCTGTGCACGGTTCCGTCGTCGTGCCGGTGAAACCTACCCACGGTCAAATCCATTCATGGAGAACGCCTTTCACGAGACGTCGAGCGACGTCACCAGGAACTCGTTGCCGCGGAGCACCTCGACGTCGGGGCTGTCGCACCACGGACACCAGATGGACCAGGCCGACGTGATCTCCGACCGCCGGTCGCACGCGCGGCAGCGCACCTCGGCGCCGACGCACTCGAGTTCCAGCTCGGCGTCCGGCATGTCCTCCGAGTCCCGCACGAGCGTCCAACAGAACGACAGCGATTCCGGCACCACCTGCCGCAGGGCCCCGATCCGCACGCGCACCACGTCGACGTGCCGGCCGTCGGCGTGCGCCTTGACGACACCGGCGATCGCCTCGCACAGCGACAGCTCATGCATCGCCGATCACCGGCGTCCCGCGGGCAGGCCCATGAGGACTTTTCTACACCCGAATCGTGGTCATGGGGCCACACCTCGGGCCGGCCGGTCAGCTGGCGGTTTCGGCCTCGAGAGCCGGGGACGTCCACTTTTCTTCGATGCGGCCGTAGCGCCAGACGAGCAGGGCCACCGCCCAGGTAAGGACGAACATGCCGACGACGACGAAGCCGACGGTGTTGAGGTCGAGGCCGCCCAGCCATTCCCACAGCGGGCCCCGCCAGCCCAGCTGGCCGGCGAACAGGCCCAGCAGCTCGACGCTGCCGATCACCAGCGCGACGGCCACCGACAACGCGGTGATGGTGATGTTGTAGTAGATCTTGCGCACCGGGTTGGAAAAGGCCCAGCCGTAGGCGAAGTTCATGAACGAACCGTCAATGGTGTCCAGCAGGCACATGCCGGCGGTGAACAACACGGGCAGGCACAGGATGGCGTACCAGGGCAGCCCGGCCGCCGCGCTGGTGCCCGCCAGCACCAGCAGCGCGATCTCGGTGGCGGTGTCGAAGCCGAGCCCGAACAGCAGCCCGACCGGGTACAGGTGCCAGGACTTGGTGATCGATTTGGTGAAGCGGCCGAAGAACCGGTTGACCAGCCCCCGGTTGTCCAGTTGCTGTTCCAGCTCCGCCCCGTCTTTTTCCGGGTCGTAGTCGCCGCGGCGCAATCGCGCGAACACGCGCAGGATGCCGACCAGCACGACGACGTTGAGGACGGCGATCAAATACAGGAACACGCCCGAGACGCTGGTGCCGATGAGGCCGGTGTAATGATGCAGCGTCGACGAGTCGTCCTCGACCGGCCCGACGATGGCCCTGACGCCGGTCGTCAGCAGCAGCGCCAGCGCGAAGACCACCGTCGAGTGGCCCAGCGAGAAGAAGAAGCCGGCGGCCAGCGGACGCTGCCCGTCGGCCATCAGCTTGCGGGTGGTGTTGTCGATGGCGGCGATGTGATCGGCGTCGAAGGCGTGCCGCATGCCCAGGGTGTAGGCCGCCAGCCCGACGCCGATGCCAAACGCCTTGCCGCCCAAGCTGAGCCGCGCGGGATCCACGATCAACACCAGGGTCAGCCAGCCGACCAGATGCAGCGCGACGATCACCGTCAGCATCGATCCCAACCGCCACCACTCGGCCGGCGCCAGGGCGCCATGCAGCCTGGCCAACCCTGACCGCCCGGAAGCGAGCCCACTGGTCATGTCCGTCCTTCCGGCGTCGGGCAGAAGGCAACAGCCACGACTGTAGGGTCGTTGGCGCGCTGGATGCAAGCGACTTGCAGGAACCGTCGGGGCGCCGTTGCCCGGTTGCACTGGCAATCTCGGGGGTCCGGCGCGACACTGAACGGGTGACCCCCAAGCCGTCGGCCCTTGACCCCGCCGCCACCGAGCGGATCGGGGAGTTCCTGCGCGCCCGCGGGCTGCGGCGGATGGCGTCGCGCATTCAGGTGCTCGCCGTGCTCGAACCGGTCAACGGGCACCTGGCGGTGGCCGAGATCCACCAGCGGGTGCGGGCGTGCCTGCCGCCGGGCACCCAGCCGCCGGACCTGGCGACCATCTACCGCACGGTGACCACCCTGGTCGATCAGGGGGTGTTGCACGCGTTGACCCTCGACGGCGGCGTCACCACCTACGGGCTGGCCACCGCCCCCCACCACCACGCGGTGTGCACGCAATGCGGCTCGATCATCGAGGTGCCGGCGCGGCAGCTGAGCTCGGCGCTCGAGCACGCGATGGCGGGCAGTTCCTTCGCGCTGTCGGACGCGGCCGGGCTGACGCTGCGCGGCCTGTGCCCGCGGTGCCAGCGCCGCTGACTCGGTCCCGATGGTGGCGACCCGCCGCGCCCGGCTGGGACGTTGCTGCCGCGCTTGCGGTCGCCACTAGTGCAGGCCCAGCAGCGCGTTTTCGACCACCTCGGGCAGCGCCGGATGGATCCAGTACTGCCCGCGCGCCATCTCGGCGGCGGTGAGCCCGAAGCTCATCGCCTGGATCAGCGGCTGGATGATCGACGACGCCTGATGGCCCATGATGTGCGCGCCCAACAGGCAGCCGCTGTTGCGCTCGGCGATGAGCTTGACGATTCCGGTGGTGTCTTCCATCGCCCAGCCGTAGGCGACGTCACCGTAGTCCTGTATCGCGACCGAGATGTCGAATCCCCGTGCGACAGCCTGGTTTTCGGTCAATCCCACGGTTGCCAGCTGGGGGTCGGTGAACACCGCGGAGGGGACGAAGCGGTGGTCGGTCACGGCCATCGACTCGGTGTCGTCCCAGTCGCACAGCAGGTTGTGTTGCACGACGCGGGCCTCGTGGTTGGCGACGTGCTTGAGCAGATAGGGCGACGACACGTCGCCGAGCGCGAAAACGCCGCGCGCCGAGGTCCGTTGGTATTCGTCGACCACAACCCGGCCGTTCTCGACGTCGACGCCGGCCTGTTCGGCATCCAGCAGGTCGGCGTTGGACACCCGGCCGGTCGCGACCAGCAGCAGGTCGGCGTTGACCGTGCAGCCGTCGTCGAGTTCCAGCGCGACACCGGAGCCGCTGTTCGCGGCGTGCGTGACCTTGCGGTGGGTGCGCAGCTCCCACTTGGTGGACGCGATGCGGGTGAACCGTTCGCAGATGGTGTCGTCGCAATGCCGCAGCATGCAGCCGCCGCGGATGACGATGGTGACCCGCACGCCGAGGGCGGAGAAGATGTGCGCGAATTCGGCTGCCACAAAGCCGCTTCCGATGATCGCGACGTGCTCGGGCAGCTCGGCGATCCGCATGACGGTGTCGCTGGTGTGATACGCGACGCCCGACGCCAGGATCGCCGGCGGGATCGCCGGGCGGGAGCCCGCCGCGATCACCACCTGATCGGCGGTGAATTCCTCACCCGCGTCGGTGCGTAACAGGTAGCGGCCGTCGGGCTGCACGGGGCCGAACCGGGTGTGCCGGCGATACACGTCGATGTTGGGCGCCGAGCGCCGATAGTCCTCGCCGCTGAGCGCGATCGGATCGATCCGTCCGAAGACGCGCGAGACGATGTCGTCCCAGCGCACCCGGTCGACGTGGGCGTCGATGCCGTAGCGCGCCGCGTCCCGCACCGTGTTGGCGACCTCGGCGGCGTAGACGAACATCTTGGTGGGAATGCAGCCGACATTCAGGCAGGTGCCGCCGAAGGTGCCCTGCTCGCAGATCGCCGCCCGCTTGGCGGCGTAGCGATCGTCGAGAATGCTGTTGCCCGAACCCGTTCCGATGATCGCGATGTCATACGTCTCCACGCTGTCACCCTTTCCCGGACGGTGCCGGCGCGTCGGTGTTGTCGCTGCTGAGGTAGTCGTCCAGCCACAGGTCCAGTTGCCGATACGCCGCCTCGCGCGGCCGCGCCAGCGACAAGAACACGTCGTGTTTGGCGTCGGCCACCGGAACGATGGTGGTGTGGTTCCCGATGCAGCCGGCCCACCTGGCGATCTGGGCGACGTCGAGAACTGCGTCGCCGCAGTGCATGGAGGCGGGGTCGCCGCTTTCTCGCACGCTGTGATCCGAACGCAGGATCAGGTTCGGCACACCGACGTCGAGCCCGCGATGCAGCCGGGCCTGGCCGCGGCGGATGGCGTGCAACCAGCCCAGGGTGATCGGGAAGCCGCCCACCGGTTTCCACTGCAGGTTGTAGTCGAACTCGCCGTGGTAGTCGCGGTGCAGAGTGGTGCCGTAACCGCCGTCGGTGGGCGAGCGGACCACGCCCTTGGACCGGACCCGCGACAGGCCGGCGATCAGCGCCGAGGTCGCCGAAAGCCGCAGCAACGCCGGGCCGTGCAGGTCCAGAAACGGGCTGTTGAGCACCAGGCCGCCGACGCCGGCGTGCGCCGTCGCATCGCGCCGGCGCAGCCGGTCCAGCCACAACGACACGATGAGCCCGCCCGAGGAATGGCCGTACACGAGGATTTTGGCGGGCCGGCCCCGCTCGCGGATGGCCGACAGCGCGCGTTCGAGTTCGGCGTCATAGCGGGCGAGGTCGGTGATGAAGTGCGGGGTCTGGCCGTCGCGGCGCGACCGGCCGCACTTCTGTAAATCCAGCGCATAGAAGGCAAAGCCGCGATCGGCGAAGTGATCGGCCAGCTCGGTGTTGAAGAAGTAGTCGGTGTAGCCGTGCACGGCCAGGACCGCATGATCGGCTCCGGTGGGCTCGCCGCGCCGGATCAGCGTCGCGACGATATCGCCCTCGCCGACCGGATCGGACCCGAGCGGGATCGTGCGCTGCCAATAGCCGGGCAGCACGTCGGGCAGCCAGCCAGTCACGGGGCCAGCTTAGAGCTTTTGCTGGTGACGGGCGGGCCGCACGCCGTCAGCGCCCACGTCGCGTCGGGATAACCTGGGACGGTGCCAGGGCTAGCCAGGACCGACGTCGCGCTGATCGGCGCCGGCATCATGAGCGCGACGCTGGGCGCGTTGCTGCGGCGCCTGGAGCCGGGCTGGTCGATCACCGTGATCGAGCGGCTGGACGCCGTCGCCGCCGAAAGCAGCGGCCCCTGGAACAACGCCGGCACCGGGCACTCCGCGCTGTGCGAGCTGAACTACACCCCGCAGAACCCCGACGGCTCGATCGACATCACCAAGGCGGTCCGCATCAACGAGCAGTTCCAGGTGACCCGGCAGTTCTGGGCCTACGCCGTCGAGAATGGCGTCCTGACCGATCGCGGCTTCCTCAACCCCGTCCCGCACGTCAGCTTCGTGCGCGGGGCGGCCCGCGTCGACTATCTGCGGCGGCGCCAGCGGGCGCTGGCCGGCAACCCGCTGTTCGCGCGCACCGAATTGATCGACGACGCGGACGAGTTCGCCCGCCGGCTGCCGTTGATGGCCGCCAAGCGCGACTTCGCCGAGCCGACCGCGCTCAACTGGGCCGCCGACGGCACCGACGTCGACTTCGGTGCGCTGTCGCGACAGCTCATCGGCTTTTGCGTGCGGGGCGGCGCCACCGCGCTGTTCGGTCATGAGGTCCGCGGCCTGACCCGCCGGCCCGACGGCGGCTGGACGCTGCTGATCCGTAACCGCCGCACCGGCGAAAAGCACCGGCTGAACGCCAAATTCGTGTTCGTCGGCGCCGGCGGTGACGCGCTGCCGCTGCTGCAGAAGTCCGGCATCAAGGAGGTCAGGGGCTTCGCCGGCTTCCCGATCGGCGGCCGGTTCCTGCGCGCCGACAACCCGGCGCTGGTTGCCGCGCACCGCGCCAAGGTGTACGGCGTGCCGGCGCCGGGCGCCCCACCGCTCGGCGCGCTGCACCTGGACCTGCGGCTCGTCAACGGCAAGTCGTGGCTGGTGTTCGGCCCGTACGCCGGCTGGTCGCCGAAGTTTTTGAAGCACGGCCGCATCAGCGATCTGCCCCGCTCGGTCAGGCCGGACAACCTGGTGTCGATGCTCGGTGTCGGGGCCACCCAGGCGGCGCTGGTCAGGTATCTGATCGGCCAGCTGCGGCTCTCCAAACGCGACCGGGTGCGCGCGCTGCGCGAATTCGCGCCCAGCGCAGTCGATTCCGACTGGCAGCTGACGGTGGCCGGTCAGCGGGTGCAGGTGATCCGGCGGGACGGGCGCAGGGGCGGGGTGCTCGACTTCAACACCACCGTGCTGGGCGCCGCCGACGGCAGCATCGCCGGGCTGCTGGGAGCCTCCCCGGGCGCGTCGACCGCCGTGCCGGCCATGATCGAGGTGCTGCAGCGATGCTTCCCCGACCGCTACCGCTCCTGGCTGCCCACGCTCAAGGAGATGGTGCCGTCGCTGGGATGTGAGCTGTCGCGGGAGCCCGCGCTGTTCGACGAGGTGTGGTCGTGGGGCACGAAAGCATTGGGGCTGGCCGCATGACCGAAGCACTGCGCCGCGCCTGGTCCAAAGACCTCGACGCCCCAACCCTCTACGAGCTGCTCAAGCTGCGGGTCGAAGTATTCGTCGTCGAACAGGCCTGCCCGTACCCGGAGCTGGACGGGCGCGACCTGCTCGCCGAAACCCGGCATTTCTGGCTGGAGACGCCCGACGGCGAGGTGATCTGCACCCTCCGGTTGATGGAGGAGCACGCCGGCGGCGAGAAGGCGTTCCGGATCGGGCGGCTGTGCACCCAGCGCAGCGCCCGCGGCCAGGGCCACACCACCCGGCTGTTGCGCGCCGCGCTGGCCGAGGTCGGCGACTACCCGTGCCGGATCGACGCCCAGACCTACCTGGCCGACATGTACGCCCAGCACGGGTTTGTCCGCGACGGCGACGATTTCGTGGATGGCGGCGTTCCGCACGTGCCCATGCTCAAGCCCTCACGCCTAGCTCTCCCCCTCGCCGCTTCGCAGCTGGGGGTGCCCCCACCTCAGGCGGAGCAGCCGTGAAGCCCTATCCGTTCAGCGCGATCGTCGGGCACGATCAACTGCGGCTCGCGCTGCTGTTGTGCGCCGTGCGCCCAGAAATCGGCGGCGCGCTCGTCCGCGGCGAGAAGGGCACCGCCAAGTCGACGGCCGTGCGCGGGCTGGCGGCGCTGCTGGCAGTCGCGACCGGGGGCGACGCGGGGTTAGTCGAAATGCCCTTGGGCGCAACCGAAGACCGCGTGATCGGCTCGTTGGACCTGCAGCGGGTGCTGCGCGACGGCGAGCACGCGTTCTCACCGGGACTGCTGGCTCGCGCACACGGCGGCGTGCTCTACGTCGACGAGGTCAACCTGCTGCACGATCACCTGGTCGACGTGCTGCTCGACGCCGCGGCGATGGGCCGGGTCCACATCGAACGCGACGGCATCTCCCATTCGCACGAGGCCCGGTTCGTGCTGATCGGCACGATGAATCCCGAGGAGGGCGAGCTGCGCCCGCAACTGCTGGACCGGTTCGGCCTCACCGTCGACGTGCACGCGTCGCGCGACGTCGACGTGCGGGCGCGGGTGATCCGGCAGCGACTGGCCTACGAGGCCGACCCGGACGCGTTCGCGCAGCGCTACGCCGACGCCGACGCCGAGCTGGCCCGGCGGATCGCCGCGGCGCGCGCCCTCGTCGATCAGGTGGTGTTGCCGGACAACGAGTTACGCCGCATCGCGGCGTTGTGCGCGGCGTTCGACGTCGACGGCATGCGGGCCGATCTGGTGGTGGCCCGCACGGCCGCCGCGCACGCCGCCTGGCGCGGCGCGCACACCGTCGAGGAGCAGGACATCCGGGTGGCGGCCGAACTGGCGTTGCCGCACCGGCGCCGCCGCGACCCGTTCGACGACCCCGGCATCGATCGCGACCAGCTGGACGAGGCCCTGGCGCGCGCCGGGGCCGAAGACCCGCCACCCGAGCCCGACCCCGATCCCGACCCGCCGGGCGGCGGCGGCCAGGCCGCTGACATGGTTGCGCCGCAACCCAACTCGCGGTCATCGAGCAAGCCCAGCGCGCCGCCGTCGAAAACCTTCCGCGCCCGGGCGCTGACCGTCCCGGGGGTCGGCGAGGGCGCACCGGGACGACGGTCGCGGGCCCGCAACACCTCCGGCAGCGTGGTGGCGGCCGCCGACCCGAGCGACACCGGCTCCGGCGCGCACGGGCTGCACCTGTTCGCCACCTTGCTGTCGGCCGCCGAGCGCGCCGGGGCGGGACCGTTGCGGCCGACGGCGGAGGACGTGCGCCGGGCCATCCGCGAGGGACGCGAAGGCAATCTGGTGATCTTCGTGGTCGACGCGTCGGGTTCGATGGCCGCCCGGGATCGCATGGCCGCGGTCGGCGGGGCCACCCTGTCGCTGCTGCGCGACGCCTACCAGCGCCGCGACAAGGTCGCGGTGATCACGTTCCGCCAACGGGAGGCGCGGCTGCTGCTCCCGCCGACATCGTCGGCGCACATCGCCGGCCGGCGACTGGCCCGATTCGACACCGGCGGCAAGACCCCGCTGGCCGAGGGCCTGCTGGCCGCGCGTGAGCTGATTGTCCGGGAAAGGGCCCGTGACCGCGCGCGGCGTCCCCTGGTGGTGGTGCTCACCGACGGTCGCGCCACCGCCGGGCCGGACCCGTTGCGCCGCAGTCGGATTGCTGCGGCGCGGCTGCGCGCCGAGGGCGCCGCCGCGGTGGTCGTGGACTGCGAGACGTCGTATGTGCGGCTGGGATTGGCCCGCCAACTCGCCGACCAGCTCGGCGCGCCGGCCATCCGGCTGGAGCAGCTGCACGCCGACCACCTGACGCGGGCCGTGCGCGGCGTGGCCTGAGGTATCCTCATATGCCACAAGGCAATCCGCTGCAAGTCCCCGACGACGGCCTGACCACCCGCGCCCGGCGCCACACGCCGGTGCTCGCGGTGCACACCGGCGCGGGCAAGGGGAAGTCGACGGCGGCGTTCGGAATGGCGTTGCGCGCGTGGAACGCCGGTCTCAACGTGGCGGTCTTCCAGTTCGTCAAGAGCGCCAAGTGGAAGGTGGGCGAGGAGGCGGCCTTCGCCCAACTCGGCCAGCTCCACGATGAGCAAGGCATCGGCGGGGCCGTCGAATGGCACAAGATGGGCGCGGGCTGGTCCTGGACGCGCAAGGCGGGCAGCGAGGTCGATCACGCCGCGGCCGCCGCGGACGGCTGGGCCGAGATCACCCGCCGCCTGGCCGCCCAACGCCACGACTTCTACGTGCTCGACGAATTCACCTATCCCCTGAAGTGGGGCTGGGTCGACGTCGACGACGTCGTGGACGCCCTGCTGGCGCGGCCCGGCCACCAGCACGTCGTCATCACCGGACGCGATGCCCCGCCGCGGCTGGTCGAGGCCGCCGACCTGGTCACCGAGATGACCAAGGTCAAGCACCCGATGGACGCGGGCCGCAAGGGCCAGAAGGGCATCGAGTGGTGACTTCCTCCCGCGAGCGTGCGTGTCTGTACGGCGACACGCCGCCCAGCCTGTCATTCTGCGCACGCTCGCGGTACAAGGTAGCTGGGTGGGTGGGGTGGTGACCCAGGTTCCCGCGGTGGTTGTGGGTGCGCCCGCGTCGGGGAGCGGGAAGACCACGGTCGCAACGGGTTTGATCGGGGCCCTGCGCGGCGCCGGCCACACGGTGGCGCCATTCAAGGTCGGCCCCGACTTCATCGACCCCGGCTACCACGCCCTGGCCGCCGGGCGGCCAGGGCGCAACCTCGACCCGGTGCTGGTGGGGGAACGGCTCATCGGGCCGCTATACTCCCACGGCGCCGGCGGGGCGGACATCGCCGTGATCGAGGGTGTGATGGGGCTGTTCGACGGGCGCATCGGCCCCACCCCGGCCGGCCCCGCCGCGGGCTCCACCGCGCACGTCGCCGGCCTGCTGGGTGCTCCGGTAATCCTGGTGGTCGACGCGCGCGGCCAGAGCCACAGCATTGCCGCGCTGCTGCACGGGTTTTCGACGTTCGACGCCGCGACCCGGATCGCCGGTGTGATCCTCAACCGGGTCGGATCGCCCAGGCACGAGCGGGTGCTGCGCCAGGCCTGCGAACGGGCCGGTGTCCCGGTGTTGGGCGCCATTCCGCGCACCGCCGAATTGGAGCTGCCGACAAGGCATCTGGGCCTGGTCACGGCCATCGAGTACGGCCGCCGCGCGCGGGCCGCAGTCGAGGCGATGACCGCCCTGGTTGCTCGGCACGTCGACCTGGCCGCCGTGGTGGCCGCCGCCGCCAGCAGGCTCGCCGCAACGCCGTGGGACCCGGCGGCGGCGGTGGGGGAGCCGCCGGGCGTCCACGCCACCGTGGCCATGGCGGCCGGAAAGGCGTTCAGCTTCGGCTACGCGGAACACGCCGAGCTGCTGCGGGCCGCCGGTGCCGACGTGGTCGAGTTCGATCCGCTCGTCGACCCGTTGCCCGACGGCACCGACGCGGTGCTGCTGCCCGGCGGTTTCCCCGAACAGTTCACCGCCGAGCTGGCCGCCAACGACGTCGTCCGCCGCCAGATCAACGAGCTGGCCGCCGCCGGCGCCCCGGTGCATGCCGAATGTGCCGGGCTCGTCTACCTGGCTTCCGAACTCGACGGGCACCCGATGTGCGGGGTGCTGGCCGGATCGGCACGGTTCACCCCGCGCCTCACCCTGGCGTACCGCGACGCCGTCGCCGCGGCCGATTCGCCGCTGTATTCGGTCGGCCGGCGGGTTGTTGGGCACGAATTCCACCGAACCGCAGTCACTTTCACCGAGAGCTACCAGCCCGCATGGGTCTACCGAGGCGACGGCGCGGAGACCGTGCGAGACGGCGCCGTGCACGCCGGCGTCCACGCGTCGTATGTGCACACTCACCCGGCCGCGGCGCCCGAGGCGGTGGCGCGCTTCGTCGCCCACGCCGCGACGGCCCGCCGGCGAGCGTAACGCCACTGCGAAAAATCCGGCGGCGAATCGCAGTGGCGTTACGTTCGCGGAGCCGAGATCGGTAGACATTAGGCTTGGCGGGTGACCGAGAGCCCCTACCTGGTCGGACTGCGGCTGGCCGGCAAGAAGGTCGTCGTGGTCGGCGGGGGCACTGTCGCGCAGCGCCGGTTGCCCTTGCTCATCACCAGCGGCGCGGACGTGCACGTCATCTCGCGCAGCGTCACCCGGGCCGTCGAGGCGATGAACGGAATCACCCTGTCCGTGCGCGAATACCGCGACGGCGACCTCGAAGGGGCCTGGTACGCGATCGCGGCCACCGACGACGCGGAAGTGAACGCGGCCGTGGTCGCCGAGGCCGAACGCCGCCAAGTCTTTTGCGTCCGTGCCGACATCGCCGCCGAGGGGACCGCGGTGACACCGGCGTCCTTCAGCTACGCGGGGTTGTCGGTGGGGGTGCTGGCCGGCGGCGAACACCGCCGGTCGGCGGCCATCCGGTCGGCCATCCGGGAAGCCCTGCAGCGCGGCGTCATCACCGGAGGCAGCGAGAGCGACGACGTCGTCAAGGGCGGGGTGGCGCTGGTCGGCGGCGGTCCCGGCGACCCCGAACTGATCACCGTGCGCGGCCGCCGCCTGCTCGCCCAGGCCGACGTGGTGGTCGCCGACCGGCTCGCGCCGCCCGAATTGCTCGCCGAGCTGCCGCCCCACGTGGAAGTCATCGACGCCGCCAAGATCCCGTATGGGCGTGCCATGGCCCAGGAGGCGATCAACGACGTCATGATCGAACGGGCCCGGTCCGGGCGCTTCGTGGTCCGCCTCAAGGGCGGCGACCCCTTCGTCTTCGCGCGGGGTTATGAGGAAGTGTTGGCGTGCGCCGAGGCCGGAATCCCGGTGACCGTGGTGCCCGGTGTGACGAGCGCCATAGGCGTGCCCGCGTTGGCGGGCGTCCCGGTCACTCATCGGGCGATAAATCACGAATTCGTGGTGGTCAGCGGTCATATCGCGCCCGGGCATCCCGAATCGTTAGTGAATTGGGACGCATTGGCTGCAATGACGGGCACCATCGTCCTGCTGATGGCGGTCGAACGCATCGAGCTGTTCGTCGACGTCCTCCTGAAAGGCGGCCGACCTGCGGATACGCCGGTGTTGGTGGTCCAGCACGGGGCGACGCCCGCTCAACAAACGCTGCGGGCTACGCTGGCCGACACGCCCGAGAAAATCCGCGCGGAGGGGATCCGACCTCCCGCGATCATCGTTATCGGGGCCGTAGTGGGCCTTAGAAAGGGCCCAAGTGGCGTTCGGGGTTTAAACGATTCTTAAGATTACTGTAAGGTAACTCGTTATGACGGCTCTCAACGACTCAGAGCGGGCGGTCCACAACTGGACATCTGCCCGCCCCGATCGTCCGGCCCCGATGCGCACGACGCACTCGGCGGAGACCGCCTCACAACGCATTGGCAGGTATTACCCGACTTGGCTGCCCTCCCGTCGCTTCATCGCCGCGGTCGTCGCGATCGGCGGTATGCAGCTGCTGGCGACCATGGACAGCACCGTCGCCATCGTCGCGCTTCCCAAGATTCAGAACGAGCTGAGCCTGTCTGACGCCGGCCGGAGCTGGGTCATCACCGCGTACGTGTTGACCTTCGGCGGGTTGATGCTGCTCGGCGGGCGCCTCGGTGACACCATCGGGCGCAAGCGCACCTTCATCGTCGGGGTCGCACTGTTCACCATCTCGTCGGTGCTGTGCGCCGTGGCCTGGGACGAGGCGACGATGGTCATCGCCCGGCTCTCGCAGGGCATCGGGTCGGCCATCGCGTCGCCGACCGGCCTCGCGCTGGTCGCGACCACCTTCCCCAAGGGTCCGGCGCGCAACGCGGCGACGGCGGTGTTCGCCGCGATGACCGCGGTCGGCTCGGTGGTGGGCCTGGTGGTCGGCGGGGCGCTGACCGAGGTGTCGTGGCGGCTGGCGTTCCTGGTGAACGTGCCGATCGGGCTGGTGATGATCTACCTGGCCCGCACCGCGCTGCGGGAGACCAACAGGGAGCGGATGAAGCTCGATGCCGCGGGGGCCATGCTGGCCACGCTGGCGTGCACCGCCGCCGTTTTCGCGTTCTCGATGGGCCCGGAAAAGGGCTGGATTTCGATCACCACCATCGGTTCGGGTCTGGTCGCCGTGGCGGCCGCCATCGCGTTCGCCGTGGTGGAGCGCACCGCCGAAAACCCCGTCGTGCCGTTTCACCTGTTCCGCGACCGCAACCGGCTGCTCACGTTCACCGCGATCCTGCTGGCCGGCGGCGTCATGTTCAGCCTGACGGTGTGCATGGGCCTGTACGTGCAGGACATCTTGGGCTACAGCGCGCTGCACGCGGGCGTCAGCTTCATCCCGTTCGTCATCGCGATGGGAATCGGCCTGGGTGTGTCCTCGCAGCTGGTGTCGCGGTTCTCACCGCGGGTGTTGACCATCGGCGGCGGGATCCTGCTGCTGGGGGCGATGCTGTACGGCTCCGCGTTCGTCCACCGCGGCATCCCGTATTTCCCCGGCCTGGCGGTGCTCATCGTGGTCGGCAGCGTCGGTATCGGCATGGTCGTCGTCCCGCTCACGCTGTCGGCGATCGCCGGCGTCGGCTTCGACCAGATCGGCCCGGTGTCGGCGATCGCGCTGATGGCGCAGAGCCTCGGCGGGCCGCTGGTGCTGGCCGTCATCCAGGCCGTCATCACCTCGCGCACGCTGTACCTGGGCGGCACCACCGGCCCGGTGAAGTTCATGAACGACCTGCAGCTGCATGCGCTCGACCACGGCTACACCTACGGCCTGCTCTGGGTGGCCGGAGTGGCCGTCATGGTCGGTGGTGCGGCGCTGTTCATCGGCTACACCCCTGCGCAGGTCGCCCACGCGCAGGAAGTCAAGGAAGCGATCGACGCCGGGGAGCTGTAGCTCCCCCTGGCCTCAATGCGCCCGTGAGCGCGGGGTCCGAAACCGGCACTACCGGGTGTCGCCCGCCCCAATCGTCCGCAGCGGCGCGAAGAGTCACCGAGCCTGTAATTTTGCAGGCCCCCACTCGCACTTCCTCTGCAGATTTACCGGCTCGGCGTCGGCGCCACGCGGTCATGGCGGCAGCGGCCCGCGGCGTCCTCCGGCTAGGCTGGCCCGCTGTGATCACCCGGATGTCCGAGCTGTTCCTGCGCACCCTGCGTGATGACCCCGCCGACGCCGAAGTGCCCAGCCACAAACTGCTGATCCGGGCCGGCTACATCCGGCCCGTCGCGCCCGGGCTCTACAGCTGGCTGCCCCTCGGGTTGCGGGTGCTGCGCAAGATCGAACGCGTGGTCCGCGAGGAGATGAACGCGATCGGCGGGCAGGAGATCCTGTTCCCGGCCCTGCTGCCACGCGCGCCGTACGAGACCACGAACCGGTGGACCGAATACGGCGAGAGCGTGTTTCGGCTGCAGGACCGCCGCGGCAACGACTACCTGCTGGGCCCGACGCACGAAGAGGTCTTCACCCTGACCGTCAAGGGCGAATACAGCTCCTACAAGGACTTTCCGCTGGTGCTGTACCAAATCCAGAACAAATACCGCGACGAGGCGCGGCCGCGGGCGGGCATCCTGCGCGTGCGGGAGTTCCTGATGAAGGACTCCTACTCCTTCGACATCGACGACGCCGGGCTCAAGGCCGCCTACCACGCGCACCGCGAGGCCTATCAGCGCATCTTCTCCCGGCTCCGGGTGCGCTACGTCATCGTGTCCGCGGTGTCGGGCGCGATGGGCGGCAGCGCGTCCGAGGAATTCTTGGCCGAAAGCCCCGTCGGTGAGGACACGTTCGTCCGGTGCCTGGAATCCGGGTACGCGGCCAACGTCGAGGCCGTCGTGACCGCCCGCCCCGAGGCCCGGTCGATCGACGGGCTGCCCGAGGCGAAGGTCTACGACACCGGCGACACCCCGACCATCGCCACCCTGGTGGACTGGGCCAACGGGGCCGGTCTTGGCCGCACCGTCACCGCGTCCGACACGCTGAAGAACGTCCTGCTCAAGGTTCGCCAGCCCGGCGGGGACTGGGAGCTGCTGGCGATCGGGCTGCCGGGCGACCGGGAGGTCGACGACAAGAGGCTGGGCGCGGCGCTCGAACCGGCCGAGCACGCGTTGCTCGACGACGCCGACTTCGCCAGGAACCCGTTCCTGGTGAAGGGCTATATCGGGCCAAAGGCATTGCGCGACAACGGTGTTCGCTACCTTGTCGACCCGCGGGTGGTGGACGGCACCAGCTGGATCACCGGGGCCGATGAGCCCGGCCGCCATGTGGTGGGGCTGGTGGCCGGCCGGGATTTCACCGCCGACGGCACCATCGAGGCCGCCGAGGTGCGCGACGGCGATTTGTCGCCGGACCGTGCTGGTCCATTGGTGTCGGCGCGCGGCATCGAGATCGCGCACATCTTCCAGCTCGGCCGCAAATACACCGACGCCTTCGCCGCCGACGTGCTCGGCGAGGACGGCAAGCCGGTGCGGCTGACCATGGGCTCCTACGGCCTCGGGGTGTCGCGGATGGTGGCCGTCATCGCCGAGCAGCACCACGACGAGCTGGGCCTGCGCTGGCCGCCGGCGGTCGCGCCGTTCGACGTGCATCTGGTGATCGCCAACAAGGACGCCGAAGCTCGCGCCGGCGCCACCGCCCTGGCCGGCGAGCTGGACCGGCTGGGCGTCGAGGTGCTGCTGGACGACCGGCAGGCCTCGCCCGGGGTGAAGTTCAAGGACGCCGAGCTGCTGGGTGTGCCGTGGATCGTCGTGGTGGGGCGCGGCTGGGCGGACGGCGTGGTCGAGCTGCGCGACCGCTTCGGCGGGGAAACCCGCCAGCTGACCGCCGGGGCCTCGCTGGCCACCGACATCGCCGCGGTGCTGACCGGTTAGCGGGCTACTCGTTGCCGCCCGGGAAACTCGTCGTGATGGGCCAGGCACCCAGCAGCTTGTTCCATCTGGCGGCCATGACCGCGCTTTGCGTCAGTGCGGTGGAGGCAAACGCGCGGTCGTCGGCCGTCTCGGCGTGCTCGATGACGGCCCGCCACGCCGTCGCGCCGTCGTTTTCCATCCGCACCGCCAGGCGCGCCGCGTCCGCGGCGCTGCCCACCAGCATGGGCAACTGGTAGCCGGCGGCGGCGACCGGGGCGTTGACCTTGCGGGCGGCCAGCATCGCGATGACGTCGTCGCGACGCTGGCGGTGCTGTTCGAGGGCTTCCACCACCAGGTCGTTGACGCTGGGCGGTGATAGCGCGGACACGATGCCGTAGCCGTAGATGGTCGAGTGCTCGATGGCCAGCGCATCGCACAGCGCCGCGTTGTCGGCGTCCTTGCCGGAGCTCATATCGAGGGACCCCCGGGCACCAGCGCCACCGTGGCCGACGCGGTGCAGGAGGCGGCGATGGAGGCGAGCAGCCCCGCCCGATAGCCCGGCGAGGTGGCCACCAGCCGGCTGGCGCTCTCGGCCGATGCGCGCAGCGAATCGATCACGTCGCCGAGCGGCGGGGGTGGTGGTGGCGGGCCCGCCGGTTCGGCCGGGCTGGGACTGGTCGTTTCGCTCGAGGAGCTTGAGGAGGCGGTGAGCTTGCCGGCGGCCCGCGAGATTTCCGTGGACAGGGCGCGGGCGTGCGCGGCGCGTTGGGTGGCGACCACCGTCAGCGCGGCGGCGATCTGGGGTGGGTTGCCGACGGCCGCCGCGGCCGCGGCCGCCAGCGCGCTGTCCTTCCTGGCCTGGTCTAACGGCCCCCACAGGTCTTCGGCGGCGGGCGGCTTGGGCGGGGGCTCGCCGCAGGCGGACACCACCACCCCGAACGCGGCGAGAGCCGCGCCGCCGGCGAGCAGACCCCGCCTGCTGGTAACGGGTACTGCGCGAGGCACAGCAACATCCTGCCACTGGTACGAACGCGGACACGATGCGGTGAGCCTTGACCGAGCGGCCGTCACGCCGTCCCCCGAGAATCCTGGCGTATCGTTGATAGCTGACTCTCGCGGAACGGCAGCTGCGTTGCGCGGGACACCGGACCCGCCCCGAAGCCACGTGGGCGGCGACATCCGCCAGATGACCGGACAACTCAAGATGAGGAGCTCGCCGTGACCACCGGGCTACCTTCGCAGACGCAGGTAATCGAGCTACTCGGGAAAGAGTTCGCGCGCGCCGGTTATGAAATCGAAGACGTGGTCATCGACACCCGGACGCACCCGCCGCGGATCGCGGTGATCGCCGATGGCGACCACCCGCTCGACCTCGACACCATCGCCACCCTGTCGCGTTCGGCGTCGGCTTTGCTGGACGGCTCGGACCTTGTTGACGGCGACCGGTATCTGCTCGAGGTCAGTTCGCCCGGCGTGGACCGCCCGCTGACCAGCGAGAAGCACTTTCGTCGCGCCCGAGGCCGCAAGGTCGAGATCGCGTTGTCGGACGGGTCGCGGCTGACCGGGCGGGTCGGCGAAACGCACGATCGCGCCGTCGCGCTGGTGGTCCGCGCGGGCCGGGACTGGACGGTGCGCCAGATCCCGCTCGCCGAAATTGTGAAAGCTGTTGTCCAGGTGGAGTTTTCGCCGCCGGTTCAGATCGAGCTGGAGTTGGCGACTGGGGCGATCGGGGATCGGGCCGACAGGACGGAGGCCGGAGCATGAACATCGACATGGCCGCGCTGCATGCGATCGAGGTGGATCGGGGCATCTCGGTCAACGAACTGCTCGAGACGATCAAGTCCGCGCTGCTCACCGCCTACCGGCACACCCAGGGTCACCAGACCGACGCGCGCATCGAGATCGACCGCAAGACCGGCGCCGTCCGGGTGATCGCCTGCGAGACCGACGAGGACGGCAACGTCATCAGCGAATGGGACGACACTCCCGAGGGTTTCGGCCGCATCGCCGCCACGACCGCGCGTCAGGTGATGCTGCAGCGATTCCGGGACGCCGAGAACGAGCGCACCTACGGCGAGTTCTCCACCCGGGAGGGTGAGATCGTCGCGGGCGTGATCCAGCGCGACAGCCGAGCCAACGCCCGCGGCCTGGTCATCGTCCGGATGGGCACCGAGACCAAGGCCTCCGAGGGCGTGATCCCGGCGGCCGAACAGGTTCCCGGCGAGAGCTACGAGCACGGCAACCGGCTGCGGTGCTACGTGGTGGGGGTGACGCGCGGGAGCCGCGAGCCGCTGATCACGCTGTCACGCACCCACCCCAACCTGGTCCGCAAGCTGTTCTCGCTGGAAGTCCCCGAAATCGCCGACGGGTCGGTGGAGATCATGGCGGTGGCCCGCGAGGCCGGCCACCGCTCCAAGATCGCGGTCAGGTCGAACGTTCCTGGCCTGAACGCCAAGGGTGCCTGCATTGGCCCGATGGGGCAGCGGGTCCGCAACGTGATGAGCGAGCTCTCGGGGGAGAAAATCGACATCATCGACTACGACGAGGACCCGGCTCGCTTCGTGGCCAACGCGCTGTCGCCCGCCAAGGTGGTGTCCGTGTCGGTGATCGACCAGGCCGGCCGGGCGGCCCGCGTGGTGGTGCCCGACTTCCAGTTGTCGCTGGCCATCGGCAAGGAGGGCCAGAACGCCCGGCTGGCCGCGCGGCTCACCGGGTGGCGCATCGACATCCGCGGGGACGCACCGGGGGATCCGGAGAGCCAGCCCGAACCCGGCGCCACCCATCCGATGGCGCACGAGCGCTAGGCGCGGTGACAATGCAGCCGCGCCGCGCGCTGAGATCGGGGTAATCGAGCAGTTCTCGCCAACTGAGCGGCGCGCATCGTTGCCAGCGTATCCCGCGTGGTTTGGGCCACCATCAACTCACGGGGTCCTCCTCGGGGCAAGTCCTGGCCTCCCCTCGGTCAGCCACGAGACGAAGCCGGACGCCTGAGAGGGGCATGCTTCATCTGCCCACGGCCAGATGTCGGTGGATGCTGGGAAGCTCGCCGGTGAGATGGCCCGGCATACTCCGCCGACGAGACGGCGCTGACCAGCACCCTTCGTGTGCCGGTGAAACCGGCCCGGTTGACGCGGGAACTGACGTTCATACTGCACCCGCGGCGTGAACCGACGACGCCCGAGAAGGGCGGTGGCGACCGATTCACACGAGTTGGTCGACACGCTTTAGACTGAGCCGTGATCCAGCGCGAACTTTCGGCTCCCCTAACCAGCCGGGCGCACAGAAGCACTGATGGACCGGTGCGGACGTGCGTGGGGTGCCGAAAGCGAGAGCTGGCCGTCGACCTGCTTCGAGTGGTGGCTGTGCCGACCGGGAACGGTGAATACGCCGTGATCGTTGACACAGGCAGTAGCCTGCCGGGGCGGGGTGCATGGTTGCATCCCGTGCCGCAGTGCACGCAACAGGCGATTCGGCGGCGGGCTTTCACCAAAGCGTTGCGCATCGCCGGTTCACCGGACACCTCCGCGGTGGTCGAGCACATAGAGTCTCTGGGAGTCTCAGGGAGCCTCTAGGCGCGCCCGATCGTCTCGGCAACAGAACAGGTAGCAAAGAACATGAGCACACCGTGAAGCCCCGATGACAATGTGTCATAGCTAATACCCGAGGCGCGGCCCGCTGCTGTCGCCTCATAGACAGGAGATGTAGTGGCAGGTAAGGCCCGCGTACACGAGTTGGCAAAGGAACTCGGTGTCACCAGCAAGGAAGTTCTCGCCCGACTGAACGAACAGGGCGAATTCGTCAAATCCGCGTCGTCGACGGTAGAGGCACCGGTCGCTCGCCGGCTGCGCGAGTCCTTCGGGGGCGGCAAGCCGGCCGCCGGTGCCGCTGGGGGCTCCGTCAAAGCCCCGGCACAGGCCTCCGCGAAAGCCGCCAAGGGCCCCGACGCGTCACTCGACAAATCCCTTGATAAAGCCCTCGACAAGGCGATCAACAAGGCCGTCGGCAACGGCGAAGCGACCGGCGCGCCCGCCAAGCCCGCCCGGCCCGCCGAAATCGGCGGGGTGGCGGCAACCCCGACCGCGACCACGGAAGCGCCACCGGCGCCCCGGTGGCCGTCGGCGCCGGGTCAGCCCGGAGCGCCGACCACCGGGCAGCCGGGCCCCCACCCCGGCATGACACCAGGACCGCGTCCCGGTCCGATGCCCAAGCCCGGAGTGCGCACCCCGCGCGTCGGCAACAACCCGTTCTCGTCGGCGCAACCCGTCGACCGGCCCATCCCGCGCCCGCCGGCGCCCCGCGCCGGCGGGGCCAGGCCCGGTGCGCCGCGCCCGGGCGCTTCGCCCGGCAGCATGCCACCCCGACCCGGCGGCGGTGGGCAGGGCCGCCCGGCGCGTCCCGGTGCCCCGCGGCCCGGGGGTGGCCGGCCCGGTGGTCCCGGCGGCCGCTCCGACGGGGGCGGCGGCAACTATCGCGGCGGCGGTGGAGTCGGCGCCGCGCCCGGAGGCGGTTCGGGAGGTTTTCGAGGCCGTCCCGGCGGCGGAGGCGGTGGCGGCGGCCGTCCCGGGCAGCGTGGCGGTGCCGCCGGCGCGTTCGGCCGTCCCGGCGGCGCGCCCCGACGCGGCCGCAAGTCCAAGCGGCAGAAGCGCCAGGAATACGACTCGATGCAGGCGCCCGTCGTCGGCGGCGTCCGGCTGCCGCACGGCAACGGCGAAACGATCCGGTTGGCCCGCGGCGCATCCCTGAGCGACTTCGCCGAGAAGATCGACGCCAACCCGGCCGCGCTGGTGCAGGCGCTGTTCAACCTCGGCGAGATGGTGACGGCCACCCAGTCGGTCGGCGACGAGACCCTCGAGCTGCTGGGCAGCGAGATGAACTACAACGTCCAGGTCGTCAGCCCCGAGGACGAGGACCGCGAGCTGCTGGAATCCTTCGACCTGACCTACGGAGAGGACGAGGGCACCGAGGAAGACCTGCAGACCCGCCCGCCGGTGGTGACCGTGATGGGTCACGTCGACCACGGCAAGACCCGCCTGCTGGACACCATCCGCAAGGCCAACGTCCGCGAGGCCGAGGCCGGCGGCATCACCCAGCACATCGGCGCCTACCAGGTTGCGGTCAACCTCGACGGCACCGAGCGGCCGATCACCTTCATCGACACCCCGGGCCACGAGGCGTTCACCGCCATGCGTGCCCGCGGCGCCAAGGCCACCGACATCGCCATCCTGGTGGTCGCCGCCGACGACGGCGTGATGCCCCAGACGGTCGAGGCCATCAACCACGCGCAGGCGGCCGACGTGCCGATCGTGGTGGCGGTCAACAAGATCGACAAGGAGGGCGCCGACCCGGCCAAGATCCGGGCCCAGCTCACCGAATACGGTTTGGTGGCCGAGGATTTCGGCGGCGACACGATGTTCGTCGACATCTCGGCCAAGCAGGGCACCAACATCGAGGCGCTGGAGGAGGCGGTGCTGCTGACCGCCGACGCCGCCCTGGACCTGCGGGCCAACCCCGACATGGAGGCCCAGGGTGTGGCGATCGAGGCGCACCTGGACCGCGGCCGCGGGCCGGTGGCCACCGTGCTGGTGCAGCGCGGCACGCTGCACGTCGGCGACTCGGTGGTCGCCGGCGACGCCTACGGCCGCGTCCGCCGCATGGTCGACGAGCACGGCGACGACGTCGAGGAGGCGCTGCCGTCGCGGCCCGTGCAGGTCATCGGTTTCACCTCGGTGCCCGGCGCCGGCGACAACTTCCTGGTCGTCGACGAGGACCGCATCGCCCGCCAGATCGCGGACCGGCGCAGCGCCCGCAAGCGCAACGCCCTGGCGGCGCGTTCCCGCAAGCGGATCAGCCTGGAGGACCTGGACTCGGCGCTGAAGGAAACCAGCCAGCTGAACCTGATCCTCAAGGGCGACAACGCCGGTACCGTCGAGGCCCTGGAAGAGGCCCTGATGGGCATCCAGGTCGACGACGAGGTGGCGCTGCGCGTCATCGACCGCGGCGTCGGCGGCATCACCGAGACCAACGTCAACCTGGCGTCGGCCTCGGACGCGATCATCATCGGCTTCAACGTGCGCGCCGAGGGCAAGGCGACCGAGCTGGCCAACCGCGAGGGCGTCGAGATCCGCTACTACTCGGTCATCTACCAGGCGATCGACGAGATCGAGAAGGCCCTGCGCGGCATGCTCAAGCCGATCTACGAGGAGAACCAGCTGGGACGCGCCGAGATCCGGGCGCTGTTCCGGTCCTCGAAGGTCGGCATCATCGCCGGCTGCCTGATCACCTCCGGCACGGTGCGCCGCAACGCGAAGGCCCGCCTGCTGCGGGACAACATCGTGGTCACCGACAACCTCACGATCACCTCGCTGCGACGGGAAAAGGACGACGTGACGGAGGTCCGCGAGGGCTACGAATGCGGCATGACGCTGGGCTACTCCGACATCAAGGAGGGCGACGTCATCGAGTCCTACGAGCTGGTCCAAAAGGAACGAGCCTGACCACCGCCGACGATGCAGAAGGGTGCAGAAGGGATTGTGTGATGAGGTGGGGGTACACCTCCACAAGTGGGAGGTACCCCCACCCGCTTGCGGGGGAGAGGCGGTGAATCGATATGCCTGACGCCTCCCGGGCGCGCCGCCTGGCCAAGCGAATCAACACGATCGTCGCCTCGGCGATCGAGTTCGAGATCAAGGATCCCGGGCTGGACGGGGTGACCATCGTCGACACGAAGGTCACCGCCGACCTGCACGATGCGACGGTGTTCTACACGGTGATGGGACGCACGCTGGACGACGAGCCGGATTACGAGGCCGCGGCGGCGGCGCTGGAGCGGGCCAAGGGCGTGTTGCGCACCAAGGTCGGCGCGGGCACCGGCGTGCGGTTCACCCCCACCCTGACGTTCACCCGGGACACGACGTCGGACAGCGTGCGCCGGATGGACGAATTGCTGGCCCGCGCCCGCGCCGCGGACGCCGATGTGGCGCGGGTTCGCTCGGGCGCCAAGCCGGCCGGGGAGGCCGACCCATACCGTATTACGGGGGCCGGGGATGAGCTCGACGGGAGCACCGGTGACGACGATCGACCCGAACACTGAGCTGGCCGGCGCCCCACCAGCGGGGGCACCGGCGCCGCCCGTGGACGCCCTCGGCGCCGTCGAGCTGCTGGCGGCCGCCGCGACGATCGGGGTGGTCGCCCATATCCATCCCGACGCCGACACCATCGGCGCCGGGCTGGCGCTGGCCTTGGTGCTGGACCGGTGCGGCAAGCGCGTGGAGGTCAGTTTCGCCGCACCGGCGACGCTGCCGGAGTCGCTGGCGTCATTGCCCGGCTGCCACCTGCTGGTCGGCCCGGACGCGATGCGCCGCGATGTCGATTTGGTTGTGACCGTTGACGTTCCGAGCGTCAAGCGGCTGGGGGCGTTGAGCGAGTTGGCCGTCGCCCCCGGGCGCCAGCTGCTGGTCATCGACCACCACGCCTCCAACGACATGTTCGGCACCGCGAACTTCGTCGACCTGTCGGCGGATTCCACCACGATGATGATTGCCGACATCCTGGACACCTGGGGCAAGCCGATCGATCCGGACGTCGCGCACTGCATCTACGCCGGGCTGACGACCGACACGGGGTCGTTCCGCTGGGCCAGCGCCCGCGCCCTTCGGCTGGCGGCGCGGCTGGTGGACATCGGCGTGGACAACGCCGCGATCAGCCGAACACTGATGGACAACCATCCGTTCGCATGGCTGCCGCTGCTGTCGCGCGTGCTGGGCTCGGCGCGGTTGCTGCCGGACGCGGCCGGCGGTCGCGGGCTGGTGTACGCGGTTGTCGAGAACCGGGACTGGATCAGTTCTCGCCCCGAGGAGGTCGAGAGCATCGTCGACATCGTCCGCACCACGCAGCAGGCCGAGATCGCGGCGGTCTTCAAGGAGGTCGACCCGCGGCAGTGGTCGGTGTCGATGCGGGCCAAGGCCGACGTGGATCTGGCGGCGGTCGCATCCAGGTTCGGCGGCGGCGGCCACCGGCTGGCCGCGGGCTACACCACCACCGGCGCGATCGACGATGCCGTGGCGTCGCTGCGCGCGGCCCTTGGCTAGAACGCCCAGCTTCCGGAGCGCTGCAAAACGAACCCGTGGTCCCCGCTGGTGGTATCCAGACAGGCGACCAGATTGTCGGCCCCCACGGCGCACGTCACGTTTAGGTACGACAATTTCTGGCCCGCACCCAGTGATTTGCCGCCGGACGGCAAGGTCGGGGCGCTGCCGTCACATCCGCCGTAGGACATGCGGCTCAATTGGTAGCCCGGTCCCTTGAAACTCACCGAACCCACCACGCAATCGCCCGGTTTCGGGTGGCCGCCGCCGGGAAAGGGAACGTCGTCCATGCCGGGCATGTCTCCGCTGCATTTGATGTCTCCCGACGGTTGCGGGGCGGGCGGCAGACCGCCGTAGAAGTCGCACACCACGGCGGCCGCGGCGGAAAAAGTTATCCGGGGAGACGTGCCCGGGCGCGACGTCGTGAGATAGCCATCCGCCGGGACGGAAGTGAAACCGTCGAGATTGGGAAATCCGGGTGGCGGCTGCGCGGCCGCCTGCGGCGCGACGGCCGCGACCGCTAATGCCGCCGCCAGGGCCAGGCCGCCGAGGGCCCGCATGGTGACGGACCGCATGGTGAGGCGGCCGGCGCGCATCGATGCCTCCTGCAGCGACTTTTTGTCTCGTTGTTGGGATCGTATTGGCTATCGCCGGGCCGCCCTAACGCACCTGGGCCCGCCCGCGTCGCAGCACCGCTTCGCGGTTGGCGGCGATGTCGTCGCCGCTGGTCCGGAATTGCCGGGCCGCCATCGCTTCCAGCCATAGCCCCGCGCCGGTTTGCGACTCGTCGATCCGGTGATACGACGCCAGCAATGCCCGCACCGCGTTCTGATTGTTGCCGACGATCGCCGCCGCCACCTGCCGAGCCGTCGGCAACAGCCGGTCGTGCGGCACCACCTCGGTCACCAGGCCGGCGCGCAGCGCCTCGGCGGCGGACAGGTAGTCCCCGGTGAGGCTCATGCGCCGGGCCAGGCCGACGCCCACCTTCTGCGGCAGCCGCACGCTGAGCCCCCAGGTGGGCAGCAGCCCCACCCGGGCGTGCGTGTCGGCGAAGCGCGCCTGCTCCGAGGCGATCAGGATGTCGCAGTACAACGCCAGCTCCAGCCCGCCGGTGACCGCGGCGCCGTTGACCGCGCCGATCACCGGTTTGCTCATCGCCGGCCACCGCGGCGAGATGTCCGGGAGCGCCGACTGGCCACCCAGCTCCTTGAGATCCAGTCCGGCGCAGAACACCGGATCGGTACCGGTGAGGATGACGACGTCGACGCCGTCATCGGTTTCGGCGTCGGTCAGGGCCGCAAAGAACCGGTCCCGCAACGCCGAGGACAGCGCGTTGCGGGCCTGCGGCCGGTTGAGGGTCAGCGTGCGCACCCGCTCGTCGGTGTCGATCAGCAGGATGTCGTCGGTCATGAGTTCACCGTAGCCAGTCACTAAACCCGCCAACGCGCTCGGTCAACTCCCAGCCGTCACGCTTATCGTTGACGCATGACCGCGCCCGCGCTCAAGGAGTGGAGCGCGGTGGTGCACGCGCTGCTGCAGGGTCGTCAGCGCGTGCTGCTGCGCAAGGGCGGCATCGGGGAGAAGCGGTTCGAGGTTGCGGCCCAAGAGTTTTTGCTGTTCCCGACGGTCGCGCACAGCCACGCGCCGCGCGTGCGGCCCGAGCATCGCGACCTGCTGGACGCCGGCGCCGCCGACAGCACCGACGATCGGCTGGTGGTGCGGGCCGCGGCGAAAGTTGTTGCCGCGGTGCCGGTTAACCGGCCGGAGAACCTGCCGGCGATCGAGGATCTGCACATCTGGACCGCCGAGTCGGTGCGCGCCGACCGGCTCGACTTCCGGCCCAAGCACAAGCTGGCGGCGCTGGTGGTGTCGGTGATCCCGCTGGTCGAGCCGGTGCCGCTGGCCCGCGTCCCGGAGTATGCGGGCTGCAAGAGCTGGGTGCGGCTGCCGGTGCGGCCGCGGTTGGCCGCGCCGGTATACGCCGCCGCGTTAAACGAGGTCGCCGTCCGGGTCCGCGACGCGGTCGGCTGACAGGTCGCCGGGGCCGACGGGAAGCAGCAGCCGGGACCGCCCGTAGCGCACGGCGTGGGTGGCCGGCCTGGACTGCCGGCCCGTCAACAAAGGCTCTCCCGTGCCGAGGTTGCGCGCGTAGCGGGGAAACCAGCCGCCTGCGATCAGCACGCGGATGCGTGAGCCCGCGCGGAAGCGGTGCGCGATGCCGTCGAGCTCGACCCTGACGGTCCCGGCCGCTTTCCGGGTGGCGCCCAGCCGTCGGTAGCCGTCGCTGACATTCCGGGAACGGCCCTCGGCCCGGATTCCACTGACCTCGCTCACCCGGACAAACAGGTCCACGTGGGGATTGTCCGAGCTGTGCGCCAGCTCGACGACCGGACTTCCGTAGACGTACACATCGCGGGTGAGGGTGAGGCTGGTGAAGGCGAGCACGTCGTCGCGCACGGCGAGCCGGCTGTCGTCGCGGTAGCCGCCGTTGGAGGACAGCAGGGGGCCGCCGGTGGTGGGCGTCGGGTCGGTGGGGTCGTAGCGAAAGGTCGCCGGCGCCAGGCCCGTCAGGCCCGTCGGCGCCGTCTCGCCCAGGTGGCCGCCGGGCCGCAGGTACAGCGCGCGTTCGGTGGTGGCGGGCGGCCAGTCGGGCAGGTTGCGCCAGGCCTGACCGTTGTCCACGCCGGTGACGTAGACGCGGACCCTGCTGGGGCGGCGGGGGGCGGCGCCGCCCAGGTGGGTGTCCAGCCACTCCAGTGAGTCCCGCGTGCTGGTGGCCAGCCCCTTGGTCAGCAGCTGGGTGTGCGTCCAGGGCCCGATGGTGAGCGCGGCGTCTGGGCCCCGGCCGCGCAGGTGCGCGTACTGCTGCAGCGTCTGCCGCAGGAAGATGTCCTGCCAGCCCCCGATGAGCAGCACGGGCACCCGCATCCGGTCCAGCGCCTCGGTGAACCGCAGCGCATCCCAGAACGGATCGTCGGCGTCGGTGTGCTCGACCCAGGATTCGAACCACGGCGCGCCCGCACCGAGCAGCGTCCGCGCGGCAGGGCCCATCGGCGCCTGGCCGACGGCGCGGGCAACCTTCCGTGGGGCGCTCAACTGGCGCAGCGCGGCCCGGACGCGCACCGGGTCCTCCTGGTGGGAAACCAGGTCGCTCCAGCCCAGGAAGTCGTTGACCGCGAACGAGCCGGTACCCCACACGGAGGCGTTGAAATCGTGTGGGCCCACGGTGATGACGGCCGCGGCCAGTTCCGGCGGCGGATCCCGCAATATCGCCCACTGGGTGAATCCCAGGTACGACAGCCCGATGGTGGCGAATCGGCCCGTGAACCAGGGTTGCTCACGCAGCCAAACGACCGTGTCGGCGCCGTCGGCGGCCTCGTTGACCATCGGCTCGAACGCCCCGCCCGACCCGAACGTTCCGCGCACGCTCTGCAGCACGACGTGGTAGCCGCGGGCCGCGTACAGCCGGGCGAACGCCAGCGAGAACGGAAACCCGCGCCCATAGGGCCCGCGCACCAGCACGGTGCCGACCGGGTTGGGGCCGATCGGCGCGTAGTGGTCGGCCACCAGGCGGACCCCGTCGCGCATCGGCACGCCGACGCGGTCCACGGTGTAATCGGTGGTCGGCCGCGGCAGGCCCAGCAGCCGGCCAAGGGCGTTGCCGCCGACATGCCTCAGGGTGCCCGGCGTGTGGCTCACGGTCCCCAGGCTAAATGGGCGGCGTGCCCCCTAGAACTTGTAGTAGGGCGCCAGGTCGTTGGCCCGCTGCAAGTTGGTGGACATGCAGTCGACGTCGGGGTTGGAGTAGATGGTCGAGAAGAACAGCGACTGCTGGATCACCCCATAGCTGGACTTGAACGTCACCATGCAGGAGTAATACCAGTAGCTGTTGTGATAGGTCGGCTTCACAACCCAGTACTGCGCGGCGCGGTGGCCCTGGATCGTGGTCTCGACGGCGTCCGCGGGCAGGCTTTGCGCGTAGGTGCGCCAAATGATGGGCTCCACGGCCATCTGATAGTTGCCCGCGTCGAAGTGGCAGCGCAGCCCGTCCTCGTGTTGGGGCGGTGTGAACGCCAACCCGAGCCGCTGCAGGGCGTCGAACGGGATGTCCTCGCACGCGTCGAACGGGCGTGGGTCGGTGGTCGCCACGATCGGGCTTTTCATGGTGGTGGTGGTTTCCATCGGCGCCGCGGTCGACCGCAGCTCGACGGGCCCGCCCGCGCCCGGCGTGGGCGAGGCGCCCTGCCAGCCCACCGTGCCCCCGATGACCGCCGTGGCAAGCGCACCAAGCGCTCCAATCAGACGCACATTGGCGAACACGACACCTCCTGATGCCTCGGCGGTCCTTGCCGGGGAGTGTACAAGTCACGTGCGCGCCGTCACAGTGAAACCTGAACTTGTTCTAGTCCGGCCTTTCAACGGGGCCCCGACCGGGCGCCGCCGGCGGGCGGGCAAGGCCGTGAAACGGCCCGGTCGAATCCGGGTCATTAGGGTGGTTAGTCGTGGCCGGGCAGAAATCGGGGCAGGAATCGACCAACGGGGGACAGCCCACGCTGTGGGCGGTTTCCGACCTGCACACCGGTCACCTCGGTAATAAGCCGGTCACCGAATCGCTGTACCCGTCGTCTCCGGACGACTGGTTGATCGTCGCCGGCGACGTCGCCGAACGCACCGACGAGATCCGTTGGTCGCTTGACCTGCTGCGCCGCCGCTTCGCCAAGGTGATCTGGGTGCCCGGCAACCACGAGCTGTGGACCACCAACCGCGACCCCGCGCAGGTCTTCGGCCGGGCTCGCTACGACTACCTGGTCACCCTGTGCGACGAGATGGGCGTGGTGACGCCCGAGCATCCGTTCCCGGTGTGGACCGAACGCGGCGGCCCGGCCACGATCGTGCCGATGTTCCTGCTCTACGACTACACCTTCTTGCCCGAGGGGGCCACCAGCAAAGCCGAGGGCCTGGCCATCGCGCGGCAGCGCAACGTGGTGGCCACCGACGAATTCCTCCTCTCGCCCGAGCCGTACCCCACCCGCGAGGCCTGGTGCCACGAGCGGCTCGCGGTCACCCGAGCCCGCCTCGAGGAGCTGGACTGGATGACGCCGACCGTCCTGGTGAACCACTTCCCGCTGCTGCGCGAGCCCTGCGACGCGCTGTTCTACCCCGAATTCTCGCTGTGGTGCGGCACCACCAAGACCGCCGACTGGCACACCCGCTACAACGCCGTCTGCTCGGTCTACGGACACCTCCACATTCCCCGAACCACCTGGTATGACGGGGTGCGCTTCGAGGAGGTGTCGGTGGGTTACCCGCGGGAGTGGCGGCGCCGCAAGCCGTACAGCTGGCTGCGCCAGGTGCTGCCGGACCCGCAGTACGCGCCCGGCTACCTCAACGACTTCGGCGGTCACTTCGTGATCACCCCCGAGATGCGCCGGCAGGCCGAGCAGTTCCGGGAACGATTGCGGCAGCGGCAGTCGCGATGACGGGACGCACGCTGGTGTCGGCGGTGCTGCCCGACACGGTGTCCGAAGACCTGGCGTATGAGGAGGTGTACTCCGACCCGCCCGGCCTCGTCCCGTTGCCGGAAGAGGAGCCGCTGATCGCCAAGTCGGTCGCCAAGCGGCGCAACGAGTTCGTCACCGTCCGGCACTGCGCGCGGATCGCGCTGGGCCGGCTCGGCGTGCCGCCGCTGCCGATCCTCAAGGGCGACAAGGGAGAACCGTGCTGGCCCGACGGCGTGGTGGGCAGCCTCACCCACTGCACGGGCTACCGCGGCGCGGTGGTGGGACGCGCCGGCGCGGTGCGTTCGGTGGGCATCGACGCCGAACCGCACGACGTGTTGCCGAACGGCGTGCTGGACGCGATCACGCTCGACGAGGAACGCCACGAGATCGCCGCTCTGCCCGAGGGCCTGCATTGGGACCGAATCCTGTTCTGCGCCAAGGAAGCAACGTACAAGGCATGGTTTCCGCTGACCAGGCGGTGGCTGGGTTTCGAGGACGCCCACATCGTGTTCGACATCGATCCGCCCGGCACGGGAACCGCCGGCGTGTTCGTCTCCAAGATCCTGATCGACGGCGAGGCGCTGTCGGGCCCGCCGCTGACCGCGCTGCGGGGCCGGTGGTCGGTCGACCGTGGGCTGGTGCTTACGGCGATCGTGCTATGAGCGGTTTGGTGGTCGTCGACAAGCCGGCCGGAATGACCAGTCACGACGTCGTGGCACGCTGCCGTCGCGTCTTTTCCACCCGCCGGGTCGGCCACGCCGGCACGCTGGACCCGATGGCCACCGGCGTGCTGGTGATCGGCGTCGAGCGCGCCACCAAGGTCCTCGGCCTGCTGACGGCGACGCCGAAGTCGTATGCCGCCACCGTCCGCCTGGGCCAGACCACCTCCACCGAGGACGCCGAAGGTGAACTGCTGCAATCCGTTTCGGCGTCGGGTGTGACGATCGAGGCGATCGCCGCCGCGATCGCCGGACTGCGCGGCGACATCGAGCAGGTGCCGTCGGCGGTCAGCGCGATCAAGGTGGAAGGCCGTCGCGCGTATCGGTTGGTGCGCGAGGGCCACGCCGTCGAGCTGGCGGCCCGGCCGGTGCGCATCGACCGCTTCGACGTGCTGGATGTCCGCGCCCACGACCGGCTGGTGGACGTCGACGTCGAGGTCGACTGCTCGTCGGGAACCTACATCCGCGCGCTGGCCCGCGATCTCGGCGCCGCGCTCGGGGTGGGCGGGCACCTGACGTCGTTGCGGCGCACCCGCGTCGGCCGCTTCGGGCTGGACCGGGCGCGCTCGCTCGACGACCTGGCGCAGCGGCCCGAGCTGACCTGGACCCTGGACGAGGCGTGCCTGCTGATGTTTCCGCGCCGCGACCTGTCCGCCCAGGAGGCGCAGGCGACCAGTCACGGCCGGTCCCTTTCGGCGGCCGGCATCGGCGGCGTCTATGCGGCCGCCGACGCCGACGGCCGGGTGATCGCGCTGCTGCGCGACGAGGGCCCGCGGACCAAGCCGGTGGTGGTGATCCGCCCGGCGACGCTGTAATGGGCCGCGCGCCCTTCGCCGAGCCTGTAAATCTGCAGACAAAGTCCGAGTCGAGACCTGCAAAATTACAGGCTCGGCGGCTATGCAAAAGGCTATGCAAGGGGCCCCGGCCGACGGTCCCACACGGCCAAGTTGCACACTGGGGGCCGGGTCTAATTGGGTCTAATTGCGGCCTGGGCAATCGCCAGCGGGCCGCTTCTCCAAGCCGTTCGGAAGGGGCCAAAGATGTCCAACAAGGTTTACGTCGTCGGCGTGGGGATGACGAAGTTCGAAAAGCCGGGCCGCCGCGAGGGCTGGGATTACCCGGACATGGCCAGGGAGTCGGGCACCAACGCGCTGGCCGACGCCGGCATCGACTACCGCGAGGTGCAGCAGGGCTACGTCGGCTATGTCGCCGGCGATTCCACGTCCGGGCAGCGCGCGCTCTACGAGCTGGGCATGACCGGGATCCCGATCGTCAACGTCAACAACAACTGCTCCACCGGCTCGACGGCGCTGTTCCTGGCGGCGCAGGCCGTTCGCGGCGGGATCGTCGACTGCGCCCTCGCGCTCGGCTTCGAAAAGATGCAGCCCGGCTCGCTGGGCGGCGGCTTCCAGGACCGCGAATCGCCGATGGGCAAGCACGTCAAGGCGATGGCCGAGATCGACGAGTTCGCGATGCCCGTCGCGCCGTGGATGTTCGGCGCCGCCGGCCGCGAGCACATGAGGCAATACGGCAGCACCGCAGAGCATTTCGCCAAGATCGGCTACAAGAATCACAAGCACTCCGTCAACAACCCCTACGCGCAGTTCCAGGAGCCCTACACCCTCGACGACATCCTGGCGGCGAAGATGATCTCCGACCCGCTGACCAAGCTGCAGTGTTCGCCGACGTCGGACGGGTCGGGCGCGGCGATCGTGGCCTCGGAGGGCTTCGTCGACCGCCACGGGCTGGCCGGTCAGGCGGTGGAGATCGTCGGCCAGGCCATGACGACCGATTTCGCGTCGACGTTCGACGGCAGCGCCAAGGGCCTCATCGGCCACGACATGAATGTCCAAGCGGCGCAACGGGTCTACGACCAGTCCGGGCTGGGTCCCGAGGACTTCCAGGTGATCGAGCTGCACGACTGCTTCTCGGCCAACGAGCTGCTGCTCTACGAGGCCCTCGGCCTGTGCGGCCCGGGCGAGGCGCCCAAGCTGATCGACAACGGCGACACCACCTACGGCGGGCGCTGGGTGGTCAACCCGTCCGGCGGCCTGATCTCCAAGGGCCACCCGCTGGGTGCGACCGGGCTGGCGCAGTGCGCCGAGCTGACCTGGCAGCTGCGGGGAACCGCCGACAAGCGCCAGGTCGACAACGTCACCGCCGCGCTGCAGCACAACATCGGGCTGGGCGGCGCCGCCGTCGTGACCGCGTACCAGCGGGCCGAGCGCTAAGGGCGCCATGTTCGAATGGTCCGACACCGACCTGATGGTTCGGGACGCGGTTCGCCAGTTCGTCGACAAGGAGATCCGTCCGCACCTGGACGAGCTGGAAACCGGTGCGCTGTCGCCCTATCCGATCGTCCGCAAGCTGTTCGCCCAGTTCGGTCTCGACGCGCTGGCCGCCGAGTCGGTCGCAAAGATGCTCGACCGCGAACGAAGTGGGCAGAACGAAAAGCAAGGAGACACAGGCGATTTCGGGGGTATGGGCGCCCAGGCGTCGATGGTCGCGGTGCTGGTCTCCGAAATCGCCGCCGTCAGCATCGGGTTGCTGAGCACCGCGTCGGTCAGCCTCGGCCTGGGCGCGGCGACCATCGCGAGCCGCGGCACGCTGGCCCAGAAGGAACGCTGGCTGCCCGACCTGATGACGCTGAAAAAGATCGCGGCGTGGGCGATCACCGAGCCGGACTCGGGCTCGGACGCGTTCGGCGGCATGAAGACCCACGTCAAGCGCGACGGTGCGGACTACATCCTCAACGGGCAGAAGACGTTCATCACCAACGGGCCCGACGCCGACGTGCTGGTGGTCTACGCCAAGCTCGCCGACGACGGGCACCCCGCCCTGGACCCCCGCAACCGCCCGGTGCTGGTCTTCGTGCTGGACGCCGGCATGCCGGGCCTGACGCAGGGCAAGCCGTTCAAGAAGATGGGCATGATGTCCTCGCCGACGGGCGAATTGTTCTTCGACAACGTGCGGCTGACCCCCGACCGCCTGCTCGGCGAGAACGAACGGCACGCCGACGGCGACGGCCGCGACAGCGCCCGGGCCAATTTCGCGGCCGAGCGGATCGGGATCGCGATGATGGCGCTGGGCATCATCAACGAATGCCACCGGCTGTGTGTGGATTATGCGAAGACCCGCACGCTGTGGGGCCGCAACATCGGGCAGTTCCAGCTGATCCAGCTCAAGCTGGCCAAGATGGAAATCGCGCGAATGAACGTGCAGAACATGGTGTTTGCGACCATCGAGCGTCAGCGGGCCGGTAAACCGCTGACGCTGGCCGAGGCCTCGGCGATCAAGCTGTACTCCTCGGAGGCGGCCACCGACGTCGCGATGGAGGCCGTGCAGCTGTTCGGCGGCAACGGCTACATGGCCGAGTACCGGGTGGAGCAGCTGGCCCGCGACGCCAAGTCGCTGATGATCTACGCCGGCAGCAACGAGGTGCAGGTCACCCACATCGCCAAAGGCCTGCTGGGCTAGGCACCAAGCGGCAGCGCCGAGCGTGCTCTCAGGGCGAAAAAAGGTGCGAAATCTCGCCCTGACGTCACGCTCGGCGAAAGAAGGCGGCGAACGAAAGGCTAGGCCACGACCCAGATCGCCCGGGCGGCCGGGCTGCCCAGATCGACGGTGTTCTCGGTGCCGTCGGCGGATTCGATTGCCACCGAGATCATTCCGGCGAACTCCCGGCGGGTCAGCACCCGTAGCCGGGAGTCGAGATTGATCCCGACGCTGTCGAAGTAGCGCAGCATCTCCGGGTCGGCGTCGGAGATTCGGGCCACCGTCCCGGTGTCCCCGTCGCCGCATGACCACAGCTGACGCGCCGGCGGTGTGGGCACCCGCCCGTCGGAGGCCGGGATCGGGTCACCGTGCGGGTCGCGCCGCGGGAACCCCAGCTTGGCGTCGATGCGGGCCACCAGGCGATCCGACACCGCGTGCTCGAGCACCTCGGCCTCGTCGTGAACCTCGTCCCAGCCGTAGCCGAGCTCATTGACCAGGAACGTCTCCAGCAGCCGGTGCCGGCGCACCATCTCTAGTGCCGCCCGGCGGCCCGCCTCGGTCAGGGTCACGGCGCCGTACTTCTCGTGGTCGACCAGGCCCTGTTCGGCGAGCTTGCGAATCGACTCCGACGCCGTGCTGGCCGACACCCCGATCTTCTGGGCCAGCATCTTGGTGCTGACCTTCGCGGTGTTCCCGTCCGTGGACCACTCCTGGGCATTCCAGATGACCTTCAGATAGTCCTGGCCGACCGCGGTGATACCGCCAGGCTCGTCGTCAGCCCTCACAAGCAGAAAGTTTAGGCAAACCTACGTGGATCCGCTGCGCTGCCCGGCCTCGAGTCTGCGGTGAGGGTGCGCCCAAGCGGACAAGTACGACGCCAGGCGCAGTTTCGGCGCCCTCAGCGCAGGCTCGACGCCCGCGGGATTGCCGGCACGCCGTGTCGCCCCTGCGCGCCGTAGGCTTGCGGTCGTGCAGCGGTGGCGCGGCCAGGACGAAATTCCCACGGACTGGGGCAGATGCGTGCTCACCATCGGGGTGTTCGATGGTGTGCATCGCGGCCATGCCGAGCTGATCGCGCATGCGGTGAAGGCCGGCCGCGCGCGCAACGTGCCAACCGTGCTGATGACGTTCGACCCGCACCCGATGGAAGTGGTCTATCCCGGCAGTCACCCGGCGCAGCTGACGACGCTGACGCGGCGCGCCGAGCTCGTCGAGGAAATGGGCATCGACGTCTTCCTGGTGATGCCGTTCACCACCGATTTCATGAAGCTCACCCCGGACCGCTACATCCACGAGCTGCTGGTGGAAAACCTGCATGTGGTGGAGGTCGTGGTGGGGGAGAACTTCACCTTCGGCAAGAAGGCGGCCGGCAACGTCGACAACCTGCGGCGCGCCGGCGAGCGGTTCGGGTTCGCGGTGGAGGCGATGTCGCTGCTGTCCGAGCATCACAGCAACGAGACCGTGGCGTTCTCCTCCACGTACATCCGCTCCTGCGTGGACGCCGGCGACGTGGTGGCGGCCGCGGAGGCGCTGGGCCGCCCGCATCGCGTCGAAGGCGTGGTGGTCCGGGGTTACGGGCGAGGCGCCGAGTTGGGCTTCCCCACCGCCAACGTGGCGCCGCCGATGTATTCGGCCATTCCGGCCGACGGCATCTACGCGGCCTGGTTCACCGTGCTCGGGCACGGTCAGGGGGCGGGGGCCCCCGGGGCGATCGTCCCGGGGGAGCGCTACCAGGCCGCGGTGTCCGTCGGCACCAACCCGACCTTCTCCGGACGCACCCGCACCGTCGAGGCGTTCGTCCTGGATACCGCCGCCGACCTGTACGGACAGCACGTGGCGGTGGACTTCGTCGCGCGCATCCGCGGCCAGCGCAAGTTCGATTCGGTGAAGGATCTCGTCGCCGCGATGGGTGTGGACACCGACCGGGCGCGTGCCCTGCTTACCGACTGACGATTCGGGTGGCGCACGGCCCGGCTGCTAAACTGCCGGACGACATCGGCGCGTGCTGCGGTTCGCGGTGGCCGCGCGTGGACACTCATGATCGCGGACCAATCGATGGAGACATTTCGTGGCGCTGACAGCCGAGCAGAAAAAGGAAATTCTGGGCCAATACGGCCTGCACGACACCGACACCGGGTCCCCGGAGGCCCAGGTCGCGCTTCTGACCCGGCGGATCGCCGACCTCACCGAGCACCTCAAGGTGCACAAGCACGACCACCACTCGCGGCGGGGGTTGCTGTTGCTGGTGGGGCGCCGGCGCAGGCTGCTCAAGTACGTGTCCCAGATCGACGTGGAGCGTTATCGCTCGCTCGTCGAGCGGCTGGGTCTGCGTCGCTGAGCTACCCGACAAACCCCTCGCTAGCAGGCCGAGTTCGCCCGTGTAGAGTGGGGGCGTTCTGGGTCGGTTTCGACCCGAGCAAACGGTGCGGTACGCGCAGATCCGCGCGTGCCGTTCCAGCGTGTCACGCGCATGTCGCGAGGGAGCGGCCCAGTCTGCATCGGGCGGTCTTCGGTAGTGGCGGCCGGGCTCTCCGGATCTGGGGCAGGTCGGCCGCTTCGATCGATGGCCGTAGCCGCATTCAGGCATTTAGCTCTAAGGAGCCCATGGGCAAGCTCTCAGGGTGACTCACGGACCCGTCGGGGCCGGTGGGTTGTCCCGCGAAGTTGCGCGTGACGACGCAAAAAAGCTGAATAACCGAGAGAGGCCGTACGGACACCCATGTCTGTAGCTGAAATTGAAGAGGGCGTGTTCGAGGCAACCGCCGTTATCGACAACGGGAGCTTCGGCACCCGGACCATCCGTTTCGAGACCGGCCGCCTGGCCCTGCAGGCCGCCGGCGCCGTCGTCGCCTATCTGGACGACGAGAACATGCTGCTGTCGGCGACCACCGCCAGCAAGAACCCCAAGGAGCACTTCGACTTCTTCCCGCTGACCGTCGACGTCGAGGAGCGGATGTATGCCGCCGGCCGCATCCCCGGTTCGTTCTTCCGCCGCGAGGGCCGGCCGTCGACCGACGCGATCCTGACCTGCCGGCTCATCGACCGCCCGCTGCGCCCGTCGTTCGTCGACGGCCTGCGCAACGAGATCCAGGTCGTGGTGACGATCCTGAGCCTGGATCCCAATGACCTGTATGACGTGCTGGCGATCAACGCCGCGTCGGCGTCCACCCAGCTGGCTGGTCTGCCGTTCTCGGGACCGATCGGTGGTGTGCGGGTCGCGCTGATCGAGGGCACCTGGGTGGCATTCCCGACCGTGGAGCAGCTCGAGCGTGCCGTCTTCGACATGGTGGTGGCCGGCCGCATAGTCGGCGACGCCGACAAAAAAGACATCGCGATCATGATGGTCGAAGCCGAGGCCACCGAAAACGTCATCGCGCTCGTCGAGGGGGGAGCCCAGGCGCCGACGGAAAGCGTTGTGGCCCAAGGGCTGGAGGCGGCCAAGCCGTTCATCGCGGAGCTGTGCAGGGCACAGCAGGAGCTGGCCGACGCGACCGGAAAATCGGGGAAGCCAACCGCCGAATACCCGACGTTCCCCGAGTACGGCGAGGACGTGTACTACTCGGTGTCCTCGTTGGCCACCGACGAGCTGGCCGCCGCCCTGACCATCGGCGGCAAGGCCGAACGCAACGACCGCACCGACGAGCTCAAGGCCCAGGTGCTCGCGCGGCTCACTGGGGACTCTGCAACCTACGCGGGCCGTGAGAAAGAGGTCGGCGCCGCGTTCCGCTCGCTGACCAAGAAGCTGGTCCGCCAGCGCATCCTGACCGACCATTTCCGCATCGACGGCCGCGGCATCACCGACATCCGCGCGTTGTCGGCCGAGGTCGCCGTCGTCCCGCGCGCGCACGGCAGCGCGCTGTTCGAGCGCGGCGAGACCCAGATCCTCGGCGTCACCACGCTGGACATGGTCAAGATGGCCCAGCAGATCGACTCGCTGGGTCCGGAAACCACGAAACGGTATATGCACCACTACAACTTCCCGCCGTTCTCCACCGGCGAGACCGGCCGGGTCGGCTCGCCCAAGCGGCGTGAGATCGGGCACGGCGCGCTGGCCGAGCGGGCCCTGGTGCCGGTGCTGCCGAGCGTCGAGGAGTTCCCGTACGCCATCCGACAGGTGTCCGAGGCGCTGGGCTCCAACGGCTCGACGTCGATGGGGTCGGTGTGCGCGTCCACGCTGGCGCTGTTCAACGCCGGAGTGCCCCTCAAGGCGCCGGTGGCCGGCATCGCGATGGGCCTGGTGTCCGACGACATAGAAGTTGAGGCCGGCAAGACCGAGCGCCGCTTCGTCACCCTGACCGATATCCTCGGCGCCGAGGACGCGTTCGGCGACATGGACTTCAAGGTCGCCGGCACCAAGGACTTCGTCACCGCGCTGCAGCTCGACACCAAGCTGGACGGCATCCCCTCCCAGGTTCTGGCGGGCGCCCTCGCGCAGGCCAAGGATGCCCGGCTGACCATCCTGGAGGTCATGGCCGAGGCCATCGACGCGCCCGACGAGATGAGCCCGTACGCGCCGCGGGTGACCACCATCAAGGTCCCGGTGGACAAGATCGGTGAGGTCATCGGCCCGAAGGGCAAGGTGATCAACTCGATCACCGAGGAGACCGGGGCGCAGATCTCCATCGAGGACGACGGCACCGTGTTCGTCGGCGCCACCGACGGCCCCTCGGCGCAGGCGGCGATCGACAAGATCAACGCCATCGCCAATCCGCAGCTGCCGACGGTGGGCGAGCGGTTCCTCGGAACCGTGGTCAAGACAACGGATTTCGGTGCGTTCGTGTCGCTGCTGCCCGGTCGTGACGGTCTGGTGCACATTTCCAAGCTCGGCAAGGGCAAGCGCATCGCGAAGGTCGAGGACGTCGTGCACGTCGGCGACAAGCTGCAGGTCGAGATCGCCGATATCGACAAGCGGGGCAAGATCTCTCTGGTCCTGGTGGCCGACGACGATTCAGCAGACAGCTCGGCCCCCGCCGATGCCGGGGCTCCCCAGGAGGCCGCACCAGCCGATGCCGCGACGGCCAACAGCTGATCCCGCGCTGCGGCGGGGGCTACGGACCGCCGAAGCCCAATCCCCGGCCGCACTGCGCCGCACCACCCTGCCGGGCGGCCTGCGGGTGGTCACCGAATACCTGCCCGCGGTGCGCTCCGCGTCGGTCGGGGTCTGGGTGGGCGTCGGATCGCGCGACGAGGGTGCCACCGTGGCCGGGGCGGCGCACTTCCTCGAGCACCTGCTGTTCAAGTCGACCCCGACCCGCACGGCCGTGGGCATCGCGCAGGCGATGGACGCCGTCGGCGGGGAGTTAAACGCGTTCACCGCCAGGGAGCACACCTGCTACTACGCGCACGTGCTCGACAGCGACCTGGAGCTGGCCGTCGACCTGGTCGCCGACGTGGTGCTCAACGGTCGCTGCGCCGCCGGCGACGTCGAGCTGGAGCGCGACGTGGTGCTCGAGGAGATCGCGATGCGCGACGACGACCCCGAGGACGCGCTGGGCGACATGTTCCTGGCGGCGCTGTTCGGCGACCACCCGGTGGGCCGCCCGGTGATCGGCACCGCGCGGTCGGTGTCGGCGATGACGCGGGCGCAGCTGCACTCGTTTCACGTGCGGCGCTACACGCCGGAACGGATGGTCGTCGCGGTGGCCGGCAACGTCGACCACGACGAGGTGGTCGCGCTGGTGCGCGAGCATTTCGGGTCGCGTCTGGTGCGCGGACGGCAGCCCGCCGCCCCCCGCAAGGGCGCCGGGCGGGTGCCCGGCCACCCCGGACTGGCGCTGGTCCACCGGGACGCCGAGCAGACCCACGTGTCGTTGGGCGTGCGCACCCCCGGGCGCGGCTGGGAGCATCGCTGGGCGCTGTCGGTGCTGCACACCGCGCTGGGCGGCGGCCTGAGTTCCCGGCTGTTCCAAGAGGTTCGCGAGCTGCGCGGGCTGGCCTACTCGGTCTACTCGACGCTGGACATCTTCGCCGACAGCGGCGCGCTGTCGGTGTACGCCGCGTGCCTGCCGGAGCGTTTCGCCGAGGTCATGCGGGTGACCGGTGAGGTGCTGCAGGCGGTGGCGCGCGACGGCCTCACCGAGGCCGAATGCCGCATCGCCAAGGGCTCGTTGCGCGGCGGGCTCGTCCTGGGCCTAGAGGATTCCAGCTCCCGGATGAGCCGCCTCGGCCGCAGCGAATTGAACTACGGCAAACACCGCAGCATCGAGCACACCCTGCGGCAAATCGACGGGGTGACCGTCGAGGAGGTCAACGCCGTGGCCCGCCGGCTGCTGGGCAAGCCCTACGGCGCCGCCGTTCTGGGTCCGTACACCTCGAAACGATCACTGCCCCAACAACTTCGGGCGATGGTACATTAGCCGGATGGTACTGGGCTTCTGGGACATCATGGTGCCCATCGTGGGTGCGCCGATGGCCGGCGGCCCCGGCACCCCGGCGTTGGCCGCCGCGGTGTCCAACGCGGGCGGGCTCGGTTTCATCCCCGCCGGATACATCAGCGCGGAGCGGTTCGCCGACGACATCGCCGCCGCCCGCGCCATGACCACCGGCCCGCTGGGTGTCAACCTGCTTGTGCCCCAACCCAGTGTCGCCGACTGGGTGGCACTGGACTACTACGCGGACGAACTCGAAGGCATCGCCGAGTACTACCAGGTCGAGGTCGGCCGGCCCGAGTACGGCGACGACGACGACTGGGAACGCAAGCTCGAGGTGGTGGCCGACGTGCGCCCGGAGCTGGTCTCCTTCACCTTCGGTGTGCCGTCGCCCGATGTCCTTCGGCGGTTGAGCGCGCTGGGCCTGTTGGTGATGGTCACGGTGACGTCGGCCTACGAGGCCGGGGTGGCCATCGCCGCCGGCGCCGACAGCCTGGTGGTCCAGGGTCCCGGCGCCGGCGGGCACCGCGGCACCTTCGCGCCCGACATGGAACCCGGCACCGAGTCGCTGCGCGATCTGCTCGCCCGGATCCGCAGCGCACACGACGTCCCACTCGTCGCGGCCGGGGGTTTGGGCACCGCCGAGGATGTCGCGGGCGTGCTGGACAGGGGGGCGGTGGCCGCCCAGGTCGGCACGGCGCTGTTGCTCAGCGACGAGGCGGGCACCAACCCCGCGCACCGCGCCGCCATGAAGAATCAGCTCTTCGCCAACACCATCGTCACGCGCGCGTTCTCGGGCCGGTACGGGCGGGGCCTGGAGAACGAGTTCATCCGCCTGCTCGACAACGTGGCGCCGCTGGGCTACCCGGAGGTCAACCAGATGACGTCGCCGATACGGGCGGCGGCGGCCAACCTGGAGGACCCCAACGGGATGACGCTCTGGGCCGGAACATCGTTCCGGAAGGCGCAATCCGGGCCGGCGGCCGACATCATCGCCGGCCTCACCGGTTAGGCCAACACGCTGGCCGGGTCGGTGCACGGCAGGCCGAGGTCGGCGGCCACCCGTTCGGACAGCAGCGCCCCGTCGTGCGTCGAAAGCCCATGGGCCAGAGCGGGATCCGACCGGCATGCCGCTCGCCAGCCGTGGTCGGCGAGTTTGAGCACGTACGGCATCGTCGCGTTGGTCAGCGCGAAGGTCGACGTCTTCGGCACCGCGCTGGGCATGTTCGCCACGCAGTAGAACAGGGTGTCGTGCACGGCGAACGTCGGGTGATCGTGGGTGGTGGGCCGGGAGTCCTCGAAGCAGCCGCCCTGGTCGATGGAGATGTCCACCAGCACCGCGCCCGGCTTCATCTGTGCGACAAGCGAATTCGAGATGAGTGTGGGAGCCTTGGCGCCGGGCACCAGGACGGCGCCGATCACCAGGTCGGCGCGCTTGACGGCGCCTTCGAGCTCGTACGCCGACGAGTAGCGGGTGCCGATCCGGCCGCCGAACTCCGCGTCGAGCAGCCGCAGCTTGTTGATGTTGACGTCGAGCACCATGACGGACGCCCCCATGCCGCCGGCGACGCGGGCGGCGTTGTAGCCGGCGGTGCCGGCGCCGATCACCACGACGTCGGCGGCCTTGACGCCCGGCACCCCGCCCATCAGCACGCCGCGCCCGCCTTGGGTCCGCATCAGGTGATAGGCCCCGACCTGGGCGGAGAGCCGGCCGGCGACCTCGCTCATCGGGGCCAGCAGCGGCAGCGTGCCGTCGGCGGCCTGGACGGTCTCATACGCGATCGACGTTGCGCCGGAGGCCAATAGCGCATCGGTGCACGCGCGGGAAGCGGCCAGGTGCAGGTAGGTGAACAGGATTTGGCGGCGTCGCAGGAGGCCGTACTCGGCGGGTATCGGTTCCTTGACCTTGAGCAGCAGGTCGGCCTCGGCCCACACCTGTTCGGCCGTGCCGGTCAGCTGGGCGCCCGCCGCCTTGAACTCCGCATCGGCGATCGCCGACCCTTCCCCGGCGCCGGCCTGGACGAGCACCTCGTGGCCGCGGTGGGTCAGTTCGGCGACGCCGGCGGGGGTGATGGCCACCCTGAATTCGCTGTTCTTGGTCTCGGTGGGAATGCCGACGCGCATGCCTCAAGTGTGAAGAAAGTTCGGCAGGCCGGCAAACGTGCGACCGCGTTCTATACTGGCCAGCGGTCGAAGGGTAGGGGGCCACGATGTTCACCGTCGACGATCAGGCAGCGGGTCCGCATTCGAGGCTAGGGGCGTCCCTGGACCACGAGCGTTTGGTCCTCGAGGCCCGCGACGTCGACTTCGACTGGTCGAAATTGCCCTTTCACTATGTGCCCGGTGAGCCGTTCGTCACCCACATGCTCAACGTCCTGCACCTGCTGCTGCCCGCGGGCGAGGAGTTTTTCGTCGACGTGTTCAAGAAGGCGCTGCCGCTGATCAAGGACGATCAGCTGCGGCTGGACGTGCAGGGATTCATCGGCCAGGAGGCCCTGCATTCCCAGGCACACTCGAAAGTGCTCGCCCACTTCGCCGCCCGGGGCGTCGACCTGACCCCGTACACCGACCAGATCGGGTGGCTGTTCGAGAAGCTGCTGGGCCCCAGGCCCGGCTGGGGCCCGCGACGGCAGCACAGCTGGCTGCTCGAGCAGGTTTCGTTCGTGTCGGCCATCGAGCACTACACCGCCATCCTGGGCGAGTGGGTGCTGAACTCGCCGGCCCACGACGCCATCGGCACCGACCCGGTGATGCTGGACATGCTGCGCTGGCACGGCGCCGAAGAGGTCGAGCACAAGGCCGTCGCGTTCGACACCATGAAGCACCTCCGCGCCGGCTATTGGCGGCGGGCGCGCGCCCAGCTGGTCGTGGGGCCGGCCATGCTGCTGCTGTGGATCCGCGGGGTGCGATTCCTGTACTCGGTGGACCCGTACCTGCCGCCGGGGACCAAGCCGCGCTGGCGCGACTACTTCACGGCGGCGCGCCGGGGCTTGGTGCCCGGCCCGATGAAATTCGTGCGGGGCGTCGGTGCCTACTACCGGCCGGGTTTCCACCCGTCGCAGCTGGGCGGGCTGGGGCTGGCCGTCGACTACCTGGCCGTCTCACCCGCCGCGCGCGCCTCGCACTGAGCCCATGACCGTCACGTCCCGCATCACCGCCTCCGACGGCGTCACCCTGGCCGTCCACCGCTACACCGAGATCGATCCGGCGCGCCCGACCATCCTGGCCATTCACGGCTGGCCGGACAACCACCACGTCTGGGACGGCGTGGCCTCGGAACTCGGTGAGCGCTACAACTTTGTGGCCTACGACGTGCGCGGGGCCGGTGAATCATCTTGTCCGGCAAAGCGATCCGGGTACGCCTTCGTGCAGCTGGTGTCCGACCTCGGCGCGGTCATCGACGGCCTGGGCGTCGAGCGGGTTCACTTGCTGGCCCACGACTGGGGCTCGATCCAAGCCTGGGCGGCGGTCACCGACGATTCGGTGATGGGCAAAGTCGCGTCGTTCACGTCGATTTCGGGCCCGCACCTGCAGTACGCGGGCGCCTTCCTGCGGTCGGCGCGCAGCCCCCGGGCCGTGGCTCAGGTCGCTCGGCAGCTGCTGGCGTCGGGCTATATCGGTTTCTTCCTGTGCCCGGTTGTGCCCGAACTGGCATTTCGCTCGGGGCTCGGTGCGAAAGTCGTTGAGGCGTTTGAACGCATCGGCCGGTCGAGCACCCGCAGCCGGCGCGGCGCGATCCCGCGCTCGGTCGCCGACTATGTCAACGGGCTCAACCTGTACCGGGCGAACATGCCCGCGCCGTTTTTATCGCCGGGCCCCCAGCCGCCGGGAACCACCGTTGCCGTTCAGGTTCTGGTGCCGCGCCGGGACATCTTCGTGACGCCCGCGCTGCAACGGTTCACCGGCGCGATTCCCGCCGGCGGCAGGGTGATTCCCATCGAGGGCGGGCACTGGGTGGTGACGTCGCGTCCCGACGTCATCGCGCGGCTGACCGGCGAGTGGGTCGATCAAAACGCCGGCGCCGCTTCGAGCCCGTCGGCGGCCCGCGGCGGTCCGCGGGAGGTGCGGGGCAAACTCGCGCTGGTCACCGGGGCGGGTGCGGGCATCGGCCGGGCCACCGCGGTGGAACTGGCCCGGCGCGGCGCCCGCAAGGTGGCGATCGTCGATCGCGACCTCGCCGCGGCCAACGAAACCGCGGATGCCGTTCGTGCCGCGTGCGCCGAGGCCGCGGTGTACCGGGTCGACGTCAGCGACGAAAAGGCGATGAATGACCTTGCCGCGCAAGTGCTTAACGAGCACGGCGTGGTCGACATCCTGGTGAACAACGCCGGCATCGGGATGGCGGGCCGCTTCCTGGAAACCAGCCCCGCGAACTGGGACGACATCATGGGCGTCAACGTCCGCGGCGTCATCGCCGGCAGCAGGGCGTTCGGCGCGCAGATGGTCGAGCGCGGCGAGGGCGGAACGATCATCAACGTGGCGTCGGCGGCGGCGTACATGCCATCGAAATCCATGGTCGCCTACAGCACCACCAAGGCGGCGGTGCTCGGTTTCAGCGAATCGCTGCGCGCCGACCTCGCCGATGAGGGCATCACCGTCACCGCGGTGTGCCCCGGATTCGTCAACACCAACATCGCCAAAAGCACCGTCTACGCCGGGATGTCGGCCGAACGGCAGGACCGGGCCCGGCAGAAGGCCGACGCGGCCTACCGGCGCCGCAACTACCCGCCGGAGGCCGTGGCCACCGCGATCGTCAAGGCCGTCAAGACCGGCCCGGCCGTGCTGCCGATCGCCGCCGAGTCCAGGATCGGCTACGCGATGCGGCGCATCAGTCCGTCGGCGCTTCGGCTGTTGGCGCGCTTGGACATTCGGCAGACGTAGGAATGCGGGACGGTATCTGGGATTCCAGGCCCGCCGACCTGTACGGGCGGCGCGAACGCGATCGCCTCGGCGCGGTGCTGTGGGGCATCCGCGTGTTGTTCGACGGATTCGCCTCGACCTCGCGGTGGCAGCCGTCGCGGGTAAAGTCGGTGCGGCGCACGCAATCCGCGGTGATCACCAAGCGCGAGCTCGTCGCCCCCGATGTGGTCGCGTTGACGCTGGCCGCCCCGGACGGCGGATTGCTGCCGTCCTGGTCGCCCGGCGGGCACATCGACGTCCAGCTGCCCTCGGGCCGGCGCCGGCAGTACTCGCTGTGCGGTCCGCCCGGGCGGCGCACCGACTACCGCATCGCCATCCGCCGGATCGCCGACGGCGGCGGCGGTTCCGTCGAGATGCACGCCGCTTTCGGGGTGGGGGACACGTTATCGTTCGAAGGCCCGCGCAACGCGTTCCATCTCGGCACGGCCGAGCGCGACGTGCTGTTCGTCATCGGCGGCATCGGCGTGACGCCCATCCTACCGATGATCCGGGTGGCGGAGCAGCGCGGAATCGGTTGGCGCGCAGTCTATGCCGGTCGCAGCCGGGAGTACATGCCGTTCCTGGACGAGGTGGTGTCGGTGGCCCCCGACCGGGTGACCGTGTGGGCCGACGACGAGCGCGGCCGCATCGCCACCGTGGACGAACTGCTCGCCGGCGCCGGTCCGACGACGGCCGTCTACGTGTGCGGGCCGACCGCCATGCTGGAAGCCGTGCGGGTGGCCCGCGACGAACACGCCGACGCGCCACTGCATTACGAACGGTTCAGCCCGCCGCCGGTGGTCGACGGGGTTCGGTTCGAGCTGGAACTGGCGCGGTCGCGGCGAGTGCTCAGCGTCCCGGCGAATCGGTCCGCGCTCGACGTCATGCTCGACCGGGATCCGACGACCCCCTACTCGTGCCGGCAGGGCTTCTGCGGGACCTGCAAGGTGAAAGTCCTTGCGGGGCAGGTCGATTACCGGAGCCGCACCGCGGTGGGCGATGACGAAATGCTGGTCTGTGTGTCGCGGGCGAACGGCGACCGGATCGTCATCGACGCCTGAGCCGGTAGCCGACGTGGGCCACCTTCACACCGGGAAGCGGCTCCCAATCGAGCGTGCGGCCGTCGAGCCGGAAGTTGTTCTTCTCGTAGAAGTGGCGCGCCTTGGCGTTCCTTTCGGCGCACCACAAGGTCACGTCGCCGCAAGGGCGTGAGCTCAGTGCCGCGTCGAGCAGGCGGCCGCCGATGCCGTGCCGCTGGTTTTCCTCCGCGATGTAGAGGGCGTCGATCTGGAGGTCGTCGGGGGTCGCATCGTCGGGCCCGAAGATGGCCACGCCCAGCGTCTGGCCGCCGGCCTCGGCGATCCACATGCTCCAGCCGCGGCGACTCAGGGTTCGCGGGTAGATCTCGGCGACCCACCGTTTCGGCGGACCGAGGATGTCGAGCAAGGGCGGCGCCAGTATTCCGGCCCAGGACCGTCGCCAAACCGGATAGTGCATCTCCGCGATGTTGGCGAAATCGTCCGGCTTGGCTGCGCGGATCCGGATGTCGCTGGCCTCCACACGTTCAAGGCTAAGGCCGTCGCTCCAGGTAGGCGGCCAACGCGTTGGTCAAACCCCGCCGCGCCATGTCGAGGTCGGCGTAGGAGCCCAGCTGGCGTTCGGACACCAGGCCGCGCATGGCGCCGGGGATGAGGGCGGCCACCTCGCGCACCCGGTCCGGGTCGACGTCGAGGCCGGCGAAGGCGTGCTGGCACGTCTCCAGCCAGCTCTTGCCCCAGGAGAACAGCTCGGCGGCGGTGCGCGGGTAGAGGCGTTCGAGCTCGTCGGGGTTTCGGGGCAGCGCCGCCCGCAGGTTTTCGATCGCGCGCGAGTCCGCCGATGCCAGGCCCAGATAGAGGGTGTCGATGATGGCCGCGACGCGCTCGCGCAACGGCGCGTCCGGTCGTGCCGGCGTGGTGAAGGTGGCGGCGCGCCGCTCGGCGGTGCGGTGCAGCACCGCGGCCCAGAAGCCGTCGGTGTCGCCGAATTGGTACTGCACCGCGCCCCAGGTGGCGCCGATCTCCTTGGCGATCCGGTTGGCCGACACCGAGCCCGGCTCGCCGGAGGCCAGCGACTTCAGCGCGGCCTCGAGCATGTTTTCGCGCGTCGCGTGGCCACGCCGGTTGGGGCGCCGGCCGCCGACCTTGGCTTCGGTCACCCGCCGAGCCTACCATTTTCATAGACGGTACTGTTATTTCTTGGCGGCCGCGCCTATCATTCCTACCCGAGGAGGACAGCTCAGATGGCAGGGCTCGATGGCTAAGCCGCCGTTGTCGATGAAACCGACCGGATGGTTCCAGGTCGCCTGGTCCGACGAGATCGGCGTCGGCGACGTCCACACGATGACCTACTTCGGCGAGGAGATGGTCGCCTGGCGGGCCGAGTCCGGCGGGCTCACCGTGATGAACGCCTACTGCGAACACCTCGGCGCGCACCTGGGTTACGGCGGCAAGGTCGTCGGCGAGGTGCTGCAGTGTCCGTTCCACGGCTGGCAGTGGAGCCAGCAGGGCCGCAACGTCTGCATCCCGTATCAGGATCGGCCCAACCGCGGCCGGCGCATTCGCACCTACCCCGTGGTGGAGCGCAACGAGTCGGTCTACGTCTGGCACGACGCGCAGCGGCGCGAGCCGTTCTTCGACGCACCGGACGTGTTCGCCGCATTTGCCGACGGCAGCGGCGCCGACGGCTACTACCCGCAGCAGCGATTGTTCCGCGCGGGCCTGGAACTGCACCCGCAGTACGTGCTCGAAAACGGCGTGGACTTCGCGCATTTCAAGTACGTGCACAACACCCCGATCGTGCCGGTGTTCACCCGCCACGACTTCGCCGAGCCGGTGTCCTTCGTCGACTTCACCATCACGTTCGAGGGCGACGACGGCCAGCGGATCGAGGACGTCAACAGCGGCGTGCAGGCCATCAACGGCGGCCTGGGGATCGCGGTGACCAAGAGCTGGGGCATGGTCGACAACCGCACCATCTCGGCGATCACACCGGTCGACGAGTCCACCTCCGACGTCCGGTTCATGGTCTACATCGGGCGGAGGCCGGGCAAGGATCCGGCCCGCGCGGCGACCAAGGCGGCCGAATTCGGGCGGGAAGTGATCCGACAGTTCGAGCAGGACATCGAAATCTGGCGACACCAGCGCTATTCGGACCCACCCGCGCTGGCCACTTCCGAGTATGAGGGCTTCACCGCGATTCGCACGTGGGCCAAGCAGTTCTATCCCGACGGCATCGGTGGCAGCGCCGCCGAGGTGTACGCATCGCAGAAAGGCTGACCCGCAATGAATGCACCCGCTCGACCCGTCCGCGTCTTCCAGGTCGCGACCGGAAATGTCGGCAAGGAGATGATCAAGCGGATCGCCACGCGGCCCGACCTGGAACTCGTTGGCGTGCACTGCTATTCGCCGGAAAAGATCGGCCGCGACGCCGGCGAGCTCGCCGGTCTGGCTCCCAACGGGGTGACCGCGACCGGCACCGTCGAGGAGATCATCGCGGCCCGTCCGGACGTGCTGACGTTTCACGGCGTGTTTCCCGACGAGGACCTCTACGCCAAAGTGCTTGAGGCGGGCATCAATATCGTCACCACCGCCGACTGGATCACCGGCTGGCACCGCGACAAGAACCACCCGCACCCGTCGGGCAAGCCGGTGACCCGGCTGCTGGCTGAGGCCTGCGAGAAGGGCGGCGCGACCTTCTACGGCACCGGAATGAACCCGGGGCTGAACCAGATCCTCGGCGTGGTGTGCTCGGCCGATGTCGCCGAGATCGAGAACGTCACCACCATCGAGTCGGTCGACGTGTCGTGCCACCACTCGCGCGACACCTGGATCGAGGTGGGCTACGGCCAGCCGGTCGACGACCCGGAGGTCCCATCGAAGCTGGAGAAGTACACCCGCGTCTTCGCCGACAGCGTGCTGATGATGGCCGACTGCTTCGACCTGCCCCTCGACGAGGTCACGTTCAGCTACGAGCTGGGCGCCTGCACCAAAGACGTCGACCTGGGCTGGTACACGCTGCCCAAAGGCTCGCTGGGCGGCAACTACATCAAGTATCAGGGCATGGTCGACGGCGTTCCGCGCGTCGAGACGCACCTGGAGTGGCAGATGACGCCGCACACCGACCCGAGCTGGAACATCAAGGGCTGCTACATCACCCAGATCAAGGGCGACCCGTGCGTCTACAACAAGCACATGATCTTCCCCAAGCCCGGCGTGGACCTGTCGAATCCCGACAATTTCGCCTCGATCGGCATGACCGTGACCGGTCTGCCCGCCCTCAACGCGATCACGTCGGTGGTGGTGGCGCCCCCGGGACTCATCACCAGCGCCGACCTGCCGCTGCGCGGCTTCGCCGGGCGGTTCAAAAAGTAGGCGCGGGTCAAGGCGCTTCATCGTCGTCGAAGAGCCGTTCCGGGTGGTGATAGTCATTGGTGCGCGCGCCGCGGTCGAGGTGCGGCGGCGGTATCCACTCGGTGCGGCCGTTGGGGAGTTTCCTTGTCTTCCAGCCTTGTTCGGCCAGCTTGTGGTTGGGTATGCAGGTCAAGGCGAGGTTGTTGATGTCGGTCTTGCCGCCCGTCACCGCTCGGCCCGCGCCCGAGGTCAGCTCCTGCGTGGTCGACACGATGACGGTCACCGGCAATCCGTTGTGCTGGCCCAATTTCGGATCGCCTAACTGACCGCGGACTAAGGCGTTGGCCGAAGGTCAGAAATTGCACACCTGCGGCGCGATCAATCCCTGCGGCCGGGGGCAACGCGGCCTCGACCCCGACAACGAGGATCTCGACTAGGGATCCGGCTGTTCGCCCGGATAGTGATCGTGAGGGCCGATAGAGACGATCTGTATCGAGCCGTCGTCGCAACGCACCCAGTACATGCGCCAAGCCTGCGGCGTCTTGTTTTCCACATACGAGTTCCAGATCGTGGCCCCGCCGGGGCCCGGTAAGTGCTCCATCTGATGGGTGCAGAAAGACGGGTATGACGGCCCGGCCTGGCGCATAATGCGGATGGCCCGCTGCGCCTTCTTGAACTTATCCTTCAGCCGCCGAGTGTCACGGGCGCGATGCAACCAGGCATCCACGGACGGGCTCAGCCATACGGTCTCGGCCTCGTTTTCGTTCACTCGTCGCTGAGTAGCCAGTCGCTAGATACCCGTTCGCCTCTGCTGAACTCCTGTAGGCCCGCTCTGGTGTCGGCGTATAGCTGCGGGTTGAGAAGAATCGCTCGTTCTGACTCGTGCAATTGGTCTAACGGCACCAAGCGAATCGTGCCGTTTTCCTCAACAATGCGCACGTATTTTTGATGCGGTTCCCTGGCGGTCAGGTGCAACCGCGAGTCCGCGTCGGACTCCACGATCTCGGACTCCGACTCGTAGCTGATCACTGCAGCCATCGAAGCACTCACCTCTCGCAAAACCTGCAGTTCTGTCACCGTCAACTGTAGATGTAACGGCAGCTCTTAGAGACCCACCGGCCCGTAGGATTTGCAAAAACAATACGGCCGCTGCAAATGTGCTGGTCAGAGGCCATTCCGCGTGCTATTCGTTCCCGTCTCTCATCGTTACATTGCGACGATTAGCCTTCTCTTCGCTGGTGAGGGGGCCGGAGTTGCCGCGGCAGCCCTACTACCTGCCGGCTCTGCGGGATCGAACCATGCCCGAAATTCTATTGTCGGCCGCCGACATCGGCCACGGGATATGGGGCCCCTGTGGATGAACGCCGAACTGTGGACAACCGGCATCCCGCCGGCTACGGATTCCTCGTTACGGTTGCGGGCATGGGTGAGTGGGACGCAAACGCGGTGCAGGCGCCGGTTCAAAGACGTCCTCTCGCGCTGGCCCGACGAGCTGGAGCGCTACTACCAGTTCTCCGGCGAGCGCCAGCGTGGCCGCGCCCGGGCCTGGCTCGCGGAGGCGGGCTATCGACCGGCCGGCTCCGTCAAGTCCTGAACCGACCCGGCCGAGCGTGCGCAAAATGCCACCACCAGCGGCGTGTCGGCGTACAAACACGCACGCTCGCGCAAAAGAGGGGCCGCAGTAGGCTTCACGAATGCGGGTAGGCGTGCTGGGAGCCAAGGGCAAGGTGGGGTCGACGATGGTAGCGGCGGTGCAGGCCGCCGAGGACCTGACGCTGTCCGCGAAGGTGGACGCCGGTGATCCGCTGGGCCTGCTGACCGAGGGCGACACCGAAGTGGTCATCGACTTCACCCACCCCGACGTGGTGATGGACAACTTAAAGTTCCTCATAGACAACGGGATTCACGCCGTGGTCGGCACCACCGGCTTCACCGAAGAGCGCCTCGACAAGGTGGGGTCGTGGCTGGCAGGCACGAACACAAGCGTGCTGATCGCGCCGAACTTCGCCATCGGCGCGGTGCTGTCGATGCACTTCGCCAAGCAGGCCGCGCCCTTCTTCGACTCGGCCGAGGTCATCGAGCTGCATCACCCGCACAAGGCCGACGCCCCGTCGGGCACCGCGGCCCGCACCGCGAAGCTGATCGCCGAGGCGCGAAAAGACTTGCCGCCCAACCCCGATGCCACCAGCACCAGCCTGCCCGGCGCCCGCGGCGCCGACGTCGACGGCATCCCGGTGCATTCGGTGCGGTTGGCCGGACTGGTCGCCCACCAGGAGATCCTGTTCGGCACCGAGGGCGAGACGCTGACCATCCGCCACGACAGCCTTGACCGCACGTCGTTCGTGCCGGGCGTGTTGTTGGCCGTGCGCCGCATCAAGGAACGCCCCGGCCTCACGGTGGGTCTGGAGCCCCTGCTCGACCTGCGATGAACGGCACCCTGCGCATCCAATTGCTCATCGCGTTCATGTGCGTGGCGATGCTGGCGTACTTCGTGCTGCTGGGCCGCCTGGCTATCGCGATGATCGCCTCGGGCCGGGCCGCCGCCGTCGGCCTGGGGCTGGCGCTGTTGATCATGCCCATCATCGGGCTGTGGGCGATGATCGCGACCCTACGGGCCGGATTCGCTCACCAGAGGCTGGCACGCCTGATCGCCGACGACGGAATGGAACTCGACACCAGCGCGCTTCCGCGACGGCCGTCGGGCCGCATCGAGCGGGACGCCGCCGACGCGCTGTTCGTCGCCGTGCGTACCGAGGTGGAAGCCCAACCCGACGACTGGCGACGCTGGTACCGGCTGGCCCGAGCCTACGACTACGCGGGTGATCGCCGGCGCGCGCGGGAGGCCATGAAGACGGCCGTGGAACTGTGCCGGCACTGCGGGGGCGCAGATGGCTAAGACGCTGCTGATCGTGCATCACACGCCAAGCCCCCACTGCCAGGAGCTGTTTGAGGCGGTGGTGGCCGGGGCGACCGACCCTGAGATCGAGGGTGTTGAGGTTGTCCGGCGACCGGCTCTCACGGTGTCCCCGGTCGAGATGCTTGAGGCCGACGGTTACCTATTGGGCACTCCGGCGAACCTCGGGTATATCAGCGGTGCGCTCAAGCTGGCGTTCGACCAGTCGTACTACCAGATCCTCGACTCCACCCGGGGCCGACCGTATGGGCTGTGGCTCCACGGCAACGAAGGCACTGAGGGAGCAGAGCGCGCAGTCGACGGGATCACCGCCGGACTTGGCTGGGTGAAGGCGGCGGAGTACGTGGTCGTATCTGGCAAGCCCGCCAAAGCCGACCTTGAGGCTTGCTGGAACCTTGGCGCGACGGTCGCCGCCCAGCTGATGGAGTGAATCGCTCGGCCATCTGGTGGTCTGCGCGGCCACGATCAGCATCCGGGCGCCACAGGCCATGCTCACGGCTGACGAAGGCTATGAGGGCTCGTCTTCGGCGGGAGAGTCGTCGTCTTTGGCCAGGTGGCGCAGGACTCGTTCGTTGAGGGCGGCGAGCATCTCGAGCTCAGCCGGGGTGAGCAGGTCGATGAAGTTCCGGCGGACGTCCTCCACGTGCCCGGGCGCCGCCTTCTCGATGGCGACGCGGCCCGCCGGTAGCAGGCAGACCATGGTGCTGCGGGCATCGTCGGGGTTGGGCTCGCGGCAGATCAGCCCGTCCTTCTGCATGCGCCGCACCTGGTGGGAGACGCGGCTCTTCTCCCAGCCCAGCGTGTTGCACAGGTCGCGGGCGGGCATGCGGTCCGCGTCGTGACCCGAGAGCACCGCGAGGATCTCGTAGTCGGCCCCCGATAGGCCCGATTCCTGCAGGCCCCGGTTCAGGTGCACGTCGAGCTGATGATGCGCGTGCTGGAAGGCCCGCCAGGCGCGGTCTTCACGAGGGTTCAGCCAGTTCGGTTCCATTAGCCTCGATGTTATCCGATTGGTTGACTCATCAACAAACTCTGATTAAGGTGGACACATCAACCTTTTCGATCGTTAGTTTAAGACGGGACACCTCATGAGCAGCATCAGCATCATCGGCACCGGGAACATGGCCCGCGTCATCGGCGCGCTGGCGATAGCGGGCGGAAACGCCGTCGAGGTCATCGGCCGCGATCGGTCCAAGGCCGCTGACCTCGCCAAGGACCTCGGCGGCGGCACCACGACGGGAGAGTTCGGCGCCGTCCCGGCCGGGGACATCGTCATCGTTTCCCTGTTGTACGCCAACGTCGTTCCGGTCGTCGCCCAGTACGGAGAGGCCCTCGCGGGCAAGGTCATCGTCGACATCAGCAACCCCTTCAATGCCGCAGCCGACGGGATGGCCATCCCCGATGGCACCTCGATCGCACAGCAAGTTGCCAAGGCCGCCCCGGCCAGCGCCAGCGTGGTGAAGGCCTTCAACACCATCTTCGGTGTCGTCCTGGCTCAGGGCCGCCCGCTCGACGTCTTCATCGCCGGCGACGACGCGCGCGCCAAGGTGGACCTGGCGGAGTTCATCGCGAGCCTCAAACTGCGCCCGCTCGACGTCGGCAGCCTGAACATGGCGCACTGGCTCGAAGGAACGGGCCTGGTCATGATGGGCCTCGCCCGCCACGGGGTGGGGAACTTCGACTTCGCCCTCGGCGCCGCCGTCCCCGCCTGAGCCGCACCGCCCCCGGTCCAAGCCATGAACGAGCGGGGGCCGCCTTGCGCCCGGCAATGGTCTACCCCGAGAGGATGAAGCTTGGTTTCGCAATAAACCGAGCAAGAGCGACCTGGAGGCGTGCTGGGAGCTTGGGGCAAGGCCGCCGCTCAGTTGATGGGATACCGCCTACAGATAAGCCGGCTTGAATGCCTCGGCGGGTTGGGCAAGGGCCAGCGCCGAGCTGGTGCCTAGCGGCCCGTGCCGGTCGAACAGTGTTGCGGCGCCGGTGGCGACGCCCGCCGTGCCGTAGTGGCTGTGGGCTGCCAGCCCGAGGTATTCACCGTCCGGCAGCCGGCTCGCGGTGACGGTGTAGTCGGCGTTGATGTAGCGCAATCCGCCAGTGCCCCAATGCGTGAGCGAGCTGGTGATATCACCGACGAATGCCAGGCGAGTGAACGGTGTGAGCGGATGGCCCTGCACCATCGGGCGAAACAGCCGCGTCCACGCGAACTTCTGGGAGTGTGACTGTTCCCACTCGGTCATGCCGCGACTTCCCCGGGAGTCGGTGCCGTAGCCCCAGATGAAAAACGGTATGTCCGTGGGGAACTCGTCGGAGCCGGTGGGGAGCGGCGGCATCTGCACCGGGGCGGACCATACCTGTCCGTCGGGATGTTCGCCTCGTCGCAGGAACAGCGCGCTGGCCCGCGCGACGGCCTTTTCGTTCTGCACCAGCGTGCTATCGATGAGCTTGATGCGCCGGCCTTCTCGCTGCACCGAAATCTGAATCTGCACCGGTTCGAGCAAAACGGGACGCAACAGGTCAACGGTAATGCGGGCGGGCTGAAAGTCGGGATCGATACCCGATCGCTCGATCCCGAAAGCCAGCAGGCCCCCGACGATCTGGCCACCCATTGCGGCGCCCCAGGGCCCTCGCGTCATCGCGCCCGGCAGATACGAGTCGCCGTCGGCAGTGAAGAACGCCTCGGACGTGCTGCCGAAGTCGTCGATCGTCACCGCTATCACGATAGGACACCGGTGGTGGGGCCGGGCGAGCCGGCAAGGGCGGTCGCTGCGTGTGGCCTTTCGTTGGCTCAAGTCCCTGCGACACTGGACTAAGGTCCCTGGCCGGGCGCCTGGTGGCGGAGCAGACTCGCTATCCATGCCCACTTACAAGGATCCGCGCGTTCGAGACTCGGTCCGCCGCTTCAACAAGCACGTGACCAACCCGGCCATGATGGCCCTAGCAGGCCGCCGTCACTGGTATGCGGCGGTGATCCGGCACACCGGTCGCAGTTCGGGCAAGCAATACTCCACCCCGGTGGTCGCGCTCAAGGTGTCCGACGGAATTGTGGTGCCGCTGCCGTACGGCTCCGGCGTCGACTGGCTACGCAACGTGCTTGCCGCCGGGTCCGCGACAATCACGGCCAAGGGGCGGACCTACAGCGTCGCGCAGCCGCAGGTCGTCGACGCGGCCACCGCCGAACCGCAGCTCCCGGCGCGGTGGCGGTGGATCCTGCACGCGGCCAACGTCGACAGCTACGTCAAATTCTCGCTGGCCTGAGCGGGGTGTGTCGGGACGCAGGCGTCCGGTGATCGAAATTGCTGTCGCCACAACCTATTCCGGACAACGGAGGATACCTTGCGATACCGACGGCTTGATCGGACCCTGTCGATTTACACACCGGCAGTTGGGTTTTCGTTAGCAACGTGGCCTCGGTTTTCGGCGGTTGTTTGGGGGGTGCTTGTCGTCGACTTGTTGGTGAACTCCGGACGACGCCACGCTTTCTTGCGTGCGTGAGCCTGGCGACGGGTCTGTGGGTTTGTGTAGGGGCGTTTGCCGGTGGTACCGCATTAGGGATGGCAAACATATGTCAAGGGCCGTCGTCGGGTAGTTGCGGTTTGAACTAAAATTCGGGGGGGGGGGTAACTCTAGGCTATTCAAAATCCTTATGAACATTGGTTCCATCATTTTTTAAAGTTTGCGAGATTCGATGTTTACGGGCTGAACTTGACCTGGTTTGCCTCAACTCGCCCGAAACTCGGGTTGTTCTCAGCTACTTTCTGACCATCCGATTTGGACAACCGATCAAAGGAGATGGTCGTGGACCTCGCAGCCCGCCCCCACATCACCGCTGGAGTCGCCCTGGCCAGCGCGGCTGTCATCGCGGCAGCCCCCATGGCCCAGCACCTGCCCGACCCGCACCTAGCCCAACAACTGCGTCAGGTGAGCGTGTCAAACATTCAGCTCACCGGCGCCGCTGACAGCGTGGTCGACCTGCTCGCCGGCGTGGAAAGCGAACTCGCCTCCCTCGCACGCGGATCAGCCGCGGCCGCGGTACCTGCGGCCGCGCTCACCGACTTCCTCAACCCCGCCGCACTACCTCTCCCCATCGCGACATGGGTCAACACCTTCCAGACGGCGGGCACCAACCTGCAGACGATCTACAACACCTTCAGCAAGCTGCCTTTCCCGCTCTTACAGCAAGTCGCCGCAAACGGGGTCTCCTACGCAGACCTCTATGTTGGGGCATACCAAAGCGCCGCGCAGGGCGCTGTCACGTACTTCACCGGCACCGCCCCGGGCTATTTCGGGCCGACTATCCAAACGATGCTCGGCGATCTCGCTTCGAGTAACGTCGCGGGCGCGATCGACCAGGTGTACCAACTGTTCGAGACTCCGTTCATAATGATCGGGGACCCACTCGAGGGAATCTTGAAAATTCCCGGCTATGTCGCAACAAATTTCGCGGCGTTCCTCACCAAGCTACTCACCACTGGTGTGGCGAATTTCGGTCGCTACGGCCTCCTCAGCCTACCTGCTGCAGTCGAGCAAGGGTTCGGGACAAGTCTGCAGGCGGTTGTCAACTCGTGGGGTGCCGGGGATCCGTTGGGCGCGGTGACTAACCTCCTCAATGTTCCTGGCGCAACAGTGAACGCTTTCCTCAACGGCTTTGGTCCGGCTGACGCAGGCCTGCTCAGTACTCAGTATTCGGGCTTCGTTAACCAGCTCTTCGTAAGTTTGCCCAAGGCCATCGCGAAAGCAATGGTCGCTCCCGGCGCGGCTAATATCACCGCCAACGGCAACGTCGGGTTCGCAGCTCTGCAAACCGCGTTCCAGGGCTTTGTGAACCAGCTGACCAACGGCTGGCCGTCTCTGACTCCTATTGTCACCAGCGTTAGTGGTGGATTGACATCCCTGCTGCAAAGCATCCCGTCGGTGCTGTCGAATTTGCCGTCGATGTTGAGCAACTTTGGTGGCTTGTTGGCAAGCAATATCGGGTTGTTGATCTCCAACCTGCTCAAGTTGCTCTGAGTCCATGGTGGTCGCCGATGCGAGCCGGTGACCGCCAACGGCGATGGCCCCCTTACGCGCGAAGGGGGCCATCGTTATTGGTATAGCTTCTTTGGCATGAAAGTGGTTCTCGCCGAAAGGCTTTCGGCGATCAGACTTCTTCGTTCTTGTGCGTCGTGGAGCTAACCGGATCGTGGCGGACGCACAGGGCCATGGGTGCAATCGCCATCGCGGGCCGATGCTGCCGCGCCCCGCAATTCAACCCACAGACTCCCGGGCCTGGGTCACCAGGCCTCCGGGAGGCTGAGGGCCGAAATGTTATCCGTGGCCGGAGCCGCAACCGACGCCCGGTAGACAGCCCTGGCCGCCCGGCACGCCGCCGGGACCGGCGAACTGGCCACCCGAGCCGCAGCCGACGCCCGGGACGCAGCCCTGACCGCCTGGGCCGCCGCCGCGCCCGTTGTTCTGGCCTCCGGAGCCGCAGTTGCCGTTGTTGTCGCAACCGCTGCCGCCCGGGTCGTCCTTGAAGATCACATGCGTGGGCGAGGGGCCCGTCGCCGCTGGCCCAGCCGCGAAAACGTCAGCTCCGGCCGTCGGTGCGGCGGCAATCGCCGCAGCAACAGCGCCAGCCACCACCAATGGTTTCATGAGGGTCAATTTCGCTAACATGCGACTCGCATACCACGCACACACGTGTACAAAACATCGTGAACAAAATTCCGGGTGCCACCGATGTCCTCCGCTGCCCCTCCGTCAGCATGGTCCGGCCACCAACACAACAGAAGGCATGCCAATGACCGCACTGGATCTGACCGGCCGCACCGCGATCATCACCGGCGCCTCGCGCGGGATCGGGCTGGCAATCTCGCAGCAGCTGGCCGCAGCCGGCGCCAACGTGGTGCTCACCGCCCGCAAACAGGAAGCGGCGGAGGCGGCCGCGGCACAGGTCGGTGAGAAGGCTCTCGGCGTCGGCGCGCACGCGGTCGACGAGGACGCTGCGCGGCGCTGCGTGGACCTCACGCTGGAGCGCTTCGGCGGCATCGACATCCTGGTCAACAACGCGGGAACCAATCCGGCGTACGGTCCGCTGATCGATCAGGACCACGCCCGCTTCGCCAAGATTTTCGACGTCAACCTGTGGGCCCCACTGCTGTGGACGTCACTCGTCGTCAAGTCGTGGATGGGCGAGCACGGCGGCGCGATCGTCAACAACGCCTCCCTCGGCGGCCTGCACCAATCGCCGGCCATGGGTTTGTACAACGCCACCAAGGCCGCGCTGATCCACGTCACCAAGCAACTGGCGCTGGAACTTTCACCGGGCATCCGGGTCAACGCCATCGCCCCGGGGGTGGTGCGCACCAGATTGGCCGAGGCGCTGTGGAAGGACCACGAGGATCCGCTGGCGTCATCGATCGCGCTCGGACGCATCGGTGAGCCCATCGATGTGGCGAACGCGGTCGTCTTCCTGGTGTCCGACGCGGCGAGCTGGATCACCGGCGAGACGATGGTCATCGACGGCGGCCTGCTGCTCGGCCCCGCGCAGGGATTTCGGCAATGAGCCCCGACCTGGACGCGCGGGTGCGGGCGCTGCTGGACGAGCACGACCCGGCGACCACCGACCCGCGGGATTTCCTTGGCGCGCAATACGACTCGGGCCTGGCCTGGGTGTACCTGCCGCAGGGCTTCGGCGGGCTGGGCCTGCCGCGGAAGGCCCAGGAGCGCGTCGACACCCGGCTGGCCGCCGCGGGCGCGCCGGTGGGCGGCACCGTCAAGAACTTCATCGGGATGGGCATGGCGGCGCCGACGATCACGGCGTTCGGGACCGACGAGCAGAAGCGAAAGTTCCTGCGCCCATTGTTCACCGGTGAGCACGTCTACTGCCAGCTGTTCAGCGAGCCGGGTGCGGGATCGGACCTGGCCGGGGTGGCCACCCGGGCGGTCCGCGACGGCGACGACTGGATTGTCAACGGCCAGAAGGTGTGGACGTCGATGGCCCAGCACGCGCAGATGGCCATCCTGGTCGCCCGCACCGACCCGACGGTGCCCAAACACGCTGGGCTGACGTACTTTCTGTGCGACATGACGCAGCCCGGCGTCGACGTCCGCCCACTGCGGCAGATCACCGGCGAGGCGGAGTTCAACGAGGTGTTCCTCACCGACGTGCGGGTGCCCGACGCGAACCGGCTCGGCCCGGTGGGCGGTGGCTGGCGCGTCGCGACCACCACGCTCAACAACGAGCGGGTCGCGATCGGCTCTCGCCCCGGCGTTCCGCGGGAGGGCGGGATCATCGGCAAGGTCACCGACGCCTGGCGCGGCGAGCCGGGTCTGCGCAACCCCGCGATGCACGACGAGCTCATGCGGCTGTGGGTCGACGCGGAGGTCCTGCGGCTCGCCGGTGAGCGGCTGCGGCAACAGGCCGTGGCGGGTCAGCCCGGGCCCGAGGGCGCCGGCATGAAGATCGCCTTCGCCTCGCTGGCGCAAGCCATTTCGGGCTTCGAGCTGGAGCTGTATGCCGAATCCGGGCTGCACTACGACGATTGGACCATGCGCAGGACCGAAGTCGTCGACCTGATCGGGCGTGAGCCGGGATACCGCTACCTGCGGGCGCGCGGCAACTCGATCGAGGGCGGCACCTCGGAGATCTTGCGCAACACCATCTCCGAGCGGATCCTCGGCCTGCCGGGCGAACACCGTGTCGACAAGGACGTGCCCTGGAAGGACCTGAACCGGTGAGCGACCTGCTGTACTCCGACACCGAAGAGGCGCTGCGCGACAGCGTTCGCCACCTGTTCGCCGAGCGCTGCCCGCCGGAATCGGTGGTGCGAGCCTACGATGCGGTGCCACAAGACTTTTCGGATGTCTGGCGGACCCTGGCCGCCGAGCTCGGGGTGGCCGGGCTGCTGGTGCCCGAGTCGCTCGGCGGCGCCGGCGCGGGTGCCCGCGAGGCCGCGGTCGTCATGGAGGAGATCGGCCGGTCCGTCGCGCCAATGCCGTTCTTGTCCAGCGCGGTGCTGGCCACGGTCGCGCTACTGCGTGCCGGCGACACCGAAACCGTGCCGGCGCTGGCCCAAGGGGCGGTGACCGCGGCGCTGGTGGTGCCGCTGTCCACCGCGCCGGGCGATCCGATCGCGGGGGTCAGCGCCGGCGCCGACGGCCTGACCGGCGTGGTCACCAGCGTCGCGGGCGCAGGCGAAGCCGACGTGCTGGTGGTGCCGGTCGCGGGCCCGGACGGGCTTGAGCTGCACACGGTCTCGCGAACGGCGGCCGGTGTCGAGGTGACGCCGGTGCTCGCCCTGGACATGACGAGACCCCTTGCGACCGTGCGGTTTTCGGGGGCGGTCTCGTCGCGGGTCGGCCCGGCGGATGCGGCCGTGGCCGAGGCGCTTGAGGCGGGCGCGGCGCTGCTGGCCTCCGAGCAGCTCGGTGTGGCGCGGTGGTGTTTCGACACCACGCTGGCCTATGTCAAGCAGCGCAAGCAGTTTGGCCGCGCGATCGGCTCGTATCAGGCGATCAAGCACCGGCTGGCGGACCTGTGGTTTGAGGTCGGCGCGGCGGCGGCCGCGGCCCGCTATGCCGCCGACACGTGCGCCCGGGGCGACGACGCGGGCATCGCCGCGGCCATCGCGCAGGCCTACTGCGGCGGCGTCGCCGTGCACGCCGCCGAGGAGTGCATACAGCTGCACGGCGGCATCGGCATGACCTGGGAATATCCCGCGCACCTGTACCTCAAGCGGGCCAAGAGCGACCAGCTGGCCCTCGGCACCGCCTACCGCCACCGGGCGCGGCTGGCCGAGCTGGTCGACCTGCCGGTTTCCTGACGGCGAGCAGACGCAGACTCGCATAGCGCCGCGCGAAATCGTGCGATTCTGTGTCTGTTCGGCACCACTAAAGCGCGAGCGCCGAGCCGAAGGTGTCCACCATCGCCGCCCAGTGCCGCTCGGCCGCGGCCTCGTCGTAGGGCGCGTTGTCCGGGACCGCGAACCCATGCGCCGCCGAGTACCACTCGATGGTGTGCCGCACGCCGGCCGTCGTCAGCGCCTTCTCGAGCGCTTCGGCGTGATCGGGCGTGAACGACGCGTCGTTCTCGGCGCCGCCGATGTAGACCGTCGCGCTCATCCGATCGGCCAGCAGGTGCGGACTGTCCGCGGTGTCGGTCACCAGGCCGCCGCCGTGAAAGGACGCCACGGCCGCGACGCGGTCCGGAAGACGGCCCGCCACCACCACCGACGTCCGCCCGCCCATGCAGTAGCCGCACACGCCGAATCGCTCCCCGGCCACCTCGGGGCGCGGGGCCAGATAGTCGAAGAAGGCGGCGGCGTCGCTGGCCATCCTGTCCGGGGTGATGCTGCCGATCATGGAAAACAGCCGATTGCGCTCGGACGCGTCGGTGAACGCGGTGGCCATGTCGAACGGGGCCCAGTCGCCGCTGCGGTAGTACACGTCGGGGAGCAGCACGGCGTAGCCGAATCCGGCCAGCTTGGCGGCCATTTGCTCGAAGGTGTCGCGCACCCCGCCGGCGTCGGGGTACATGATCACGCCGGGCCAGGGGCCGGATCCCTCGGGGGTGAATAGGCGGACGGGGCAGGAGCCGTCGGGAGTGGTGACGGTGTCGGTGATTGTCGGCATGGCCTCCGTTGTACTCCTGGCGATCGCCGCTAGATTTTTTGGCGGCGACCCGCCGCGCCCGGCTTCGCCGTGCTTGCGATCGCACGCTAGATTTTTGGCGGCGACCCGCGGCGCCCGGCTTCGCCGCGCTTGCGATCGCCGCTAAGCTGGCCGCGTGCCGATCGCGACGCCCTACGAGGACCTGCTGCGCCTGGTGCTCGAGACGGGTGCGGCCAAGTCGGACCGCACCGGCACCGGCACCCGCAGCCTGTTCGGCCAGCAGATGCGCTACGACCTGTCGGCCGGCTTCCCGCTGCTCACCACCAAGAAGGTGCATTTCAAGTCGGTGGTCTACGAGCTGCTGTGGTTCCTGCGCGGCGACTCCAACGTCGCCTGGCTGCACGAACACGGCGTCACCATCTGGGACGAATGGGCAAGCGACACCGGCGATCTCGGTCCAGTCTACGGTGTGCAGTGGCGGTCCTGGCCCACCCCGTCGGGCGAGCACGTCGACCAGATCAGCGCCGCGCTGGAGCTGCTGCGCACCGACCCGAACTCCCGACGCATCATCGTGTCGGCATGGAACGTCGGCGACATCCCGCGGATGGCGCTGCCGCCGTGCCACGCATTCTTCCAGTTCTACGTGGCCGACGGGCGGCTGAGCTGCCAGCTCTACCAGCGCAGCGCCGACCTGTTCCTCGGCGTCCCGTTCAACATCGCCAGCTACGCGCTACTCACCCACATGATTGCCGCCCAGGCCGGACTGGGCGTCGGCGAGTTCGTCTGGACCGGCGGGGACTGCCACATCTACGACAACCACGTCGAACAGGTGCGCCTGCAGCTCGCACGCGAGCCCCGACCGTACCCGGAACTAGCCCTGGCCCACAGGGATTCGATCTTCGACTACACCTACGACGACGTCGTGGTGAAGAACTACGATCCGCACCCGGCGATCAAAGCCCCCGTCGCTGTATGACGCGCATGGGCCTGGTCTGGGCTCAGTCGACGTCCGGCGTCATCGGCCGCGGCGGCGACATCCCGTGGCGGGTGCCTGAGGACCTGGCCCGGTTCAAACAGTTGACCATGGGCCACACGGTGGTCATGGGCCGGCGGACCTGGGAGTCGTTGCCGGCCGGCGTTCGGCCGCTGCCGGGCCGCCGAAATATCGTGCTGTCCCGGCAGACTGACTACCTGGCCGATGGGGCAGAGGTGGTCGATTCGCTCGAGGGGGCCCTGACCGAGCGCGAGATGTGGGTGATCGGCGGCGCGCAGATCTACGTGCTCGCGCTGCCGTACGCGACCCGCTGCGAGGTCACCGAGGTAGACATCGATTTGCCGCGCGACGACGACGACGCGCTGGCCCCGGTGCTCGACGAGACGTGGCTGGGTGAGACGGGGGAGTGGCAGGTGAGCCGCTCGGGGCTGCGGTACCGGTTTCACAGCTACCGTCGGCCGTAGGAGCGCGTGCGCTCGTCTCCGCGCCGGCGCCATGAAACCTGACATACTCGGTAATCGGGGTCTATCGGCGTTTCCAGGAGGGGAAAATTGGCAGTGATCACCGAACCCGCAAAGACCTTCACTCGCATGTTCAGGGGCTACGATCCCGCCGCGGTCGATGCCCATATCGAGATGCTGACCGCCAAGCAGCAGTTGTTGGTCGACGACGTAGAAAGCCTAAGGGCCCGGCTAAAGGAATCCGGTGATGAGGCGGCCGCGTTGCGGAAGGAGGTCGCCGTCCTCACCGATACCTCACCCTCGCCCCACGCGATGCAGCAGCGGATGGCGAAGATGTTGCGGCGCGCGGTCGACGAGGTTTCCGAGATGCAGGCCGAGGCGCGCGCGGAGGCGGAGGCGCTGATCGCCGCCGCCGAGGCCGAGATCGAGGCCGAGCGGCGAAAGCACCAAGAGCAGTTGGCGGACATGGAGGCGCAGCGAAAAGCGCTGGAAGCCGAATATCGGGAAACCAAGGAAAAGCTCGAGGCCGAGCTGGCCAGGATGCGCGAAGACGCCGACCGGGCGCGTGAGCAACTCCTCGCCGAAGCAAGGCAGAAGGCCGATCATGACCGTGAACGCGCCGAGCGGGCGGTCGACGAGGCGAATCGGCACCGAATCAAGGTCTTGGAGCAGCTGATGACCGTATACCGCGACCTGGAAGCGGTTCCGGCCGCCCTCGAATCGGCATACCAAGGACAGAAGAGCCCGTCGGAGGAGAAAGTTGGTACGGGATAAGCGTCGCCGCTGAGGGCGGGGGCGCGACCCGGTATTCTCTGCGCCGTGTCCATTCGGACCCCCAGGTTGACCGCCGCGCAAGCGCGGCGGATAGCCGTTGCGGCCCAAGGGTTTAACGAGCCCAAACCGGCCGGGCCGATCACCCGTTCGCATCTCAAGCGGCTGATCTCGAGAATCCAAGTGCTGCAACTGGATTCGGTATCCGTGGCGGTGCGCGCCCACTACGCGCCGGTGTTCAGCCGGCTCGGCCCGTACGACCGCGACGTGCTGGACCGCGCCGCCTGGGACCACACCGCTCGCGCACCGCGGCTGCTGGTCGAATACTGGGCGCACGAGGCCGCGCTGATGGCCGTCGACGACTGGCCGCTGCTGCGCTGGCGGATGCGCCAGTACACCCACGGCCGCTGGGGCACCCACATCGTCAGGGCCAACCCGGAGCTTGCCGACAAGATCGTCGCCGCCGTCGCCGAACTCGGGCCCAGCACCGCCGGGCAGATCGAGGCGCATCTGGCCGCCGAGCCGCGTGGGCCGAGGGGAAGCTGGTGGGGCAGCCGCAGCGACACCAAGTGGGTCGCCGAGGCGCTGTTCGCCTCCGGTGTGCTCACCACCGCCACCCGGGTGGGCTTCGCCCGGCACTACGACCTGGTGGAGCGGGTGTTGCCGCCGAGCGTGCTGGCCCGCGAGGTCGACGACGACGAGGCCGTCCGCGAGCTCACGCTGCGGGCCGCCACCGCGCTGGGTGTGGGCACCGAGGCCGACATCCGCGACTACTTCCGGCTGTCGGCCCAGCAGGTCAAGCCCGCCATCGCCGACCTGCTGGCCGCCGGGGAGGTCGAGCGGGTCGACGTCGACGGCTGGCCCGCGCCGGCGTATCTGCGGGCCGGCCGGGCGGTGCCACGCCGGGATCGCGGCACCGCGCTGCTGTGTCCGTTTGACCCGTTGATCTTCTTCCGGCCCCGGGTCGAGCGGCTGTTCGATTTCCACTACCGCATCGAGATCTACACCCCGGCGGCCAAACGCCAGTACGGCTACTACGTGTGGCCGCTGCTGCTGGACGGCCAGTTGGTCGCGCGGGTCGACCTCAAGGCCGACCGGGCCACCAACACGTTGCGCGTTGTGGGCGCCTTCGGGGAGCCGGACCAGCCGAAAGCGCGCGTTGCCGCGGCGCTTTCCGGCGAACTGGAGTCGATGGCGTCGTGGCTGGGGCTAGGCGATGTCACCGTGTCGAGCCGGGGCGATCTGGCCGCCGAGCTCCGCGCGGCCGTCAAGCGGGCCGGCTGATGACGCCGTCGACGACGAAAGAGCTCAAGGCCACGCTCTGGAAGGCGGCGAACAAGCTGCGCGGCTCGCTGTCGGCCGGCCAGTACAAGGACGTCGTCCTCGGTTTGGTGTTCCTCAAATACGCCTCCGAGAAGCACTGGAAGTCGTTGGCGGACAATGCCAAAGCCGACGACATCGGTCGGCTGATCGACGACGCGACGGATGCCGTGATGGCGGCCAACCCCGCGCTGGCCGGAACGTTGCCACGACTCTACGGAAGTCTTGACCAGCGCCGGCTCGGCGAGCTCATCGAGCTGCTCGACAACGCGCGACTCGGCGAGGGTGGCCACCGCGCGCGGGACCTGATGGGCGAGGTATACGAGTACTTCCTGGGCAATTTCGCCCGCGCGGAGGGACGGCGGGGCGGCGAATTCTTCACCCCGCCCAGCGTCGTGCGGGTGATCGTCGAGGTCCTCGAACCGTCGAGCGGGCGGGTGTACGACCCGTGCTGCGGATCGGGCGGAATGTTCGTGCGGACCGAACAATTCGTCGCCGAGCGCGACGGCGATCCCGCCGAAGTCACGATCTACGGGCAGGAGAGCGTCGAGCAGACCTGGCGGATGGCGAAGATGAACCTCGCGATCCACGGCATCGACAACGCGGGTCTCGCCCGGGGCGACACGTTCGCCAACGACCGCCACGCCGGCATCCAGATGGACTACGTGATGGCCAATCCTCCGTTCAACATTAGGGATTGGGCCCGCGACGAACGAGACCCGCGCTGGCGCTTCGGCGTTCCGCCCGCCACCAACGCGAACTACGCCTGGATCCAGCACATCCTGTCCAAGCTGGCACCGGGCGGCAAGGCCGGCGTGGTGATGGCCAACGGCTCGATGTCGTCGAATACGGGCGGAGAGGGCGATATTCGCGCGCGGATCGTCGAGGCGGACCTGGTGTCGTGCATGGTCGCCCTGCCCGGACAGCTGTTTCGCAGCACCGGAATTCCGGTGTGCCTGTGGTTCTTCGCCACCGACAAGGCCGGCCGGTCGGGCCAGGTGTTGTTCATCGACGCCCGCCGGCTCGGTCACCTGGTCACCCGCGCCGAGCGCGCGCTGACGAACGAGGACGTCGTCCGCATCGGCGACACCTACCACGCGTGGTGCGCATCGGACTCTGCCGTCGCGAAAGGCCTTGCTTACCAGGATATTCCGGGGTTCTGCAAATCCGCGTCGCTGGACGACATCGCGGCGGCGGGCTACACGCTCACGCCGGGGCGGTACGTGGGTGCGCCCGACGGCGAGGACGACGGGGAGCCGGCCGGGGCGAAGATCGCGCGGCTGACCGACGACCTGCTCGCGGCCCTCGACGAATCCGCGCGATTGGAAAAGGTTGTGCGCGACCAGGTGGGGCGCCTGCGGTGAAGGTCAAACTCGGTGACCATCTGGACTTCCGCAACGGCAGCGGCTTGCCCGGACGAGTGTCGGACGGGCGCTTTCGCGTCTACGGCGCCAACGGGCCGATCGGCTATGCCGCACAACACAACGCGAGCGGACCGCTGATCGTCGTCGGGCGCGTCGGATCGCATTGCGGCAGCGTGCGGTACAGCGAGTCCGATGTCTGGGTCACCGACAACGCGCTGGTGTGCCGGGCCAAGGACCCGCACGAGACGCGGTATTGGTACTACGCGCTGCACACCTGTGGACTGGGCGATCACCATGCCGGATCGGGACAGCCGCTGCTCAATCAGCGAATTCTCCGCGACGTTCCCGTCTGGACCGTCGCGGCCGGTGAACGCCGGCGGATTGCCGAGTTGCTCGGGGCCCTCGACGACAAAATAGCCGCCAACGAACGCGTGATCGAGGCCGCCGAGGCCCTGATGATCGTCGTCGTCGAGTCGGTCTCCGATGACGCGCCACTGTCCAGCCTGGCGAGCCGGTCGACGGCATGTGCGCACCCCGACGAATTCGACGACGTCGTCGCCCACTTCAGCCTTCCGGCGTTCGACGACGGCACACGACCCCGGCTCGTCGCCGGTGGCTCGGTGAAGAGCGGCAAATTCCACCTGTCGGAGCCGTGCGTCTTGTTCGCGAAGCTGAATCCCCGAATCCCGCGCATCTGGAACGTGGCCACCCTGCCGTCCCAAATGGCGTTGGCCAGCACGGAATTCGTCGTGCTGAGGCCGGCCGGCGTCGACACGTCGGCACTATGGTCGGCGCTGCGCCAACGTGACGTCCTGGAAACGCTGCAGCAGCGGGCCGGCGGGACCTCGGGGAGTCATCAGCGGATCCAACCGCGTGACCTACTCGAGGTCCGGGTCCGCGACGTCCGGCGGTTGACCCCCGCGGCCTCGCAGGAAATCACCGGCCTGGGCGCCCTGTGCCACGCGCGACGCGCCGAATCCGCGCGTTTGTCCGCCCTCCGCGACGCCCTGATCCCGCCGCTGATCTCGGGCAAGGTTCGTATATAGCGCGGCGCTCTATGTGGGCCCCGGGACTGGCCCGCCGGGCCGAACTCGTCTGATGGCACGCCGCGCGCCGTCGCCGCGTTAAAGTGAGCGCCGTGGCCCAGACCGCGCCGCTACGCGTGCAATTGATCGCCAAGACCGAGTTCCTGGCGCCGCCGGACGTGCCGTGGACCACCGACGCCGACGGCGGCCCCGCGCTGGTCGAGTTCGCCGGCCGGGCCTGCTACCAGAGCTGGTCGAAGCCCAATCCCAAGACCGCGACCAACGCCGGCTACATCAAGCACATCATCGACGTCGGCCACTTCTCGGTGCTCGAGCACGCGAGCGTGTCGTTCTACATCACCGGCATCTCGCGATCGTGCACCCATGAGCTGATCCGGCATCGGCACTTCTCCTACTCGCAGTTGTCGCAGCGCTACGTGCCGGAAAACGACTCGCGGGTCGTCGTGCCGCCGGGCATGGACGACGACCCCGAACTGCGGCAAATCCTCACCGCGGCGGCCGATGCCAGCCGCGCCACCTACGCCGAGCTGCTGGCCAAGCTGGAAGCCAAGTTCGCCGGCGAGCCCAGCGCGGTGTTGAGGCGCAAGCAGGCCCGTCAGGCCGCCCGCGCGGTGCTGCCCAACGCCACCGAGACCCGCATCGTCGTGACCGGCAACTACCGGGCGTGGCGGCACTTCATCGCCATGCGGGCCAGCGAGCACGCCGACGTGGAAATCCGGCGACTGGCCATCGAGTGCCTGCGCCAGCTCGCCGGCATGGCACCCGCGGTGTTCGCCGACTTCGAAATCTCCAGGCTGGCCGACGGCACCGAGGTCGCCACCAGCCCGTTGGCCACCGAGGCCTAAGGCGCGCCCCGGCGCCCTCGCGAGCGTGCGCAGATGTACAGCCCACGCGGCGTGTCGCTGGACAAACACGCACACTCGCGGAGGTGCTCAGTGCCCTTGGGGGCGCCAGGTAACCTGAAGACCGTGACTACGGTCGGATTCGACGTCCCCGCACGGTTGGGAACCCTGCTGACGGCGATGGTGACACCCTTTGGCGCCGACGGCTCCCTTGACACGACCGGCGCCGCGCAACTGGCGAACCACCTGGTGGACGCCGGGTGCGACGGCCTGGTGGTCTCGGGGACCACCGGCGAGTCGCCGACCACCACCGACGACGAGAAACGCGAGCTGCTGCGCGTGGTGCTGGAGGCGGTGGGTGACCGGGCCCGCGTCATCGCCGGCGCCGGCACCTACGACACCGCCCACAGCGTCCGGCTGGCCAAGGCCGCCGCGGCCGAGGGCGCGCACGGGCTGCTGGTGGTCACGCCGTACTACTCGAAGCCGCCGCAGACCGGGCTGATCGCGCATTTCACCGCCGTCGCCGACGCGACCGCGCTGCCGGTGCTGCTCTACGACATCCCCGGGCGTTCGGTCGTGCCGATCGAAACCGGCACCATCCGCGCGCTGGCCAAGCACCCCAACATCGTCGGCGTCAAGGACGCCAAGGGCGACCTGCACAGCGGCGGCCAGATCATGGCCGAAACCGGTCTGGCCTACTACTCCGGCGACGACGCGCTGAACCTGCCGTGGCTGGCGATGGGCGCCACCGGCTTCATCAGCGTCATTTCTCATCTGGCGGCGGGCCAGCTGCGAGAGTTGTTGTCCGCCTTCGGTTCCGGCGACATCGCCACCGCCCGGAAGATCAACGTCAACCTCGGCCCGCTCTGCAACGCGATGGCGCGCGTGGGCGGGGTGACCATGTCCAAGGCGGGTCTGCGCCTACAGGGTGTCGACGCCGGTGACCCCCGGTTGCCGCAGATGCCGGCGACGCCCGAGCAGATCGATGCGCTGGCCGCCGACATGCGCGCGGCCTCCGCGCTTCGGTGACCCAAGGCTGAGCCACACGTGAACGAAGACCTCGTCCCACCCGGTCCGCTGACTCCGGGTGGCCTGCGGGTCACCGCGCTGGGTGGCATCGGCGAAATCGGCCGCAATATGACGGTTTTCGAGCACCTGGGCCGGTTGCTGATCATCGACTGCGGGGTGATGTTTCCCACGCACGACGAGCCCGGCGTCGACCTCATCCTGCCGGACCTGCGCCACATCGAGGACCGGCTCGACGACATCGAGGCGTTGGTGCTAACCCACGCGCACGAGGACCACATCGGGGCGATTCCGTTCCTGCTCAGGCTGCGGCCCGACATCCCGGTCGTCGGTTCGACGTTCACCCTGGCGCTGGTCGCCGCGAAATGCCGCGAATACACCATCAACCCGGTGTTCGTCGAGGTCGCCGAGGGTCAGCGGAGCACGCACGGCGTGTTCGAGTGTCAGTATTTCGCGGTCAACCACTCCATCCCGGACGCGCTGGCCATCGCAATCCGCACCGGCGCGGGAACCGTCTTGCACACCGGTGACATCAAGCTCGACCAGCTTCCGCTCGACGGCCGGCCCACCGACCTGCCCGGCATGTCCCGGCTGGGCTCACAATATGGAGCCGGCGTGGACCTGTTCCTGTGCGACTCGACCAACTCCGAGATCCCCGGCGTCGGGCCCTCGGAAAGCGAGGTGGGCCCCGCGCTGCACCGGCTGATCCGGGGCGCCGACGGCCGCGTCATCGTGGCATGCTTCGCCTCCAACGTGGACCGGGTGCAGCAGACCATCGACGCCGCGGTGGCATTGGGCCGGCGGGTGTCGTTCGTCGGGCGGTCGATGGTGCGCAACATGGGCATCGCCCGGGAGCTGGGCTTCCTGCGCGTGGACGATTCCGACCTGATCGACATCTCCGCCGCCGAGATGATGGCGCCCGAGCGGGTGGTGCTGATCACCACCGGCACCCAGGGCGAGCCGATGTCGGCGCTCTCGCGCATGTCGCGCGGCGAGCACCGCAGCATCACCCTGACGTCGGAGGATCTGATCATCCTGTCGTCGTCGCTGATACCGGGCAACGAGGAGGCGGTCTATGGAGTCATCGACTCGCTGGCCAAGATCGGGGCCCGTGTCGTCACCAATCAACAGGTGCGCGTTCATGTTTCCGGTCATGCCTACGCGGGCGAGCTGCTATTCCTCTACAACGGGGTGCGGCCGCGCAACGTGATGCCGGTCCACGGCACCTGGCGGATGCTGCGCGCCAACGCCAAGCTGGCGGCGCGTGCCGGTGTGCCGGAGGAGTCAATCCTGTTGGCCGAGAACGGCGTCAGCGTCGACCTGGTCGCCGGCAAGGCGTCGATCGCCGGGGCGGTGCCGGTCGGTAAGATGTTCGTCGACGGCCTGATCACCGGCGATGTCGGCGACATCACCCTGGGCGAACGGCTCATCCTGTCGTCGGGTTTCGTCGCGGTGACCGTGGTGGTCAAGCGCGGCACCGGCCGCCCGGCGGCCGCGCCACACCTGTATTCACGCGGTTTCTCCGAGGATCCCAAGGCGCTCGAGCCCGCCGTGCGCGAGGTCGAGGCGGAGCTGGAGCAGCTGGCCGCCGCCGACGTCACCGATCCGATCCGGATCGCCCAGGGCGTGCGCCGCACCGTCGGCAAGTGGGTGGGCGAAACCTATCGCCGGCAGCCGATGATCGTGCCGACGGTCATCGAGGTTTAAGTCTTTTCCGCTAGGTCTTTTCCGCGTAGGCCGACCATTCCAGCTGGGAGGCCTTGAGTTTGCGGCCGGTGGGCTCCACGTAGCGCTGGACAAGTTCGTCGGGACCGGCCTGTTCCACCAGCCGCCAGCCGTATTCGGCGATGAACCCCGCGACCTCCTCGGGTTGCAGGCCGAAATGCCATAGTTGCCGGCGCTGGCGGACGCTGCGGTACAGCGTGCGGGTGCCGTACCGATTCGTCCCGTCGATGAAATCCCTGCGGACGTAGGTGAACACCAACCGGCTGCCCGGCGCGGCCGCCCGCAGCCCCTCCAGGGTCCGCCGAACCGTTTCCTCGGTGAGGTATTGGGTCACGCCCTCACAGATGAAAAAGGCCCGGTAATCGGTGTGATAGCCGTGCTCGGCCAGCGAGGTGAGCAGGTCGTCGCGCTCGAGGTCCAACGCCACCAGCCGAACCGACAGCGGCGGGCCGCCCAGCACGCGTCGGACCGTCTCGGCCTTCCTGGCGATGTTGACCGGCAGGTCCACCTCGAAGACCGGGATGCGGATCCGCCGGGTCAGCAGGTAGGGCCGGGTGTCCAATCCGGCGCCGAGGATGACGACCGCGTCGATGTCGGCCAGCGCCTCGCCGAGCTTGTCGGCGATGAAACGCTTGCGGCAGGCCAGGTTTGCCCACAGCCCGCGGCCCGACCACTCCGATCCGCGGATCATCAGGTTGCGAACCGTCGCCGAGCGGGTCGCGGCGACCAGCCAGCGCAGCGGGGCCGGCAGAAACAGCTCCGCGAGGTCGTCGTCGACCAGGCGGCGCCCGGGTGCCTCGTTTTGTTCGACGGCCGCCAACACCATCGGGCCAAAGGCGGTCTGTGCAACGGGATTTCGCGGCATGAGCTACTTCTTGTTCACAAAGCCCGCGTCGACCGGCAACGCGACGCCGGTGAGGTAGCGGGCCTGGTCGGACACCAGCCACGCCACCGCGTTGGCGATGTCGTCGGGCTGGAGAACCTGCACCGGCAGCGCGTTGCCCATGTCCGGCGGCGAATCGGACTCGGCCACTAGCTGGGCGAGCCACTGCCGGGTGAACTCGTTGTTGATCATCGGGGTGTCGACGCCGGACGGATGTATCGAGTTGACCCGGATATTTTGCCGCGCAAGCAAATTGGCGTATACCCGCATCAACCCGACCACCCCGTGTTTGGCGGCGGTGTAGCCGATGGAGCCGGCATCGGCGCTGCCGATGCCGGCCAGTCCCGCGGCCGAGCTGATCAGCACGATCGATCCGCCGGCGCCCTGCGCGATCATGGTCGGTATCGCCGCCTCCACGGTGTGGAAAACGCCGGTGAGGTTGACGTCGATGACGTCGCGCCAGCCGTCGCCGCCGGATTGCATGGGGGCGATACCGGCGTTGGCCACGACGATGTCGAGCCTGCCGAACTCATCCAGGCCCGCCCGCAACGCGGCCGCCAGCGACGCGGGATCGCGCACGTCGCCCCGCGCGGCCACGATGCGGGAGCCGGTGTCCTCGACGAGCTTCACCGTGGCCGCCAGGTCATCCGGCGTCGCCAGGGGATAGGGGACGCTGGCGATCTGTTCGCACAGGTCGACCGCGATGATGCTCGCGCCGTCGGCGGCCAGCCGGACCGCGTGCGCTCGTCCCTGGCCACGCGCCGCACCGGTGACGAGGGCGACCCGGCCGCTGAGTGGGCCTTCCGGTGGCCGGTCCATTACGGACGTAGCCGTCCTTTGTCCGCATCGCCGGCGGGCACCGGCTGCAGCATCTTGATGTCGGGCGCCCCGGCCAGGTGCTCGCCGGCCGCCTCGAACAGCTTCCCGATCGCGGGCGCGGTGCTGTGCACCTTGAGCGCGTCCTCATCGGCCCATTGCTCGACGAACACGAAGGTCTCGCCCGTTTGGTGCAGCGAATACAGCTGGCAGCCGGGTTCGTCGTGCACCTCTTCGACCGCGCGCGTCAGGATGTCGCGGACGGTGTCGACCGATTCGGGCTTGACGGTCATGGTGGCGACGACGACGACGGGCATGCTGGGGCCTCCTGGGAGCTCCGAAGGTGTTTGATCACCGGTTGCCACCCTACTCACGCATCCCCGCGACCGGTTGCCCCCAAGGCGGGCGTTACCAGTGTGGCGGGTGGTGTAGATGGTGTCTTTGCGACTACCCTTGCCGTCATGGCTAGTAAGACCGTCGCCCGCTCCGGATCCCGAACGAGCAGGTCAAAGGCCGCGTCCAGAGGTGCGCGGCCGGCGGCGCCCCGCAGGAGGGTGGGCAGGCCCGCCAAACGGCGCAACCGGTCGCTGCTGGTCGCCGCCGGGCTCGCCTGCGGCCGGGCCGTGCGCGGCACCTGGCTGATGGCGGCGCGGGGCACCGGCGGCGCGGCCCGGTCGATCGGCCGGGCCCGCGACATGGCCCGCGACATCGAGCCCGGGCATCGTCGCGACGGCATCGCGCTGGTCCTGCTCGGCCTGTCCGTCGTGGTCGCCGCCAGCTCGTGGTTCGACGCCGCCCGGCCGATCGGCGCGTGGGTCGACACGGTGTTGCGGACCTTCATCGGCTCGGCCGTCCTGGCGCTCCCGCTGGTCACCGCCGCGGTGGCGGTGGTGCTGATGCGCACCCAGCCCAACCCCAACGCGCGGCCCCGGCTGGTCCTGGGCGCCAGCCTGATCGCCCTTTCGGTCCTCGGCCTGCGCCACCTGTGGTCGGGCTCGCCGGAAGATCCTGAGGCACGGCGCCGCGCCGCGGGGTTTATCGGCTTTGCCATCGGCGGGCCGCTGTCGGACGGGCTGACGGCCTGGATCGCGGCGCCGCTGTTGTTCATCGGCGCGATGTTCGGGCTGCTGCTGCTGACCGGGACCACGATCCGCGAGGTGCCCGACGCGGTGCGCGCCATGTTCGGCACCCGGCCGTTCGGACGTGAATACGCCGACGGGGCTGCCTACGATTACGGGGACGAATTCGACGACGACGCCGACGTCGATGCGCGCGAAGACTTTTCCGACGGTTACTACGACGACGCGGCTTTCCACCCCGATCACGAGCCGCCGGCCTGGCCGTCCGCCGATGCCGCCCAGGCCGCCTTCGAGGACGACATTCCCACCATTCCGGAACCCGCCGCCCGCGGCCGCCGCCGCGCGTCCCGCAAGCAGGACACCCAAGCCCTGGACCGGGTCGTCGAGGGTCCCTACACGCTGCCACCGATGAGCCTGCTGGTCGCCGGGGACCCGCCCAAGAAGCGCAGCGCCGCCAACAACCAGATGGCCGACGCCATCAGCGAGGTGCTCAACCAGTTCAAGGTCGACGCCGCCGTCACCGGCTGCACCCGAGGACCCACCGTCACCCGCTACGAGGTCGAGCTGGGGCCCGGCGTCAAGGTGGAGAAGATCACCGCGCTGCAGCGCAACATCGCCTATGCGGTGGCCACCGAGAGCGTGCGCATGTTGGCGCCGATCCCCGGCAAGTCCGCCGTCGGCATCGAGGTGCCCAATACCGACCGGGAGATGGTGCGGCTGGCCGACGTGCTGACCGCGCCGTCGACCCGCCGCGACCACCACCCGCTGGTGATCGGGCTGGGCAAGGACATCGAGGGCGACTTCATCTCGGCCAACCTGGCCAAGATGCCGCACCTGCTGGTCGCCGGCTCCACCGGGTCGGGCAAGTCCAGCTTCGTCAACTCCATGCTGGTGTCGCTGCTGACAAGGGCGACCCCGGAGGAGGTCAGGATGATCCTGATCGACCCGAAGATGGTGGAACTCACGCCGTACGAAGGCATTCCGCACCTGATCACCCCGATCATCACCCAGCCGAAGAAGGCCGCGGCCGCGCTGGCGTGGCTGGTCGAGGAGATGGAGCAGCGCTACCAGGACATGCAGGCGTCGCGGGTGCGCCACATCGACGACTTCAACGCCAAGGTGCGTTCCGGGGACATCACCGCGCCCCTGGGCAGCCAGCGCGAGTACCGGCCCTACCCGTACGTCGTGGCGATCGTCGACGAGCTGGCCGACCTGATGATGACCGCCCCGCGTGACGTCGAGGACGCCATCGTGCGGATCACCCAGAAGGCCCGCGCCGCCGGCATTCATCTGGTGCTGGCCACCCAGCGCCCGTCGGTCGACGTCGTCACCGGGCTGATCAAGACCAACGTGCCGTCCCGGCTGGCGTTCGCCACGTCGTCGCTCACCGACAGCCGGGTGATCCTGGACCAGCAGGGCGCCGAGAAGCTGATCGGGATGGGCGACGGCCTGTTTTTGCCGATGGGCGCGGGCAAGCCGCTGCGGCTGCAGGGGGCGTTCATCACCGACGAGGAGATCCAGGCCGTCGTCGCGGCGTGCAAGGACCAGGCCGAACCCGAGTACACCGAGGGCGTCACCACCGCCAAGACCACCAGCGAACGCGCCGATGTCGACCCCGACATCGGCGACGACATGGACGTGTTCCTGCAAGCCGTCGAGCTGGTGGTGTCCAGCCAGTTCGGCTCCACCTCGATGCTGCAGCGCAAGCTGCGGGTCGGCTTCGCCAAGGCCGGCCGGCTGATGGACCTGATGGAGACCCGCGGCATCGTCGGGCCGTCCGAAGGGTCCAAGGCGCGCGAGGTGCTGGTCAAGCCCGACGAGCTGGCCGCGACGCTGGCCGCGATCCGCGGCTCGGACTCCGACGGCGGGGCCGCCGAGTAGCCCGGCGAACAGACACAGAATCGCATTGCTCGGGCCTCGCGAATGCGAGTCTGTGTCTGCTCGCGGGCTTAAAGCACCAGCAGCATGCGGGAGTTGCCCAGAATGTTGGGCTTGACGTAGCTGAGGTCCAGGAATTCGGCGACACCGATGTCGTAGGAGCGGCACATCTCCTCGTACACCTCGGCGGTGACCGGGGTGCCCTCGATCTCGGTGAACCCGTGCTTGCCGAAGAACTCGGTCTCGAAGGTCAACACGAACACCCGCTCCAGCTGCAGCTCACGGGCGACGTCCAACAGCCGGTTGACGATCGCGTGGCCGATGCCGTGGCCGGTCATCGACGGGTCGACGGCGACGGTGCGGATCTCGCCGAGGTCGGCCCACAACACGTGCAGCGCCCCGCACCCGACTACTTTGCCCGGGATGTCGGGGTGTTCGGCCACCCAGAATTCCTGGACGGCCTCGTAGAGCGTCACCAGGTTCTTTTCCAGCAGGATCTTTCCCGCGTAGGTGTCGACGAGTCGTTTGATCGCGGGAACGTCCGGCGTTCGCGCGCGCCGGACCACCGGCAGGCTATCCCGTGAATGGGTCACGGCTAACAGTATCGGCATCCGCGGTGGGTGCGCTGGTCAACCGTTATTCTGATGCCGTGCCGGGGCAGCCTCAAACGGGTCCGATGGCGGACCGCGCCCGTATCGCCAACCTCGCCAATGTCCTGACGTTATCGCGGCTGGTGTTGGTCCCGGTCTTCCTGCTCGCCCTGTTCACCGGGGATGGCCACCAAATCGCCGGCCGCATAGTGGCTTTCGTGATTTTCACGGTTGCCTGCCTCACCGACCGGTTCGACGGTCTGCTGGCCCGGAATTATGGGATGGCCACCGAATTCGGTGCGTTCGTCGATCCGGTCGCGGACAAGGCCCTGATCGGGTCGGCGCTGATCGGCCTGTCGATGCTCGGCGACCTGCCGTGGTGGGTCACGGTGGTGATCATGAGCCGCGAGGTGATCGTCACGCTGTTGCGGTTGGCGGTGATACGGCGCGGCGTCATTCCGGCGAGCTGGGGCGGCAAGCTCAAGACCGTGGTCCAGGCGGTGGCGATCGGATTGTTCGTGTTGCCCTGGGCGAGTGAGCCGGGACCGTTCCTGGTGGCGGCGTCCGTCGTGATGGGGGTCGCGATCGTGCTCACCGTGGTCACCGGCATCGACTATGTGATCGGGACCATCAGGGAAGTGCGCCAGACGACCGGCTGACCCGGGAACCAACCCCACCGTCGCCGGCGTTCACCTAATGAGTGCCTGCTGACTTGGGGTTATTTTTCGTGCTGGGCAGGGCTGACTGGACGAAGGAGAGCGGGATGCCGCCATTGGTGCGCGAGGTCATCGGCGACGTGTTGCGCCGGGCTCGGATGTCACAGGGCAGGACGCTTCGGCAGGTGTCGGATTCGGCGCGGGTGAGCCTCGGATATCTCTCGGAGGTGGAGCGCGGCCGCAAGGAGCCCTCCAGTGAGCTGCTCAATGCGATCTGCGACGCGTTGGACGTCCCGCTCTCGGCCGTCCTCACCGACGCCGGCGAGCGGATGGCGAGCGAGGAACGCGCCGCTTACGCCGCGCCGACCGGCGGGGCCAGCGCGACCACCATCGACGCCGCCACCAAGGTCGTCATCCCGCCGGTGGCGTCGCTGGCGGTGGCCTGAGAGCGCCGCGGGTGCCGGGCGATCCGATCCAGCGCAGGGGTGGGGCGATCGGCGCCAACCCATTAAATTGAGCGGCAGGGTGAGCGCAGAGCAGGGGCCCGTCCGGCCCCACAAGAAGCGAAGGCGGAGCTAATCCATGGCCAATCCGTTCGTCAAAGCGTGGAAGTACGTCATGGCGCTGTTCAACGCGAAGATCGACGAGCACGCCGACCCCAAGGTGCAGATCCAGCAGGCCATCGAGGAAGCCCAGCGCACCCACCAGGCGCTGACCCAACAGGCCGCCCAAGTGATCGGCAACCAGCGCCAGCTGGAGATGCGGCTCAACCGGCAGCTGGCGGACATCGAAAAGCTGCAGGTCAACGTGCGTCAGGCGCTGACGTTGGCCGACCAGGCCACCGCCGCCGGCGACGCCGCCAAGGCCGCCGAATACAACAACGCCGCCGAGGCGTTCGCGGCCCAGTTGGTGACCGCCGAGCAGGGCGTCGAGGACCTCAAGACGCTGCACGACCAGGCGCTGTCCGCCGCGGCCCAGGCCAAGAAGGCCGTCGAGCAGAACGCGATGGTGCTGCAGCAGAAGATCGCCGAACGCACCAAGCTGCTCAGCCAGCTCGAGCAGGCCAAGATGCAGGAACAGGTCAGCGCCTCGCTGCGGTCGATGAGCGAGATCGCCGCCCCGGGCAACACCCCGAGCCTCGATGAGGTCCGCGACAAGATCGAGCGCCGCTACGCCAACGCGATCGGTGCGGCCGAGCTCGCCCAGGGTTCCGTGCAGGGCCGCATGATCGAGGTCGAGCAGGCCGGCATCCAGATGGCCGGTCATTCCCGGCTGGAGCAGATCCGCGCGTCGATGCGTGGCGAGGCCCTGCCGACGGGCGGGACGCCCGCCGCGCCCGGGGCCACCCCCGCGCCCGCCGAGGCCGCCGGTGGCCAAGTCGCCGAGAAGCCCCTTGGCCAGTAACGCCGCGGACGGTCTGACATGGCGGTGAAAGCGACCCACCGCGGGCCGTGGCGAGCGGCGCTGGAGCGGGGAGTCGGCACCGCCGCCGCGGTGTCCGAGCTGGTGGCCCAAAAGATCAGCGCCGCCACCGATCCGCGTGCCCGGCTGTTGCGCCGCCGCCGTCGCGCGCTGCGGTGGGGCCTGATATTTGCCGCCGGGTGTGTGTTTTGGGCGGTGGTGACGGCGCTGCTGGCGGCCTGGGGCTGGTTCGCGTTGCTGCTGGAGATCACCGGCCTGATCGCGGTGGTGCAGGCGATTCCGGCGACGTTGTTGCTGCTTCGCTACCGCTGGCTGCGATCGGAGCCGCTGCCGGCGCCCCGGCCCGTCAACGCCCGCCGGCTGCCGCCGCCCGGCTCGGCGGCGCGACCCGCGATGTCGGCGCTGGGCGCCTCCGAACGCGGATTCTTCTCCTTGCTGGGCGTGATCGAGCGCGGCTCGATGCTGCCGACCGCCGAAATCCGCGACCTGACCGCGGCGGCCAGCAAGACCTCGGCGGCGATGGCGGCCACCGCCGCCGAGGTGGTGTCGATGGAACGGGCGGCGCGGTATGCCGAATCGTCGCGGTCGTATCTGGTGCCCACCATCAACGCGTTCACCGCGCAGTTGAGTGCCGGCGTTCGTCAGTACAACGAAATGGTCACCGCCGCAGCGCAATTGGTGTCCTCGGCCAACGGCGATAGCGGGCTGGCGGCATCCCAGCAGCGCTACCGCACCGAGTTGGTCGGCGCCACCGATCGCCTGCTCGGTTGGGCGCAGGCGTTCGACGAACTCGGCGGATTGTCGGGGGCCTGACTCGTCGCGCCGACTCAGTCGGACCGCGGGCCGTAGCGCTCGATGTATGCCTGGTGGATGTGGGCATCACGCTTGCGGGCGAGTTCGTCGACCAGGTTCGGGTCGAGACCGTGCACGGCCAGCATGTGCCGGCGCCACACCTTGTTCAGCGCGTGCGAAAAGTAGACGAACGGAATGAGAATGGGCAGCGTCATGCTCAGGTGGACGTCCACCGTCGTCGGTATCAACCAGAACGGGGCCAACACCAGCACCGCGGGCACGGCGACGCGGATCATCATCCGGCGGGCGGCGCCCTTGCCGGCCAAGTCATTGCGCACCCAATCCCGCATCGAGTCGGGCAGCCGCCCGCCGGCGCAATAGCGGACGAATTGCAGGGCGTTGGGCTTCGTGCGGGGTGTGTCGGCGCTCATGGACGTCTCCCGGCTAAAACGTCGCCTTGAGCGACGGCACCACCAGCGCCGCCACACCGCGTGCGGTCGCCTTGACCATGTCGAAGAAGTCGAAGTAGTCCCGCCACAGCGTGATCTTTCCGTCGTGGACCTCGAACACGCCGCAGACCCAGAACTGAAGCCGCAGCGGGCCGACGATGAGCGCGTCGGTGCGTTCGGTGAGCACCGCGGCGCCGTCGGCCGCGATGCGATGGATCTTCACCTCGAAGGCGGCGCGGCCCTCCATCCGGCGGAAGAGCTTGATCGCCCGGGCGCGACCGTGGATCGTCGGCAGCCCGACGTTCTCGTAGACGAGGTTGTCGTCCAATGTCGCTTCCGCGGTTTCGAAGTCGTCGTCCTGCAGGGCATTCAGAAAATTCTCGACCGTGCGGGTGTTCGCAACGGCTGTGCCAGTCAGCTCGGTCATGTTGCCAGCGTAGGCCAGCCCGGCGGCCCGGCGCTGTGGCAGGGTAGGGCCGGTGCGCGTCGCCGTGGTCGCCGGGCCAGATCCCGGGCACTCGTTTCCCGCGATCGCGCTGTGCCAACGCTTCGCCGAGGCGGGCGACGAGCCCACGTTGCTCACCGGTGGCGAATGGGTCGACGCCGCCCGCGCCGCCGGCATTGCCGCCGTCGAGCTGGACGGGCTGGTGGCCACCGACGACGACGTCGATGCCGGGGCCAGAATCCACCGGCGCGCGGCGCGGATGGCCGTGCTCAACGTGCCGGCGCTGCGCGATCTGGCGCCCGACCTGGTGGTGTCCGATGTCATCACCGCGGGCGGCGGCATGGCCGCCGAGCTGTTGGGGATCCCGTGGGTCGAGCTCAGCCCGCACCCGCTGTACCTGCCGTCGAAGGGCTTGCCGCCGATCGGCAGCGGGCTGGCGGCGGGCACGGGCCTCCGTGGCCGGCTGCGGGACGCCGTGATGCGGGCGCTGACGGCGCGGTCCTGGCGGGCCGGCCTGCGGCAGCGCGCGGCCGTGCGGACCGAGATCGGGCTGCCGGCCCGCGACCCGGGTCCGCTGCGGCGGTTGATCGCCACGCTGCCCGCCCTCGAGGTCCCCCGACCGGACTGGCCGGCCGAGGCCGTCGTCGTGGGCCCGTTGCACTTCGAGCCGACCGATCGGGTGCTGGAGGTTCCGCCCGGCTCGGGGCCGGTGGTGGTTATCGCCCCGTCGACCGCGCTGACCGGGACCTCGGGGTTGGCCGAGGTCGCGCTGGGGTGCCTGATACCGGGGGAGACGCTGCCGGCGGGGTCGCGCCTGGTGGTGTCGCGGCTGGGCGGGGCGGAGCTGGCGGTGCCGCCGTGGGCGGCGGTAGGGCTGGGGCGGCAGGCCGAGCTGTTGGCGCACGCCGACGTGGTGATCTGCGGTGGCGGTCACGGGATGGTGGCCAAGGCGTTGCTGGCCGGGGTGCCGCTGGTGGTCGTTCCCGGCGGCGGGGATCAGTGGGAGATGGCCAATCGGGTGGCGCGGCAGGGGAGCGCGCGGCTGATCCGGCCGCTGACCGCCGGTGCGCTGGTGGCCGCGGTGGGCGAGGTGTTGTCGTCGCCGCGGTACCGGGAGGCCGCGCAAGCCGCCGCCGCCAGCGTCGCCGAGGTCGCCGATCCGGTGCGGGTGTGCCACGAGGCGCTGGCTTTGGCGGGGTGATTCGCTCGGTATGTTGGCTGGCGTGCGGCTGACGGAGTTCAACGAGCGGATCGTTCTGCGGTTCGGCGCCGTGTACGGCGCATCGGTGCTGGTGGACCACGTGCTGAGCGGCTTCGGCGGCCGGACCGCCGCGCAGGCGATCGAGGACGGCGTCGAGCCCCGCGACGTCTGGCGGGCGCTGTGCGCCGACTTCGACGTGCCCCGCGACCAGTGGTGAGGGTCGCTCAATCGCGAGACTGCAACTACCGACGCCGTCTCTTGGCCGATGCGTCGGTAGTTGCAGTCTCGCGGGGCTTTTAGGCTAAAGCGGGCAATCGCCGCATGTGCCGCCGTCGGGCAGGCGGTAGAAGAGGCAGCAGCTGCGGCGCCGGAAGCCCAGGTTCGGGCCGGTGATCACGCCGGATCCGGCCAACGCGCCGGTGTCCAGCAGCGAGTCGGTGACCTCGACGATTGGCCGGCGCAGGTCGGGCCGGGCCGTAAGCAACGCCCGGGACGCGCCGACCAGTGCCGAGGCGATGTTGCCGGCCAGCAGGCCGGGCGCCAGCTTGACCCGCAGGCCGGCGGCCAGGGGTTCCATGTGTTGTCGCACGACGATGCGGTACAGCACGTCCGGAGCGGGCGAATCGAGGGGTTCTCCGACGGGTTCGGGCAGTCGTAGCTGTGCCCCGCCGTCGGCGCGCTGCAGGTCCTTGAGGTCGGGAACGACGCCGTGGCCCAGGGCGCACGCGAGCATGGGTGACCAGAGCCGGGTGGCGTGGCCGAGGTGAACCAGTGAGGCGGCGATCCGCAGGTCCGTGGTGTGGTAGCGCCGGGCGGTGGCGTCGACCAAATCGGCGAATCCATCGGCGTAGCACCGCCCCACCGGATGCCATCCGGCCGCGTCACCGCCCACGGTTATCGCGAAAAACCCTCCGTAGGAAGGTGTTTCGGCCAGTTCGGCGGAGATGTCCATGTGTTCGCTGGCCCGGCCCTTCGGAGCTGATATTGCACGCGCGCGGCGTGTCCACTTGAATCGAACAGGTGTTCGGCTACTGTGGTGAGCGTTCGGAGATGTCGACTTGTCGGTGGCCATCTCTAGTGTCACGGCCAACCGACCGATACCGGTCACCGAACACATCGAACTATAGGAGAGGCACCATGGCACAAGCCCCCGACCGCGAGAAGGCCCTCGAACTGGCGATGGCCCAGATCGAGAAGAGTTACGGCAAAGGCTCGGTGATGCGTCTCGGCGACGAGATGCGTCAGCCGATCTCGGTCATCCCGACCGGGTCCATCGCGCTGGACGTGGCCCTGGGCATCGGCGGCCTGCCGCGCGGCCGGGTCGTGGAGATCTACGGCCCGGAGTCCTCGGGTAAGACCACCGTCGCGCTGCACGCGGTGGCCAACGCCCAGGCCGCCGGCGGCGTCGCGGCGTTCATCGACGCCGAGCACGCCCTGGATCCGGATTACGCCAAGAAACTCGGCGTCGACACCGATTCCCTGTTGGTCAGCCAGCCCGACACCGGTGAACAGGCCCTGGAGATCGCCGACATGCTGATCCGCTCCGGCGCGCTGGACATTCTGGTCATCGACTCGGTGGCGGCCCTGGTGCCGCGCGCGGAACTCGAGGGCGAGATGGGGGATAGCCACGTCGGGCTGCAGGCCCGGCTGATGAGCCAGGCGCTGCGGAAAATGACCGGCGCGCTGAACAATTCGGGAACCACCGCGATCTTCATCAACCAGCTCCGCGAAAAAATCGGCGTGATGTTCGGCAGTCCCGAAACGACAACGGGCGGAAAGGCTTTGAAGTTCTACGCGTCGGTGCGCATGGACGTGCGCCGGATCGAGACGCTCAAGGACGGCACCAATGCGGTGGGCAACCGCACCCGGCTCAAGGTCGTCAAGAACAAGTGCCTCGCCGAAGGCACTCGGATCTTCGATCCGATCACCGGTACGACCCATCGCATCGAGGATGTTGTCGATGGGCGAAAGCAAATCCATGTCGTGGCCGCGGCCAAGGACGGAACGCTGCATGCGCGCCCCGTGGTGTCCTGGTTCGACCAGGGAACGCAGGATGTGATCGGATTGCGGATCGCCGGCGGCGCAACCGTGTGGGCGACGCCCGATCACAAGGTGCTGACGGAGTACGGCTGGCGTCAGGCCGGAGAACTCCGCAAGGGAGACCGGGTGGCGCAGCCACGGCGCTTCAATGGATTCGGTAGTAGTGCGCCGATTCCGGCGGATCATGCACGGTTGCTTGGCTATCTGATCGGGGATGGCTACGTGGGGGGTAAGACTCCGGTCAACTTCATCAACGTTCAGCAGCCCCTCATTGATGACGTGACGCGAATCGCGGCGACGCTTGGTTGTGTGGCCCATCCACAGGGGCCTATGTCGCTTGCGATCGCTCATCGACCCGGTGAGCGCAACGGTGTCCTCGACCTTTGCCGGCGGTCAGGTATTCACGGCAAGCTCGCATGGGAGAAGACGATTCCGAACTGGTTCTTCGAGCCGGATGTCGCTGCCGATGTAGTCGGGAATCTGCTCTTCGGTCTGTTTGAGAGCGACGGCTGGGTGAGTCGGGAACAGACCGGGGCGCTTCGCGTCGGTTACGCGACGACCTCCGAACAGCTCGCACACCAGATTCATTGGCTGCTACTGCGATTCGGCATCGTGAGCTCCGTTCGAGATTACGATCCGACCCAAAGGCGGCCGAGCATCATCAACGGTCGACGGGTCCAGGCCAAGCGCCAAGTGTTCGAGGTCCGGGTCTCGGGCATGGAGAACGTCACGGCGTTCGCGGAATCGGTTCCCATGTGGGGCCCGCGGGGCATCGCCCTTACCCAGGCGATCCCAGAGGCTATGCAGGGGCGCCGGCGTGGATCGCAGGCGACGTATCTCTCCGCGGAGATGGCCGATGCGGTGCTGAACTACCTCGACGAGCGCGGCGTGACCGCACGGGAGGCGGCAGCCATGATCGGCGCGGGTTCTGGGGACCCTCGCGGTGGGATGAAGCAGGTTCTGGGCGCCAGCCGTCTCCGTCGGGATCGTGTGCAGGTGCTCGCGGATGCCCTGGATGACAAGTTCCTGCATGGTGTGTTGGCGGAAGAGCTCCGGTACTCGGTGATCCGAGAGGTGTTGCCAATGCGGCGGGTGCGGACGTTCGACCTCGAGGTCGAGGAGCTGCATAACCTTGTCGCGGAGGGGATTGTCGTGCATAACTGCGCGCCCCCCTTCAAACAGGCCGAGTTCGACATTCTCTACGGCCGGGGCATCAGCAGGGAAGGCTCGCTGATCGACATGGGCGTGGACCAGGGCTTCATCCGCAAGTCCGGTTCGTGGTTCACCTACGAGGGCGAGCAGCTCGGACAGGGCAAGGAGAACGTCCGCAACTTCCTGATGGAAAACGCCGACGTGGCCAACGAGATCGAGAAGAAGATCAAGGAAAAGCTTGGCATTGGCGCGGTCGTGACCGATGACCCCTCCGGTGATGTCCTGCCCGCCCCCGTCGATTTCTGAGCCCTCCCGCGAAGAGCAGGCGCGGGCGTTGTGCCTGCGCCTGCTCACCGCGAGAGCGCGCACCCGGGCCGAGCTGTCCGGACAGCTGGCCAAGCGTGGATACCCCGACGATGTCAGCGCCCGGGTGCTCGACCGGCTCGCCGACGTCGGCCTGGTGGATGACACCGACTTCGCCGAGCAGTGGGTGCGGTCCCGGCGGGCAAACGCCGGAAAAGGCAAGCGCGCCTTGGCCGCCGAACTGCACACCAAGGGCGTCGACAACGACGTGATCACCGCGGTGCTGGGTGGGATCGACGCCGGTGCCGAACGCGACCGCGCCGAGCGGCTGGTGCGGGCCAAGCTGCGGCGGGAGAACCTTGACGGTGATCAGACGCGGGTGGCGCGTCGGCTGGTCGCGATGCTGGCGCGGCGCGGGTACAGCCAGGGCATGGCCTACGACGTGGTCAGCGCCGAGCTTGGGTTGGAGCTCGACCGCCGCCGCACGTAGCGGTCACCGGAACGCGGCCGCGTTCTGCTCCGCCCACCGATCGAACGAAATCGGTTGGCGGCCAAGGATCGACGCCACGTTGCCGGTGAGCGAGGCCTGTTCTCCCGCCCGGATTGCGCGAAAAATCTCCAGGCGGGCCTCGATCAAGGCTTCCGGAACGCCTCGGGCCGCCTGCTGCCGTCGTTCCTGCTCGTCGGGGATCGCCTCGAAGCGCAGTTGCCGTCCGATGGCCGAACCGACCTTTGCGGTCATGTCGGCGAAGCTCAGCGCTTTTGGCCCGGTGATGGGCAACGACTGTCCCATGTAGCGCGGGCTCGTCATCGCCTCGACCGCCACGGCGGCGATGTCCTCGGAATGGATGAACGGGATCCTGCCGTCGCCGGCGCAGCAGCGGACGGTCCCGTCGGTCTTGATCGATGCCGCCCACGCCAAGAAGTTGTCCATGAATCCAGACGGTTGCACGAAGACGAACCCGACCCCGCTGCCGCGGATCGCGGCTTCACCCTCGCGGTGCCACACGCCGGTCCCGACGCCCGACCCCACGTCCAGGGTGGACAGCTTCACCACTCGTCGCACCCCCGCGGATTTCGCGACGTCCACGGCGGATTTGTCCCTGTCCGCGAGATCCGGGCCCGCCGTCACCAGGAACATCACGTCGACGCCCTCGACCGCGCGGGCCAGCGATGCCGGGTCGGCGAAGTCTCCGACCCGCACGTCGACAAGGCCGCCATAGCGCTCGGCGGCCTTCCCCGCGTCGCGCACGAAGACCCGGGGGTGCTCACCGCGCCCGAGCAGCCCGTCGGCGACCCGGCCGCCGACGTTGCCGGTGGCCCCGGTCACGAGATAGGTGGTGCTGCCCGAGTCGTGCATTGGCGTTTCCTTTCGCTGGTCGCTGGTCGCTGGGCCTGTGCCGACCAGACTGGGACCAGAGACGGTAAAGCGCTACAGAAGCCCTCAATATCGGCGGAAACCGCCGCAATAATGGGCTATATGACAGAAACGCTCAGAGACGTGCCGCCGGTCTTGGATGCGGTCGATCGCCGGCTGATGCACGCCCTGGGCGTCGACGCCCGGGCGCCGTTTCGTCTGCTCGCATCGGTCCTCGGGGTATCCGAACAGACCGCGGCCCGGCGATATCACCGGCTGTGCGAGGCCGGCGTGCTGCGTGTCCTGATGCTGCCGGCGCCGGATCCCGTCGATCGCGGGCAGCTGGTGCGCCTGGAGGTGCAGCCACAGGCCGTTCGTGCGATCGCGGACGTCCTGGCGCGCCGGCCCGACGTCTCCTACGTGCGGCTGATGAACGCGGGCGCCGAGATCCTGTTCGGCGTGCGCGCCCGGGCCCGGTCGGACCGTGACGCGCTGCTGTTCGATCAGCTGCCGCGCGCGGGCCGCATACTGCGCACGACGGTGTATTCGCTGCTGCAGCATTTCCGGACGCCGGGCGAAGCCGATTGGGCCGGATTCGGTGACCGGCTCAGCCCCGAGCAGCGGCGGCGGCTACAGCCCGAGCGTCCGCAGGAGCCGTCGATGCGCGTCGGGCCGTCGGATCACGCGATCGTCGAGGAGCTCGCCGTCGACGGCCGGGCGACCTGCGCGCGGCTGGCCCGAGTCAGTGGCATGTCCGAGTCGGCGGTGGCCCGCCGCCTCGAGCTGTTGACCCGCAGCGGAGCCCTGTACGGCGACGTCGACATCGCGCCGGAGTTGCTGGGCTACCCCGCGGGCGCGCAGCTGTACCTGGACGTGGTGCCCTCGAGGGTGCCCGACGTCGGGGCGCTGCTGGCGGCTCACGCGCCGACGGCGTTCGTCGCGGCAGTGGCCGGGCCGGCCAATTTGCTCGCGGCCATCCGCTGCCGAGACGCCGCCGAAATCTACGAGTACGTCACCACGACCATCGGCCGGGTCGAGGGTGTGAACCGCGTCGAGGTGTCGACGGTGTCGCGCACGGTCAAGCATGCCCGCTCGACAACCGACGAGAACCGACTGAGCAGGGCGCCTGCCGGTGGCGCACCTTCCCGTCGCCGTACCATGGCCCCGTGACTTCGATGGTGGCGCCGGACGCCCCGGGCCTGGCCGGGCCCGCGGTCCAGGCGCGCACCTATCAAGTCCGCACCTACGGCTGTCAGATGAATGTCCACGACTCCGAGCGGCTGGCGGGTCTGCTGGAAGCCGCCGGCTACCGCCGGGCGGGCGACGGCTCAGACTTTGGAGACGCCGACGTGGTGGTCTTCAACACATGCGCCGTCCGCGAGAACGCCGACAACAAGCTGTACGGCAACCTCAGCCACCTGGCCCCGCGCAAGCGCGCCAACCCCGACATGCAGATCGCGGTCGGCGGCTGCCTGGCCCAAAAAGACCGGGCGGCGTTGCTGCGCAAGGCGCCCTGGGTGGACGTCGTCTTCGGCACGCACAACCTCGGGTCGCTGCCCACGCTGCTCGACCGGGCCCGGCACAACAAGGCCGCGCAGGTGGAAATCGCCGAGGCGCTGCAGCAGTTCCCGTCGTCGCTGCCGAGCGCCCGCGAATCCGCTTACGCCGCTTGGGTTTCCATCTCCGTCGGATGCAACAACAGCTGCACCTTCTGCATCGTCCCGTCGCTGCGGGGCAAGGAGGTCGACCGCAGTCCGGCCGACATCCTTGCCGAGGTTCGGTCACTGGTGGACGACGGCGTGCTCGAAGTCACCCTGCTGGGCCAGAACGTCAACGCCTACGGAGTGTCCTTCGCCGACCCGTCGCTGCCCCGCGATCGGGGCGCCTTCGCCGAGCTGCTGCGCGCCTGCGGGCGCATCGACGGGCTGGAACGCGTGCGGTTCACCTCGCCGCATCCGGCGGAGTTCACCGATGACGTCATCGAGGCGATGGCGCAGACCCCGAACGTGTGCCCCGCCCTGCACATGCCGCTGCAGTCGGGATCCGACCGCGTGCTGCGCGCGATGCGGCGGTCCTACCGCGCGGAGCGCTATCTGGGCATCATCGACCGGGTTCGGGCGGCCATGCCGCACGCGGCCATCACCACCGACCTGATCGTCGGGTTCCCCGGCGAGACCGAAGAGGACTTCGCGGCCACCCTCGACGTGGTGCGCCGGGCCCGGTTCGCGGCGGCGTACACCTTCCAGTACTCCAAGCGGCCCGGCACCCCGGCCGCCGAACTCCCCGGGCAGCTCCCGAAAGCCGTTGTGCAGGAACGCTACGAGCGGCTGGTCGACGTGCAGGAGCAGATCTCGCTGGAGGGCAATCGCGCGCTGGTCGGGCAGGCCGTCGAGTTGCTGGTCGCCACCGGGGAGGGCCGCAAGGACGCCCGCACGGCCCGGATGACCGGACGGGCCCGCGACGGGCGGCTGGTGCACTTTGCCTCTAATGAAGCCGCGGCCGGCGACGACGTGCGGCCGGGCGACGTCGTCACGACGGTGGTCACCGCCGCCGCGCCGCACCACCTCATCGCCGACGCGGGCATCCTCACCCACCGCCGCACGCGGGCGGGTGACGCGCACGCCGCCGGCCGGCGTCCGGGCGTCGTCGGTCTCGGCGTGCCGAAGATCGGGCCGTCGATAGATCCGCTGGAACCCCTGGGATGTGCCCCATGAAGAAAGAACACCCGAGCCTTGATGCCTTACGAACCGAGATCGAGGCCGCGGAACGCCGGGTGGCGCGCGAGATCGATCCCGGCCCAAGGGGATTCGTCGTGTCGATCCTGGTGTTCGTGCTGCTGGGCTCGTTCATCCTGCCGCACACCGGCGACGTGCGGGGATGGGACGTGCTGTTCAGCAGCCCCGGCGCGGGCGCGGCCGCGGTGGCGCTGCCGTCGCGGGTGTTCGCCTGGCTGGCGCTGGTGTTCGGCGTCGGCTTCTCGATGCTGGCGTTGATGACGCGGCGCTGGGCGCTGGCCTGGATCGCGCTGGCCGGTTCGGCGACCACCGCCGCGGTCGGGCTGCTGGCCGTCTGGTCGCGCCAGACCGTGGCCGCCGGGCATCCCGGACCCGGGGCGGGCCTCATCGTCGCGTGGATCACCGTGATCCTGTTGACGTTTCACTGGGCCCGCGTGGTGTGGTCGCGCACCGTCGTGCAACTTGCCGCCGAGGAACAGCGGCGCCGCATCGCCGCACAGCGGCAGTCGATGACGCTGCTGGACAGCGTGCAAACCAACGCCGACGACGCGGCCGGCCCAGACCCGGATTCCTAACGGCTTAAGACCTGCGCGTCAGCGCCTCGGCGGCCGCTTCGGCCCACTGCCGCCACTGCTCGGCGTTGGCCCTGGCCTCTTCGGCCTCCTTCGTCCGGCCGGCCGCCGCCGCCTTCTGAGCCTGGAGTTCGTACTGCTCGGCACGGGTTGCGAATTGCTCGGCGCGGGCCTGCGCCTGCGGGTCGGACCAATCCGCCTGGCCGGCGTCGCGCACCCTCTTCTCGACCGCGCGCAGCCGCCGCTCCAACTCGGCGGACCGCTCCCGGGGAACCCTGCCGATCGCGTCCCATCTTTCGGCGATCGATCGCATCGCCGCCTTGGCGGCGTCAAGGTTGCCGGTGTCGAGCTTTTCCGCCTCGGCCAGCAGCGCCTCTTTGGCCGCGGCATTGGCCCGCAACTCCGTGTCCTTTTCCGCCGTCGCGGCGTTACGAGCCGTGAAGAACGCGTCCTGGGCGGCCTTGAAGCGATGCCACAGGGCGTCGTCGACCTCTTTGGTCGTTCGACCGGCCGCCTTCCATTCGGTGAGCAGCTTGCGGAATTCGCCGCTGGTGGCGGTCCAATCGGTCGAATCGGACAGCTCTTCGGCCCGCTCGCAGAGCCGCTCCTTGGACTGCCGGACCCCCGATCGCTCCCGGTCCAGCTCGGCGAAATGGGATCCCCGCCGCCGGTTGAAGGCCTCCCGGGCCGCCGAATAACGCTTCCACAGCGCGTCATCGACTTTTCGGTCCAGGCCGGTGATCGTCTTCCACTCGTCGAGGATCGCGCGCAGCCGCTCGCCGGCGGCTTTCCATTGGGTCGAGTTGGCCGCCAAGTCCTCGGCCTCGGCGGCCAGCGCCTCCTTGCGGGCGGCCTGGGCGGCCCGATGCTCCTCGCGCCGGGAGCGATCCGCGGCGACCGCGGAGTCGGCATGCTCGAGAAGGCCGGCCAACCGGCCCGCGAGCGCGTCGACATCGCCCAGCACGGATACCGTCGGCAGCGTTTCGGCCAGCGCGGACGCGTGGGCCTTGATCTTGCGGGCGTCCCCGGTTCCCGACGCCAGCCGCTCCTCCATGAGCGTGATCTCGGTGCTCAGGTCGTCGAATCGGCGGCCGAAGTGGGCGAATGCCGCTTCGGGGTCGCCGGCCTGCCAGGAGCCGACGATGCGCTCGCCGGCCGAGCTGATCAGCCACACCGTGCCGTCGTCGTCCACACGTCCGAACCGGTGTGGATCGCTGGGCTGGGGCGCCGGCACCTGATAGGGGGCGGGTCGCGGCCCCGAGCTCGGAGGCCGGGGACCGGGACGCGGTCCCGGACGTGGCACCGGCCTCGAAACTGGCCCCGAATCCGGCTGGGGCACCGGCCCGGCTGAATCGTTGCTGTGGGGCTCGTCAACCGTCATGCGCTCGTCACCACCCTCCTGCAACCCTTTCGCGCGGTCGGTGTTCCGCGCGCTTGCCGCGCGTAGCGGCACCCGTACGGCCGGAGTCCGGTGCGGCCCCGGCGCGATCGCCGGCTGCTCCGCAATCGGCTCCAACAGTATTCAAGCAGCTTGCCTCGCGCCGCGTGCCCACCTTTTGCCGGCGCCGATCATCGCCCGCGTCGGCCAATTTCGCAAAATGCCCGTGCGCCTACCCGGAGGCGACCGATCGGCCGTTAGCTCGTCGGCCCCGGAGACCGGGTGGATAACAGTTCGATTCCACCGCCGCTCGGGCCATATGACGCCGTCGCGCAGCCCGGTACGGTGACGGAGACGCGTGTTACGGCTGTTACGGATGGGGCCGGGGGGTGGATCGCCATAGCCAGGGTGGATATCGCGGCGCTGCTCGCGCTGGTCGCCGCGCTGATATCGGGTGTCGGGGACGTGGTCCGTCAGCGGTCCGCGCAGGAAATCACCGATGAGCAGGTCGGTCATGTCGAGCTGCTGCGGATGTCGTTGCGCGACACCCGGTGGTGGCTGGGCGGAATGGCGGCGGTGGCCAGCGCCGCGCTGCAGGCCGTCGCGCTGGGACTGGGCTCGGTGGTGTTGGTGCAGGCGCTGCAGGTGACGGCGTTGCTGTTTGCGTTGCCGGTTTACGCGTGGGTGACCAAGAAGGGGTTGACCCGCCGGGAGTGGGGGTGGGCGCTGCTGCTGGCCGCCGCGGTGGCGGTCTTCGTCATGGTGGGTGAGCCGGCGGCCGGCTACCCGCGGGCCTCGATGGCGACCTGGGCCATCGTTGCCGTCGTGATCGGCCCCGCCATGGTGTTTTGCGTGCTGGGCGCGCGGATCTGGTCGGGCCCGGCGGCCGCGGTGCTGCTGGCGGTGGTGTCGGCGTCGTCGTGGGCGTTGTTCGCGGTGTTCACCAAGGCCATCGTCGACGTGCTCGACGGCGGCTTGGGCGCGCTGCTGCGGGCCCCGGAGTTGTATGGCTGGCTGCTGGTCGCGGTGCTTGGGGCGGTCTTTCAGCAATCGTCGTTTCGCGCCAGCTCGCTGACCGCGTCGTTGCCGACGATGACGGTGGCCGAGCCGGTGGTCGCGTCGGTGCTGGGTGTCACCGTGCTGGGTGAAACCCTCGGGGCCGAGGGCCCGAGGCTCATCGCTTTGGCGGCTGCGGTAGCGGTGGTGATCGTCGCGACCACGGCCCTGGCCCGTGGCGAGGCCGCCTCGATGGCCGCCGGCGAACAGCGGCGACCCGCAAGCGGCCACCCGCCGAGGGTGGCATTGGGCGCCGCCTCTCCGGTCGTGGTGGGCGTGATCGGTCGCGGGCCGTCGCCGCTCGCGACATTCGAGACCCCGGCGCTGTCGCACTACAGTGGTCGTTGAACTGAGATCAAACAGCAGGTGTATTTACAGCTTTCGGGAAACGCTGGTGGAACGGTCGTGAAGGGGTCCCATGTCGAAGGTGGACATCGCGGCGCTGATTGCCTTGTGCGCGGCGCTGTCCTCCGCTGTCGGCGATGTGATCCGGCAGCGCTCCGCGCAGGAGATCACTGACAAGGAGGTCGGCCACCTCGAGCTGTTTCGCATGTCATTGCGCGACAAGCGGTGGTGGTTGGGTGGCGTGGCGGCGATCGTCAACTACAGCCTGCAGGCCGTGGCCCTGGCGTGGGGGTCGGTGGTGATGGTGACGGCGCTGCAGGTGACCGCGCTGCTGTTCGCCTTACCGATCTACGCGCGGCTGAGCAAACATCGGGTGACCCGCTGGGAGTGGGGGTGGGCGGCGGTACTGGCCGCCGCGTTGGCGGTGGTCATCATCGTCGGTGACCCGGAGTCCGGCCAGGAGCGGGCGCCGCTGTCGACGTGGATCATCGTGGCCCTGGTGATGGGCCCCGCGCTGGTGGCGTGTGTGCTTGCGGCGCGTGTCTGGTCTGGCCGTCCGGTCGCGGCGGCGCTGCTGGCGACCGTCGCCGGTTCGTCGCTGGCGCTGTTCGCGGTGCTGACCAAGGGCGTCGTCGAGGTGCTCGAAGAGGGCTTCGGTGCCGTGCTGCGCGCGCCCGAGTTCTATCCCTGGCTACTGGTCGCGCTGTGCGGAATGATCTTCCAGCAGTCCGCTTTCCGCGCCGGCGCGCTGACCGCGTCGCTGCCGACGATGACCGTCGCCAAGCCCGTGGTGGCCGGCGTGCTCGGGATTACCGTGCTCGGCGAGACGCTCAAAACCGCAGGACCCGCCGCGTTTGCGCTGGTCGCGGCCGTGGCCCTGGTCATTGTCGCGACGGTTGCGCTGGCTCGCGGGGAGGCCGCCTCGATGGCGGCCGGCACGGGGCGAGACGCCACGCCAGACCCGTCGGGTCAGGGATCCTTCCCCGGTGAGCGGGTGAGGCCCTCGGGTTAGCGTCCCCGGCCGCATCGGAGGAAAGCCGGGACCGGGAGCTGCTCGAGCCGCCAAGACGTTAGTTTGATTGCGTGCTGAGCGCCATCGCCATCATTCCCTGCGCGCCGGTGCTTGTCCCCGAGCTCGCCGGAGCAGCCGCCGCCGAGGTGGCCGACCTGACCGCGGCGGTGCTGGCGGCGGCCGCCCTGTTGCCAACCCGCTGGGTGGCCATCGGAACGGGCGGCGCCGACGAGCTACTGGAGCCCGACGGCCCCGTGGGCACCTTTGCGGGTTTCGGCGCCGACGTCCGGGTTTCGCTCTCGCCGCGGACTCACTACGGCGCCGAGCCGGTCGATCTTCCCGTGTGCGCGCTGCTCGCCGCCTGGATTCGGGGCCGGGCCCGGCCCGAAGCCAGCGTGCGGGTTCGCGTCCACCGCGGCGACCACGACGCCGGTACCGCGCTGGCCCGCGGCAGGCAACTGCGCGCCGAGATCGACGCGACGCCGGATCCGATCGGTGCGCTCGTCGTCGCCGACGGCGCGAACACGCTGACGCCGGCGGCACCCGGCGGCCACCACCCCGGCGACGCCGACGCGCAACTGGCCCTGGACGACGCGCTGGCAAACGGCGACGCCGCCGCCCTGGCCCGGCTGCCCCAGCGGATCCTGGGTCGGGTCGCATTCCAGGTGCTGGCCGGCCTGACCGAGCCGGGGCCGCGATCGGCCAAGGAGCTCTACCGTGGGGCGCCCTACGGCGTGGGCTACTTCGCCGGCGCCTGGCAGCCGTGAGGGAAGCCGTGCGGCCGCTGGCGATCATCGGGCCCACCGGTACCGGCAAGTCGCAACTGGCGCTCGACTTCGCGGAACGGGTCGAGCGGCCCGGCGGCGAGGTCGGCGCGGAAATCGTGAACGCCGACGCGATGCAGCTGTATCGCGGCATGGACATCGGCACCGCCAAGCTGCCCGTCGACGCGCGCCGCGGCATTCCCCACCACCAGCTCGACGTGCTGAACGTCACCGAGACCGCGACCGTCGCCCGCTATCAGCGCGCCGCCGCGGCGGACATCGAAGCGATCGCCGCCCGGGGCGCGGTGCCGGTGATCGTCGGCGGCTCGATGCTTTACGTCCAATCGCTGCTCGACGACTGGTCGTTTCCCGCGACCGATCCCGCGGTGCGGGCGCGCTGGGAAGAGCGGCTCGCCGAGGTCGGGGTGGGCAGGCTGCACGCCGAGCTGGCCCGCCGCGACCCGGCCGCGGCCGCGGCGATCCTGCCCACCGACGGCCGGCGCACCGTGCGCGCCCTCGAGGTGGTCGAGCTGACCGGGCGGCCGTTCGCCGCGTCCGCCCCGCGCATCGGCGTCCCGCGCTGGGACACGGTCATCGTCGGATTAGACTGTGACACAACGGTTCTCGATGAAAGATTGGCTCGACGCACCGACGCGATGTTCGATCGGGGCCTGGTCGACGAGGTCCGTGGGTTGCTCGGTGAGGGCCTGCGTGACGGGGTCACCGCCTCGCGCGCCCTGGGCTACGCCCAGGTGATCGCGGCCCTCGACGCCGGCGGTGGAACCGACCAGCTGCGCGACGCGCGGGAGCAGACCTACGTGGGCACCCGGCGCTACGTGCGGCGGCAGCGGTCATGGTTTCGCCGGGACCACCGGGTGCACTGGCTCGACCCCGTTAAAGCCGCCGATTCCACCCGCCTCGTCGACGGTGTGTTGCGGGCGTGGCGGCGGGCGGGCTGAATTGCCCGGCTACCCTCGCCGCTGCGCGGCTGGGGGCACCCCCACACTCGCTCCGTACCGGCGCTCGCCGTCGTCCGGCTACCCTGAACTGGTGACCCGCGCCGACGACGATGATGCGGCGTAGCCGGATCGGAGGAGTGGCGCAAATGATCTTCGCCAAGGGCCACGGCACCCAGAACGACTTCGTGCTGCTGCCCGACCTCGACGCCGAGCTGACGCTCACCGCCACCCAGGTGGCCGCGGTGTGCGACCGGCACCGGGGACTGGGCGCCGACGGGGTGCTGCGGATCACCACCGCGGGCGCCGCCGCGACGGCGGGTGTGCTCGAGCGCCTGCCCGACGGTGTCGGCGCGAACGACTGGTACATGGACTACCGCAACGCCGACGGGTCGGCCGCGCAGATGTGCGGCAACGGCGTGCGGGTGTTCGCGCATTACCTGCGGGCCAGCGGCCTGGAGTCCCGCGACGAGTTCGTCGTCGGGTCGCTGGCCGGCGCGCGACTGGTCACCCTGCATCACGCCGATGCGACCGACGCCGACGTCACCGTCGACATGGGCAAGGCCAACCGGCTGGGCGCGGGGGAGGCCGTCATCGGCGGCAGGCGGTTCACCGGCCTGGCGGTTGACGTGGGCAACCCGCACCTGGCGTGCGTCGACCCCCGGCTGAGTCCCGCGGAGCTGGCGGCGTTGGACGTGGGCGCGCCGGTGCGGTTCGACCGCGCGCGGTTCCCGGACGGCGTCAACGTCGAGGTGCTCACCGCGGCGGTCGGCGGAGTGGTGCACATGCGGGTGCACGAGCGCGGGGTGGGCGAGACCCGGTCGTGCGGCACCGGAACGGTCGCGGCCGCCGTCGCCGCGCTGGCCGACGCCGGCGCCGACACCGGGACGCTCACCGTGCGGGTGCCCGGCGGTGACGTCACCGTCACCGTCACCGACGCCACCAGCTACTTGCGCGGGCCGTCGGTGCTGGTGGCCCGCGGCGAGATCAGCGGGGAATGGTGGCGCGCACTGTAATTCGGATGCATTGCCAACCGCGACGTGCCACCATCGGATATTGCTGATGACTTTTCCCGATTCGCCCGACACGGGCCCCGTCGAGCCGGCGCCCAGCGTCGGTGAGCTTGCCCTCGAAGACCGCTCTGCGCTGCGCCGCGTCGCCGGGCTGTCCACCGAACTGGCCGACGTCTCCGAGGTCGAGTACCGCCAGCTGCGGCTGGAACGCGTCGTCCTGGTGGGGGTGTGGACCGAGGGCAGCGCCACCGACAACCGGGCCAGCATGGCCGAGCTGGCGGCCCTGGCCGAAACCGCCGGCTCGCAGGTGCTCGAGGGGCTCATCCAGCGCCGCGACAAGCCCGACCCGTCGACCTACATCGGCTCGGGCAAGGCGGCCGAGCTGCGCGAGGTGGTGCTGGCCACCGGCGCCGACACCGTCATCTGCGACGGCGAGCTGTCCCCGGCGCAGCTGACCGCGCTGGAAAAGGCCGTGAAGGTCAAGGTCATCGACCGCACCGCGCTGATCCTGGACATCTTCGCCCAGCACGCCACCAGCCGGGAGGGCAAGGCGCAGGTCTCGCTGGCCCAGATGCAGTACATGCTGCCGCGGCTGCGCGGCTGGGGCGAGTCGATGTCACGGCAGGCCGGCGGCCGCGCCGGCGGCAGCGGCGGCGGGGTGGGCCTGCGCGGTCCCGGTGAGACCAAGATCGAGACCGACCGGCGCCGCATCCGCGAGCGGATGGCCAAGCTGCGCCGCGAGATCAAGGACATGAAGCAGGCCCGCGACACCCAGCGCAGCCGCCGCTTGGGAAGCGAGATGCCGTCGATCGCCATCGTCGGCTACACCAACGCCGGCAAGTCCAGCCTGCTCAACGCGCTGACCGGGGCCGGGGTGCTGGTGCAGGACGCGTTGTTCGCCACCCTGGAACCCACCACCCGGCGCGCGGAATTTCCCGACGGCCGGCCATTCGTGCTCACCGACACCGTCGGGTTCGTCCGGCACCTGCCCACCCAGCTGGTCGAGGCGTTCCGCTCCACACTCGAAGAGGTGGTCGACGCGGATTTGCTGGTGCACGTGGTGGACGGCTCCGACGTCAACCCGCTGGCCCAGATCAACGCAGTCCGCCAGGTGATCACGGATGTTATCGCCGACCATCACGGCGACCCGCCCCCCGAGCTGCTGGTGGTCAACAAGGTCGACGCCGCCAGCGATCTCATGCTCGCCAAGCTTCGGCACGGGCTGCCCGGCGCGGTGTTCGTCTCCGCACGCACCGGCGAAGGCATCGACGCCCTGCGGCGGCGGATGGCCGAGCTCGCTGAGCTATCTAAACCCACCGACGCCCTTGTCGACGTGGTCATCCCGTACGACCGCGGCGACCTGGTGGCCCGCGTGCACGCCGGCGGGCGCGTCCAGCAGGAGGAGCACAACGCCGACGGCACCCGGATCAGGGCGCGCGTTCCGGTGGCGCTGGCCGCCAGCCTGCGGGAGTTCTCCGCCCCACCTTTCGAGCCGCGAGCGTAACGCCACTGCGAATCCGAGCGCCGGATTTCGCAGTGGCGTTACGCTCGCGCCGGCCGGGGCGCCCAGGTCCGCCTGGCCGCCGACCAACCGGCTGGTTGGTATATCTTGGGCGGCAGAGTCCCCATTCGCCGGAGGTCATTCATGAGCGGTGCCATCAAGTACCAGCGCACTCTGTTCGAGCCCGAGCACGAATTGTTCCGCGAGTCCTATCGGAGCTTCCTCGACCGCCACGTGGCGCCCTATCACGACGAATGGGAGAGGGCGAAGATCGTCGACCGCGGCGTGTGGCTCGAGGCGGGCAAGCAGGGGTTCCTGGGCATGGCGGTGCCCGAAGAATACGGCGGCGGCGGCAATCCCGACTTCCGGTACAACACGATCCTCACCGAGGAGACCACGGCCGGGCGCTACAGCGGGATCGGTTTCGGTTTGCACAACGACATCGTGGCGCCCTATCTGCTGGCCCTGGCCACCGAGGAGCAGAAGCAGCGCTGGTTGCCCAAGTTCTGCACCGGGGAGCTGATCACCGCGATCGCCATGACCGAGCCGGGTACCGGCAGCGACCTGCAGGGTATCAAGACCCGCGCGGTCAAGCGGGGCGACCACTACGTGCTCAATGGGTCAAAGACGTTCATCACCAACGGAATCAACTCCGACCTGGTGATCGTGGTGGCGCAGACCGACGCTGAGAAAGGTGCGCAAGGGTTCAGTTTGCTGGTGGTCGAACGTGGCATGGAGGGCTTCGAACGCGGCCGCCACCTGGACAAGATCGGGCTGGACGCGCAGGACACGGCCGAGTTGTCGTTCACCGACGTCGAAGTTCCGGCCGAAAACCTGCTCGGCGAGGAAGGCATGGGGTTCATCTACCTCATGCAGAACCTGCCGCAGGAACGGATCTCGATCGCCATCATGGCGGCCGCGGCGATGGAGCAGGTGCTGGAACACACACTGCAATACACCAAGGAGCGCAAGGCATTTGGCAAGCCGATCGGCAGCTTCCAGAACAGCCGCTTCGTCCTTGCCGAGCTGGCGACGGAGGCCACCGTGGTGCGCATGATGGTCGACGAGTTCGTCCGGTTGCACCTGGACAAAAAGCTGACGGCCGAACAAGCCGCAATGGCCAAGTGGTACTCCACCGAAAAGCAGGTGCATCTGGTCGACCGTTGTCTGCAGCTGCACGGCGGCTACGGCTACATGCGCGAATACCCAGTCGCCCGAGCCTATCTCGATGCCCGGGTGCAGACGATCTACGGTGGCACGACCGAAATCATGAAGGAGATCGTCGGCCGCAGCCTCGGGGTCTAGCCCTTGGTCTAGCCTGACGCGGCCCGCCCACGCAATCCGGGGCTCACCGCGCATCGATGACGACCGGAAACGACAAACACGCGGTCGCCGGAAAATAATGAATGGCCTGATACCTTCGGCGCATGTGTTTCGCGTATATCGACTGCGCAGTCACGCATCGTCTAGCCGGTGATCACGACGCGGATGAGCGTCGGGACGGAATCGGAAACGTCTTTTTCAGCGGTGCCGGCGCCAGTCGGACCATTTCCTGCAAGCCAGTAGACGGTCGGCGTGGCCCCGCATCATTTCGACATCGGCGTGGTATCCGTTTCCGTAGTATTCGTAATTTGACTTCGCATTTTTCGTTGGCAGGAGCAAAGTTATGCGAGCCCGGCGATAATACGGATCGTCATGGGGTTACGTTCCCACGGCGGTACGAACCGCTCGCAGGGTCTGCAGGGTGCGGGCATGGCCAGAGGTAGGGGCCTATCCGTCGGCTGGGAGGCTTGGTGAACGGGCAGAGAGGTCGAATGCGCAGGCTGGTCGGTACCGCGCTGATCAGCATCGCGACCACGGTGGCGACCGCCGCCTTGCTGGCGAGCACCGCCTCTGCGTCTCCGATAGGTGACGCCGAGGCCGCCATCATGGCCGCATGGGAGAAGGCCGGCGGCGACGGTTCACCGCTGGGCGCCAGGAAGGGCGATGTCTACGCGATAGGCGACGGATTCGCCCTGGATTTCGACGGCGGCAAGATGTTCTACACCCCGGACACCGGTGCCAAATTTCTTTACGGGCCGGTCCTGGACAAATACGAGTCGTTAGGCGGTCCGGCCGGCAGCGATCTGGGATTTCCGACCATCAACGAAGTTCCCGGCCTCGCGGGGCCGGACAGCCGGGTGGCCACCTTCTCCGCCAGCGACAAGCCGGTGATCTTCTGGACGTCCGACCACGGCGCGTTCGTCGTGCGCGGCGCGCTGAACGCCGCGTGGGACAAACTCGGCAGCTCCGGCGGGGTCCTCGGCGCCCCGATCGAGGATGAAACCTATGACGGGGAAGCCACCGCCCAGAAGTTCAGCGGCGGTGAGATCTCCTGGAACCGAAAAACCAAGGAGTTCACCACCAACCCGGCGGCGCTGGCCGACCAGCTGAAGGGCCTGCAGGTCACGGTCGATCCGACGGCGGCCATCAACATGGCCTGGCGCGCGGCCGGCGGCGCCGCCGGTCCGCTCGGGGCCAAGCTGGGTGGGCCGTATCCCATCGGCGGTGATGGAATCGCCCAAAACTTCGCCGGCGGCAAGGTGTACTTCAGCCCGGCCACCGGCGCGAACGCCGTCGAGAGCGACATCCTGGCCAAATACGAGTCGCTGGGCGGGCCGGTCGGCAGCGACCTGGGTTTTCCCACCGCCAACGAGTCCGACGGCGGCATCGGACATGCCAGCCGGATCGCCACGTTCTCCGCGGCCGACAAGCCGGTGATCTTCTGGACCGCTGACCACGGCGCGTTCGTCGTGCGGGGCGCCATGAAGGCCGCGTGGGACAAGCTCCGCGGTCCTACCGGCAAACTGGGCGCCCCGGTCGACGACCAGGCCGTCGACGGCGACGTGGTCTCGCAGCAGTTCACCGGCGGCAAGATCTCGTGGAACCGGGCGAAAAACACGTTCACCACCGATCCGGCAAACCTGGCGCCGCTGTTGTCCGGTCTGCAGGTGTCGGGGCAGAACCAGCCAAGCACGGCGGCGATGCCCTCCCATGCCAAGCCATTCACCTGGCATTGGTGGTGGCTGCTCGCCGCTATTCCGGTGCTGGTGCTGGTCGTGTTGTTGGTGGTGGTGGCAGCCGGGTGGCGCCGTCGTCGCTCGGCCCGTGACACCCCTGCCTACGAGCCCGAGCGCGGCGCGGATGCCGGCTACGAGGCCGCGGCCGACGGGCACTGGGGGCGCGATGACGCCGATCTCGCCACCGAGCACCTGCCGCTCGGCGACCTGCACCCCCCGGAACTCCAGCCGCCGCCGGACGCCGGGCCCGCGGCGCGGGTCAGTTGGAGCCGTGGAGCCGCCGCCGACCTGGCCGAGGACGTCGCAACCGCCGGCGCCTACGGCGGCGAGGCGCGGCCCGTATCCGAGGAGGAAAATCCCGACGCGGTGGACACCGATTCCATACCCGTCGTCTCGGAGGCCGAACTGTCCGAAGTCGGCTACCCCGAAGCTTCGGAGGAGGCCGACTACCTAGAAGCTGACTATGTGGAAGCCGACTATGTGGAGGCCGACTATGTGGAAGCCGACTATGTGGAGGCCGACGCTGGCTACGCGGATGACGGGTATCCGGACGCCGCTCCCGATGACACCGTCGTCCCGGTTGCCGTCGCGCCGGACACGCAGCCGAGAACCGGGCGGCACGCGGCCATCGACGCCGAAGATGACGCCGAAGACGCCTTGGAAGTGATCCCCGAAGCCGCCAACGCGGCACCGGGCCCCGCTGGGCGCCCGACAATCCACCTGCCGCTCGAGGACCCATACCAGGTGCCCGACGGATATCCGATCAAGGCCAGTGCGCGCTTCGGCCTGTACTACACCCCGGGCAGCGAGCTCTATCACGACACGCTCGCCGAAATCTGGCTGTCCAGCGAAGAAGTCGCGCAAGCCAACGGCTTCATCAAGGCCGACTGAGCCGCTAACGAACGCGCCGCGGCAGGGCGCTAGACCTTGCGAATCACCGTGACGACCTTGCCGAGCACGGTGGCGTCATTACCGGGTATGGGATCGAACGCCGGGTTGTGCGGCATCAGCCACACCTGACCGCCCGCGCGCTTGAACGTTTTCACGGTGGCCTCGCCGTCGATCATGGCCGCGACGATGTCGCCGTTGTCGGCGACGTGTTGCTGCCGCACGACCACCCAGTCGCCGTCGCAGATCGCGGCCTCGACCATCGAGTCACCCACCACCTTGAGCAGGAAGAGCGTGCCCTCGCCGACCAGCTCACGAGGCAGCGGGAAGACGTCCTCGACGGCTTCTTCGGCGAGGATCGGTCCACCGGCCGCGATGCGCCCGAGGACGGGGACAAAGGTGGGTTCCGGCAGGGCGTCCGAGCCGGCGACCTCGGTACGGACACCGGCCTCGGCGGCGGCGGTCTCCTCGGTGCCACGGACGTCGACTGCCCGGGGGCGGTTGGGGTCGCGGCGCAGGTATCCCTTGCGCTCCAGGGTGCGCAGCTGGTGAGCCACCGAGGAGGTCGACGTCAGACCGACGGCGTCGCCGATTTCCCTGATGCTCGGCGGGTAACCGCGGCTGGTGACCGACGTACGGATGACGTTCAGAATGGTGCGCTGCCGTTCGGTCAGCGATGGATCCACGGAACGTAATCGGCCGTCCGAGCCGGCCGATGGGGTGTCGTTGCTGTCGCTCATGCACTGAATGTAGCCGCATCGCAGCCAAGAATCAAACATGTGTTCGACTTGGCGTGTCACGGCCCGCAAAGGCCCTCGGCTGCCGCCGGACCGGCCGTGGCGGCCGGCGAATAACAAACGTGTAACTCTCGGCGATATCGGGTACTCGAGGCCCATGTCAGTGGTCGCACCGACCGGTTTGTCGGTGGCTTGTCGGTGGTGTGGTCTAGCGTTTCGCTCGTCCGACACGCTTCGCTCAAATGTTCGGGTTTCGAACACGCGAGCGATTATAGTCGAACACACGAGCGAGAATGAGTTGACCGGAGGAACGCAGATGACAATCATCCACACAGGCATCCACACAGGCCCACCGCTTACCGGCAGCGTTCGGCGCCCGGTCAACGGACCGGCGCTGGGCCTTCGGTCCGGTCGGGATGGGCTGGCGCGGTCTCGCAGGCCCGGCCCGTCGAGGCCGCCGGGCGCGCCACCGCGCTACCACGGCACCGGCGTCGCGATGTCCGTCGCGCCGCATCGCAGGCGGCCCGTGACGCTGGCGACGACTGTGGGGCTGGCGCTGGCCGCCGGGGCGATCACCCTGTGGCTGGGGTTGGTCGCGAATGTCGGCCAGCTGGTCAACGGCGACCCCTCGGGATCGGCCGCCCGCGTGCCCGACCGGCTCGCCGTGGTGCGGGTCGAACCCGGGGAGTCCCTTCAGGACATCGCCGCCCGGGTGGCGCCGGATCTGCCGGCTCGCCAGGTTGCCGAGCGCATCCGCGAACTCAACGACCTGAACTCGCCGGCGCTGGTCGCGGGCCAGACCCTGATCGCGCCCGTCGGCTGACGCGGTGTCTCGCGAAAACCGCTCTGCGTCAGGGCTCCTCGATCCCCGCGGCGGCGGGCATGCGCGCGTCGCGGTCGCATTGGCCCCGCCGGGGAGCGCGCGGGTACGCTCGTCAGTGTTCTGCGATAACCGGACGCCAGCGCGGCAAAGGAGCGGTCATGCACTGTCCGTTCTGCCGCCATCCCGATTCCCGGGTGATCGACTCGCGGGAAACCGATGAAGGCCAGGCCATTCGGCGCCGCCGGTCATGCCCCGAGTGCGGCCGGCGTTTCACCACCGTGGAGACCGCGGTGTTGGCCGTCGTGAAACGCAGCGGTGTCACCGAGCCTTTCAGCAGGGAGAAGGTAGTCAGCGGGGTCCGTCGGGCATGCCAGGGCCGCCAGGTCGACGACGATGCGCTCCACCTGCTGGCCCAGCAGGTGGAAGACACCGTGCGTGCCGCCGGCTCGCCGGAGGTCCCCAGCCACGAGGTCGGCCTGGCCATCCTCGGGCCGTTGCGCGACCTCGACGAGGTGGCGTACCTGCGGTTCGCGTCGGTATACCGGTCGTTCTCGTCCGCGGACGATTTCGAGCGCGAAATCCAGGCGCTGCGCGCGCACCGCAAGGTGTCGACCCCGAGCTGACGGGGGCTGAGTCGCTAGGCTGTCTTCATGTCGCCCGACTTGCACCCCGATCTCGAGGCGCTGGCACCGCTGCTTGGGACCTGGGCCGGTCGCGGGACGGGCAAGTACCCGACGATCCAGCCCTTCGAGTATCTCGAGGAAGCCGTGTTCTCCCATGTCGGGAAACCGTTTCTGGCCTACGCGCAGAAGACCAGGGCGGTGGCCGACGGCAAACCTCTGCACGCCGAGACGGGGTATCTTCGCGTGCCGCGACCCGGTCACGTGGAGCTGGTTCTGGCCCACCCGAGCGGCATCACCGAGATCGAGGTCGGCACGTATTCGGCGACCGGTGATCTCATCGAACTCGAGCTGTCGACCACGGCGATCGGGTTGGCCCCAACCGCCAAAGAGGTTACCGCGCTTGGCCGTTCGTTCCGCGTCGACGGCGACGAGCTTTCGTATTCGGTGCGGATGGGCGCAGTCGGGCAGCCCCTGCAGGACCACCTCGCCGCGGTGCTGCACCGGCGGCGCTGAGCTCTCGCGTCAGTCGATTCGTCGGGCACCGTCGTTGACGACGCGCCCGGCCACCCCTACCCAGCCTTCGGGGTTCCATGTGGTTTCGATCAGCGATCCCTTGCCCTGGGTGATGCGCAGGTCGCGGCTGAGGACGTCGGTGATCCGCATCGCCGCCGCCCCGGTGGCTTCGTCTTCCGGCACACCCAGGTTGGCGGCGAACATTCGGGCCCGCAGCGATCCGGCGGGCCGATCGGCCCAGGTCCACAGGTAGTGTGCGGTGTCGTCGGGAAAATCGGCCGGGTCGGCGGCGAAAAGGTCGTCGACTGAGTCGAATTCGTGGATGGCCAATTCCGGAGCCCATTCCGAGCGTGCGCTGATGCCCGTGCGGTCGCCTCGTGCGCCGACGCCGTAGCTCACCTGCACGATCCCGGCCGGCACCTGCAATGTGTTGATCGGCCGGCCCCTCTCGCGCAGCCACCACGACGCGCCGACGGTCGGATGCCCGGCGAACGCAAGCTCGGTCCGCGGGGTGTAAATGGTGGCGTGCGCGGTGGTCGAGCCGGCGGCCGGAAGATCGACGAAAACCGTTTCGCTGTACCCCAATTGGGCCGCCAGCCGCTGCCGGCCCGAGGGTTCGATCTGGCTGGCGTCGACCACGGCGAGCGGATTACCGAAATTCCCTTCCGGATCGGTGAACACGCGCAGGACCGCGACGTCGATACCCATGGCCCGACTCTACGGCGCGCGCTCAGGTAGCGCTGCGTTCGTCGGAACCCATGGCGTTCAGGACGGCGACGCGGGTGTCGGCGGGGCCCGTGACCGTCTTCTCGCCGCCGCCGCCGCGGAGCAACCCGCGCAGGGCGGCCTGGTCGTATTCGGCGGGCTCGGTGGTGTCGATGAAGCGCTCGACGACGTCGATAAAGCGGGCGGGGTCGTCGTGGAACGGGAAGTGGCCGGAGCCTTCGAAGATCTCGAGGCGGGAGCCGGGCATCGCGGCGTGCGCCATCCACGCGTGACGCACGGGGACGACCACATCCCTGGTGCCCCAGACGATCTGCACCGGAATGGCCTCGGTCAAATAACATCGGTCCAGCATCGTCACGATCTGGCCGCGCCAGTCCACCACCGCCCGCAGGGTCCGGCTGAACGCCGCCGAGGCCGTCGGTTCCGGCAGGTCGTCGAGGATCCGCAGCACGTTGGGCAGATCGTGGCCCAGGCCCGTCGATCCGATCGCCAGCCCGGCCACCCGCCCCGCGAGCTGGACCGCCGGCAGCACCAGGGGGAGCCGTAGCAACGCCAGGGCCTCGCTGCCCATCGGCAGCGCGGCCAACCGGAAGACGACGTTGACGTCCTTGGTGACGCCGCCGGCGGCGACCAGGATCAGCCGCTCGACCAAATGCGGGAACTGGTAGGCGAATTGCATGGCCACGCCGCCGCCGAGCGAATGACCGACGATGGTCACCCGCTCGATGTCGAGCACGGACAGCAGGTCACGCATCCCGTTCGCGTAGGCGGCGACCGAGTAGTCGGCGCGCGGCTTGTCGGATTTCCCGTGGCCCAGCAGATCCGGGGCTATGACCGTGAACCGCTGGGCGAGCTTGGCCTGCACGGCATTCCAGGTGGTGGAGTTGTCACCGATGCCGTGGATCAGCAGAATCGCCGGCCCGGAACCGGCGATCCGGAACGCCCGCCGGTAACCATGGATGGTGCGAAATTCGAGCGTGGGCGCCGTCACTTCACGCACCGGGCGAAGGTTGCTCTTGCGCTTCCGCTCGGTCATCTCGCCAACCTTGTCGTCGGGCCAGCTACGGGCTCGTAGAACTGTTGTGGAAGCTCAACCCTGCTCGTCGTCTTCGTCGCCGAACTTCTTCTCCGCCTGCTGGGCCAGAAATCGCTCAAACTCTGCGCCAAGCTCGTCGCCGCTGGGCAGATCCTCGTCGCGGTTTAGTAACGACCTGTTCTCCTGAGCGTCGATGAAGGCATCGTACTGGCGCTCGAGCGCGGCCACCACTTGGGCGACCTCCGCGCTTGCCTGGACCTGCTCGTCGATCTTGGCCCGGATCTCCGCCGCCGCTTCCGACAGCGCCGACAGCGGCAGCTCCAGCGACGCCGCCTTGGCCACCTGCTCGAGCAACGCCTGCGCGGCCGCGGGATAGTCGGTCTGCGTCAGGTAGTGCGGGACGTGCACGGTGAATCCGACGACCTCGTGGCCATGCTGGGCCATCCGGTATTCCAACAGGTTGGACGCGCTGCCGGGAACCTGGATCTCGGAAATCCACGGCTGGAAGTCGGCGATCAGTTCGCGGTTGTTGGAATGTGCGGTCAGCGTGATCGGCCGGGTGTGGGGAACCGCCATCGGGACGGTGCCCAGGCCGATGGTTCGCCGCACTCCCAGCCGCTCGGCCAGCAGCCGCACCGCGGTGATGAACCGCTCCCACTTCAGGTCCGGTTCCATGCCGGCCAGCAACAGGAACGGCGTGCCGACGCTGTCGCGCAGCGCGTACAGGCTCAGCTCCGGATCGTCGTAATGGGTGAAGTGATCCGTCTTGAAGGTCATCAGCGGCCGCCGCGAGCGGTAATCCAGCAATTCGTCGATCGCGAACGACGCGACAAGCTCGGTGTCCAGGGCGGCCCTCAGATGCCGAGCGGCCAGCCGTATCGCGTGACCGGCGTCGGAGAAGCCCTCCAACGCGTGTACCAACACCGGGCCGCGGCCGTCGGCCGTCGACAACTGGGGTGCCGGGAACTCGAGCTCGTACATGCCGGACTGCCCTGGCTGGTAGCCTTCGTCGCCCGGGCTTTGACGGTGGGCCATCGGGGTCTCCTCCTCTCGGCGTCTCTCCAGGGTGCCCTAACCAGTGTCCCCCGAATCTACGGGCACGCGCCGCCCGGTGGTCAGGCATGATGGAAACCAAATGCGCCTACCGATGGTATTGCTGTGCCCGGTGGTCGGCCTGGGGATGGTGTTGACGTCGTGCCGCCAGCTCGAGCACGCGTCGACCCCCGCCACGTCCTCGTCGCCGGCCGGCGGGCCGGTGCAGCGCCTCAGCCAGCCCCAGCAAACGGTGGTGGCGGCTCCGGTGGACCCGGACAGGCGGGTGGGCGCCATCTTCCTCGACAGTGGCACCCTGCATGTTTGCACGGGTTCCGTGGTGCATTCGGCGAGCGGGAGCCTGGTGATCACCGCGGCGCACTGCCTGGCCGGGGCGTCGCGAATATCCTTCGTTCCCGGTCTCGCCGGCGACGCCGCGCCCGCCGACGTGTGGACGGCCGATGCCGTCTATCTCGACCCACGCTGGCTTGCCGGCAAGGATCCGCACGCCGATTACGCGATTGCGCGGGTCAGCAACCAGGCCGGTGGTTCGGTGGAGTCGCACGTCGGTCTGGCGCTGACGCTGGGCAGCACACCGCCTCCCGGCAGCCACGTCACGGTGATGGGGTATCCGGCCGGCGTGGGTGGCACGCCGATCGGCTGTCAGGCCGCCACCTCGGTCAACGACAGCGGTTTCCCCTCGTTGGCATGCGAAGGGCTGGTGGGCGGCACCAGCGGCGCGCCGTGGGTGAGCGGTACGACGCTGACCGGGCTGATCGGTGGTTTTGAGCGCGGCGGGTGCGCCGAAAACGTTTCGTACTCGGCGCCTTTCGACGAACACATCGCGCAGCTACTGGAGCGCGCCGACGCCGGCGGTCCCGGTGATCCCGTGCCGAACGACCTCGACGACTCCTGCTAAGCGGGACGGTGCGGTCAGCGGCGGAACTGGCTGAGCGCCCGCATCTTGTTCGTCACGTCCAGCGCGGCGACCTTGTAGGCCTCGGAGAACGTCGGATAGTTGAACACCGCGTCCACCAGGTAGTCGACGGTGCCGCCGCAGCCCATCACGGCCTGCCCGATGTGCACCATCTCGGTGGCGCTGGTGCCGAAGATGTGCACCCCGAGCAGCTTGCGGTCCTCGGTGGACACCAGCAGCTTGAGCATGCCGTAGGAGTCGCCGGCGATCTGCCCGCGGGCCAGTTCCTTGTACCGCGCCACGCCCACCTCGTAGGGGATCGAGTTCTTGGTCAGCTCTACCTCGGTGGCTCCGACATAGGAGATCTCGGGGATCGAATAAATGCCGATGGGCTGCAGCTCGGTCATGCCTTCGGTCGGCTCGCCGAACGCGTGGTAGGCGGCCAGGCGCCCCTGCTCCATCGAGGTCGCGGCCAGGGCGGGGAAGCCGATGACGTCGCCGACGGCGTAGATGTGGTCAACCTTGGTCTTGAACTTGTCGTCGACCCAGATCCGTCCGCGGCCCTCGACCTCCAGGCCGGCGTTGTGCAGGTCGAGGTGGTCGGTCTGACCCTGGCGTCCCGCGGAGTACATGACCGTCTCGGCGGGAATCTGCTTGCCGCTGGCCAGGGTGGTGACGGTGCCCGCGGAGCCGACGTCGACCGCGGTCACCTCCTCGCCGAACCGGAAGGTCACCGCCAGGTCGCGCAGGTGGAACTTCAGCGCCTCGACCACCTCAGGGTCGCAGAAGTCCAGCATGTCGTCCCGCTTTTCCACGACGGTGACCTTGGTGCCCAGCGCGGCGAACATGGAGGCGTACTCGATGCCGATCACACCGGCACCGACGACGACCATCGACGCCGGCAGCGACTTGAGGTCGAGGATCCCGTCGGAGTCGAGCACCCGTTCCTCGTCGAACTCGACCCCGGACGGTCGTGCCGGCCTGGTGCCGGTGGCGATGACGACGTATTCGCCGGTGACGGTGGTCATCTCCCTGCGGCCCGGGTCTTCGATGACGACGGTGTGCGGGTCGACGAATCGGCCGTGCCCGACCAGCAGGTCGATTCGGTTGCGCATCAACTGGTTGCGCACCACGTCGACTTCCTTGCCGATCACGTGCTGGGTGCGCGCCAACAGGTCGGCCGGGGTGATCCGGTCTTTGACCCGGTAGCTCGCCCCGTAGAGCTCGCGCTGATTCATCCCCGTGAGGTAAAGCACCGCCTCGCGCAACGTCTTTGACGGGATCGTGCCGGTGTTCACGCAGACGCCGCCGAGCATGCGGCCGCGTTCGACGATGGCGACGGATTTGCCTAGCTTGGCCGAGGCGATGGCGGCCTTTTGGCCGCCCGGTCCCGAACCGATGACGACGATGTCGTACTCCTGCATCGAACCCATGAGATAGACGATAAGGCCCACAGTCGAGACTTTCTCCACAGACGGGCGGCGCGATCCCGTTGCGCGAGCACCGGTTGACGGTGCCGGTCGTCAGCGTTGGTGCTCATGACGACGCATCGAAGAGATTTTGCACTGAACTGCCCCGGAGCATTGATCGCCGCGCTACCGGCCGTTCTGGGCTTCGTTCCGGAAAATTCATTGGTCCTGGTGTCGCTGGACGGCGGCGAACTGGGGTCGGTGATGCGGGTCGACCTGTCCGAGGAGCTCGTCGACCGGGTCGACCACCTCGCCGAGGTGGCCGCCGCGGCCGAGCCCGAGGCCGCGATCGCGGTGATCGTCGACGCCGAAGGCGCGCACTGTCCGGGGTGCAACGAGGAATACCAGCAGCTGTGCGCGGTGCTCGCGGAGGCGCTGTCGCAGCACGATATTGAGCTGTGGGCCGCGCATGTGGTGGATCGGGTGGCCCTGGGCGGGCGCTGGCATTGCGTGGACGGCTGCGGGTCGGGCGGCGAGGTCGACGACCCGTCGGCGTCGCCGCTGGCCGCGGCGGCGGTGCTGGACGGCAGGCGGCTCTACCGCCGGCGCGCCGACCTGCAGGCCGTCGTCGCGGTCGACGACCCGGCGCGCAGCGCCAGCCTGGCCGATGCCGTCGGGCGGCGGGCGGCAAGACGGGAGGCGGCGTGTCGCGTCGATCCCGCGGGCTGCGCCCGGCGCGACGTCCAGAACGCGATGGCCGCCGCCTCCCGGGTCGGCGGCGGTGACACGCTGTGCGATTCCGAACTGGTGGAACTGGGCTGCGCCCTGAGCGACGTGCAGGTGCGCGACACGCTATACGCCCTGGCGGTCGGTGAGAATGCCGGCGAAGCCGAGTCGTTGTGGGCGCTGCTGGCGCGCGCCCTGCCCCCGCCCTGGCGGGTCGAGGCGCTGGTGTTGCTGGCGTTCAGTGCGTACGCGCGCGGCGACGGGCCGCTCGCCGGGGTGTCGCTGGAGGCCGCACTGCGTTGCGACCCCGACCATCGGATGGCGGGCATGCTGGACACGGCGCTGCAGTCCGGCCTGCGGCCCGAGCAGATCAGGGAATTGGCGATGACCGGCTACCGGCTGGCGAAGCGGCTCGGTGTGCGGCTGCCGCCGCGGCGGGCGTTCGGCCGCCGGGCGGCCGGGTAGGGCGCGGGTCAGACCTTCTCGACCTTGACCGCGTGCGCCATCTCGTGCGGCAGGGTGACGTTCTCGTGGCCCGGGATGAGGATGGTCACCCCGCCACCGGCCGGGGTGGTCTCGACGGTCACCCGCGCGTTGGGCACGACGCCGGCGTCCTTGAGCCGCGTGATCAGGTCGATGTCCCCCTGGACGTGTTCGGTGAGCTGGCGGACGACCACCGCCACCGGCGATCCGGCGGGCAGTTCGGTCAGCCGGACCAGGTTTGCGTCACCGCCGTCGGACTCCGGGCCCACGCCCAGGTCTAAAAGGCCCGGAATGGGGTTGCCGAACGGGGAGGTGGTGGGGTTGTTGAGCACCTTCATCAGCCGGCGTTCGACGTCTTCGCTCATCACGTGCTCCCACCGGCAGGCCTCGGCGTGCACTTCCTCCCAGGGCAACCCGATGACGTCGACGAGCAATCGTTCGGCGAGGCGGTGCTTGCGCATCACGGCGATGGCCAGGGCCCGGCCCTTGTCGGTGAGTTCCAGGTGGCGGTCGCCGGCCACGCGGAGCAATCCGTCGCGTTCCATGCGGGACACGGTCTGGCTGACGGTCGGGCCGCTCTGGTCGAGGCGTTCGGCGATCCGGGCACGCAGCGGCGTCACACCCTCTTCCTCGAGGTCGTAGATGGTCCGCAGGTACATCTCGGTGGTATCAACCAGGTCGTTCATTCAGCACCCTCCATTGACGCTGAGTCTACTTGGCAAGCTGCGTGAATGGGTGTAACGCTTCCCAGGCAAGCAGTATGCCCGCCGCTGATGCGGCGGGCATACCGTCTTGCTACCTGGCTCTAGGTGGAGGCCCTAGCTCGCATACGACCGCAGCCGATCGGCGCGCTCGCCGTTGCGCAGCTTGCACATCACGTCCCGCTCTATCTGGCGGACCCGCTCGCGGGACAGACCGAACAGCTTGCCGATCTGATCCAGGGTGCGTGGCTGGCCGTCGTCCAGGCCAAAACGCAACCGAATCACCTGGTGCTCACGCTCGTCGAGGGTGGCCAGCACGCTGCGGATGTCGGTGTGCAGCAACTCGGCGATCACCGCGTTCTCCGCGGACATCGCCTCGGCGTCCTCGATGAAGTCGCCCAGCGGGGCTTCCTCTTCGGAGCCGACGGGCATGTCCAGGCTCACCGGGTCGCGGCTGTGCTCCAGCAGGTCGTTGATCTTGTCGATCGGGATGCCGGATTCGGCGGCGAGTTCCTCGTCGGTGGCTTCACGCCCCAGGTTCTGGTGCATCTCCCGCTTGATCCGCGCCAGCTTGTTGACCTGCTCGACCAGGTGAACCGGCAGCCGGATGGTGCGGCTCTGGTCGGCCATGCCGCGCGTGATGGCCTGGCGGATCCACCAGGTGGCATACGTGGAGAACTTGAATCCCTTTGTGTAGTCGAACTTCTCCATCGCGCGGATCAACCCGAGGTTGCCCTCCTGGATCAGGTCCAGCAGCGGCATTCCCCGGCCCGTGTATCGCTTGGCCAGCGAAACCACCAGGCGCAGATTGGCTTCCAGCAGGTGGCGGCGCGCTGCCTCGCCGTCGCGCACGACGGCCTCGAGGTCGCGTTTGCGGTTCTCGCCGAGGCGCTTACGAGTTTCCAGCAGATGCTCGGCGTAGAGCCCTGCCTCGATGCGCTTGGCCAGTTCGACCTCGCCGGCCGCGTTGAGCAACGCCGTCTTGCCGATGCCGTTGAGATATACGCGCACCAGGTCCGCTGCCGGGCTTTGAGCATCCAGATCGCTGTCAATCCTGCTTGTGGTGGCCCGTGTAGTGACTGTGGTGGTTGCGGCCATAGCGACCTCCCGATCGGCTTGTACTGTCATGTGGTTTAACGACAGATCCGCCCTGGGAGTTCCCGCTGCGGTGCCATCTCACACGCTTTGACGTGCGGAAATGTGCCGGCGACCTGAGAATGTCCTGAGAAGTGTGACGAGCGGCCGGTCACCCGGAACGCCGCGAAGCCCGGCCTTCGTGCCCGGGCGGCCCCGGCTGCGGCTCCTGTGGCTCCGGGTGCCGCCGGGGCTCGAGCGCCGGGCGTCCGGCCGTCGGGAACAGCGGGGTGCGCCGCCGGGCATTGTCGAACCGCCGCGGCTCGTCGGAGCGACGGGGGGGCCGGTCGTTGGCGATCAGCACGGCCATCCACGGCAACGGCACCGACGCCGCCACGATCAGCAGGGAGATCAGGCCGTTGTGCCAGGCGCCGTACGCGACGGCGGCCAGGATCAGCGCCGGCACCCGGAACGCCATCAGGGTCAGGTATTTACGGACCCGCGCGCGGTGCTCCTCTTCATACGAAGGTGCGGCGGTGGTGATGAGCACCGGCCTGCCCTCATCGTCGAACCTGTCTCCGAACCCCACATCGGAGCCGCGCTTCATTCCTCCACTGTCCCACACCGTATTGATTCCGGCCCAGAATCAATTTAGCCGGTTTTTGAAGCGGGCCGGCAGTGCACAATGTGAGGTATGCAGACCCAGACCATCGAACGCACCGACACCGACGAACGCGTCGACGACGGGACCGGTAGCGATACGCCGAAATACTTCCACTACGTCAAGAAGGACAAGATCGCCGAGAGCGCGGTGATGGGCAACCACGTGGTGGCGTTGTGCGGTGAGGTATTTCCGGTCACGCGGGCGGCCAAGCCCGGCTCGCCGGTCTGTCCGGAATGCAAGAAGATCTACGAGAGGCTCAAGAAGGGCTGATCAGCCGGGCGGGTCTGCCGTCGCAACGTCGCGTTCCTGCGCCGCCGGATCCGGCGGCGCCGTCTGCTTGAGGCCACGTGTACGCGACAACACCCAGTTGCGCAGCCGGTGGGCGTGCGTCGAGGGTGCGGGGAATTCCTCCTGGATGGCGGCGTTGAGTTCGGCGCCCAGCATGATCGCGAAACCGCCGAAGAACGCGAACAACAGGAACGCTATCGGCGTGGACAGCGCGCCGTACGTGTAACCGGTGCTGGTGATCCACCGCAGGTAGATCCGCAAGCCCAGGGTGGCGATCACGAAGACCGTGGTCGCCAGCGTCGCGCCGAAGATCAGCCGGTGCGACGGCAGCGGCACGGGCAGTGCCACCCGGTACAAGATCATGACCCCGAGCGTCAGGCCGAGAACCAGCGCCGGGTAATAGCCGTAGCGCAGGACGTTGGCCAAGCCGACCGGGATGTGTTCGGCCACCTTGCGCGGACCCACCACCACCAAGGGCGCCGACGCGACCACGACCACCAGCATCACCACGTAAAGGAACAGCGCGAAAAGCCGCTGGCGCACGGGGTGGCGCAACGGCGTCTGGTCGTGCGCCTCGACCACCGAATCGACAAACGCCGAGATGGCCGACGATCCCGCCCACAGCGAGATCAAGAAACCCAACGACACGACCTCACCGCGGGCGTTGTTGGCGATGTCCCGGATCGTCGGCTCGATGATCTCGTTGACCACGCTGGGGGAGAACACGCTGTGCGCCGTCGAAATCACTTGACGCTGGATGCTGGGCAACATGTCGGGACCGAACAGCGGCGCCACGTAGGCCAGGCTGCCCAGCATCCCCAGCAACAGCGGCGGTAGGGACAGCGCCGACCAGAAGCCCGCCTGCGCCGACTCCGAGAAAATGGAATCGTCCCAGCTTTTAGCCAGCGTCCGCAGGCTGATTCGCCAGATATGGTGGCGGGACGGCTTTGCGACCTGAGCGCTCATAGGGGTCCAGCATTACCGATTACCGTGCGCGCACCCCACATTGCCGGTGGGTGAGTTTGGTTGACCTAGCTTCCGCTGACCTCCAGCACGGCGGCCATCGCGGCCAATTTCGCCTCATGCTGGTTGGCGTGGTGTTGGCAGAAGAGAAGCTCCGCTCCTGAAGGCAGCTTGGCACGGACACGAGCCGCGGCACCGCAACGGTCGCAGCGGTCCGCTCTAGTCAGCTCGGGACTGGTCAGAGTTGCGTTCATGGCTTCTCCGTTCTCGTACATTCACTCTCTCAGACGTATGGGGTTTTCGCGTTGTTCCCCGATCGTTGTCGGGTGTGTCGTTTCTCACGGAGTTCTCACGCCCGCCCGGCGCGCTCTCTAAGGTGGCCGACTGTGGCCTTTCCTGCCGGCGTACTGGTGCATTTGTGCGCGGTCGACGAGTGGTTTGGTGCCCGCAGCCGCGGCGGGATTCGCCCCGAGGCGTCCGGCTCGGACGCCGAGGCCGGCTACATCCATCTGTCGACGCCCGAGCAGGTGCATCTGCCGGCCAACCGGCTCTACCGCGGTCGCGACGACCTGGTCCTGTTGCACGTCGACCCGGCCCTGCTGGACTCACCCGTGCGGTGGGAGCCGGGGGTGGCGACGGATCCGGAGTCGATGCTGTTCCCGCATCTGTACGGTCCCCTGCCGGTGCGCGCCGTCGTCAAGGTCACCGCCTACCCGCCGGCACCCGATGGCACCTTCCCGCCCGCCGAGCCCACGTAGCCTGCCCGGCAACGCCTCTGGCGGGTGGTCGGACCGGCTCGTCAGTCCAGGTAGTCGCGCAAGACCTGGGAACGGCTGGGGTGGCGCAGCTTCGACATCGTCTTGGACTCGATCTGGCGGATGCGTTCGCGGGTCACCCCGTAGACCTGGCCGATCTCGTCGAGGGTGCGGGGCTGGCCGTCGGTGAGGCCGAACCGCAGCCGTACTACGCCGGCTTCACGCTCGGACAGCGTCTCCAGCACCGACTGCAGCTGGTCCTGCAGCAAAGTGAACGACACCGCGTCGACGGCGACCACGGCTTCGCTGTCTTCGATGAAATCGCCGAGCTGGCTGTCGCCCTCGTCGCCGATGGTCTGGTCCAACGAGATCGGCTCGCGGGCGTATTGCTGGATCTCCAGCACCTTTTCGGGGGTGATGTCCATCTCCTTGGCGAGCTCCTCGGGCGTGGGCTCGCGGCCCAGGTCCTGGAGCAGCTCACGCTGGATGCGGCCGAGCTTGTTGATCACCTCGACCATGTGCACCGGGATGCGGATGGTGCGGGCCTGGTCGGCCATGGCGCGGGTGATGGCCTGGCGGATCCACCACGTCGCGTAGGTGGAGAACTTGTAGCCCTTGGTGTAGTCGAACTTCTCGACCGCGCGGATCAGGCCCAGGTTGCCCTCCTGGATGAGGTCGAGGAACGCCATGCCGCGGCCCGTGTACCGTTTGGCCAGCGAAACCACCAGCCGCAGGTTGGCTTCCAGCAAATGGTTCTTCGCGCGGTCGCCGTCGCGGCAGATCCACGTCATGTCGCGGCGCTGGGCGGCGGGCAGTTTGTCGCCGCGCTCGGCGTGCTCGGTCATCAGCTGCGTGGCATACAGACCGGCCTCGATCCGCTTGGCCAGCTCGACCTCTTCCTCCGCGTTGAGCAGCGCCACCTTGCCGATCTGCTTGAGGTAAGCGCGCACCGAGTCCGCGGAGGCGGTGAGTTCGGCGTCCTTGCGGGCCTGACGCAACGCCTCGGATTCGTCCTCGTCCCAGACGAAATCGCCGGAGGCCTTGTCCTTTTCGCTGGGTTCGGCGATCTCCTCGTCGTCCTCGGCGGGAGTTTCACCGGTCGCGGGCGAGGCGGCCTCGGCATCCTCGCCGTCGCCGGGGTCCAGGTCGGCCTCGGCCGGGTCGAGGTCGGCATCGGGTGCCACCTCGTCTTCCAGGTCTTCGAGACTGAGGTCGGCCTCGATGTCGATGTCGTCGCCGGGCTCACCGTCGAGATCCGGTTCGGCATCGAGATCGTCGACTTCAACGTGGGAGCCGTCGGCGTCCAGGCCGGCGTCGGGGTCCTTGGGGGCGGCCTTGGATGCCGCTTTCGTTCCGCGGGCCGACGGCGCCTTGGCGGCGGCGCCCTTGGCCGGGGAGCGGGTCTTCTTGGTGGCGTCGTCAGCCCCCGCGGCCTCGTGTCCCTGCGCGGACTTGGCGGGCCGCGGCGCCGCCTTGGTGGCCCGTTTTGCCGGGGCGGAGCCGTTGGCGGCCTTCGCCGCCGGCCGTTTGGTGTGGGACGATGGAGGCTTCGTGGCGGTGCGCTTCACCGGCTCATCGGTTGCCGGACTTGCCTTGGTCGCTGCCACGTACACCCCTTCGGTCGGACTCACTTCCGGTGGGTCTGGGCATGGTCAACCGAAAGTGTCTGCTATGTCGAATGTCGGCGTTGGTATCAGCGTGAGTGTGTTCGCACGCTTTCAGTCGGGCGGTCGCCGAGGACCATTGTAACGACAGTGCGCGCCCGTACCGGCCTACCGGGCAAAATCAGTGCGTCACGTCGGAGGTGGCGGCCATGGCCGCACCCACGATGCCGGCGGTGTTTTCCAGGGCGGCGGCCACCACCGGCGTGCGGTTTTCGAGCAACGGCAGCCATTTGTCGGCCTTGCGGCTGATGCCGCCGCCCGCGATGAACAAATCCGGCCAGATCGCGTTCTCGATGGCCACCAGCACCCGAGTCACCTGCTTGGCCCACCTCTCGTAGCTCCAGCCGTTCCTCTCTTTGACCGACGACGCCGCGCGTTGCTCGGCCTCCTTGCCGCCGACCTCGAGATGACCCAACTCGGTGTTGGGTATCAGCGTCCCGTTGTGGATGACCGCGGAGCCGATTCCGGTGCCGAACGTCAGCAACACAACCAGGCCGGACCGGTCTCTACCCGCCCCATAGTGCTGCTCGGCAAGCCCGGCCGCGTCGGCGTCGTTGAGAACCGTGACCTCCTGGCCGTCGAGCTCGGCGCTGATGATGTCGCGTGCGTTGGTCCCGATCCAGGACTTGTCGACGTTGGCCGCGGTCTGGACGACGCCGTGGGTGACGACGCCGGGATAGGTCACCCCGAGCGGGCCGGTCCATCCGAATCCGTTGACGACCTCGGCGATGGTCTTCGCGACGGCCGACGGTGTCGCCGGTTGCGGGGTCAATATCTTGATCCGCTCGCCGATCAACAGCCCGGTGTCCATGTCGACGATGCCGCCCTTGATGCCGCTGCCGCCGACGTCGACGCCGAACCCGCGGCGCTGCGACGCGCCGGTGTCCGTTGCGGCGCTGGGCGTGTCGGTGGTCGAGTCGGTGCTGGTCATCGAAACTCCTCAGCGAGACTGGGACTGTCCGCCCACCTTAGCCCGGCGACGATGCGGCCCGTGGCCGCTGAGAAGCCGGGCGATCGGTCTTAGCCCGGCGACGATGCGGCTTAGGGGTGCTGTGGGGGTCCCCCCGCTTGCGGGGGAAAGCCGGGCGATCGGTCTGAGCCCGGCGACTGTGATGCGATAGAGCGGTGATGCGACCTGACGGCGGTTCCCGGGAGCCCGCACCGCTGCGTTCGGTGGCCGAGACGCTGGCCGCCGAGGCCGCCGAATTCGTGAGGCGCCGCCGCGCCGAGGTGTTCGGCACGAAGGCGGAAAGGGCGGCCCGCGGCGCGGTGCGCTCGAAGAGCACCCCGACCGATCCGGTGACCGTCGTCGACACCGAGGCGGAGCGGCTGTTGCGCGAGCGGTTGGCGGCGCTTCGGCCCGGTGACCCCATACTCGGGGAGGAGGGCGGCGGGCCCACCGATCCGGCGGGCACCCCCGCCGGATCGGTCACCTGGGTGCTCGATCCCATCGACGGCACGGTGAATTTCGTCTACGGCATCCCGGCGTACGCGGTGTCGGTCGCCGCACAGATCGACGGCGTGTCGGTGGCCGGCGCGGTCGCCGATGTCGTCGCCGGGCGCGTGTACTCGGCGGCGACCGGACTCGGCGCGCATGTCACCGACGAGCAGGGGACGGACCCGTTGCGGTGCGCCGCCGTCGAGGATTTGTCGATGGCGTTGCTGGGCACCGGTTTCGGTTACTCACGGCGGCGCCGCGCGACCCAGGCGGCGTTGTTGGCGCGCATGCTGCCGGTCGTCCGCGATGTGCGTCGCATCGGTTCGGCGGCGCTGGACCTGTGCATGGTCGCGGCGGGCAGGCTGGACGCCTACTACGAACACGGACTGCAGGTGTGGGATCGCGCGGCGGGCGCGCTGATCGCGGCCGAGGCGGGGGCCCGCGTGTTGCTGCCGGCGCACGACGGCCCGGGCGGCGGCGGGTTGGTGGTGGCCGCCGCGCCCGGAATCGCCGACGAGCTGTTGGCCGTCCTGGAGCGGTTCAACGGCCTGGACCCGATCCTGGATTGACCGCCTCAGCAGCTGCTGGCGTGAATCTTTTGCAGCAGCGCGGGATCTGACGGCTCGGTGGCGCCGGGCCGCAGGGTGGCCAGCACCGCATCGATGTCGTCGTTGTGGGCCAGCGCCGTGAATTCCGTGCCGAGAGCCAGGTCGACGGAGTCGTCGGCGCGGTTGTCGTTGAACAGTTCCATGCACGGCGCCACCAGCCACACCGCGGCCGCGGTGGCCTGCCCGGCCGTGCCGAAGCGGATCTGGCCTTGGCAGTTGAGCCTGGTGCCGGCATAGATGGGGTCGTTGGTGGCGGTCGGCTGCGCGAAGCCCAGGTCTTTCATCGCGCCGGCGACGTCGGCGGCCTGTCCGCCACGGCCGCTGGCGTTGAGGACGCGGACCTTGGTGTCGCCGAGTTTGGCGGGGGCGACGTCCGCCATCGCCGACCGCGGCACTTGCTCGCCGAGCTGGGCCGGCGCCGACCCGGCCGGTTGTGGCGGTGGATTGCACACGGTGGCCTCGTGCACCTTCGCCGGTCGCGTCAGCGCAACGGTCCACACCACTCCCGTCACCAACACCAGGAAGACCAACACGAAAATGGCGGGCCGGGCATTGCGTCGCCGAAAGGGCCGACCGTGCTTGTCAAAAGCGGTACCCTCGGTGATTTGTGCGACCACGGTTGCACTCTAAACGCACTGTTTAAGGCTCGGGACAAGGGCCGAACCGGCGGTGTGACGTAAATCACACATTAATGGGCTGAGATACGGGCACGAATCATTTGGTCAGCGCGTTCGACGCTGGTACAAAGCGTTGCTTGAGATAACGAGGGCATGCAGAGGAACAGGGCAGGGGAATAGATATGCCTACCGACTATGACGCTCCGCGGCGCACCGAGACGGACGACGTCTCGGAAGACTCGCTGGAGGAGCTCAAAGCACGACGGCACGAGGCGGCCTCGGCCGTGGTCGATGTCGACGAATCCGAGTCCGCTGAGTCTTTCGAGCTGCCTGGCGCCGACCTTTCCGGTGAAGAGCTGTCGGTTCGCGTCATTCCGAAGCAGGCCGACGAGTTCACCTGCTCGAGCTGCTTTCTGGTGCAACATCGCAGCCGGCTCGCCAGCGAGAAGAACGGCGTGATGATCTGTACCGACTGCGCAGCCTGATAGGTCAGCTGCGTAATGCCGACAGCACCCGCTCCGTGTGACGGCAGCTCACCAGCCAGTACGGCGTCGGGTCGTCCGGGTCATCGAGGACCGCCAGAATCATCGGTCCAACCCATGCCCGGTGCAGCACGTAGGCCGCCGGGTCCAGCTGGCGGCCCAGGGCCGCGGACTTCGCGGAGCTCGTTATTTCGGCGGACCGGGCGATGACGTCGACCGGCAGGTGCGCCTCACCGGCCCACAGTTCCACGCCGCCCGGGACGGTCGAGTCGGCGACGACGCGGATCTCGATGCGGCCCAGCCACAACAGCACCGCGGCCGCCACCGTGAACAGTATTGCGAACGGCAGCCAGTCGGGCAGGGCGCGAACACCGAGGTTGACCTCGAAAGCGATGAGCCCCGCCAGCCCGAAGCCCAGCGGCCACCACCACCATGGCACCCAGAGCCGTTCGCGATATCGCACGCGCTGCGGCGCGACGCGGGTACCGGACACGCGGTCAAGGGTAATCTGTGGCCCCGTGTCGACTAGTCTGGCCATCGTCCGTCTTGACCCCGGCCTGCCGCTGCCCCAACGCGCCCACGACGGCGACGCCGGGGTCGATCTCTACAGCGCCGAAGACGTCAAGCTGGACCCGGGGCGGCGGGCCCTGGTGCGAACGGGCGTCGCGGTCGCCATTCCGTTCGGAATGGTCGGCTTGGTCCATCCTCGCTCGGGATTGGCTGCGCGCGTTGGGCTTTCGATCGTCAACAGTCCGGGCACGATCGACGCGGGCTATCGTGGCGAGATCAAGGTTGCGCTGATCAACCTCGACTCGGTCGAGCCCATCGTGGTGCACCGCGGCGACCGCATCGCCCAGTTGCTGGTGCAGCGGGTCGAATTGGTAGAGCTGGTTGAGGTTTCGTCGTTCGACGAGGCCGGGCTGGCCCAAACATCCCGTGGCGACGGTGGCCACGGTTCCTCCGGAGGACATGCGAGTTTGTGACCGCCGGCGACGATGCAGAAAGGAGTCGCGATGAGGTGGGGGTACCACCCGCGTGCGGGGGAGAGCGGCGCTTGTGATGGCATTCGGTAGACGCTCAGGCAAAGACGACAACGAAGACACGTCCGTCGGGCCGGCCGGCGAACACGCCGAACCCGAGGACGGCGTCGCGGCGCAGGCCCCCGCGGAGCCGGATGAGGCAGAAGAGCTCTCAGAAGAGCTCGAGGGCCCGTTCGACATCGACGACTTCGACGACCCCGCGGTCGCCGAGTTGGCCCGGCTCGACCTGGGCGCGGTGCTCATTCCCATGCCGGACGCTGGGCAGCTGCAGGTCGAGCTGACCGAGACCGGCGTCCCGAGCGCCGTGTGGGTAGTCACGCCGAACGGTCGTTTCACCATCGCCGCCTATGCGGCACCCAAGACGGGCGGGCTGTGGCGGGAGGTCGCCGGCGAGCTCGCCGAGTCGCTGCGCTCGAACTCGGCCAACGTCAGCATCCAGGACGGCCCGTGGGGTCGCGAAGTCGTCGGTGTCGCCGCCGGCGTGGTGCGTTTCATCGGGGTCGACGGCTACCGCTGGATGATCCGCTGCGTCATCAACGGCCCGCACGAGACCATCGCGACGTTGGACCGGGAGGCGCGTGCGGCGTTGGCGGACACCGTCGTTCGTCGCGGTGAGACGCCGCTCCCGGTACGGACGCCGCTGCCCGTGCGGCTGCCCGAGCCGATGGCCGAACAGCTGCGGGCGGCCGCGGCCGCGCGACAGGCCGAGGCTCAGCCGGCCAACGAGCCGGCGGCGCGGCGCAGCGCCGACGGATCGGCCATGCAGCAGCTGCGCACCACGACCGGCGGCTGACTGCGGTCAGAGGTCGGCGAGGGCGGCCAGGCAGGCCGCCCCCAGCGCGGCGGGGTCCGCGCCGATCTGATCCAGCGTCACCGCCCGCAGCGCGGCCCGCGGCGCGGCGGCGACCCAGTCGACGGCCACCTGCAGCGGGTGGATCGGATCGTCGACCGCGGCGGCCACCGCCAGCGGCGCCGCCAGCCGGGACAGGTCGGCGCAGCTCGGCGCGACGTAGGCCGCCGCTGCTTCCATGGCGTCGGGCAATTGTGGCCACTGGGCACGCCACGACCGGGTCAGCTCGTCGGCCAGCCACGGCGGGCTGGACGCCCGCATCTGCGTGGTCGTTGCCGCCAAGCCGTCCGCACGCAGCCGGGACGCCGAATGCCGCGCCGCGAGAGCCGCCGGCGCGGCCGCGGGGGCGCCGGCCCAGGCCGGCAGCGCGGCCAGGACGGCGATCGCCTGACCGGGATGGGTCAGCGCCCACGCGGCCGCCACCGCGGCGCCGATCGAGACACCGCCGACGCCGATCGGGCCCAGCCGCGCGGCGCCATCGAGGGCGGACAGATAGCCGTCGATCAACCGGCCCGGCTGGGGTCGCGGGGCCACCAGCGACGCGCCGGCTTGGCGCAAGGGGCCGGAAAACGCCCGGTGAACGTAGTTGTCGTCGGAGCCGGTCCCGGGTAACAACACCGTCGTAACACCGCGCAGATCGACAGCCACCCCTCGATATTGCCCGGCCGTCACGGATGCTCCAACACCGCGTTTGGTTCGGTTGGCGCTCGGGAACCAAGAGGTCTACGGTGTCCGTTGCATAGATCGAAGCACCGAGGCTTTATCAGCATTGTCAGGAGCGGCCATGGGGGCTCAAGGTTATCTGCGCCGGCTCACCCGCCGGTTGACAGAGGACCCGGAGCAACGCGACTCCGAGGAGTTGTCCGACGAAGTCGCAAGTACCGGCGCGCAACGTGTGATCGACTGCGAGCGTGGCCAGGAGGTCACGATGGTCGGCACCTTGCGCAGCGTCGAAACGAACGGCAAGGGTTGTTCCGGCGGGGTTCGCGCCGAATTGTTCGACGGCAGCGACACCGTCACGCTGGTGTGGTTGGGGCAGCGCCGCATTCCCGGCATCGACTCGGGCCGCACGCTGCGCGTGCGGGGCCGGCTGGGCAAGCTGGAGAACGGAACCAAGGCCATCTACAACCCGCACTACGAAATTCAGCGGTGACCGTCCCAAGCGATTTCGGGGGCGAGTCCGCCGCCATCACTCGTCGCACCAGTCCGGAACGGCTGCTGGCGCAGGTGGGCGGGGTGAGCGGCATCATCTACTCGTCGCTGCCGGTGGTGACCTTCGTGGTGGTTTCCGGCATGTCCGGCTTGTTGCCCGCAATCGGATCGGCGCTGGGCGTGGCGGCGCTGGTCTTGCTGTGGCAGCTGATTCGGCGGGAATCGACGCGGCCGGCCTTGTCCGGGTTCCTGGGGGTCGCGGTCTGCGCGCTGACCGCCTACCTGGTGGGGCAGTCCAAGGGCTACTTCCTGTTGGGCATCTGGACGTCCTTGCTGTGGGCGGCGGTCTTCGCGGTGTCGGTGCTGATCCGCCGGCCGCTGGTCGGCTACGCCTGGGGCTGGGCCGGTGGGCGCGATCGCGGCTGGCGCGACGTGCCCCGGGCCGTCTACGCGTTCGACATCGCCTCGCTCTGCTGGACACTGGTGTTCGCCGCCCGGTTCGTGGTCCAGCGGCACCTCTACGACGCCGATCAGACCGGTTGGCTGGGGGTAGCGCGGATCGGGATGGGTTGGCCGCTGACCGTGCTGGCCGCACTGGCGACCTACATGGCGATCAAGGCCGCTCGGCGCGCCATATCGGCGCAAGAGGCGGCCGGCGCCGACACCGTCCGCGACTAACCGGCTTTATGGCCCGCCAGCCTCGCCGGTGGCCGGCAGCAGCAGCTTGCGCAGGTCCTCCTCGACCTCGGTGACCGCGACGAAGAGCAGCTCGTCGCCGCCTTCCAGCGGCTCGTCGGCCTCCGGCACGATGACTCGCGGGCCGCGCAAGATCGTCACCAGCGCGGCATCCCGTGGCAGCTGCAGCCGGCGCACCGGCTTGCCGCCCCACGGCGTGTCGTCCGGCAGGGTGATCTCGACCAGGTTGGCGTGGCCCCTGCGGAACTCCATGAGCCGCACCAGGTCGCCGACCGCGACGGCCTCCTCGATCAGCGAGGCCAGCATGCGCGGCGTGGACACCGCCACGTCTACACCCCAGGCGTCGGTGAACAGCCATTCGTTGCGGGGATCGTTGACCCGGGCCACCACCCGCGGTACCGCGAACTCGGTCTTGGCCAGCAGGGACAGCACCACGTTGACCTTGTCGTCGCCGGTCGCGGCGACCACCACGTCGAAATCCTCGAGGTGCACCGACTCCAGCAGGCTCAGTTCGCAGGCGTCGCCCAGGCGCCAGTGCGCGGCCGGGATGGCGTCGACTTCGACGTGGTCGGGGTTGCGTTCGACCAGGGTCACGTCATGGCCGTTGGCCAGGAGCTCGCGGCTGACCGAGCGGCCGACCGCGCCGGCCCCGGCGACAGCTACTTTCACTTCTGCGGTCCCGTCTCGAGATCCTCGCTCGGCGCCATCGCGGCGATGGCCGCCGCCTCGGCGGCGCGACCGGATATTGCGGCGATGTAGACCTGATCACCGGCCTGGATGACGGTCTTCGGTTCCGGCAACACACCGGTGCCGAACCGGATCAAAAACGCCACCCGGGCGCCGGTGGCCTGCTCCAGGTCGGTGGCCCGGTGCCCCACCCAGTCCTCGTGCAAGTTGACCTCGGCCACGGCGACGGTGCCGGTGGGATCGCGCCATTTGGCGGTCTCGCTTTCCCGGGTGAGCGCGTTGAGCAGGCGATCCGTGGTCCACGGCACCGTCGCGATCGTCGGGATGCCGAGGCGTTCATAGACCTCGGCCCGCTTGGCGTCGTAAATCCGGGCGACGACGCGCTGGACACCAAAGGTCTCCCGGGCCAGCCGGGCCGAGATGATATTGGAGTTGTCCCCGGAGGACACCGCGGCGAACGCCTCGGCCCCCTCGATGCCGGACTTCAGCAATACGTCCCGGTCGAATCCCTGGCCCAGCACCCGCTCGCCGGCGAACTCCGAGCTGAGCCGGTTGAACGCGGCGCCGTCGCGGTCGATGACCGCCACCTCGTGGCCGATTCGGGAGAGCGCGTCGGCCAACGACGAGCCCACCCGGCCGCAACCCATCACCACCACGCGCACTTGAGGTCCTCTCGGCTGCGTCCTGCGCTCTTCGATCGGCAATCCGGCTTGGCCAGCCGATTTCAATCCGTCCGGAACATTCTCGCCTACGAAACGCTAGCAAGCCCGCCTGGGCTTACCCTTGGCTCTCGTGTCCAAACTTTCCACCGCCGCGCGTCGGTTGCTTATCGGTCAGCCGTTTCGCAGCGACCGGCTGAGTCACACCCTGCTGCCCAAGCGGATCGCCTTGCCGGTGTTCGCCTCCGATGCCCTGTCCTCGGTGGCGTACGCGCCCGAGGAGGTCTTCCTGATGCTGTCGGTGGCCGGGGTGACCGCGTACGCGCTGACGCCGTGGATCGGTCTTGCCGTGGCCGCGGTCATGTTGGTCGTGGTGGCCAGCTACCGGCAGAACGTGCACGCCTACCCGTCGGGCGGCGGCGACTACGAGGTGGTCACCACCAACCTCGGCGACACCGCCGGCCTCGTGGTCGCCAGCGCCCTGATGGTGGATTACGTTCTCACCGTTGCGGTTTCGACGGCATCAGCGATGTCGAACATCGGCTCCGCGATCCCGATCGTGGCCGAACACAAGGTGTTCTTCTGTGTGGCGGCCATCGTGCTCGTGACGGCGTTGAACCTGCGCGGGGTCCGCGAGTCCGGGGTGGCTTTTGCCATCCCGACCTATGCGTTCATCGTCGGAATCCTCATCATGATCGGCTGGGGACTGTTCCGGATCTTTGTGCTGGGTGATCCGCTGCGGGCGGAATCCGCCGGTTTCCAGATGCAGGCCGCGCACGGCCAGGTCGTCGGTTTCGCTTTGGTGTTCCTGGTGGCGCGGTCGTTCTCCTCGGGGTGTGCGGCGCTGACCGGTGTCGAGGCGATCAGCAACGGGGTGCCGGCGTTTCAGAAACCCAAGTCGCGCAACGCCGCGACGACGCTGCTGATGCTGGGAGCAATCGCGGTGACCCTGCTGATGGGCATCATCGTGCTGGCCCAGAAGATCGGGGTTCAGCTTGTCGAGGATCCCGCAACGCAGCTGTCCGGCGCCCCACCGGGTTACTACCAGAAGACCTTGGTCGCGCAGCTGGCCGAGACCGTGTTCGGTAGCTTCCACCTCGGGTTCCTGCTGATCGCCACGGTGACCGCACTCATCCTGGCGCTGGCGGCCAACACCGCGTTCAACGGGTTCCCGGTGCTCGGCTCGGTCCTCGCGCAGCACAGCTACCTTCCGCGCCAACTGCACACCCGCGGAGACCGATTGACGTTCTCCAACGGGATCCTGTTCTTGGCGGTGGCGGCCCTGTTGGCGATCATCGCGTTCCGGGCCGAGGTCACCGCGCTGATCCAGCTGTACATCGTCGGCGTGTTCATATCCTTCACGCTGAGCCAAATTGGCATGGTCCGGCACTGGACCCGGTTGCTGCGCACCGAGACCGATCCGTCGGCGCGGCGCAAGATGATGCGCTCGCGGGTGGTCAACACGGTCGGCTTGCTTTCCACCGGCGCGGTGTTGCTGGTGGTCCTGGTCACCAAGTTTGTCGCCGGGGCGTGGATCGCCGTCGTCGCGATGAGTGCGCTGTTCATCATCATGAAATTGATTCGTCGGCACTATGCCACCGTCAGCCGGGAATTGGAGGAGCAAGCCGCCGCCCAACACGACGTGGTGTTGCCCAGCCGCAACCACGCCGTGGTGCTGGTGTCGAAGTTGCACCTGCCGACCCTGCGCGCACTGGCCTACGCGCGCGCGACCCGCCCCGACACGCTCGAGGCGCTCACGGTCAGCGTCGACGACGCCGAAACCCGCGACCTGGTGCACAGGTGGGAGGACAGCGATATCAGCGTGCCGCTCAAGGTCATTGCCTCCCCGTACCGTGAAATCACCCGTCCGATACTCGACTACGTCAAACGGGTCAGCAAAGAGTCGGCGCGCACCGTGGTGACGGTGTTCATCCCCGAGTATGTGGTGGGCCATTGGTGGGAGCAGGTGCTGCACAACCAAAGCGCGCTGCGGCTCAAGGGCAGGTTGCTGTTCATGCCCAACGTGATGGTGACTTCCGTTCCGTGGCAATTGAATTCGTCGGAGCGACTCAGGACGTTGCAGCACCACGCGGCGCCCGGCGACGCCCGTCGCGGAATCTTCGATTGAGCGTGGCGCCCGCCGACGACGAACTGACGGTGGTCACCGGCGCCCCCGCCAACGGCGGCAGCTGCGTGGCGCACCACGACGGCCGGGTCGTGTTCGTCCGCCACGCGCTGCCCGGCGAGCGGGTGCGGGTGCGGGTCACCGCGGACCGCGGCTCCTATTGGCACGCAGAGGTTCTCGAGGTGATCGAGCCGTCGGACGAGCGGATCCCGTCGCTGTGCCCAATCGCCGGGGTGGACGGTGCCGGGTGTTGCGATCTGGCGTTCGTCGTCCCGGAGGCGGCCCGCGTGCTCAAGGCGCAAGTCGTGGCCAACCAGTTGCAACGGCTGGGCGGACACCGCTGGGGCGGCCCAGGCACGGGAGCCGAACCGCTGTCGGATTCCGGTCCCACCGGTTGGCGCACCAGGGTCCGGCTCGACGTGGGCGCCGACCGTCGCCCCGGGTTCCACCGGTACCACAGCGACGAGCTGGTGACCGACCTGCGCTGCGCGCAGCTGCCGGCCGGGATGCTCGACGGCCTGGCTGAGGCTTGCTCTAAGGCTGACTGGCCTGCCGCCACCCAGCTGCACGTGGCCCTCGACGACGATGGCGAGCGCCACGTGGTGCGCACGCTGCGGCAACGCAACCGGACCGCGACCGAGGTGGTGGAAGGCAGCTACGAGGCGGTGCAGCGGGTGGGGGCGCGCGGCTGGCGGGTGCCCGTGACGGCGTTCTGGCAGGCGCACCGGGACGCCGCGCGCGTCTACAGCGGCCTGGTCGCCGACTGGGCGCAGCCCGGCGCCGGCATGACCGTCTGGGATCTCTACGGCGGCGCGGGCGTTTTCGCCGCGGCGCTCGGCGAAGCGGTGGGGGAGACGGGGCGGGTGCTGACGGTCGACACGTCGCGGGCTGCGACGCGGGCGGCCCGGGCCGCGCTGGCCGACCTGCCGCAGATCGACGTCGTCACCGATTCGGTGCGCCGCGCGCTGACGGCGCAGCGGGCGGGCGCCTCAAGGGCAGACGTGGCGGTGCTGGATCCGCCGCGCACCGGCGCCGGGCGCGACGTCATCGACCTCCTGGCCGCCGCCGGGGTCCCACGGGTGGTGCACATCGGCTGCGAGGCGGCGTCGTTCGCGCGCGATATCGGCCTGTATCGCGGCCATGGCTACACCGTCGAGAAGCTGCGGGTGTTCGATGCGTTCCCGTTGACCCATCACACCGAATGCGTGGCGCTGCTGACCCGTTAGGCTTTCACCGCCGCGCCGAGACTGCGCTCAGGGTGCCGGTAACGCGATTGCACACGCTCTACGCGCAGACTCGGCGCCGCCACCGCAGTCTCGCCTCAGCTCAAGACGAAATACCGCAACCACAGGTACAGCGCGGACAGCCCGACGGACGTCAACGTCACGACCATCCCCTTGCGGGTGAATTCCCAAAAGGAGATGGGACTGTCGGCGCGCCGGGCGATTCCGAGGATGACGACGTTGGCGCTGGCGCCGACCGCGGTGAGGTTGCCGCCGAGGTCGGTGCCCAAGACAAGCGCCCACCACAGCGCCTGCTGATGGACATGGCTCCCGATCGATGGGAGCAGTTGGGCGACGATCGGCGCCATCGTCGCGGCGTACGGGACATTGTTGATGATGCCGCTGAGCACGAACGACGCGGCGAGGATCAACATCGTCGTCAGCAGAGCGTGCCCGCCGGTCGCCTCGGTGGCCCACCGCGCCAGCTGATTGACGACGCCGGTCTTCACCAGCGCGCCCACCATAACGAACAGGCCGGCGAAGAACAGCAGCGTGTCCCATTCGACGCCGGCCAGATAATCCGAGTGTTCCACCCCGGAAATCACGATGAGAATGCCGGCGCCCAGCAGGGCCACCAGCGACGGTTCCATATGTATTGCGGAGTGGGCGACGAACCCGGCCAGCACCGCCGCCAGGACGACGCCGCATTTGATGAGCAGCCGCGGGTCGCGGATGGCCTCACGCTCTTCCAGCGACATGACGTCGGCGACCCGCTCGGGATCGACGGCGAACGCGCCCGGGAACAGGCGCGGTAACAGCGCGGCGAAGACGCCGATGATGACGATCACGATCGGGGCCAGGTGGATCAGAAAGTCGTTGAAGCTCAGGCCCGCCCGGCTGGCAATGATGATGCTGGGCGGATCGCCGATCAGTGTCGCCGTGCCGCCGATGTTCGACGCGAACGCCTCGGCCATCAAGAACGGCGCCGGCCCGATCGCCAGCCGGTCGCACACCAGCAGCGTGACCGGGGCGATCAACAACACCGTCGTCACGTTGTCCAGCAAGGCCGACGCGACCGCGGTGACCAACACCAGCAGGATCATGATGCGCAGCGGGGAGCCGCGGGCGCGTTTGGCGGCCCAGATCGCCGTGTATTCGAACACGCCGGTCTGCCGCAACACGCTGACGATGATCATCATGCCGAGCAGCAAAAACAAGACGTCCCAATCGATTCCGGTGTCGCGGGAGTAGAACACGTCGTCGGAATTGATCACCGGCAAGACGATCATGATCGCCGCGCCCGCCAGCGCCACCGTCGTCTTGTGGACGCGATCGCTGGCGATCAGCGCATAGGCTATGACGAACACAGCGACCGCGACGATGCTCATCGATTGTCCTGTGTGCTCAAGGGTTTGGCGTCAGTGTTTTAAAGCCGCGGCCAGTAGGCGCGAGGCGGTAATGACGCCGACCAAGGTCTTGTCCTTGACGACGGCGATCAGCGGGCTTCGCAGCCGCGCCATCACCGCGGCCACCTCGATGATCGTGTCGTCCGCATGGGCCCACGGCACATTGGTCAGGTGGTCCGGCAGCATGTCGCCGACCGTCTTGCCGCCCAACTTATCCGCGGCGCGGTCGGCCACGGATTCGGTGAGCACGCCGGCCAGCGAAGGATCGTCTTGCACGTATTTCGGCACGATGAAGCGGACGACCTGGGAAGCCGGCAGCACCGCGAAGGGTTGTCCGGAGCGGTCGGTGACGACGATCCCGGGCAGGCGGTGCTCGGCGAGCAGGCGGGCGGCGTCGAGGGCATCAGAGTCGACGGTGACCACCGGGAAGTCCTCGGCGAGTTCCGCGGCGCGCATAGTGCAGACAATACGGCGAGAAGCGGTCCAGCCCGCCGGGTGGCCGCGTTAAGCGGTAGTGATTCGGCGGTCGCTGCGTAGACTGACGGGATGCTGGAACAGATCCGCGGGCCCGCCGATCTGCAGCACCTTTCCCAACAGCAGCTACGCGATCTGGCTGCCGAGATTCGCGAGTTCCTGATCCACAAGGTTGCCGCCACCGGGGGGCACCTGGGGCCCAACCTCGGCGTCGTCGAGCTGACGCTGGCGCTGCACCGGGTGTTCGACTCGCCGCACGACCCGATCATCTTCGACACCGGTCACCAGGCTTATGTCCACAAGGTACTGACGGGACGCTGCCAGGACTTCGAGAGCCTGCGCAAGAAGGGTGGGCTGTCGGGATATCCGTCGCGCGCCGAGAGCGAACACGACTGGGTGGAGTCCAGCCACGCCAGCGCGGCGTTGTCGTATGCCGACGGCTTGGCCAAGGCGTTCGAGTTGACCGGGCACCGCAACCGGCACGTGGTCGCCGTGGTGGGCGACGGCGCGCTCACCGGCGGCATGTGCTGGGAGGCGCTGAACAACATCGCCGCCTCCCGCCGCCCGGTGATCATCGTGGTCAACGACAACGGCCGCAGCTATGCGCCCACGATCGGCGGCGTCGCCGACCGCCTGGCCACGCTGCGGTTGCAGCCGGTCTACGAGCAGGCCCTGGAGAAGGGCCGCGACGCGGTGCGCTCGCTGCCCCTTATCGGCGGGATCGCCTACCGCTTCATGCACAGCGTCAAGGCCGGCATCAAGGACTCCCTGTCGCCGCAGCTGCTGTTCACCGACCTCGGCCTGAAATACGTCGGCCCGGTCGACGGCCACGACGAACGCGCCGTGGAGGCCGCGCTGCGCCATGCCCGTGGCTTCGGCCGCCCGGTGATCGTGCACGTGGTGACCCGCAAGGGCATGGGCTACCCGCCGGCCGAGAACGACGAGGCCGAGCAGATGCATCAATGCGGTGTCATCGACCCGCTGACCGGGGCGGCCACCTCGGTGAGCGCGCCCAGCTGGACGGCGGCGTTCTCCGACGCGCTGATCGAGTACGGCGCCAAACGCCGGGACATCGTCGCCATCACCGCGGCCATGCCGGGCCCGACCGGGCTGGCCCCGTTCGGGGAGCGGTACCCGGACCGGTTGTTCGACGTCGGCATCGCCGAGCAGCACGCGTTGACGTCGGCGGCCGGGCTGGCGATGGGCGGGCTGCACCCCGTGGTGGCGGTCTATTCGACCTTCCTCAACCGGGCGTTCGACCAGGTCATGATGGATGTGGCGCTGCACAAGCTGCCCGTGACCCTGATCCTGCATCGCGCCGGCATCACCGGCCCCGACGGCGCCAGCCACAACGGCATGTGGGACCTGTCGATGCTGAGCATCGTGCCCGGGATGCGGGTGGCCGCACCCAGGGATGCCGCCCGGTTGCGTGAGGAACTCGGGGAGGCGCTCGACATGAACGACGGCCCGACGGCGATACGGTTCCCCAAAGGCGATGTGGGCGAAGACATTCCGGCCCTCGAGCGTCGCGGGTTGGGCGTCTCGGCCGTGGACGTGCTCGCGGTGCCGGCCGGCGGATTGAACCACGACGTGCTGCTGGTCGCCATCGGCGCGTTCGCGCCGATGGCGCTGCAGGTGGCCAAGCGGCTGCACAACCAGGGGATCGGTGTCACCGTGATCGACCCGCGTTGGGTGCTGCCGGTGTCTGACGGTGTTCTCGAACTGGCGGCGCGGCACAAACTGGTCGTCACGCTGGAGGACAACGGCGTCAACGGCGGTGTGGGTTCGACGGTGTCGGCCGTGTTGCGGCGAGCGGAGATCGACGTGCCCTGCCGCGACGTCGGGCTGCCGCAGGAGTTCTACCAGCACGCCTCGCGGGGTGAGCTGCTGGCCGATCTCGGGCTGACCGACCAGGACGTGGCCCGCCGCATCACCGGTTGGGTTGCTGCGCTCGGCGCTGCCGTTCCTGAAGCCGAAATCCGCGAGCGTCTCGACTAACGGCGGCTACTCGGCCGGCGGCTGCAACGCCGCCGCCAAAACGGGCACCACGAGTTCTCGCTGCCACGGGCGCGCCTCCCCGGCGCGCAGGAATTCCTCGACGGCCTCGACCGGATCCGTTGCGGCCTCCCAGTCCCAGCACAGCCGTCGCACCAGGTCGGGTGAGATCAGGTTCTCCGTGGGAACCCCGACCCGCCGCGACACTTCCCCCAGCGCCGCCCGGGCCGTCTCCAGCCGCGCGGCGGCCTCCGGCTTCCGCCTGCTCCACCGCGCCGCCGGCGGTGGGCCGTTCGGCTGCTCGCCCTCGTCCGGCGGCTCTTGGGTTTTCCGGGCCGCTTCCAGCGCCGCCAGCCAGACGTCGGCGCCGCGGCGTTGGTTGCGCCCACCGAACACCGGCAATTCGACCAGGTCCTCGACGGTCTTCGGATCGGTGAGGGCGGCGTCGATGATGGCGGAATCCGGCAGGATGCGGCGGGGCGCCACGTCACGGCGCTGGGCGATGTGGTCGCGCGCCAGCCACAATTCGCGAACCGCGGCCAGGCCTCGCCGGTCACGGACCCGGTGGATCCCCGACGTCCGTCGCCAGCGGTCCCGTCGCGCGGCCGGCGTGGCCTCTCTGGAGGCCTCTCCGGTTTTGAAGATCCGTAGATAGTCGAATTCCTGTGCGGCCCACTCGGTTTTGCCCTGTTCGGCCAGGACATTCGCGATCGCCGCGCGCAGCTCGATGAGCAGCTCCACGTCCAGGGCCGCGTAGTTGAGCCATTCGACGGGCAGGGGGCGCTTGGACCAGTCCGCCGCGCCGTGGCCCTTGGCCAGCCCGAAACCCAAAAGCCGCTCGACCATGGTCGCCAGGTTCACCCGGTCGAACCCGGCCAGCCGTCCGGCGAGCTCGGTGTCGTACAGCGCCGGTGGCCGCATGCCGACCTCGGCCAGGCAGGGCAGGTCCTGATCGGCGGAGTGCAGGATCCATTCGTCGGTGCCCAGCACCTCGGCGACGGGTCGCAGCGCGGTCAGCGGGTCGGCGCCGTGGCTGACCGGGTCGATGAGCACGGTGCCGGCGCCGGCGCGCCGGATCTGAATCAGGTAGGCCCGGTTGGAGTAGCGGAAACCCGAGGCTCGCTCGGCGTCCACCGCAAACGATCCGCGCCCGCGGGCCAGGAGTCGTGCGGCCGCCTCGATCTCGCGGACGGTCACGGAGAGATCGGGAATGCCGTCGGCCGGGTGGAGCAGCGGGGTGGGTTCGGGCGCGGTGCTGCCGGGCCCGGGGGCCGCCGGTTCGCACATGTCAGGCGCGTGACCGCGAGCCCAGGTCGGTGACCCCGGTCGGCGGTAGGCCCGCGGCGTGTTCGAGCACGTCGCAGAACGCCTTGACGTGGACCCCGACTTCGGGGGTGGTCGCCGTCCACGATGCCCGCAGCTCCAGCTGGTGGGCGCGTGGCGGCCCGGAGATGTCGCCGTAGCGCACCGATGTGGTGGCGGTGACGGTGCCGCCCAGGGCGGTGAAGTGCTCGGTGTGGGCCTCCAGCGCATCGACCAGCCAGCTCCACGCCACCTCCGGCAGCAGGGGATCGACGGCCTCGGTGGGGTCCAGGTCGGCCTGGATGTAGGCGACCAGGCGGATGGTCCCGTCCCAGGCGTCGGCGCCGTCCGGGTCGTACAACAGAATCAGCCGGCCGAACGCTTCTTCGTTGTTCGGGCCCTCGGATCGCTCCGGGATGACCTCGCGGTCGGGGTGTTTGACCTCGGCTCCCAGCGCGTAGCTGTAGGGCGCCAGCCGCTGCGGCGGCCGGATCGGGCCCAGCTCGATCTCCGGCCGCACGGTGACGGTGTTCATCGCCGCTACCGCCTCGCGGAATGGGGCCGGTTCAGCTGACGTCAATGGCGCCGCTCCTCTTCGTCGCTCCCGTCCCCCGCAGGCGGGAGGTGCCCCCACCGCATCGTCGCAGGCGCGGGTCACAAAGTTCGACGGTAGACCCCTCGGCCGACACGCGGGAACAGGCGCGCCGGGCGGCGCACCCGTCGCGACCAAGCCGTTATCAGGCCTCATTGTGGCCGGTATTGAGCCTGCTCAGCCGGCAGTTTCCCCGGTAAACCGTGCGGGGCGTTTCTCGCGATGCGCGGCGAGGCCTTCGCGGACGTCGGGGCCGCCGAAACTGACGAATTCCAGGCCAAGCGACGTTTCGAAGGCGGGCCCGAACATGCGGTACCAGTAGTTCAGGCTGTGCTTGGTCCAGCGGATCGCGTTTTGTGCGCCCTGCGCCAGGTTCTCGGCGATGCGGGTTGCGGTGGGCAGGACGTCGTCGTCGTCGACGCAGGTCGAGACCAGGCCGATGCGCTCGGCCTCCTCGCCGAGCAAGGTCTCGCAGGTGAGCAGGTAGTACTTGGCCTTGGCCATGCCGACCAGCAGCGGCCAGCAGATCGCGGCGTGGTCGCCGGCGGCGACCCCGAGCTTGGTGTGCCCGTCGATGAATCTCGCGGTCCGGCCCGCGACCGAGATGTCGGCGAGCAGCGCCACCACCAGGCCGGCGCCGACGGCCGGCCCCCGGATGGCCGAGACCACGGGCTTGTCGAAATTGACCATGTTGAGCACCAGGTCGCGGGCCTCGCGCATGATGCGGATCCGGCCCTCGAAGTCGCCGATGGTTTCCTCGATCAGCTCGAAGCTGCCGCCGGAGGAAAAGGCTTTCCCTTCGCCGCGGACCAGGACGACCCGCACGTCGGGATCGCGATCGATCACCGGCCAGACGTCGGCGAGGTCGCGGTGCATTTGTGGCCCGACGGAGTTCAGCCCCGGGGCGTCGAGCACCAGTGTCAGCACGCCTTCCTGACCGGGTTTGTCGCCGCGCTCGAAGCGGAGGCTGGGGAACTCGTCGTAACTGGTCGGCACCGTTTTCTCCTGGGCACTGCTGACATTTACCTTGCGGTGGTTGATATTACGCAGCGGTAATTTGGCGCCCGGGACCGGCCGGCCGGGCGTCGTGGCAGCATTGACGCCAATGAAGAACCCTGCGCGTACTCGCCGCGAGCTGCCCGAGTCGCCATACCTGGCCGCCGTCACCGGGCGCAAGCCCGGCCGGGTGCCGGTGTGGTTCATGCGCCAGGCCGGTCGTTCGCTGCCCGAGTACCGGGCGCTGCGCGAACGGCACAGCATGCTGGCGGCCTGTTTGCGGCCCGAGGTGGCGTGCGAGATCACGCTGCAGCCGATCCGTCGTCACGGCGTCGACGCGGCGATCCTGTTCTCCGACATCGTGGTGCCGCTGCGCGCCGCGGGCGTCGATTTGGACATCGTCGCGGACGTCGGCCCGGTGATCGCGCACCCGGTGCGCACCGACGCCGACGTCCACGCGATGAAACCCCTTGATCCGCAAGCGATTCAGCCGGTGCTCGACGCGGTCTCGCTGCTGGTGGCGGCGCTGGGCGACGTGCCGCTGATCGGCTTCGCCGGTGCGCCGTTCACGCTGGCGTCCTACCTCGTCGAGGGCGGCCCCAGCCGCAACCACGCCCGCACCAAGGCGATGATGCTGGCCGAACCGACGAGCTGGCACGCGCTGATGTCGAGGCTGACCGACCTGACTGTCGCGTTCCTGCGGGCCCAGGTCGACGCCGGGGTGGACGCCATCCAGGTGTTCGATTCGTGGGCGGGGACGCTGTCGCTGGCCGACTACCGCCACTACGTGCTGCCGCACAGCTCGCGGGTGTTCGCCGGCCTGGCCGAATGCGGCGTGCCCATGACGCATTTCGGGGTGGGGACCGCGGAGTTGCTCGGCGCGATGTCGGAGTCGGGGGCGACGGTGGTCGGCGTGGACTGGCGAACCTCCCTGACCGACGCCGCCGCCCGCGTCCAACCCGGCACGGCGCTGCAGGGCAACCTCGATCCGGCGGTGCTGCTGGCGGGGTGGCCGGTGGTGGAACGCGCCGCGCGGGCCGTGGTCGACGACGGACGCCGCGCCGTCGACGTGGGCGCGGCCGGCCACGTCTTCAATCTCGGCCACGGGGTGTTGCCGGAGACCGATCCCGGCGTGCTGACCGAGCTGGTGTCGCTGGTCCACTCGCTATGAGGCCCCGCTCGTATTGTGTTGTGGGCGGCGGGATTTCGGGGCTGACGGCGGCGTATCGGCTCCGCGTGGCCGCCGGTGAGGACGCGACGATCACGCTGTTCGATCCCGCTGACCGGCTGGGCGGCATATTGCGCACCGAGCTGGTCGGCGGGCGGCCGATGGACCTGGGCGCCGAGGCGTTCGTGCTGCGCCGGCCCGAAATGCCGGCGCTGCTGGCCGAGCTGGGTCTGTCGGGGCGCCGGCTGTCCACCACCGGCGCCCGGCCGTTGACCTACTGCCGGCAAGAGCTGCACCCGCTTCCCGCGGGCACGGTCGTCGGGATCCCGTCGTCGGCGGCCTCGGTCGCCGGGCTGGTCGACGAGGCGACGGTCGCCCGCATCGACGCCGAGCCCGCCCGGCCGCTGGAGTGGCGGCCCGGCGGCGATCCCGCGGTGGCCGAGCTGGTGGGCGACCGGTTCGGCGAGCAGGTCGTGGCCCGGTCGGTGGACCCGCTGCTGAGCGGGGTGTACGCGGGATCGGCGGCGACGATCGGCCTGCGCGCGGCGGCCCCCGGCGTGGCGGCGGCCCTGGACGGCGGCGCCGCCAGCCTGACCGACGCGGTCCGGCGGGCGCTGCCCCCGAACGCCGGCGGGCCGGTGTTCGGGGCGCTGGACGGCGGCTACCAGACGCTGATCGACGAGCTCGTCGAGCGCGGCCGGGTGCGGTGGGTTCGCGCGGCGGTGGAACGGCTGGAGCCGGGCTGGGAGGTGCACGACGACACCGGTGCCCGCTGGCACGCCGACGCAGTGGTCCTGGCCGTCCCGGCCCCGCGGCTGGCCCGCCTGGTGCGCGAGGTCGCCCCGCGCAGCTCGGCCGCCGCGGGCCGGATCGCCAGCGCGTCGTCGGCGGTGGTGGCGCTCGCCGTGCCCGCCGGCACCCCGTTCCCGCAGTGCTCCGGCGTGCTGGTGGCCACCGGCGAGCCGCTGCGGGCCAAGGCGATCACGCTCTCGTCGCGCAAGTGGGGCTCCCGCGGGGACACGCAGCAGCTGCGGCTGTCGTTCGGGCGGTTCGGCGACGATGTGGCCGCCGGCGCGTCCGACGGCGAGCTACTCGCCTGGGCGCTGAGCGACCTGGCCACCGTCTTCGGGTTCGCCGTCGACCCGGTCGACGCCCGCGTGCAGCGCTGGATCGACGCCATGCCGCAGTACGGCCCCGGCCACGCCGACCTGGTCGCCGAGCTGCGGGCCGGCCTGCCGCCGGCCCTCGCCGTGGCCGGCAGCTACCTCGACGGCATCGGCGTGCCGGCGTGCGTCGGGGCGGCCGGGCGCGCGGTCGAGGCTCTCAATGCGGAAGTGGCACGATAGGTTCCATGGCCAAACTCGATTACGACGCGCTCAACGCGACGCTTCGCTACCTGATGTTCTCGGTGTTCTCGGTGCGGCCCGGCGGGCTCGGCGACCAGCGCGACGCCATCACCGACGACGCCGCGACGTTTTTCAAGCAGCAGGAGGAGCGCGGCGTCGTGGTGCGCGGCCTCTACGACGTCGCGGGCCTGCGCGCCGACGCCGACTTCATGATCTGGACCCACGCCGACCGCGTCGAGGCGCTGCAGGCCACCTACGCCGACTTCCGGCGCACCACCGCGTTGGGCCGGGCCTGCGCGCCGGTGTGGAGCAGCGTGGCGCTGCACCGCCCGGCCGAGTTCAATAAGAGCCACATCCCGGCGTTCCTGGCCGGCGAGGAGCCCGGCGCCTACATCTGCGTGTACCCGTTCGTGCGGTCCTACGAGTGGTACCTGCTGCCCGACGAGGAACGCCGCCGCATGCTCGCCGAGCACGGCATGGCCGCCCGCGAATACAAGGACGTCCGCGCCAACACGGTGCCGGCGTTCGCGCTGGGCGACTACGAATGGATCCTGGCCTTCGAGGCCCCCGAGCTGGACCGCATCGTCGACCTGATGCGTGAGCTGCGCGCCACCGACGCCCGCAGGCATACCCGCGCGGAGACGCCGTTCTTCACCGGGCCGCGGGTGCCGGTCGAGCAGCTGGTGAACGCGCTGCCATGAGCCATCCCGACGTCACCGACCCCACCCGTTTCGAGCAGATGTATCGCGACGACCGGCTGTCCCACGGTCTGCCGACCGCCACGCCGTGGGATATCGGCGGCCCGCAGCCGGTGGTCCAGCAGCTCGTCGCGCTGGACGCGGTCAAGGGCGAGGTGCTCGACCCGGGCACCGGCCCGGGGCACCACGCGATCTACTACGCCGCCAAGGGCTATTCGGCGACCGGCATCGACGGGTCGGCGACCGCCCTGGAGCGGGCCCGGGAAAACGCGCGGAAGGCCGGCGTGTCGGTGAACTTCGAGCTGGCCGACGCCACCAAGCTGGATGGGCTGGAGAACCGGTTCGACACCGTCGTCGACTGCGCCTTCTACCACACTTTCAGCACCGAACCCGAGATGCAGAAGTCCTACGTGCGGGCTTTGCGGCGGGCCACCAAGCCGGGAGCGCGGCTCTACATGTTCGAGTTCGGTGAGCACAACGTCAACGGCTTTTCCATGCCACGGTCGTTGTCCGAGGACGACTTTCGTCAGGTGCTCCCGGACGCCGGCTGGGAGATCACCTACCTGGGCACGACCACCTACCAGGTCAACATCAGCGCTCAGACGTTCGAGATGATGGCCGCGCGCAATCCCGACATGGCCGACCGGGTGGAGTCGATCCTGGAACGATTCCGGGCGATGGAACCGTGGCTGGTCAACGGCCGGGTGCACGCCCCGTTCTGGGAAGTGCACGCCACCCGGGCGGACTGACGCCGCTCGTCCCTCGTCGCGAAACTGTATTCCGCAACGCGTTTCTCGAGTAAAGCCGTCGCTGGTTACAGTCTCGCGCGAGCCTAGGAAGGAACTAGCTTCAGCGAGATCGAGTTGATGCAGTAGCGCTGGTCCGTGGGCGTCGGGTAGCCCTCGCCGGCGAACACATGGCCCAGGTGGCTGTGGCAGTTCGCGCACAGCACCTCGGTGCGCGTCCTGCCCAGCGAATGGTCGGGACGCAGGATCACCGCGTCGGAGTTCGCCGGGTCGAAGAACGACGGCCAGCCGCAGTGTGACTCGAATTTCTCTGTGCTGCGGAACAATTCGGCGCCGCAGGCCCGACATTGGTAGACGCCCTCGGTCTTGGTGTCGGTGTACTCACCGGTGAACGGCCGCTCGGTGCCGGCGCGACGCAGCACGTCGAACTCCTCACGCGTGAGTTTCCGGCGCCACTCGTCGTCGGTCAGCTGCACCTTCGGGCGAGACAGATCGGGTGACAGATCAGGGGGAGTCATGTGTCCACGCTAGCGCCAATGGCGGCGACCCGCCGGGCTTGCGATCACCGCACGCGCTCCGGTTTGGCCGTCAGCCACGCCGGATCGATCCCGCCGTCCAGCCGGTTGTCGGCCTTGGCGTCCAGGTAACGGAAGTACAGCACGCTAAACGACACGATCAGCAGCAGCGACCAGCCGTAGGTGATCTTCAGGTATTCCAGCGCGCGGCCGTAGCGCATCCAGTTGAACAGCAGCCAGCGGTCCAGCGTCATGAAGCCGTAGATTCCCAGCCACGCCGGCCAGTTGCGGATCAGCGAGTTGGGCAGCACGACCGTCATGAGGAACGGGAACAGCATCATCGAGTAGTAGCCCTGGGCCAGCGACAGCACCAGCCACGACCACAGCAGCAGCACGCCCGTCGAGTTGGTGAACCAGAACAGCGGGTCGCGGGTGCGGTAGTAGCGGTACAGCAGCCACAGGGCGCCGATGGCCAGCACGGTGAAGAGCAGCCGCAGGAACACGATCAGCCAGGTGGGCAGGCCGAAGTAGACGCCGTTGCCCTCGATCGAGCTGTTGAAGTAGTCCCGGGTGCCCAGGATGTAGGGCACGGTGCGGGTGAAGAAATCCATCGGGTGGCTGATCAGCGGCAGCGCGGCCACGTTGATGACGATGGGAACCAGGAACGCGGGCACCAGCGCCCGCCACTGGCGGTTCAGCAGCGGCAGCAACAGCAGCGGCAACAGCACGGGTTTGAGCGTGAGCGTTAGTCCGATCGCGGCACCGGCCCACCACTGATGGCCTTTTTTCCCGTCCAAAAGCCACCACAGAAACAGCATCTCGGCCAGCAGGACGCAGCCGTTGATATTGGTGAACACCAGCGTGTTGGTCACGGTCTCGGTGCAGAACATGGCCAGCAGCAGCGCCGGGGCCGCCACCGAGGACAGCGTGTAGTTGAACAGCCGCAGCAACAGATACCAGGCGATCAGGATGGCGACGGTGTTGATCAGGATGAACAGGTACCGCGACGGCGCGAAGGGCAGGTAGCCGAACGGCGCCATCAGCAGCGTGCCGCCGGGTGGGTACAGGTAGTGCGGGTCGACGTAGTCGAAGTGCTCGTTGTAGATGTCCCAGCCGTGCCGGAAGTTCAGCACCGCCCGGTAGACCGGTTTGAAATCGTCGGTGATGTTGCCGTTGGTGGTGACCACGATGCTGCGGTGCAGCACCGACATGATGGCCACCGGCCACAACGCGGACCGCACTATCGTCGCCGTGCTGGGTGCGCCGGTGCGGGGGCGAAACGCGGCCAGCACCCAATCGCGCAAGCCGATTCGGGTCGAGTCAGCAGCCGTCACCAGCGCACCGTACACCGGCCGCCCGCCAACGATGCGGCCGCGTCGCGGCCGGGGAGGCGGTGGGCGATCAGGTCGAGCCCGCCAACGATGCGGCCGCGTCGCGGCCGGGGAGGCGGTGGGCGATCAGGTCGAGCCCGCCCCAGATATCAGGCGGGACAGTACGTGTCGGTTCCGGGCAGCTTGCCGCTGTTGAGGTAGCCGATCAGGGGCGGCACCGCGCAGGGCGAATAGACGCTGGCGCCGTGGCCGATGCCCTGCCACATCACCCGCTTGCTGGCCGCGTTGGCGTTGATGATGGTGGCCGCCGTCGCGGCGACCCCCTCCATGCCCACGATCGGGTCGCTCTGCACCCCCGCCAGCAGCACGTCGATCTTGAGGTCCTTCGGCGCCTGCGGCGGCGAACCGGTGGGCCAGTGCACGCACTTGACCAGGTTGAGCGCGGCCACGGTGCCGAATTGGGGGTACAGCTTCCCCCACGCCACCACGAGTTCGCGCACCCGGTCCGGGGTCGGGCGGTTGACGGCGTCGCTGCACGAGTTGACGAAATGGCCGTCGGAGTCGTCGGTGGCGTCGGCGCGGTTGATCAAGTTGTTCAGCGGGTTGGCGTCGCCGGAGCGGGCGGCGGCCAGCGCGTTGGCCAGATCGGTGGTGGTGCCGACCCGGCCGCCGGAGGGGAAGCCCAGGGCGACGGTGATGGCTTCGGCTACTGAGGCCACCGGCGCCCCACCGGGCCCCTTACCGGCGCGGGCGTCGGCCAGCAGGGCGCTGACGGCGCCCTTCGGATCGGGACCCAGCGCGCAGTTCACCGCGACGCACTGCGCGGCGAACGCGTCGAGCGCGGCCTGCTGGCCCTTGACCCGTTGCTCGGCGGCCGCTTCGGCGTTGACGCCCAACGCGACCGGGGAGTCGAGGATCAGGCGGGCGACCTTGTCGGGCCGCGTGGCGGCGTAGGTCAGCGCGACCTGGGCGCCGTTGCCGATCCCGACCAGCGCGACGGCGGGCACGTCCCAGAGGCTGCGCAGTCGCTCGATGTCGGAGGCGGCGTGTGAATTGTCGTAGGCGGAGGCGCCGGGCGCGAGGGCGTCGGTGCAGTTCGTGGTGGCGGTGTTCGAGATGTCCGAAAGGTTGGCGACCGGGTCATCGCCGGGTTGGAACTGCGCCTGGTCGCGCATCGCCTGGCGGTCGAGGTGATCGCGGCAGTCGATCGGGCTCGACATGCCCATGCCGCGGCGGTCGACGGCGACGATGGGGCGGGTTTGGAGGACGTCGGTGCCCGCCCGGGATAGCCAGACCGGCAACTGCGTCGATGACGGCAGGTCGGAGCCGGTGGTGAAGACGAGCGGGCCCGCGTCGCGCGGGGTCTGATTCGACCGCGCGCGGACCACGCCGATGCTCAGGGTGCCCGATCCGCCGTTGACCGGGTCGAGGTCGGCGTCGTAGTTCGCGCAATCCAGCTGGACGCCGGGCGCGGCGGGGACGGCCGCGTCGGTGAAGACCTTCGACGTGCAGTCATGCCACGACAGGTCGTTCTTGGGCGCGGCGATCGGTGGCGGACCGGCCGGCGGAACCTTCGTCGTGGCCGCGCCCTGCGGTCGGGCGCCGGAATTGGTGGCGAAGCGCGGGTCTGCGGCCAGGCCCGGAACGCAGCCGGACAGCACCATGGTCACGGAAAAGGTCACCGCGCCCAGGACCGTGGCGGACGTGATCTGCCGACTCATGCCGACCACAGTAGCCATCGCGCCCGGCTTTGCCGCGCTAGTCCTTCACGTAGCGGGTGTACAGATAACCGGCATCGTCGGTCAGGATGTGGGCGCAGCGCATCCGGGTCAGCACCTCGCCCGGGCCGGTCGCGATGCGTCGGGCCAGGCCGCCGACGAGGTACGGCGCGATCGTCAGGCACAGCTCGTCGAGCATGTCGCGCTCGACGAGCGAGCCGAGCAGCATCGGCCCGCCTTCGGTCAGGATGCGGCGCATTCCGCGAGCCCCGAGGATCGCCAGCAGGGCGGCCTCGTCGACCTTGCCGGGATCGCTGCCGGAGCAGTCGACCACCTCGCACAGGTCGGTGAGCAGATGGCGCGCCTCGGCGGCGGCCGCCGTGCAGGTGAGCACCAGCGGCGGCGCTTCCGTCCGGGTGAACACCGGCATATCCCGGCCAAGGCGGCCCGACTTGGTGACGATCGCCAGTCGCGGCACTTCGCTTTGCCCGCGGGCCTGCCGCCGCTGGCGCTGGGCGGCGCCGACGTGCGCGCCGGAATAACCCTCGATCCGCACCGTGCCCGCGCCGACGACGATGACGTCGGCCAGTTCGCGCAGCAGGTTGAAGATGAGTCGGTCGCCGGCCCCCGCCATTGGTCCGCTCTTGCCGTCGGCGGTCGCGCCGCCGTCCACGCTGGTGATGAAATTCGCCCGCACCCACGTCCCCTCCCGTTCCGGGTAGCCGTAGAGGTGGGGGAGTTCGCCGTCGTCGAGTTCGCGTATCGACCCGAGCAGCGTCAGCGGCGTGCCGGCCTCGGAGTCGGGCATGGGTCTGATTGCAGCACGCCGCTACAGTTCCCGCATGCACGGGTCCGTCTCCGGCCGGGTGGGTCACCTGGTGGATCGGCATCCGACCGTGTCGCCGGAGCGGCTGATCGCCCAACTGAGGCCGCCGCCTACGTTCGCCGACGTGAGCTTTGCGACGTATCGCCCGGATCCGGCGGAACCGACCCAGGCGGCCGCCGTGGTCGCCTGTCAGGACTTCTGCCGGCGGGCCGTGGAGCGCCGGGCCGGCCGCCGGAAAGTGTTCGGCAGGCGGGCGGTGTTGCCCGGCGTGGGGCTCTACCTCGGCGGCGGCTTCGGCGTGGGCAAGACCCACCTGCTGGCGTCGGCCTATTACCGGTTGCCCGGTGACGGCCCGGACGCCCCCACTCCCAAGGCGTTCGCCACGTTCGGGGAGCTCACCCAGCTCGCGGGCGTGTTCGGCTTCGCCGAATGCGTCGACATGCTGGCCGATTACACGGCGGTGTGCATCGACGAGTTCGAACTCGACGATCCCGGTAACACCACGCTGATCTCGCGGATGCTCTCGTCGTTGGTCGAGCGGGGGGTGTCGGTGGCCGCCACCTCCAACACCTTGCCCGAGCAGCTCGGCGAGGGCCGCTTCGCCGCGCAGGACTTTCTGCGTGAGATCAACACGCTGGCAAGCATTTTCACCACGGTCCGGATCGAGGGACCCGACTACCGGCACCGCGGCCTGCCGCCGGCGCCGCGGCCGTTGTCGGACGAGGAAGTGGCCGCGCGCGCCGCGAAGGTCGACGGCGCGACGCTCGACGATTTCGACGCGCTGTGCGCGCATTTGGCCACCATGCATCCGTCGCGGTATCTGACGCTGATCGAGGGCGTGACGGCGGTGTTTTTGACCGGCGTGCACCGCATCGACGATCAGAACGTCGCGCTGAGGCTGGTGTCGCTGACTGACCGGCTTTATGACGCCGGCGTTCCGGTGCTGGCTTCCGGGGCGAAGCTGGACACCATCTTCAGTGAGGAGATGCTGGCCAGTGGGTATCGAAAGAAGTACCTGCGGGCCACTTCACGGCTGTTGGCGCTGACCTCTCGCGAACCATGACGTAGTCGTTCTCGCGGCTGGCGCCCACCTGAAACGTCCTGGTGCCGTTGACCTTGAATCCGCTCTTGGTGTAAAAGCGTTGTGCGCGTTGGTTTTTCTGATTGACACCCAGCCATACGCGGCGCACGCCCCATTCTTCGGCGGTGGCCAGCGTAAGGTCCATCAGCGCCGCCGACACCCCGGCGCCGTGGTAGTCGGGCAGAACGTACATCTTGGAGAGCTCGGCGCTGTCGTCAGCGACCCCACGAACGAGCATGGCGTAACCGACGATTCGGCCGTCCTGCCGGGCGGCGAGAACCGCGCGCCGCGGATCGGTCAGATACTCCGCGAAGCGGGCGGCGGACAGGTTGGCGTCGATGAACGACGCGATGTTCTCCGGAGCCGCCGAGGGCGGACACGCCAACGGAAAGGTCCGCGCGGCGACGGCGGCCAGCTCGTCGGGGTCGGCCGAACCCGTCGTGACGACGTCTACCGCAAGCGACTGGATTCTCAGAGGTTCCACTGCGCGAGGTGATAGCCCGTCTTCTTGTCCAGCAGGACGACGGTGGAGACCGGGTCGCGGTAGGCGTCCCAATACACTCCGCCGCGCACGATCGCGCCGTTCGGCGCGTTCACGAGCACGTTGTCCAGCGCGTCGGGGGCGTCGGAGGGCCGCGGCTTGTAGGCATCGGCGAACGCCGTCACCCCGTCGAAGCTGAAGTCGGTCGCCATGATGAACGGGTTGGGCATCCGGATCGCGCGAATCGTCACGTCGGCGCGGTCGATGGTGCTGCCGGGAAAGCTTTTGACCGGAACGCCGCTGCGCGTGTAGCCGAATCCCGGCGGCGGGTCGCACGGGGCCACGCTGCTGACGGTGACGTCGGCGATGTATTTGCCGGTGTCCACCCGCAGGGTGTCGCCGATGTGGCCGATCGGCGCGTCGCCGGCCCAAGCGCGGGGCGCGGACGCCACGGAAACACCGACCGCGGTGACGCTCGCGGCGGCCACCAGGAATGTGGACAGGACGATCAGCCAGCGGTGCATCTTCGCCACGTCTTTGCCTCCTCGGCTCCCTTGGACCTTTGCATGATGGCACACGAGCTGTCGTGAAGGGAGGGGTTGGGCGATAGCTGGTCAGCCGTCGTGCTTAAGCGCCCGGGCTCGGGTCACCGCTGGTCAATGATTCGAGTGCGGCGACCAGATCGATCTCAACGCGGTCCTTGTCGACGCCGAAGCGGTGCAGCGGTCCGTCACCGTCCTCGAGTTCGAGTAACGCCAGCAGCAGGTGTTCGGTGCCAACGTAGTTGTGGCCGAGTCGAAGTGCCTCGCGGAAGGTCAGTTCCAGCGCCTTGCGCGCCGGGCCGCTGAACGGGATGAGCGCGGGGGACTCGCCGCTGGACGCGGGCAGGGTTATGGCGGCGCGGATGGTCTCGGCGTCAACCTTTTGCAGGTTCAGCAACACCGTGGCCAGGGCGGCCGGATCGCCGAGCAAGCCAAGCAGCAGGTGGTCGGGCGTGATCTCGCTGTTGCCGGCCTCGTGGGCGGCATTCTGCGCCGTGACAACGGCGTTGCGGGCCCGCGGCGTGAAGCGTCCGAAGCCCTGTTCGGGGTCCAGCGTGGTGGCCTCGGCCCGCGGGACGAACCGCTTCTGGGCGGCCTGCTTGGTGACGCCCATGCTCTTGCCGATGTCGGTCCAGGAGGCGCCCGAGCGGCGGGCCTGATCGACGAAGTGCCCGATCAAATGGTCGGCGACCTCGCCCAAATGCTCGGCGGCCAGCACGGCGTCGGCGAGCTGGTCCAGCGCGTCGGTGTGCACCTGCTTGATGGCGTTGATCATCTCGTCGAGGCGGACGGGATAGGCGGTGGGTGTGGCCTGAGACATGCCGTCAACACTAGGTTGACGCAGCCGCTATGTCAACCTCGAGTTGACGGCCGGTGTGCCGTCCGGCCGTCGTGACCGGGCGGCCGGCGAACCGGCACCGAGGTGACCACTGCGAATAATCTTGGCGCACAGCATCATTCGTGGTCCGCGTGCGGTGCGTCGCTCGAGATGCGGGCCCGTCGCCTCTCTGGGACGATCGGGGAACCGTGAAATTCCTCCTGACGCTGGCAAGCCTTGCCGCCGCGATCGGCGTGGCCGTGCCCGCCCACGCCGACAGCAACGACGACGCGTTCCTCGCCTCGCTGCAAGCCGCCGGCATCACCTATCCCGACCCGGGGCGGGTGATTGCGGCCGGCAGATGGGTGTGCCAAGTGGTCGGTCAGGGCACCCAGATGGTGGATGCCGTCAAGACGATCCAGGCGCACAACCCTGGGCTCACCGGCGACAACGCCGCCAGGTTCACGGCAATAGCGGCCAGCGTGTACTGCCCCAAGGCGCTGTCGGTCACGAGCGCGAAGGGCGACGGTCCCCCGTAGCCGCTCGCCAACCTGGTCGCGATTTGCTTGCTGGGCAAGTGGGCGTTTTGACCTCGCGTTGGTCTACCGTTGAGCCCGTGCCGTCATCTCTGGGGCGATCGCGGGCGGTGGCAACGGAGATTCAACTGCGTGAATGCCGTCGGACGGTCGGTCCGGCCGTGAGAACAGGCCTGGCCGCGTGCGCCGCGCTGGCCGGCGCGACCGGCTTGTTGGGCTGGGGCGCCGCGCGGGCGACGGTCGCACGGATTCAGCGGAACCCGGATCCCTTTCCGCGCCAAAGGCTTATCACCGAACCGCAGGGTGAGCAGGTGCCGATCACCCGCCCCGACGGCACGGTGCTGCACGCGTTGACAGCAGGGCAGGGACCGCCGGTAATCCTCGTCCACGGCTACACCGCCAGCATCGCCGAGTGGAACGTGGTGTGGGACGGGCTGCAGGCGCGGGGCTTTCGCGTCATCGCCTTCGATCAGCGCGGCCACGGGCGGTCCACGCTCGGCTCCGACGGGATCGGGTCGGAGCCCATGGCGGCCGATCTCGCCGCGGTCCTGCGGCACTTCGACGTTCACGACGGCGTGCTCGTCGGACATTCGATGGGCGGGTTCGTCACCATCCGCGCGGTGCTCGACCACCCCGATCTGGCGCGGCGGCTGCGCGGGCTGGTGTTGTTCGCCACCTGGGCGGGCCGCGTCCTGGATGGGGCGCCGCAGAACCGATTGCAGATCCCACTGCTGGAACACGGCATCCTGCAACGGCTGATACGCAACGAGACCGTTGCGGTGCTGTTCGGTGCCGCGCAATGCGGTGCGCGCCCGTCGCCGGCGATGATCTCGGTGTTCGTCGAGTTGTTCAACCGGCACCTGGACGAACACGGGCCGCTGCTACCGATCGTGCGGGCCTTCTCGCACGAAGATCGATACCCGCGGCTGGGCGAGATCGCGATACCGACCGTGGTGATGGTCGGCTCCGCGGATCGCACGACGCCGCCAAGCCATTCGCGTCGCCTCGCCGAGGGCATACCCGGCGCGCGGCTCGTCACGGTGCCCGACGCGGGACACCTGCTGAACTGGGAAGCAGCCGACGAGCTGATCACTGTCGTCGAATCGTTTCCGGCGCAACGGGATTCGGGCCCCACCTAGGGGGATGCGGCCCGCGCGGTCCAGGTGAAGCTGTGCATGTCGGGAATCTGCGGAGCCAGCGCGGAGGCCACGCGGCGGCCGATGCGGTCGGCGTCGGTCAGCGAAGTGTCGCGGTCGAGGAAGCCTTCCACCTCGACGCGCAGGGTTCGCCCGGTCCACCGGGCTCGGGCGTGCGCGTGCATGACGCCGGGGATCGTGGTGGCGGCGGTTTCGGCCGCCGCGATGATTTCGGGGTCGACGCCGTCGAGCAGGCGGTGCGCGATGTCGACGGTCACCTCCCAGCCGACGTGGCAGACGAATCCGGTGACCACGATTCCCGCGACCGCGTCAGCCCAACCCCAGCCGAGTGCGACGCCGATCAGCCCGAGCATCGCGCCGGCCGAGGACAACGCGTCCAGCCAGGAATGCTTGGCGTCGGCCACCATGGTTGCCGAGCGAATCCGCCGCCCGACTGCCAGCTTGTAGCGAGCCACGAGCTGGTTGCCCGCGATGCCCACGGCCGCCGCGGCGATGCCCCAGCCCAGGTGACCGGTGCCGCCATGACGAAGCAGCTTGGTGACGCTTTCAAAACCGGCGACCAGGGCGCTGCCCCAAATCACCAAGGCGACGCCCACGCCGGCGAGGTCTTCGGCGCGTTCGTAGCCGTAGGGATACCGCTCGGTGGGCACTTTGCGGGACGCCCGAAACCCCACGAACACCAGGACGCTGGTCGAGACGTCCGACAGGTTGTGCAACGCATCGCCGAGCAGCGCGACCGACCCCGACACCAGCGCGATCGCCAATTCGACGAGCCCGGTCAGCGCCAATCCGACCGCGCTGACGGCAATGGCACGATTGGCCTGGCGACGCTCGCTCGCGTCGTCGGTGGCGATATCGAGAGGAAAACTCGCGGCCGGGTCACGGACTCCGCTAATCAGATGCATACCGGTAAGCATGCCCGCCGGGGCGGTGGCGCTCAACCCCGCCGCCGATCGGTCGGATGGCCCTGTCTATCAACGACTTTCGGCTGATCACGACGGGCAAAACGCGTCGGTCGGCGCCTCGGGCTGCAAAAGGCCGCGCGTGATGCTACCGTCACCCGGTCGATGCGTCGCGGATCCCGTTCGGGCAACCGCGGGGCTTGATTCGGCAGGGTCAAACGAAGGCGTGTGCAGGTCTCGTCGATGAAATTCGTACTGGCCGGCTACGGAAGTCGGGGCGATGTCGAGCCCTGTGCCGCCGTCGGTCGGGAGCTGTTGCGTCGAGGTCACGACGTGCGCATGGCCGTCTCGCCCGACATGATCGGCTTCGTCGAGTCGGCGGGGCTTGCCGCGGTCGCCTATGGACCGGACACGCGGGAGCAGATGCGCGCGGCCGCGGAAGTCGTTCGCACCGCGCAGAACCCGATCGGCGCGTTGCCCGAGGTCCTGGAGCGTCTCACCCGGACCTGGTTGGCGAAAAGCGCGGCGTTGACGTCGCTGGCACAAGACGCCGACCTGCTCTTGGTCGGCATCAACGAGCAGGAGCTCGCCGCGAACGTCGCGGAGCGTTGGGGAATTCCGTTGGCCGCGCTGCATTTCTTCCCGGCGCGCGTTTTGTCGACCGGGTTGTTGTACGCGAGCATGACCAAGGAGGCTGCAGGCGCCCAGCGCCGCGCGCTCGACTTGCCGGAGGCAACCGAACCCTCGACCCAACCGCTGGAGATTCAGGCCTACGACGAGCTCTGCCTGCCCGGGCCGGCCGCCGAATGGGTGGACTCACACGGTCGCCGGCCCTTCGTCGGCGCGCTGACGCTCGAGTTGCCGGCGGATGCCGACGACGAGGCCTTGTCGTGGATTGCCGTGGGAACGCCGCCGATCTGCTTTGGCTTGGGCAGCACGCCGATCGCGGCTCCCGCCGAGCTGGTCGCCATGATCGGCGCGGCCTGCGCACAGTTGGGCGAGCGGGCGTTGGTTTGCAGCGGCCCCAATGACTTTGCCGGCGTCCCGCGTTTCGACCACGTGAAGGTTGTGGACGCGGTGAACCACGCGGCCGTCCTTCCGGCGTGCCGCGCGGTCGTCCACCATGGCGGCGCCGGCAGCACCGCCGCGGGCATGCGGGCCGGAGTCCCCACACTGATCCTCTGGCTCTGGCTCGATCAGCCCGTCTGGGCCACCGCAGTGAGCCAGCTGAAAGTCGGCTCCGGCCGGCAGTTTTCGGCCACCACCCAGGAATCGCTGGTCGCCGACCTGCGCGCCATCCTCACCCCGGACTGCGTCGCTCGTGCCCGCGAGGTCGCCACCGAGATGACCAAGTCCGCCGAAAGCGTTGCCAGGGCCGCCGATCTTGTGGAGGGCGCATTGGATCGGTGACGCGCTATCAACGTTTGGTGTGTGGGTCGACGCGCTCATGCACCGTCACCCGGTCGTGGACACCCCACCATTGAACCGGCTGGCGGGAATCGACTTCGGTCCAATCGGTTTCGAGGATGCGGCGCAGCTCGTCGTCGCCGGTGTGACCCTCGGTCTCGCCGATGTAGATGACGCGTTTCCCCTCGTAGGCCAGCACTATTCGCGCGCCGACATCCTGGGCATGGGGCGGCCACGAAAGGAATAGCGTCCTATCGGGGTGCAGCGCCACCGCTTCGGCGCCGTCCTTCGCGCTGATCTCGGCATAGAGGTCGTCGCCGTGCCAACCGTTGGTGTGCAGCGCCGTTCCCGGGTTCCGGTCGTAACAGACGACATCGACACCCGCCTGCGCGAGCAGGTAGGCCCAATAGCCCGTGCCCGCGATCGGATCGACCAGTCCGCCGTGAGCGTGCTTGGCGACGAACGCCACGGTGTCGGGGTCGGGAATGGTCCAGCAGTACTTCCTGACCAGCTGCTGCCGGTTGGGAAGGCGGGCCATGCTCTCTTCGACGGTTTGGTCCAGGCGGAACTCGCCGACCACCGGGGTGCCCCGGAAACTGTCGACCGCAACGCAATCCTTGACGGCCTCCCAGAAGGGATTGTCGATGCTCACTCCGCTACTCCCTCAAGCCGACGCCTTCCCGGCACTCGGACTGTTCCTCAATGCCGTTCTGGTTCTTCATGATTCACGAACCTTCGGGTAAGCTTCAGCGCGCGGCTTGCTTGACGAATTCGTCGAGCACTTGGCGTGAGAGCTTCGACACGCTCATCTTGCGCGCCTTGGCGATCGCCGCGAGCTTGTCCCGGGTGGCTTCGGAGACCCGGACCTGGACTACCGGTGAATGCTTCTGGCCGCCGGACAGCGACTTGCCGCCGGGGATGAGGTTGGCGGCCCGGGCCGCGCGGGTTTGTTCGGCTTCCTTGGCGGCGATGTCGCCCAGCTCCGCAACGCGGGCCTCGGTGAGCCGTTCACCCTTGTAGTAGATCTCGCGTTCGTCGAGGTCGGCGTCCTCGATGGTGGCTTCGGGTCCGATCACGTAGTCGGCCGGGTTCTTGTTCATCGTGTCCATTCCAAGGGTTGTGCGTGGATGATGACGAGCACTGCCGTGTCTTCGACGGCTTCAATGACAGCGATTTCGGTCAGCCGCCCGGTGGTGTCGCGGCCGGTGTAGAGCATGCTGCCGCCGGGCTGGATCTCCGGGACGCCCGAGTTGCGCATAGCGGCGATGGCGTTGCGTTTGTTGACGCCGTGCTTCCGCCGGGCTGACGCGGTGAGGATGATCCTTTGCTGCGGCATACATGCGAGCGTAGGGTACATACCCTCTATGCATAACCATTATGCAATACATACTCGTATGTTACGCAGGTCCGGTAGAGCAGTCAAAAGCCGGCTGGCGGACACTCCTCATGAATCCCGATCATCTCGTCGCCTGCTGGCGCCGCGGCGTGCTACCGATCGGCCCGGGCGCAGATCTCGACATCCCGCTGCCGGCGCGCGGCCGACCTGTCATCCCGGCGCGCTCCGATGCCGCCTCTGACCTGCGATAACTCTGGTGCGCGATACTGGGATTGAACCAGTGACCTCTTCCGTGTCAGGGAAGCGCTCTCCCGCTGAGCTAATCGCGCTGGGAGTTCGAACTTTGGAGGTGGAGACGGGAATCGAACCCGTGTGCACGGCTTTGCAGGCCGTTGCCTCACCACTCGGCCACTCCACCGCGGGGGATTGATGCCACTTGCACCTTCGAGCGGATGACGGGATTCGAACCCGCGACCCTCACCTTGGCAAGGTGATGCGCTACCAACTGCGCTACATCCGCGCGCAACGGACGAGATCGTCGCCCGGTGCGAAGCACGACGATAGTCCACCTGAGCGGGCGCACACAAATCTCTTGGTAGGTTGCCGCGGTAGGCTGACGCCGACGTACGTGGCGCGTTCCGCGACGTCCGCCTCGTGCTAGTCTTCGACCTCGTTCGCCTCTCGGCGCCGGTCCCGTGGCTCAGTGGAAGAGCGTCCGCTTCACACGCGGAAGGTCGCTGGTTCGATCCCAGCCGGGACCACCGGATCCTTGCACGTCAGGCGTTGGCCTTGTCAGATAACCCGGGCTCATGCCAGAAACGTGCCGGATCGGTCAGCAAATTCAGCGGTACGGTTGCCCCCGATGGTCCGGATGCGAGCTACTCCTTGATTTCGCATTAGCTCCCCAGCATGCGCGACGGCGAAGGTGGGCAACGATGACGACACGAATCGCAGCCGGCCTCGCGGCGCTGGCCGCCGCCGCATGCACCCGCGACGTTTCGGGACCACCGCCGCGGCCGGCAACGCCCGCGCCGACGAACACCCACACTGCCGCCCCGGCCTCGCCGGCACCGCCGCCGACGGTCGAGCTAAAACCGGGATCGCATTCCGCGCTGGCCGACGTCGACCTCCCAGCCGGTGTAACTTTCGGGGGCAGCAGCTCACTCGAAGAACGCTGGAACTACAACGGGTCTTATGACGACACCGTTGTGTTCCTGAGAAAGCAGTTCGCCACCGGGCGGAAGTACGACGCGCGGGGCGCGACGTGGTGGCACGACTTGCCTCCGTGCTACAGCGACACGCACGAAAGTCCGCCGGCCGGTTGGGTTTTGGACGATTCCACACTTTGGGTGTGGGCGGACGTCAACACCTCGCTCTCCGTCCAGGTTTTCCGTCCGAGCAGCACGATCACCCCTGACGAAATCGTGATCGACTACATGCGCCGGGGCAACGCATACGTGTGCAATCGGCAGTAAAGGCGCAAGACGGCGGCCGGCTCGCGCACGACCAGATCCACCGATTGAATCGCCCCAGCCGGAGCGCCAATTGGTCATCGAGGCGACAATTGAGTGTGCCCCGATGACCAGACCAAGACCCGTAAGGACGGTGGACGATGGTAGGCAACCAAGAGGGGATCGGCGTGCTGAAACTCGAATGCCCGCAAACCCATCCCGTGGGCCGGATCGTCAAGGAAGCCCCGCATCAGGCGGTCCAATACGATCCCGGGGCCACTGTCGGGCCACGCCGATTCTGGCCGGACGAAGACGAGCAGCCACAATTCAAAGCGCACTGTCGCTTCTGCGACAAACCGGTGATAGGAGCCACGACCGCGCTGCAGGACAAGCTGAACAACTTGATCGCCGACGGAGCCGAGGTCAGTGGAACCGCCACGCTGTCGTATCTGTAGCCGGGTGCGCACGGGCTCGATACATACTGAAACGGTTACAGTAGCGAGTTTAGCGGCGCGATGTTGCACCGACGGAGGCGCCGACGTGAGAGGAGTCCCGTGGCGCAGACACCGCACGACACGCCCCGCCCGCCCAACGGCGATTGGCTGGGCACCCCGTACCTCAAATTCGAGCGTCAGGGATCGATCGCGGTGTGCACGATCGACCGCCCGGAGGCGCGTAACGCCTTGACCCCGGCGATGTACTTCGGAATCCGTTGTGCCGTAGGACGTCTCAACGAGGACCCAGATTTAGCGGGGCTACTGATCACCGGAACCGGGGACGTGTTCGCACCCGGCGGCGACATGGGCGGTGGGGGCGCCGAGGACAACTGGATCACCTTCGGCGCCGCGCTGGGCATGGACGTCACACCGTTCGACGCGGTCCGCACGTCGGCCAAGCCGGTCGTCTCCGCGGTCAACGGGCTCTGCCAGGGCGGCGGCTTCCAGATCGCGTTGTGCAGCGATCTGTCGGTGGTCAGCGAGCGGGCGACCTTTCGCGTGCCGGAGCTGTTCCGCGGCTACGCCGACACCTATTACAGCCAGATGCTGCTGCGCCTCATCGGCCCGGTGCGCACCCGCGATCTGATGTTCACCGGACGGGTGCTGAGCGCCGCCGAAGCCCTCGACTGGGGCCTGGTCACCAGGGTGGTGCCGCACGAGGACCTGCTGACCACCGCGAAAGACCTACTGGCGCAATGCTGCCGGAGCGCACCGCGCGCCCGCGGTGTGATCAAGTCCAGCATCGACAACTACCTCGGCCTGTACGACCGCATCGGCATGACCAGCAGCCTGACCGATGCCGAGGCACGAGAAGGCTTCCGCGCGTTCAAGGAACGCCGCTCGCCCGATTGGGTGCACCCGGAACTGCGCGCGGAGGGACACCTGTGATCGCCCCGACTGCGGGACCAGGGGTCGTCGAGGTCGTCGTCGGCCCACGGGATGTGAATTCCAAAGATGTTGATGCGCAAGGCTTACCAGGTTGCAGGTTCGTGGTGAACTAAGGTGGGACGCAGCGCTTGTGATCAGGCTATCCTGCGTGATTCCGCGCCGGCCGACACGATCCGGGCCAGCAGCCTGCCGCCACGGACGACATCGATCGTCTCGCCGGCGGCAACCCGATCGAAACACCGGCCGGCACGCGTTCGCAGTTCGTCAAGCCCGACCCACCCGCCAGCCTCCTGTGCCGCGACTCTGACTGACCGCGCCGGTATCGGGGCCACCCTCCAGTCACCAACGGAGAGTATTCGCGCCACCAATTTGCCGCGACGGATGACATCGATCGTCTCGCCCGCGGCGACTCTTTCCAAGTAGGTGAGCGTGTGGCTCCGGAGTTGGCCTAGGCCGATCACTTCGCGCGTCCCGCTTCGATCTGTGTGTTCGGGAGCCGGTTTGTCGTGTGGGGAGCGGATGTGCGCGGAGCGCGGATGAACTGACGGGAACATGGGCGGGGTTCAGCCGGCTGGTGCCAGCATCTCCTTCCATCCGTCGTCTCCTGTTTTGGTCGAGTTTTCGACGGAGTATTTGGCTCCGTCGGGCCCTACCAGTTCACCGCTTTGGGGACTGTAGACGGCCACGGGCGGTCCGGGGGTGTAGACACACGGGTTGGGTTGTTGGCCATTGCATTGCACGGTTCCGGTTCCCGGCCGCGACAAGGGGTCGCTGGTGGGCGGTGGGGTCCCCGCCACCCGGTCGGAGGGTGCGGGGTTGAGGCCGTTGTCGACTGATGGTGCCGGGATCACCAGGCCTGGTTTGACCGGCTGGTCGCAGCGCGCCGACGGTGCGGGGCAGGTCAGGAGTTGGTTGGGGTCGCCGTACCAGGGGTTGGTCCCGGCCGGAACGTAGGGTTTGGGGTCGCGGCATTCCCGCGGCGAGGCCGCGCGCTTGCCCGGGACATCGACACAGGGAATGTTGCGTGATCCGCGCACGCTGTTGGCGGGGGTGTCCATCGGGATTTTGCAGTAGGTGCCCGAGGGCAACGGCTGCATGCTGGTGTCGGCCGGTGATCGCCACTGTGACGCCGGAATGAACCCGGTCAGACACGGCGGTGGCTGGTTGATCGACAGCGCGAGATCCAGGGCGGCCATGTTCGGGAACGGCGCGGCCACCGTCTGCGCGATCGACGCACCCTGCGGCAGGAACACCAGCACCTGCTCCACGCCGGTGTGGTACTTCTTGAGCAGGTCGATCACCACCTCGAGATTCGCCAGCGTCTGCGGCAGCGAATCCCGGACGTCGCTGAATACCTCGTTGACTTGATCGGCGGTCGGTGCCGCCTGCGACAGCACGCTTTTCAGATGCCGGTCTTGCTGGGCTGACTGTGCGGCCAACGTATTGAGGTTGTGTGCCCAGCGCTCGATGGCGTCACCGGATTTGACCTGGCTGTCGATCACTGGTCCGGAGTTCGCGATGATGTCGTTGATGTCGGTGATGTTGGTTTTGAAGTCGCCGACGATGGCTTGGGTGGAGTCGACTAGTCGTTGCAGGGCGGGGCCTAGGCCGCCGACGGATTGCGCGGTTTCGTCGAGCAGGGAGCCGATCTTGTCTTTGGGTAGTACTGCGAGTCCGCGGTTGGCGGTGTCTAGTGCTGGGCCGATCTCGGCGGGCACGGTGCCGTGGGTGATGGTTTGCCCGGGTGAGAGGTTTTTGCCGGGGTTTCCCGTGGAGACTAGGTCTAGGTATTGTTCACCGACTGCTGATACCGAGTGCACGTGGGCGATCGCGTCGGCCGGGATTTTGTAGCGGCTGTCGATGCTTATCGTGGCTTGGGCGCCGTGTTCGGTGGGTTCGACGTCGGTGACTTTGCCGATGGTGATGCCGCGGTAGGTCACGTTGGCGGTGGGGTATAGGCCTCCCGAGGCGGGTAACTCGGCCTTCAGGGTGTAGCGGCCGATGCCGGCCAGGCTCGGGATCTGTAGGTAATACACCCCGAGCACGAGCAGGGAAATGACCGTCAAGATGCCGAAGGCGACTAGCTGGCGTCGGATGAAGGGGGTCAGCAATTGCGGTCCCCCCTTTCCACCAGCGGCCCGCCCGGGGCGTCATTGGGGTTAGGGGTGTAGCGCACGTCGGGGATCATCGTCTCGGGATCACGCCCAAAAGACTGCTCAAGAGCCCGCAGCGCCCCCGACAACCCCGTCCCGGTAAGAAACGCATTATCAATCGCGCTATAGGTGACGTCGATCGTCAGCGACACATTGATGTAGTCGCCGCGGAACATCTTCGGCACTGTGTCGATGTCATAGGGCTGGGTCAGGATCAGCTTTAGTGCGCCGATCAGATATGGCGCGCCGCGGCCGAGTTCTTTGAGTGGGCATTGCAGGGCTTGCAGGTCGGTGTGCAGGGGCCCACGCGCCTCCGCCAGGTAGTGGTCGGCGGCTGCGCTGAGTCGTCCTACCGCGTCGGTGGCGTTGATGAGTAGTTGTTTGGTGTCGGCGAAATGTTTGATCAGCGGCGGGATGTCGGTCAGGACCCGATCCAGGACGTCGGCGCGCCCGCCCACGTAGGTCAGTAGCCGGTTGGTGGAGTCGATGGCGTGGGTGATGTCGTCGCGTTGTTGATTGAGTTGAGTGGTGAAGGTGTCTAGTTTGCCCAGGAAGGACCGGATCTGCTCGCCGCGGCCGTGAAAGATGGTGTAGACCTCGTTTTGCAGCACCTCCAGGTTTGGGATGCCGCCGCCGCGCAGGATCAGGGCGAGGCTGGCCAGGGTTTGCTCGGTGGTGGGATAGGCCGAGGAGTTCTTCAGCGGAATGGTGTCGCCGTCCCTGAGCGGCTGCGGGGAGGGGTTGGGTGGGGCGGCTAGCTCCACATGCTGGGATCCCAACAGGCTGGTCTGGCCGATCTTGGCGATCGCGTTCTTCGGGAGCTTGACGGACTTGTTTATCCCCAGCGTCAAGGTGGCGATCCAGTTCTTGAGCGCGATGGCGCGGATCGAACCGACGAACACATCAGCGACCATCACCTTGCTGTTGCCGTTGATCGCCAACGTGTCGGGCACCTGCACATAGACGGTGTAGGAGCCCGCCCCACTACCCGGACCACCCGGAATCGCCACATTAGAGATCCCCCGCCAACCGCACGAGCTGACCACCAGCACGACCACCAACACCACCAGCCCCTGCCAACCCCGCCGCCGGATCCAACCCAGCACGCTCGGCGCGCGCCTCACTGGCCCGCTCCTGCGTTAAGCGGTGCCGGTGTGGGAGCGACGGGACCCGGGGCCACCTCCGGCCCCGGTGGCGGTGGCAGGATGGGGTTTTCGTCGTAGGCGTTGGGGGGTCCCGGCGGGGTTTGCAGGGTCGATTGCACGGGTGCGATGTTGGGTCCGCCCATCAACTCCGCCAGTGAGTCTGGCGTCATCAGGCCCGCGGTGATCGGCCCGACCTGTTGGCCCTGCATGCCCGGGGCGACGATCCAGCCGGGTTGGGTGTTGCGGTGCGACGTCGGCGTATCCGGGCTCCAGATCCCGGGCACGGTGGTGTCTTTGTACCCGTTGGGGGGCTGTAGGCGCGGCTCGGAGTAGGCGACCTCCTTGGGCAGCACCTCGGCGGTGGAAAACAGGTTCAACCCGAACGGCGGATAGTTGAACTTGATCGCGTCAAGCACTGGGGCTAGGTATTGGGCGCATAGTTCGGCGGAATCTTGGTAGCCGAGGCGGCTGCCGGCCTGGATCGAGCTGCAGATGAACTGCATCGGATTGGCGAAGTTGATTGCCGGAATAGCAATGGCGGAACCGTGCGCCGGGTGGTAGATCTGGTCGACGTTCGCTAAGGCCGTCGGACCGACGTGCAGGAAGGTCTCCAGCCCGTTGAGTGAATCGGGTTGCAGCAGGGTGTTTGTCGCGGTGGCCAGGTTGTTGACGTCGTGGGTGAGCACCTCGCGGTTTTTGTTCAGGAACGGGCGCACCGTGGTCAGCAGCCCGTCGAGCTGGTCGATGGCGTTGGCCAGGGCGGTGTCGGAGTGTGCGAGGCGGGTGGTGAAATCGGCCAGGTTTTGGTTGAGGGCGACGAACTGCGCGTCGTCTTGGTGCAGCGCGTTGACGAACAGTGCCAGGCTTTTGACTACGGCGAAGAAGTCGCCGCGGCCCTCGTTGAGCGCGGTCAGCGCCCGCGAGAGGCTGTTGAGGGTGGTGTTGATCTGCTTGCCCTTGCCGGCCAGCCCGTCGGCGAACGAGGTGATGACCTCCCCGAACGGGCCGGTGGGCTGCTGGGGGGTGGGGCCGAGTTTGGCGATGATGTTGGTGATGCTGTTACGCAGCTGATCCCACTCCACGGGCACCTGGGTGCGCTCCTGGGGAATCACCGCGTTATCGGCCAGCACCGGCCCACCCTTATAGGCCGGCTCCAACTGAATCGCCCGTGAGGCCACCAGGGTGGGGTTGAGGATCACCGCTGAGGCGTTGGCGGGCACCTTGTATTTGTTCTGGTAGTGGAAGGTGACCTTCATCGTGTCCCCGGCCGGTTCGATCGCATCGATCGCGCCCACGCGTAGGCCCATGATTTGGACCTTGTCTCCGGCATACAGGGCGTTGGCCGCCGGGAAATAGGCCACCACCGTGTTGTTGGTCAGCTTTTCGTAGAGCCGCCAGCCGACGTAGCCGATGATCAGGGCCAGCACGATGACCAGGGTTCCGAGGATCACCGACGTGCGGGACAGCTTGGGTAGCCGGATGTTGCGGATGTCAAAGATGGTGCTCAATTCTGGCTACCCCCTCCCGCCGCGCCGCTGCCTCCCGCACCGCCGGGGTTGATAAACGGGGCCGGCAGCTGCTCACCGGGCCCGGGTGGTGCCGGCGGGCCCGGGGGCAGGCCCGGCGCGAACGTCGATGGCGGCGGTGTGGGTCCGGCCGGCGCCAGGTTCTCGGTGCGCGCGCCCGGCGGCGCCTGCGTGGGGAGCGGCACCGGGGTGCCGACAACATTGGGAGCCGGTTCACCTGGGCGCCCGGCGATCGGGATGCCCGGTGTGGGCGGCAGACCACCGGGATTCGGCGACCCCGCCACATCGATCGGGGCCGGGAAGCCCGGCCCGCCGAAGGGGCCAGCGGCAGCACCCGCGCAGGGCAGCGGGTTGTCGGGCCGGGGTAGCCCGTCGGCCGCTGGGGTGTAGGAGCAGGGCGATCCGGGTGGGACGGCCGGCCCGGGATGCTCCGGGGTGCCTTCGAGCGCCGGCGGCGCCGGCGGCGGCGCACCGTTGGGGAACCGGGTGCCGTTGGGGTCGGGCCACCGGAATTCGGGCAGTCCGGCGCTGCGCCAGAAGTTCTCCGGGTCAAGACCACGCTTCTTAAAGGCGGCATCGATGAACGGCTGCACAAGCCAACCCGGTGCCAGGTTGTGCAGCACCGCCTTGAAGAACGGGCCCGACGCGATGGCCTCGTTGAGCGACGGCAGGAACTTGCCGACCTCGGTGAGTCCGGTAGCCAAGTCGTCTTTGCGTTGGACCAGGATGTCGCTGAGCGAGTGGAGCTGTTCGAGTACGTGGTTGAGGTTGGGGTTGTCGTTGATCAAGCCCTTGACCTGTTCGGAGAACGCGGCGACGTTGCCCAGCAACGCGTCGATGGCGTGGCCGCGTTCGTTGAAGGCGGCCAGCAGTGTCTTGGCGTTGACCAGCGCCCGGTCGATCTGCTCGCTGCGGTCGCCCAGCACGCTGGCCACCTGGTTGGCCTGGGCCAGCAGATGGGTGACCTGCTCGTCGCGTTTGCCGATGGTGTCGGAGAACTTGGCCACCCCATCGAGCGCGGCGCTCAGGTGCGGGTAGGTCGCATCGATGGTCTGCGACAACACGTGCAGCGACTCTTTGACGGTGTCGATGTCCCAGCCCTGCGCGGCCTTGGTGACGTCGAAGAACGCGTCGTAAATCTGGTAGGGGGTGGTGCTTTGGCCCAGCGGCAACGCGGCCCCGGGCCGTAACGTCTGGCTACCGCGCGGTTGAACCTCGAGGATCTTCTTACCCAAAATGGTGTCGGTCTTGATCGCCAACCGGCTCTCGGTGCCGATTGTGTTGGCGCCGATGGAGAACTTCAGCACGATGTGGTCGCCGTCGATCTTGAGGCCCTCCACCTTGCCGACGTCCACCCCGGCGATGCGCACCTTGTCCCCGGTGTTAATGCCCCCCGAATCGGTGAACTGCCCGTAATAGGCCGGCTTGGCCATCAGCATGGGGACGCTGGTGAAGCTTTGACCCACGCCGATGACCAAGGCCGTCACCAGAATGCCCATGATCCCAATGCGCAGCCGATTGGGGGGTTCCAGTGTTCTCATTGCGGCGTGCACCTACCGGTCGGCTGGTTGAGGAGCCGGACGGTGCGGACGGGGCCGCCGGACTGTAGACCGTTGAGCTTGAGCGTGATGTCGCAGGCGTAGAAGTTGACGAAGTCGCCGTAGGAGCCGATGCCGCGTCCGATCATGTTCAACGCGGTCGGGATCTTGTGGACGAAGTCGTTGAGCTGGTCGCGCTGGCTGACGAGCGGCTGCTGCATCGCGTCGAGGTAGTTGAGGCTCTTGCGTAACAGCGCGCGGTCTTCGGCCAGCAGATCGGCGACCGTGCCCGCGGCGTTGCTGATGTGGGCGGTCCCCCCCGCCAGCTGATCGCCGTGGTCTTTGAGCCCGGTGATGAGCACCTCGAGGTGGTTGACGGTCTGATCGAACTGCTGGCGATGCCGCACCGTGGTGTCCAACACGATGTTGAGGTTGGTGATCACCTCACCGATCGCCTGATCACGCTCGCCCAGCCGTGTGGTCAGTTGCGCGGTCTGATCCAAGATGTCGTTAAGGGTGCCGCCCTGACCCTGAAACACCGTGACCAGGGCGGTGGCGATGGTATTGACCTTCTGCGGGTCCAGCGCCCGAAACAAGGGTTTGAACCCGCCGATCAGCGCGTCCAGATCTAGGGCCGGCGCGGTCCGCGCCAGCGGGATGAATCCGCCTGGCGGCAAGACCTTCTCGGCGCCTTCGCCCTGACCGCGTTTGAGCTCCAGGTAGCGGTTGCCGATCAGGTCCAGGTAGCGGATCTGGGCGGTCGTGGACTCATACAGCGGCACCGCGCGATCCACGGCGAACTCCACCCGCGCCCGCCTACCGCCCTCGACCAGATGCACCGAGGAGACTTTGCCGATCTCCACCCCCGAGGCGCGCACGAACTGACCCTGTCGCAGACCGCTGACATTGGCGAACTCCGCCGAATACCCGTAGGTGCGGTCAAAACGCATCTGACCGAACACCACGATGATCATCACGGTAAAGATCAACAGCACCACCGAGAAGGCGCTGAGCCGCACGAGGGTACCGGTGATTTTCATGGGTTGATCGTGTTATCCCCGACTTGGCGGCCCCAGACATACTCGAGCGCATACGGCGAACCGGTCTCCAGATGGTTATACGGCGCAATGCTGGCGCCGGTGTCCATCACCAATTCGGGTGCCGGCCACAGATTACGAGTGATCTGCTGCCAGCACCCCGGGGCGCCTCCCGGTCCACCGCGGGCGTTCACCCGCGGCAAATTCTCCGGATAGACATAAGGATTCGGCGCACCGGCTACGACGCCGCCGACTAGCGATCCGGCTACCGATGCCGCTCCGGCTACCGCTGCCAGGGGGTTCAGCAGCAGACCCAGCGCCGACAGCAGCTCGCTATGGGCATTTAACGAGTAGCCATTGCCGCCGCCTTGGAACACGGCGGTCTTGGGTTCGGCGTCGTGGTAGTTGCGGATGGTGCAGAACAGCTCCGGGCTGTAGGTGTCCAGCAGTTGGGCCGAGGGCACCAGGTCGGCGGCGCCGCGCGCCAGATACGGTCCGCCGCGGCCGAAGATGTCGGCGCCGGTGTTGCCGAACCCGGCCGCCGACAACAACGCCTGATCGAGATCCTTTTGCTGCGCGTTAAGGGTGCGCGAGGTGATCACCGCGTTGTTGAGGAAGTCGAACAGATCCGGTGAGGCGGCGGCGTAGGTGTCACCCAGATCCGCCAACTGCGCAATGTCGCGGCGGGCCTGCGGCATCCGCGGATTGACATCATCGAGGATCGCGTTGGCGTTAACGATCGACTGCCCGAACCGATCACCGAGCCCGGCCAGCGACTGCGCGGCCGCCGACAGCGTCAGGTTCAACTTGACCGGATCCACCTTTTCCGCGATCGAGGTGATGGTCTGAAACAACGTGTTGATCTCGGTGGTCACCGACCTCGCATCAATCACGGTGTGCGGGGTAATGCGTTGCGGGGACGGGTTTTTCGGCGTCGTCAACGACACATACTTACCGCCGAACACCGTGGTCGCCTTGATATCGGCATCCACATTGGCCGGAATCAACTCCAGGTATCGCGGGTAGACGTCCAGGCTGAACTTGGCCGCCGGCCGTCCATCGCGCACGGTCTCCGAGATAGAACCCACCCGGCCGATCTGCACCCCGTTATAGGTGACCTTCGAGCCCGGATCCATCACCAACCCCGCCCGCGAGGCCACCATCGTCAACCGGGTCGTGGGCGTGAAATCACCCCGGAATTGCCCATACACCAACACCAAAACCAGCGCCCCGACGACCAGCAAGATGATCCCGGCCAACTTATACGGCGGGTTGCGCGGGGCATTGATCTTGGCGGGTGCTGTCATGGCCGCTACACCGTGAGCGCGAAGTTGGGGTTGACGCCGTAAAGCGCCAACGCGAACAGCAGGACGACGACTTGCACTGATGCCAGCGAGAAGCGCATTGACCGGCCGACGGCCTCACCCACACCGACCGGCCCGCCGCCCGCGTTATACCCGTAGAAACAGTGGGTGATCATCACGATTGCGGTGATGAGGATGATTTCCACGAACGACCAGAACACGTCGTTGGGCCGCAAAAACGTGCGGAAATAGTGGTCATAAGTGCCGTTGGACTGGCCATACAACAAGGTGGTGACGACTTGCGGGGACAGAAACGACATGATCGTTGCCAGCGCGTAGAGCGGGATGATCACCACCAGCCCGGCCATAATTCGGGTGGAGGCAAGAAATGAAATCGCGTTGATGCCCATCACTTCCAGGGCGTCGATCTCCTCGCTGATCCGCATCGCCCCCAACTCCGCGGTCGCCCCGGCACCGACCGTGGCGGCCATCGCGATGCCGGTGACGACGGGGCCGGCGATGCGCACGTTGACCATTGCGGCCAGGAACCCGGTGAAAGTTTCGAGACCGATGTTGCCCAGCGAGGCGAAGCCCTGGATGGCGACCAGCGAGCTACCCGACAGGGTCACAAAACTGACGATCGCCACGGTGCCGCCGAGGACGGCCATCGCGCCGGTGCCCATGCCGATCTGGGCGATCAGCCGCAGCGTCTCCTTGCGGTAGCTCCGGAGCGCATTGGGGATGTGGCCGATGCTGATCGCGGTGAACCAGGCTAACTGGCCCGTCTGGTCCAGTCCCCGGCCTGCAGCCCCGCCGTAGTGGTTGAGGTTTTCGGCCGCTCGGGGGAAGCGGGCGCGCAACACGGCGGTGGTCGACATGTCAGTGCCCCGTTCCGAATCGCACACCGATCGTGGTCAACACCACGTTGACCGCATACAGCGCGACCACGCACAACACGACGGTCTCGTTGACCGCGGTGCCCAGCCCCTTGGAGCCCCCACGCACGGTCAGCCCGCGAAAACAGCCGACCAGCCCCGCGATCAGGCCGAACATCGCGGCCTTGGCGATGGCGATGACCACCTCGGGCAGGCCGGTGATGGTGGTCAGGGTGGCCAGATACGCCCCGCCCGACACGTTTTGCAGATACACCCCGAACAGGTAGCCGCCCACCAGACCGACCGTGATCACCAAGCCGTTCAGCAGTGTGGAAACCACGGTCGCGGCGACCACCCGGGGCACCACCAGCCGGTGAATCGGGTCGATGCCCAACACCTCCATCGCGTCGATCTCCTCGCGGATGGTGCGCGCACCCAAATCCGCGCAGATCGCCGTCGACCCCGCGCCGGCCACCACCAACACCGTGGTCAACGGGCCCAACTGGGTGACCGCGCCGAGCGCCGCACCGGCGCCGGAGAGGTCGGCGGCACCGAACTGGATCAACAGGATATTCAGCGTGAAGATCAGCAAGACGGTCAGCGGAATCGTGACCATGATGGTCGGCAGCGACGCCACCCGCATGATGAACCAGCACTGCAAGATGAACTCGCGCCACTGAAAGGGCCAGCGGAACAACGCTTTTCCAGTCAGCACACACATCCGGAAAAACCCACCGACGAGGGTCAGCGGCGTCTGCAGCTGATCACGCAGATAACCAACCAGGTAGGGGCCCCGAGGACTCGTCGACGTTGAAGGCATTCTGGCCTGATTTCAGCTGCCGTGCTTGGCGATCCACTCGGCCTGCAGCCCCATCAGCTGGATCACGCCCAGTTCCGGCAAGGTTGGGTCGAGGTAGCGGTAGTGCTGGTAAAGGTTGGTGACGATCCGCTCGGCGTCGAGCCATTTCGCGTATTCACCGAGGTCGATGGAATCGGCCGCTTCGATGAATGTTTGCCCTTTGCGGTGTGCTATCTCCGCGTACTCCTTGATGAAGCTCAGGTAGTCGCGAACGGCGCGGATGCCATCGGCGTCGGTGACGGGACCGTGCCCGGGCACGACGATCTCGGCGTCGAGCCCGATCATGGTGTCGCAGGCGGTGACCCAATTGCTGATCGGCCCCTCCCAGACGACCGGGGTGCCGCCGATGAACAACAAGTCCCCGGCGAAGAGCACCCCGGCATCGGGCACATGCACCACCGAGTCGGCGGCGGTATGCGCCGGGCCCAGGTTCAGGACGCGAACGCTGCGCCCGCCGACGTCCAGTACCAGTTCGCGGTCGAAGGTCTCGTCGGCGAATCGCAGGTCTACCCCGGAGAAGTCGAAGGGACCGAAGCGATCCTTGAGATAGGGCGTCAAGGCGGGACCGAGATCGGCGAGGGTGGCGACGCGCAGCAACTCCGGCGCCGGTTCGTGACGCATCTCGGTGTCGGTTCCCTCGGCGGCCACAATACGAACCGCCTTGTCCAGCAGCTGATTCCCATGAGTGTGATCGCCGTTCGAGTGGGTCATGACCGCCCAACGCAGCGGATGGCGATCGGTGATCGGTGCCATCGCCTCCAACATTTCGCGGGTCAGGTGCAAGTCGAACAGGGTGTCGACCAGCAGCGACGCCCCGTCGCCGGCAACGAGTCCCGCGTTGCTCCAGCCGTAGCCGCCGTCGGGCGCCAGCCACGCCCAGATATCGGCGCCGAGATCGTGTAGTCCCTTGGTGTAGGGCACTTTTCGGGCCGGGGCCGGGTTGGGAGGCCGATGAGGTATCCGCGCGTCGGGATTGTGGCGCGGGGCAAGGGCGGCGACCGGGCGGGGGTATCGGCGCACCGCCTGGCGAAGCGCACCCAGGCCTTCGACCTCGAGGGTGACGGTGTCGCCGTCGCGCAGCCATCCGGAGAATCCGGCGAGATCGTCGAGCCGGAGGTGTTCGACCAGCGTGCACGTTGGCACGGTGCCCGAGCCGAAGATGTCACCGGGCCGCAGTTCCACACCCCGGGAGGCATACGAAATCACCTCGGAGAACGACCAATCCATGTCGGCGGTGGTGCCGGTGCCCACCACGCGATCGTTGACCCGCGCCGTCACGTTCAGCGCGAGGCGGCCGTCGCGTTGAAAGCCGACGAGTTCGTCCGCGGTGACGAGATAGGGTCCCAGCGTCAGTGCGCAGTCCTTGCTCTTGCCCTGCCCGATCGCCAGCACCGTCTCGGCGAGCTGCAAATCCCGGGCGGACCAGTCGTTGTAGATCATGTAGCCGACGATGTGGTCCTGCGCCTGCTCGGGCGTGAGGTCGATACCGCCCGGGCCGATGACCGCCCCGATTTCGAGCTCGAAGTCAAACCAGGTGCTGCCCGGAGCCATGTAGACGTCGTCGAAGGGCCCCAGGACCGTTGCGGGACAGGCGAAGTAGAAGGCCGGAATCTCATACCACCGGTCGTGCAGGGTTCGCTCGCGCCCGGCGGCAACCTGGCAGTTGCGCATGTGCTCGAGAAAGCACAAGAAGTCGCGGATCGACGGCGGTTTGGGGATCGGGGCCCGCAGCACGACGTCGTTGAGTGCAACGACGGCGTCGGGCTCTGCCAGCGCATGTTCACCCACTTCGCGTAGGGCTTCCGCACCGCCACCGATCAGGTCAACCAGGTTGACGCCGGCGCCCAGCGCGTGAATTTGACTGTCGCGCACCACGCCAACCCGATCGGAACCGTCAAGGTCGAACGTCACCCAGCGCATCAGCACTCCGTGTGTTAGTTGTCATTTTCTATGTTGGTTAACATAGACCGTGACGTCGGTGCTGTAAATATGTGATTACAAGATGTGGACCAACCGAAGGGAGGGCTGTGCCGACTCGTCGTGCAGACACCAGCGCCGAAAGCCGGCAACTGCTCATGCGTGCGGCGGCCGAGGTTATCGGCGAACGAGGATTTCGCCGGGCGACCATCGCCGAGATTGCCGAGCGCGCCGGGATCAGCCGCGGATCGATCCCGTGGCACTTCGGCAACAAGGAGGGGCTGTTGGCCGCGGTGATCGAGCAGTTCATCGACGACGTGGCCGACAGGTTCGTCGTCAACGAGCCGGGGTCGGCGCGCGAGATTGCCGGCGCTCTGGATGCCGCCATGCTCTTTGTGCAGGTGCCCGAGATCCGTTGGCTGATCATGGTTATCGCCGAGGCGATCGAGGAGGATTCCTCACTGGCTCCGTGGTATGCCAAACTCCACGAGGCGATGCGCGCCCAGATTCGGGGCTGGGTGCGTCCCGAGCATCTTCCCGATGGCGTCACGCCAGACGGGTGGGCGATCGTCGTTATGGCCGCGGTGATGGGAATCCACCAGCAGTGGCGGATTTCTCCTGACGCCGTGGACCTGAATCACGCCGCATCGACGTTGGAGACGCTGGTGCTGTCCTCGTTGCGCTCGCCAACTCGATCCCGGTCCGGCCCGCGGGCCAGGCGTTAGCCAACCTGGCGGTCGCGTCCGGCCCACCACCGCGCCCGAATGGCCTTCTTGTCGATCTTGCCGGCGGGAGTCTTGGGAAGCGCATCGGTGAAGTGGACGCGTTTGGGGGCGGCGACACTGCCAAGCGCGCCCCTGACGGAGTCGATGACCGCGCCCTCGCTGGGCTCGCGGCCCCGGGCGGGCACCACGACCGCGGTAACCATCTCGCCCCATTTATCGTCGGGCACCCCGATGACCGCACACTCGAGCACATCTTGCCTGGCCAAAATCGCGGCCTCGACCTCGGCGGTGAAGACATTGACGCCGCCCGTGACGACCATGTCCTTCTTCCGGTCCACGATGTAGAGAAAGCCGTCCCCGTCGAGGTAGCCGACGTCGCCCGTATGGTGCCAGCCGTGTTGTCGAACCTGCGCCGTGGCCTCGGGCATGTCGTGGTATTCGCTGACCACCAGCCCGCCACGGACGACGATCTCCCCGCGCTCACCGACCTCGAGCAGCCGTCCGTCCTCGTCCATCGTGGCGACAATCGTCGAGAGCGTCGCCCGCCCCGCACTGGCGAGACGTTCGGGATGTTCGCCCGCCACCGCCCGCGTGACGGTGTGGGGATCCAGATAGGAGATCATCATCGGGGCTTCGACCTGTCCGTAACACTGACAGAGGCAGGGGCCGAAAGCCTCCACGCCCCGCGCAAGCTTCTGGGGCGAAACCGGCGAGGCCGCCAACAAGAGCATGCGCAGGCTTGAGGTGTCGTAATTCCCGGAGGCGGCGCTGTCGAGTAATGCGTAATACGCCGTGGGCGGCAGAAAGAGGTGACTTACCCGATGCGCCTCAATGGCCTCCAGAACGGCGTGCGGTTCAAAACCGTTGTGCACGACCGTTGTTGAACCGATGCTGGCCAAAACCAGCGCGGTGAGGCCGGCGGCATGCGTGATCGGCGTGACCATAAGATTGACCGGATCGTTGGCCCGCGGCCAGTTCGCCAATGCTAACTCTGTCATCGCCGTGAAGTGACGGTTGCGTACCACAACACCTTTGGCCGCACCGGTCGTGCCACCGGTGGGCATCAGCGCCATCACAGCATCGGGGGCGCCGAATGGATCGCTCCAATCCGGGATATCGGTGCCCGTTCCCGCGCTGATGAATGCGTCGAGATCGTCGATGCAGACCGGTCGCCGCAGGCCGGGAGCGGCCCGCTGTAGGGCGTCGGCTTGCTCGGCGTAACTGGAATGGAAAAACAGCCAGCGGGGTTTGGTGTAGCGCACGTACTCGGCCGACGCCGCGGGCGGGTTACCGGCATTGAGCGGGATCCACGTCCCGCCCGCGCGCCACAGACCGAGCATCACCGCGAAGGTGCGCGGGTCGTTGGGCGCAAGTACGGCGACGCCATCGCCGAGTTGGAAGCCCTGGGCATAAAGCACCCGAGCGATTCCCCATGACAGGTCCTGCCCCTGTTGGAACGTCAACGTGAGGTCCTCGCCGACGGCCAGCGGCCGGCCGGGCTCGAGGGCGACACCCTTATCGAAGTAGTCGATGACGCGCACTCGTCTCCCTCTGCCGATGTATGCCGATGCGACGGTGATCGGAACCTGGGCCCGAGCGCGGCCCCGGTGATCCGACCCGGTTGCTTGCCTTCCGATTGCGTAGTCTGCTACACATAAGTGAATTTTGACTAGTCCATCGTTCGGAGATGCTTATGACCCAGCGCGCTTTGGTGGCCGGTGTCGGGATGATTCGGTTCACCACGCCCAGTCGTAGTGAGACCTACCAGGTAATGGCCGAGAACGCGACGCGGGCGGCATTGGCCGACGCGGCGGTCGAATACTCCTCGGTGCGCCAGGCCTATGTGGGCTATGTGTATGGGGACTCGACATCGGGGCAGGCCGCGCTGTACGGACTGGGGCAGACCGGCATCCCGATCGTCAACGTCAACAACAACTGCTCAACCGGGTCGACGGCGCTGTGGCTGGCGCGGCAGGCCATCGAGGCCGGTGTCGCCGACTGCGTCCTGGCGTTGGGCTTCGAGCAGATGCAGCGCGGCGCGCTGGGATCGATGTGGACCGACCGCCCCAGCCCATTCACCCGCTTCGACGACGTCACCCGCGCCGCGCAGGGGTGGGACGATGCCGCGCCGATGGCCGCCCAGTACTTCGGCGGCGCCGGGCGCCAGTACGCCGATAAGTACGGCACCGATCCCGCGACCTTCGCGCACATCTCGGTCAAGGCGCGCCGGCACGCAAAGAACAATCCCTACGCGGTCTTTCGCGACGAGGTGACCGTCGAGGAAGTGCTGGCGTCGCCGCACATCTATGGACCGCTGACCAGGCTGCAGTGCTGCCCGCCGACCTGCGGTGCCGCCGCCGCGGTGCTGGTCAGCTCGGAGTTCGCCCGCAGGCACGGGCTTTCCCCACGGGTCGCCATCAAGGCTCAGGCGATGACGACGGACTTTCCGTCCACGTTCGCCGGCGCAGACATGATCAAGGTCGTGGGCTACGACATGGCCAAGGCCGCCGCCGATCAGGTCTACGAAACCTCCGGTGTCGCACCGGAAGACATCCGGGTGGTGGAACTGCACGACTGCTTTACCGCCAACGAGTTGCTCACGTACGAGGGTCTCGGCCTAACCCCGGAGGGCACCGCGGAGAAGTTCATCCTCGACGGCGACAACACCTACGGAGGCCGGGTGGTGACCAACCCGTCGGGCGGGCTGCTGTCCAAGGGGCATCCCCTCGGGGCGACCGGCCTCGCCCAGTGCGCCGAATTGGTGTGGCAGCTGCGCGGACAGGCCGGCGCACGCCAGGTCGACGACGTCAGCGTGGCGCTGCAACACAACATCGGTCTCGGCGGAGCGGCCGTGGTGACCCTCTACGAAAAAGTGGGCTGAGCGTGGCAATCGACACGAGCGTCATCGGGACCGCGCTGCCCACCGCAACGCTCACCGTCGACCGAGGGCGGCTGCGGTTCTTCGCCAAGGCGATCGGGGAGACGGATCCGATCTATGCCGACGTCGACACCGCCAAGGCCGCTGGGCACCAGGACATTCCGGCGCCACCCACCTTCCTGTTCTCGGTCGAGCTGGAGAATCCGGACCCGTTCGCGTTCCTGGCATCGCTGGGCGTCGACCTGCGGATGGTCCTGCACGGCGAGCAGTCCTTCACCTATCACGCCATCGCCTATCCCGGCGACGAACTCGTCGCCAGCCCCCGCATCACCGACGTCTACGCGAAAAAGGGTGGGGCGCTGGAGTTCGTCGTCAGGGACACCACGATCACCCGCGCCGACGGGGCACCCATCGCCGATCTGCGATCGGTCATCGTCGTCCAAAACCCAGGGGTGGCACCATGACTCTCGCGGAATCCGTGGCGGTGGGCGCCGAGCTGCCGCCGCTCAAGGCCGCGCCGATCTCGCGGCTGACGTTGGCGCTGTTCGCCGGGGCCTCCGGCGATCACAACCCGATGCACGTGGACCTCGACGCCGCCAAGTCGGTCGGCCTGCCGGACGTTTTCGCACACGGAATGCTGTCCATGGCCTACCTCGGCCGGCTGCTGACCAACTGGGTGCCCCAGCGGCAAATCCGCTCCTATCGCGTCCGGTTTGTCGCCATCACCCCGGTGCGCGGGGAACCGACCTGCACCGGCCGGGTGACACGCATCGACGATGTCGACGGCGAACGGCGAGCCACGGTCGAACTGGCCGTGCGCCTGCCCGACGGCACCACCACTCTGACCGGCGATGCCGTCGTCGCGATCTAGCTGAAAGGCACTGTCACACATGGGAACTCTGAGCAATAAGGTCGCGATCGTTTCGGGTTCGGGCCGCGGCATCGGGCGCGAGATTGCCATCAAGCTGGCCTCCGAAGGGGCCCTCGTCGTGGTGAACGACCTCGACGCCGGCCCCGCCGCCGAGACCGTGGCCGCCATCGAGGCCCTCGGCGGCAAGGCCGTCCCCTGCATCGGCAGCGTCACCGATGCCGGCTTCGGGGAGCGGTTCGTGCAGACCGCCGTCGACACGTTCGGCGGCCTGGACATCATCGTCAACAACGCCGGCTACACCTGGGATTCGGTGATCCAGAAGATGACCGACGAGCAATGGGACGCGATTCTGGACGTGCACCTCAAGGCGCCCTTTCACATCTTGCGCGCCGCCCAGCCGGTCATCGGCGGATTCGTCAAGCGCGCCAAGGAATCTGGAGATCCGGTGCCCTGCCGCAAGGTGGTCAATATCTCATCCCTGGCCGGTGTGGGCGGCAACGTCGGGCAGGCCAACTACGCTTCGGCCAAGGCCGGCATCCTCGGCCTCACCAAGGCTCTGGCCAAGGAGTGGGGCCGCTATAACGTCACTGTCAACGCGGTGGCATTCGGGTTCATCAAGACCCGGCTCACCGAGACGTCGGCGGGTGGCGGCACGATCACCGTGCAGGGCAAGGAGATTCAGGTCGGCGTCAATCCCGGTCTGCTCGCCGCGATGGAACAGCTCATCCCGCTGGGGCGGGCCGGCACCCCCGCCGAGGCCGCGGGCGCGGTCTACCTGCTGTGCACGCCCGAATCCGACTACGTCAGCGCGCAGACCCTGGTCTGCGGCGGCGGAGTGAACATCTAGGGCAAGCGATGAGCGCGGTGCACCGTTCGCCCTGGGTCGATGACGAGATCGCCGACCTCACACGGATGGCGATCAAGTTCTTCGAAACCGAAGCCGTCCCGAACCGGGAACGCTGGGAGCGACAGAAGCGCGTCGACCGTGAATTCTGGCTCGCCGCGGGCCGGTTGGGGCTGCTGTGCGCATCGATTCCCGAAGAGTACGGCGGCGGTGGCGGAACGCTCGCCCACGACTTCGCCATCTTCGAGGCGCAGGCCCGCTGCGGCGATAGCGGATTCGGCAACCAAGTCCACAGCGGCCTGGTGGCCCACTACCTTCTTGCCTACGGAACGGAGGAACAAAAACGGCGGTGGCTGCCGACGATGGCCAGCGGCGAACACGTCGGCGCGATCGCCATGTCGGAGCCCGGGGGCGGCTCCGACCTCAAAGCCCTCCGCGCCACCGCGATCCGGGACGGCGACCACTACCGTTTGAACGGATCCAAGACGTTCATCTCCAACGGCGCCAGCGCCGACCTGATCGTGCTGGTGGTCAAGACCGACCCGGCGGCCGGCGCCAAGGGCGTTTCCCTGCTCGTCCTGGAAACCGCCAATGCCGCGGGATTTCGCGTCGGGCGGGTGCTGGACAAGCTGGGAATGAAGGCCCAGGACACGGCCGAACTGTACTTCGACGACGTGCGCGTCCCCGCCGACAACCTCCTGGGCGAGGAGGGCGCCGGCTACGGTTATGCGATGAAGCAACTCGCCCACGAGCGCCTGATCGTGGCCATCATGGGCGTGGCCATGTTGGAAAGCGCTGTCGCGGAAACCATTGCCTACACCAAACAGCGTTCCGTCTTCGGGGCGCCACTTTTTTCGATGCAAAACACCCGCTTCGAACTCGCCGACTGCGCGACCATCGCGAAAGTGGCGCGAACCTTCGTCGACGACTGCATCGTCAAACACCTGCGCGGCGAGCTCGACGCCGTGACCGCGTCGATGGCCAAGGCGTGGGTGACAGACATGCAGTGCCGGGTCATCGACCGTTGCTTGCAGCTGTTCGGGGGATACGGGTACATGCTGGAATACCCGATCACGCGGATGTACGCCGACTCGCGCGCCCAGAAGATCTATGCCGGCACCAACGAGGTCATGAGGGAACTGGTCGCGCGCTCGCTGTGAGTGCAGTCCCAGCACGGGAGAGGCGAATGTATGTAACACAGTCACTGCACCGGATGCTGCAGCAACGTCCGGACATGCCGCTGACGGTGTTCGCGGACCGCCAGCGCACGGTGCGCCAGTCCGCCGATCGCATCGCGCGGCTGGCCGGGGCGCTGCAGGCGCTCGGCGTCCACCGCGACGACCGGGTGGCGTTCCTGGGCCTGAACTCCGACCGCTACCACGAATACCTCTACGCGGTGCCATGGGCCGGCGCGGCGCTGAACCCGGTCAACATTCGCTGGAGCCCGATCGAAATCGCCTACTCCCTAAGGGATTCCGAAACCACGGCACTGCTCGTCGACGACGCATTCGTCGCGGCCGTCCCGCAGCTGCGCGCCGCGGGTGCCGAGCTGTCGACCGTCATCTACTGCGGTGAGGGCCCGTGCCCGAATGGCATGGTCGACTACGAATCGCTCGTCGCGGACTCGCGGCCGATCCCGGACGCGCGACGCGGCGGCGACGCGCTGTTCGGCATCTTCTACACCGGCGGCACGACCGGGCAGCCCAAGGGGGTGATGCTCAGTCACACCAACGTGATGACCTCGGCGCTGGGCAGCCTGGCCACCGGCCGGTTCCTCACCGACCAAGGCCGAATCCTGCACGCGGCGCCGCTGTTTCACCTGGCGGCGATCGGCATGTGGATCGCCGGCACCGTTGCCGGGTCAACCCACGTGATGGTGCCGTCGTTCACCCCCGGCGGCGTCGCCAAAGCGATCAGCGACCATCGCGTCACCGATCTGCTGCTGGTACCGACGATGATCCAGATGCTGATCGACCACCCGGACACCGCCGGGCATGACCTTAGCTCGCTGCGCCACCTCGCCTACGGTGCCTCACCGATCCCCGAAGCGTTGGTCGAGCGCGCCGCAAAGGCTTTTCCCACAGCGGGTTTGGCGCAGGCCTACGGGATGACCGAACTGGCGCCGGCGGCCACCTTTTTGCCGGCGTCCGACCATGACAAGCCGGCGCTGCAGCGATCCGCGGGTCGGGCGCTGCCGCACGTCGAAGTGCGGGTCGTGGACGAGGACGACAACGAGGTGCCGACCGGCGAGATCGGGGAAGTGGTCGTGCGCGGCGACAACGTCATGCTCGGCTATTGGAACCGGCCCGACGACACGGCCGCGGCGGTCCGCGACGGCTGGATGCACACCGGTGACCTGGCGCGCATGGACGAGCACGGCTACCTGTTCATCATCGACCGGCTCAAGGACATGATCATCACCGGCGGCGAGAACGTCTATTCGGCCGAGGTCGAGAATGCCCTCGCCCGCCATCCCGCGGTCGCCGCCGCGGCGGTCATCGGTGTGCCCGACGATCGATGGGGTGAGCGGGTCCACGCCGTGATCGTGTTGCGCCCCGATCGCGCGGCGGCCCAAGAAGGGCAAGAAGGGATAGTGGAATCGATAGGTGAGCACTGCCGGGCGCTCATCGCCGGATACAAGGTGCCGCGCAGCATGGAATTCGTCACCGAGCTGCCTATTTCCGGGGCTGGTAAGGTGCTCAAACGTGAGCTGCGGGAACGCTATCGGAACCCTGCCGGCACTCGATAGTGGGTAACCAGCAGCAGTCCTTGTCGAGTCCGCCCGCCAGGGGAACGCGACCGCGCAACCGGCGTCAGTTGATCATCGACGCGGCGGCCGACCTATTCTGCGACAACGGCTTCGGCAACGTCTCGATGAGCGATGTAGCCGAGGCGGTGGCCGTCGGCCCCTCGGCGTTGTACCGGCACTTCCGGGGAAAACAGGCGCTACTGGCGACGGTGATCGACGACGCGCTCGGCGCCCTGGACCAAGCGTTGAAAGGAGCCGACGCCTCCGCCGACCTGGCCGCGGTTCTGGCCCGCATTGTGCTGGATCGCCGCGCCGTCGGTGTGCTGTGGCGGCGAGAAGGCCGTCATCTGACAACGGAGGACCGTAAACGACTGCGCCGGGTGGCCCTGCGGATCGGCGATCGGCTCGCCCAACATATTCGATATCGGCGCCCCGACCTGGAGCCGGTGCAAGCCGACCTGCTGGCATGGTGCGCGCTCGGTGTTGCCAATAGCGTGTCATTTCATCGTCTTTCGATGCCCGAGCCGGGATTTTCGGCCCTGTTGACCGGGCTGATCGGCGTGCCGCTCAACGCCGCCGCCGAGCTGCGGGGTGCGGGTGCGGGTTCGGGTGAGTCGCGCGGGGCACTGGCCTCCCGTTCACGAAGGGAAGCGATCTTGTCGGCCGGCGCCGCGCTGTTCGCCCAGAAGGGCTTCTCCGGGGTCAGCGTCGACGACATCGGCGCCGCCGTCGGCATCGCCGGACCCAGTGTCTATAACCACTTCGCCTCCAAGACGGACATCCTGGCGTCGGCGATGTTCCGTGGTAACGAACGGCTTTGGATGGACTTCGACCGCGCCGTCGCCGATGCTCGCGACGCGGCCGAAGCCCTGCGCCGGGTGGTGCTCAGCTACCAAACCTTCGCCTTTCGGAACCCCGACATCGTCGAAATCCTGATCACCGAGGCAGCGCATCTTCCGGTGTCCGACAGCCAGAGCGCCAGGAGAGCGCAACGGGCCTATATCGACGAATGGGTGCACCTCGCACGGCAACTGCACCCCGGCTGGACGATCACCGAAGCACGGATCAGGGTGCAGGCGGCTCAAATAATGATCAACGATGTTGTGGTGATCCCGCGGTTGCGCAAGCTGGCTGGGGTCGAAGCCGCATTGGCCGATATCGCGGTCGACCTGCTGGCCGGGCCATCGGGCCGGTGAATACCCAGGAACCCGTCGACCTCATATTCCTCGCGCCCGGTCTCGCCAATGGGGTTCGCGCAGCGTGGTTTTGAGGATCTTTCCGCTCGCATTGCGGGGCAGCTCCGGCGCGAAGTCCACGGTTCGCGGGCATTTGTAGCCGGCCAGATGGCGGCGGCAGAATTCGATGATGTCTTTCGCGTCGACCTCGTCGGTGGCCACGACGATCGCCTTGACGGATTCGCCCCAAAAGTCGTCGGGCACCCCGATGACCGCGGCGTCGGCGAGGGCGGGATGCTCGACCAGCACGCTTTCCACCTCGGGCCCGTACACGTTCTCGCCGCCGGTGATGATCATGTCCTTGAGCCGGTCTTCGACGTACACGTAGTCATCGGCGTCGAGGCGCCCGATGTCGCCGGTGCGCACCCAATCGTCGGCGGTGACCGTTTCGGCCGTCGCCTCCGGCCGATTCAGGTAGCCGCTCATGTTCTGGTTGCTGCGCACCCAAATCTCACCCGGCTCCCCGGTGGGCAGCGGGTCGCCCGTCTCGGGATCAACGACCCGGATTTCGGTGCCCAGCACCGCCTTTCCCGCCGACAGCTGCAACCCGGGCCGGGTCGAATCGCGGTGATCGGCGTTACTTAGCGCCGTGACCGCGCCGCACAGTTCCGTCTGCCCGTACACCTGAACGAAATGCGTCTCGGGCCACGTCGAGAGCGCCCGGTGCAGCAAGGGCAGCGGCATCGGTGCGGCGCCGTACACGATGTAGCGCAAGCCCGAGATCGCGGCGCTCGCCGCCTCACCGGCCTCCAGGAACCGGGCGATCACCGGCGGGACAAAGAACGCGTGGGTCGCACCGGCCCGCACCGCCCCGATCAGGGCCGCGGCGTCGGGCTCGCGGGTCATGATCGTCGGCACCCCGGCCCTGATACCGAAGAGCGCATAGCCGATTCCGCCTACGTGAAACAGCGGCATGGCAACGAGATTCGCGTCGCCCTCGGTGAACGGGAACGCCGGTGCCAGGTTCGCCGCGTGATTGACGAGTGCACGCTGGCTCAGCAGCACCCCTTTGGGTCGTCCGGTGGTGCCGGAGCTGTAAATCACCAGGGCGGTCTCGCTGTCGTCGACTTGCGCGTCGGTCTCCGCGGGTGAGGCTGCGGCGAGCAACGATTCGTACTCGTCGCCCACCACGACGACACGTTCCAGGCCCGGTACCCTCCCGGCGGCCGCCGGACGCAGCTCGGCGCCGACGAAAAGCACCCGTGCGCCGCTGTCGCCGAGCACGTGGACGAGTTCGTCGCCGGTCAGGCGCCAATTGACCACGGTGGTCACGGCGCCGATTGAGGCGGCGGCAAAGAGCACTTCGAGGCAGGCGGGGTGGTTCTTGTCCAGGAACGCCACGCACTGGCCGCGCTTTACACCGGCGGCGCGCAGCGCTCCGGCCGCGCGACGAATCCGCGACGCCCAGTCGGCCCAGGACCACTGCCGGTCGCCGTAGCGAATCGCTATGCCGTCGGGCCGCCGCCGCGCGTGCCGCTCGACGAATCCGGCAAGCGTGCCGGTCGTGGCGTCGGCTGGTGGCATAAACTTCTCCGCTCGTCGCTACCCTGATGCCCAGTTCGGTCAAGCCAAGGTTAGCCACCATTCCACGAGCCACTTGCAACGACGGGTAAGTGAGCCCTCCCGGTACGGCCAAGCTGGCCGCACCGCCAATCCTCCTGCGGTCGTGGAAGTCGGCGCCTACCAGCAGCAAGCAATCCGGTCCTGGCGCATTCCGCTTGAGCAAGCCAAAGATTGAAAGCCGTGACGGACATCGCCGCGCGACACGACTCCCAGACACATCGGCGCGTCGTCGCCCGCGCTCGCGCGCTGCAACCGGTGCTGCGCACGCACGCCGCGGACGGTGAATTACTTCGCCGGCTGCCCGATACGGTCAGCGACGCGCTCACGCGGGAAGGCATGTTTCGGCTGCTCACACCGAAGCGCTTCGACGGGTATGCCTTTGGTCTGCGGACGGTGCTGGAAGTCGGCGAAACGCTGGGAGAGGCGGACGGATCGGCGTCGTGGCTGGTGTCCATCGGGTCGACCGCGAACTGGATGGCCGCGCGGTGCTCGGCGCAAGTCCAGGAGGAGATCTTCGGCACCAATCCCGACGCGCGGGTGGCCGGATCGAGCACTCCGACAACGGCCCGGCGGGTGGATGGGGGAGTGCGCATCACCGGACGCTGGTCCTACGCGTCGGGAGCCCATCACGCGGACTGGGCCTTGGTGGCCGTCGCGATCCCCGCCGAGCCGGAGGAGACGACGTTGTGCGTCGTGCCGGCGGCCGAGCTACGCCTCGAGAAGTCGTGGAACACGGTCGGGATGCGGGGAACCGGCAGCGACACGTGGGTGGGTGACGACGTTTTCGTTCCCGATCACCGGACGATTCCGCTCGCCGCGATGGCGGAGGCGACGTGGCCGGTGCCCAGTGACGAGCCGATGTACCGGCTGCCCCTGGCGCCCTTGGCGACGGTGCTGCTGATGGCGCCGTTGTTGGGGCTGGGCGGAGCGGCACTGCGCTTCGTGGTTGACAACGCGCCGGCCAAGGCGCTGCACGGCACCACCATTTCCCGGCAGAGCGAATCCGTTGCCGTGCAAGTGCAGATCGCGGAAGCCGCCATGAGAATCAGCACCGCGCGGCTGCACGCGTACGACATCGCCACCACCCTCGACGTCGCCGCCTGGGAAGAACGAACCGTCGGTTATGCTGACCGCGCCGAATTCCGGGCCCGGTTGGGCTATGCCGCACAACAGATTATCGACGCCCTGGGCCTGCTGATGAACGTGCACGGAGCCGGAAGCTTCGCGGAATCAAACCCGCTGCAACGGTATTGGCGTGACGCCAATACCGCCGCACGGCATGCGGGCCTGCAGCCAACCGTCGGCTACGAGGTCTACGGCAAGTCGATGCTGGGGATCGAGGAGCGCATCAGCGCGACGGTGTGAACCCCGTTAGCGACCCTCGGAGAGGGGTGCCCCGCCGGGTCAAGCGTGGGCGTCACGCACCGCCAGGATCGGCCACGGCTCGGGCACGCCCTTCAGGTCGTGGCTGCCGCGGTTGTCGAAGGTAAGCCGTGATCCGAGCACCAGCGGCGGGATCGTGCCCGAAACCAATACCTCCCCGGGCCGCGCGAGAGCCATGATGCGCGCGGCGATGTGTACCGCGATGCCGTGGACGTCGCCGTCGATAATCTCCACCTCTCCGGTGTGCAGGCCGGCGCGGATGCCTAAGCCGAGCTCTTGCAAGGCATCTCGGATGGCGCATGCGCAGCTGATCGCGCGTGCCGGGCCGTCGAACGTCGCGAGCGCGCCGTCGCCGGTGAACTTGACGACTGTGCCGCGCGCGCTGGCCACATACCGCTCGACGACACCGTTGTGCGCGGAGAGCGCCATCGTCCAGGCTTCGTCTCCCAGGCTGGCGGCGCGCTCGGTCGATTCGACGATATCGGTGAACAACACGGTCGACAGCACGCGGTGTGTGGGCGAGGCGGTGCGTCCGCCGGTGATAAACGATTCGATCTCGTTGAGGACGCGGTCGGCGTCACCGGCGAACCATTCGTGGTCGTCGCCGTCGAGCTCGACCAATCGCGCGCGCGGGATCCGCTCGGCGAGATATCGCGAGTGGCCCGCAGCCACATGAGGGTCGCCGCGCCGATGCAACACCAGCGTCGGCGCCTGGATGCTTGCCAGCACGGGCCGAATGTCGGTGCGCAGATACAAGTCGAGGATCGCCTTGAAGTACCCGGGCCCGCCGGCGAGGCGCTCACCGCGGGCCCACCACCGCCGCTTCGCGGGGTCGTCAGCCCAACTTGGCGCCAGGATGTCGACGATAGCGCCGGTCCCCACGTTGTTCCCGAATTCATCGATGTACCGATCCAAAGTCTGCTCGGGCATCCCGAACGGGTAGTCGGGGAGCCTGCGGAAGCAGGCGAACGCGCTCCAGAGCACCAGCGAGCGCACCCGTTGCGGATGGCTGGCGGTCAAGAGCATGGCGGGAAGCGCCGATTCCGACATCGCAAAGATCGACACGCGCTCGCTCCCGATGGCATCGAGAACCGCGAGCAGGCCGTCCGTCCAGGACTGCATTGCGGGACGGTCGTGTATCGGCACCACATCAGAACTGCCGACCCCGAGGAGATCGGTCGTGATCAGGCGGCTGAACGAGGCCAGCCGGCGTAGCTGGCCCGCGACGCTCGGCTCGTCCCAGAGGAGGTCGATCGGGAAGGTCGCGGTGGGGATGAAGAGCAGATCCGGGCCGTGATCACCGACGACCTGGTACGCCAGACGAGCATCGCCGTCGCGCGCATAGACCGTGTTTGGGATCGCCGACATGGCCCCAAGCATGCCCTTTCTCTGCCGAGGCTGCTCCGTTGTCACCTGGCGTAGCACCGGATGTGACCAGACTGGGTGCACGTGGGGGCTAGGGAGCGGTAGGCCCGGTAAGAAGGTCGGCCGCTTTCTCACCGATCATGATTGACGGTGCGTTGGTGTTCCCGGACGTTACCGACGGCATGATCGAGGCGTCGGCGACCCGCAACCCGGCGACGCCGCGCACCGCCAGATCGGGAGTGACGACGGCGCCGTCGTCGATGCCCATTCGGCAGGTGCCCACCTGATGGTGGTACGTGTCGACCGCCCGGAAAGCATACCGGCGCAGGTCTTCTCGCGTCCGGGCCTCGCGTCCCGGGGCGGCCTCGTCCTTGCGCCATGCCTTGAACTTCTGCGACGCGCCGATCTCGCGACACATCTCCACGCAGTCCAGCAGCGCGTCGAGGTCCTGGCTTTCGGACAAGACGTTCGGGTCGCACAGGGGTGCGGTCTGCGGATCGGCAGAGGCCAGCCGAAGCGTGCCCCGCGACCGTGGCCGGATGACGCCCGCGGCGATCGTGTACCCGTGCGCGGGGACCGGATAGCCCGGCGCCGGATACACGATGTGCAGAAAAACGGGTTGCAGGTCCGGTCCAACGCCGCGCCATCCCCGGCTGGCCGCGAACAGTTGGCTCTCGAGCAGGTTGTGATGGCCGTCCGTCAGCGGGAACTCGGCCTCGTACATGTTGCTCAGCAGCAGATGGTCGTGCAGGTTTTGCCCCACCCCTGGAACGTCCACCGCGACCGGCACGCCGACCGCGTCCAGGTGCGCGGCGGGGCCGATACCGCTGCGCATCAAGATTTGGGGCGAGCCGATGGTGCCCGCGCTGAGCACCACCTCCGCTTCGGCTCGCGCTGTATGCATGGTCTGACCGATCGAATACTCCACACCGGTGGCGCGGCCTTCGCCCAGCAAGACCCGGTGCACCAGCGCACCGGTGGTCACCCTCAGCGCGGGGTGGCCGAGAACCGGTGCCACGAAACTCTGCCACGCGCTGGCGCGGCGCCCGCCGCGGCTGGTGATGTGGTTGTACCCGACGCCGACCATCTGGGCGCCGTTGAAGTCATCGGTCACTGGGTGTCCCAGCGCGCTGGCCGCCTCGACGAACGCCTCGGATGTGGGATGCGGGCGCGTGATTCGCTCCACCGATAGCGGCCCCCCTGCGCCGTGCCAAACACCCACGCCGTCAACGTGATCCTCGGAACGCAGGAACAGCGGTAGCACGCTGTCAAAGTCCCAACCGGAGCACCCCTGCGCCGCCCAGCCGTCATAGTCGCTGCGATGCCCCCGTATGTAGATCAGCCCGTTCATCGAACTGCTGCCGCCCAGCACCTTCCCGCGTGGCCAGAACAACGACCGGTTGTTGGCGTGCCGTTGTGGCGCGGTATGAAACGCCCAGTCCTGCGGGCTATGCAGCAACGCCGGCCACCCGTGCGTGCTGTGGATGTCGGGGTTGGTGTCGATCGGTCCGGCTTCGATCACGTGAACGGTGAAGCCGCCGTCGAGGAGTCGCCGCGCGACGACACTGCCCGAGGAGCCGGCCCCGACGACGATGTAGTCACTGACGGGCGTTTCGTCGACCGTGCGCAATTCGTTTCCCTTCCGTCGCTCGCGACCGCCGTGGGCCGTCAGGACCGGACGCTCGAGTGTGGGCGTTGGGCGCGGGGTCCGCAGACCATGCGGTTGTGCCATACCGCGCTGTTATCCCAGGACCGGTCGTAAAATGCGATGCCACAACGGGTGTCAGGGCATTTTTTCAGCCGTTGCCATGTATCGGTCTGTTGAGCGACCAGGACCTCACCCCAGATCGCGGCGGCGAACCATCGCCAGCCGGTGTTGACCGGCTCCCAGGAGATTTCACCGCCGACTGGAACGTTGAACCGTGCCTCGCCCTGCGGGAGATACGCCGGGCCGTTGGGCGCCCCAGCGAGAAGGCCACCCAAGCGATCACGCAGTTGCCGCAGCTTTCGCGCGTCGTGTTTGGTCAGTGTCGGTGACCGGTGGGGGATCCCCCGTGCCATGGTCCAGGCGCGTGCCGCCGAGGCCGCCCACCATTGCGCATCCGGCAGGCGGCCGAGCAGGTCCGGGCCTCGCGAGGCGCCGGCGGCGGTGTTGAGAAAATCTTGCGCCAAGGCCAGTCCAGCGGGCGCGGGCCGTTCGCGACACCGCAGGCTCGCCACCCAAAGCCGTTCAGCTCCCTGGGTTTGCGGGACAACGCCCGACCGCTCGCCCGCACACACGGTCACGTCGTAGCGCTGCTGGCCCTGGGCGGATTGCCTTGTCGCGGAGGTCACCTGCCGACTCATGCCTCAACCTTGCGCTCGCCGACCGGTCCTCGGCTACGACCGGTTCGCTTTCTCGTGGTAGATCACGGCTTCCAGGCCCCACGCGGACGTTGACCGCTAAGGCTCGACGACCTTTCTGATCGTGTTGGCAATCGCCGCCAAGGTGCGTTTGTCTCGGGTGGACAACGCGACGACAAAGGCGCCCTGGATGAGCGCGAGCACGCCGTCGGCAATGTCTTGTGCGCTCTGGTCCTGCCGGATGTCCCCGGCGCGCTGACCCCGCTTGAGGAGTTCGACCAGGCCCGCCTTCCATTTGGCAATCTGCCGACCGAGTTGGTCGCGAAACAGGTCAGACGTGGCGGCCACCTCGGTGGAGAACTTGCCGGTCAGACAACCCCGTTGATAGCCCGACTTGACAAAGAGCCGCACCATATCGTCGAAGTGCCCCACAACCTTGTCCGGAGTGCTCACATCCTCCTTGTTCGCCCATTTCTCCAATGCCTCGAGCTGAAACTGCAGATACCGGTCGAGAACTGCTTGCCCGAACGCGTCCTTCGAGCCGAAGTGATGGTAAAACGAGCCTTTGGGCACTCCCGCGCGGACCAGCACCGCATCGACGGTGGTGCCGTGAAATCCCTGTTCGTAGAACAGTTTCATGCCGGCAAGGAGCAGACGCTCCTTATGCGAGGCCGCCTCAGCCTGCCCTGCAGCCATATTGGCCAACTCCCAACGCTGTGATGCACCGGCTTCGGCCGCGATGCGGGCCGTTCATTTGACGGTATGGTCTAGACGATCTAGTCTAGCGCATGCGTGCACTGCTGGAGGAGGGGACGCGTGGATGTGGTCAAGATGGATGCGGCAAACGGCATGGCGAACCCGCCGGCGCGCTGGCGAAATCATCGCTGCCGCAGCGGGATGATTGAGGACGGCGCGTGGAGCTGCGTCAGCTGCGTTACTTCACGACGGTCGCCGAAGAACTGAACTTCGGGCGTGCCGCAAAGCGGTTGCGCATTGCCTCACCATCGCTTTCCCAGCAAATCAAGGCCCTCGAGCGCGATCTGAAGGTTCGATTGTTCGACCGTGACCGCCGCTCGGTCACGCTGACGGCGAGCGGTGCGGCGCTGCTGCCCGCGGTCCGCACGATCGTGGATCAAGCGGCCCAATTACACCAGTTTGCCATCGGTTTGGCGGCTCGTGAACCCCTCCGGCTTGGCTATGTCAACTGGCTACCACCGGACCTTTGCGAGCGGACCGCACCGGTCACCCAGGTCCACATCGATACGTGGGTGCTGCCGTCGCATGCCCAAGCCGCCCGGGTCGCCGACGGCAGCATCGACCTGGCGGTCTGCTGGGTGCAAACCACCGATCTCGACGCGCATGGGCTCGACGCGCGTGCCGTCTGCGCCGAACAGCTCTCCGCGGTGTGTGTCGGCCCGGATGTCTCCGTGGTCAACGCAAGCGATTTGGTGGTTTTGCTCGACGCGGACGATGCCAGTTGGTCTTCGTGGAATCGGTACGGGGAGCAGTTCGCCGCCGCGACGGGCGCACAGGTGGTGCGAATCAGCGACGGCGGCATCGCCGGCCCAATGCTTTTCCACCATGCCCGCCGCCTGGGCCGACCGGTGCTCAAGTCTCCCAAGAGTTCGACTACCACCGTGCCCGTGGGTTTTGCGCAGCGTCCGATTGTCCAGCCCACGCCATTGTGGACGTGGTCGCTGGTATGGCGCCGCACCGAAACACGCAAAACCGTGCGTGCCGTGGTGGAGGCACTGACGGCCGATACCGTGCTCCTTGACGCCGGCTCAGCGTGGCTACCCGTCGCCGACCTCTACAGGTGATTGCCACGTTCCGCACATCGTCCGCTATCGTCGTGAAATCCCTTGCGCTCGAGCCCATGCGGTGATGAGGGGCGGCATCATGATGATGGCATCGGCCGCAAGCGCCTCCTCGCGGAACAGCGACACGAGGTTGTCAATGTCGGTAACCCCATCGATGCTGAAGCCGGCCTGTTGTGCTATCGGGGACGCCAATCGCCAGACTTCCGTTGTGTAGGACAGGATGTCGGTGTCGGCGGCGGTGCCGATCGGCGCGCCGAGGGTCAGCCGTGGTGAACCGAGTCCGGCATCGGAAAAGACCGTGTGCAGCGTGCTGCCAAACCGAGCGCTGAGCCCCATCGCCTCGAAGGCGCGAACGACTCCCTCTACTACCCGCCGAAACCGCGGCATGTCCGGGGTGCTTCGCGCCCCGGTGATATCGTTCTCGGAGAAGGCAATTGTGCCGCCGGGGCGCACCCGGGCGCTAAGGTGCCGCACCGTGGCGGCCGGATCGGGCACGTGCATCAGGATCAGCCGGCCGACGACGGCGTCGACCGGTTCGTCCAAGGCGATGTCGTCGATCGCGGCCTGCGTGAACTGGACGGCTGGCAGGTCCTGTTCGGCGGCGCGGTCGCGGGCTAGCGCGATCATCTCGGGTGCGGCGTCCACGCCGAGAACGGTTCCCGTCGGGCCGACCAGCCGAGCGGCGATGAACGACACGTCCCCGGGCCCGCACCCGACGTCGAGCACCCGCATGCCCGGTCGCAGCCCAGCGAGTCGCAGCGCATGCTCGGTGTACTCGTTATACAGCCGTCCTTGCAGCAGCAACCGCCGCACCTCTACGTCGTCATGGCCTAGGAGGTAGCTGCTCCCGCTCGCCGCAGCAGATGACGTGGGGCTCATGGGTTTCCTCGCCTTTCCTTAGCTGTGTCGCGCCACGGTCGTCGATCAAAGCGCGCGGTCGCGGCCCCGCCAATGCGGTTCCCGGAGAACGGCTTTGAGGATCTTTCCGCTTGCATTGCGGGGGAGGGATGATCGGAACTCGACCGTTCGGGGGCATTTGTAGCCGGCAAGGTTGCGGCGGCAAAACTCGATGACGTCGCTGGCGTCAATGTCGTTGGCGCTGACCACGAGCGCCATGACGGACTCGCCCCAGCGATCGTCGGGGATACCGATCACCGCGGCATCGGAGATGGCGGGGTGGCCCATGAGCACGCGTTCCACCTCGGGGCCGTAGACGTTTTCACCCCCCGTGATGATCATGTCCTTGAGCCGGTCGTCGATGTAGAGATAGTTGTCGGTGTCGAGATGCCCGATGTCGCCGGTGCGCAACCACCCGTCGGGCGTGATCGTTTCGGTCGTTGCCTCCGGCCGATTCAGGTAGCCACTCATGCGCTGATCGCTGCGCACCCAGATCTCACCCGACTGCCCGCTGGGCACTCGGTCACCGGTGGCCGGATCGATGATCTGGATTTCGCTTCCCGGTGAGGCTTTTCCGGCGGACAGCAGCAAGTGTGGGCGACGGGAGTCTCGATGATCGGCGGGGCCGAGGGTGGCGGCTGCGCCGGCGACTTCCGTCTGCCCGTAGACCTGAATGAAATTCGCTGTGGGCCAGGCCGCGAGGGCGCGCTGCAGCAGCGGCAACGGGGTCGGGGCCGCCCCGTACGCGAGATAGCGCAAGTGCGACATGACTTCGGTCGCCGCACCGCCCGCGTCGAGGATGCCGGCGATCACCGTGGGCACGAAGAAGGCGTGGGTCGCACCGTCGTTCGCGGCGGCGACCAGGGATGCGACGTCGGGCTCGCGGGTCACCACCGTCGGCACACCGGCGCGGATGCCAAACAACGCATAGCAGAGGCCGCCGACATGAAACAGTGGCATGGCGACTAAGTTCTTGTCCCCCTGGGCAAACGGGATTTGCGGGGCCAGGTTGGCGGTGTGATTGACCAGGGCGCGATAACTCAGCAGAACACCTTTTGGCCGCCCGGTCGTTCCCGAGCTGTACATCACGACCGCGATGTCGCGGCCATCGACCGCCGCCGATTCCGATAAAGGTGTGGCGGCGCTGAGGAAAGCGTCGTACTCGTCCCCTTTGCCGCCCACCACGACGACGCGCTGGAGCCCGGGCGCTCGCTCAATGATTGTGCGGACCGTGGAAGACAGTTCGGCGCCGACGAAAAGCAGCCGCGCGCCGCTGTCGTTGAGAACGTGGACCAGTTCCTCGCCGACCGTGCGCCAGTTGACGACGGTGACCGACGCCCCAATCGATGCCGCCGCGAAGAGGGTTTCGAGGCAAGCGGGATGATTCTTGTCGAGGAATGCAACGCGATCGCCTTGTGCCACACCGGCTGTTCGTAGCGCGCCCGCGACGTGCCGGATGCGTAACATCCAGTTCGCCCAGGACCACCGCCGGTCACGATGGCGGATCGCGAGTGCATCGGGTTTGCTCCGCGCGTGTTGTTCGACGAACCCGACGAGTGTGTCCCTGGTGGCGGTCGTTCCGTCGGCATGTGTCATAGGTCCTCCGTCAACGTCGGTGTCCCGAGCGGGTTTTGGCGATCGAGATCGGCACCGAACAGCATCCGCGGCGCCGCATATGAACGCCGCATTGCCCCAGTCAAGCCCGCAAGGAGAGGGTCGTCCAGGACCTGCTTTCGAATAGGCAGTAGGCGCGCCCTCCTACGAGGGTGCGGCCCGAGATCGTTCCAGAAGCTTCGCGAACTCGTGCCCGCGTGTGTCAACATGACAGCGGCGAAAATCCCCCAACCCGACAAGGATCCCGACATGGTGAGCACCGATCGCGCCCGTTCCCGGACATTCATCGTGACGGGTGCGGCGTCGGGCATCGGCCTTGCCACCGCGAGGCGCCTGCTGGCCGAGGGCGGCACCGTCGTCGGCGCGGACCTGGCCGACCCGCCCGATCTCGGCTCCCGGTTCCAATTTGTGGCCGCCGATGTGACCGACGAAGCCGCCATAGCCGCGGTGCTGGCGGCCGTGCCCGGCCGCCTCGACGGCGTCTTCCACGCCGCCGGCGTCGCCGGGGGCGGCCCCGTCCACCTGCTCGACCGGGCCGAATGGGACCGGGTGATCGGGATCAACCTCACCGGCACGTTCCTGGTGGCCAAGGCGGCCCTGGCCAGGATGATCGAGCAGCCCCGCGTCGACGGCGAGCGCGGCTCGCTGGTGACCGTCGCCAGCATCGAGGGCCTGGAAGGTACGGCGGGCGGCAGCTCGTACAACGCGGCCAAGGGCGGCGTCGTTCTGCTGACGAAGAACATCGCGCTCGACTACGGGCCGAGCGGCATCCGGGCCAACGCCATCTGCCCCGGCTTCATCGAAACGCCAATGGCCCAAAGCGTGTTCGGCCTGCCGGGGATGGAGGGTCCGCTGGCCTCCATCACCACGGAGCATGCCCTGCAACGGCTGGGCCGGCCGGAGGAGGTCGCGGCCATGGCGGCGTTCCTGCTGTCTACCGCCGCCTCTTTCGTCAGCGGCCAGGCCATTGCCGTCGACGGCGGCTACACCGCCGGCCGCGACCACGGCGTGGTCAAACTCTTCGGTTTTCCCCAGTGAGGCCGCCGCGAGCTACGCACCGGCGTAGATCGGGGTCCCGAAGCCCCCACGCCTAAAGGCGGTCAGCCACGCGGTTTTTGGCACTATGCGGCGGTGGACTAAGGTTGGGCTAAGGTTGTCCGTGGTGCTGCTTTTCCACATGGTGTTGATCGGCCTGGCCGGGTTCGCCGCCGGCGCCATCAACGCGCTCGTCGGATCGGGCACCCTGATCACGTTCCCCACGCTCGTCGCCCTCGGCTATCCGCCGGTCACGGCCACCATGTCGAACGCGGTCGGCCTGGTGGCCGGAAGCGTGTCGGGCACCTGGGGTTATCGCGCCGAGCTGGCCGGTCAGTGGGATCGGTTGCGGTGGCAGCTCCCGGCGTCATTGGCCGGGGCGCTGCTGGGCGCCTTCCTGCTGCTGCATCTGCCCGCAAGGGTGTTCGCCGAGGTCGTGCCGGTTCTGTTGGTGCTGGCCTTGGTGCTGGTGATGATCGGGCCGCGGCTCCAGTCGTGGGCGTTCCAGCGTGCCGAGCAGGCGGGACGTTCACCCGAACACACCACGCCGGCGCGGATGGCTGCGCTGGTGCTGGGCACGTTCGCGGTCGGCGTCTACGGCGGCTACTTCACCGCCGCGCAGGGCATCCTGCTCGTCGGCATCATGGGCGCGCTGCTGCCGGAGTCGGTGCAGCGCATGAACGCGGCCAAGAACCTCATGACTCTGGTGGTGAATGTCGTTGCCGCGGTTGCCTATTCGCTGGTGGCCTTCGGCCGCATCAGCTGGCCGGTGGCCGGTCTCATCGCGGCGGGCTCGCTGATCGGGGGATGGGTCGGCGCGCACTATGGGCGCCGGCTGTCGCCGAAGGCGTTGCGCTCCACCATCGTGGTGGTCGGCCTGATCGGGCTGTACCGCCTGGTCACGGTGGCGTGACGAAAGCCCCTCGTCGACCCGCGGACGGCGGGGTGGGCCGGTAGTTCACCGGCGAACCGGCGCCGCGAGCGCGGCGTCCGCCGTCCGGTAAATGGGCAGCATGCCGTGGAGCCCGCACGCGTCGACAATTCGCGCGACGATCGGCGCGCGACTCACCAGACGCATTTCGATGCCACGCTCGCGACACCGTTGCGCCTCGTCGGCCAGCACAGCGAACGCGCAGCAGCCCATGAAATCGAGTCCCGTGACGTCGACCACGAGGGGTCCGGGCGGTGTGACGACGCCGGCCGCCTCGCTGACCAGCTGCCGCCACGTGTGCTCGTTGCAGGCGTCGATCTCACCGCCCGCGTTGATGAGCACCGCCGCGCCGCTGCGGTCGGTGGTCGCCCTCAGCGTGCTGTGTGAATCGCCCAGCTCGTAAACCAGCCGCGTGCTGAGCATGAAGTGGGGGCTGGACATAGGTTCCGCAATAACCGGGCTCATGATGGACTCCCTCATCGATCGGTGTCGGTGACGCCGGTCTGGATGCCCGTCCTGCTGTCTTAAGACAGACGGTTCGCGAATCGCGAATCTCATTTGTATAACGAGACAGGGCGGTCTGTCTATATGTCGGGGGTTAAGAGTATGGTAAGGCTCGCTATGACAAGCCACGATGTCACGACGCCGGCCTCGGCCCGTGAACGAATCCTGGCTGCGGCTTACGAGCTGTTCAGCCGGCGCGGGATCCGCGCGGTCGGCACCGACGAGGTGATCGAGCGGGCCAGCGTGGCGAGGGCGACCCTCTACCGTCATTTCGCGACCAAAAACGACCTGGTCCTGGCCGTGCTGCAGCGGCGTGAAGAACTGTGGACCCATGGCCTCATCGAGGAGCGGTCACGGCAGCGAGGCAACACCCCCGAGGAACAGTTGCTCGCGATCTTTGACGTGATGCACGACTGGTTTCAGCTCCGCGACGGTTACGAAGGCTGCTCGTTTATCAACGTGTTGCTCGAGTTGGGGCCGGCCCATCCGGCCGGGCGGGCCAGCATCGCCCACATCGACCACGTCCGCGACATCGTGCGTCACCGCGCTCTCGCGGCGGGGCTGACCGACGTCGAGGACTTCGCCTCGTCCTGGCACATCCTGATGAAGGGCGCCATCATCCTCGCGGCCGTGGGTGAGCTGGATGCCGCGCTGCGCGCCCGCAAGATGGCCTGCACGCTTATCGAACAGCACCGGCCGATATCCGCGGCCGACGCCGGTGAGGCCGTGAGCTAGGCCCGGGTTGGCTCGTCGACTTTGATGACTCTGCGCTCACCAGGCACTCTTCTCGTACTTTTGCCTGGTGGGCGCAGAGTCAACCGCAGCAAGTCAGCGTGACCGGGTGTGCCAGCTGGTCGACCTGCTCTCCGGCGTGGAGAACGAATTGGCATCGCTGCTTCATCAACCCCCACAGCACTACCCCTGCCTATAGCGACCTGGGTTCAAACGTTTCAGCACCAAGGAGCTGGGTTAGCGGATTTCACGCGGCGTCGGCCGGGGTGCCGGCCTTGCGGTAGTGCTCGGCCTCGAGTTCGGCGATCGCCCGCGAGGTGCGTTCGCGCAGCAGGATCGCGGCGATAAGTCCGCCGATGACCGCGATGAGTAGCCCGATCCAGGAGAACCGCTCCATCCAGCGTTCGGCGGCCATCCCGGCGAAATACACCAGGGCGGTCGTGCCGCCGGCCCAGCAGATAGCGCCCGACACGTTGGCGGCCAGGAAACGCGGGTAGTGCATCTTCAAGGCTCCGGCCAGCGGCCCGGCGAAGATCCGCAGCAGCGCGATGAAGCGGCCGAAGAAGACCGCCCGAACCCCCCAGCGGTTGAACAACTTTTCGGCGAGGGCGACGTGCCCGGGACCGAAGTGTCTCGGGAACCGCCGGCCGAGCCGGTCGAAGAGCGGCATGCCGAACCGGCGCCCGACCGTATAGCCAATCGAGTCGCCGACCACGGCGCCGATCACCGCGGCAATGCCGACGCCGATCGGATTGACCGCCAGGTCGTGCTGCGACGACATCAACGCCGCGCTGACCAGCACGATCTCGCCGGGCAGCGGTATGCCCAGGCTCTCCATCCCCACCACGCCGCCGACCACCAGGTAGACCGCGAGCGGCGGGATGGACTGCAGCAAAGCCTCCACATTCATGGGTCAAGGATGCCTGACCGGCGGTCGAACCGCGCCGTAACGTCGCCGCTTTCCCGCGGCGCGCCGAGGGGTTCCAGCCGCGGCCGTTTGGGCACCCGCCCGTCGGCCGACGACCGGCCGCGCAGGCGGCGCCAGATCCACGGGATGAAACTGTCGTGGGTCCAGCGCAGCTGTTCGTAGGCGCTGGCCGGGAACGACAACCGCATGGGATGGCCGCTCGCCTCGGCCCAATCATGGTTGCTGTCAGGCAATTTGAGAGCTTCGGCGGCCGCGGCCGCAAACAGGATGTGCCCTTGGCTCGACGCGTGCACGCGGTCGACGGCCCACGTGTCCACGTTGTGCATCGAGGGCGCGTTGTACAGGTCGACGAGCCGGAACCCGTAGCGATCGGCGGCCGCCGCGATGGCGTCGTTGATGCGGGTGAGCCGCGACGACACAAGCCGGCCGAGCGGAAGGAATTGCGCGACGTTGGGGAACGTGGTGGTCACCACCGTCGCCCCCGAATCGGCCAGCGCGGCGTGGACGTGGTCGAGGTCGACAAGGGCACGGCCGAACGATCGTCCCGGCTGGATGACGTCGTTCATTCCGGCGCACACGGTGATCAGGTCCGGGCGCATCGCCAGCGCCTGCGGAACCTGCTCGCTCAGCACGTCGGCCATCCGCTTGCCGCGGATCGCCAGGTTGGCGTATCGCAAACCCGGAAAGAACGAGTCGATCAAGACGGCGAGCCGGTCGGCAAATCCGAGGAGGCCGACGGCGTCGTCGCCGTCCCATAAGCCCTCGGTCTGACTGTCACCGATGGCGATGTATCGGCGGTATCCGGTCCCAATAGCACCGCACACGAAGCCGAGACTAATCGCAATTTCGGGCCGCGTGGCCGCGACAAGCTGCCAAAAGTGCCCGAAAGTGGTTGTCTTCTGCAGCGGGGCGCAACGTTCGCCATCCGGCGGGCCGACGACCGGTGGGCGAATGCCCAAGTGGCGCAGAGCGGCCGCGGATCCAGTCGAACGAGGCTGGCCACCCGGGTCAGTCGCTGCGCCAAGCAGCTTTGCCAGGTTTTTACAAGAAGGCTTTGTGCTAATTCACAGCCGGTTGACAACCGAGTATCCAGGAAGCGCGGCTACGGTGGTCACATCAGGTCTACTGCGCATGTGAGAGCGAAGTAACGCAGGGATAATCGCCGATTTTGCGTGCGTCACCGCATGGCCGTGCGTCACCGCATGGCCATGCGTTCGAGGAAGGACTGGTGCCATGGTTGATCGGTCACGGCGTGGTCGATTGCGAGAACTCGGACCGCGAGTGCTGTCCGTCATCGGACACCAAGAGTGGCTGGATCGGCCGAGCTATCGGTTTGAGCACCTGCTCAGCTTCGCCTATAACGGGCTGGGCGGGGCGCGCGACTCCGTCACCAACGCGCTGCACGGCGTCTGGCTCGGGCACCCGGTGCATCCGCCGCTGGCATCGCTGACGAGCGGCGCGCTCGGCACGACGGTGGCATTGGATGCGTTCAGCTTGCTGCCGGGCCGGCGCACCACCGAGGTCGGCGAAGCGTCACGGTTTGCCCGCCGCGCCCTGGGCGTGGGGATTGTGGCGAGCATCGGCTCCGCCATCACCGGCACCACCGATTGGCAGCACACCCACGAGGCGGAGCGCCGGGTGGGGTTGGTACACGGCCTGGTGAACCTGGCCGCGACCGCGCTGTACGCACAGTCCTGGTGGGACCGTCGCCGGGGCCGCAACCTCCGCGGGATCGCCCTCACCGCGCTCGGCTACGCGATCACCCTCGGGGGTGGTTACCTCGGCGGGGCCCTGGTGTTCGAGTCCGGTGTCGGAATCGACCAGTCGGGTGAGCGGCTGCGCACCAAGGAGTGGACGCCGGTGCTGGCCGCGAGCTCGTTGAATGGGAAACCGGTGCGCGTCGAGGTCGACGGGGTGGGACTGGTGGTGTGCCAGACCAAGCCGGGAGAGGTGTCGGCGTTCGGTGAGTTCTGCCCGCACCTGGCGGCGCCGATGGCCGACGGCTGGGTCGATCGCGGGCGGATCGTGTGCCCGTGGCACGGCTCGTGGTTCGAGGCCGAGTCGGGGGAGGTGTTGCGTGGCCCGTCGGCGGCTCCGCTGCCGCGCTACGAGGCCAGGTTGGTCGACGGAATGGTCGAAGTCCGGGGCGAAGAGGAGATGCGCATCGATGCGCAAAGCGGCGGGAAGGGGATAACCAAGTGAACGCCTACGACGTCTTGAAAGAGCACCACGTCGTGATCAAGGGCCTCGGTCGCAAGGTCAGCCAGGCTCCGGTGAACAGCGAAGAGCGGCATGCCCTTTTCGACGAGATGCTGATCGAACTCGACATCCACTTTCGCATCGAGGACGACCTGTACTACCCGGCCCTCAAGGACGCCAGCAAGCTAATCGCGGTCGCCCACGCCGAGCATCGCCAGGTGGTTGACCAGCTTTCGGTGCTGCTCAAGACGCCGCAGAGCGCGCCGGGCTACGAGCGGGAGTGGAACTCCTTCAAGACGGTCCTGGAGGCACACGCCGACGAGGAAGAACGCGACCTGATTCCCGCTCCCCCCGAGGTGACGATCACCGACGCCGAGATCGAGGAGCTGGGCAACAAGATGGCCGCGAAGATGGAGCAATACCGCGGCTCCGCGCTGCACAAACTGCGCACCAAGGGCCGGGCGGCGCTGGTACGCGCCCTGTAGCAGCAGGGCGCCGGGCTACCTGGCCGCCGCGGCCTTCCCGTCGGCCGCGTAGATGCTGGCCAGCCAGATGTGCACCAGCGTGTCGATCACCCGGTGTTCGGGGATCGCCGGCTCCTCCGCGGTGAACGTCGCGGCCATCACCCGCTCGCTCAGCAGGTTCAGCGCGACGGCCAGGTCCTCGGCCGGGTAGGTGTCGGGGGCGGCGCCCCGCATGCGCTCCGCCTGGATCGCCACCGTGGTGTAGGTGATCCACCGCTGCATGAGTGTCGACCACAGCTGCCGGACCTCGGGGTTGGTGGCCTTGGCCGCGGCGCCGGCGACGGCGACCGCTCGATGCGACCCGGACACCTCGAAGAACGCCTCGATGCGCGCCCGCCACAGCGTCGCGGGATCGCCGGACGGTGTGGCGCCGAGCGCCGTAAGCGCCGCGTGCGCCTTGTTATTCATTTGGTCGAGCAGCGACAACAAGACCGCATTTTTCGACTGGAAGTAGAAGTAGAAGGTGGGCCGGGAAATGCCCGCGCCTTTTGCCAGGTCGTCGACGGAGAAGTCGGCCAGCGGCCGTTCCTGCAGGAGCCGCTCGGCGGTGGCCAGGATCGCCTGTTTGCGGTCGTCACCCGAATGTTGGGATGAACGGCGGCTTCGGGAGGCGTGCATGTATTCGGCCTGCGTCGAGCGGTCGGACACGTGAGTTACTTTATGGACGCGTCGATATATGTCAACGAAATTGTTGATTAAAACCAACGATATTGTCGATGAAGATCGACGGATTGTTTATCGGCCGATTCGTTGATTGATCGACGGTCCGTCGAAATTCGTTTGGTAACAACCCGTCTGGTGGTCCGTCGGACGGGACCCTCAACGACGCCTTCAGCTGACGAACCGGACTGGTGACTTTCGCCCCTACATCGCGCCTGCCCGGTGGTGGTCGCATCTATTCGGGCAAATCATCCGGCAAGACAAGGAGACTGGCGATGACGCGCAAGGACGACGGCACCAAGGCTTGCCACGTCGACGTGCTGATCGACGAGCGCGAAGACCGCACCCGGGCGAAGGCGCGGCTGTCCTGGGCGGGCAAGAGGCTAGTCGGCGTCGGTTTGGCGCGGCTCGATCCGGCCGACGAGCCGGTGGCCCAGATCGGCGACGAACTGGCGATCGCCCGGGCGCTGTCCGACTTGGCGAATCAGCTGCTCGCCTTGACCTCAACCGACATCCAGGCCAGCACCCACGAGCCGGTCACCGGTCTGCACCACTGAACGTGCGGCCGGGTACCGCGTTCGCGGTGACCTTCGGCCCTACAGCGGCGATTTGCGAAGGCGTAGCAACGAATCATGCGACAGCGACCCGATTTACCAGCCGTTCTCGACGTCGAGGTGACGACGCCTGGCCAGCTCTCCGATGCCGGGGACTACGCACGGGCAAAGATCGGTGAACTCGGTCGCCTCACCCACGAACCGGTGTTGCACGCTCGCGTCAGGTTGAGCGAGCACGGCGACCCGGCGGTGGCGCGCCGGGTGATCGCGCAGGGGAACCTCGACGTCAACGGCCGGCCGGTCCGCGCGCAGGTCGAAGGCGTCACCGCGCGGGAAGCGATCGATCGGCTCGAGGCGCGGCTGCGTCATCGACTCGAGCGCAGCGCCGAACACTGGGAAGCCAAGCGAGGCGGCATGCCACGGCTCGGTCCGCACGAGTGGCGGCACCAGTCCGAGCCCACCCACCGGCCGAAGTACTTCCCCCGGCCCGAAAGCGAACGCCGGATCATGCGGCACAAGTCCTACAGCCTGCCGACCTGCACCGTCGAAGAGGCCGCGTGGGAGATGGAGCTGCTCGACTACGATTTCCACCTGTTCACGGAGAAGGGCACCCAGCAGGACAGCGTGCTGTATCGCGAAGGGCCCACCGAATACCGCCTCGCACAGGTCAATCCGGAAGGCGCGGACAAGCTGGCGCCGTTCGAGATGCCCCTGACCGTCAGTCCGCGGCCGGCTCCGCGGCTCACCGTGAATCAGGCCATCGAGCGGATCGGGTTGCTTGGCCTGCCGTTCCTGTTCTTCGTCGACACCGCCCGCGACCGGGGGAGCGTCCTATATCACCGCTACGACGGGCATTACGGGCTCATCACACCGGCCGTTTGACTAGCGGCCCGGCGCACCCAGGTGGTCGACGAACCAGTCTCGGGCCAGCGCGGCCGCCCGTTCGAGCGTGCCCGGCTCCTGGAACAGGTGGGTGGCGCCGGGCACCACCGCGACCTCGCATTCGGCCGGGATCTCCGCCTGTGCCTGCCGGTTGAGCCGCAGGACCATCTCGTCGCGCCCGCCCACGATCAACAGCGTCGGCGAGTGCACGTCACGCAGTGACTTGCCGGCAAGGTCGGGCCGCCCGCCCCGGGACACCACCGCCGCGACCTTGACGCCGGGATGCGCGGCCGCGGCCAACGCCGCGCCCGCACCCGTGCTGGCACCGAAGTAACCGATCGGCAATGACGCGGTGTCGGGTTGGCCCGCCAGCCAGCCCGTGACGTCGACCAATCGGCTTGCGAGCAAGGAGATGTCGAAGACGTTGGCGCGGTTGCGTTCTTCGTCGGGCGTCAGCAGGTCGAAGAGCACCGTGGCGAACCCGGCCTTGTTGAGGACCTCCGCGACGTAGCGATTGCGCGGGCTGTGCCTGCTGCTTCCGCTGCCGTGCGCGAACACGACGACGCCCTTCGGGCGCTCCGGGATGGTCAGATGCCCAGCCACCGAAACCGGCCCGGTCGCCACCCGGATTTCCTCGTCGCGCAGCGGCGGATCGTCGGCGCCGCCGCCCGCCGCGTGAAATCCGCTGCGGGCACGGGCGAGTAGGGCGACCACCTCGTCGTCCGAGGTCTGCGCGAAGTTGCGGTACCCCTGGCCAACGGCGAAGTACGGCACCGGCGTTTCCAGGCACACCACCTCGTCGGCGTACCCCGCGAACTGTTCGGCGGTGTCGGTGGCCGCGATGGGAATCGCCAGCACCACCCTGCTCGCCCCCTGCGCGCGGGCGACCTGGCAGGCGGCCTGCGCGGTGGCCCCCGTCGCGATGCCGTCGTCGACGATCACGGCGACATTGTCCCGCAACGAAATTCGGGGATGATCACCGCGGAACCGGTCGGATCGGCGGTGCAGCTCGGCCCACTGCTCGGCTTCGACCGCGGCCATCTCCCGGTCGCTGAGCCGGGTCTCGCGGACCACGGCGTCGCTGATTACCCGCACGCCGCCCTCGCCGATGGCGCCGAAGGCAAGCTCGGGGTGGAAGGGCACGCCGAGCTTGCGGACCACCAGCACGTCGAGGGGAGCCCCCAGCTCCTTGGCGACCTCGAAGGCCACCGGGACTCCGCCTCGCGGCAGGCCGAGCACCACCACGTCTTTGCCCTTGCCGCGCAAAAAGCCCATGCGCGACGCCAATCGTCTTCCGGCATCGGCGCGGTCGTTGAACTGCTTCATGATTCGAGTCTCGATTCGGATTGTTGGCCGGCAAGCCGGTCGGTCGCGACGTATCGCAGCAGGGCGCCGATTCCGTCCTCGGGTGCGATTCGGTTGCCGGCGGGGACCAAGGAGGCGCCGGTCGCGATCGCGGTGAACGGCAACGCCTCGTCGGCCCGTGCGACGCGTTCCACCGGTTCGCCGAACTCCGACAGCACGTCGGCGTCGGGCGCCACGGTGGTAAGGGCCTTGCCGGTGACCACGGTGGCGTCGCCCAGCTCGCCGACGATCAGCGTGTCGACGTCGCCGTCACGCAGCGCCACGCAGACGGCGGCGAGCCCCTGGGCCGCCAACCCCGAGCCACGCCCGATCTCGGCTTCGAACCGGTCGGCGACGTCGGCGATCTCGATGCCGCGCCGGTGAGCCAGCTCCGCGGCCGTCAGCCGGCGGATCTCGTCGGCATCGACGCTCTGGCGCGAACCGGCGTGTAACTGCGACACCCGGTCCGCTACCCGCTCCGGCAATTCGGAAACCAGGTCCGTGCGCGAACGAACTTCGCCGCACAGGAAAACCACCGCGGGATCCGCCTCGTCCACCAGCCGCGCGAGTTCGTCGGCGACCGCGCGGCAGTTCATGCGGATAGCTTCCTCGGTGGTGTGCTGGAGGTCGCCGTAGCCGTTCCAGCCGGCGGTGGCGGGCTTGTGCACCGGATAGCCGCCGCCGTCGACGCTTATGGAGCGCACGGCGCCGCCCTGATGCAGGGTTATGTCCGCGCCGGCGTGGTCGACCGCGGCAAACACGTAGGTCGGTCGCCGCGTCTCGAGCTCGATCAGCGGCATGACGTAGGGGTAGTCCGAGAGGCGAACCACCGTCGACGTCGGCGGCCCGGCCAGGTGCTCGTTGACCAGCACCTGATCGCCGGTCGCGATCACCGCGCGGCCGCGCCGGCCGACGGCCGGCCGATGGCGCAGCACGGCTTCCTCCAGCGTGCCGAGGATTTCCGCGCCCGCCCCCAAATCCTCGAGACGCCTGCGGATGTCGTGCCATTCCGTTTCCAGCCGCTCGGCGGCATCCGCGGTGTCGTGTGAGTCGTCGAAATAGACCGAGGCGAACGGGCCTTCGGCTTTCACCAGCCACCTGAGGCGCTCCGATTGCATGCCATCCCTCTCCGCTGTTGCGCCTTATGTATGTCGGCCAACCGTACGAAGGACGATCGCGGATGCGCGAGGGCCGTTAGCCCCCAGATACGGGCCTTTGGTCCCGGGCGGCCGCGTCCCGCTCGTGGCGTTCGAGTTCGCGAATCCGCTGCTGGGTGGTGGAGTACTGCAGGGCGACCGCGGCGTGGTCGGCGTAACCGGCGACCAGCTCGCGTTCATCCTCGGTGAACACGGCCCGGTGGTTCGCGCGGCCGACGATCAGCGCCCCGGCGATCACGTTCGCGTCACGCAGCGGCGCCACGATCGCCGGACCGAGGCCGGCGGTGTCGGCGGTGAGCGTCAGTTCCCGGACGGCGAGCGTGGCGCGGTCGTGAAACGCGGCCCAGACCGGTGAACGGTCGGCCCGGATGGCCAGCCCGACCTCGATCGGCGCGGGGGGTGACCCGTCGATCGCGCCCACCACCAGTCGGTCGACTTCTTCGGCGGCGGCGGGTTGGGGCGGCACGGCCAGCAACGACCACTCCGCCCCGACGAGCCCGCGCACGCGCTCGACGATCAGCTGCCGCACCGGGCCCAATTCGGTGCCGGCCAGCAACGCCATCGACACCGCGCGGGTAGCCTCCAGCCAGGCCTGCCGCGCACGTGTCTGCTCGAACAGCCGCGCGTTTTCGATCGCGATGGCCGCCGCCGCCGCCAGCGCCTGCATCATCACCTCGTCGTCCTCGGTGAAGGTCGCATTGTCGGCTTTCTCGGCCATGTAGATGATCCCGAACACCTCGCCGTCCCTGAGCACGATCGGGACACCCAGAAACGTCCGCATCGGCGGATGGTGTGGCGGGAACCCCGCCGACGCCGGGTGGGCGGAGATGTCCTCCAGCCGCAGGGGACGCGGATCGTTGAAGAACAACCCGAGCACGCCGGCACCGTGCGGGAAGTCGCCGATCTCGGCCCGGGTGGCCTCGTCGATCCCCTCAAAGACGAGATCGGACAGCTCGTTTCCCACCCCGCGCACGCCCAGCGCACCGTATCGGGCGCCGGTGAGCTCGACGGAGGCGTGCACGATCCGGCGAAAGGTCTCGTTGAGCTCCAGACCCGAGGCCACCATCAGCATCGCCTCGATCAGCCGGTCCAGGCGGTCGCGGATCTGGACGATTTCGGCAACCCGGTCGCGGACCTCGGCGAGCAACTCGTCCAGGTGAAGGCGATTGAGCATCCCGTCCAGCCCCGGGTTGTCTGCGTGCCCCTCCTCGCTCACAGTCCGACATCCTCCCACGCGTGGACGCGACTCATGACGAGGGATGATAGTGCGTCGCGCCGATGGCGCCCGCCGGTCAACTCGTCGATTGCCGGGCGCGGCGCAGGCTTTCGAGTTCGCCCGCGATCCCCGGGCTGACGTCCACGGGGTAGGACCAGCCGGTGGCTTCCAGCGAACGAAGCTGCGGCGGAAGCCGATCGACCTGCTGGCGCGCCCAATTCCGCGACTCCTGAAGATTGCGTTGCGGAAGGCGCCGGCCGTTTTTCATGACGGGCACCAACAGCGGCTCGCCGTCGAGGTGTTCGCCGGGCATGCCGATCGTGTCGCCGGCGAAGAGCCCGTCGGCAAGCCGGCGCACCACCTGCTTGCGGCCGGGATAGATCACCTTGCCACTGGAGAACTTCGTCCGCCCGGTGCCCTCGTACTCCACCAGCTTGTACGCCATGTCGAGCGCCGGCGCATCTTGGGCCACGACGAGTTTGGTGCCCACGGCGAAGGTGTCGATGGGGCAGTCGTCGTCCATCAGCGCCGCGATGCGGTACTCGTCGAGACCGGACGACGCCACGATTTCAACCCGGCCCAACCCCGCCGCGTCCAGCTTGGCGCGCGCCGCCTTCGACAGCGCACCCAGATCGCCGGAATCGAGCCGGATCGCCGCCACGTCGAGGCCTTCCCGGCGTTTGGCGAGTTCGATGACGTGGTCGACGCCGCGCAGCGTGTCGTAGGTGTCGACGAGCAACGTGGTGCCGGGGTAGAGCCGGGCGAACGCGTCGAAGGCGTCGAGCTCGTCGTCGAAGGCCTGGATGAAGCTGTGGGCCATCGTGCCGAACGCGGGGATTCCGTATTGCCGGGCCGCGAGCAGGTTCGAGGTGCCCGCTAGGCCGGCGAGGTAGCCGGCCCGCGCGACCTTGAGCGCCGCGTCGGTGCCGTGCGCGCGCCGCGCCCCGAAGTCCACCACCATCCGTCCGCGGGCCGCGTCGACCACCCGGGCGGCCTTGCTCGCGAGCACGCTCTGCAGGTGAATCTGGTTCACGACGAAGGTCTCGGCGAGTTGGGCTTCCAGGATCGGCGCGATCACCTGGACGATCGGCTCGTGGGGAAAGACCACGGTGCCTTCCGGAACCGCCCACACGTCTCCGGTGAACCGAACCGCGGACAGCGATTGCAGGAATTCCTCGGTGAACAGCCGCAATCCCCGCAGGTAGTCGATGTCCTCCGGCTGGAATTGAAACGCCTCGAGAAAGTCGAGCACGTCCGACAGGCCGGCGGCCATCACATAGGACCGGCCATGGGGGAGCTTGCGATACATGGTCTCGAACACGGCCGTTCCCGACACGTGTTCGGCCAGATAGGCCTGCGCCATCGTGACCTCGTAGAGATCGGTGAACAGCACCGAAAAGTGCTGGGGCGCAGTATCTTTCGTCATGTGGATGATCGTTCGTAAAGGCCCGAAAGGCGGTCGGCGAACTTTTCGATGACGACCTTGCGGCGAAGTTTCATGCTCGGCGTCAGGTCACCGGCGTCGACGGAGAGTTCGCGGTCGAGGATCGCGAATCTTTTGATCTGTTCCCAGCGGTTCAGTTCCACGTTCAGCGCGTCGACGTATCCGGCGATCAGTTGCCGCGTCCTCTCGTCGCGCGCTATCTCGGCGAACGACATGCCCGCCAGCCCATGCTTGGCGGCCCAATCTGTGATCGCCTCGCCGTCGAGGCTGACCAGCGCCACGCAGTACGGCTTGGCCTCGCCGTAGACCAAGAGCTCGCTCACGTACGGGCACAGGCCCTTGAATTTCGCGTCGATCGCCGACGGCGCAACGTATTTGCCCTGCGAGGTCTTGAACATGTCCTTCTTGCGGTCGGTGATCCGCAGAAAGCCCTCGGCGTCGATCTCCCCGATGTCGCCGGTGTGGAGCCAACCGTCGTCGTCGAGCGCCTCGGCGGTGGCGTCCGGGAGATCGTGGTAGGAGGTCATCAAACCCGGTCCCCTGAGCAGGATTTCGCCGTCGTCGGCGATCTTGGCTTCGGTGGCCGGGAACGGCCAGCCGACCGTGCCGAACCGGTAAGCCTTGGGGCGGTTGATAAACGACGCGGCGGCGGTCTCGGTGAGCCCGTAGCCCTCGAGGACGATGATGCCGACGGCGTCGAACCACTGCGCGACGTCACGGTCCAGGGCGGCGGCCGCGGAGACGAAGAACCGCAAGCGGCCGCCGAAGCGTTCGCGGATGGTGGAGAACACCAACCGATCGGCCACCTTGTAGGCCAGCGACGACGCCAGCGACGGCTTCTTTCCGGCTTGCCGGGCTTCCGACACCGTCATGCCGACCCCGATCGCCCAGTCGAACATCTTCTTGGTGAGCCTGCCCCGCTCGGCAACCATCCCCTCGATATGGGCATGCGCTTTCTCGAAAATGCGTGGTGCGGCGCCCATGATGGTGGGACGTAGGGTCGCCAGGTTGTCGACGATCCTCTCGACGCGGCCGTCGATCGCGGTAGGGAAGCCGATCTGCAGCGGCAGCGCCAGCATCACCTTGCCGAACGCATGGGCCAGGGGCAGCCACAGGAAGTTCAGGTCGTCGGGGCCGAGGATGCCCAGCGCGTCGATGGCCGCCGCGGTGTACGTCCACGCCCCATGGGTCAGCCGCACCCCCTTCGGACGGCCGGTGGTGCCGGAAGTGTAGATGAGGCTGGCGAGTTGGCCGGGGCCGACGGCCGCGACGCGCTCCGTGATGGCGTCCGGCGAGTTGGCGAGCAGTTGCTTGCCCAACTGCTCGCACTCGGCGAGCGTGATCACCCAGTCGCCGTCACCGTCGCCGTCGATGATCACGACCCTGCTCACGTCGGGCAGTTCGGCGCGGTGCTCGAGCAGCTTATCGAGCTGGGCCTGATTCTCGGCGACCACCACCCGGCTTCCCGAATTGGCAACGATGTAGGCGACATCGGCGGCGTTCGTCGTCGGATAGACGGTGGTGGTCGCCGCGGCCGCGCACATCACGGCGAAATCGACGAGCACCCACTCGTAGCGGGTCGACGAGGCGAGCGCGACCCGGTCCTCCGGGGCGATTCCGAGCGCGATCAGCCCGCCGGCGATGTTGTGGACGCGTTCGCCGACCTGCCGCCAGGTCACGCTCTCCCAGCTGTGGTCCAGTGGGTATCGAAAAGCCTCCGCGTCCGGGGTGGCGGCGACGCGGCGGAGGAACAGGTGTGCCACCGACGGCGCCCGACCCTCGATCTTGGCGAAGTCGGGCCGCTCCACCGCGGCGAGCGGTGCTATCTTCATGTTGCTAATCCGTTGGTGCCGAACCGAATACCGTCGGCGTGGCCAAGCCGATACACCCCTCGATCGTGGCGCGCCCTGCCAGTGGCGGATAGAGGCAAAGGTCACGCGGAGTCCCGGCCCGACAGGGTCCTTTGTCACCGCGCTTGCCTACCTACTTCCCGGGCGGTGGCCGCGCCGGTCGCGTACCGTACATCGAGTGATGGCACGCAATTGCCGAGATGCCCGGTGTGCCAATCGATCACCATCGGAGCTGGCGGCGCTGGACGTGTTCGCCGACGTTCCCGCGCGCGACCTCGCGGAACTGGCCGCCGGCCTGCGGCCCCTGCATGCGGCCGCCGGCGAGGTCCTGATGCGCCAGGGTGAACAAGCGGTGTCGTTCGCGATCATCGTCTCGGGCCGGGTCGAGGTCAGCCACCTCGGCCCCGACGGGCAGGTCGCGGTGACCGAGCTGCCGGCGGGGACGATCGTCGGCGAAATCGCCTTGCTGCGAAGCGCGCCCAGGACGGCGACGGTGATCGCGAAGGATGAGGTGCGCGGCTACCTCGGGTACGACGGCGCTTTCGAGCGCATGCTGGCCATGCCGGCCGTCGCCGACCGGATGGTCCGCACCGCGCGGCAGCGGTTGGCCGCATACGTCGCCCCGATCCCGGTATCGGCCGGCGACCGCGCCGGGCTGTTGCTGCGCCCCGTCCTGCCCGGGGACGCCGAGCGGTTCAAGGGCAATGGCTCGTTCTCGCGGGAGACGCTGTACCGGCGGTATCAGGGCGGTGCCCCGACCGACGCCCGGCTGGCCTACCTGTTCGAGGTCGATTACGTCGACCACTTCGTCTGGGTCGTCGCCGACGGCCCGCACGGGCCGGTCGTCGGCGATGCCCGCTTCATCCGGGACAAAGACGACCCGGCTTCGGCAGAGGTGGCCCTCACCGTGGCGGACGCCTATCAGGGCCACGGGCTCGGGACGCTGCTGCTCGGTGCGCTGGCGGTGGCGGCGCGCGTCGACGGCGTCAAGCGGTTTCACGCCCGCGTGCTTTCCGACAATCCGCCCGCGCGGGCGTTGGGCGACAGGGTGAACGCCCGTTGGGAGTGCGCCGAGCCCGGGGTGGTGACGACGACGGGCGAGATCCCGGAATTCGTTGACCTGTCCCTGGATCCCGGCACGCGTCTGCGAATCCAACGGGTGGCCCACCAGGTCATCCACGCGTTCGGCTGACACGAGCGCAAGTGACCAATGCCCCGGGCATTCGTGCCTTTGCGCCCTTCCCGGACGGCGAGACATGCGCGCAGCATGGATCCGTCCGGGCAAAGTCCTCCAGGAGGAGTTGGCAATGAAGTCGCTCATCGTCTGTGTTTCGAAATCGCACGGCAATACCCGCCGCGTGGCCGACCGGATGGCCGAGGTGCTCGGCGCCGAGGTCGTCGAACCCGAATCGGTCGACCCGGAGAAGCTTTGCGAATACGACCTCGTCGGATTCGGCTCCGGCATCTATTACATGACGGTGGACACGAGGCTGCGGGACTTGATCCGCCGCCTACCGCGCGTCAGCGGCGTTCGCGCGTTCACGTTCTTCACCAGCGGCGCCCGGGAAATCCCGCTGTTGGACTACAACAAACCGGTTCAAAAGCACCTCGAATCGAAGGGCTTTGAGGTAATCGGTTCGTTCTCCTGCCGCGGGTTCGACACGGTCGGGCCGTTCGGGTTCATCGGCGGGATAAACCGGGGACGCCCGAACGACCACGACCTCGACCGGGCCGCGAAATTCGCGGCACGCCTTCGCGACCGGGCCGCGGGCTCCCACGCAGCTTCCTGACCGGGCCATGAACCCGCCGAACCCGCTCGACCCGCTCGACGTGGCGATGATGACGGCGGAGTTGGTGGGCAGCCCGATGCACGTCGGCGCCGTGCTGATCCTGTCGCCGCCGGCAGGCGCCGGCCCGAACTACGTCGACGAACTGTATCGTGGGGCGCTCGCCGGCGACGACCCGATCGACCCCAGGCTTCGCAGGCATCCGCATCGCGGGGTGGACACCGGTGGCGTGTGGGTCTGGCGTGCCGCCAACGACGTTGACATAAGCCAACATTGCCAGCGCCGGACCGTGTCCGCGGACCCCGACGAGTTCTGGCGGCTGATCGGCGAGCTGGATGCTGAGCGCCTCGAGCGGTCCCGCCCCATGTGGATGTCGTATCTGATCGACGGCCTCGACCGCGGCCGGTTCGCGTTCTATATCAAGGTCCATCACACCGTCATCGACGGTGTGGCCGGCTTCCGGATGATCGCCGACGCCCTGAGCACCGATCCGCGACGCCGATCGATGCCACCCTTCTTCGCCGACCGCCGTCGCGAATCGACGCCGCAGCCGGCGCGCGGGCCGCTGCCTCGACTGGTGGCGCCGCTGCGGTCGCTGGTCGGCACGGCGGCGTCGGGCGTCGGGCTGATCGGGCGGGTCGTCACGGGCGAGTTGTCGACCGTGGTCGACAGCCTGGTCGGTCACACGACCGTGCTGCCCTTCGGGGCGCCCCACACGCGGTTCAACGGTCGCCTCGGGCCCGGGCGTGCCATCGCGGCCGGCAGCTGGCCGAAAGACCGCATCGATGCGGTGCAACGGGCGGCAGGCGTTACCGGCAACGACGTGGCGACCGCCATGGTGGCCGGCGCGGTGCGCCGCTGGCTGCTGGAGCGTGGGGAACTGCCCGGGCAGTCAATGGTAGCCATCTGCCCGATCACGGTGCGCAAGCGTAATGCGCCAAATAGTCAGCACGGCAACATGTTCGGCCTCTGGCTGTGCCCGTTGGGCACCGACATGGACGATCCGGCCGCGCGGCTGGGCCTGATCCACCGGTCGATGTCGGAGGGGAAACGCTGGGTGGCCAAGCGCGGATCCGCGGCGTCGCTGCTGACGACCGCGGGAAGCATCGCCGCGACGGTGGTTGTTCCGCTGCTGCCGTTCACGCCGAAGATCCGCACCGGATGCAACCTTCCGATCTCGCACGTCCCCGGTCCCCGGGTCGAAATGTATTGGAACGGCGCGCCGGTCGAGGAGATATATCCGGTTTCGACGGTCTATGACGGCATGGCGCTCAACGTCACGACGTGCTCGTACGCCGACCGGGTTGGATTCGGCTACGTTGCGGGCGCCGACGTGGTGCCCGACGTCGACACGCTGATACCGCTGACCGAGCAGTGTCTGACCGAACTCGAATCGGCTGTGGGCGTGCGCATCAACCGCGGTCGCCGCCGGCACTGATCTCGCATACACGCGGGACGTCGGGTTACCGGTCTGTGCCGGCCGAAACACGTTCTGCCGCTTGCCCGGTGGCGGGTGCCGCGCGGACCTCGATGCGGTGGACGCCCGTGCGGTCGTAGAACCAGGCGACCACGGCACCGAACACCAGGCCGATGCCAAGCCCGATCACGCCCACCACCAGCGCACGCGACAGCCCGGCGTCGGCGCGACCGTCGAAGTACAGCAGCGCCCTCGACCCCAGGAAAGCCTGCCGCATCGGTTCGAATCCGGCGAGCCAGCCGAAGAACCGCGGCGTGGCCTCCAGCGGGATGGTGGCGCCCGTCGACGGCAGGCCGAAGAAGAGGAAGACGAACAGGCTGATCAGCGTGCCCAGGGAGCCGAGGGCCGCGATCAGCGACGCCGACGTGACACCCACCGCGGTGATGACGAACGCACCGAACAGCCACACCGACAACGGATGCGGCACCGGCATGCCCAGCGCGGATGCTATCCACAGGTAGACCGCCGACGTCGACAGCCCGAGCAGCACCACCAACGCCCACTCGACCAGCAGCGTCTGCAGCCGAGAAACCTTGACCTTGCTGGCAAGGCGATACCACGGCCCGAATTCCGCTGGGACGTAACCCAATAACGCGTCGGTGGTCATGCTCACCACGATCGCGGCGGTGACACCGCCGATCAGCAGCATCAACGAGAAATAGAAGGCCGAAAGTCCGGCTCCGGTGCCGGCGGGCAGCGGGTTGTCGGCAATGGTCTGGATGTCGATCGGGCTGGCCAGCACCAGGGAGGCGCCTCCCGGCGGCGGCGCTCCACCGTTGAGCTGTTGCAGCAGCGGGGTGAGCTTCGCGCCGGTCGTGGCGTTGACGGCCGCCATCGCCTTGGTGATGGCTTTCGCGGCGATGGCGGCGCCCATGGCGCTGGCGCGCGGGTTGGTCGAGATCGTGATGACCGGCCTGGCCGGCTGTCCCGGCTGCAGCGCGGCCTGCGGCAACGCGAGCAGTCGCGGCGTCAGGTCGGGTGGCAGCAGGACTTCGGCATAGACCTTCGCGGTGTCGAGTTGGTGACGTGCCTCGTCGGCCGGCAGCATCCGGAGGTCGAACTGATCCTTGTCCACGTTGGTCAGCAGGCCGTCGGCGATCGTTTTGCCCGTCGGCCCCGCGTCCTGGTCGACGACCGCGATCGGGAAGTGCCGCAGGTTCGCCGAGGGATTGAGGATGCCGCCGAAGTACAGCATGGCGAACCCGGACAGCAAGGCCAGGCAGATGACGATCGGCGCCAACCAGAATCGCAGCTTCAGCAGGGTGTTGCCGCTCGCGGGACTGGGCGCCTCGTGTTGGGGATGATGGTCGGACGACTGATGGTCAGTCATTGGGGAACTCCTTGCGCCGCAACCATTGCCGGTCATCTCCGATCCACGCCGATGGGCACCACTATCCGGCGCGCGGCGCGACGGCCGATAGTGCCGTTGGTCCCAAACGGCGGTGCCGGTGTTCCCTGGGCCGGTTAGCCGCGAGGCGCGACGCGCACGTGGGCCATGATGCGATCCAGCACGATGTTGGACAGATCGCCGTCGTCGGCGACGCGGGACAGGCCGCGCCGCCGCAGGAAGGTGTCGATGCGTCGATCGGGCGACCAGCCGGCGTACGTGGGCCCAAGGTAGCGTGAGCGCAGGAATTCCCGCGCGAGGCCATCTACGTCAGAATCGGTCAACAGCAACGGTGGGTTGGCACCCATAACCGTCATACTCCTTTGTTCAGCCGCAACCGCCGCAGCCAAGTTACGTCAGACGAGATCATTATTCGGTCACGCACGGATTGCCGATAGGGTCCAAAGTCACCGCGGCCGCGGCGAAGCGAGCCGGCGCGCGCCGCCAGGCACAGCGGCGTGGCCGCGAGGACCATTGACCCTGGCGGGCCGGGCACCGCCCACCCAGACTGGCGGCATGGCCAAGGCGACAAGACGGATCACCAAGGCGGCGGCGCTGCTCGCGATGCTCTACGGGGCGCGGCGGTATTACCGCAATTGGGGTGCCACCAAGGCGGAGTGTCGGATGCCGCTGCCCGGTGACACGCTGGTCGGCGATCCGGCCATCCAGACGACCGAGGCGGTGTACATCGACGCGCCGGTATCCGCGGTCTGGCCGTGGCTGTTGCGGATGGGTCAGGACCGCGGTGGTCTGCGCCACCGGGACGCCGATCGAGTGCACCCGGGATGGCAACGGCTCGCGGTCGGGGATGTCGTGCGCCTGGCCCCCGAAGGCTGGCTGGGGCTGTCGGACGGGGTGACGTTGAGCGTCGCCGAGATCGTTCCCGAAAAGTACCTCGTGCTCAATGCGACGCGAGCGGACCTGCGCTGGAATGCGGTGTGGTCGTTCCATGTCCAGCCGCACTGGGAGGACCGCGTCCGGCTGCTGACCCGCACCAGAATCTCCCTGCGCCACCCGGGTGAAGTGTTTGCCATGGAACTGGTCCGGCCGCTGATCGCGTTGGGCACGCGGGGATTGCTGCTGGGAATCAAGCACCGGGTCGAGCGGCAGGCCCCGGCGAACCCGCGGCCGGCCGTCGAGATCAGTTGACGGTCACCGTCTTTGGGCGCCGGTCGCTCTCGTTGTTCGGCCGTGCAGGCCCATTGGCCGCCGGCGGAAGGTCCAACGGCCCTAGCGGCGGGGTGCGGCGTCGCCTTACGTTCGTCAACAGGCGGCACCGAAAAGGATTCTCAAATGACCACCGCGCGCGACATCGTGAATGCCACCCGTGTTGGCGAGCGCGTCGCCACCTGCCCTGTTCACCAGCACTTTTGGAGGTTCTGAGGTGCGCGACACAATCCCACTGGGGCGGGTCGCCGGGTTTCCGGTGAATGTGCACTGGAGCGTGCTGGTCATCCTCTGGTTGTTCACGTGGAGCCTGGCCAGCACGCTGCCCGGCGCCGTCAAGGGGTATTCAACCCTGGTCTACTGGCTCGCTGGAGGGTGCGGCGCCCTGGTGCTGCTGGCGTCGCTGCTGGCCCACGAGCTCGCGCACGCCGTCGTCGCCCGCCGCGCGGGGGTAGCCGTGGGGAGCGTGACGCTGTGGCTGTTCGGCGGCGTGACAAGGCTCGGCGGCGAGGCGAAGACGCCCAAAGCCGCCTTCCGGATCGCGATCGCGGGCCCGGCCACCAGCCTCGCGCTGGCGGCCATCTTCGGCGGGCTGGTCGCGGCGTTGGACACCGTGCGTGCCGCCCCGATCGTCGTCGGCGTCTTTTCGTGGTTGGCCGTCATCAACCTGCTGCTGGGGCTGTTCAACCTGTTGCCGGGCGCCCCGTTGGACGGTGGCCGGGTGCTGCGGGCCTATTTGTGGCGCCGCCACGGCGACATCGTGCGCGCCGGCATCGGCGCGGCCCACGCGGGACGGGTGGTCGCGTTCATTTTGATCGCGCTGGGGTTGGCCGAATTTATGGCGGGCGGCCTCGTCGGCGGCGTCTGGCTGGCATTCATCGGCTGGTTCATCTTCGCCGCCAGCCGTGAGGAGGAAACCCGGATATCGACCCAACAGGTCTTTGCCGGGGTCCGCGTGGCCGACGCGATGACCGCCCGGCCGCACACCGCTCCCGGATGGATCAGCGTCGAGGATTTCATCCAGCGTTACGTGCTGGGTGACCGTCACTCGGCGTACCCGGTCACCGACCGGGGTGGAACGATCGTGGGACTGGTCACGCTGACGCAGTTGCGCGACGTTGCGCCCGGCCGGCGGACCGCGACCAGCGTCGGTGAGATCGCCCTGCCGCTGCACGACGTGCCGACCGCGGCACCGCAGGAGCCGCTGACCGCGCTGCTCGAGCGGATGGCGCCGGCCGGTCCCCGCAGCCGTGCCCTGGTCGTCGATGACGGCGGGGTGGTCGGCATCGTCACGCCGAGCGATCTCACCCGGCTGATGGATGTCTACCGGCTCGCCCAGCCGGGACCAGCCATGACGGCACGGCGTTGACGGCCGAGAAGTATTGCGGAGCGCGGACGATGAAACCGATCATCGTGGGTATCGACGGTTCGCAAGCGGCGATCGCGGCGGCCCTGTGGGGTGTCGACGAGGCCGCCAGCCGCGGCGTGCCGCTGCGGCTCGTGTCGGTCATGAAGCTGACGCATCCGTCCCCGGACGACTACGCCCGCGACCTCGAGCACGCCGAGAAAGCGCTTCGCGAAGCGCAATTCGCCGTTGAGGCCAGCCGCAAGCCGGTCAGCGTCAAAACCGACATCCCGCGTGGCCCGGCCGGGCCGGTGCTCGTGGAGGCGTCGCGCGATGCCGAGATGGTCTGCGTCGGCTCCGTCGGGATCGGGCGCTACGCGCGCTCGATCCTGGGTTCGGCGGCGACCGAGCTCGCCGGGACGGCGCACTGCCCGGTGGCGGTCATCCGCACGGAGCTCGACCAGCCGCCCGACATCAACTGGATCGTGGTCCGGATGACCGGCGCGCCCGACAACGACATCGTTGTCAAATACGCTGTGGGGGAAGCGAAGTTGCGCAGGGCGCCCATGCTGGTCCTCGGCAGCCGGCCGGAGGACCTCACCGAGCGCGCGGACGGGGAGTTCGAGCGTCGGGTGCAGCGATGGCGGCGGCTTCATCCCGAGGTGCGTGTCTACCCGATCACCACCAAGGACGCGGTCGCCGACTTCCTGCGCGTCAACGACGAGCGGGTTCAGCTCGCGGTGATCGGCGCCGCCGAGGCGGGTCAGCTGGCGCGGCTCGTCGGTCCTTACGGGCATCCGCTCTTCCGCCACCCCGAGTGCTCGGTGCTCGTCGTCCGCCGATAAGCGCTCAGCGGAGCCGGTATTCGGCGCCGTCGTTGCCCCACGACCCGAATGGTGGACGCTCGCCGCGATCGATCGCCCGGATGCTCGGCCGGCCGATGTGGGCGAAGACCAGCCGCCGCACGCCGGCGCCGCGCGCCGCGGCGGCGATGTCGCGGGCACACGCGTGTCCGCCGACGCCACCGGCGAAGCGGATCGGCGTGTTCCACCCGGCCGCGTCGGCGAACATCACATCCACGCCGGCCGCCCACGCGGGAAACGCCCAGAACTCCGGCGCCCAGGCCGCACGCTGCCGTGCGGTTTCGATGAGATAGCCGTAGGTCGGATGCGACGTGTGCCGCACCGGCAGCGGTCGCACCGATACACCCCCGGCTTCGAAAGGCCCAACCGCGGCGCGCACGCCGAGATCACGGGCCCGACGGCGGATTTGGGCCATCAGCTCGGCCCGCTCGTCGCTGACCAACCAGGCGTCCAATGGCGGCGCGGGATCCGCGCCATCGCCGCCGTCGAGCATCACCCGATGACCGGCCCAGCTCACCAGCAACCCGGCCGGACGGTAGCGGGGCGAGTTCATCGCTCCAACGCCGAGCAGTACCAGCCGCGGCATGCGCTCGCCGGAGCTAGGCCGACGACTCCCGCGCCACGATCACCGGCACCCGCGCCATTTGGGCAACGGCCTCGCCGACCGAGCCCACCAGCATCCCGGCGTAGCCGCCGCGGCCCCGGCTGCCGACGACCACCAGCTGGGCCTGTTCGGACTGCTGGACGAGCTGGCGCGCCGGCTGGGCCTGCACGACGGTGCGTGTCACCCGGACGTCGGGATATTGTTCCTGCCAACCCGCCAAACGCTCGGCCAGCACCTCTTCAGCCATGGATTGCGTTGCGGGCCAATCGATTCCGGGCCACTCGGAGACGTCCAGATCACTCCACGCGTGCAGGGCGACCAATCCCACCTGCCGGCGCGAGGCTTCATCGAAGGCGATCGCGGTCGCCGACTCGGATGCCGGCGAGCCGTCGATGCCGACCAAGACCGGCCCCGGCACCGCGGGCGGCGGGGCCGATGGGTCCTCCTCGTGGACGATCGCGACGGGGCAATGCGCGTGACGGAGCAGCGCCGAACTGACCGAACCCAGAAGCCGGCCGGGCCACCGCCCGCTGCCGAGCGACCCCGCGACCACCATCTCCGCGTCTTTGGACAGGTTGATCAACGTGGGGACGGCTCCCGACGCCAGGATTTCGGTGTGCACGCCGGCGGGACCGCCGCGCTGGGAAACCTCTTCGACGAGCTTGAGCCCCTCGTCGATCAGCCGGCGGCCGTGATCTTGCTGCCAGCGCATGACGCCGGCGGGCGGCGGCGTCTTCAGCCACGTCGACACCTCCGGCGAGATCGCGTGCACGAGCGTCAGCGGGACGTTTCGCAGCTCGGCGTCGTGTGTCGCCCACTGCACCGCCACCCTGGCGGCCGGCGAGTCGTCGATGCCGACGACGATGCCCAAAGGTGCGTTGCGCGATGACATGGTTAGTCCTCGATTCGTTGGCGTCCTTGGCTTCATCGGCTCGGCCGAAATTGGCTTGGCCGCTTCGGCACAACCGTATCGAGGCTGGGGTGTTCGGGTCAGGGGCGTTTGTCACTGGATCTGCGCCGCGGCCTTGTGGGCGACGATGGCGACGGCGGCCAATCGCTCGCGATGCTTGCGGAACGTGCGGCGCATGGTGAGCACGCGCTTGCGGGCGTCGCGATGGACGAGCACGTTCTTGGCGAACCGCAGCGCCCCGAGCAGCCCTTCGTCGGCGATCACCCGCCGCGGTTGCAGCAGCGCCATCGGCGCGGTCGCGATGTGATCCACCACCAGCCCGTGCTCGGCCAGCAGTCGCGACCATTCCGCGACCGTCAACGGACGCGCGTTCACCTTGATGGCGCGGGCGAGCGACTGCCGGATGTCGGCGCTGACTTCCGGCGCGACCGTGTCGGGTGTCAGCGCCAGTTCGTGAATCGCGTAGCGACCGTTCGGCCTCAGCACCCGCGCCGCCTCGGCGACGATGGCGTGCTTGGCCGCATCGCCCTGCATGGTCAGCATCGCTTCCCCGATGACGACGTCGCTGCTGGCATCCGGTAACCCGGTGTCGGCCGCGTCGGCCACCACGACGGACCCGCGCTCGGCTCCGAGTTCGGCGAGCACGCCGCGCACGATCTTGGCCGCGTCGGGGTCGGCCTCGGCGCCGACGTAGGACCGCGGACCCCGGGTCAGGATCTCGATGGCGGTGCGGCCGAGGCCCGGCGCCAACTCGAGCACGTCGGCCCCGGCCACCCCGGCGCGGGCGAGCAGGGTGCGGGTGAGCTCGATACCGCCCGGGCGCAGCACGCGCTTGCCGAGCCGCGCCAGCAGCCAGTGCCCGGGCACGGCGTCGTCGGCGCGATTCGACATGGGGGTCGACGACGGTAGAGGTCGCCGCGGCTGGCGCGCGTCAAGTTCGTTGTCGGTCACTGGTTCTCCCGCGATTCATTGGTTTTCACAACATGTATTGTGTAAACTCTAGCGGATGACGTACGTGATCGGAAAGCCATGCATCGACGTGATGGACCGGGCTTGCGTCGAGGAGTGTCCGGTGGACTGCATCTACGAGGGCGGCAGGTCGCTCTACATCCACCCCGACGAATGCGTGGACTGCGGCGCGTGCGAGCCCGTGTGCCCGGTGGAGGCGATCTACTACGAAGACGACCTGCCCGAGGAGCTGACGCCCTACCTGGCCGATAATGAGGCGTTCTTCACCCAGGTCCTGCCGGGTCGGGACGAGCCACTAGGGTCGCCGGGCGGGGCGGCCAAGATCGGTCCGCTCGGTGTCGACGCACCTCTGGTGGCCGCCCAGCCCAGGGCCGAGGACGCTGAAGGAGCGTGAGCGACATTAGGGCAGTCGGAGAACCCACCGGACGCCGCCGCGAGGTGCTGCGGTTATTGCGGTCGTCGCCCGTTCCGATGAGCATCGTCGCGATCGCCGACGAGCTCGGCGTGCATCCCAACACCGTGCGCTTTCACCTCGACAGCCTGGTCGGCGACGGCCAGGTGGAGCAGGTCGAGGCCGGCCGCAAGGGGCCCGGCCGCCCGGCGCTGATGTTCCAGGCGATCCGGCAGATGGACCGCAGCGGAACGCGACACTACCGGGTGCTCGCCGAGATCCTGACCCTGGCGTTGGCCGCCGAACGAAACCCGCGCGCCAAGGCGATGGCCGCGGGCCGGGAGTGGGGGCGAAAGCTGGATGCGAGCCTCGAATCGCCGCCGGGAGGCGCCACGAGCGCCGACGACGCCATCGACCACCTGGTCGGGATGCTCGACGAGCTTGGGTTCGCCCCCGAACGCCGGACCTCCGACGGGGAGCAACAAGTCGGCCTGCGGCACTGCCCCTTCCTGGAGCTCGCCGAAACCCGTGGTTCCGTCGTCTGCCCGATCCACCTCGGGCTGATGCAAGGGGCCCTGGAGACGTGGGCGGCGCCGGTTTCCGTCGATCGGCTCGACGCGTTCGTCGAGCCCGATTTGTGCCTGGCCCACATCGCGCCGGTGGGGGCGGCCGGATGAGCACCGGAACGGCGATCGCCATCGCGGTCACGTTCGTCTGGCTCGGCATGGTGCTGGCCATCTCGTTCCTGGAAGCCCCGCTGAAGTTTCGCGCACCCAACGTGACGCTGCAGATCGGTCTCGGCATCGGACGGTTGGTCTTTCGCGCGCTGAACACCGTGGAGGTCGGCTTCGCCCTCGTCATCCTGGCTATCGTGGCGGCCAACCCGACACCGTCGCGGATCACCGTCGCGTTTTCCGTCGCCATTGCCGCCCTGGCCGTTCAGTTGATCGCGGTGCGCCCCCGGCTGACCCGCCGATCCGACCAGGTGCTCGCCGGATTGGAGGCGCCCCGCTCCCGGGCTCACTACGCCTATGTCGGCTTGGAGGCGGTCAAGGCGGTGGCATTGATCGTGGCGGGGATACTGCTATTGACCGCCTGAGTGCGGGCTTTCACGACCGAAGGGGCCGATTATGGAATCCATCTCGTTGACCAGCCTCGCCTCCGAAAAGCTGGCCGAGGCGGGGCGGTCGCACAGCGGACGCGCCGCGCACACCATCCACGGCGGTCACACCCACGAATTGCGGCAGACCGTGCTGGCCTTGCTCGCCGGCCACGACCTCTCCGAACACGACAGCCCCGGCGAGGCGACGCTGCAGGTGCTGCAGGGCCACGTGCGCCTGACCGTCGGCGGCGACGCCTGGGACGGCAAGGCCGGCGACTACGTCGCGATTCCGGCCGAACGGCACGCCCTGCACGCGGTCGAGGACTCGGTGATCATCCTGACCGTGCTGAAGAGCATCCCCGGCGCACCGCCCTCATAGGCGGGCCGGATGCTGTCCACGCCCTGGTCCCGCAGTTTCGGGCTGCGGGTACCGATCCTCAACGCCCCGATGGGCGGGGTCGCCGGCGGCCGGCTGGCCGCCGCGGTCACCGCCGCCGGCGGACTGGGCATGGTCGGCATGGGCAGCGACGGGAGCAGGGAGTTGCTGCGAACCGAATTGCGGCATGCGCGGGGACGGTTCGGCATCGGCCTGGTGGACTGGGTGATGCGCGGCGAGGCGGGTCTGCTGGAGGATGCGCTGGCCGCGCGGCCCGCCCTGTTGTCGGTCAGCTTCGGCACCGACTGGTCGTGGATCGGCAAGGCACACGACGCCGGAATCGCCACCGTCACACAGGTTTACGACGGTCTGGGGGCCCGCCGGGCGGCCGACGCCGGCATCGACATTCTGGTCGCGCGCGGGTCCGAGGGCGGCGGGCATGGGGAGGCGAGGCTTGGGACGCTGCCGTTGCTCGACGACGTGCTGGCCGCCGTGGACGACGCCGCCGTGCCGGTGCTCGCCGGCGGCGGCATCGCCTCGCCGCGAAGCCTGGCCGCCGTGCTGGCCGCCGGCGCGAGCGGGGCGTGGGTGGGCACCCGGCTGGCGGCGTGTCCAGAGGCGCTGACCGGCGACGGCGGCCGCCGCGCCCTGGTCGCGGCCCGGGCCACCGACACCGCCGTCACCCGGGTCTTCGACGTCGCCAAGGGCCTGGCCGGCGCGGTTCCCGTCGCGCGTGTTGGCCAACGACTTCGTCGCGCGCTGGGCGGGCAACGAGGACGCACTCGATCCCTCGGCCCGCGACGAACTGGCGACGGCGACCGCCGCCGACGACCGCCGGATCGCGCCCGTGGACGCCGGCCAGGGCGTCGGGATGATCGGCGACGACGCGCCGGTGGGCGAGGTCATCGAGCGGATGTGTGCGGGCGCCGAGCGGTTGCTGGCCGGCTGGGCGTTCTGAGGGCCTTGAGCCGCGGCGTCACACCGCGCGCAGGTAGCGCCTGGCGATGACGCGCTGGCCCAGCGGCACCAGCGGCCCACCGGCCCTGCTCCACCAGGTCGCGGGCCGGGAGAACGCCGACACCTCCGCAAAGACCGCCGAGGTGGTCGGGTCGTGGCGTACGACGAAGCGTTCCTCGCCGGACTCCGGATGACCCGGCAGGGTGCCGTAGGCGAACCCGCGGATATCCGGTTCGTCGATGACGTACACCACGCGGCACGGCGCGGGCAGGAAGCCCATTTTCACCAGCACGACGGTGGCGACTTCCGCGACCTCCGAGCTGGCCCACACCCGCAGGCCGGCGCCGCGCTGCATGCCCCAGCGCATGACGGCGTCGGCGGCTTGCTCGAAACGCTGTCGGCCCGTGCCGATCTGGGTCTCCAGCTGAAGGTGGCCATATCCCGCGGGCAGCTGACCGGCCGCCGTCGCACCCACCTCCGGGTAGGTCAGCGGAAGTTCCTCGAGCGCTGCTAGGTCCACCCGCCCCAGCTTGCCACGCCGAGATGCGCGGCCGCGTTTCCGGCGTACGGTCTACAGATGTGGCCAAAGCGATAGCCCAAGCATCCGGAACGTTCACCCTCGGCGGCGACCTGACCGTCAACCGACTCGGTTTCGGCGCCATGCGCATAACCGGCAAGGGCGTGTGGGGCCCGCCCGCCGACCGCGACGAATGCGTCCGGGTCCTGCGGCGCGCCGTCGAACTCGGCGTGAACTTCATCGACACCGCGGACTCCTACGGCCCCTACGTGTCCGAGGAGATCATCCACGAGGCGCTGCACCCCTATGACGGCGTGGTGATCGCGACCAAGGCGGGGCTGCTGCGCACCGGCCCGGACGTCTGGATCCCGCTGGGCAACCCCAGCTACCTGCGCCAGGAGTGCGAGATGAGCCTGCGCCGCCTCGGCGTCGACACGATCGACCTCTTCCAGCTGCACCGCATCGACCGCAACTTCCCGCTGGCCGACCAGGTCGGCGAGCTGCTCGCCCTGAAGAACGAGGGCAAGATCCGCCACATCGGCCTGTCCGAGATCGACGTCGACCAGCTCGACGCGGCCCAGCGGATCACCGAGATCGTGTCGGTGCAGAACATGTACAACCTGTCGTCGCGGGCGGCCGAACCGCTGCTGGACGCCGCGACCAGCCGGGGCATCGGCTTCATTCCGTGGTTCCCGCTGGCCGCCGGGCCGCTGGCCGCCCCGGACGGCCCGCTGCAGCGCATCGCCGCCGAACACGACGCGACGCCGTCGCAACTGGCGCTGGCCTGGCTGCTGAAGCGTTCGCCGGTGATGCTGCCGATCCCGGGCACCTCCAGCGTCGCGCATTTGGAGGAGAACGTCGCGGCCGCCGAGATCACCCTGACCGACGAGGAGTTCGAGACTTTGGCGGCCGCCGGAGCGCAGACGACCGTGTAGTCGCTGGAGCGCCGCGAAACTGTATTCCACGACGCGTTTCGCGAGTGAACCCGTCGGTAGTTGCAGTCTCGCGGGCTGGATGCGGGCTGGATACGGTGTCCTGGTGGCGGACAATCAGCGACACCCCGGCGGCGGATTCAACCCGCCCGAGCCGACGACCAAGGGCGGGCCCGACTACGGGCGCTTCGTCGACGCCGTGCGCAAGCTGCAAGATCACGCTCGCGCCGTCGACGCGCCCGACGAGGTGATCACCGAGGCCGCCGACCTGCTGGAGAAGGTGTCGCTGCTACTGAGCCCGTTCGACGCCGACGAGTGGGAGTCGCCGTCCGGGCGGCGGATGGACCTGCCCATGCGCGGCAACATCCTGACGGTGCCGATGTCGGCGAGCAAGGGCGACGACGGCCGGATCCACGGCACGGCGCGCTTCGCCCGGTTTCACTTGGGCCGCAACGGCGCCGTGCACGGCGGGGCGCTGGGGATGCTGTTCGACACCGTGCTCGGGTTGACGTCCGCGGTCCTCACCGGCGGCCCCTACCAGCGCACCGCCTACCTGAAGATCGACTACCGCAACATCGTGCCGGTCGAAAAGGAATTGCGGTTCGACGCGGGAGTCGACAAGGTGGACGGGCGCAAGATCTTCGTGTCCGGGCGGCTCAGCGACGGCGACACCCTGCTGACCGAAGCCGACGCCCTGTTCGTGCGGCTCAAGCCTGGCCAGCCCTGAGGCCGGTCGGCCCCGATAGCATGGCAGCGACCACCGAAGGACTCGCAGGATTTATTAGGCCCTAACCTTTTGGAGAACCAACCCGATGAGCGCCCCCGTCAACCCCGCCCCGGGAGCCCACCCGCAGCGCCCGGCCACGCCGGGCTTGCGGTCGCCGCAAGCCGCCATCCGGGTGCCCGCCGGGACCACCGCGGCCGCCGCGGTCGGTGAGGCGGGGTTGCCGCGGCGGGGAACGCCGGACGCGGTCGTCGTCGTCCGCGACGCCGACGGCAGGCTGCGCGACCTGAGTTGGGTGCCCGACGCCGACACCGAGGTCATCCCGGTGGCGGCCAGCACCGACGAGGGCCGCAGCGTCATCCGGCATTCGACCGCGCACGTGTTGGCCCAGGCCGTCCAAGACCTGTTCCCGCAGGCCAAATTGGGCATCGGGCCACCCATCACCGACGGCTTCTACTACGACTTCGACGTGGCGGAGCCGTTCACGCCCGAGGACTTGGACAAGCTGGAAAAGCGGATGCGCCAGATCGTCAAGGACGGCCAGCTGTTCGACCGGCGCGTCTACGCGTCCAAGGACCAGGCGCGCGAAGAGCTGGCCGACGAGCCCTACAAGCTCGAGCTTGTCGACGACAAGTCCGGCGACCCTGACGTCATGGAGGTCGGCGGCGACGAACTCACCGCCTACGACAACCTCAATCCCCGCACCCGCGAACGCGTTTGGGGCGACCTGTGCCGGGGACCGCACATCCCCACGACCAAGCACATCCCGGCGTTCAAGCTCACCCGAAGCTCGGCGGCCTACTGGCGGGGAAATCAGGAAAACGCCAGCCTGCAACGCATCTACGGCACGGCCTGGGAGTCGCAGGAGGCGCTGGATGCCTACCTTCAGCTGATCGCCGAAGCCCAGCGCCGCGACCACCGCAAGCTGGGCGTCGAGCTGGACCTGTTCAGTTTCCCCGACGAAATCGGTTCGGGCCTAGCGGTTTTCCACCCCAAGGGCGGCATCGTGCGCAGGGAGCTGGAGGAGTACTCGCGGCGCAAGCACATCGATGCCGGATACGAATTCGTCAACACCCCGCACATCACCAAGGCGCAGCTGTTCCACACGTCGGGCCACCTGGACTGGTACGCCGACGGCATGTTCCCGCCGATGCACCTCGACGCCGAGTACGACGCCGACGGCGCGGTGCGCAAGCCGGGCCAGGACTACTACCTCAAGCCGATGAACTGCCCGATGCACACCCTGATCTTTGCCTCCCGCGGGCGCTCGTATCGGGAACTTCCGTTGCGGCTCTTCGAGTTTGGGACCGTATACCGCTACGAGAAGTCCGGCGTGGTGCACGGGCTGACCCGGGCGCGCGGGTTCACCATGGACGACTCGCACATCTACTGCACCCGCGAGCAACTGCACGACGAGCTGGCGTCGCTGCTGCGGTTCGTGCTCGAGCTGCTCGGCGACTACGGGCTGCAGGACTTCTATTTGGAGCTCTCCACCAAGGACCCGGAGAAGTTCGTCGGCTCCGACGACATGTGGGAGCAGGCCACCAACGCCCTGGCCGAAGTGGCGGCGGAGTCGGGCCTCGAGCTGGTTCCCGATCCCGGCGGTGCGGCGTTCTACGGCCCGAAGATCTCGGTGCAGGCCCGCGACGCCCTGGGCCGCAGCTGGCAGATGTCGACCATCCAGGTGGACTTCAACTTCCCGGAGCGTTTCGAGCTGGAGTACACCGCCCCGGACGGGACCCGCCGGCGGCCGGTGATGATCCACCGCGCGCTGTTCGGGTCGATCGAGCGGTTCTTCGGCATCCTCACCGAGCACTACGCCGGGGCGTTCCCGGCGTGGCTGGCGCCCGTCCAGGTGGTCGGCATCCCGGTCGCCGACGAGCACGTGCCCTACCTGGAAAGCATTGCTGCGCAACTGAAGTCGCACGGGGTGCGGGTCGAGGTGGACGGCAGCGACGATCGGATGGCCAAGAAGATCGTCCACCACACCGGCCAGAAGGTGCCGTTCATGCTGCTGGCCGGCGACCGCGACGTGGCCGCCGGGGCGGTGAGCTTCCGTTTCGGTGACCGCACACAGCTCAACGGCGTGCCCCGCGACGGCGCGGTCGAGGCCATCGTCAAGTGGATCGCCGATCGCGAGAACGCCGCTCCCACAGCAGCATTGGTGAAAGTGGCAAGTGGTGAGTGACCGGGAAAGGGCCCAGGGCAAAGCCGGGGAATGCGGCGGCCGCACCGAAGACACCATCCTCGACAGGGGCGTCGGCGAGCCGGACCATCTGCAGCGGTTGTGGACGCCGTACCGGATGACGTATCTGGCCGAGGCGCCGATCAAGCGCGACAACGGCAAATCCGAGCAGCCGTTCACCGACATTCCGCGTCTGCCCGACGAGGACGGCCTGGTGGTCGCTCGCGGCGAGCTCGTCTACGCGGTGCTCAACCTCTATCCCTACAATCCCGGGCATCTCATGGTGGTGCCCTACCGGCGGGTCTCCGAGCTCGAGGAGCTGACCGAGGCGGAGAGCGCGGAGTTGATGGCGTTCATCCAGAAGGCGATTCGCGTCATCAAGAACGTGTCGCGGCCGCACGGCTTCAACGTCGGCCTGAACCTGGGAACGTCGGCGGGGGGATCGCTGGCCGAGCATCTGCACGTGCACGTCGTGCCGCGCTGGGGTGGCGATGCCAACTTCATCACCATCGTCGGCGGGTCGAAAGTCATCCCGCAGTTGCTGCGCGAGACTCGTCAGCTGCTGGCCACGGAGTGGGCAAAGCAGTGAGCAAGGTGCCGTTCCTGTCCCGGGCGGCGTTCGCGCGGCTCACCGTTCCGACCGCCAGGGCATGCCTGCGGGTGGGATTGACCCCGGACGCCGTCACGATTTTGGGCACCGTCGTGGCGGTCGCGGGGGCGCTGGCGCTTTTCCCGACGGGCAAGCTGTTCGCCGGCGCGGTGGTGGTCTCGTTCTTCGTGCTCTTCGACATGCTCGACGGCGCGATGGCCCGGGAAAGGGGCGGCGGCACCCGCTTCGGTGCGGTGCTGGACGCCACCTGTGACCGCGTCAGCGACGGCGCGGTGTTCTGCGGGCTGCTGTGGTGGATCGCGTTCGGCCTGCACGATCGGCCGCTGGTGGTGGCCACCCTGATCTGCCTGGTCACCTCGCAGGTGATCTCCTACATCAAGGCCAGGGCAGAAGCCAGCGGGCTGCGCGGCGGCGGCGGCATCATCGAACGGCCGGAACGGCTGATCATCGTGCTGGTCGGAACCGGCGTATCGGACTTTCCGTTTGTTCCCTGGCCGCCGGCGCTACCGGTGGCGATGTGGCTGCTGGCGGTGGCCAGCCTGGTCACCTGCGCGCAGCGCCTGCGCACGGTGCGGACCTCGCCGGGAGCCAGCGATCCCATGGATCCCGTGGCGGGATCGAGCGAGCCGTGATCGTGGGTCGCCTGGCGGTGACCCATACCGCCACCGACTGGGCGTACGCGGCCGGCTGGATGGCCATGCGGGCACTGCCGGAGTTCGCCGCGCGCAGCGCATTCGACGCCGGAGCGCGGTATGCGGCCCGCCGCGGCGGGCCCGACCAGTTGCGTAAGAACCTGGCCCGCGTCATCGGCGCGCGCCCGGCCGACGTGCCGGACGCGCTGATGCGCGCCTCGCTGGCCTCCTATGGCCGCTACTGGCGGGAGACCTTCCGCCTGCCGACGATGGACCTGCCCGCGCTGGCGCGCCGGCTCGACGACTCGATGCTGGGGCAAGACCATCTGGATGCGGCGCTGGCCGCCGGCCGCGGCGCGGTGCTCGCGCTGCCGCACAGCGGCAACTGGGACATGGCCGGGGTATGGCTGGCGCACGCCCACGGCACCTTCACCACCGTCGCCGAGCGCCTCAAACCCGAGTCGCTGTACCGGCGTTTCATCCGTTACCGGGAAAGCCTCGGCTTCGAAGTGCTGCCGCTGTCCGGCGGCCAACGACCACCCTTCGAGGTGTTGTGCGACCGGCTGCGGGACAACCGGGTGGTGTGCCTGATGGCCGAGCGCGACCTGACCCGCACCGGTGTCGAGGTCGAGTTCTTCGGCGAACCCACCCGGATGCCGGCCGGGCCGGCGAAACTGGCGATCGCGACCGGGGCGGCCTTGCTGCCGGTGCACTGCTGGTTCGAGGAGAACGGCTGGAAACAATCGATACACCCGGCGCTGGACTGCACCGGCGGCGACGTCTGTGATGTTCAAGCCATCACCCAGGCGCTGGCCGATCAGTTCGCCAAGAACATCGCCGCCCACCCCGAGGACTGGCATATGCTGCAGCCGCAGTGGCTGGCCGACCTGTCCACTGACAGGCGGGCCAAACGGGCCCGGCTGGGGGAAGTTTGATGCGGATCGGGATGGTGTGCCCGTACTCGTTCGACGTGCCGGGCGGGGTGCAGTCCCATGTCTTGCAACTGGCCGAGGTGATGCGCGCCCGCGGCCACCAGGTGAGCGTGCTGGCGCCGGTGTCGCCGCGCGCCTCGCTGCCCGACTACGTCGTCTCCGCCGGCAGGGCCGTCCCCATTCCCTACAACGGGTCGGTGGCCCGGCTGCGGTTCGGTCCGGCCACCCACCGCAAGGTCAGGAGGTGGCTCATACAGGGTGACTTTGATGTGCTGCACCTGCATGAGCCCAACGCGCCCAGCCTGTCGATGCTGGCCCTGAACATCGCTGAGGGGCCGATCGTGGCGACGTTTCACACGTCGACCACCAAATCGCTGACCCTGACGGTCTTCCAGGGCATCCTGCGGCCGATGCACGAGAAGATCGTCGGCCGCATCGCGGTGTCCGACCTGGCCCGGCGCTGGCAGATGGAGGCGCTGGGCACCGACGCGGTGGAGATCCCCAACGGCGTCGACGTCGCCTCGTTCGCCTCGGCACCGCGGCTGGACGGATACCCGCGGCCGGGCAAAACGGTGTTGTTCCTCGGCCGCTACGACGAGCCCCGCAAGGGCGTGTCGGTGCTGCTCGACGCGCTGCCACGGGTGATCGAGCGCTTCGGCGACGTGCAGCTGCTGATCGTCGGACGCGGCGACGAGGACCAATTGCGCGGCCAGGCAACCGGATTGGTGAAACACCTCCGCTTTCTCGGCCAGGTCGACGACGCCGGCAAAGCGTCGGCGATGCGCAGCGCCGACGTCTACTGCGCGCCCAACACCGGAGGGGAGAGTTTCGGCATTGTCCTGGTCGAGGCGATGGCCGCCGGCACCCCGGTGGTGGCCAGCGACCTGGACGCCTTCCGGCGCGTGCTGCGCGACGGTGAGTGCGGGCGGCTGGTACCGGTTGACCCCCCAGATTTGCAGGCCGCCGCGCTGGCCGACGCGCTCATCGAGGTGCTGGAGAACGACGTGCTGCGCGAACGTTACGTGGCGGCCGGTTCGAAGGCGGTTCAGCGGTACGACTGGTCGGTGGTGGCCAGCCAGATCATGCGGGTGTACGAGACCGTCGCCGGCCCGGGTGCCAAGGTCCAGGTGGCCAGCTGATGACGTGGCTGATCGTCGCTGTCTTGGTATTGGTGGCGCTGGTCAGCTTGGCCGGCGCCTGGGCGTATCGGACGGCCAACCGGCTGGACCGGCTGCATGTCCGCTACGACCTGTCGTGGCAGGCGCTGGACGGTGCGCTGGCGCGGCGCGCCGTCGTGGCGCGCGCTGTCGCGATCGACGCCTATGGCGGCGCGTCGAAAGCCGCCGAGGGGAGGCGGCTCGTGGCGCTCGCCGACGCCGCGGAGGGCGCACCCCAGCACGCGCGTGAGGCGTGCGAAAACGAGCTTTCGGCCGCGCTGGCGATGGTTGATCCGGCGTCACTGCCGGCCGGTCTGATCGCCGAGTTGGCCGACGCCGAGGCCCGCGTACTGCTGGCCCGCCGATTCCACAACGACGCAGTTCGCGACACCCTCGCGCTGGCCGAGCGGCACCTGGTGCGCGCGTTTCGGCTCGGCGGAACCGCTTCGCTGCCAAGCTATTTCGAAATCGTCGAGCCGCCGCAGACGTTGGCGCAAGGCGGCTCGAGCGCGCCAGGCGTGCTCAGGCACCGCACGTCGGCGCGGGTGGTGCTGCTCGACGAGGCCGGCGCCGTGCTGCTGCTGTGCGGGTCGGACCCGGCAAATCCCGCCTTTGGAGACGGGGCCGCGCCGAGGTGGTGGTTCACCGTCGGCGGGGAGGTGCGGGACGGCGAGCGGCTGGCCGAGGCCGCCGCACGGGAATTGGCCGAAGAGACCGGTCTGCGGGTCGCGCCGGCCGACTTGGTCGGGCCCATCTGGCGCCGCGACGAGGTCTTCGAGTTCAACGGCTCACTGATCGACAGCGAGGAGTTCTTCTTCGTTCACCGCACGCACCGGTTCGAGCCGTCAACGGCCGGGCGGACCGAGCTGGAACGCCGCTACCTCCACGGTCACCGCTGGTGCGACGCCGCCGACATCGCCCACCTGGTGGCCGGCGGCCAGACCGTGTACCCGCTTCAGCTGTCCGAACTGCTTACCGACGCCCACACGCTGGCCGGCGGGCGGGCGCCGCGCCAGCTGCAGTCCATCCGCTGATCCTTAGGCGGGTTTGGCTGCCTCGATGAATCGCGCCAGTTCGCCGGGGATGTCGGGTCCGGTGGGTTGGTAGATCACCTCGGTGATGCCGTCGGCGGCGAACGCCCGCAGGCGCTCGTGCAGTTCGGCCGCGGTGCCCGTCAGCGTGGTGGTCGGGATTGCTTTCCAGCCGCCGGCCTCCCACGCCGCTCGGTCGATGTCGTTGAGAGCGACGAGATGACGGTCGTGAATCGCGAAATGCCGTTCTTCCGGGTCGATTTGGTTGACGGCGTCCAGCCAGACCCGCCCGGCCGGCAGCGCTGTGACGTCGCCCCCGAATTCATATGCGGCGTGGTAGGCCAGGGCGTTGCCGGGTCCCGCCGCGGCCTGGACTCTGGGCGAATCGAGCCGCTCGCCGGCGGCGAGCACGGTGCCGTGTACGCCCAGCGCGGCCCAGCTGAACTGGTTGGCGAAACCCGTCTCGCCGTTCACGGTGAACAACCCGTCCGCCAAATCCAGTGCGGCGGCAAGGCCTTTGGGGCCCAGCGCCGAGATCAGCACCGGCACGTCGATCGGCCGGCGCGGGGCGTGGCCGTCCGGGTGTAGCATCCGCATGCGCTGTCCGCGCCACTCGACGGTCTCGCCGTTCAGCAGCCTTCGGAAGCCGCGGACGTAGTCCGCGAGGTGTTCCCAGCTGACCGGCTTGGCGCCCATCGCGCGGGCGCCGGCGAAGCCGGTGCCGAAGGCGACGGCGACCCGGCCCGGCGCCATCGCGGACAGGGTCGCCGCGCCGGAGGCGTTCACCATCGGGTGACGCAACGAAGGGACCAGCACGCCCGGGCCGAGTCCGATCCGCTCGGTGCGTTGCGCGGCCAAAGCCAGCATCATCCAGACGTCCGGACCCTGTTGCGGCGTGTCGTGCAGCCATGCCCGGTCATAGCCGAGTTCCTCGGCGATCGCGATGTGCCTGGGCGACTCCAGCGAGGTGGCGAATTGAGCCGAAACCTGCATCGTGACGCTCCTTATCCGTGTCGGGTCCGCCTTAGTGGACAGATCCGTCTAATGCGTGAAGTCGCGATTCCATTCCCCGTTCGGTCACCATCCCGTGTGAGCGAGCCCACGCCACGCCGCCTTGTATTGATTAGACAGGTCTGTCTAATATAACGAGGACTAGACAGAACGGTCTAATCGCAAGCACCTAGCGCAAGGAGCCATCATGGTCGAGCAGCCCACCTCCCGCAGCCGGCAGCCTGCGGCCCTGGTGACCGGAGCGACGTCCGGCATCGGCCAGGCGGTGGCATTCGCGCTCACCGATCGGGGTTATGAGGTGATCGTGCACGGTCGCGACGCCGTGCGTGGCGCCGAGACCGTCAAGGTTATCGAGGACCGCGGCGGCCGCGCCCGGTTCATCGCCGCCGATCTGGCCGAGCCCGCCGGCGTCGCCGCCCTGGTCGCCGGGGCGGGCCCCATCGACGTGCTGGTCAACAACGCCGGCTTCTCCTGGTTCGGTCCAACCGACCGGCTGGACGACGCCACCTTCGACGAGCTGTTCGCCGCCAACGTCCGCGGCGCCTACCGGCTGGTCGCCGCGCTGGCACCCGGGATGGCCGAGCGAGGCCACGGCAGCATCGTCAGCGTCGACAGCATGGCCGGCCACATCGGGCTGTCCGGCGCCGCCGCCTACGGCGCGACGAAAGCGGCCCTGACGGCGATGAGCCGGGCGTGGGCCGCCGAGTACAGCCCCGCCGGCGTCCGGGTTAACACCGTCGCGCCCGGCCCCGCCTACACCGGAGGCGCCTCAGAGGACCTGATCACCGAACTCGGCGCCACCACGCTGCTCGGCCGGGCCGCGCAGCCGGAGGAAATCGCGGAGGTGATTGCCTTCCTGGTGTCCGACAAGGCCAGCTACATCACCGGCGCCGTGATCCCCGTCGACGGCGGACGCACCGCTATCTAGGTCCCTGTACGCGAATACCGCGCGCGGGCCGGGGCACGGGAGATCCCCTGATCGTCCTCGAACCCGCCGCGGACTAGTCTAGACAGACCTGTCTGTAGCAGTGAGGAGCCAGGGAGCCGTGCCGGATAGCGCACCGACGATCGACACCAAAAGCCGCGGTATCCGAGGATCCGCCCGGGAGCGACTGCTGGCGGCGGCCAGCGAGCTGTTTTACGCCGAAGGCATCCAGACGGTCGGCATCGACCGGGTCGTCGAGCACGCCGGGGTCGCCAAGGCGTCGTTGTACAACACCTTCGGCAGCAAGGAGAACCTGGTGCGGGCCTACCTCGAGGCCCGCCACGAGGCGACGCTGGCCAGACTGCGGCGCGCAGTCGAACGCCACAGCGATCCGCGTCAGCGACTATTGGCGGTCTTCGACGCGCAAGCCGAATTCTTCGCCGAACCGGCCTTCCGCGGCTGCGCCTTCGTCACGGCCAGCGCCGAAGCGCCCGACGGCGGCGCGATCCAACACGCGGCCGACGAGTATCGCGCCGAAATCCGTGGCCTGCTCGCCGAACTCGCCCGCCAAGCCGGTGCGGCCGACCCGGCCGCGCTGGGCCGCCAGCTCCAGCTGCTCTACGACGGGGCCGGGCTGGTCGCCCGGATGGACCGGGATCCGCATGCCGCCGCGACGGCCAAAGCGGCGGCCGAAGCGCTTCTCGACGCCGCCACACGCTGAGCCCGCTGCACGGCGGTCGGCGAGATATCGGCTGGTCGTCGACCACTACACTGGACTGGCAGCAGGGGGGCAAAGGGACATCAAGATAGAGGTAGCGGTGGATAGCGCGGCGCAGAACGGCACCGGGCAAACCGGAACGGCGCGGGTCAAGCGCGGCATGGCCGAGATGCTCAAGGGCGGCGTCATCATGGACGTCGTCACCCCGGAGCAGGCCCGGATCGCCGAGGGCGCCGGCGCCGTCGCGGTGATGGCGCTGGAACGGGTGCCGGCCGACATCCGCGCCCAGGGCGGGGTGTCGCGGATGAGCGACCCCGACATGATCGAGGGCATCATCTCCGCCGTGACCATCCCGGTGATGGCCAAGGCGCGCATCGGGCATTTCGTCGAGGCCCAGATCCTGCAGAGCCTCGGCGTGGACTACATCGACGAGTCCGAGGTGCTGACCCCCGCCGACTACACCCACCACATCGACAAGTGGAAATTCACCGTGCCGTTCGTGTGCGGGGCGACCAACCTCGGCGAGGCGCTGCGGCGCATCAGCGAGGGCGCCGCCATGATCCGCTCCAAGGGCGAGGCCGGCACCGGTGACGTCTCCAACGCCACCACGCACATGCGGGCCATCGGCGGCGAAATCCGCCGGCTGACGTCGCTGTCCGAGGACGAATTGTACGTGGCCGCAAAGGAATTGCAGGCGCCCTACGAGCTCGTCACCGAAGTGGCCCGGGTCGGCAAGCTGCCGGTCACGCTGTTCACCGCCGGTGGCATCGCCACCCCCGCCGACGCGGCGATGATGATGCAGCTCGGTGCCGAGGGGGTGTTCGTCGGCTCGGGCATCTTCAAGTCCGGGGCGCCCGAGCACCGCGCCGCCGCGATCGTCAAGGCCACCACGTTCTACGACGACCCCGACGTGCTGGCCAAGGTGTCGCGCGGGCTGGGCGAGCCGATGGTGGGCATCAACGTGGAGCAGATCGCGCAGCCGCATCGCCTGGCTCAGCGGGGCTGGTAATAATCGGTCGTGGCGATCGAGCAAATCCTCGATCTCGAGCAACTCGAGGTCAACATCTATCGCGGAAGCGTGTTCAGCCCGGAATCGGGTTTCCTGCAGCGAACGTTCGGTGGCCATGTCGCCGGCCAGTCGCTGGTGTCGGCGGTGCGCACAGTCGACCCCCGCTACCTGGTGCACTCGCTGCACGGCTATTTCCTGCGGCCCGGAGATGCCCAGGCGCCCACCGTTTTTCTCGTCGAACGCCTCCGCGACGGCGGCTCGTTTTGCACCAGGCGGGTCAACGCCATCCAGCACGGCGAAACCATCTTCTCCATGTCGGCGTCGTTCCAGACCGACCAGGAAGGCGTCAACCACCAGGACGCCATGCCGGCCGCGCCGCCGCCGGATGACATGCCGGGGCTGAACTCGATGAAGGTGTTCGAGGACGCCGGGTTCCGTCAGTTCGAGGAATGGGACGTCCGCATCGTGCCGCGGGAACGCCTGCACCTTGTGCCCGGCAAGGCCGCCCAGCAGCAGGTGTGGTTTCGGCACCGCGATCCACTGCCCGACGATCCGGTGCTGCACATCTGCGCGCTGGCCTACATGAGCGACCTCACGCTGTTGGGCTCGGCACAGGTCACCCACCTCGATGAGCGCGAGCACCTACAGGTGGCGTCGCTGGACCACGCGATGTGGTTCATGCGGGTGTTCCGGGCCGACGAGTGGCTGCTCTACGACCAGTCCTCCCCGTCGGCTTGCGGCGGCCGCGCGCTGTGTCAGGGCAAGATTTTCAACCGGTACGGCGAGATGGTCGCCGCGGTCATGCAGGAGGGCCTCACCCGCTTCGCGCGCGGGCATCAGCCCGCACGCCGGTGAGCGCGCCAAAGATCGGGGTCTTGGCGCTGCAGGGCGACACCCGTGAGCACCTGGCGGCGCTGCGCGAGGCCGGGGCCGAGTCGATGCCGGTGCGTCGCCGCAGCGAGATCGAGGCGGTGGACGGGCTCGTCATTCCCGGCGGGGAATCCACCACCATGAGCCACCTGTTGGCCGACCTCGATCTGCTCGAGCCGTTGCGGGGGCGGCTGGCCGACGGGCTTCCGGCCTACGGCGCTTGTGCCGGCATGATCCTGTTGGCCAGCGAGATCCTCGACGCGGGCGCGCGGGGGCGCCAGGCGCTGCCGCTGCACGCGATCGATATGACGGTGCGGCGCAACGCATTTGGACGACAGGTCGACTCGTTCGAGGGCGACGTCACGTTCGCGGGTCTCGACGATCCGGTGCGTGCGGTGTTCATCCGCGCGCCCTGGGTGGATCGGGCCGGTGACGGCGTGCGGGTGCTGGCCCGCGCGGCGGGCCACATCGTGGCGGTGCGGCAAGGCCCGATGCTGGCGACGGCGTTTCACCCGGAGATGACCGGAGACCGTCGCATCCACCGGATGTTCGTCGACATCGTCAACGGCGTCGCCTGATCCACGCCGCGTCGCCTGATCCACGCCGCGCCGCCGAACGTCACGCCAGCGTGGCTGACGGCGGCGACCGCCACGCTGGCGTGACGTTCGGCGAGTGCCTGCGCCCACGTAGACTCGTGGGCGACTTTCACGCGACAGAAGAGGTGCAAAAGAGGGATGTCACACCGATGAGCGGCCATTCCAAGTGGGCCACCACCAAGCACAAGAAGGCCGTCGTCGACGCCCGCCGCGGCAAGATGTTCGCCCGGCTGGTCAAGAACATCGAGGTCGCGGCCCGTGTCGGCGGCGGCGACCCGGCGGGCAACCCCACGCTCTACGACGCCATCCAGAAGGCCAAGAAGAGCTCGGTGCCCAACGACAACATCGAGAAGGCCCGCAAGCGCGGCGCCGGCGAGGAAGCCGGCGGCGCCGACTGGCAAACCATCACCTACGAGGGCTACGCCCCCAACGGCGTGGCGGTGCTGGTCGAGTGCCTGACCGACAACCGCAACCGCGCCGCCAGCGAGGTGCGGGTGGCGATGACGCGCAACGGCGGCACCATGGCCGACCCCGGGTCGGTCGCCTACCTGTTCTCCCGCAAGGGCGTGGTCACGCTGGAAAAGAACGGCCTGACCGAGGACGACGTGCTGACCGCGGTACTCGACGCCGGCGCCGAGGACGTCAACGACCTGGGCGACAGCTTCGAGGTCATCACCGAGCCGGGCGACCTGGTCGCGGTGCGGACCGCCCTGCAGGACGCCGGCATCGACTACGACTCCGCCGAGGCGGGGTTCCAGCCGTCGGTGACCGTTCCCCTCGACGCCGACGGCGCCCAGAAGGTCATGAGACTGGTCGACGCCCTGGAAGACAGCGACGACGTGCAGGACGTGTACACCAACGCCGACATCCCCGACGAGATCCTGGCCCAAATCGAGGAGTGATCCGCGTCGATCGCAAGCGCGGCGCAGGCGCCGGGCGCAGCGCGAGCCCCAGCCGTTCCCCGGACACGTCCGCCGGGGTCACGGCGAGCTGATGGAGCGGCACCGGCCCGGTCCTACGGGACAGACGGTGGCGGCGCCGGGTAGACGGTGAGCTCGCCGGCCAGCACGGACTTGCCCGTCGATATCTCCCACGGCATGTCCGGGGCCCAGCGCTCGAACGAGAGCAGCGCCGTCCCGTCGGCATTGGTGCAGTCGAGAAATTCCATCTCGCCGCCCGCCGGCAGGCCGGTCGTGCCCTCGGTGGTGTAGGAGGAGCGGCCGTGTTCCGACTCGTGAAACGTCACGCCGTCGACCACGTACCGGTCGCCGGGCTGCAACGCAATGTCTTTGCGGGTGACCCACATCGCCAGCTTCAGGCGCCCGTCGTCCTCTTCGACGCTGAACCAGACCGGCTGGTCGCCGCCCTCCAGCAGGTGCTCCCACCACACGAACGGTCCCTCGCGGAACGTCACCGACCCGCGCACCACGTAGTCGACCCCGCCGTAGCTGACGACGGCGCCGGGCCCGAGTTGGCGGGGCCCGAGCTGCGGCACCGCGTTGAACGAAAGCGGATCCTGGCGGCCGCCGGCCTCGGCCGGTCGACCCTGCCGTGGACGCCGCAAAGCCACCACGAGCACCACAATGGACGCGATGAACAGGACTGCCGCGAGCACGACCAGCAGTGTTCCCACGCAGACCCTTCCGTTGCCGTGGAGGCCGAGCGAATGTGGGCTTTAAGTTAACAGCTTTTGCCGGGGCGGGAGCCGTAACCGGCGCCCCGAAGAACGCTGTGAAAACGCGGTGAAGAAGCGCCCCGCCGCCGCGTGTCCTACCGGCTCTCGTCGGCCCCACCCGCTAGGCTATCGAACAGCTGTTCGTACGAAGGAGCGGGTAATGCGGGTGATGGGCGTCGATCCCGGACTGACCCGATGCGGCCTCTCGGTCGTCGAAAGCGGGCGCGGTCGTCGGGTCGTTGCGCTGGACGTCGACGTGGTGCGTACCCCGTCGGACGTGCCGCTGCCCAAGCGGTTGCTGACCATCGGCGACGCCGTCGAGTACTGGCTGGACACCCATCGCCCGGACGTCGTGGCCATCGAGCGAGTGTTCTCCCAGCTCAACGTGACGACGGTGATGGGCACCGCGCAGGCCGGCGGCGTCATCGCGCTGGCGGCGGCCAGGCGCGGCATCGACGTGCACTTCCACACCCCCAGCGAGGTCAAGGCCGCCGTCACCGGCAGCGGGTCCGCCGGCAAGGCGCAGGTCACCGCGATGGTCACGAAAATCCTTGCGCTGCAAGCCAAACCGACGCCGGCCGACGCGGCCGACGCGCTGGCCCTGGCGATCTGCCACTGTTGGCGCGCGCCGATGATCGCCCGGATGGCCGAGGCCAAAGCCAAGGCCGACGCCCTGGCCGCCCGGCAGCGGCACGCCCACCGGGCCGCGTTGGCGGCGAAGCCGAAGGCCGCCCGATGATCGCCTCGGTGCGCGGCGAGGTGCTCGAGGTGGCGCTCGACCACGTGGTGATCGAGGCGGCCGGCGTCGGCTACCGGGTGAACGCCACGCCGTCGACGCTGGCGACGCTGCGGGCCGGAACCCAGGCCCGGCTGATCACCGCGATGATCGTGCGCGAGGATTCGATGACGCTGTACGGGTTCGCCGATTCCGACACCCGCGACCTGTTCCTCACGCTGCTGTCGGTGTCGGGGGTCGGGCCCCGGCTGGCGATGGCGACGCTGGCGGTGTACGACGCCGCGGCGCTGCGGCAGGCGCTGCACGACGGCGACGTGGCTGCGCTGACCCGGGTGCCCGGCATCGGCAAGCGCGGCGCCGAACGGATGGTGCTGGAGTTGCGCGACAAGGTGGGCGGCCTGGCGGCCGGGGCCGCGCCGGCGCTCAACGGCCACGCGGTGCGGGGCCCGGTGGTGGAGGCGCTGGTGGGCCTCGGTTTCGCGGTCAAGCAGGCCGAGGAGGCCACCGACAGGGTGCTGGCCGGCGAGCACGACGCGACGACGTCCAGCGCCCTGCGTGCCGCCCTGTCGCTGCTCGGGAAATCGACATGAGCGAGTTCGACGACCCGGACGAGCGCGAGGTCTCGCCGGCGCTGACCGTCGGCGAGGGCGACATCGACGGCAGCCTGCGGCCCCGCTCGCTGGGGGAGTTCATCGGCCAGCCGCGGGTCCGCGAGCAGCTGCAGCTGGTGATCGAGGGGGCCAAGAACCGCGGCGGCACCCCGGATCACATCCTGCTGTCCGGCCCGCCGGGGCTGGGCAAGACGTCGCTGGCGATGATCATCGCCGCCGAGCTGGGGTCCTCGCTGCGGGTGACGTCCGGCCCGGCGCTGGAACGCGCCGGCGACCTGGCCGCGATGCTGTCCAACCTGGTCGAGCACGACGTGCTGTTCATCGACGAGATCCACCGCATCGCCCGGCCCGCCGAGGAGATGCTCTACCTGGCGATGGAGGACTTCCGGGTCGACGTGGTCGTCGGCAAGGGCCCCGGGGCGACGTCGATTCCGCTGGAGGTGGCGCCCTTCACCCTGGTCGGCGCCACCACCCGGTCCGGCGCGCTGACCGGCCCGCTGCGCGACCGGTTCGGTTTCACCGCGCACATGGACTTCTACGAGCCCGCCGAGCTGGAGCGGGTGCTAGCGCGTTCCGCCGGGATTCTCGGCATCGAGCTGGGCGCCGCCGCCGGCGCGGAGATCGCCCGCCGGTCGCGGGGCACGCCGCGGATCGCCAACCGGCTGCTGCGCCGGGTCCGCGACTTCGCCGAGGTGCGCGCCGACGGCGTGATCACCCGCGACGTCGCCAAGTCCGCGTTAGAGGTCTACGACGTCGACGAGCTGGGCCTCGACCGGCTGGACCGGGCGGTGCTGTCGGCGCTGACCCGCGGCTTCGGTGGCGGCCCGGTCGGGGTGTCGACGCTCGCCGTGGCGGTCGGCGAGGAGGCCGCCACCGTGGAAGAGGTGTGCGAGCCCTTCCTGGTGCGCGCCGGCATGGTCGCGCGCACCCCGCGGGGCCGGGTGGCCACCGCGCAGGCCTGGACCCACCTCGGCATGACGCCGCCGGCCGGGGCCGCCGGGTTGGGCCAGCCCGGGCTGTTCGACTAGGCGGCTACGACGATCCGTTCGTCCCGTCAGCGCCACCATATGTGCCGCCGCTGCCGCCGATGCCCCCATTCCCACCGTTGACGCCGTTACCGCCGTTACCGCCGAAGCCGATGAGCGCCGGCTCGAAGGAGCCGTCGGAAGTTAAGCCAGCGTTGCCGCCGTTGCCGCCATCGGCAGCCTCGACGCCGCTGCCGCCGGTGCCGCCATGCCCGCCGACGCCGATGCTGAGTAGCCCGCCGCCGTCGCCGCCGTCACCGCCATGGCCGCCGGTTCCAATGTGAGTGGAGCTGCCAAAACCGCCGACGCCGCCGACGCCGCCGAGGCCCGCACCGATGAGCGCGGCGCCCTGGCCGCCGTGGCCGCCGGCGCCACCGGTGTCGGTGGCGAACCCGCCGACGCCGCCGACGCCGCCGAGACCTGCGCCGATGAGCGCGGCGCCCACGCCGCCCTGGCCGCCCGCGCCGCCGGTGTCGGTGCCGGTGCCCCCGATGCTGCCGGCGCCGCCGACACCCGCGCCGATGAGCGCGGCGCCCACGCCGCCCTGGCCGCCCGCGCCGCCGGTGTCGGTGCCGGTGCCCCCGGCGCCGCCGGCACCGCCGACGCCCGCGCCGATGAGCGCAGAGGCCTCGCCGCCCTGGCCGCCGATGCCGCCGATGTCATGGGCGGTGCCGCCGGTGCCGCCGGCACCGCCCATGCCAAAGAGCAGACCGTCTCCGGCGCCGCCGGTGCCCCCGGCACCACCGGCGGTATAGCCCTTTCCGCCGGCGCCGGCCGCACCGCCGACTGCTCCGAGTCCGCTGCTAGCGCCGCCGTTGCCGCCGGCCCCGCCAGTTCCATTGACAGCCTCACCGCCAGCACCGCCGTTGCCTCCCGAGCCGAGCAATGGGGCGTCGCCGCCGGCCCCGCCAGCACCACCTGTCGCGCCAGCAACGGTCGTCGCACCTCCGGCACCGCCGGCGCCACCGTTGCCGAACAGCCACCCGCCATGACCGCCGGCACCGCCGGCCCCGCCCAAAAAGCCGTTGCCGCCTCCTCCGCCGTTACCGATCAATCCCGCCACGCCACCGTTGCCGCCGACCTCGCTAGTGGTGCCGCTGGTGAAGCTGTAGCCCGTACCACCATTGCCGTACAAGATCCCGCCCGCCCCGCCGTTGGGATTGGCCGCCGTGCCGGCGGCACCGTTGCCGATGAGCGGGCGGCCCAACAGCGCGTTGGTCGGCGCATTGATCAATCCCAGCGCGTCCTGTTCGAACGTCTGTAACTGCGGCGCGTTCGCCGCCTCGGCGCTCGCATACGCTTCAGAAGCCGCACTCAGCGCTTGCACAAACTTCGAGTGAAACGTCGCCGCCTGGGCGTTCAGCGCCTGGTACGCCGACGCATATTCGGAAAATGCCGACGCAACGGCCGCCGACACCTCGTCAGCACCGGCCGCCAGTACCCCCGTCGTGGGCACTTCTGCCGCTGCGTGGGCTGCAGTCAGTGTCGAGCCGATGCCGAACAGGTCCTGCGCCACCGCCGTTAGCATCTCTGGAGTTGCGATCACGAACACGCGAGATACCTCCTACAAAAGTCACGCCACACCTAGGGATCACTACGTATTCGACACGTGACCACTAGCCACAGGTAATTTATCCCAGGGCGGCACCGCATGCCGGGTCTCCCGCAGATGTTTGTCCGTCCGCCGCGCCCAGCTGCCGCATCGCGTACTGAGTTGTTAACGCTCGCATCGATTTTTTTCGGGCTGGCCAAACCCATCGGCCAGCGCCGCGGAGGCCATCCCGGGTTACATCTCGGCGCGGTCGGGTACCCAGCGGATGCCCGTGTAGCCGGCGTCAATCGAGGGGATGTGAGGAGACGCAATGAAACACGCAGAAAAAGACTACTCAGGCAGGGTGGGCATGCCGCGTTCGCGCGGGGCGGTCAGCGGCGTGCTCCTTGTCATCTTGGGTGCTTGGGGCGCCTTGATACCGTTCGTCGGCCCCCACCTCAACTTCGCCTACACACCCGATAAGGACTGGGTATGGACGTCGGCCCGGGGCTGGCTCGAAGTCCTGCCCGGTGCCGCCACCGCGGTGGGTGGACTGCTGCTCATCGTTTCGGCAAATCGGGTCGGCGCGATGGTGGGCGGCTGGCTGGCCGTCCTGGCCGGCGCGTGGTTTGTCGTCGGCGGTCAGGTCGCGCCGCTGTTGGGAATCGGGTCGGTCGGCGATCCGGTCGCGGCGACCGAGCGCAAACGCGCCGCGCTGGAGGTTTCCTATTTCTCCGGTCTGGGTGCCCTGATCGTCTTCGTGGCCGGGGTGGCGCTGGCGCGCACGGCGGCGCGGCTGGCCCGCGATGTGGAACCCCTGGCCGCCGAGCCATACGCGCCCGACGCGTCATCGGGTGCGCTGACCAAGCCGCGGGATGGGCTCGCGTCTTCGGCGGCCGAGCCCAGGCGCGGGTGGCGCCGCCGGCGCGCGGGCGCGCCGCCGGGATCGCCGGGCGCCGCGTATCTGCGGTGGCCGCATCCGCAGCAGTGATCGCGTCGAGCGTCAGAGCAATCCGAGCAACTGCAGGTCGGTGACGTACTTGACGATGATCGGCGCCGAGACGTGCGGAATGTCTTTGTCCGGGCCGATTTTCGCCTCCTGCACCGCGGCGCGGAACCGGTCGGTCGGCGCCAGCGATCCGCGGATCGGCTTTTCCGGCTTCTGGTAGTTGTGCAACAGCGGCAGCAGCGAGTACTGGCGCTGCCGCTCCGGCAGGGCCCGCATCGACCCTTCGAACCGGCGCAACCATTCGCCGTAGTCGGCGATGCGCTGGATCGGGTAGCCCGCGATGGCTGGGTCGATGAGCCAGTCGACGTACTCGTCGAGGCCGATGCCGTCGTCGTACGGGTTCATCACGTGATACGTCTGGTAGCTGGGCCCGTTCTCCAGGGCCTGGGCACCCAGCGTGCAGATCGCCTCCGCGATGAACTCGACGGGCAGGCCGTCATAGTGGGCGCGCTGCCGGTTGCCCTCGGGGTCGAACTCGTAGAACGAACCGGGCGCGATTCCCGTCGCGACCAGGCTCAGCATCAGCCGGGTGAACATGTCCGGCAGGTTGAGCTGCCCCGCGTAGGTGGTGTCGGCCAGGATCATGTCGCACCGGAACACCGCGACCGGCAGGCCGCACAGGTCGTGGGCCTCGCGCAGCAGCACCTCGCCGGCCCACTTGCTGTTGCCGTAGCCGTTGGCGTAGCCGTCGTTGACCTGGCGGGTCGGGCTGATCTCCCGGATGTCGGCGTCCTCGACGAACGTGCCCGGCCCGATCTGGTCGCCCACCCCGATCGTCGACACGTAGGTGTACGGCTTCAGCTTCGTGGTGAGCGCGATCCGGATCAGCTCGGCGGTGCCCACCGCATTGGGGCCGAACAGCTCGCTGTACGGCAGCACGTGGTTGACCAGCGCCGCGGGGTCGACGATCAGGTCGACGGTGTCGGCCAGCCGCTGCCAGGTCCGCTGGTCCAGGCCGAGGTTGGCCTCGCCCTTGTCGCCGGCGATGACCTCGAGGTGGTCGCCGGCCAGTTCCCGGTAGTGCGCCAACAGCTTGGGGTCGCCGCTATCGAAGGTCTTGTCCAGCCGTTGCCGCGCGGCGGCGTTGTCCTTGGCCCGCACCAGGGCGATCACCTTGCCGTCGACCAGGTCCATCCGCTCCAGCCATTCCAGGGCCAGGTAGCGGCCCAGGAAACCCGTTGCGCCGGTGAGCAACACGGTGCGCACCTCGGAACCGGGCCGCGGCAGCGTGGGCGCGGCGGCCAGCGTCTTCGTGTCGATGAACTTGTCCAGCGTGAGGTCGCTCGCGCGCACCTCGACCGCGTCCCGGCCATGTACCAAGGCGAAGGTGGGCCGCTTCGTGCCCTGCCGCTCGCCCTCGATGTAGCCGGCGATGGCCGCCAAGTCGTTGGCCGGGCTGACGATGACACCCACCGGCACGTCGATGTCGAAGATCTCGCGCAGCAGGTTGCCGAATGTCAACGCCGACAACGAGTCTCCGCCCAGGTCGGTGAAGTGCGAATCGGGTGACAGGTCGGTGGTCGACGCGCCCAGCAGGGCGGCCGCGGCCCGGCTCACCGTCTGCAGCACGGGTGCCTCGGCGCCGCTGCGGCGCAGTTCGGCCAACTCGTTGGCCTGGCCCTCGGCCAGCTCAGCGTAGAGCCGTTCCAGCCGTTCGCCGTAGTGCTGCTTGAGCTTCGGCCACGCCAGCTTGCGGATGCCGGTGAGCAGACCGTTCTCCAGGGTGAACGGCGTGGTCTCGATGATGAAGTCGCGGGGCACCTCGTAGGACTGCAGGCCGGCCTCTTTGGCGACGTTCTGCAGCGAATCGGCGATCAGCGGCTTGAGCGCCTCAATATCGTTGTTAGCCAACGCATCTGGTGTGGGCACCACGACCGCCAACAGGTAAGGGTGCGCGCTGTTGCCGTAGACGTAGATCTGCCGGACCAGTGGGCTGTTGCCGAACGCGGCCTCCAGCTTCGCGAGGGTGACGAACTCGCCCTGCGCGAGCTTGAGCACGTTGTTGCGGCGATCGACGTAGACCAGCCGGCCGGGACCGACCTCGGCGACGACGTCTCCGGTCCGGTAGTACCCGTCGGCGTCGAATACGTCGGCGGTGACCTGCGGCCGCTTGTAGTAGCCGGGGAACATGTTCTCGGTCTTCAGCAGCAACTCGCCCCGCGGATGCGGCCGGTCGGTGGAGAAGTAGCCCAGGTCCGGGACGTCGACCAGCTTGTAGTCGATGACGGGCGGGCGTTGCACTTCGCCGTCGAACAAGACCATCCCGGCCTCGGTGGAGCCGTAGCCGTCCAGCAGATGCATCTCGAGCAGGGACTCGACCCACTCCTTCAGCTCCGGGGAGGTGGGCGCCGAGCCCGTCATCGCGAAGATGAACCGCCCGCCCAGCAGGTACTGCCGCTGTTCCTGAAGGACCTCGGTTTCGGCGGCGCGACGGGCCGCCTCGTCGGCGCCGTCGACGAGCCGCCGGTCCACCTGGCGCTGGAACTCGCCGAACAGGGTCTCCCAGATGCGCGGCACGAAGTTCAGCTCGGTGGGGCGCACCAGCTCGAGGTCCTCGAGCAGCGTCGAGAGGTCGCTCTTGGCGGCGAAGTAGGCGGTGCCGCCGTTGCCGAGCGTGCCGTAGAGGATGCCGCGCCCCATGACGTGGCTCATCGGCATGAAGTTGAGGGTGATCGACGCGGCGCTCTCCCCAAACCAGTTTCTGCTCGACCGGCGCCACATCTTGCCGACGTTGCTCTGCGGGTACATCGCGCCCTTGGGTGCGCCGGTGCTGCCGGAGGTGTAGATCAGCAGGGCCAGCGGGTCTTGCTCTTCGGGTGCCACGACGACCGTTGCCGGCAGCGCGCGCCCGCGCTCGACGGCGTCGGGCAGGGTCTCGACGGTGACCGTCGTGTCCGCCAGCCGCCCGCGAGCGGTTTCGACGGCCTCGCGGTGGTCGTCGACCTCGGGGTGGTAGTCGAACACCACCAGCTTGGCGGGCCCGGGGCCGGCTTGAATGCCGCTCAGGATCAGCTCGACGGCGTCGGGCAGTTGGTCCACGCTCGCCGCGATCACGCTGGGCTCGGTCTCGGCCACGATCGGCTGCAGCTGGGTGATCGCCGCGCTGGTCTGCAGCGGGACCGACACCGCGCCGATGGTGCCCAGCGCCACGTCGATGGTGGTGTAGTCGACGCTGTTGAAGCCCAGCGCGCAGACCCGGTCACCGGGCCGCACCGAGTCGTGGGTCAGGGCGCGGGCCAGCGCGTCGACGCGCTCGCCCAGTTCGCGGTAGGTGACGGTCTCGAAGCGGGGGAGCAGCTCGGCGACGGTCCGTCCGGTCTTGGGGTCCCTGACGAACTCCACGGCGCGCCGCCCCAACGCCGGCCGGTCGGCGTAGCCCTCCAGCACGGTCGCCACGATCTGCGGCAATCGCAGCCCGGGCCGCTCAAGGGCCGCGGCGACCGCCGGGTCGGGCCGGGCGGCGGCGAACTGGGGGTCGCTGGCGGATAGGTCCTCGATGCGGCGGGCGAGCCGCTCGTCATAGGTAACAGTCGACATAACGATTCCCTCTTATCGGCCAAGAAGCTTAGGTGGTTCGATCGCGCGACGTTGCGCTGATAGATAGAACGTTAGCTAAACTAACGGGTATTCCTCAATGACCACCCGCCCACCGATGGTGTGAGATTTCGCACCCCGGCCGCGGGGTCTACAGCTCGCCCAGGATCCGGCCCAGGATGTCGAGGCCCTCGACCAGTAGCTCGTCGCTGATGGTCAGCGGCGGCAGCAGCCGGATGACGTTGCCGAACATGCCGCAGGTCAACACGATGACCCCGGCCGCATGGGCCGCGGCGGCCAGCCTTTCGGTCAGTTCGGCGTCGGGGTCGGCGGTTCCCGACTTGACCAGCTCGATGGCGATCATGGCGCCGCGGCCGCGGACGTCGCCGATCCGGTCGTCGCCCGCCTGGAGCCGCAGCAGCCGCTCGGTCATTATTCGTTCGAGCTGCCGTGCCCGCTCGATGAGGCCGTCGCTCTCGATGGTCGCGATGGTGGCCAGCGCCGCCGCGCAGGCGACCGGGTTGCCGCCGAACGTGCCGCCCAGGCCGCCGACGTGCGGGGCGTCCATGATCTCGGCCCGGCCGGTCACCGCCGACAGCGGCAGTCCGTCGGCGATGGCCTTGGCGGTGCAGATCAGGTCGGGCTCCAAGCCGTCGGGGCCCTCGTGCTCGCAGGCGAACATCGCGCCGGTGCGCGCGAATCCGGTTTGCACCTCGTCGGCGATGAACACGACGCCGTTCTTGCGACACCAGTCCAGCAGGGCGGGCAGAAACCCCTCGGCCGGGACGATGAAGCCGCCTTCGCCGGCAATGGGCTCGATGAGGACGGCGGCGAGGTTGGCGGCGCCGACTTGGCTGTCGATGACACCGATGGCCCGGGCGGCGGCCTTGTCCCCGTCGGTGGCCAGTTCCTTGTCGAGCAGGCCGTCCCGGTAGGGGTAGGACAGCGGCGCCCGGTAGACCTCGGGCGCGAACGGACCGAAGCCGCTCTTGTAGGGCATGGACTTGGCGGTCAGTGCCATCGCCAGGTTGGTGCGGCCGTGGTAGGCGTGGTTGAACGCCACGACGGCGGGCTTGCGGGTGTAGGAACGCGCGACCTTGACGGCGTTCTCGACCGCTTCGGCGCCGGAATTGAACAGCACCGTGCGCTTCTCGCCCGTGCCAGGTGTGATCCGGTTGAGCTCCTCGGCGACGGCGACGTACCCCTCGTACGGGGCGACCATGAAGCAGGTGTGCGTGAAGTCGGCCACCTGCGCGCGCACCGCGTCCACCACGCGGGGCGACGAGTTGCCGATCGTGGTGACCGCGATGCCGGAACCCAGGTCGATGAGCCGGTTCCCGTCGACGTCCTCGACGATGCCGCCGCCGGCGCGGGCCACGAACACCCGCAGGGAGACGTTCACCGCGCGGGACACCGCCGCGGCCCGGCGTCTGTTCAGCTCCAGCGATGCGGGCCCGGGGATTTCGGTGACCAGCTGGCGACTCTGTTCGAGGCTGGCCACGACATCCCTCCTCACCGCGGCGCGGCTGTCACGTCGCGGATAAAGCCTATCTGGTTGGCCGGGGGTCAGCCGGGCGGAGCGGGCGCGGTTGGGGACCTGCGGTGATGGCAGACTGACCGTTACGAGGTGCGCATTAGCGCCGTATCGAACACGAAAGACAGGCGCGTAATGGAGAGTTTGGTCTTGTTCTTGCCGTTCCTGCTCATCATGGGCGGCTTCATGTACTTCGCGTCGCGTCGCCAGCGGCGAGCGATGCAGGCCACCATCGACCTGCAGGAGTCGCTGCGGCCGGGCGACCGGGTGCACACCACGTCCGGGCTGCAGGCCACCGTCGTCGCGATCGCCGACGACACCGTCGACCTCGAGATCGCGCCGGGCGTGGTGACCACGTGGATGAAGCTGGCCGTCCGCGACCGGATCCTGCCGGACGACGACCTCGACGGTGCCGATGGTGCCGACGATTTGGAAGAATCCGACGAACGGGATGATTCCGCCGACTCCGCCGACGAGAGCCGGGTCATCAAGGATTCTTGACACGCCGCACGCGCGAAGGGAATGCACGTAGGCTCTGTCGGGACAAGAAACCGAATTCTCAAGGAGATATAAGGAACGTGGCATCGTCTTCGGCGCCGGTGCACCCCGCCCGCTACATATCGGTTTTCTTGTTCCTGCTCATCGGCGTCTACCTGCTGGTGTTTCTGACGGGCGACAAGCGCGCCGCCCCCAAGCTCGGCATCGACCTGCAGGGCGGCACCCGCGTCACGTTGACCGCTCGCACCCCGGACGGCTCGGCGCCGAGCCGGGAGGCCCTGGCACAGGCGCAGCAGATCATCAGCGCGCGGGTCAACGGGCTCGGCGTGTCCGGGTCGGAGGTCGTTGTCGACGGCGACAACCTGGTCATCACGGTGCCCGGGAACGACGGCAACGAGGCCCGCAACCTCGGACAGACCGCGCGGCTCTACATCCGGCCGGTGCTCAACTCGGTGCCGGCGCAGAGCGCCGAGCCCAAGCCGCCGCCCCACCAGCCCGCCGGACCGGCGCCCGGGGCCCCTGCCGGACCGGGTGGACCGGCACCCGGCCAACTGGGGCCGGGACCCGGCCAATTGGCGCCGGGACCGGGCCAACTGGCACCGGCACCGGGCCAACTGGCGCCGGGACCCGGCCAACTGGCACCGGCACCGGGCCAACCGGCGCCGACCGGCCAACCGGGCACCCAACCGCGGCCCTACCCGCAGGACCCGCCGCCGACACCCAGCCCGGAGCCGGCTCCGGCCCCGGCTTCTGGGGCGCCGGCCGAGCAGCCCGCGCCGTCGGCCGAGCAGCCGGCCCCGCCGGACCCGCGCAAGGATCTCGCCGAGCGCATCGACGATGAGAAGAAGTGGCGGCAGAGCACCCGCCAGGGCATTCAGTTCCTGGCCCTGCAGTTCCAGGCGACCCAGTGCGACAAAAAAGACATCCTGGCCGGCAACGACGACCCGGCCCTGCCGCTGGTGACCTGCTCGACCGACCACAAGGTGGCGTACCTGCTGGGGCCGTCGATCATCAGCGGCGACCAGATCCAGAACGCCACGTCGGGCATGAACCAGCACGGCATCGGCTACGTCGTCGATCTGCAGTTCAAGCCGGCGGCGGCAAACACCTGGGCGGACTTCACCGCGGCCCACATCGGCACCCAGACCGCCTTCACGCTGGACTCGCAGGTCGTCAGCGCCCCGATGATCCAAGAGGCCATCCCCGGCGGCCGCACCCAGATCACCGGGGGAGATCCGCCGTTCACCGCCGCATCCGCGCGCCAGCTGGCCAACGTCCTGAAATACGGGTCGCTGCCGCTGTCCTTCGAATCGTCGGAAGCTCAAACCGTTTCGGCGACACTGGGATTGACCTCGCTACGCGCGGGTCTGATCGCCGGTGCGATCGGCTTGCTGTTGGTGTTGCTGTATTCGTTGGCGTACTACCGGATACTCGGATTGCTCACGGCGTTGTCGTTAGTTGCTTCCGGCGCAATGGTTTTCGCGATCCTGGTGCTCCTGGGCCGATATATCAACTACACCCTGGACCTGGCGGGCATCGCGGGTCTGATCATCGGTATCGGCACCACCGCCGACTCTTTCGTGGTGTTCTTCGAACGCATCAAAGACGAGATCCGCGAAGGCCGTTCGTTCCGTTCGGCGGTGCCGCGGGGCTGGGTGAGGGCACGCAAGACGATAGTGTCGGGCAATGCCGTCACGTTCCTGGCCGCCGCTGTGCTGTATTTCCTGGCGATCGGCCAGGTGAAGGGATTCGCCTTCACTTTGGGCCTCACGACGATCCTCGACCTGGTGGTGGTGTTCCTGGTGACCTGGCCGCTGGTATACCTGGCCTCCAAGTCTTCGAGGCTGGCAAAGCCCGCGTACAACGGCCTGGGAGCGGTTCAGCGGGTCGCCCGCGAACGCCGGGCTTCGGCGCACGTGAAGACGGGACGGGGATAGCGCATGACTTCCTCCAAGGCGTCCAAAGAGAAGACCGAAACCGAGGCGGCCGAAATCACCGAACCGACGTCGGGCGCCGTGGAGCCGACCGACGGCTCCGACCAGCCGCCGCGTCACGGCTTCATTTCCCGGCTCTACACGGGCACGGGCGCGTTCGAGGTGGTCGGACGCCGCCGGCTGTGGTACGGCATCAGCGGAGCGATCGTCGCGGTGGCAATCGCCAGCATCGTCTTGCGGGGCTTCACTTTCGGGATCGATTTCAAGGGCGGCACCACGGTGTCGATGCCCGCCGCGGGCGCGACGGGCACGGTCCAGACCGCGCAGGTGTCCGACGTCTTCCGGAAGACCCTCGGCAGTGAGCCGGAGTCGGTGGTGATCGTCGGCAGCGGCGCGTCGGCGACGGCGCAGATCCGTTCCGAACATCTGTCCAACGACCAGACGACGAAGCTGCGCAACGCCCTGTTCGAGGCGTTCCAGCCCAAGGGCGCCGACGGCAAGCCCAGCAAGCAGGCCATCAGCGACTCGGCGGTGTCGGAGACCTGGGGCGGTCAGATCACCAAGAAGGCGTTGATCGCGCTGGTGGTGTTCCTGGCGCTGGTCAGCCTGTACATCACCGTGCGCTACGAGCGCTACATGGCCATCTCCGCGCTGACGACCATGTGTTTCGACCTGACCGTCACCGCCGGCGTGTACTCACTGGTCGGCTTCGAGGTCAGCCCGGCCACGGTCATCGGCCTGCTGACGATCCTCGGTTTCTCGCTCTACGACACGGTCATCGTGTTCGACAAGGTCGAGGAGAACACCCACGGGTTCCAGCACACCAACCGGCGCACCTTCGCCGAGCAGGCCAACCTGGCGATCAACCAGACGTTCATGCGTTCCATCAACACCAGCCTGATCTCGGTGTTGCCGGTGCTGGCACTGATGGTGGTGGCCGTCTGGTTGCTGGGCGTCGGCACGCTGAAGGACCTGGCGCTGGTGCAGCTGATCGGCATCCTGGTGGGCACCTACTCCTCGATCTTCTTCGCGACCCCGCTGCTGGTCACGCTGCGGGAACGCACCAAGCTGGTGCGCACCCACACCCGCCGGGTCGTCAAACGGCGCAGCCCCGGCTCGCCGGCCGAGGCGGAAACGGCCTCCGACACCTCCGACGGGGAATCGGCCGCGGACACCACCACCGGCGCCGCCGCGTCCAGCTCTCCCGCACCGAGCAAACCGGCGCCGGGCGCGCGCCCGGCGCGGCCGACCGGGACCCGGCGTCCGACCGGCAAGCGGAACGCCGGCCGGCGGTAGGCGCGATGCCCACCTGGTCTCGGCGAACTGGGGGCATTGTCGTCTTGGCCGCGACGTTCGCGGCGGCCTACCCGTTGGCCGCGTGTTCCGGCGGCGCCGCCTCGGAGATCGACTACGTGGTCGACGGGCCGCTGGTCACCTACAACACCAACACGGTCGTGGGTGCCGCGTCGGCGGGAGCGCAGGCGTTTGCCCGCACGCTCACCGGCTTCGGCTATCACGGCCCGGACGGACAGGTCGTGGCCGACCGTGACTTCGGCACCATCTCGGTCGTGGGCGGTGCGCCGCTGGTCCTCGATTACCAGATCGCCGACAACGCCGTCTACTCCGACGGCAAGCCGGTGACCTGCGACGACCTCGTGCTCGCCTGGGCGGCGCAGTCCGGCCGGTTTGCCGGCTTCGACGCCGCCACCCAGGCCGGCTACGTCGACGTCGCCAACGTCGAGTGCATGCCGGGGCAAAAGAAGGCGCGGGTGTCTTTCGTCCCGGACCGCAGCGTCGTCGACTACACCCAGCTCTTCACCGCGACGTCGATGATGCCGTCGCACGTCATCGCCGACCAGCTGAACGTCGACGTGACCGCGGCCCTGCTGAGCAACGACGCGCCGCTGGTGCAGCAGATCGCGAAGCTATGGAACACCGCCTGGGACCTCAAGCCCGGCCTGGACCTGAAGCGCTTCCCGTCGTCGGGACCGTACAAGATCGAATCGATCCTCGACGGTGGCGCGGTGGTGCTCGTCGCCAACGACCGCTGGTGGGGTCCCAAGGCGATCACCAAGCGGATCACGGTGTGGCCGCAGGGGGCCGACATCCAGGACCGGGTCACCAACCGCAGCGTCGACGTGGTCGACGTCGCGGTCGGGTCCTCGGGGGCGCTTGCCACCCCGGACAACTACGAGCGCACCGATTCGCCGTCGGCCGGCATCGAGCAGCTGATCTTTGCGCCGCAGGGACCGTTTTCGCGGGCCAAGGCCCGGCGCGCGTTCGCGCTGTGCACGCCGCGCGACGCGATCGCGCACGACGCCGGGGTGCCGATCGCCAATTCACGCCTGGACCCGGCCACCGACGACGCCCTCGCCGCCGGCGACGGTGCCACCGAGGCGGCGCCGTTCGGCCACGCGGATCCCGCGGCCGCCCGCGACGCGCTGGGTGGCGCGCCGCTGACGGCGCGGATCGGCTACCGGGGACCCAATGCGCGGCTGGCGGTCACCGTCGGCATCATCACCAAATCCTGCGCCGCGGCCGGGATCACGGTCTCCAACGTCAGGCTGGATTCCTCGGGGCCCCAGGCACTCAAGGACGGAAAGATCGACGTGCTGCTGGCCAGCACCGGCGGGGCCACCGGCAGCGGATCGACCGGATCGTCGGCGATGGACGCCTACGACCTGCACAGCGGCAACGGCAACAACCTGTCCGGCTATGCAAATCCCCAAGTCGACAGCGTGATCGGCGCGCTGGCGGTGTCGGCCGACCCCGCCGAGCGGGTCAGGCTGCTGGCGCAAGCGGCCCCGGTACTCTGGGCCGACATGCCGACCCTGCCCCTGTACCGGCAGCAGCGCACGCTGCTGATGTCGAAGAAGATGTATGCCGTCGGCCGGAATCCGACCCGTTGGGGCGCGGGCTGGAACATGGACCGCTGGGCGCTAATACAGTGACCGGTGTCAGCGGGAGGGCGCCGGTGGCCGACCTGATCGCGTCGTTGACGCGGCAGGTCGCCGATTTTCCGCGGCCGGGCGTCCAGTTCAAGGACCTCACCCCGTTGTTCGCCGATCGGGAGGCGATGACGGCGGTGACCGACGCGTTGGCCGGCATCGCGTCCGGCGCCGACCTGGTGGCCGGCATCGACTCCCGCGGCTTTTTGGTCGCGGCGGCCGTCGCCGACCGGCTGGGCATCGGCGTGCTGGCCATCCGCAAGGGCGGCAAGCTGCCGCCCCCGGTGCACGCCGAGCACTACGACCTGGAGTACGGCAGCGCCACCCTGGAGATTCCCGCCGAGGGCGTCGATCTGCGCGGCCGCGACGTCGTGATCGTCGACGACGTGCTGGCCACCGGCGGCACCCTCGCCGCGGCGACGAGGTTGCTGAAACGCGCCGGGGCCAACGTGACGGCGGCGGCGGTGGTCATGGAACTCACCGCGCTGGGCGGCCGCCAGGCGCTCGCGCCGTTGCCGGTGTACAGCTTGAGCCGCGCCTAACCGCCCGACTTTGGCGATATCCTCGAGATCGGAGGTGACCAACGTGGCCGACGATCAGGGCACAACGCAGGCTCTTGACGCGCCCGCGGAGTCGCCGGTGGCCACTGAGCCGGCCGAGACGCTCAAGACGTCCAGCAGCGCCTCACGCCGGGTCCGGGCCCGGCTGGCCCGGCGGATGACCGCCCAGCGCAGCACGCTCAATCCCGTGCTCGAACCGCTGGTGGCGGTGCACCGGGAGATCTATCCCAAGGCGAACCTGTCGATGCTGCAGCGGGCCTTCGAGGTGGCCGACCAAAGGCATGCCACCCAGTTGCGGCATTCCGGTGATCCCTACATCACCCACCCGCTGGCCGTCGCCAACATCCTGGCCGAATTGGGCATGGACACCACCACTTTGGTGGCCGCGCTGCTGCACGACACCGTCGAGGACACCGGCTACACGCTGGAGGCTTTGAGCGAGGAATTCGGCGAGGAGGTGGGCCACCTCGTCGACGGCGTGACCAAGCTGGACCGGGTCGTGCTGGGCAGCGCCGCCGAGGGCGAGACCATCCGCAAGATGATCACCGCCATGGCCCGCGACCCGCGGGTGCTGGTGATCAAGGTCGCCGACCGGCTGCACAACATGCGCACCATGCGCTTCCTGCCCCCGGAAAAGCAGGCCCGCAAGGCCCGCGAGACGCTGGAAGTCATTGCGCCCCTGGCGCATCGGCTGGGGATGGCCAGCGTCAAGTGGGAGCTGGAAGACCTGTCGTTCGCGATCCTGCACCCCAAGAAGTACGAGGAGATCGTCCGGCTGGTCGCCGGCCGCGCGCCGTCCCGCGACACCTACCTGGCCAAGGTCCGCACCGAGATCGTCAACACCCTGGGTGCGTCGAAGATCAAGGCGACGGTGGAGGGCCGGCCCAAGCACTATTGGTCGATCTACCAGAAGATGATCGTCAAGGGCCGCGACTTCGACGACATCCACGACCTGGTCGGCATCCGCATCCTGTGCGACGAGATCCGCGACTGTTATGCCGCCGTCGGCGTGGTGCATTCGCTGTGGCAGCCGATGGCGGGGCGGTTCAAGGACTACATCGCCCAGCCGCGGTACGGTGTGTACCAGTCGCTGCACACCACCGTGGTCGGGCCGGAGGGCAAGCCGCTGGAGGTGCAGATCCGCACCCGCGACATGCACCGCACCGCCGAATACGGCATCGCCGCGCACTGGCGCTACAAGGAAGCCAAGGGCCGCAACGGCGTTCCGCACCCGCACGCCGCCGCCGAGATCGACGACATGGCCTGGATGCGTCAGCTGCTCGACTGGCAGCGGGAGGCCGCCGACCCGGGTGAGTTCCTGGAGTCGCTGCGCTACGACCTCGCGGTGCAAGAGCTTTTCGTCTTCACCCCCAAGGGCGACGTCATCACGCTGCCGACCGGGTCGACGCCGGTGGACTTCGCCTACGCGGTGCACACCGAGGTCGGCCACCGCTGCATCGGCGCCCGGGTCAACGGGCGGCTGGTGGCGCTGGAACGCAAGCTCGAAAACGGCGAAGTCGTCGAGGTTTTCACGTCCAAGGCGCCCAACGCCGGGCCGTCGCGCGACTGGCAGCAGTTCGTGGTGTCCCCGCGCGCGAAGACGAAGATCCGGCAGTGGTTCGCCAAGGAACGCCGGGAGGAGGCGCTGGAGGCCGGCAAGGAGGCGATGGCCCGCGAGGTACGCCGGGGCGGACTTCCGTTGCAGCGCTTGGTGAATGGCGAGTCCATGGCGGCGGTGGCCCGCGAGCTGCATTACACCGACGTGTCCGCGCTCTACACCGCCATCGGGGAGGGGCACGTGTCGGCCCGGCACGCCGTGCAGCGGCTGCTGGCCGAGCTCGGCGGCATCGACCAGGCCGAGGAGGAGCTGGCCGAGCGGTCGACGCCGGCGACCATGCTGCGCCGCCCGCGCAGCACCGACGACGTCGGGGTCTCGGTCCCCGGCGCCCCGGGGGTGCTGACCAAGCTGGCCAAGTGCTGCACGCCGGTGCCGGGCGACCAGATCATGGGCTTCGTCACCCGCGGCGGTGGGGTCAGCGTGCACCGCACCGACTGCACCAATGCCGCGTCGCTGCAACAACAATCCGAGCGCATCATCGAGGTGCTGTGGGCGCCGTCGGCGTCGTCGGTGTTCCTGGTGGCCATTCAGGTCGAGGCGCTCGACCGGCACCGGCTGCTGTCGGACATCACGCGGGTGCTGGCCGACGAGAAGGTCAACATCCTGTCGGCGTCGGTCACCACGTCCGGCGACCGGGTGGCGATCAGCCGGTTCACCTTCGAGATGGGTGACCCCAAGCACCTCGGGCACCTGCTCAACGTCGTGCGCAACGTCGAAGGCGTCTACGACGTCTACCGCGTGACGTCCGCCGCCTGACGGCGATCGAGTGTGCGCCTACGGCTTTCGCAGTGAATCCTGGGCGCAAATTTGGCCCAAAATCACACCGTCAGCTCACACGCGATGCCCGAACGGGTCAGCCCAGCCGCACCGAGGTGATCGTGACCGTGCTGGCGGGCATGCCGCTTTGACGATTGCCGGCGACGCCCGCCTTGGCGATCTTGTCGAGCGTCGCCAGGCCCTCCTGGTCGACCGTGGCGAACACGGTGCACTGTGGCTCCAGTTCGGCGTCGCGGTACACCATGAAGAACTGGCTGCCGTTGGTGTTGGGTCCGCTGGTGGCCATGGCCACGGTGCCGCGCGGGTAGATCACCGTCGCCTTGAGCGCGGGATCGCCGGCCCTGTACTGGTTGGTGGGGTATTCGTCGGCGAATTCATAGCCCGGGCCACCGCTGCCCTCGGTATCGGGGCCGCCGCACAGCAGCGTCCCCCCGTCGGGCGCGTCGACGAGGCGGCCGCATTCGGTGTTGTCGAAGAATCGTTGCGTGGCCAGGCTGGTGAAACTGTTTACCGTGCAAGGGGTTTTGGCGTTGGCGAGCTGGATGCCGATATCGCCGACGTTGGTGACGATGGTGGCGTGGATCTGGGCCGGATCCGTGGATACCCTGCCCGACGGCGGCGGGTTGACCGGCCTGCTGGCCGGGTCCGGCGAGGCCGGGTACTGGCAGTCGGCGCCGAGGTCGGCAGGAGGCGCGAACGCCGGCAACGGCGGCACGGTCTGGGCGGCCGTCGGCGACGATCCGGCCCTGGCCGGCACCCGGGCGCGGGTCGGGGTAGTGGTTGCCGCGCTGTTCGAGGGGCCGTGGCTCTGGGTCACCAGGGAGATGACCAGGGCGACCACCGCCGCCAGCGCGATGACCGACCCCCCGACGATGCCCAGCACCATGCGCCTGCTCAGCGCCCTCGTCGGAGGCTGCGGGGGCGCTTGCCGCGGGCCGGGCGCCGCCGCGCCGAGGGGAGCGGCCAGTGCCGCTCTGGCGGCCTCGGCGAGCTCGAGTGCCGACTGGTAGCGGGATTCGACGTCCTTGGCCATCCCGCGAGCCACCACCGCATCGAGGGCAGGCGGCACGCCGGGTGCGGCGAGGGACGGCCGCGGCGGCGGTGCGTTCACATGCGCGTTGAGCTGCTCCTCAAGGCTGTCGCCGGGGTAGGGGCGGCTTCCGGTCAGGCACTCGTACAGCACGCAGGCCAACGAATACACGTCGGCGCGGTGATCCGTTGTCCCCCTGAAGCGCTCGGGCGCCATGTACGCCACGGTGCCCATCGTGTGCCCGGTGTTGGTGAGCGTGGTGTCGGTGGCGGCGCGCGCGATCCCGAAATCGATCAGATACACGAAGTCCCGCGCGGAGGTGACCAGGATGTTCTTCGGTTTGACGTCGCGATGTATCAATCCCGCCCGGTGGGCGGTATCCAGCGCCGCCGCAACCTGTTCGATCACCGCGACCGCGCGTTCGGGGCTGAGCCGCCCGCCGTTTTCGGCGATGTACTGGGGCAGGTCGCGGCCCTCGATCAGGCGCATGTCGACATACAGCCGACCGTCGATGTCGCCATAGCCGTGGATGGGCACCACGTGCGGGTCGTTGAGGCTCGCCGCTATGCGGGCCTCGCGGCGAAACCGTTGCTGAAACTGGTGGTCCTCGGCCAGATGCGGCGGCAGGACCTTGAGCGCGACCACCCGGTCGGTGGTGGCGTCGTAGGCGCGGTACACCTGCCCCATCCCGCCGTGGCCCAACACGTCCAGCAATTGGTACTGGCCGAATGACTTCCCGGACAAGGCCATCGCCACCGGTCTCCTCCCCGCAGGCGCCGCTTAGGCGGTTAATCGAGCAGCAGCGACTTGATGGTCACTTCGGCGGCCGGCGGCCCGTCTTCGCCGCCGCCGGCGACGCCGGCCTTGGCGATCTTGTCCAGGGTGGCCAGCCCGTCGGCCTGAATCGTGCCGAAGACCGTGTACTGGGGCGGCAGCTGGGAGTCCTTGTAGACCATGAAGAACTGGCTGCCGTTGGTGTTGGGTCCGGCGTTGGCCATCGCCAGCGTGCCGCGCGGGTAGAGCACCGGCTCCTGCAGCTTGGGGTCGTGCGGCGGGTACTGGTCGGTCGGATACTCGTTGGCGAATTGGTAGCCCGGCCCGCCGGTGCCGTCGCCCTTGGGGTCGCCGCACTGCAAGACGCCCAGCGCCGGCGAGGTGGTCAGCCGGTGGCATGTGGTGTTGTTGAAGAACCCCTGTCCGGTCAGGCTGGCGAAACTATTGACCGTGCAAGGTGATTCGTTGTTGGCCAGCATCAGGCCGACGTTGCCCTGGTTGGTCACCATGCTGGCGCTCACTTCGGCCGGGTCGGTGGGCACCTTGCCGGTGCGCGGCGGCTTGACCGGCTTGGCCGCCGTATCCGACGACGCCGGGTACTGACAGTTGGCGCCGAGGCTGGCCGACGGCTTGAACGGCGGCAGGGGCGCTATGGACGGAACCGGCCCCGTATGCGGAGCCGTCGTGGTGGTCTCCGGGGAGGGACTGGTGCTGGTTGCCGCGGTGTTGCCCTTGTGCTCGTGCTTGGTGTTGACGACCGCGATCGCCACCACGGCGATCACGGCCACCGCCACAATCGAGCCACCGGCGATCACCAGGATCCGGCGCGTTCGGGCTCGCGTTGCGCGGCGCTCCAGCCGCCGTTCGAGTTTGCGCTTGGCTGTGGCACGTCGCTGTTCATTGGTCGGCACGGCCGGTATGCCTCCATGGTCGATTGGGGCCCCTCAGTAGCCAGCCCAGGCTAATGTGGGCGCCGCGACCCTTGTCAACCGGGCCCCGTGGGAAACTGAGAACCGTGTTGATCACCGGATTTCCCGCCGGCGTGTTGCAGTGCAACTGCTACGTGTTGGCCGAGCGGCCCGGAACGGACTGCGTCATCGTGGATCCGGGGCAGCGTGCCATGGGCCCGCTGCGGCGCATCCTCGACGAGAATCGGCTGACGCCGGCCGCGGTGCTGCTCACTCACGGGCACATCGACCACATGTGGTCCGCGCAGAAGGTTTCCGATACCTATGGCTGCCCGACCTACATCCATCCCGAGGACCGGTTCATGCTGAAAGACCCGATCTACGGCCTGGGCCCGCGGCTGGCGCAGGTGGTGGCGGGTGCGTTCTTCCGCGAGCCCAAGCGGGTGGTGGAGCTGGACCGCGACGGCGACAAGCTCGACCTGGGCAGCGTGACCGTCAACGTCGATCACACGCCCGGGCACACCCGCGGATCGGTGGTCTTCCGGGTTTACGGGGACCAGGATGTCGTCTTCACCGGCGACACGCTGTTCGAGCGCTCGGTGGGCCGCACCGATCTATTCGGCGGCAGCGGCCGCGACCTGCTGACCTCGATCATCGACAAGCTCTTGGTGCTCGACGACGACACCGTCGTGCTGCCGGGACATGGCAATTCGACGACCATCGGCGCGGAGCGGCGCTTCAATCCATTCCTGGAGGGCCTGAGCCGGTGACCCAGTTTTTCGCTCCCAAGGGGGTGCCGGACTACGTCCCGCCCGATTCGGCGGGCTTCGTCGCGGTGCGCGACGGGTTGCTGGGTGCCGCCCGCCGCGCCGGCTACGGCGACGTCGAGCTGCCCATCTTCGAGGACACCGCGCTGTTCGCCCGCGGCGTCGGCGAATCCACCGACGTGGTGTCCAAGGAGATGTACACCTTCGCCGACCGCGGCGACCGCTCGGTGACGCTGCGGCCCGAGGGCACCGCCGGGGTGGTGCGCGCGGTGATCGAACACGGCCTGGACCGCGGCGCACTGCCGGTCAAACTCTGTTACGCCGGACCGTTTTTCCGCTACGAGCGCCCGCAGGCCGGCCGCTACCGCCAGCTGCAGCAGGTCGGTGTCGAGGCGATCGGCGTCGACGACCCCGCGCTGGACGCCGAGGTGATCGCCGTCGCCGACGCCGGGTTCCGCTCGCTGGGCCTGGACGGGTTCCGGCTGGAGATCACCTCGTTGGGTGACGAGAGCTGCCGCCCGCAGTATCGGGAACGGTTGCAGGAGTTCCTGTTTGGGCTCGACCTGGACGAGGAGACCCGGCGGCGCGCGCAGCTGAATCCGCTGCGGGTGCTCGACGACAAGCGACCCGAGGTGCGGGCGATGACGGCCGGCGCGCCGGTGCTGCTCGATCACCTGTCCGACGTGGCCAAGCAGCACTTCGACACCGTGCTGGCGCACCTGGACGCGCTCGGGGTGCCGTACGTCCTCAACCCGCGGATGGTGCGCGGGCTGGACTACTACACCAAGACCACGTTCGAGTTCGTGCACGACGGGCTGGGCGCGCAATCGGGCATCGGCGGCGGCGGCCGCTACGACGGCCTGATGCGCGAGCTCGGCGGGCAAGACCTGTCGGGCATCGGGTTCGGGCTGGGGGTGGACCGCACGCTGCTGGCGCTGCGCGCCGAGGGCAAGAGCGTGGGGGAGACCACGCGCTGCGACGTGTTCGGCGTGCCGCTGAGCGAGCCGGCCAAGCTGCGGCTGGCCGTGCTGGCCGCGCAGCTGCGCGCGTCGGGTATCCGGGTGGATCTGGCCTACGGTGACCGGGGTCTCAAGGGCGCGATGCGCGCCGCCGATCGTTCCGGCGCGCGTCTCGCGCTGGTGCTGGGTGACCGCGATATCGGGGCCGCGACGGTCGGGGTGAAGGACCTCGCGACGGGCGGGCAGGTGTCCGTGTCGATGGATTCGGTTGTCGCCGAGGTGCTTTCGAAGCTGGGCGGCTGAGCTTCGAGCATCCCTACTTTATCCACAGTCTGAAGGCGTGGGTGGAAGTTATCGGATCGCGCGGCTATAGTCGAACGTATGTTCGAAGAACAGCCCGGTGGTCAGTCGGATCCTGAGGTGATGGCGCGGTTTGATGACTTGTTTGAGCGGCATTATCCGTCGACGACGGCGGTTTCGGCGGGGTGGGTGGATCGGATTTGTGCGGCGACGCGGGTGGAGAATCGGGCGGCCGCTGAGCAGTTGGTCGCGATTGGGGAGTTGTTCGGTTATCGGTTGTCGCGGTGTTCGGAAAATGAGGACTGGGCGATCGACACCATGGAGGCGGTGGCTGCCGAGGTGGCCGCGGCGTTGCGGATCAGTCAGGGGTTGGCCGCCAGCCGGTTGCGCTATGCCCGCGCGATGCGGGAGCGCCTGCCGCGGGTGGGAGATGTGTTCCGCGGCGGTGACATCGATTTTCGGCTGTTTCAAACGATCGTGTATCGCACGGATTTGATCACCGATCCCGATGTGCTGGCGCGCGTGGACGCCGAGTTGGCCGTGCAGGTGGGGCGGTGGCCGTCGATGACGCGGGGTCGCCTGGCCGCGCAGGTGGACAAGATCGTGGCCCGGGTGGACGCCGATGCGGTGCGGCGGCGCAAGGAGCACCAGACCGACCGCGAGATCTGGATCGGGGATCTCGTCGAGAGCGGTATCTCCCAGATCAACGGCATCTTGTTCACTCCGGATGCCCGCGCGCTAGATCAGCGGTTGGATGCGTTGGCGGCCACGGTGTGCGTCCAGGACCCACGCACCCGCGCCCAGCGCCGCGCCGATGCGCTGGGGGCGCTGGCCGCCGGCGCGGATCGGCTGGGGTGCCGGTGTGGGCGCACCGATTGTGCGGCCGGCACGAGGCCGGCGGTGGGCCCGGTGGTCATTCATGTGATCGCCGAGCAGGCCACCCTCGAGGGCACCAGCACTACGCCGGGATCCGAGGTGGGCGCCGACGGGTTCATCCCGCCCGAGCTGATCGCCGAACTCGCTCAATCCTCTACGGTGGTGCCGTTGGTCCACCCCGTCGACGCGGCGCCGGAGAAGGGGTATGTGCCGTCGAAGGCGTTGGCGGATTTTGTGCGGTGCCGGGATTTGACGTGTCGCTGGCCCGGTTGTGATCGGCCCGCGTGGCACTGCGATCTGGATCATACTGTCCCCTACGCCCAAGGCGGGCCAACGCATGCGTCAAACCTCAAGTGCTACTGTAGAACTCATCACTTGGTGAAGACGTTTTGCGGCTGGACCGACAAGCAGCTACCGGACGGGACGCTGATCTTGACCTCGCCGGCCGGGCAGACCTATGTCAGCACCCCGGGCAGCGCGCTGCTATTCCCCAGCCTGTGCGCACCCACCGCTGAGCTGCCCACCCCACCCACCACCACCACCGAGCGCCACACCGAGCGCCACGGCGAGCGCACCGCGATGATGCCCCGACGCCGCCGCACCCGCGCCCAAGACCGCGCCACCCGCATCGCCACCGAACGCCAACACAACCGCCAAACCCGCCTGGCCGCCCAAACCAAACACACGGGCCCCGCACCACCCAACAACGACCCACCGCCATTCTGAGCTTGACTAGTAATCGAACTATTGTTCGAATAGAAGGCATGCGCTGGGCTAGCCAGGCCGTGGCGGTCAACGGGGATCCCGTCGACGACGGGGCGCTGCCGGGGCTGCAGCGGATCGGCCTGGTGCGCAGCGTGCGCGCACCGCAGTTCGACGGGATCACCTTTCACGAGGTGCTGTGCAAGTCCGCGCTGAACAAGGTGCCCAGCGCGGCCGCGCTGCCGTTCCGGTATACGGTCAACGGCTACCGCGGCTGCTCGCACGCCTGCCGCTATTGCTTCGCGCGTCCCAGCCACGAATACCTGGACTTCGACTGCGGCACCGACTTCGACACCCAGATCGTGGTCAAGACCAACGTCGCCGAGGTGCTGCGCCGCGAGCTGCGCCGGCCGTCGTGGCGGCGCGAGACGGTCGCGCTGGGCACCAACACCGATCCCTACCAGCGCGCCGAGGGCCGCTACGGGCTGATGCCGGGCATCATCGGCGCGCTCGCCGGATCCGGTACGCCGCTGTCCATCCTGACCAAGGGCACGCTGCTGCGGCGTGACCTGCCGCTGATCGCCGATGCGGCGGGGCAGGTTCCGGTGTCGGTCGCGGTGTCGCTGGCGGTCGGCGACCCGGAGCTGCACCGCGACGTCGAGCCAGGCACCCCGACGCCGCAGGCGCGCCTGGGTCTCATCGCCGCGATCCGCGACGCCGGCCTGGACTGTCATGTGATGGTCGCGCCGGTGCTGCCGCACCTCACCGACTCCGCCGAGCACCTCGATCGGCTGCTCGGCCAGATCGCGGCGGCCGGGGCCACCGGCGTGACGGTTTTCGGCCTACACCTGCGGCGCTCGACCCGCGGCTGGTTCATGTCCTGGCTGGCCCGCTCGCATCCCGAACTGGTCGGCCGCTATCGCGAGCTGTACCGGCGCGGAGCCTACCTGCCGCCGGGCTACCGCGAGGCGTTGCGGGAACGGGCCGCACCGCTGATCGCGAAGTATGGGCTGGCCGGTGATCACCGCCCGTTCCCGCGGCCCGTCACACCGGCGGCCCCGCCGGAACCCGTTCAGCAGACGCTGTTTTGAGCTAGCCGGGCCCGTCGCCGCGCGGTTTGGTGAGCGTGAACTGATCCACCGCGGTGACCGCGCCGAACGGTCCGCTCAACGCGTAGTGCGTCGCCTTGATCGACGTGTTGCCGCCGGGTTGACCCGGGTCGACGTCGAAAGCCGCGAAGCCGTAAGGGTTGTCGCGGTCGCGAAACGCCGACCACGGCGCCTCCTCCATCACGTAGATCGGTGCCTTGTGCCCGAGCGCGGGATCGAATGCCCCGACGCCGGTCAACACGCGGCACCGCGGTTCGGGGAAGAGGAACCCGTTGGTCGGCGCGGACGTGCCGCCCCCGCCGATGACGAGGTGCACGGTTCCCCGGGTCGTGTCGATGAGGTCGTCGCGGGTGTCGACGGGGATCGGCGTGCGGGTGTCGGTACCCAGCGTTCCGCGCAGCGGATGCGACCGTTCGTAGTGGTGTTCGTGGCCGCACACCACCAGATCGACCCGATACCGGTCGAACAACGGCAGCCACTCCTCGCGGATCCCCAGGTCGGCCCCGTTGGCCTTGTCGGCGGTGGAGATCGCCGTCTGATGCATGCAAACGACGATCCAGTCGATATCCGGGTCGCGCCGTGCGGAGGCGAGTTCGGTTGCGAGCCAGCGCTTTTGATCGCCGCCGGAGTAGCCGTGCACGTAGAAGTTACCGCCGTCCTGGAAGCACACGTCGTCGTTGTTGAGGCTGATCACCCGCACCGAGCCGGCGGTGAACGAGTACCACAGCCCGCGGGTCTGCGGACCGGACCCGGAATCCGGCAATGCGAAGTAGGTTTGGTAGGCGCCGTAACCGATTGGCCCGTTGCCCCATTCGTTCTCGTGGTTGCCCGCCGCCGGCATCCACGGCCGGTAGCGCGCCGAACGCGTGTTGTTCTCGAACCAGTTCGACCAGGTGCGTATCCGGTCCTGTGCGAGGTTGGCGTAGCACAGGTCGCCGTTGACCAGGTTGAACAGCGGGCCGACGCGCTCGATCGCCAGCGTGGTGTCCGCCGCCGCGGGTGAACCGATGTTGTCGGTGGCATACCTGCCGTCGGGCAACTTGGCCAGCGTCGGCGTGGACTGGTCGCCGAAGCTGGTGAAGCGCAGCGGCTTTCGCCCCGACGGCGCGGTCCGTACCGTGCCGTACTCCGGTTCGGCCCCGTCGTGCACGGCGGCGTACACGTAGTCGGTGTCCGGGCCGAGATCCGTCAGGCGGGCATGGTTGACGCGAATCTCGGTGTGGGACTTGGCGTCCCGGTACGTGCGGGTTTCGGCGGTCACGGTGCGGCCGAGGCCGGACGCCGGCGTGCCCAGCATGACGCGCGGGTTGCGGACGGCGTCGGTGGTGTGCCACGACACCACCACCTCGGTGGCGGCATCCTTGCCGAATTGCAGATGCAGGCCCGTCACCGGCGGGGCGCCGTCGCGATCCGGCTGAAACCAGACACCGGGTCCACGGGGCGCAGACCACACCAGCGTGGCCCCACCCCCGATGCCCGCCCCGAGGGCGGCCGAGACGGCGCCCGTCGTCAACAACCTGCGACGGCTGATGCCCGGGACCGGATCGTCGCTCATGCATGCTTCATACCCGAGGCGGGCGACCGCCCGGTAAACGTCCACTTCGGCCGAGCCGTCGGTAACGAATCCGGTAGCGTTTTCGATATGACGAACGTGCGAAAGGCGGTAGGCGCGGTCTCGGTATCAGGGTGCGTGGCAACGCTTGCGGCCGCCGCGGCAGTGGCCGTCGCGCCCGCGACCTCATCCGCGGATCCGGCCGGCCATCAGGTGACCTACACGGTCACCGCCACCGGCAACCTGACCGGCAACGTCCGGTACATGAACAGCGATCCGCCCAGCCAGGCGGCCTACGACGCCAACTCGTCGCAGTACATGAACAGCGTGCAGACGGCGTTCGGCGCCGGGCAGCCGCTGGTTTACACCGCCACGCTGGCGAACCCGAACCAGTGGGCGATCGTCACCGCCAGCGGCGGGTGTCACTGGCCGGACTGCGGCTCGGGGGCGACCCCCGAGTTGCACTGCGAGATCGCCGTCGACGGCCAGGTGGTGGCGACGCAGAACGCCACCACCGGCGTCACGTGTTCGACGCGGCCCTGGTGATCACCCGGCGAATACGTACACCCATGCGGTGACGCCCGACCGGAGCGGCACCGCGATGCGGCGATAGTCGTCCACCTCGTACTCGTCGGCCGCGGCCAGTTCGGCTTCGCTGAGGGCGAACACCATCCCGTCGACGTGCGCGTCGGCGCGCTCGGTCGGCCGCAGGATCGGGTGGCGGTCGCTGCCGCTGGTGGCGACGACGTGCGGGTCGGTGATGGTCACGTGGTCCAGCTCGAAGCCCACGATCGCGTCGCGGCGGCCGCCCAGCTCCCGGCCGAACGTCGCACGCTGGACCTCCGGCTGCTGCAGCGTGCCGTAGGAGAACAACAGCTCGGTCATCGCGGCTCGTCGTGTGCGACGACGACGACCTCGGCCCGCTCGCCAACCGCCCGGATCTTGTGGCCAACCGACGCGTCGAAGTAGGCGCTGTCGCCGGTGGCCAGCGCGATCGTCTGGTCTCCGTAGTCAAGTTCGACCCGTCCGGCGTGGACAAATACGAACTCCTGACCCGCGTGCTCCGGGTGGGGATCGTCGGCCGGGTTTTCCGTCGGCCGAACCACGAAGGGCGACATGGACTTTCCCAGCAGCGACGACGCCAGCGCCCGGTAGCGTTCGCCGCCCGCGCGGTCCGGGGCCCGGTCGACGGTGATCTTCTCCTCGGCCGCGTCGTCGGAGAACAGCCGCCCGACGTCGACGTCGAGCGCTCGCGCGACCTTCAGTGCCACCGCGATCGACGGTGTGCTGCACCGGCGTTCGATCTTCGACAGGTAGCTCTTGGTCAGCCCGGTCTGCCGGGCGAGTTGCTCCAGGGTGAGGCCGCGTTGCCGGCGGACGGCGCGCAGCAGTGCTGTCACTGAGCCTCCCTCGATGACGCATTTAGGACACGAAGTTTCCTACAATCGTCTATTGTGTCACATATGGCCTCCACGTTCACCGACTCGAAATCCGACTTGATGCGTCGGGCCGCCGAACAGCTGGCCACCTCCCAAGGCGATTCGCGGTTGACCACCCGGCAGAAGCTGGCGTTGACGTGCCGCGCCCTGTTCGACGCCGGGCACGACTCCGGGCTGGCCGGACAGATCACCGCCCGCGCAGAAAAGGCCGGGACCTACTACACCCAGCGGCTGGGGCTGGGGTTCGACGAGATCACCGAAGCCAACCTGCTGCTGGTCGACGAGGACCTCAACGTGCTCGACGGGGATGGACCCGAAGCTGGAATCGCCAACCCGGCCAACCGTTTTCACAGCTGGATCTACCGCGCGCGGCCGGACGTGCAATGCATCGTGCACACCCACGCCTTCCACGTGGCGGCGCTGTCGATGCTGGAGGTCCCGCTGATCGTGTCCCACATGGACACCACGCCCCTCTACGGCGACTGCGCGTTCCTGGCCGAGTGGCCGGGCGTGCCGGTCGGCAACGAGGAGGGGGAGATCATCACCGCCGCGCTCGGCGACAAGAAGGCGGTCCTGCTGGCGCATCACGGCCAGGTGGTGGCCGGCGCCAGCGTCGAGGAGGCGTGCTCGCTGGCGATCCTGATCGAGCGCGCCGCGAAGCTGCAGCTGGCCGCCATGGCCGCCGGCACCGTCAAGGAACTGCCCGAGCGGCTCGCCCGCGAGGCCCACGACTGGACGCTGTCACCGCAACGCAGCCGGGCCAACTTCGCCTACTACGCCCGCCGCGCCCTGACCCGCCACCCCGACGCCCTCTGAGGAGCCCGTCCGTGCCCGACATCCACGGCATCATCGCCTACCCGGTGACCCCGTTCGACGAAGACGGCATCAACACCGCGCGGCTGGCGGCGCTGGTCGAAAAGCTCGTGTCCTCCGGGGTCCACGCGATCGCCCCGCTCGGCAGCACCGGCGAATTGGCCTACCTCGACGAGCCCGAGTTCGACGCCGTGGTCGACACCACCATCGCCACCGTCGCCGGCCGGGCGCCCATCATCGTCGGCGTGTCGGATGTGACCACCGCCAAGACGATTCGGCGCGCCCAGTACGCACAACGGGCCGGCGCCGACGCGGTGATGATCCTGCCGGTGTCCTACTGGAAGCTCACCGAGCGCGAGATCGCCCAGCATTATCGCAGCATCGGCGACGCCATCGGGATCCCGATCATGGCCTACAACAACCCGGCCACCAGCGGCGTCGACATGCCCCCCGAGCTGTTGGTCCGCATGTTCGAGACCATCGACAACGTCACGATGGTCAAGGAGTCCACCGGTGACCTGACCCGGATGCGGCGCATCGCCGAACTGTCCGGCGGCCGGCTGCCCTTCTACAACGGCAGCAACCCGCTGGTGCTCGACGCCCTGAAGGCCGGCGCGTCCGGATGGTGCACGGCCGCACCGTGTTTGCGGCCGCAGCCGTGCATAGACCTGTACGAGGCGGTGCGCGCGGGTGACCTCGACAAGGCCCAGGCCCTCTACGACGAACTCAAGCCATTGCTCACGTTCATCGTCGCGGGCGGGCTGGCCACCACCGTGAAGGCCGGCCTGGACCTGCTCGGCCTCCCGGTCGGGGATCCGCGCCCGCCGCTGCTGCCGCTCGACGAGCGGGGCCGAACCACGTTGCGGGGCTTGCTGAGTGGCGTTTAGCCGAGGTTGGCGGCGGCGAAGGTGTCGCACTTGTTCGGGTCGCCGGTCTGATAGCCGACGGTGAACCACTTCTGCCGCTGCGCGGCCGAACCGTGCGTCCACGATTCGGGGTTGACGCGCCCGGTCGAGGCCTTCTGGATGCGGTCGTCGCCCACCGACGCCGCGGCCGAGAGCGCGTCTTGAATGTCCTTGTCGCTCAACGGCTCCAGGTATGGCACGCCGGTGCTCTCCTGCCTGACGGTCGACGCGTAGTGCGCCCAGATGCCGGCGTAGCAGTCGGCCTGCAGCTCGGTGCGCACCCCGTTGCCGCCGGCCCCCTGCGCGCCTTGCTGGGAGCGGCCCAGGATGCCCTGCAGTTGTTGCACGTGATGGCCGTATTCGTGGGCCACCACGTACTCCTGCGCGAAAGGTCCACCGCTGGAACCGAATCGGTCGACCAGCTCCCGGAAGAAGCCGGTGTCGAAGTACGCCGTCTGATCCACCGGGCAGTAAAACGGCCCCACCGCGGTGGTGGCGGGACCGCAGCCGGTGTTCACCTGGCCGGTGAACAGCCGCACGTGCGGTCGGGTATAGCTCGGCATCAGCTGATGCCACACCGCGTCCACGGAATTGCCGGTGGCCACCACGCGGCATTGCACGTACTTGTTGGCGTCGGCCCCGGTCCGGCACCGGCTCAGGTCGAAACCGGGCGCGACGTCGTTGCGGGTGTCCATCGGCTGCTGGCTCACGACGCCACCGGGATCGACGCCGAGGAACATCGCGATGAAAAGGATCAGCAGCCCGCCGACGCCGCCCCCGATGGCCATCCGCATCCCGCCCCCGCCGGACGACGACGCGGTGCTGGTGTCGATCTGCATACCCTCGTTGAAGGTCATGGCACGCTCCTAACGTTGCCCGGTGGCGGCGAACCGGGCGTCGGTGTAGCCGCGCAGGTTGCGCAGGAACCGGCGCAGGGCCAGGTTCAGCAGCGGGCCCGCCACGACCATCGCCAGCCGCGCCGGTCCGGCGGGTTTCTGCGCCATGGTCCACGTCAGCCGGCAGCCGCCCGGGGTGGCCTCCACCCGGTAGTCCTCGGCGAAGGCGGCAACCGACCGCGTCGAGCATTCGTTGAACCGGAATGCCATGCGGGTGAACGGTTCCCAGGCGAGGAACTCTTCGTTGCCGACGATGCCGCCGCGCATCTCGACGATGCGGGTGGTGCCGACACCGCGCGGCTCGGGACTGGTCCAGGTCACCTTGGTGATCACGCTGGCCCAGCGCGGCCAGGACTCGGCGTCGCCGAGGACCTCGAACAGTTGCTCGGGCGTGACGGCGAGGTCGACGCCGTTGCGGAATACGAATGGCGCGTTGTCGACGAAGTCTAGGTCCACGCGTTCGCAGGGATGCATGGCACTAAACCTATCCCGGGCCGTCGCTGGCCGCCGCCAGCAGCGGTACCACGACGTCGCTGATCGGCGTCGCCAGCCCGTGCGCGCGGGCCTTGCGGATGATCACGCCGTTGCGGATGTCCCATTCCAGCCGCCGGTGGTGTTCCCGGTCGGCCAGCATCGACGTGCCCATGTCCTCGGGGGCCTGACGGAAGAGGTCGACCAGCTCGTCGACCACGTCGTCGGCCAGCCGGGCGCCCTCGGCCCGCGCGACGGCCAGGCATTCGGCGACATAGCGGCGCGACAGCGCGGCGACGTCGTCGCGGCGGAACATGCCGGACCGCCGCCCGGACAGGGCCATGAACCCGGCCAGCGCGTTGACGAGCAGCTTGCGCCACGCCGCGGTGATGAAGTCGGGGTCGCAGTCCACCCGGCAGCCCGCGCCGCGCAAAAGCTCGGCGACCGTCTCGGCCGCCGGTCCGCTGGGCAGCACCAGCGCGGCCTCGCCGCGCAGCCGCACCCACCCCTGCGGCTGGGTCTCGGCCGAGTACCACACGATCCCGGGGACGACGGGCGACGACGGGCAGTGCGGCTTGACCTGCTCGACCTGCTCGACACCGTTCTGCAGCACGGCGACGAGGGTGTGCTCCTGGCACAGGCGGGCCAGCCAGCCGGCGGCGGCATCGTTCTGGGTGGCCTTGACGGCCAGGAACACCACGTCCGCCGGACCGTTGATGGCGCGGGGGTCGGTGTGCACGGGGCCGGGCACCACGATCGGGGCGGCGCCGTCGGGCCGCAGCTCGATGTTGTCGCGGGGAGTGCGCCCGCACACGAGCACCGAATGCCCGGCCCTGTGGAGCAGCGCGGCGACCGTCGTTCCGACGGCACCGGGACCGACCAGTGCGATGTTCGTGGCGATAAGAGCGAAGCTACACCGCCCCTTAGACTGGTCAGTCGTTTAACGTAAAGGGGAGTGTTTGTGCTGCGCAGCCACGTTGCGGGATCGCTTCGAAGTAGCGACGCCGGCCAAAAGGTGACGTTGGCGGGGTGGGTGGCTCGCCGCCGCGACCACGGCGGCGTCATCTTCATCGATCTGCGGGACGCCTCCGGTGTCGCGCAGGTGGTGTTCCGCGTCGAGGACGTGTTGGCCCAGGCGCACCGGCTGCGCGCCGAGTTCTGCATCGCGGTCTCCGGTGTCGTCGAGATCCGCCCGGAGGGCAACGCCAACCCCGAGATCGCCACCGGCGACATCGAAATCAATGCCACCTCGCTGACCGTGCTCGGTGAGAGCGCGCCGCTGCCGTTCCAGCTCGACGAGCCCGCCGGCGAGGAGCTGCGGTTGAAGTACCGCTACCTCGACCTGCGCCGCGACGGCCCGGCCGCGGCAATTCGCTTGCGCTCCAAGGTGAATGCCGCCGCGCGCTCGGTGCTGGCGGGGCTCGATTTCGTCGAGATCGAGACGCCGACCATCACCCGCTCGACCCCGGAGGGGGCGCGCGACTTCCTGGTGCCGGCGCGGCTGCACCCCGGTTCGTTCTATGCCCTGCCGCAGAGCCCGCAGCTGTTCAAGCAGTTGCTGATGGTGGCCGGGATGGAGCGCTACTACCAGATCGCCCGCTGCTACCGCGACGAGGACTTCCGCGCCGACCGCCAACCCGAGTTCACCCAGCTCGATATGGAGATGAGCTTCGTCGACGCCGAGGACGTCATCGCGATCTCCGAGGAGATCCTCTCCGCGCTGTGGGCGCTGATCGGCTATACGATCCCGACGCCGATCCCGCGGATCGCCTACGCCGACGCCATGCGGCGGTTCGGCTCCGACAAGCCCGACCTGCGGTTCGGGCTGGAGCTCGTCGAATGCGGAGAGTTCTTCAAAGACACCACCTTTCGCGTCTTCCAGGCGCCGTATGTCGGCGCGGTGGTGATGCCCGGCGGGGCCTCGCAGCCGCGGCGCGCCCTGGACGGCTGGCAGGAGTGGGCCAAGCAGCGTGGGCACCGGGGGCTGGCCTACGTGCTCGTCGCCGACGACGGCGAGCTGGGCGGCCCGGTGGCCAAGAACCTGACCGACGCCGAACGCGCCGGCCTGGCCGCGCACGTCGGGGCCAAGCCGGGGGACTGCATCTTCTTCTCCGCGGGCCCGGTCAAATCCTCGCGGGCGCTGCTCGGCGCGGCGCGCGGCGAGATCGCCACGCGGCTGGGCCTGATCGACCCGGACGCGTGGGCGTTCGTGTGGGTGGTCGACCCGCCGCTGTTCGAGCCGGCCGAGGAGGCGACCGCCGCCGGGGACGTGGCCGTCGGGTCGGGGGCGTGGACGGCGGTGCATCACGCGTTCACCTCGCCCAAGCCGGAGTACGAGGACGCGGTCGACACCGATCCCGGACGCGTGCCGGCCGACGCCTACGACATCGTCTGCAACGGCCACGAGATCGGTGGTGGCTCGATCCGTATTCACCGCCGCGACATTCAGGAGCGAGTGTTCGCGGTGATGGGCCTGGACAAGGCCGAGGCGCAGGAGAAGTTCGGATTCCTGTTGGAGGCGTTCACCTTTGGCGCGCCGCCGCACGGCGGGATCGCGTTCGGCTGGGACCGGATCGTGGCGCTGCTGGCCGGGGCGGACTCGATTCGTGAGGTGATCGCGTTCCCGAAGACCGGCGGTGGCGTCGACCCGCTCACCGACGCGCCGGCGCCGATCACCGCCCAGCAGCGTAAGGAGTCCGGAATAGACGCCAGGCCGGAACCGGTTGATGGGGCATGACCCGCGCCGGCGACGATGCAGCGCGAAGCAATGAGGAGGAGCGGCGCCAATGACCGAAGTTCCCGACACCGAGACCATCAACGCGTTCAACACGAGCATCATCGACGAGTTCCGGGCCAACGGCGGCAAGGTCGGTGGCCAGTTCGCGGGCGCCGACCTGCTGCTGCTGACCACGACGGGCGCCAAGTCCGGCCAACCCCGGGTGTCGCCGCTGGCGTATTTCCGCATCGACGGCAGGCTGATCGTCGTCGGGTCCTTCGCCGGCGCCCCCGTCAACCCGGCCTGGGTGCACAACCTGCGGGCCAACCCGGCGGCGCACGTGGAGGTCGGTGCCCCGCAGGGAGTGCAAGCCTACGACGTGACGGCCCGCGAGCTGCCGCCCGCGGAGCGCGAGGAGCTTTTCCCGAAGGTCACCGCCGCGGCGCCCGGCTTCGCGGAGTATCAGTCCAAGACCAGCCGGGTGATCCCGCTGTTCGAGTTGCGGCCGGTCTAGCCGGCGCGGCGCGCCAATTCACCGAGCCTGTAAATCTGCAGGCCCGCACTCGCACTTCTTCTGCATACTTACAGGCTCGGCGAAGGGGCCGGCCAAGCCGGCGCAATCACCACCGCGAGCGATGGCGTGTGGCCTGAGGTAAGCAATCCTTCATGACCACTTCGCTGCGGACGGTGCCATCCGCCGCGTACGCGGCCGTCAAACGGCTGCGTGACCGGTGGTTCAACCTGGTGCAGACGTCGGTCGCCGCGGGCCTGGCCTGGTACCTGGCGCACGACGTGCTCGGTCACCCTCAGCCGTTCTTCGCGCCCATTGCCGCCGCGGTGTGCCTGTCGATCACCAACGTCCTGCGCGCGCAACGCGCCGTTCAGATGATGATCGGGGTGACCCTGGGGATCGGGCTGGGCACCCTGGTGCAGGGGCTGCTCGGGACCGGGGCCGTCCCCATCGCCCTCGCGGCGCTGCTCGCGCTGTCGGCCGCGATCCTGGTCGGCCAGGGCTACATCGGACAGGGCATGATGTTCGCCAACCAGACCGTCGTGTCGTCGATCCTGGTGCTTGCGTTGTTCCGTAGCGGCGTCGGTTGGGAACGCATCGACGACGCCCTGATCGGCGGTTGCCTGGCCATCGTGTTCGCCGTCCTGCTTTTCCCGGCCGACCCGTTGAAGGTGCTCCGCGGAGCGCGCATCGGCGTGCTGCGCGTGTTGCAGGGGGTCCTGTCGCGCGCCGCGGACGTCGCCGCCGGACGCAGAGTGCCCGCTCCCGACTGGCCGCTGTCGGTCGTCGACCGGGTGCACGAACAGCTGGGCGGGCTCATCCAGGCCCGCGCCACCGCCCGTCAGGTCGTGCGGATTTCGCCGCGGCGCTGGGGAATGCGCGACGCCGTCGAGGCCGCGGATCACCAGGCCGTCCATGTGGCCCTGCTCGCCGGCTCCGTGCTGCAACTCGCGCGCGCCGTCACGCCCGTCGTTGATAGCTGCCGCGAACGGCTTCCGAAGCCCGTGCGGGCCGTGCTGGTCGAACTCGCGGCGGCAACAGCGCTCGCCGACTCGGATCCCGCCGGGGCGTCCGCATACACCGCCGCGGCGCGCGGCCACGCTTCGAAGCTGCAGTCGGATGCCCGCGAGAAAACCGAGGTGGTGCTCGCCGACGTCGTCCGGGCCTGCGTCGACGACCTGCAACGGGTGATCGACCTGCGTCAGGCTTGACGCCGCTTACAACGAGTCGGCCAGGAACTCCCGGACGAGCTTCTTCGGCGCCTGCGTGAGCCATGCCTCGGTGATCAGCTCCTCGAGGTCGCGGACACCGATCTCGGCCAGCCTGACCAGCACCGCCGGATAGCCGTCGAAATGTGGGGTGGTGAAGTACACGCCCGGCTCGTCGGCGATCAACGCGAACTTGACGCCCTCGTCGGACACCCGGACGCCCAGGATGTCGCCCTCCGGTGGCGCCACCCCGCCGCGCGCCAGCGCTTCGCGATCCGACGGGCGCAGGGGACGCTCCCACGCCAGCAACTTCTTGCCGACCCGCCAGTCGTGCGGTGACGGCTCGGAGGTGAGGGCCAGCTCACCAACGATGCGGGCGACGTCGTTCCACGTGGCCACGTCTCGATTGTGCTCCGGGATGGCGCGCTTGGCTCCGCATTGGCAAGCGGGTGTCAACCATGCATCCGACGTAGGGCGGTGTGTGATGTGATCACCGGTGAGGAGGTGGCTCGTTGTCAGAAGATGAGGCCCGCCGTCATCGGGTCACCCACCGGACCGAGTATCGCTACTCCGACGTTGTGACCAGCTCCTATGGCCGCGGCTTCCTCACGCCGCGGGACTCGCTGCGGCAGCGTTGCATCGCGCACCGGCTCGTCATCGACCCGGCCCCCGCCGACAGCTCCACCAGCGAAGACTGCTACGGCAACGTCAGCTCCTACTTCCACGTCACCGAGCCGCACCACACCCTGACGATCACCAGCGACTCCATCGTCGACGTGTATCCGCCGGCGCCCGGGCTGTACACCAGCGGACCGGCGGTACAACCGTGGGAGGCTGCCCGGCCGTCCGGGCGAAAAGGAGCGCTCGCGACCGAGTTCGCCCTGGATTTGAACCCGCCGGAGATCACCGACGAGGTCCGCGAGTACGCGGCCCCCAGCTTCGTGCCGGAACGTCCGTTGGTCGACGTGTTGCGTGATCTGGCGTCGCGGATCTTCACCGACTTCACCTATCGGTCCGGGTCGACGACGATTTCCACCGGTGTCAACGAGGTTCTGGCGGCCCGGGAAGGGGTATGCCAGGACTTTGCAAGGCTCGCGATCGCCTGCCTGCGAGCCAACGGTCTGGCGGCCAGCTACGTGTCCGGGTATCTGGCCACCGACCCGCCACCGGGAAAGGATCGGATGATCGGTACCGACGCCACCCACGCCTGGGCCGCGGTGTGGACGCTGCGGGCGCCCGGTCAGTTCGAGTGGCTGGGGCTCGATCCCACCAATGACCAGATGGTCGACGAGCGCTACATCATCGTGGGGCGCGGACGCGACTACGCGGACGTGCCGCCGCTGCGCGGCATCATCTACACCAATTCGGAGCACAGCGTGATCGACGTCGCCGTCGACGTCGTGCCCTTTGACGGTGAGGCGCTGCATGCGTGACTTCCACTGTCCCAACTGCGCCCAGCGCCTGGCGTTCGAGAACTCGGCCTGCCTGTCGTGCGGCAGCTCGCTGGGGTTTTCCCTCGACCAGATGGCCCTCCTGGTGATCGCGGAGGGAGAAGCCGGCGAGCACGCCGGCGCCGTGGCTGCCGACGACTTTCAACTATGCGCCAATCTCTATCTGGCCGAATGCAATTGGCTGGTCCCCGTTGATCTGCCCGGCGGGCTGTGCACGTCGTGCGCGCTCACCTTGGAGCGCCCGAACGATACGGACACCGACGGCCTGGCGGCCTTCGCCCGGGCCGAGGCGGCCAAGCGGCGGCTGATCGCCGAGCTGCACGAGCTGAAGTTGCCGATCGTCGGCCGTGACCGGGATCCGGACTACGGGTTGGGATTTCGCCTGCTGTCCAGTGCGCACGAGAAAGTGCTGACCGGCCACGACAACGGAGTCATCACACTGGATTTGGCCGAGGGCGACGACGTTCATCGCGAGCAGTTGCGGGTCGAGATGGACGAGCCGTACCGGACGTTGCTTGGGCACTTTCGCCACGAGGTCGGGCACTACTACTTTTATCGGCTGATTAGTGGGTCCGGCGACTACCTGGCGCGGTTCAACGAGCTGTTTGGCGATCCCGATGCCGATTATCAGGAGGCGCTGGATCGGCATTATCGTGACGGGGCGCCGGAGGGTTGGCGGGAAAGCTTCGTGTCGTCGTATGCGACGATGCATCCCGCCGAGGATTGGGCCGAGACGTTCGCCCACTATCTGCACATCCGTGACACCCTGGACACGTCGGCGTGGTGTGGTCTGGCGCCGGCGTCGGCGACGTTTGATCGGCCGGCTTTGGGCCCCAGTGCTTTTCAGACGATTATCGAGATGTGGTTGCCGTTGTCGTGGTCGTTGAACATGGTGAACCGGTCGATGGGTCACGATGATCTGTATCCGTTTGTGTTGCCGGTGGCGGTGTTGGACAAGATGCGGTTCATCCATACCGTGATCGACGAGGTGACCTCGGGATCGAGGGGTCCTGCCGCGGTCGCGGGCTAGGGGCGTTGCGCGAGTGTGGCAAACATGTATCAAGTGGCGCCTTCGGGTAGTTTCGCTCTGAACTAAAATTCGGGGGGGGGGTAACTCCGGGCTTTTCAAAATCTCTACAAGCATTATCTCCTATATCTCGTATAGTTTGCGAGACTCGATGTCTGTGGGACTAACTTGACCAAACTCGCCCAATCTCGCCCGTAACTCAGGTTGTTCTCAGCTACTTTCTGACCATCCGAATTTGACTCACCGATCAAAGGAGATGGTCGTGGATCTCGCAGCCCGCCCCCATATCACCGCCGGGATAGCCCTGGCTAGCGCCGCTGTTGTCGCAGCGGGTCCAGTGGCCCAGCACCTACCGGATCTTGGCCCGGCGCAGCACCAGGTGAGCGTGTCCGACATCAAGCTCACCGACGCGGCCAGCGGCATGGTGGATCTGTTCACCGGCGTCGAAAACGAACTCGCATCCCTCGTTAGCGGAGCAAGCGCGGCCGCGGTGCCCGCGAGCGTGGTCAGCAATGCCATCAACCCGGTTCAGGCCTGGATTAACGCTTTCGAATCGGCGGGCACAAATATTCAGTCGATTTTTAACACTTGGAGCAAGACCCCGTTCCCCGTACTGCAACAGATTGCCGCCAACGGAATTCAGTACGGAAGCATTTATGCCGGGGCGTTCCAAACATCGGCGAACGATCTTGCCGCCTACTTCAGTTCGGGTGCCGGCACAACATTCTGGAATATTCTAAGCACTGCCCAGAAGGCGTTCGCCGCAGGAAATATTTCATCGGCAATGGGTTCTCTTTACAGCGCGTTCTGGGGCGACCTCATAGTATTCGGTGGTTTACCTCTCGAACAGATTTTGAACATCCCTATCGACGTTACCCAGAACATTGCGAATGCAACTTTATACGGGTTGAAAACCGGCTTGTCACAAGCAGTTACTTGGGGTGTTCTGGATCTGCCCGAGCAACCCTGGATAGCACTGGGCACTAGTTTACAAGCCATTTCTACTGCCTGGGGTGCCGGAGATCCCGTGGGACTATTGACTAATATAATCAATATTCCAGGCGCAATGGTAAACGCATTCCTTAATGGGGCAAAAAACAATTCCACCGGTTTATTAAGCGCTCCTATCACCGGCTTCCCGCACGGCGATGGGCTCGTTAATGTCTTGGTGAACAGCGTTCTCCCCAACCTCGCGGAGCAGATTGTCGTTCCTGGCGCCCAGAACGTCGTGGGGGGCGGCAGCCTTGTCACGGCGATCCAGAATTTTGCCAACAAGCTGATCACCGGCTGGCCGTCTGCAAGCACTCTTAGCGGCATCGGCGGCGCATTCGGTAGTGAATTGACTGCACTGCTGCAAAGCGTCCCGTCAGCCCTGTCGAGCCTTCCGTCGACGTTGGGCACCATCGCAACCCAGCTTGGGACATTGCTCATCAACCTCCTCAGGATGCTCTAAGTCCGCTGGTGGTCGCCGATGCGAGCCGGTGACCGCCACCGGCGATGGCCCCCTTCGCAAGGAGGGGGCCATCGTTGTACGCCCAGCATGGATATTCGCTTGGAGGTGTGAGTCCTCTGGAGGAGAAGGTGGTTTAACTCCTAGTTGATGGCAACTGCGTCACTGTGAGGTGGGGTGGGAAGGAAGCCGGAGACGAAATCCTGCACCGAGGGATACGAATCGCATAGAAGGCATGCCGGTCGGGGTGAGCCAGCAACGGATGGTGAAGCCCGTTGCCCCGAAGCGGCTGGTGTGTAAATGCGGCGGGGGCAGGAGGAAAGTGGATGTTCTTATCTGGGGAGATCTGTCCTGGTGCGTCGGTGAGGGTGCCGAAGCGACACGGTTCGTGAGGGCGGTGTTGATGGGGCAGAAGTCAGCAGAGGCCGTAGTACCGGAGGGGATGGTTGGTCGCGCCGGGAAGGGCTGAACGCTGGGAATTGATGGTTTGATGCAGTGCTTCTCGTGAAGATTGCGGTGATCGCAGCCAACCCGCGAACGCGGGGCAGACAGAAGTGGAGGGACCGGTGAATCCGGAAGTGCCGTCGTCTGTGCGTAGTGGTCTTTCGGTGGGTGCTGGAAAGGACGTCAGGGACGGTCAGGGATTGTGGGGGCAGGTGTTTGCTCCACGGAACTTGATGGTCGCGCTGGAACGTGTCGAGCGTAATCGGGGCGCGGCCGGTGTGGACGGTATGAGCACGCAGGAGTTGCGGGGCTGGTGTCGCGAGCATTGGGCCGAGGTCAAGGTGGCGTTGGATGCGGGCACGTATCGCCCGTCGCCGGTGCGTCAGGTGATGATTCCCAAACCTGATGGCGGGCAACGGAAATTGGGGGTGCCCACGGTGCTGGATCGGTTGATCCAGCAGGCTATCGCGCAAGTGCTGGTCCCGGTGTTTGATCCGGGGTTTGTGCCGGTCTCTTATGGGTTCCGGCCGGGCAAAAGCGCCCACGATGCGGTCAAGGTCGCCAGGTTGGTGATCGAGCAAGGGTATCGGTGGGTGGTCGCAGTGGACCTGGATGCGTTTTTCGATCGGGTCAACCACGACGTGCTGATGGCCCGGGTTGCGCGCAAGGTGAACGACAAACCGCTGCTCAAGCTGATCCGCTGCTATGTGCAGGCGGGGATCATGGCTGATGGGGTGCGGCAGTCGGTGAGCCAGGGGACCCCGCAGGGGTCGCCGTTATCGCCGTTGTTGTCCAACATCATGGGCGATGATTTCGATCAGGAGTTCTGGGCGCGTGGGCATCGGTTTGTCCGGTATGCCGACGATATCCGGGTCTTTGTGAAATCGAAGCGAGCTGCCCAGCGGGTGCTCGACCAGAGCACCATGCTGCTCGAGCAGCGGTTGAAACTGAAGGTGAACCAGGACAAGTCCTCGATCACTCCGGCCACCTCAGCGTTGCTGTTGGGGTTCGGGTTCTTCTTCACCGGCTCCGAGGTCAAGATCCGGGTCGCGCCCAAGGCGTGGCAACGGGTCAAAGCACGCATCCGCGCGCTGACGTCGCGGCGGTGGAGTGTGTCCATGGGATACCGCATCATGCGGCTCAACCAGTACGTCCGGGGATGGATGGGATATTTCCGGCTAGCGCAAACCCCGCGCAAGTTCCGTGACCTGGACGAATGGTACCGCCGCCGGATGCGCCAGATCCGTTGGAAGGAATGGAAACGCGGCCGCACCAGGGCCACGAACCTGCGTAAGCTCGGGATCCGGGCTGATCTGGCCTGGCAATGGGGCAACAGCAGTCGCGGTTACTGGCGGGTCGCCGGCTCACCAATCCTCTCGCGGGCCCTGCCCAATGTGTACTGGGAAGGGCTTGGCCTCACCTTCTTTCACCAAGCCTGGACCAGATTCCAGCGACCCAGCGAACCGCCGTATGCGAGGCCCGCACGTACGGTGGTGTGAGAGGAGGGCCGGCAAACCCGGCCCTCCTACTCGATTATGCGGCATGAGGAATCGTGATGCGGATGCCTGGGCGAGCAAAGGCCGTGACGCCCCGACGGCTGGTGGGGGACAGTTGGTAGTACGATCAGTACGATATTCGTATGGCGAAGCGGAAGATTTCAGTGACGGTCGACGCGCACATTCTCGCCGCAACCGACGCAAACGCCAGGTCCGCCGGGTTGAATCGCTCGGAGATGATCGAACAAGCTCTACGCAACGAGCATCTGCGTATCGCCCTGCACAACTACACGAACCGCACCGTTCCGGCGCTGGACATCGACGCGTACGCGCAGAACGTATATCGGGCGAACCGATCCTCCGGCCTGTGATCAGCCCGGGCGACATCGTCCCGCGTCGCGGCAGCGACCACGAGCTGTACGTTGTCGTCCTGTCCAACGCGATCCATCTCGCCGCCGCTACCGGACGCGTGGTCGCATGCCCTTTCATTCCCGGCCGCGTGCCCGACGACGCGATGGCAATGGTCGTTGCGGTTCGGCAGCCTGAAGGCACGCTTTTGCCGGAACTTGTGCAGTGGCTCCCACTGTCTGCGCTTGACGAGCCGATTGGTGCCGTCGGCGCGGCGGCCCTGCGCGAGACCACGACGATCGTGACTGCTCTTATCTCTTAAGCCCAGCCGATCCTCGCCGCACTAAAGTTCGGGGGAATTCGACTATTCATGCCGCGACGACCGCGACGTCATAGGCAGACAGCTGTTCGTCGGCCGTCATGATCGTCAGGTCGAGCAGCTGCGCCTGGGCGATGAGGAGCCGGTCGAACGGATCCCGGTGGTGATCCGGAAGCTCGGCGGTTCGCAGCGCGTGTGCGTGGTCGACCGGCAGCGGAGACGTTCCGGAACGGCGCATCCGATCGGGCAGGTAGGAGGCCGGCGCTTCGGGCAACGGGAGTTTGCCGAGCCGGTATTTGATCGCGATCTCCCAGGCGCTGGCGGCCGAGAGGAGAACGCTGTTGCGGGCGTCCTGGACGATTTCGCGTGCTTCGTCGCGTAGCCGGTCGGGGTCGGACTGCATCCACAGCCACACATGGGTGTCGACGAGGTAGCGCTTCACCGGTAGAAGCTGTGGAGGACGTCGTCGGGTAACGGTGCATCGAAATCGTCGGGCACGGCGTAGACGCCGTGGTCTATGCCCAAGCGGCGGATCTCTGGGGAGCGAAACGGCACCAGCTTGGCCACGGGTTCACCGCCGCGGGCGATCTCGATCTCCTGCCCGCTGTCGACCAGCCGCAGCAGCTCCGACATGCGGGTCTTCGCCTCGTGGACGCCGACCCTGATGGCAGCGGACTTAGTCATAGACTTAGTTTATCCCAAGCCTAGGCTTGCTAGTCGGCCCCCTCGCTCCAGTCGACCGCCACGGCAATACCGCACTACGGACGTATTACAGGGTCCAAACCTCATGCCTCCCAGGAGGTCACCGGGCGGCTAGGCCTGGGTCACGCGGGCATCACCCGCCGCTCGTCGGGACCCCACAGCGGCTGCATGCCGCCGGGCAGCGCCAACTGCGTCTCGGTGATGGCCTCGGCCAGGCTGCGCAGCTCGGCGTGGATCGCATCGAGCAGGTCGGCCAGCTCGGCGCGGTGCCCGTCGGCGGAAACCCCTTCCAGCTCCTCGGGATGCGACCGGCGCAGCAGGGTGCCGATCTCGTCCACCAACCGCTCCGGACGCGACGACCCCGACGAGCTGGGCAGGTCCTTGAGATCGGCGCGCAGCCGCTCCAGCTGATACAGCAGCGAGCGCGGGTTTTTCGCGTCAAAGAGCATCAACTCGGTCACGGCCGCGACGCTGACCTTGCCCACGGTGCGGCGACGGTAGATGACCGACGATTCACACGCCACCAGCGTTGCCTCGATGATCGTTTGCTCGGCGGCGGTGCCGCGAACGGTGGTCAGTGTCGCCCGCAACAACGCCGTCAGCCACAGGCCACGCTCGATGCGTTTGCCGATGTCCATCACCGTCCAGCCCACATCACGCACCATCGACTCGCCGGCCACCCCCGACAGCGTCAGCATCCCGACCAGCGTCTGCGCCTGGGCCGACGCGAGCAGGGCGTCGGCTTCGGCGAGGGAGTCCGGCGGGTCGCACTGGAGCGCAAGCGCACGCTCCACCCCGGCCAGCACCATCCAGGTGTCGTTGGACAATTGGTCGCGCACCGCCCTGGCGGCCAGCGCCAGCCCGTCCACCGACTGGGCAAGGGATCCCGAGTGATCCGGGTCCACCGTCAGCGACCAGAGCGTCGACGGGGCGACGGCAATCATCTCGGCCTGGTCGCTGTCGCCGGTGTCGGTCCCGGTAATTCGGCCCAGCGCGACCATCAGCACCGGCACGCACTCGCTTTCTTCGGTGTCCTGGTGATGCCGGTAGACGTGGAAGCGGTCGCGGGCCACGAGCAGCAACCGGGCCGTCCCCTCCGCGCGCTCGCCGTAGCGTCCCATCCAGAACAGGTCGGACAGCACCCGCGGCGAGCTGACCCCCCACGTGCCCGCGGCGGTCTTCGCCGGTGGCTCCACGGCCGGCAGTGTTACCGTCTCGGCCCGCGCCCGCGCCGTTGGCCGAACCCAGACATCCTTTGCCGCAACGGTTTTCAGCGTGTATGCGGCGGGCCCGGGCGCCAGCACGTAGCCGATGCCGCCGATCATCGGCGCATACCCGCTGCGCTGGGCAACCGTGAACAACCGCATGCCCACGCCGGCCGACGACAGCACGCCGGCATGGTCGGTGGGCGCCGACGAGAATTGCGGCAGCTCCTGGCCGACCCACTGCCACGGCGTGTTCTCGATTCGCGCGGCCAATCGAGCCAGCTGCTCGGACGAAAGTGTGGGTCCGACAAGGGTTTTCCCGCCGATGGTGGACTTGATCAACAGCGACGAGAGATTGGCCAGCAGGTGCGAGCGTTCGCTGGCGATGCCGCCCCAATAGACCGGCGCGGTGTGCAGCAGCGCGGGTTCCCCGAGCAAGCGTTCGGCCAGCCCTGGCAAAAAGCGCAGCAGCCCAGGGCTTTCCAGGATGCCGCTGCCCAGCGTGTTGACCACGGTCACCGTCCCGCGGTGTTGCGCCTCCACCAAGCCGACCACGCCGAGCCGGGAATCGGCGCGTAGGTCCAGCGGGTCGGTGTAGTCCGCGTCGACGCGGCGCAGCACCACGTCGACGCGTTTCAACGTGCCCAGCGAGCGCATCCACAGCTTGCCGTCGCGCACCACCAGGTCGGCGCTTTCCACCAGCGGGAAACCCAGCAGGGTCGCCAGATACGCCTGGTCGAAGGCGGTCTCGGAGTAGATGCCCGGGGTGAGCACCACCACCACCGGGTCCTGGGCGACGTCGGGTGCGGTGTCGATCAGCGCCAGCCGCAACGCCTGGGCGAACGGCGTCGTCGGTCGCGGCGCGATCCGCTCGTAGAGGTCCGGAATCGCGTGCGCCACAACGCGTCTGTCGGCCAGCGCGTAGCCGGCGCCCGAGGGCGCCTGCGTCCAGTCGGCGTTGACCTGAAAGCCGCCGTCCGGCAGCCGGCTGACGTCACAGGCGTGCATGAAAAGCTGGTGGTGCCCGGGCACTTCGACGCCGTTGGCGGCGCGCACGTAACCGGGGTGGGCGAACACCAGCTCCGGCGGCAGGACGCCCTCGGTGAGCAGGCTGCGCGGCCCGTACAGGTCCGCCAGCACGGCATCGAGGAGTCGCGACCGCTGCACCAGCCCAGCCTCCAGCAGGTCCCAGTCGGCCGCCGACACGACGATCGGCAGGGTGTCCAGGCTCCAGGGCCTCGGCTCCAAACCCTGGCCGTCCGGGCCGGAATCGACCTCGGTGTAGGTGATGCCGTCGTTGTCGATGAGGCCGTGCACCACCGAGCGCAACCGGTCCAGCCCGGCCCTGCCGCGCTCCGCGACCGCGTCGGCCAGCTCGGACCAGGCCGGCCGCACGTTCCCCTCGTGGTCGACGAATTCGTCGTAGCCGACCCCCGGGCCTTTCGAACCGGGTGAGCGCAGGTCGAACAGCGCTTCCTGGGCGCGCGCGGCCCGGTATCCGGCCAACAGCCGGTCGGCGTCGTAGCGGTCGGCGGCAGTGCCGGTGACCGCCGTCGCGTGCCAATTCGGGGATGCCATCACTGCTGCACGGTACGCACGCGCCGCAGGTCGAGGATGCCCGGCGCGCCGACGTCGGTGAGGATCCGGGCCTGTCGCTCCCGCAGGGCGGACAGGTCGAGCTTGCCCGGGGTGAAGCCGGTCGCCTCGAAGCGGCGGGCGCGGCGGGACTCGGCCTCCACGGCGTTGACCGGTGGCTCGTCGTAGGCGCGGCCGCCGGGATGGGCGACGTGGTAGGTGCAGCCGCCGCGCGACGTTGCGGTGGTGAGGTCGATCAGCTCGAACCGCAGCGGGACGTCGGTGCTGATGGTCGGGTGCAGCGCGCTGGGCGGCTGCCACGCCTTGAAACGCACGCCGCCGACGTGGATGTCGGGGTTGTCGGTCGCCAGCAACGGCACCGGGTAGCCGTCGACCGTCACCACGTAGCGGTGGCGGTCGGCGCCGATGATGCGGACCTGGATGCGTTCCACCGACGAGTCGACGTAGCGGGCGGTGCCGGTGGCGGTGGCCTCCTCGCCGAGGGTGTTCCACGGTTCGATCGCGCCGCGCAGCTCGATCTCCACGCCGTCGAAGACCGCGGTGCCGATGCGCGGGAAGCGGAACTCGGTGAACGGGTCCAGCCAGCTGGTCTCGAACGCGATGCCGTGTGCGCGCAGGTCGGCGGCCACGTCGGCGATGTCGTGAATCAGGAAGTGCGGCAACAGGTATCGGCCGTGCAGGTTGGCGCCGTGCCGGATCAGCGGGGCGCGCAGCGGCTCGTCCCAGAACCACGCCACCAGCGAGCGCACCAGCAGCGACTGCACCATCGCCATCCGCAGGTGCGGCGGCATCTCGAAGCCGCGCAGCTCCAGCAGCCCGAGCCTGCCGCGGGGGCTGTCGGGGCTGTAGAGCTTGTCGATGCAGAACTCGGCGCGATGGGTGTTGCCGGTGATGTCGGTGAGCAGGTGCCGCAGCGCGCGGTCGGTCACCCACGGTCGCGCGGTGTTTTTTGGCCCACCGCCTCCCAGCCGCGCGATCTCGGCGAACGCGATCTCGAGCTCGTACAGCGCGTCGGCGCGGCCCTCGTCGACCCGCGGCGCCTGCGACGTGGTGCCGACGAATCGCCCGGCGAACACATAGGACAACGACGGGTGCCGCTGCCAGTACGTCAGCAGCGAGACCAGCAGGTCGGGACGGCGCAGCAGCGGCGAGTCCGCGGGCGTGACGCCGCCGAGCGTGATGTGGTTGCCGCCGCCGGTGCCGCCGTGCGTGCCGTCGACGTCGAACGACTCCGTAGAAAGACGGGCCAGCCGGGCCTGTTCGTACAGCGTTTCCAGCAGCTGCGCTTGCTCGGCGAAGCTGGCGGTGGGCGCCACGTTGACCTCGATGACGCCCGGGTCGGGGGTGATCGTCGTCGACCTCAGCCGCGGGTCCGGCGGCGGGCCGTAGCCCTCGATCACCACCGGGCAGTGGACCTTTGCCGCCGCGGCCTCGACGCGGGCGATGAGGTCGACGAAGTGCTCGAGCGCCTCGGTGGGCGGCATGAAGACGTGCAGCAGCCCGTCGCGGACCTCGGCGACCATCGCGGTCGGCGGCGCGGTCTCGGGGTCCACGAGCACGGCGGTGCCCGGCTCCGCCGGCAGCGCGTCCCCCACCGTCAGGGGGTCGACGTCGAACGACGCGCGTGGCGGCCGCCAGCTGATCGAATCCAGCGGCAGCCGCAGGCCCGCGGGAGAGTCCCCGTCGAGCAACACGATGCGGCCGCGGCGCAGCCGCCAGTTGGCGCTGGCCCAGCCGAGGTCGTCGTCGCGGCGGTGCAGCGGCAGCACGAAAGCGGCTGGGGCCGAAGTGGATTCGTCGAGGCGCGCCAGCAGCGCGGCGCGGCCGGCGGGGGAGTCCTCGGTGAGATCGTCATCCGATGACACCGGGTTTCCCTGGGGCATGCGCACTTTGGCCGCCAGCCGGGACAGCGGATCCTCGTAGGCCGGCCGGACCTGCGAGGGCGGCAGCGCAAAGCCGTCGGCAATCGCGGCGAGCACCCGGTAGCCGGCGTCCTTGTCAACGCAGCCGCCGACGGGGTCCGGCGGGTTGATCCAGGGGTCGGCCAGCAGCGTGTCGTCGGTCCACAGCGGTCGGCCGTCGGTGCGCCAGTAGAGCGCAATCTGCCAGCGCGGCAACGGTTCTCCCGGATACCATCTGCCCTGTCCGCGCTGGATCAGCCCCCGCGGGGCCCACGCCGCCTTCAGGCGGGCGGCCAGATCGGACGCGCGCCGCCGCTTGTGCGGACCGTCGGCGGCCGTCGTCCACTCCTCGGCCGACTTGTCCGGGTGGATGCCCACCGACACAAACGTCGGCTCCCCGCCGACGGTCAGCCGGACGTCGCCCGCGGCCAGCCGCTCGTCCACGCGCCGGCCGACATCGCAGATCGTCCGCCACGCCTCGTCGGTGTAGGGCAGCGTGACGCGCGGGTCCTCGTGGACCCGGGTGACGGTGTTGGAGAACTCCAGCACCGATTCGCAGGGCTCGGTGCCGCCGCTGATGGGCGCCGCGGTCGCCGGGTGCGGCGTGGCCGCCAGCGGGATGTGGCCCTCGCCGGCGAACAGCCCGGACGTCGGGTCCAGCCCGATCCAGCCCGCGCCGGGGACGTACACCTCGGTCCAGGCGTGCAGGTCGGTGAAGTCGGCGGCGGGTCCCGACGGCCCGTCGAGCGCCTCGACGTCGGAGGCCAGCTGCACCAGGTAGCCGGACACGAACCGGGCGGCCAGGCCCAGCTGGCGCAGGATCGACACCAGCAGCCACGCCGAGTCCCGGCACGACCCGACGCCGGTGCGCAGCGTGAAATCCGGTGTCTGGACCCCGGGTTCCATGCGCACGCTGTAGGCGACGTCGGCGTTGACCGCGCGGTTGAGCGCGACCAGGAAGTCGATGGTGCGAGCGCCCTCCGGCGCGGTGAAGTCACGCAACCACGCCCGCACGAGCTCGCCGGGACCCGAGCCGTCACCGCCTTCGTCGACGGGCCGCAGGTACGGCTCGAGGTCGTCGGCCAAAGCCCTGGGGTAGGCCAACCCGGTGGCGGGCCACGCCTCGGCCCAGTCCTCGATGAAGAAGTCGAACGGGTTGATCACCTTGAGGTCGGCGATGAGCCCGACGGTGATGGTCAGCCGGTTCGTGGGATTCGGAAACACCAGGCGGGCAAGGAAATTGCCCACCGCGTCCTGCTGCCAGTTGATGAAGTGGTCGCTCGGTTCGACGCGCAGCGAATAGGCCTCGATGGGCGTGCGCGAGTGGGGCGCCGGGCGCAGCCGCACGACGTGCGGATGCACCCGGACCGGCCGGTCAAAGGTGTAGCTGGTGCGGTGCTCCAGCGCAACTTTGATGCTCACCCGCTGATCTCATCACACCCGCCACAAGGCCGCAGCGCAGCGCAATTCGGCCTTCGTCAGGCGCCCGAACGCCGTTTCGGCGTTGCGGGCCCGCGGGGCTCAGGCCGGCGCGATGCCGGGCGGCGGTCCCGGTTGGTAACCGGACCGCTCCAGCCCGACGACCTGACCGCCGGACAGCTTGCGGTAGGTGTAGATCAGGATCAGCGCGGCGATGGGTCCGCCGACGAGCAGGCCCACACCGCAAGCCAGTACGCCGACGATGATCGCCGCCGCTTGTACCAGCCACGCCAGCAGAGCGTTTCCGAAGTTGGACGAGACGGTCGAGAAGCTGGACTTCAACCCGCCGATGGCGGACTGCGAACGATCGATGACGAACGGGATGGTGAACTGGGCGAAGATGCCCAGGATGAGGCCGGGAAGGAAGCACACGATCGAGGCGATCGCGGTGAGGACGCTGACCAGCAGCGCGGCGAGGATCACCATGCCGAGGTTGCGCGGCTTGAAGAACGAACCGATGGTCACCGGCCGGCCGTCGGCGATGTCGAGACATCCGGACAGGAAGGCGGATTGGGCGAATATTCCTATCGCGTAGGCGAGAACGTAGCCGATGATCATGACGGCCAACCCACCGGCGCTGATGCTCGTCTCGGTGGCGCTGGTGAAGCCGTCGGAGCTCGTCGTGGTGGTGGTGCTGCCCATGCTGCCGCCCAGCGCGCTCGCCCCGTAGGCCAGGCCGAGCAGCACGGCGTAGATGAAGGCGGAAACGATTAACGTCGCGGGGTTCTGCGTGAACTTGTTCCACGCCCAGCTGAACGCCTCACTGATGCTGAACGCAGGTTTGGGCTGGCCGCCGTAGCCGGGCGGCGGCGGGTAGCCGGGGGGCGGGCCATAGCCGGGTGGGGGGCCGGGCGGCGGCCCGTAGCCCGGCGGCGGTCCGGGGGGCGGCCCATAGCCGGGGGGAGGGCCGGGCGGTGCACCGTACCCGGGCGGCGGAGGGCCGTAGCCGGGGGGCGGGCCGGGTGGTGGGCCGGGTGGTGGGCCATAGCCCGGGGGCGGGGGCGGTGCGCCGTAACCGGGCGGTGGCGGGTAGCCCGGAGGGTTCTCGTTCCCCCCGCGGGGGTCGGCCGGGCTGCCTGGATACTCGGGAGGCTGGCTCATTGGCGTCCTAGCTGTTTGATTCAACTCGATGGGCACGCGCACGGATACTTGGCAAACCGGAACTTAGCAAATATGTGGCGCAAGTGCGCGGATTGGTTGCGCCTGCCGCCGGTCGGCGCGCCCGTCGCCCCGACGTGGTATGCCTAAAGCCGTGTCCGACGGTCTGTTTGACCTCCCCGGCGCGCCGCAGACCACCAATCCCGACCTGGGCGCGTCGGCCGGTACACCGCTGGCGGTCCGGATGCGTCCGGCATCGCTGGACGAGGTGGTCGGGCAGGACCACTTGTTGGCGCCGGGATCGCCGCTGCGGCGGCTGGTCGAGGGCTCGGGCGTGGCGTCGGTCATCCTGTACGGCCCGCCGGGCAGCGGAAAGACGACGCTGGCCGCGCTGATCTCGCAGACGACCGGCCGGCGATTCGAGGCGCTGTCGGCGCTGTCGGCCGGCGTCAAGGACGTTCGGGCCGTTATAGAAGGGGCGCGCAGGGCGCTCCTCTCCGGCGAGCAGACCGTGCTGTTCATCGACGAGGTGCACCGCTTCTCCAAGACCCAGCAGGACGCCCTGCTCTCCGCCGTGGAGAACCGGGTGGTGTTGCTGGTGGCGGCCACCACCGAGAACCCGTCGTTCTCCGTGGTGGCGCCGCTGCTGTCGCGGTCGCTGATCCTGCAGCTGCGGCCGCTGACCTCCGACGACATCCGCGCCGTCGTGCGGCGCGCCATCGACGATCCCCGCGGCCTGGGCGGGCGGGTCACCGTGGCGCCCGAGGCCGTCGACCTGCTGGTGCGATTGGCGGCCGGCGACGCCCGCCGGGCGCTGACAGCGCTGGAGGTGGCGGCCGAGGCCAACGAGGCGGTGACCGTCGAGACCGTCGAGCGGTCCCTGGACGAGGCCGCGGTGCGCTACGACCGCGACGGCGACCAGCACTACGACGTCATCAGCGCCTTCATCAAGTCGGTGCGCGGTTCCGACGTCGACGCCGCGCTGCACTACCTGGCCCGGATGCTCGTCGCCGGTGAGGATCCACGGTTCGTCGCGCGCCGGCTGCTGATCCTGGCCAGCGAGGACATCGGCATGGCCGATCCGACCGCGCTGCAGACCGCGGTCGCCGCCGCGCAGACCGTGCAGCTGATCGGCATGCCCGAGGCGCAGCTGACGCTGGCGCACGCCACCATCCACCTGGCCGCCGCGCCGAAGTCGAATGCCGTCACCACCGCGCTGGCCGCCGCGATGGACGACATCAAGGCGGGCAAGGCGGGCCTGGTGCCGCCCCATCTGCGCGACGGGCACTACTCGGGTGCGGCGGCGCTGGGCAACGCCCAGGGCTACAAGTATTCCCACGACGCCCCGGATGGCGTTGCCGCCCAACAATATCCGCCCGACGAGCTGGTGGGCGTGGACTACTATCGGCCGGCCGGCCGCGGCGGTGAACGCGAGATGGCCGGCCGGCTGGACCGGCTGCGCGCGATCATCCGCGGGAAACGGTGAACGGCGCCGCGCAACTTTCACCGACGAGGCCGCCGAGCGTCACGCTGGCGTGGCATTCGGCGGCCACTGCCACGCTGACGTGACGCTCGGCGAGAAGCCGGCGTGACCCGGGCTCAGACCAGCTCGGGCACCCTCAGGTGGGCGATCGCCAGCTCGAACTCGGCCACGTCGACCACCTCGGCGCCCAGCTCCCGGACGCGCCTGCTGCGCAGCTCGGTCGCCCGGTCGCGGTTTCGGGCCATGGCGTCGATGCTGTCGAACGTCGAGCAGGACACCGCCCGCCGGCACGCGGGGTGGTCGACCATCAGGCTGGCGCTGCAGAACCCGTCGAGCTGTTCCATTTCCGGAAGCACGGACGTGCGGTAGAAGTCCAGCGATCCGCTGAGCTGGTCCGGCACCACCTTGAGCCAGGTGGCCCGCACGCAGGCCCCGTCCCGCGAGTGGTGGTCGCGGTGCAGTAAAGCGATGTCCCATTCCTCGACCCGCGCGCTGCCGTCGAACATCAACGCCGCGCGGTCGCGGACGGGCGCCACCCGTTCGGCGCTGGCGCGCATCGCTTCCATGGTCTGCCAGGCGCTGGTGGCGATGCATCTGCCGGACTGGCGGTCCACCAACAGCGACAACCCGACGCACCCGTTCATCTCTTGCAGGGCGGGCATGACGACGTCGCGAACGTGCGCAATGCCGATGTCGATCGACAAGGGTTGCGCCTGGATGGTGGTGGAGCGTGCGTACACGATTGACCCCCTCCCGTGTCGGGGCTTGTATCTCGTTGGGTCCCGGTAACGCCACCGGTCCCACCAGATACCTTCCTCCTGCCGGTTACCGCTGGCAACGGCTTTCGGGGGAGTTCTGTGGCCGCGCTCACAAACGATTGGCCGGTCACTGACACGTCCCGAGGCCCCGCCGTAGGCTTGTTCGGGTGCATACCGATGTGCTGGATGTGGACACCAGCCGTTGCCGCATCGTCGATCTCACCGATGCGGTGCGCCGGTTCTGCTTCAGCTATGGCGACGGTCTGTGCAACGTGTTCGTCCCGCATGCGACGGCCGGGGTGGCGATCATCGAGACCGGCGCCGGCTCCGACGACGACCTGGTCGACACGTTGGAACGGCTGTTGCCGCGCGACGACCGTTACCGGCACGCGCACGGCTCCGAGGGCCACGGCGCCGACCACGTGCTGCCGGCGATCGTCGCGCCGTCGGTGACGGTGCCGGTCGCCAGCGGCGACCCGCAGCTGGGCACCTGGCAAAGCATCGTGCTGGTCGACCTCAACCGGGACAACCCGCGGCGGTCGGTGCGGTTGAGCTTTTTGGAGGGTTAGCGACACGGTGAGGGACCGCGCCGGGCAGGTACTGTGTGCGGTCGACGAGCGTCGTTAGACAGCCTTCCAATAACCCGGGGAATTAGGCTGGGAACCAACGCCCAAGCAACAGGAAGAAGCGGACGAGAGTGCAGACACACGAGATCAGGAAGCGATTCCTCGATCATTTCGTGAAGGCGGGCCACACCGAGGTGCCGAGCGCGTCGGTGATCCTCGACGACCCCAACCTGCTCTTCGTCAACGCCGGCATGGTCCAGTTCGTGCCGTTCTTCCTGGGCGCGCGCACGCCGCCGTACGCGACGGCCACCAGCATCCAGAAGTGCATCCGCACACCCGACATCGACGAGGTGGGCATCACCACCCGGCACAACACCTTCTTCCAGATGGCCGGCAACTTCTCGTTCGGCGACTACTTCAAGCGCGAGGCCATCGAACTGGCCTGGAGCCTGCTGACCGACGGCATCGACGACGGCGGATACGGCCTTGACCCTGAAAGGCTTTGGGCCACAGTGTATTTCGACGACGACGAGGCCTTCAGGCTGTGGCAGGAGATCGCCGGGCTGCCGGCGGAGCGGATCCAGCGCCGCGGCATGGAAGACAACTTCTGGTCGATGGGCATCCCCGGGCCGTGCGGCCCGTCGTCGGAGATCTACTACGACCGCGGCCCGGAATTCGGTGTGGGCGGCGGCCCGATCGCCAACGAGGACCGCTACGTCGAGCTGTGGAACCTGGTGTTCATGCAGAGCGAACGCGGCGAGGGCACCGGCAAGACCGACTTTGAGATCCTCGGGCCGTTGCCCCGCAAGAACATTGACACCGGCATGGGCGTCGAGCGGGTGGCGTTCGTGCTGCAGGGCGTGCACAACGTCTACGAGACCGACCTGCTGCGCCCGGTCATCGACCTTGTCGCCGCCCGCGGCCCACGCCCCTATGACGTCGGGAACCACGAGGACGACGTGCGTTACCGCATCATCGCCGACCACAGCCGCACCGCGGCGATCCTGATCGGCGACGGCGTCAGCCCCGGCAACGAGGGACGTGGGTACGTGCTGCGCCGGTTGCTGCGCCGGGTGATCCGCTCGGCCAAGCTGCTGGGTATCGAGGGCCCCATCGTCGGTGACCTGATGGCCACCGTGCGCGACGCGATGGGCCCGTCGTATCCCGAACTCGTCGCCGATTTCGACCGGATCAGGCGCATCGCCGTCGCCGAGGAGACCGCGTTCAATCGCACGCTGGCGTCGGGTTCGAGGCTGTTCGAGGAGGTCGCCGGGGCCACCAAGGCGGCGGGCGCCGGGGCGATTTCCGGTTCCGACGCCTTCACCCTGCACGACACCTACGGCTTCCCGATCGACCTCACCTTGGAGATGGCGTCGGAGGCCGGCCTGCAGGTCGACGAGATCGGCTTCCGCGAACTGATGGCCGAGCAGCGCCGCCGCGCCAAGGCCGACGCCGCCGCGCGCAAGCACGCGCACGCCGACCTGAGCGCCTACCGCGAGCTGGTCGATGCCGGACCCACCGAATTCACCGGATTCGACGAATTAGCCTCGGAGGCAAAGGTTCTGGGCATCTTCGTCGACGGCAAGCGGGTGCCGGTGGTCGCCCACGGCACTGAGGGCGCGGACCGGGTCGAGCTGGTGCTGGACCGCACCCCGCTCTACGCCGAGTCGGGTGGGCAGATCGCCGACGAGGGCACCATCAGCGGCACCGGCGCCAACGAGAGCGCCCGCGCGGCCGTCACCGACGTGCAGAAGATCGCCAAAACCCTGTACGTGCACCGGGTTAACGTGGAGTCCGGGGAATTCGTGGAGGGCGACACCGTCGTTGCGGCGGTGGACCCGGGCTGGCGCAAGGGCGCCACCCAGGGGCACTCGGGCACCCACATGGTGCATGCCGCGCTGCGACAAGTGTTGGGGCCCAACGCCGTTCAGGCGGGCTCGCTGAACCGGCCCGGCTACCTGCGGTTCGACTTTAACTGGCAGGGGCCGCTATCGGACACCCAGCGCACCCAGATCGAGGAGGTCACCAACGAGGCCGTGCAGGCCGACTTCGAGGTGCACACGTTCACCGAGCGGCTGGAGAAGGCCAAGGCGATGGGGGCGATGGCGCTCTTCGGCGAGGCCTATCCCGACGAGGTGCGGGTGGTGGAGATCGGCGGGCCGTTCTCGCTGGAGCTGTGCGGTGGAACGCACGTGCACAACTCGGCGCAGATCGGGCCGGTGACCATCCTGGGCGAGTCGTCGATCGGCTCCGGGGTGCGCCGGGTGGAGGCCTACGTCGGGCTGGACTCGTTCCGGCACCTGGCCAAGGAGCGCGCGCTGATGGCGGGGCTGGCGTCGTCGCTGAAGGTGCCGTCCGAGGAGGTGCCCGCCCGGGTGGCCAACCTGGTGGAGCGGCTCAGGGCGGCCGAGAAGGAACTCGAGCGCGCCCGGCTGGCGGGCGCCCGGGCCGCCGCGACCGACGCCGCGGCCGGCGCGCAGCGCATCGGTAACGTGCGTGTGGTGGCGCAGCGGATGGCGGACGGGATGACGGCGGCCGATTTGCGCTCCCTGGTCGGCGACATTCGCGGCAAGCTGGGCGGCGATCCCGGCGTGGTGGCCCTCGTCTCGGGGGGCGACACCGTGCCGTACGCGGTCGCCGTCAACGCGGCCGCCCAGGATCTCGGCCTCCGCGCCGACGACCTGGTCAAGCACTTCGCCGTGGCCGTCGACGGCCGGGGCGGCGGCAAGGCCGACCTGGCGCAGGGCTCGGGGAAGAATCCGGCCGGCATCGACGCGGCGCTCGACGCGGTACGCTCCGCGATCGCCGTGATAGCGCGGGCCGGTTGAGTGGTTTCCGCACAGCACCGGCTACCCGACCGGCCCGGCGACCCTGACCAGGATCAGCCGGGGCAGGGGCCCCGGCGCGGGAGAAGCCTCGGCGTCGACGTGGGTAGCGTGCGCATCGGGGTGGCCGTCAGCGACCCGGACGGCATCCTGGCCACCCCGGTGGAAACGGTGCGCCGCGACCGTTCCGGCAGGCACGTGGGCCGGCTGGCGGAGCTGGCCGCCGAGCTTGAGGCGGTCGAGGTGATCGTCGGGCTGCCGCGGACCCTGGCCGATCGCATCGGGCCGTCTGCGCAAGACGCGATAGGGCTGGCCGAAACCCTCGCCACGCGCATCGCCCCCACGCCGGTGCGGCTCGCCGACGAGCGGCTGACCACCGTCAGCGCCCAGCGGTCGCTGCGCGCGGCGGGGGTGCGGGCCAAGGACCAGCGGGCGGTGATCGACCAGGCTGCGGCCGTGGCGATCCTGCAGAGCTGGCTCGACCAGCGCCGCGCCGAGGGTGCCAAAGGGGCCACCGATGGTTGACAGCACACGGCGCGCCGAACCCGAGGCGGTCGGGTCGCCGCGGCGCAGGATGAGCCGCGTCGACCGGGCCGCGCGTCGACGCGCCGAACAGAGCAAACGGCGGCGCCGCCACGCGGGCAGAATCGCGTTCGCGCTCATCGTCGTGGTCGTGGTGGCCGCCGTCTTCGCCGGCGCCAAGCTCTGGCACACGGTGTTCGGGTCCGGCGACGACTACACCGGCGCCGGCAAGCGCGACGTCGTGATCCAGGTCCAGGCCGGCGACTCGACCACCATGGTCGGGGAGACGCTGCAGAGCCAGCAGGTGGTCAAGACGGTGCGGGCGTTCGTCAACGCCGCCCACGGCAACAGCGCGATCAACTCGATCCAGCCCGGCTTCTACCGCCTGCGCACCGAGATCCCGGCGGCCAACGCCGTCGCGCGGCTGGCCGACCCCAACAACCGGGTGGGGCGGCTGGTCATCCCGGAGGGTCGTCAGCTCGACGACACCACCGACATGAAGACCAACAAGGTCAATCCCGGCATCTTCACCCTGATCTCCGTTGCCACCTGTGTGGATCTCGACGGCAACCGGCACTGCGTGTCGGCGGACGACCTGCGCGCGGCCGCGACCAACAGCAGCCCCGCGGTGTTGGCGGTGCCGCCGTGGGCCGTCGAGCCGGTCACCGAGCTGGGCAAGGATCATCGCCGGATCGAGGGCCTGATCGCGCCGGGGACCTTCAACGTCGATCCCGCGGCGTCGGCCGAAAGCATCCTGACGAGCCTGATCAGCGCCGGCGCCGTGGAGTACATGAAGTCCGGCCTGCTGGACTCCGCCCAGGCCATGGGGTTGTCGCCGTACGACATCCTGGTGGTGGGGTCGCTGGTGCAGCAGGAGGCCGACTCGCAGGACTTCCCGAAGGTGGCGCAAGTCATCTACAACCGCCTGCACGCCCACCACACGCTGGAATTCGACTCGACCGTGAACTATCCGCTGGACCGCCGCGAGGTGGCCACCACCGACGCCGACCGCGCCCAGCGGACCCCGTGGAACACCTACGTGTCCCAGGGCCTGCCCGCCACGGCGATCTGTTCGCCCGGCGTCGATGCGCTGCGCGCGGCCGAGCATCCCCAGCCGGGTGACTGGCTGTACTTCGTCACCATCGACGCCCAGGGCACGACGCTGTTCACCAAGGATTATCAACAGCATTTGGCCAATATCGAGCTGGCTAAGCGCAACGGTGTCCTCGATTCAGCGCGCTAGAAAGGCCGGGGTGCTGGGCTCCCCGATAGCCCATTCCCGGTCGCCGGAACTCCACCTGGCCGCGTACCGGGCGCTGGGCCTGCACGACTGGACCTACGAGCGCATCGAGTGCGGCGCCGAGGAGCTGCCGACGGTCGTTTCGGGCTTGGGGCCGGAGTGGGTCGGCGTGTCGGTGACGGCGCCGGGCAAGTTCGCCGCCCTGCGCTTCGCCGACGAGCGCACCGAGCGCGCGGCGCTGGTCGGGTCGGCCAACACCCTGGTGCGCACGCCGGCCGGCTGGCGTGCCGACAACACCGACGTCGACGGCGTAGCTGGCGCACTGGGCCCGGTCTCGGGACGGGCGCTGGTCTGTGGATCGGGCGGCACCGCGCCGGCGGCCGTCGTGGGCCTGGCCGGGCTCGGCGTCACCGGCATCACCGTCGTGGCGCGGGACGCGCAGAAGGCGGCCCGGCTGGTGGACCTGGGCGCGCGACTCGGCGTGGCGACGCGGTTCTGCGACCTGGACAGCGATGCGTTGGCGAACGCGGTGACGGGCGCGGCGGTGCTGGTCAACACGCTGCCGGCGGACGTGGCGGCGCGGTATGCCAAGACGCTCGCGGGGGTGCCGGTGCTGCTGGACGCCGTCTACGACCCGTGGCCCACGCCGCTGGCCGACGCGGTGGCCGCCGCCGGCGGCCGGGTGATCGGCGGCCTGCAGATGCTGCTGCATCAGGCGTTCGCGCAGGTGGAGCAGTTCACCGGGTTGCCCGCGCCGCGAGCGGCGATGGCGGCCGCGCTGCGTTAGCCTGCCGGGCATGCTGGCGGGGGCGGTGCTGCTGTGGATGGGGGCGCTGAGCGGCTACGACATCCGGCAACGCCGGCTGCCCAACTGGTTGACGCTGCCCGGGGCCGGTGCGATCCTGCTGGCCGCCGGCTTGGCCGGCCGCGGGTTGCCCGCGCTGGCGGGGGCGGCGGCGCTGGCCGGGACGTATCTGCTGGTGCACCTGGCGGCCCCGGCGGGCATGGGCGCCGGCGACGTCAAGCTGGCGATCGGCCTGGGCGGGCTCGCCGGCTGCTTCGGCGCCGGGGTGTGGTTCCTGGCGGCGCTGGGCGCGCCGCTGCTGACCGCGCTCTGCGGCGCGGTCGCCGGGCGGCGCGGCATGCGCACCGTGCCGCACGGCCCGTCGATGTGCCTGGCCACCGGGCTGGTCTTGCTCCCACTCCTGCGTTGATGACTCTGCGTCCACCAGGGTCTCTACTCGTAGTTTTGCCTGGTGGGCGCAGAGTCAACGGCGTGAACGGGCATCGGCCGCGGCGTGGGAAGATGGTCGGGTGTTGAGCTGGATCACCGCCGGGGAGTCGCACGGCCGCGCGTTGGTGGCCGTGGTCGACGGCATGGTCGCCGGCGTGGAGGTCACGTCGACCGACATCGCCGACCAGCTGGCCCGCCGGCGCCTCGGCTACGGTCGCGGCGCGCGGATGGCGTTCGAGCGCGACGCGGTGACCGTGCTGTCCGGCATACGCCACGGCGTCACGCTGGGCGGGCCCATCGCCATCGAGATAGGCAACACCGAATGGCCCAAGTGGGAAACCGTGATGGCCGCCGACCCGGTCGACCCCGCCGACCTGGAAAATTCAGCCCGCAACGCCCCGCTCACCCGGCCGCGGCCCGGCCACGCCGACTACGCGGGCATGCTCAAGTACGGCTTCGACGACGCCCGCCCGGTGCTGGAGCGGGCCAGCGCGCGCGAGACCGCGGCCCGGGTGGCGGCTGGGACCGTCGCGCGGGCGTTCCTGCGTCAGGCGCTGGGCGTCGAGGTGCTCTCCCACGTCATCGCGATCGGCCCGTCGGCGCCCTACGGCGGCCCGCCGCCGCGGGCCGAGGACCTGCCCGCCATCGACGCCAGCCCGGTCCGCGCATTCGACAAGGCCGCCGAGAAGTCCATGATCGCCGAGATCGAGGCGGCCAAGAAGGACGGCGACACCCTCGGCGGCGTGGTCGAGGTCGTGGCGGTGGGCCTGCCCGTCGGACTCGGATCGTTCACCAGCGGCGACAACCGGCTGGACGGCCAGCTGGCCGCCGCCGTCATGGGCATCCAGGCGATCAAGGGCGTCGAGATCGGCGACGGCTTCGAGACCGCGCGCCGCCGCGGCAGCCGCGCCCACGACGAGATGTACCCCGGGCCCGACGGCGTCGTCCGCTCGACCAACCGCGCCGGTGGGCTGGAAGGCGGCATGACGAACGGCCAGCCGCTGCGGGTGCGGGCCGCGATGAAGCCCATCTCGACCGTGCCGCGGGCGCTGGCCACCGTCGACATGGCCACCGGCGACGAGGCCGTCGCCATCCACCAGCGCTCCGACGTGTGCGCGGTGCCGGCCGCCGGGGTCGTGGTCGAGACCATGGTGGCGCTGGTGCTGGCCCGCGCGGCGCTGCAGAAGTTCGGCGGCGACTCGCTGGCCGAGACCCGCCGCAACGCCGAGGCGTACCGGCGCGCGGTCGCCGACCGGGAATCCCCGGCCGCGCGGGGTACCGCGTGATGGCGCCCAGGGCGGTGCTCGTCGGGCTGCCGGGCTCCGGCAAGTCCACCATCGGGCGGCGGCTGGCCAGGGCGCTCGGGGTCGGCCTGCTCGACACCGACGCGGCGATCGAGCAGCGGACCGGCCGCACCATCGCCGACATCTTCGCCACCGACGGGGAGGCGGAGTTCCGCCGCATCGAGGAGGACGTGGTGCGCGCCGCGCTGGCCGACCACGACGGCGTCGTGTCGCTCGGCGGCGGAGCCGTCACCAGCCCGGGGGTGCGCGAGGCGCTCGCCGGACACACGGTCGTCTACCTGGAGATCGGCGCCGCCGAAGGCGTCCGGCGCACCGGCGGCAGCACCGTGCGACCGCTGCTGGCCGGGGGAGACCGCGCGGCGAAATTCAAAGCCCTGGCGGCGGAACGGACCCCGCTCTACCGGCGCGTCGCGACCATCCGGGTCGACACCAACCGCCGCAATCCCGGGGCGGTGGTCCGCCACATTCTTTCTCGCTTGGAGGCCGAGCGGCTGCAGGCACCCAGTCCGAGCCAGGCGGCCACATGACCGGCACCGGCACACCGGTCACCGTGCGGGTGGCCGTCGAGCCGCCGTACCCGGTGGTGATCGGCACCGGCCTGCTGGGCGAGTTGGACGAACTGCTGTCCGGCCGGCACCGGGTCGCGATCCTGCATCAACCGGTGCTGGCCGAAACGGCCGAGGAGATCCGAAACCGCTTGGCCGACAAGGGGATAGACGCACACCGCATCGAGATCCCGGACGCCGAGGCCGGCAAGGACCTGCCCGTCGTGGGATTCATCTGGGAAGTGTTGGGCCGCATCGGGATCGGCCGCAAGGACGCCCTGGTCAGCCTCGGCGGCGGCGCGGCCACCGACGTCGCCGGCTTCGCGGCGGCCACCTGGCTGCGCGGCGTTGACATCGTGCACGTGCCCACCACGCTGCTCGGCATGGTCGACGCGGCCGTCGGCGGCAAGACCGGCATCAACACCGAGGCGGGCAAGAACCTGGTCGGCGCGTTCCATCAGCCGCTCGCGGTCCTGGTCGACCTGGCGGCGCTGAAAACGTTGCCGCGCAACGAACTCGTCGCCGGGATGGCCGAGGTGGTCAAGGCGGGGTTCATCGCCGACCCGGTGATCCTGGACCTCATCGAGGCCGACCCGCGGGCGGCGCTGGACCCGGCGGGCGACGCGCTGCCGGAGCTGATCCGGCGCGCGATCGCCGTCAAGGCGGAGGTCGTCGCCGCCGACGAGAAGGAGTCGGAGCTGCGCGAAATCCTCAACTACGGACACACTTTGGCGCACGCGATCGAGCGCCGGGAGCGCTACCGGTGGCGGCACGGCGCCGCGGTGTCGGTGGGCCTGGTGTTCGCCGCGGAGCTGGCCAGGCTCGCCGGCCGGCTCGACGACGCCACCGCGGCGCGCCACCGCACCATCCTGACCTCGCTCGGCCTGCCGGTCGGCTACGACGCCGACGCGCTGCCGCAGCTGCTGGAATACATGGCCGGGGACAAGAAGACCCGCGCCGGCGTGCTGCGGTTCGTGGTCCTCGACGGGCTGGCCAAGCCGGGCCGGTTGACGGGACCGGACCCGTCGCTACTGGCGGCGGCCTATGACGGGCTAGCGGGGCTGGAGGCCTCATGACCGTGCACGTGATCAACGGCCCGAACCTGGGCCGGCTGGGCCGGCGTGAGCCCGACGTGTACGGCGACACGACGCACGAGCAGCTGGCCGCGCTCATCGAGCGCGAAGCCGCCGCGCTGGGCCTGAAAGCCGTTGTGCGGCAAAGCGATAACGAAGCCCAACTGCTGGACTGGATCCATTCGGCCGCCGACGCCGCACAGCCGGTGATCCTCAACGCCGGGGGCCTCACCCACACCTCGGTCGCGCTGCGCGACGCGTGCGCCGAGCTGAGCGCGCCGCTGATCGAGGTGCACATCTCCAACGTGCATGCGCGCGAGGAGTTTCGGCGCCACTCCTACATCAGCCCGGTCGCGACGGGAGTGATCGTCGGGCTGGGAATCGAGGGTTACCTGCTTGCCCTGCGCTACCTGGCCGAGCCGGCTAAGAGCTAATCCTAGGGCTAATCCCGTTTCGGGTCGGTGTCCGTGCGGATCACCTCGGTTTTCGCGTCGTCGTCGGCCGTCGGGATCGCTTCGGTGCGCGCTTCGGGTTCGGGCTGGGGTTCGGCCTCGGGTTCGGCCTCCCGCTCGACCGTCGCCACCGCCGACGCCTGTCGCTCGGTCTGGGCGTCGGCCGCCTGCGGCGGTATCTCGCCGGTCGGAGCCTCGTCGGCGCGCACGGCGGAGAAGACGTCGGTGTCGACGCGTTCCTCGTCCGGCCCGCCTTCCCGCCGGGGCGGGGGATTGCGGTCCACCCGCCAGCGGCCTCCGGTCACTCCGATGATCCCGGGCAGGAAAACGATGAGCGCGGTGAAGGCCGCGAAGGTCGTCAGCTCGTTGATCAGGCCGCCGGTGTACAGGCCCGAGTACACCAGCGCGATGAGCCAGGAGACGGCGCCGCTGACAACCCCCGCCACCAGGCCGGCCAGCAACCAGACCATCGCGAGGTCCTGGCGGCGATCCGGATCCGGGTTGGCGACCGCGTCGGCCCGGCCGTCGAGAACGCCCCACACGGCGACGCCGATCACGAACAGGAGCAGCAGCACAATGCTGAACAGCCCGGCCTGCGTCTGCCACGCATTGATCAGCGCCCCCTGGAACAAGCGGACGATGACCATGACCGCGGCGAACACCAGTCCGCGCAGCATCCAGTTCCTCATGGGTGCTCAGCGTAGCGAGTACCGTCAAGGGTCGTGACACATTCCCAGCGTCGAGACAATCTGAAAGCGCAAATGGGTGCCAGCGGGCTGGACGCGATGCTGGTCACGGACCTGATCAACGTACGTTATCTGTCGGGTTTCAGCGGGTCGAACGGCGCGTTGCTGGTGTTTGCCGACGACTCGAACGATCGAGGCGCGGTGCTGGCCACCGACGGCCGGTACCGCACCCAGGCCGCGGAGCAGGCACCCGACCTCGAGATCGCCATCGAGCGGGCCCTCGGGCGCTACCTGGTGGGCCGGGCCGCCGACGCCGGCGTGGGCAAGCTGGGCTTCGAAAGCAACGTGGTCACCGTCGACGGCTTCGACGCGCTCACCGGCGAGCTCGACGAGCGAAAGGCGGCCACCGAGCTGGTGCGGGCCGCCGGGACCGTCGAGGCGCTGCGCGAGGTCAAGGACGCCGGCGAGGTGGCGCTGCTGCGGCTGGCCTGCGAGGCGGCCGACGCCGCGCTGACCGATCTGGTGGCGCGCGGCGGCCTGCGGCCCGGGCGCACCGAGCGCGAGGTGAGCCGCGAGCTGGAGGTCCTGATGCTCGACCACGGCGCCGACGCGGTCTCGTTCGAGACGATCGTGGCCGCCGGGCCGAATTCGGCGATCCCGCACCACCGCCCGACCGGCGCGGTCCTGGCGGCCGGCGATTTCGTCAAGATCGACTTCGGCGCGCTGGTCGCCGGCTATCACTCCGACATGACCCGCACTTTCGTGCTGGGCAAGGCCGGTAAGGCCGCCGACTGGCAGCTGGAGATCTATCGGCTGGTCGCCGAGGCGCAGCGGGCCGGCCGGGAGGCGTTGCGGGCGGGCGCCGCCCTGCGCGACGTCGACGCCGCGGCGCGCAAGCTGATCGTCGACGCCGGCTACGGCGAGCAGTTCGGCCACGGTTTGGGGCACGGCGTGGGCCTGCAGATCCACGAAGCGCCGGGAATCGGCGCGACGTCCGCCGGTACACTGCTTGCGGGCTCCGTGGTGACCGTGGAGCCCGGCGTCTACTTACCCGGCCGCGGCGGTGTCCGCATCGAGGACACGCTCGTCGTGCCTGGCAAGAGCTCAGAAACCACCGGGCACGCCCCGGAATTGCTGACCCGGTTCCCCAAGGAACTGGCCATCCTGTAGGAGATAGACCGACCGTGGCAACCACTGCCGACTTCAAGAACGGACTTGTCCTGGTAATCGACGGACAGCTGTGGACGATCACCGAGTTCCAGCACGTCAAGCCCGGCAAGGGCCCGGCCTTCGTGCGCACCAAGCTGAAGAACGTGCTGTCGGGCAAGGTTGTCGACAAGACGTACAACGCCGGGGTCAAGGTGGAGACCGCCACCGTCGACCGGCGCGACACCACCTACCTGTACCGCGACGGCTCGGACTTCGTGTTCATGGACAGCCAGGACTACGAGCAGCACCCGCTGCCGGAGTCGCTGGTCGGCGACGCGGCCCGGTTCCTGCTGGAGGGCCTGCCGGTGCAGGTGGCGTTCCACAACGGGGCGCCGCTGTACCTCGAGCTGCCGGTGACCGTGGAACTGGAGGTCACCCACACCGAGCCGGGTCTGCAGGGCGACCGGTCCAGCGCCGGCACCAAGCCGGCCACCCTGGAGACCGGCGCGCAGATCAACGTGCCGCTGTTCATCAACACCGGCGACAAGCTGAAGGTGGACTCGCGTGACGGCAGCTATCTGGGCCGGGTTAATGCCTGAGGATGCCTGACGGAAAGCCGGGCAAACCGGTCAAGGGACGCCATCAGGCCCGCAAGCGCGCGGTGGACCTGTTGTTCGAGGCCGAGGCCCGCGGCATGAGCCCGGCCGAGGTGGTCGACGCCCGTACCACGCTGGCCGAAGCCAACCCGGACGTCGCGCCGCTGCACCCGTACACGGCCGCGGCGGCCCGAGGCGTCGGCGAGCACGCCGCCCACATCGACGACCTGATCGGCGCGCATCTGCAGGGCTGGACGCTGGACCGGCTGCCCGCCGTGGACCGGGCCGTCCTGCGGGTCGCGGTCTGGGAGCTGCTCTACGCCGACGACGTGCCGGAGCCGGTCGCCGTCGACGAGGCCGTGCAGCTGGCCAAGGAGCTGTCCACCGACGACTCGCCGGGCTTCGTCAACGGGGTGCTGGGCCAGGTCATGCTGGTGACGCCGCAGATCCGGGCGGCCGCCCAGGCGGTCCGCGAGCAGCGGGCACAATAGCGGCTACCCGCAGGAACAGGTGACGACATGAATCGAGACAGCGCCCGGCCGCGACGGCTCCGTGTGTCCGCGCTGGCGGCGGTCGCCAACCCGTCGTACACGCGCCTGGACACCTGGAACCTGCTCGACGACGCCTGCCGTCACCTCGCCGAGGTGGACCTGGCCGGGCTTGACAAGGCCCACGACATCGCGCGGGTGCGACGGCTGATGGACCGGCTCGGCGCCTACGAGCGGTACTGGCTGTACCCGGGCGCGGGAAACCTGGCGACGTTCCGCGCCCACCTCGACGCGCTTTCCACGGTGCGGCTCGCCGAGGAGGTGTCGCTGGCCGTGCGCCTGCTCTCCGAATACGGCGACCGCGCGGGGCTGTTCGACACGTCCGCGCCCCTGGCCGAGCAGGAGCTGGTCGCGCAGGCCAAACAGCAGCAGTTCTACACGGTGCTGCTCGCCGACGACGCCCCGGCGACGGCCCCCGACAGCCTGGCCGAGTGCCTGCGGGCGCTGCGCAACCCGTCCGCCGAGGTGCAGTACGAGCTGCTCGTGGTGGGGAGCATCGAGGACGCCATCACCGCGGTCGCGCTGAACGGCGAGATCCAGGCGGCGATCATCCGCCACGACCTGCCGCTGCGATCCCACGACCGGGTGCCGTTGATGAACACGCTGCTGGGCAGCGCCGGGGACGACGTGGTGGCGGACGGCACCCAGGACTGGGTCGAGTGCGCCGAATGGATCAGGGAGCTGCGGCCGCACATCGACCTCTATCTGCTCACCGACGAGTCGATCGCCGCGGAGACCGAGGACGAACCCGACGTCTACGATCGCACGTTCTACCGACTCAACGACGTCACCGACCTGAACAGCACGGTGCTCGCGGGCTTGCGAAACCGTTACGCCACACCGTTTTTCGACGCCCTGCGGGCCTACGCGTCGGCACCGGTCGGCCAATTCCACGCGCTTCCCGTCGCGCGGGGCGCCAGCATCTTCAACTCCAAGTCGCTGCAGGACATGGGCGAGTTCTACGGCCGCAACATCTTCATGGCCGAGACGTCGACCACCTCCGGCGGGCTGGACTCGCTGCTGGACCCGCACGGCAACATCAGGGCGGCGATGAACAAGGCGGCCGTGACCTGGAACGCCAATCACACCTACTTCGTCACCAACGGAACCTCGACCGCCAACAAGATCGTCGTGCAGGCCCTGACCCGCCCGGGCGACATCGTGCTCATCGACCGCAACTGCCACAAGTCGCATCACTACGGCCTGGTGCTCGCCGGGGCCTACCCGCTGTATCTGGACGCCTACCCGCTGACCGAGTACGCGATCTACGGGGCGGTGTCACTGCACACCATCAAGAAGGCGCTGCTGGACCTGGAGGCGGCCGGGCAGCTGCACCGGGTGCGCATGCTGCTGCTCACCAACTGCACCTTCGACGGCGTCGTCTACAACCCCCGCCACGTGATGGAGGAGGTGCTGGCGATCAAGCCGGACATCTGCTTTTTGTGGGACGAGGCGTGGTACGCGTTCGCGACGGCGGTGCCGTGGGCGCGGCAGCGGACCGCGATGGTGGCCGCCGAGCGCCTTGAGCAGATGCTGGCGTCCCCGGAATACGCCGCGAAATACCGGGATTGGGCCACAGAGATGGAAGCGGTCGACCGGTCCGGGTGGCTCGATCGCCGGCTGCTTCCCGACCCCGCCCGCGCCCGCGTGCGGGTGTACGCGACGCACTCCACGCACAAGTCGCTGTCGGCGCTGCGGCAGGCGTCGATGATCCACGTCCGCGACCAGGATTTCAACGCGCTGACCCGTGACTCGTTCGCCGAGGCGTTCCTGACCCACACCTCCACGTCGCCCAACCAGCAGCTGCTCGCGTCGTTGGACCTCGCGCGCCGGCAGGTCGACATCGAGGGCTTCGAGCTGGTCCGCAACGTCTACAACATGGCGCTGGTCTTCCGGCACCGGGTGCGCAAGGACCGGCTGATCAGCAAGTGGTTCCGCATCCTCGACGAGTCCGACCTGGTGCCCGACGAGTTCCGGGCGTCGTCGGTCAGCTCGTACCGGCAGGTCAGGCAGGGCGCGCTGGCCGAGTGGAACGAGGCGTGGCGATCCGACCAGTTCGTGCTGGACGCGACGCGGGTCACGCTGTTCGTCGGCAAGACCGGGATGAACGGGTACGACTTCCGCGAGAAGATCCTGATGGAACGGTTCGGCATCCAGATCAACAAGACGTCGATCAACAGCGTGCTGCTGATCTTCACCATCGGGGTCACCTGGTCGAGCGTGCACTACCTGCTCGACGTGCTGCGGCGGGTCGCCACCGACTTCGATCGCAGCCAGAGCGCGGGCGGCAAGGACGACCGCGCCCTGCAGCAGCGCCGGGTCGAGGAGATCACCGAGGACCTGCCGCACCTGCCCGATTTCAGCGAGTTCGACATCGCCTTCCGTCCCGTCGACGCCTGCAAGTTCGGCGACATGCGGGCGGCCTTCTACGCCGGATACGAGGAGTCGGACCGCGAGCACGTGTTGATCGGCAGGGCCGGGCGGCGGCTGGCCGAGGGCAAGACGCTGGTGTCCACCACGTTCGTGGTGCCCTACCCGCCCGGCTTCCCGGTGCTGGTCCCGGGTCAGGTGGTCTCCAAGGAGATCGTCTATTTCCTCGCCCAGCTCGACGTGAAGGAAATCCACGGCTACAACCCCGAACTCGGGCTGTCGGTGTTCACCGCGGAGGCGCTGGCCCGGATGGAGGCCCAGCGGAACGCGGCGATGGCCGCGGTCGGTTCGGCGTTCCCGCTCTTCGAGCTGCCGTCGGACGCATCGGCTTTGAATGGCGACCGCGTCGTGGTTCCCGAAGAGGCCTGACGCCTCCGGTTTCCCGGCTTCCCGGCGTCGAATTGTGCTGCCGTGGCGCCAATTACCGCATATTCACCCCAAAGGGCCGTCAATAGACTGCAATATATTTCAATATGCAAACAAATGGAGGCTTTGATCCGGTGAACCGCCGCCGTCCTGACGAGGTCGCGGTGCGCGTGTGGGGTCCGTTCGCCTGCTTCACGCGGCCCGAGTACGCGACCGAACGCGTCTCCTACCCGGTGATCACACCGCCCGCGGCGGTCGGTGTGCTCTCGTCGATCTTCTGGAAGCCCGAGTTCGACTGGATCATTACCCGGATCTGGGTACTCGCTGAGCCACAATGGGTGTCGATGACCCGCAACGAGGTCAAGAAGCGCGCCACCCTCAACGTCAAAATCAACGTGCTGGCCGACCGGACACAGCGACACAACCTCTTCCTTCGAGATGTCGATTACGTCATCTTCGCGCGCCTATCGCTTCGGCCCCACGCGTCCGATCCGGTTGCCAAGTACCGTGACCAGTTTCGCCGGCGCGTCGAGCGCGGTGCGTTTTTCGCGCCGCCCTATCTGGGGCTGCGCGAGTATGCCGCGTCGTTCGCTCCCGTCGATATCGCTGGGACGCGGCCACTTTCAAGCCTGACGATCCCCGTCGGCCCGATGAGCCTCGACCTCGGCTATCACGGCGACGACGGGCGGCTCACCGAGCCCGAGTTCTTCGGCGCGACGGTTACCGGTGGCGTGCTCGACGACATCCCCGTTCCGGCTCGGCTCAAGGGCCGTTGATGCTGCTGGCGAGCCTGAACGAGCTCCACGGCCTACTCGTTGCCACGGATCGATTGCCCCCGATCGGGTACCGGCGTAAGCGCGTCCGGTTTCTCGTCGACCTCGACGACGACGGGCGATGCCTGTCCGTCATCGACACGGCGCCGGACGAAACCGTGCGGGCGGTGCCGGAGATCGGCCGGACGAGCGGTGTCAAACCGTTCTTGGCATGCGACAACGGCCGGTATGTTCTTGGCCTGCCCAGACGCGTTGGCGACGAGGCTAGGGCGCTCAGATGCCACGCGGCGTTCCTGGATCTGCTCATCGACGCGGCCGCGGCGCTGGACACCACGGACCGTTCAGCGGCGCGGCAGCTGCGGGTGGTCGCCGGCTTTGTGTCCGACCGGAATCGGGCGATCAGCGATTTTCGCCGCCACGGCATCGTGTTCGACCGCGACTACAAGGGGGAACTGACGGCGGCCGGCTGGCGAATCGCGTTCAGGGTCAACGGTGTCAATCCCGTCGAGTTGCCCGCGGTCCAAGACTGGTGGGCGGAGATCGTCAGTGACGACCTCGTCGGCGAGGCCGAAGGGTGGTGCCAGGTTTCGGGCGCCCGATCGCGGCTCGCCAGGAAAATGCCCGGCGTGGCCGTCAAGCCCGGAACCCCTCAGGCATTGATCTCGGCGAATTTCGTAGCCGCGGAACGTTACAACGCGAGCCAGTCCGGCGGCGCCCGGATCGCGGTGCCGGTTGCGATTCGGAGCCACCAGGCGCTCAACTGGTTGCTGGCCGATCCGCATCACCACCGCGGTCTCGGCGACCTGACGTTCGTCTGGTGGCTGGCCACTGATATGGAAGTCGATCCGTTCAACGTGATCGCCCGGCCATTCGACGACGATGTCGCGGCTTTCCTCGAAAAGCCGTGGACCGGTTGGCCCGGACTTTCGCCTTCGGACAGCTTCCGCCTGCTCGAGTTGTCCCTGACCGAGGGCCGGGTGGTGATCCGATTCGATCATGTGAGCACGCTCGCCGAGATCGAGCAACGCACACGACGGTGGCTCGAGCTCATTGCGCGCCCGGGCCGGAACGGTACGACCTACCGGCCCACCTTTCGGCACCTTGCCAAGGCGACCGCCCCGCCCGACGAGGGGAACGTGCGAAAGGCGCGCAAGGACCGGGCCGTCGAAGCGTTCGCCCGCGCGGCGGTGGCGGGCACACCACTGCCACGCCCGGTGTTGGCGGCGCTTGTCGGCCGTTGTCGCGCCGTTCCGGTTCCCCGTGTGGGGGACAGGGTCGACTGGCTAGCCGTGGACGCTCGCCTGGCATGCCTGAATCTCCATGTGCACCTCGAGGAGGATCGGATGGGTGAAATCCACACGGCCGCAGAGCTTTGCGGCCGGATGCTTGCCCAGCTCGACGCCGCACAGCGTGCCGCGCTCGGCGACGACGTCAACCGCACGATCGCCGACCGCTACTACGCCAGCGCCTCGACGATGCCGAAAAGGGTCTTCGCGGGCCTCTTCAAGACCGCCAGCCACCACCTGGCGACGGCCGGTGGATCGGACGGCGGCAAGGCCGCCCAGGTCGCGATCTCGCGCCGGTTGGCCGAGCTGGTCGCGTTGCTGGCCGAGGCGGGCGGCTGGCCCACCGCACTCGGGTTGGAGCAACAGGCCGACTTCGCGCTCGGCTATTGGGACGAACGGCAGGCGGGTTTCCGCCGCGCGCCGGCGGACACCGACGAAACAACCTCCGAGGAGGCATGAGATGACGAAGCCGGCCCATCTCGACGTCGCGAGACGGCACGACTTTTTGATGCTGTATGACGTCACCGGCGGCAACCCAAATGGAGACCCGGACAACGAGAAGGCGCCGCGCGGTGATCCCGAAACGGGCCACGCCTGGGTCAGCGACGTGGCGATCAAGCGCAAAGTCCGGTCGTTTATCGCCGATGCTTACGCGGGCCGTGAGGGCTTCGATATCTATGTCGGCGAGGCCGTTGCCCTCAACCAGCGGCACCGCGCCGCGTCGGAACGCCTTGGCATGCGGCCAAATAGCAAGCGCTCCGTCGCCGACCAACAGAAGGTGGCTGTCGAACTCGCCCGACGCTACTACGACGTCCGCGCTTTCGGCGCGGTCATGTCCACCGGTGACCATCCCGCGGGCCAGCTTCGCGGGCCGATTCAGATCGCGGGCATCAGCACGAGCGTCGAACCCGTACAACCATCCGAGTTGACGATTACCCGTGTCGCGGTGACCAAGGAATCGGATTTGGCGAAGTTTGCCGCGGGTGAGAGGGGCGGCAAGGATCGTGAGATGGGCACGAAACACGTTGTGCCGTATGCGCTTTTCCGCGTACTGGGATTCGTGACACCCGCCCTTGCCGAGAAGACGGGGTTCGACGACGAGGACCTCAAAGTCTTCTGGGACGCGCTGCAACGCATGTGGTCGATCGATCGGTCGTCATCGCGCGGCATGACCGGGTGCCGCGGCATTCACATCTTCAGCCATGACGACCGTTACGGGCGCTGCCACCCCGATCGGCTGTTCAGTCGCGTATCGGTCACCCGCAAGGTGGAGGGTCCGGCGCGCCACTTCAGCGACTACCACGTCGACGTCGACGTCGCAGGTCTCGATTCGCTTGGCGTCACGCACACGCTCATCGGTGATTGACGACGAGCGCTAGATCCGCTGCGTTCTCTTCGCCGTCTTGATAAGTTCGTCATCGTTGCGGCCGTGAGGCCGAGGATCGGAACGGGGGCCGTAGCACTGAGACGCGCCGGGATCCGCGTGGGGAAAGTAACCCCTATCCCGGCCGTCCATTGAGCGCGCGGTAGACGAAATCGGTCAGCGCGTCGATGGCCTCGTCTTCGTCGACGCGGCGGTCGCCGAGCCGGCCGCCGGACATCTGCCAGTGCGATCCGAATCCGTCCAGCAGCCCGGCGAACATTGCCAACACCACGTCGGGAGAGCCGGGCAGCGTGCGGCCGGCCGCGGTGATGGGGTCCAGGTGATCGCGAATGTGGGTGATGTCTCGGTTCATCAGGGCCTGCACCTGGGCGCCGAACTCGGCGTTGACCAATGCGGCCTGCCGCAGCGCGGTCAGTTCCACGGTGTGACGGGTGTAGAAGCGCCAGTACGCCTCGATGTGCCAGCGCACGGCGGCGCGGTCGGTGAAGTCGGGGCTGTGCCGGGAATCGGCGACCTGCTCGTCGCTCTCGGCGAGCAGGTCCGCCAGCAGCGCCTTGAGCAGGTCCTCCTTGCCGGTGAAGTGGTTGTAAAACGACCCCGCCGCACGACCGGCCTCGGCGGTGATGTCGGTGATCTTGGTGTTCAGATAGCCCTTTTGCGCGAACACGCGCCGGGCGGCGTCCTTCAGCGCCGCCTCGGTGCCGGCGGCCCGTTCCACGCGTTTCACCGCCACCTCCTTGACAGGCAAGCTAGCACCGGCACAGTATGAATCAATATTCACTGAATTCTAATTCATCTTAGGGGCGCCGATGGACACGCAGGTGTTGATCACCGGAGCCGGGCCGACCGGGCTCACGCTGGCAATCGAGCTGGCCCGCCGCGGGGTCGACCTGCGGATCGTCGACAAGGCCGAGCGGTTTGCGGTGGGCTCCCGCGGCGACGGGCTGCAGCCACGCACGCTGGAGGTCTTCGAGGACCTCGGTGTCCTCGACGAGGTGTTCGCCGCCGGCATCGGCGCGCCGCTGACGCGCGTCTACGACGGGCAGTCGGTGGTGTGGGAGGGGCGGATGGCCGAGCCGGAGCCGCCGCGCTCCGACCGGCCCTATCCGAACCTGTGGTTCGTGCCGCAGTGGCGCACCGAGGAAATCCTGCGGGCCCGGCTGTCGGGTTACGGCGTCGACGTGCGACTCGGTGCCGAGGTGGCGGCCGTGGAGCAGGGTGACGACGCGGTGACGGTGCGCCTGCGCGGCGGCGAATCCGTGCGGGCGGCCTACCTGGTGGGCGCCGACGGCGGGGGAAGCACGGTGCGCCGCCGGCTCGGCATCCCGTTCCTCGGCACCACCGACGACGAGGCGCGGATGGTGCTGGCCGACGTGCGGGTCGAGGGCCTGGACCACGACCACGGGCACGGCTGGATGCTGGACGGCCGCGATTTTTTCGGTTTCACCCCGCTTGCCGGGGGCGCCGACACGTTTGTCGTGGCCACCACCGCGGCCGGCGTGCAGCCGACCCTGGAAGGGCTGCAGGCCACCGTCGACGCGGTGTCCGGTCGGACCGACATCCGGTTGCGCGAGCTGACCTGGGCGACCGCCTGGCGGCCGAATATCCGCCTGGCGCAACGGTTTCGGGCCGGACGGGCGTTCCTGGCCGGCGACGCCGCGCACGTGCACCCGCCGACCGGGGGACAGGGGCTCAACACCGGTGTGCAGGACGCCTACAACCTCGGCTGGAAGCTGGCCGGCGGGGCTGCCCGGGATGGCGAAACGCTGCTCGACAGTTATGAGGCCGAGCGACTGCCGATCGCCTCGCGCGTCCTCGGGATCAGCACCGAGCTGCTGGACAAGCTCCTGAGCGGCAGCGACGACGCCCGCGAGCGCGGGGAGGAAACCCGCCAGCTCGACCTGAGCTACCGGGGCGGGCCGCTGACCCTCGACGACGGCTGCAGCGGCACGCTGGCCGCCGGTGACCGCGCGCCCGACGCGCCGTGCCTGCGCGGAAACGGTGACCCGGCGCGATTGTTCACGCTGTTCGCCGGCCCGCACTGGACGCTGCTGCGCTTCGGGCCCGACGCGCCCACGCTGGACCACGACCTGGTCCACTCGCACCGCATCGGCACCGACCTCCTCGACGCCGACCGCCATATCCACCGGGCCTACGACGTCAAGCAGGGCGGGGCGGTACTGATCCGCCCGGACGGCCACATCGGCGCCATCACCACGCACCCGGAGGCGCTCGCGGCCTACGGAAAACGGCTGCTCCCCGATTGAGGTTCTACTCACCGGGATCGGAAAGGCGATGCGGCATCCGGGGTGGCGCAATGGCGGGACGACCGCGGGTTTGGGCTGTTCGCGGCCGAATACCGGCTGGCGTAATGGGCCGATCACCCGCTTTGCCCGCGGTTGGGCGCCCTCAATACGCCCCTGAGCTGCATTAGCGTGACGGCGTGGCCGACGCCATACGGATCTCGCGCTTTGAGGGCTCCCGCGCCAACCGTGCCCGCCGGGCGGCCGACGTGTTGCGCCAGCAGATCCACGCCGGGGCCTATCCGGAAGGGCTGCCCGCGGAAAACGAACTGGCCGCCGAATTCTTGGTTTCCCGCAACACCATTCGCGAGGCGCTCGGCATCCTGAAGAATGAAGGACTGATCGACCGCGGTCCCAAGGTCGGCACCCACGTCGCGCAGCGCAAGTACGACCACCGGCTCGACGCGCTGTTAGGGCTGAAGGAAACCTTCAAGCACCTCGGAGAGGTCCGCAACGAGGTGCGGGCCGCCATGCCGGTGACCGCCCCGCCGTCGGTGGCTCACCGGCTGCAGCTGCAACACGGCGAGCAGGCGGTGTTCATCGAGCGGTTGCGTTACCTCGGCGACCTTCCGGTCAGCCTCGACCTGACCTACCTGGCCCCGGACATCGGAAGCCGCATTCTGGGCTACCAACTCGAGACCAACGATCTGTTCGCGCTCATCGAGCAGGTGAGCGGACAGCGGCTGGGCTCGGCATCGCTGGCGCTGGAGGCCATCCCGGCCGACGCGCATTCGGCGGCCACGCTGCAGGTGCCCGACGGGGCGGCGCTGCTCATGCTGGAGCGGCTCACCAGCCTCGAGGACGGCAGACCCGTTGACCTGGAATACATCCGGATGCGGGGCGATCGAATCACCATGCGGGGCTCTCTAATGAGAGCCGAGCCGATAAGGAGCAAGCCATGACGCTGGTCAACAACGTCCGCGTCGACGTGCCGGTGACGATCGACGAGTCGCTGTGCATCGACGGCTGCACCCTGTGCGTCGAGGTCTGCCCGCTGGACGCGCTGGCCATCAACCCCGACACCGGCAAAGCCTTCATGCACGTCGACGAATGCTGGTACTGCGGCCCGTGCGCGGCCCGCTGCCCGACCGGCGCCGTCACGGTCAACATGCCCTACCTCATCCGCTGAAACACAAAGAACCGCAATGAAAAAGCACGCCCTCCGGCTGTTGTCGGTCGCGATCACGGTCGCCGCGGTCACGTCCGGCTGCTCGCTGGAATCGCTGTCGCAGTCCTCCGGCGTGGTCAACGTCGTGGTGGGCTACCAGTCCAAGACCATCAACACCGTCACCGCGGGCACGCTGCTGCGCGCGCAGGGCTACCTCGAGCGCCGCCTCGCCGACATCACCACCCGAACCGGCACCAAATACGCGGTGCGATGGCAGGATTACGACACCGGCGCTCCCATCACCGCGCAGATGCTCGCCGAGAAGATCGACATCGGCTCGATGGGCGATTACCCGTTGCTGATCAACGGCTCCAAGACGCAGGCCAACCCGCTGGCCCGCACCGAGATGGTGTCGGTCACCGGCTACAACCCCAAGGGCGCGCTGAACATGGTGGTGGTGGCGCCGGATTCGTCGGCGGCCACGCTGGCCGACCTGGCCGGGGCCAAGGTCTCGGCCAGCGTGGGCTCGGCCGGCCACGGCACCTTGGTCCGCGCCCTGAACCGAGCCGGGATCAATGGCGTCGAGGTGCTCAACCAGCAGCCGCAGGTCGGCGCCTCTGCCCTGGAATCCGGCCAGGTGCAGGGGCTTTCGCAATTCGTCGCCTGGCCCGGCCTGCTGGTCTACCAGGGCAAGGCCAAACTGCTCTACGACGGGGCCGAGCTGAACCTGCCCACCCTGCACGGCGTGGTGGTGCGGCGCGCGTACGCGTCCGCGCACCCGGAGGTGCTCGCGGCCTTCCTGCAGGCACAGCTGGACGCCACCGATTTCCTCAACCGCAAGCCGCTGGAGGCCGCCCGCATCGTCGCCCAGGCCAGCGGGCTGCCCCAGGAGGTGGTCTACCTCTACAACGGTCCCGGCGGCACGTCGTTCGACACCACACTCAAGCCGTCGCTGGCCGACGCGCTGAAAAGCGATGTGCCCTACCTGAAGTCGATCGGCGACTTCGCCGACCTCGACATCGGGAAGTTCGCCGTCGACGAGCCGCTACGCGCGGTGTTCGCCGCCCGCGGGCGCAACTACGACGCGGCCCGGGCGGCCACCGCCAACCCCTCGGCGCTCGCCGGCGATTCGGCGCTGGCGAGCGAACTCTGGCTGGACGGAACCGATGCGACCCAAACGGTGCCCAACCCCACCGGCCTGCTGCGCGCGGTCAGGGACGCGACCGCCCACGGCGCCAAGGTTCGGGCGGCCTACGTTCCCGACGCCGAGCTGGGCACCCGGTGGTTCGCCGACAAGGCGGTGTGGGTGCAACAAGGCCAGGACTATCTTCCCTTCGGCACCCCGGCCGGGGCGCGCCGCTACATCGCCGCGCATCCGGGCGGCGTCGTCATGAATTACCAACAGGCACTGGGAGGTTCGGTATGACTGCCCAAGCGGTGTCCGAGCACGTTCTCGGCGCGGTCCCGGCGCCCACGCTGGCGCCGCCGCGACGGCTCGCCTCGTCGTGGCGGTCGCGGCTGGTGCGGCTGGCCTCGGTGGCCGCCGCGATCGGGCTGTGGCAGGTGCTCACCGCCGGCAAGGCGCGGCTGTTGCTGCGATTCGACACGTTGCCCACCGTCACCGAGATCGCCGGTGCGCTGCACCGCCGGCTCGGCGCCTACGAGTACTGGCTTGACCTGGCGCAGTCATTGATCCGCATTCTCACCGGTTTTGGCCTGGCCGCCGTGATCGGCGTCGCGACCGGTGTGCTGCTGGGCCGCTCCCGGGTGTTCGCCGACGTCTTCGGTCCGCTGGCCGAGCTGGCCAGGCCGATCCCCGCGATCGCGATGGTGCCGGTGGCGATCCTGCTGTTCCCGACCGACGAGGCCGGCATCGTGTTCATCACCTTCCTGGCGGCCTACTTCCCGATCATGGTCAGCACCCGGCACGCGGTGCGGGCGCTGCCCACGCTGTGGGAGGACTCGGTGCGCACCCTGGGCGGGGGCCGGTGGGAGGTGCTGAGCCGGGTGGTGCTGCCGGGCATCCTGCCGGGGGTGTTCGGCGGCCTGTCGGTCGGCATGGGCGTGGCGTGGATCTGCGTGATCTCCGCGGAGATGATCTCCGGCCGGCTCGGCGTCGGCTACCGCACCTGGCAGGACTACACCGTCCTGGCCTACCCGCAGGTGTTCGTCGGCATCATCACCATCGGCGTGCTGGGGTTCGCGACGTCGGCGGCCGTCGAACTGGTGGGCCGCCGCGTGACGCGCTGGCTGCCGCGCGCGCAGGAGGGGTCGCGATGACCCTCAACAAGGCGGGTATGAGCCTCGAGCTGGATCGGGTTCGGTTGTCCTACACCGGAACTCCGGTGATCGACGGCCTGAGCCTGACGGTGCGGCCGGGCGAGATCCTGGTGCTCACCGGGCCGTCGGGGTGCGGCAAGTCGACGCTGCTGCGGGCGCTGGCGGGCCTGCTGATACCCGACGGCGGCCGGGTGCTGGCCGACGGCGCCGAGGTCACCACCACCTCCGGTGACCGCGGCATGGTGTTCCAGGACAACGCGCTGCTGCCGTGGCGCACGGTGCGGTCCAACATCGAGCTGGCGCTGCGGCTGCGGGGCCAGCCCCGCGCCACCCGGCGCGCGGCGGCCGAGCGCTGGATCGACGAGCTCGGGCTCACCGGTTTCGGGCACTACCTGCCCAAGAACCTGTCCGGCGGGATGTGCCAGCGCGTCCAGCTGGCCCGCGGCCTGGCCGGGGCGCCGCGCGCGGTGATGATGGACGAGCCGTTCGGGGCGCTGGACACCCAAACCCGCGCCGCCATGCAGCGGCTGCTCATCGAGGCCTGGCGCACCCACCCGACCACCATCGTCTTCGTCACCCACGACGTCGACGAGGCGCTGGCGCTGGGGGACCGGATCGTGGTGCTGGGCCGGGCCGGTCAGCCACCGCGTGCGTCGCTCGACGTGCCCGATCCCCGCAGCGACCGGCCGTCGGACGAGTTGCGGGTGGAAATCATTGCGGCGCTGGATCATTCGGTGGCGGCATGATGCAGATCCCAGATTCCGCAACGCCGGTGCGCCTCGACTGCGACGTGCTGGTCATCGGCGGCGGCACCGCGGGCACCATGGCGGCCCTGTCCGCCGCCGAGCACGGGGCGCGGGTGCTGCTGCTGGAGAAGGCGCACGTGCGGCACTCCGGCGCGCTGGCGATGGGCATGGACGGGGTCAACAACGCCGTCATCCCCGGCAAGGCGGAGCCGGAGGACTACGTCGCCGAGATCACCCGCGCCAACGACGGAATCGTCAACCAGCGCACCGTGTATCAGACCGCCACCCGCGGGTTCGCCATGGTGCAGCGGCTGGAGCGCTACGGGGTGAAGTTCGAGAAGGACGAGCACGGCGAGTACGCGGTGCGCCGCGTGCACCGCTCGGGCTCCTACGTCCTGCCCATGCCGGAGGGCAAGGACGTCAAGAAGGCGCTGTACCGGGTGCTGCGGCAACGCTCGATGCGGGAGAAGATCCGCATCGAGAACCGGCTGATGCCGGTGCGGGTGCTGGTCCAGGACGGCCGCGCCGTCGGCGCCGCCGCGCTGCACACGCGCACCGGCGAATTCGTCGCCGTCGGCGCCAAGGCGGTGATCCTGGCGACCGGGGCGTGCGGGCGCCTCGGCCTGCCCGCCTCGGGCTACCTGTACGGCACCTACGAGAACCCGACCAACGCCGGCGACGGGTACGCGATGGCCTACCACGCGGGCGCGGAGCTGTCGGGAATCGAGTGCTTCCAGGTCAATCCGCTGATCAAGGACTACAACGGGCCGGCCTGCGCGTACGTGGCCAACCCGTTCGGCGGCTACCAGGTCAACGCGCACGGCGAGCGGTTCGTCGACTCCGACTACTGGTCGGGGCAGATGATGGCCGAGGTCAAGAGCGAGATCGACTCCGCCCGCGGGCCGATCTACCTCAAGGTGTCGCACCTGGCCGACGAGACGCTGACCGCGCTGGAGAACATCCTGCACACCACCGAACGGCCCACCCGCGGCACCTTCCACGCCAACCGCGGGCACGACTACCGCACCCACGACGTGGAGATGCACATCTCCGAGATCGGCCTGTGCAGCGGCCATTCCGCGTCCGGGGTCTGGGTCGACGAGCACGCCCGCACCACGGTGCCGGGGCTATACGCCGCCGGGGACCTCGCCTGCGTCCCGCACAACTACATGATCGGGGCGTTCGTCTTCGGCGACCTCGCCGGCACGCACGCCGCGTCCGCTCTCTCGGAAGTGCCTGCGCCGCAACGACTCCCGTCCGAACAACTTCGCGCCGCGCACGAGCTGATCTACCGGCCGCTGCGGCATCCGGACGGGCCGCCGCAGCCGCAGGTCGAATACAAGCTGCGGCGGTTCGTCAACGACTATGTGGCGCCGCCGAAGACGGCGGCCAAGCTGTCCCTCGCGGTGCGCACCTTCGACCGGATGCGCGACGAGATCGCCGAGATGGGCGCCCGCACTCCGCACGAGCTGATGCGCGCCGTCGAGGTGTCGTTCATCCGGGACTGCGCCGAGATGGCCGCCCGGTCCTCGCTCACCCGCACCGAATCGCGCTGGGGCCTCTACCATGACCGCGCCGACCTGCCGGGCCGCGACGATCGCGAATGGGGCTATCACCTCAACCTGCACAAGGGACCCGACGGCCGGATGGCGTTCCTCAAGCGGCCGGTGGCGCCGTATTTCGTGCCGGTCCCCGAACTGGACGGCCTGCCGCCCGTCGACCAGACGGTGCACCAGGTGGCGCAGCCGCCGCTGATCGGCGGCCAGGCCCCGGCCACCACGCGGTCCCGAGTCGCCTCGGCCGCAACCGCATTCGAGCCGCCCTCGCCGCGCATCGCCGAGGTCCTGGCCCTCGAGGAGCCGACGATCGCCGGCCTGGAGCCGTATCTGGTCGACCCCGATCCCGGGGTGCGCCGCACCGCGGTGGCCACGCTGACCGAGCACATTCCGGACGGGTACGCGCCCGCCCTGTTCGCGGCGCTGGACGACGCCGACGCCGCGGTGCGCCGCACCGGCGCCGAGGGAATCCGCGAGCTGGTCGAGGTGCTGCCCGACCCCGCCTGCGCGCGGGCATACCTGGGCTCCAACGACACGGTGGTGCGCGCGGCCGCCGTCTACCTGCTGGCCGCGCGGCGCGCCGGTGACGCCGGCCAATACCGCCGCGCGCTGGCCGATCCCGACCACCGGGTGCGGATCGAGGCGGTGCGGGCGCTCGTTTCCGTCGACGACGTGGCCGGGGTCGTCGCGGCCACCGCCGACGAGAACCGGGAGGTCCGCATCGCGGCCGCCGCGGGTTTGGCCACGCTGCGTGGCGGCGGTGACGCCGTGAGCGCGCTGCTCGCCGATCCCGACCCGCTGGTGCGCGCCGCCGCGCTGGCCGCGCTGGGTGAAATCGGCTGCGGCGAAGTCGATTTCGACGCCGTCGAGCGCGCGCTGCGGGCGCCGGCGTGGCAGGTGCGCGAGGGCGCGGCCCGCGCGCTGGCGGGTGCGTCGTCCGAACTTGCCATGCCGCTGCTGTCCGGCGCCGTCGCCGACGCGCATCTCGACGTGCGCAAGGCCGCCGTGCTCAGCCTGACCCGGTGGGCCGGTGAACCCGCCGCCCGCGATGCACTGCGCATCGCGCTCAAGGACGGCGACGCCGACGTGCGGGCCTACGCGCGTCGCGCCTTGGAACAGGGCGGGTAGTTGGGCAGGTCGACGGCGTCGGCGGTGGTAAACCATTTGCGTTCGGCGAGGCCGCGAAACGGCCAGCGCTGCATGTACTTCATCACCAAGATCATGAGGCGAACGTCGAAAGCGGACTTCGGCACGTAGCCGTCGATGCCGTTCGGCAGGTTCTGGCACCTATCCACGTAGGGCCGCATCACCGTGTGATAGCGGTCCAATTCGCCCGCCAACACGTACGCCCCCACCAGCGCCAGGCTGGTGCCCATGCCGCTCAGCGGCGACGCGCAGTATCCGGCGTCGCCGATCAGCGTGACCCGCCCTGACGACCAGGTGTCCAGGTGAACCTGGGCGAACGCGTCGAAGTAGAAGTCGTCGGCCTCGCGTGCCGCGGCGACCAGGCGCGGATTTCGGGATTTTCCCGCCCGGGACGCACGCTTGACCGGCGAGGTCACCGTAAAGCCTTGGCGTACAGCAAGCTATCGCGCGGCTCGGGTCCCATCGTGGGGTAGACGGCGTGGCGGGCCAGCCGGCCCTCCAGGTAGAAACCGGCGCGCTCCAGCAGTCGCGCCGACCGCTCGTTGTCGACACTGCAGGTGGCCCACGCGCGGTACACGTCGCGATCGGCCTGCAGGGCGGCCAGCAGCATGTCGAGCACCTCCGACATGAAACCCTTTCCCCACCAACGCCTTCCGAGGCAGTAGCCGATCTCGACCGAGTGGGCCACCGGGCGCCGGCAGCTGGTCAGCCCGATGACCTCGCCGCTGTGCCGCAGCTCGATGACCCACGTCCGCTCGTCGTCGCTGACGTTGAGCTTCTCGGTGATCACCCGCCGGGTTACCGCCACGTCGCGATGCGGCGCCCACAGCAGATACCTGGTGACCTCCGGATCGCGCGCGACCCGTTGGAAGAGCGCGCCCGCGTCGTCGAGCACGGGCGGGCGCAGCACCAGCCGCGGCCCGGTGATGCGGTCGGGGAGGTAGGTGACCATCTTCAAAGGTCGAGCGCGCGATAGGTGCGGCGGACGAATTTCGGTTGCGCGGTGCGCAGTTTCGCCAGCGACGTGTTGCCCGCGACGGCCGTGGCCGCGTCGACGGTCAGGTCGGGCAGGTTCTGGATCAGGTACAGCAGGATCAGGTCGGCGCTCGGGTCGGCCTGCCACCACGTCCCGTAGGCGCCGGGCCAGCTGAACGTGCCCAGCCCGCCCGGCCCAAACAGCGGGGTGGACTTCGCCGGGTCGGTCACCACCGACAGGTTCAGCCCGAACCCGCGGCCGACCCAGTACGGCGCCCCGAGGAAGTTGTGCCGCTTCTGGTCGTCGGTGAGCCGGTCGGTGCGCATCAGGCGGGCCGAGTCGGGGGACAGCACCCGCACCCCGTCGACCGTCCCGTCGCCGAGCAACATCCGCACGAACCGCAGGTAGTCGTCGGCGGTCGACCACAGGCCGCCTCCCGCGTTGCAGAAGGACGGCGGGGTGATGTGCGGCGGCCCCATCACGTCGTGCCGCAGCCGGTGACTGTCGTTGAGCGAATACATGGTCGCGGCGCGTCGGCGCGCCTCGGGGGAGACGAAGAACCCGGTGTCGGGCATGCCCGCCGGACCCAGGACCCGCTCGTCGAGAACCTGGTGGAAGGGCTTGCCCTCGACGCGGGAAGCGATGACGCCCAACAGGTCTATGGAATGGCTGTAGGTGACGCGGTCGCCGGGCTGGTGCACCAGCGGCAGCTTGGCCAGCTCGCTCAGCCAGGCGTCGGGGCCCTGGTTGAACGGCAGCCGCAGGTAGGCCTTCGAGATCGGCCCGGACACCGAAAATCCGTAGGCCAGGCCGCTGGTGTGGGTGAGCAGATCTTCGATCAGGATGGCGCGCCGCGCCGGATGCGTGCGGTCCAGCGGACCGTGCGGGTCGTCGAGCACCCGCACCCCGGCCAACTCCGGCGCCCAGCGCACGACCGGGTCTTTCAGCGTCAGCTTGCCGTCGTCGACCAGGCTCATCACCGCCGCGACGGTGACCGGCTTGGTCATCGAGGCGATCCGAAACAGCGTGTCCCGTCGCATCGGCAGGCCCGCGTCGATGTCCCGGCAGCCGATCTCGTTGACCTGCAGCAGTTTTCCGCGCCGCCAGACCACCGTCACCGCACCGGCGAGCAGGCCGGCGTCGCACACTTCGCGGATGGAGGCCTGGTTGACGTCCAGATTCACCCGGTTCAGGGTAGTGCGCGCCGTCGCGCGCGGACGTACCAGAACGCCATCTCGATTTCGTGCCCGTCCACGTCGCGGCGCCACGTGGCGGGCTCCAGCGACTCGACGTCCCAGCCCGCACCGCCGAGGACGTCACGCAGCGTCTGCTCGGACACCGCCGGCCGCGGCCACTCCTCATCGGGCGGGGTGGCGTCGGAGAAACAGCTGATGAGCAGGGTGGCGCCCGGCCTGGTCGCCCGGTGTGCCGCGGCGGCGTAGCTGCGCTTGCCGTCGTCGTCCAGGCAGTGGAACATGCCGCTGTCGACGACGGTGTCGAACGCTTCGGTGTAGCCCTCGAGTTTGGTGGAGTCGGTCACCGCGAACCTCACGTCGACGCCGGCGTCCTTGGCCCGCCGCTCGGCGGTGATCAGCGCGGTCGGGGAGATGTCCAGCCCCGTCACGCGGTATCCGTTCTTGGCCAGGTAGACGGCGTTGTCGCCGAGCCCGCAGCCGATGTCGAGAACGTTACCGTGGATCCAGCCGCCCTCGTGCCACGCGATGACGTTCTCCTTGGGTGCCTTGGTATCCCACGGCGGCGTGGTCACCGCCGGGAAGCCTTCCGCCGGGCTTTCACCGCGGTAAAGGGCGTCGAAGTCGAGGCGTGGAAAGTGGGGGCCCGTCATTTCCGCCAGCTTACGCGGCGTGCGGTTCGGCGATCGTGACGCCGGGCGCCGCGGGCATCGGTGGTGCGGTGGACTGGTAATGCGCCCCGGTCGGTGTGATGAATTCCGCTGTGTGCGAACCATTTTTGTCCACCTCGGTGGTGACACGCCAGCCGGGCGCCTCCTTGGCATAGTTACAGCGCTCACACAACCCGAGCCCGTTCGCCGCCGTGGTCGCACCGCCGCGGCGACGCGGCTGGGCGTGGTCGCGGTGGCGGATCGGGGCATCGCAGTATGGGGTGCGACAGCGCTGATCCCGCAACCCGATGAAGGCGGCCAGCCCCTTCGGGAAGCGGCGCGCCCTCGACTCCATGGCCACCAACGCCCCCCGAGTTCGGGCACCCGTAGAGCCGGCGCAACGTGGCCCGCGATTGGGAATCGGCGACCGCGCCGCCCACCAGGTGGCGCGCCACCGCCGCCGGGATCGGGCCGTAGCCGTCGACCGTCGCCGCGGTGTCGTCGCCGCCCAGCAGCGTCTCGTCGGAAATGACCAGGTTGACCGCCACCGGTTGGGCCACCGCGGCGTCGCGTCCCGTGACCCGTTCAACGAGGGTGTCTGCCATGACCTGGCCGCGCGTGCGGCCGTCGAACGTAATGTCGGCGGCCCGCTTGAGCGCCGCATACACCGACACACCTTGGGCCACCGGCAGCAGCGCCGTCACCCAGGTCATGGTGTCGGGGGCCGGCCGAATCGTCACCGTGCGCTCGGATTCGGCCTTGGCGGCCCGATCCACCACCGCTCGCGCATTGAGCCGGTAGGCGATCGCCTTGGCCGCCGCGGCGATCCGGGCGTCACCCATCCCGTCCAACGTCGACCCGTCGGCGCACAGCTCGGCGTCCAACGCGCGGCGATCCTCGACGTCCAGGCATGCGCTTTCGCGCACGATCAGCGTGGCCCGCCACTCGGACAACCGCCCGGCGTCCAGCGCCGCCAGCGTGTGCGGCATCTCGTAGACCAACGCCTTGGCGAACCCGAGATGGCGCCCACCCCGGGCGGGAGAATCCCGTCGCGCCAGCGCGACCTCACTGGCCACCCCGCGGCCACGCTGGGCCGCCGGCACCCCGGCGTCGGCCTCGTTGGAGCGGCGCAGCGCATCCAGCGCCGCGGCCGCCCGCGCCTGACCCGCGGAGGCCGCCGACTTCGCGCGCTCCAGCTCGGCGATCCGCGCGATCAGCGCCGATTCGTCGGCCGCCGGGGCGACCCTAGCCAAGTAGTCGAACATGTGTTCGAGTGTAGCACGAGGCCGCCGACACGTCGATCCAACCGCATCGTCGCCGGACGGGGCCAAGTGCTACGCTGCCGGGCAGTCGACATCCTTTAACGATCCGTCCGGCGAGGCGGAGAAGGAGGTCAGGATCTCGCATGGCTGCCGCCACCGGCAGGGAATTGATGTCCGCGGCCGACGTGAGCCGCACCATTTCCCGCATCGCGCACCAGATCATCGAAAAGACCGCGCTGGATGGCCCCGACGCGCCACGGGTGGTGCTGCTGGGCATCCCGACCCGCGGCGTGACCCTGGCCAACCGCCTGGCCGCCAACATCGGCGAATACAGCGGTGTGGAGGTCGGCCACGGGGCCCTCGACATCACGCTGTACCGCGACGACCTGATGACCAAGCCGCCGCGGCCGCTGGAGGTCACCTCGATCCCGGCCGGCGGCATCGACGACGCGCTGGTGATCCTCGTCGACGACGTGCTGTACTCCGGCCGCTCGGTGCGCTCGGCCCTGGACGCGCTGCGCGACGTGGGCCGGCCGAGCTCGGTGCAGCTGGCGGTGCTGGTCGACCGCGGCCACCGGGAACTGCCGTTGCGCGCCGACTACGTCGGCAAGAACGTGCCGACCTCGCGCACCGAGAGCGTGCACGTGCAACTGCGCGAGCACGACGGCCGCGACGGCGTGGTGATCTCCCGATGAGCACGAGACACCTGCTCACCGCCGGCGACCTGAGCCGCGACGACGCCACCGCCATCCTCGACGACGCCGACCGGTTCGCCCAGGCCCTGGTGGGCCGCGAGATCAAGAAGCTGCCGACGCTGCGCGGCCGCACCATCGTCACGATGTTCTACGAGAACTCGACCCGCACCCGGGTGTCGTTCGAGGTGGCCGGCAAGTGGATGAGCGCCGACGTGATCAACGTCAGCGCGGCCGGATCGTCGGTGGGCAAGGGCGAGTCGCTGCGCGACACCGCGCTGACGCTGCGGGCCGCCGGGGCCGACGCGCTGATCATCCGCCACCCGGCATCCGGTGCCGCGCACCTGCTCGCCGAGTGGACCGCCGCCAACGAGGCTGGCTCGGAAGGCCCGTCGGTGATCAACGCCGGCGACGGCACCCACGAGCACCCGACGCAGGCGCTGCTCGACGCGCTGACCATCCGCCAGCGGCTCGGCGGCATCGAGGGCCGGCGCGTCGTGATCGTCGGCGACATCCTGCACAGCCGGGTCGCCCGCTCCAACGTCGCGCTGCTGCACACCCTGGGCGCCGAGGTGGTGCTGGTCGCGCCGCCGACGCTGCTGCCGGTCGGGGTGAATGGCTGGCCGGCCACCGTCTCCTACGACTTCGACGCCGAGCTGCCCGCCGCCGACGCGGTGCTGATGCTGCGGGTGCAGGCCGAGCGGATGAACGGCGGCTTCTTCCCGTCGGTGCGCGAGTACTCGGTCCGGTACGGGCTTTCCGACCGGCGCCAGGCGATGCTTCCCGGGCATGCCGTGGTGCTGCATCCCGGGCCGATGGTGCGCGGCATGGAGATCGCGTCCTCGGTGGCTGACTCGTCGCAATCGGCTGTGCTGCAACAGGTTTCCAACGGGGTGCACGTGCGGATGGCGGTGCTGTTCCACGTGCTCGTGGGGGCCGAGGAGGCTGTAGCATGACCGTCCTGATCCGCGGGGTCCGGCTCTACGGCGAAGGCGACCGCGTCGACGTGCTCGTCGAGGACGGCCAAATCGCCGACATCAGCACAGGCCTGGCGATCCCCGATTACGCGGACGTCATCGAGGCCACCGACCAGATCCTGCTGCCCGGATTCGTCGACCTGCACACCCACCTGCGCGAGCCCGGCCGCGAATACGCCGAGGACATCGAAACCGGTTCGGCCGCAGCGGCTTTGGGCGGATTCACGGCGGTGTTCGCGATGGCCAACACCGACCCGGTCGCCGACAGCCCGGTGGTCACCGACCACGTCTGGCACCGCGGTCAGCAGGTCGGCCTGGTCGACGTGCATCCCGTCGGCGCCGTCACCGTCGGGCTGGCCGGAACCGAGCTCACCGAGATGGGCATGATGGCCGCCGGCGCCGCGCAGGTGCGGATGTTCTCCGACGACGGCGTCTGCGTGCACGACCCGCTGATCATGCGCCGCGCCCTGGAGTACGCCACCGGGCTGGGGGTGCTGATCGCCCAGCACGCCGAGGAGCCGCGGCTGACCGTCGGCGCGGTCGCCCACGAGGGCCCCACCGCCGCCCGGCTGGGCCTGTCGGGATGGCCGCGGGCCGCCGAGGAATCGATCGTCGCCCGCGACGCCCTGTTGGCCCGCGACGCCGGCGCCCGGGTGCACATCTGCCACGCGTCGGCCGCCGGAACCGTCGAGATCGTGAGATGGGCTAAGGCGCAAGGCATTTCGATCACCGCCGAGGTCACCCCGCATCACCTGGCGCTCGACGACGGCAGGCTGGCCGGCTACGACGGGGTGAACCGGGTCAACCCGCCGCTGCGCGAGGCCGCCGACGCGGTCGCGTTGCGTCAAGCGCTGGCCGACGGGGTAATCGACTGTGTGGCCACCGACCATGCCCCGCACGCCGAGCACGAGAAATGCTGCGAGTTCTCCGCGGCGCGCCCCGGCATGCTGGGGTTGCAGACGGCGCTGTCGGTGGTGGTGCGGACGATGGTGGCGCCCGGGCTGCTGACGTGGCGCGACGTCGCCCGGGTGATGAGTGAGAATCCGGCGCGCATCGCGCGCCTGCCCGATCAGGGCCGGCCGCTGGAGGTGGGCGAGCCGGCCAACCTGACCGTGGTGGACCCCGACGCCACCTGGACGGTCACCGGGCCCGATCTGGCCAGCCGGTCGGCCAACACGCCCTACGAGTCGATGACCCTGCCCGCCACCGTGACCGCCACCCTGCTGCGCGGAAAGGTCACCGCCCGGGACGGAAAGAGCCCGGCATGAATTCGGGAACGCTGGTGGGGTCGTTGATCTTCGCGGCCGTGCTGGTGGTGGTGATCGCGGTGGTGATCCAGCTGATGATGCTCGGCTGGCGCCGTCGCGCGCAGCGCCAGGAGGAGCTGATCGGCGACCTGCCCGCCGTGCCCGACGAGGTGGGCGCCGCGACCACCACGCTTCGGGGCGTCTATGTCGGTTGCACGCTGGCGCCGGAACGGAGCGAACGGATCACGGCCGGCGACCTCGGCTACCGCAGCAAGGCGGTGCTGAGCCGCTATCCCGAAGGAATCCTGCTGGAACGCTCCCACGCCAGCCCGATCTGGATTCCCCAGGGCTCGATCACCGAAGTCCGCACCGAGCGCGTGCTGGCCGGCAAGGTCGCGGCCCGCAGTGGAATACTGGCGATCCGATGGCGGCTGCCGTCGAGCGTCGAGATCGACACCGGGTTTCGGGCCAACGACCGTGGCGAGTACGGGATTTGGCTGGATGGCTGGCCGAAGGAGGCCGCGTGAATAAGGCCCTGCTGGTGCTCGAAGACGGTCGCGTCTTCACCGGGACGCCGTTCGGCGAGATCGGCGAAACCCTCGGGGAAGCCGTCTTTTCCACCGGCATGTCCGGCTATCAGGAGACGCTGACCGATCCCAGTTATCACCGCCAGATCGTGGTGGCCACCGCGCCGCAGATCGGCAACACCGGCTGGAACGGCGAGGACGCCGAGAGCCGCGGCGACAAGATCTGGGTCGCCGGCTACGCGGTGCGCGACCCGTCGCCGCGCGCCTCCAACTGGCGCGCCACCGGCACATTGGAGGACGCGCTGGTCCGCCAGCGCATCGTCGGGATCGCCGGCATCGACACCCGGGCCGTGGTCCGGCACCTGCGCAGCCGCGGCTCGATGAAGGCGGGCGTGTTCTCCGGTGACGCGCTTGCCGACCCAGCCGAGTTGCTGGATCGGGTGCGGGGCCAACGGTCCATGCTGGGCGCCGACCTTGCCGGCGAGGTCAGCACGCCCGAGACCTACACCGTGGAACCCGAAGGCCCGCAGCGCTTTACGGTGGCCGCGCTGGACCTGGGGATCAAGACCAACACCCCGCGCAACTTCGCCCGGCGCGGCATCCGCAGCCACGTGCTGCCGTCGTCGGCGACCTTCGAGCAGATCGCCGACCTCAGGCCGGACGGCGTGTTCCTGTCCAACGGCCCCGGCGACCCCGCCACCGCCGACCACGTCGTCGCGCTCACCCGCGAGGTGCTGGGCGCCGGAATCCCGTTGTTCGGAATCTGTTTCGGCAACCAGATCCTGGGCCGGGCGCTGGGGTTGTCCACCTACAAGATGGTGTTCGGCCATCGCGGCATCAACATCCCGGTCATCGACCACGCCACCGGCCGGGTCGCGGTGACCGCGCAGAACCACGGTTTCGCGCTGGAAGGGGAGGCGGGCCAGTCCTTCGACACGCCGTTCGGCCCGGCGATCGTCAGCCACACCTGCGCCAACGACGGGACGGTCGAGGGCGTCAAACTCGCCAGCGGCCGGGCGTTTTCGGTGCAATACCACCCCGAAGCCGCCGCCGGCCCGCACGACGCGGAATACCTGTTCGACCAGTTCGTCGACCTGATGGGCGGTCGCCCATGACCCCCCCTTCCGCGAGCGTGCGTGTCTGTACAAGGACACGCCGTAAACGGTGTACAACTGCGCACGCTCGCGCCCGGACCGAAGGGGGGCGCTAGTGCCGCGGCGAACCGACCTCAACCACGTGCTGGTGATCGGCTCGGGGCCGATCGTCATCGGGCAGGCCTGCGAGTTCGACTACTCCGGCACCCAGGCGTGTCGGGTCCTCAAGGCCGAGGGCCTGCAGGTGAGCCTGGTCAACTCCAACCCGGCCACCATCATGACCGACCCGGAGTACGCCGACCACACCTACGTCGAGCCCATCACCCCGGCCTTCGTCGAGCGGGTGATCGCCCAGCAGGCGCAGCGCGGCAACAGGATCGACGCGCTGCTGGCCACGCTGGGCGGGCAGACCGCGCTCAACACCGCCGTCGCGCTGTACGAGAGCGGGGCGCTGGAGCGCTACGGCGTCGAGCTCATCGGCGCCGACTTCGACGCCATCCAGCGTGGCGAGGACCGCCAGCGGTTCAAGGACATCGTCGCCAAGGTCGGCGGCGAATCCGCCGGCAGCCGAGTCTGTTTCACCATGGAAGAGGTCCGCGAGACGGTCGCCGAGCTTGGCCTGCCGGTGGTGGTGCGGCCCAGCTTCACCATGGGCGGGCTGGGCTCGGGCATGGCGCGATCGATCGATGAGGTCGACCGGATGGCCGGTGCCGGGCTGGCCGCGAGCCCCAGCGCCAACGTGCTCATCGAGGAATCGATCCACGGCTGGAAGGAATTCGAGCTCGAGCTGATGCGCGACGGCCACGACAACGTGGTGGTGGTGTGCTCGATCGAGAACGTCGACCCGATGGGCGTGCACACCGGCGACTCGGTCACCGTGGCGCCCGCCATGACGCTCACCGACCGGGAGTACCAGCGGATGCGCGACCTGGGCATCGCCATCCTGCGGGAGGTCGGCGTGGACACCGGCGGCTGCAACATCCAGTTCGCGGTCAACCCGCGTGACGGCCGGCTGATCGTGGTCGAGATGAACCCGCGGGTGTCACGGTCAAGTGCGTTGGCGTCCAAGGCCACCGGCTTCCCGATCGCCAAGATCGCCGCCAAGCTGGCCATCGGCTACACCCTGGACGAGATCGTCAACGACATCACCAAGGAAACCCCGGCCTGCTTCGAACCCACCCTGGACTACGTCGTGGTCAAGGCGCCGCGATTCGCGTTCGAGAAATTCCCCGGCGCCGACCCCACCCTGACCACCACGATGAAATCCGTCGGGGAGGCAATGTCGTTGGGCCGCAACTTCATCGAGGCGCTCGGCAAGGTGATGCGCTCCCTGGAGACCACCCGCGCCGGGTTCTGGACCAAGCCCGATCCCGACGGCGACCTCGGCGAGGTGCTGACCCGGCTGCAGACGCCCACCGAGGGCCGGCTCTACGACATCGAACTGGCGCTGCGGCTGGGCGCGTCGGTCGAGCAGGTGGCGGGGGCCAGTGGCGTCGACCCGTGGTTCGTCGCGCAGATCGGCGAGCTGGTCAAGCTGCGGGCCGAGCTGGCCGCCGCGCCCGTCCTTGATGCCGACCTGCTGCGGTGCGGCAAGCACAACGGCCTGTCGGACCGCCAGATCGCCGCGCTGCGACCGGAATTGGCCGGCGAGAACGGGGTGCGGTCGCTGCGCGAGCGCCTCGGCATCCACCCGGTGTACAAGACGGTGGACACCTGCGCCGCCGAGTTCGAGGCCAAGACGCCCTACCACTACAGCAGCTACGAGCTCGACCCGGCCGCCGAGAGCGAGGTCGCCCCGCAGGCCGAGAGGCCCAAGGTGCTGATCCTGGGATCCGGGCCCAACCGGATCGGCCAGGGCATCGAGTTCGACTACAGCTGCGTGCACGCGGCAACCACGTTGAGCCAGGCCGGTTTTGAGACCGTGATGGTCAACTGCAACCCGGAGACGGTGTCCACCGACTACGACACCGCCGACCGGCTCTACTTCGAGCCGCTGACGTTCGAGGACGTGCTCGAGGTGTTCCGCGCCGAAACCCAGTCGGGCGAGGGCGGCCCCGGTGTCGCGGGCGTGATCGTGCAGCTCGGCGGCCAGACCCCGCTCGGGCTGGCGCAACGGCTCTTCGACGCCGGCGTTCCGATCGTGGGCACCCCACCGGAGGCCATCGACCTGGCCGAGGACCGCGGCGCCTTCGGCGACGTGCTGGGCGCCGCCGGCCTGCCCGCGCCGAAGTACGGCACCGCAACGACTTTCGCGCAGGCCCGCCGCATCGCCGAAGACATCGGATACCCGGTGCTGGTGCGGCCGTCGTACGTGCTGGGTGGCCGCGGCATGGAGATCGTCTACGACGAGGAGACGCTGAAGGGCTACATCACCCGCGCCACCGAGCTCTCGCCCGAACACCCGGTGCTCGTCGACCGCTTCCTCGAGGACGCCGTCGAGATCGACGTCGACGCGCTGTGCGACGGCGCCGAGGTCTACATCGGCGGGATCATGGAGCATATCGAGGAGGCCGGCATCCACTCCGGCGACTCCGCCTGCGCGCTACCGCCGGTCACGCTGGGCCGCAGCGACATCGAGAAGGTCCGGAAAGCCACCGAGGCCATCGCGCACGGCATCGGCGTCGTCGGCCTGCTCAACGTGCAGTACGCCCTCAAGGACGACGTCCTCTACGTCCTGGAGGCCAACCCCCGCGCCAGCCGCACGGTCCCGTTCGTGTCCAAGGCCACCGCGATCCCGCTCGCCAAGGCGTGCGCCCGGATCATGTTGGGCGCCACCATTTCCCAGCTTCGCCACGAGGGACTGCTGGCGCCCGACGGGGACGGCGCCCACGCGCCGCCGCAGGCCCCGATCGCGGTCAAGGAGGCCGTGCTGCCGTTCCACCGCTTCCGCCGCGCCGACGGGGCGGCCATCGACTCCCTGCTCGGCCCGGAGATGAAGTCGACCGGCGAGGTGATGGGCATCGACCGCGACTTCGGCAGCGCCTTCGCCAAGAGCCAAACCGCCGCCTACGGATCGCTGCCGGCCCGCGGCACCGTATTCGTGTCCGTCGCCAACCGGGACAAAAGGTCACTGGTGTTCCCCGTCAAGCGGCTGGCCGACTTGGGATTTCGCGTCCTGGCCACCGAGGGAACCGCGGAGATGTTGCGCCGCAACGGGATTCCCTGCGACGAGGTCCGCAAGCACTTCGAGGAGCCACGGCCGGGCCGCCCCGCGGTGTCCGCGGTCGACGCCATCAAGGCCGGCGAGGTCGACATGGTGATCAATACCCCCTACGGCAACTCCGGTCCGCGCATCGACGGCTACGAGATCCGCTCGGCCGCCGTAAGCGTCAACATCCCCTGCGTCACGACGGTGCAGGGCGCGTCGGCCGCCGTGCAGGGCATCGAGGCCGGCATCCGCGGCGACATCGGCGTGCGGTCGCTGCAGGAGCTGCACAGCTCGATGGGCGGCCACCGGTGACCGGCTTCGGCGCCCGGCTGGCCGCGGCGAAGGCGGAACGCGGGCCGCTGTGCCTGGGCATCGACCCGCATCCCGAGCTGCTGCGGGCGTGGGACCTGCCGGCCACCGCCGACGGGCTGGCCGCGTTCTGCGACACCTGCGTCGAGGCGTTCTCCGGATTCGCCGTCGTCAAACCCCAGGTGGCGTTCTTCGAGGCCTACGGCGCCGCCGGATTCAGCGTGCTGGAACGCACCATCGCCGCGCTGCGCTCGGCCGGGGTGCTGGTGCTGGCCGACGCCAAGCGGGGGGACATCGGGACGACGATGGCCGGCTACGCGGCCGCCTGGGCGGGCGATTCGCCGCTGGCCGCCGACGCCGTGACCGCCTCCCCGTACCTCGGGTTCGGCTCCTTGCGGCCGCTGCTGGAAGCCGCGGCGGCACACGACCGGGGGGTGTTCGTGCTGGCGGCGACCTCCAACCCGGAGGGCGCGACCGTGCAACACGCCACCTTCGACGGCCGCACGGTGGCCCAGCTGATCGTCGACCAGGCGGCGGTGGTGAACAGGGAAGCGAACCGGTCGGCCAACCCGTCCGAGCCGGGATACGTCGGGGTGGTCGTCGGCGCGACGGTGTTCGAGCCGCCCGACGTCAGCGCCCTGGGCGGACCGGTGCTGGTGCCCGGCGTCGGGGCGCAGGGCGGGCGGCCCGAGGCGCTCGGCGGCCTGGGCGGGGCGGCGCCGGGCCAGCTGCTGCCCGCGGCGGCCCGCGAGATCCTGCGGGCCGGACCGGGCGTGCGGGACCTGCGGGCGGCGGCCCAACGGATGCTGGACGCCGTCGCGTACCTGTCCGGCCGGTAGGCGAGGGCGCTAAGCCGCGGCGAGACGGTGTCCGGGTTTGAGTGTGAGCCCACGGCGCTGCGTGCGAGCCCACGGCGGAGAAATCGCCCAAATCGCACCCTGGGCTCACACCGAAAGCCGTCAGCTCACACCGAAAGCCGTGGACGCAACGGCCGGACTTCAGTCCGAGGCTATTGCCGTGCTGGGCCGCGCGGTTTCGACGATGACGGTGGTGGCCTTGACGACGGCCACGGCGACGCTGCCGGGCTGCAGCTTCAGCTCGTCGGCGGCCTCGGTGCTCATCAGCGAGATGACGGTGAAGGGGCCGCACTGCATCTCGACCTGGGTCATCACTTTGTCGCTGACGACCTTGGTGACCAGCCCGACGAACCGGTTACGGGCCGAGCTACCGATGGCGAGCGGGTCCGGCGGCGGGGCGGGCGCGTTGGTGCGGGCAAACTCGGCCAGGTCCTCGCTGGCGATGACTTTGCGGCCGGCCGCGTCGTGACTGACCGCCAACGTGCCTTGGTTGATCCACCGTCGGACGGTGTCGTCGCTGACTCCCAGCAGCTCAGCCGCCTGACGGATCCGCAGGTTCGGCACGGCTCGATGGTAACTGATATTTGACTGCGTATTAGCTGAAACGTGGCTGGGCACGGCGGATCGCCAGGGCGCCGGCTTGCCCCCGGCCGGCGGCGCGACACGCGCGACACGTCACGAAAAATGCGTGATCCCTCGCACCCCGACTTGCGGCCGTCCGCCGTCGGCATCCGCGGCGGCCGCCACCGCGCCGCACCGCGCTCCCGATAAGCCCAAAACTGCTGGTAGAAGCCATGATTCAGGTTTGCGTGAGGGCGCCGCAGCCGTCGTTGCGGGGCGGTGTCCAGCCCTTGTCGGCGATGCCTCGAGGACCGCTTGCGGGGCCCACGCCCCGGTCCCACGCTGGGCATTTATCCCATTAACCAGGGGGTCGGGTTAGATTTCGTCAGGAAGCCTGAGTACGGTCATCTCCGCTGGCTGAAGTACCCGGCAGAGACAAGAAGAGATCGATGCGGATCGATTGATCAGATACGGAGGAATCGTGGCCCTTCCCCAGTTGACCGACGAGCAGCGCGCGGCCGCGTTGGAGAAGGCGGCTGCCGCCCGTCGAGCGCGAGCAGAGCTCAAGGACCGCCTCAAGCGCGGTGGCACCAACCTGACCCAAGTGCTCAAGGACGCCGAGACCGATGAAGTCCTGGGCAAGATGAAGGTGTCCGCGCTGCTTGAGGCGTTGCCGAAGGTGGGCAAGGTCAAGGCGCAGGAGATCATGACCGAGCTGGAAATCGCCCCCACCCGCCGCCTGCGCGGCCTCGGCGACCGGCAGCGCAAGGCACTGCTGGAAAAGTTCGGCTCCGCCTAACAGGCCCGGCCGATGCAGGCCGGAAGGCCTGAGGGCGTGCCGACCCAGGGGCGCCGGTGAGCGTCGGCGGAGGACCGGGCACGGGCCGTGTGGTCGTGCTGTCCGGTCCCTCCGCGGTCGGCAAGTCCTCTGTGGTCCGGTGCCTGCGCGAGCGGATTCCCAGCCTGCAGTTCAGCGTCTCGGCCACCACCCGGGCGCCGCGGCCGGGCGAGGTCGACGGCGTCGACTACCACTTCGTCAGTCCCGCCCGCTTCCAGCAACTGATCGACGAGGGCGCCCTGCTGGAGTGGGCCGAGATCCACGGCGGGCTACACCGATCGGGCACCCTGGCCGAGCCGGTGCGGGCCGCCGCCGCGGCCGGGCTTCCGGTGCTCATCGAGGTCGACCTGGCCGGGGCCAGGGCGGTCAAGAAGGCGATGCCCGAGGCCGTCACCGTCTTCCTGGCGCCGCCCAGCTGGGAGGACCTGGAGGCCAGGCTCGTCGGCCGCGGCACCGAGACACCAGAGGTGATGCGGCGGCGCCTGGAGACCGCTCGCGTCGAGATGGCGGCCCAAGACGACTTCGACGAGGTCGTGGTCAACAGTCGATTGGAGTCTGCGTGCGCCGAATTGGTATCCTTGCTGGTGGGAACTGCGCCAGGCCCGACATCGGGCGCCTAGCATTTCTAGCCGCTTCTAACCGTTTCGATGGCTTTTAACCGCCTTCAACCGCCGAGGAGATTGACCTAACGTGACTATTTCCCAGCCCGACGCGTCGCTGACCACCGTCCCTGCCGTGGATCAGTTCGATCCGTCGGCGGGCGGACAAGGCGCCTATGACACCCCGTTGGGCATCACCAACCCGCCCATCGACGAGCTGCTGGACCGCGTCTCGAGCAAATACGCCCTGGTGATCTATGCGGCCAAGCGGGCCCGGCAGATCAACGACTACTACAACCAGCTCGGCGAGGGCATCCTCGAATACGTCGGTCCGCTGGTCGAGCCCGGGCTGCAAGAGAAGCCGCTGTCCATCGCCTTGCGCGAGATCCACGCCGACCTGCTCGAACACACCGAGGGCGAGTAACGGGCGGGCCGGGGCGCGCTGTGGACGGTAAGCGGATCCCCAACCGGGTCCCCAAACAAGTCCCCAAACAAGTCATTGTCGGCGTCTCCGGGGGCATCGCCGCCTACAAGGCGTGCACCGTCGTTCGTCAGCTCGCCGAGGCGGGTCACGAGGTCCGTGTCGTCCCCACCGAATCCGCGCTGCGTTTCGTGGGGGCCGCCACCTTCGAGGCGCTCTCCGGCCAGCCGGTGCACACCGGCGTCTTCGAGGACGTCCGGGAGGTGCCGCACGTCCGCCTCGGCCAGCAGGCCGATCTGGTCGTGGTGGCGCCGGCCACCGCCGACCTGCTGGCCCGGGCGGTGCACGGCCGGGCCGACGACCTGCTCACCGCGACGCTGCTCACGGCCCGATGCCCGGTGTTGTTCGCGCCGGCGATGCACACCGAGATGTGGTTGCACCCGGCCACCGTCGACAACGTGGCCACGCTGCGCCGGCGTGGGGTGATCGTGCTCGAGCCCGCATTCGGGCGGCTCACCGGCACCGACAGCGGCCCGGGCAGGCTCCCCGAGGCCGAGGAGATCACCACGCTGGCCCACCTGCTGCTGGAGCGCCACGACGCGCTGCCCTACGACCTCGCCGGCTGGCGGCTCTTGGTGACCGCCGGCGGCACCCGTGAACCCATCGATCCCGTGCGTTTCATCGGCAACCGCAGCTCCGGCAAGCAGGGCTACGCGGTGGCGCGGGTCGCCGCCCAGCGCGGCGCCGAGGTCACGCTGATCGCCGGGCACACCGCCGGACTGATCGACCCCGCCGGTGTCCACGTCGTGCACGTCAGCTCGGCGGAACAGCTCGGCGACGCGGTGTCCAAGCACGCTCCCGAGGCGGACGTCCTGGTGATGGCGGCGGCGGTCGCCGACTTCCGGCCCGCGCGGGTCGCCGCCGCCAAGATCAAGAAGGGCCCGGGCGACCAGGACGAGCCGCCGCTGATCACCTTGGTGCGCAACGACGACGTGCTGGCGGGCGCGGTGCGGGCCCGCGCGCACGGGCAGCTGCCCAACATGCGGGCCATCGTGGGCTTCGCCGCCGAGACCGGCGACGCGAACGGCGACGTGTTGTTCCATGCCCGGGCGAAGCTGCGGCGCAAAGGCTGCGACCTGTTGGTGGTCAACGCCGTCGGCGAGAACAAGGCGTTCGAGGTGGACAGCAACGACGGCTGGCTGCTGGCGTCCGACGGCACCGAGTCGGCGCTGGAGCACGGCTCCAAGACGTTGATGGCCAGTCGTATCGTGGATGCGATCGTCGCGTTCCTGCACGGCGAGAACGGGTAGCGGGGTCCCGCTTCTGTGCGGCGCCTGGAGGGGTGCTGGACGATCCCTTGCTCGGGTGGCCGCGACCAAATACCGGCCGATATAATTCGGCTAACTAATTATTGGAAGGATTGAGACTGTGAGCGAAAAGGGTCGGCTGTTTACCAGTGAGTCGGTGACCGAGGGGCACCCCGACAAGATCTGTGACGCGATCAGCGACTCGGTCCTCGACGCGCTGCTGGCGCAGGACCCCCGCTCGCGTGTCGCGGTCGAGACGCTGGTCACCACGGGCCAGGTGCACGTGGTGGGCGAGGTGACGACGACGGCGAAGGAGGCGTTCGCCGACATCACCAACACCGTGCGCGAGCGCATCCTGGAGATCGGCTACGACTCGTCGGAGAAGGGCTTCGACGGGGCGTCGTGCGGGGTGAACATCGGCATCGGCGCGCAATCGCCCGACATCGCCCAGGGCGTCGACACCGCCCACGAGGCCCGCGTCGAGGGCGCGGCGGACCCGCTGGACGCGCAGGGCGCCGGCGACCAGGGCCTGATGTTCGGCTACGCGATCAACGACACCCCGGAACTGATGCCGCTGCCGATCGCGCTGGCCCACCGCCTGTCGCGGCGGCTGACCGAGGTCCGCAAGAACGGCGTGCTGCCCTACCTGCGTCCCGACGGCAAGACGCAGGTCACCATCGCCTACGAGGACGACGTTCCGGTCGCACTCGACACCGTGGTCATCTCCACCCAGCACGCGGCCGACGTCGACCTGGAGCACACGCTGACCCCCGACGTCCGGGAGAAGGTGCTCAACACCGTGCTCGACGACCTGGCCCACGACACGCTGGACACCTCGTCGACCCGGTTGCTGATCAACCCGACGGGCAAGTTCGTGCTCGGCGGACCGATGGGCGACGCGGGGCTGACCGGCCGCAAGATCATCGTCGACACCTACGGCGGCTGGGCCCGGCACGGCGGCGGCGCCTTCTCCGGCAAGGATCCGTCCAAGGTGGACCGGTCGGCGGCGTACGCGATGCGCTGGGTGGCCAAGAACATCGTCGCCGCCGGGCTGGCGGAGCGGGTCGAGGTGCAGGTGGCCTACGCCATCGGCAAGGCCGCCCCCGTCGGCCTGTTCGTCGAGACCTTCGGAACCGCCACGGTCGATCCGGTCAAGATCGAGAAGATCGTGCCCGAGGTCTTCGACCTGCGGCCCGGCGCGATCATCCGCGACCTGGACCTGCTGCGCCCGATTTACGCGCAGACGGCCGCCTACGGGCACTTCGGCCGCACCGACATCGATCTGCCGTGGGAGCGGCTCGACAAGGTCGACGACCTCAAGCGCGCCGTCTAGTTCCTTTGGCGAGCAGTCGCAGAATCGCACGCGCGGGGCCCGCGCAGTGCGATTCTGCGACTGCTCGCGCTAGGCGGTGAACCGGTAGTCGTCGAGGTCGAAGCGCCGGCTGCGCCAGTAGGCCTCCAGCGTGGTGGTGGGGCGCAGCGGCACGTCGCCGTTCTTGTCGAAGTAGTAGCTGTTGGCCAGCCGGCAGCTGTCCTGCCAGAACACCTGCCGATGCCGCCGGCGCATTACCTCGGCGAAGTACCGGGCGTTGGCTTCCTCGGTCACCTCCACGCGGGTGGCGGAGGCGCGCCGGGCCCGCTTCAGGCACCGCACGATGTGGTGGGTCTGCGTCTCGATGAGCGCGAAATACGACGAGCCAACGTAGCCGTACGGGCCGAACACGGTGAACATGTTCGGGAAACCCGGAACGCTGACGCCCTCGTAGGCCTGCAGCCGCTGGTCGTCCCAGAACCGGCTCAAGGACCGGCCGCAGCTTCCGGTGACCGAAAAGGTGGGGACGTTGTCGGTGTCCATCACCTTGAAGCCGGTCGCCAGCACCAGCACGTCGATCTCGTGGCTTTCGCCGTCGGTGGTGGTCACCGCGCGCGGCGTGATCTTGTCGATCGGCTCGGTGACCAGCCGCACGTTGTCGCGGTTGAAGGTGGCCAGGTAGCCGTTGTGGAAGCCGGGCCGTTTGCAGCCGACGGCGTAGCGCGGGGTGAGTCGCTCGCGCACCGTCGGGTCGTGGACCTGTTGCCGCAGATAGGCCAGCCCGGCCGATTCCATCCTCTTGGCGAGCGGGAACACCGTGAAGTAGTGCGCCGCGATCGGGAAGGTCAGCTCGACGAACGCCTGGCTGAGTGTCCGCTGGACCAGGTTGCCGCCGGGAATCCGCATCGCCCAGCGGGCCGGCGCCGGCAACGGGACATCCAGCTTGGGAAAGCACCAGATCGGGGTGCGCTGGAATACGGTGAGGCGCTTGACAATCGGCGCGATCTCGGGAATGACCTGCACGGCCGAGGCTCCGGTCCCGATGATCCCGACGCGCTTGCCGGTCAGGTCCTGGCCGTGGTCCCACCGCGCGGTGTGCATGGTGATGCCGGCGAAGGAGTCCACGCCGTCGATGTCGGGCAGGTTCGGCACGGTGAGCACGCCGCTGGCGCCGATCAGGAATCTGGCCGTAATCTCCCCGCCGGGATCGGTCTGCACGCGCCACAAAGACCGCTCGTCGTCGAACTCGGCGGCTAGCACCTTGGTGTTGAACCGGATCCGTGACCGGAGCCCGTATTTGTCGACGCAGTGCTCGGCGTAGGCCTTCAGCTCGCGCCCCGGCGCGTAGGTGCGCGACCAGTGCGGGCTCTGCTCGAAGGAGAACTGGTAGGAGAACGACGGAATGTCCACGGCGATACCGGGATAGGTGTTCCAGTGCCAGGTGCCGCCGACCCCGTCGCCGGCTTCGACCAGCAGGTAATCGGGGAGCCCGGCTTTGTCCAGCTTGATCGCGGCGCCGATGCCGGAGAATCCGGCGCCGACGATCAGGGTGTGGTGGTCGGGGGTTCTCATGGGCGCCCGCTTGCGATGACGTGCACCCCGCGCCTGGGTCGCAGGGTCATCGTCGCCTCGAGTTCGACGGGATGGCCGGGCATGAGGGACGATCCCCGTCCAGCGGGCGAAAACGGTTGGGGCCGAAGGCTTCCGGGTCGGGCCGCCAGCGCGGGCCGCGCCGGATGCGGTGCGTCCCGATGACGTCGTCGTCGATGGCCCGCCGCGCGATGATCCACACGGCGGAGAAGTAGCGCCGCGCTTCGTGCAGCCGCCCGGCGGTGAGGGTCGCCATGACTCCACTGTATGGATGACGCGGGCGTGGCGCCCAGCGGGTGTTCACGCCGCGGCTGAGCGAGCCTAGGGGTGCAGCGCCTTCTTCAGCGCCGCCAGCCCGCGGTTGGTGGCCTCGGCGGCGGCGGGTATCACCAGGGCGAAGCTGGCGTAGCCGTGCACCAGGGTTGGCTCGTTGCTGAGTTCGGCGGGCACGCCCGCGGCGTTCAGCAGCTCGGCGTAGCGGGCCCCGTCGTCGCGCAGCGGATCATGTTCGGCGGTCCCGACGTAGGCGGGCGGCAGACCGGATAGATCGGCGGCATTGGCCGGGGCCAGCGTGCTGGGCAAGGCCCTCGGGTCGGCGATGTCGAGGTCGGGCAGGTACCAGGTCAAAAAGGCGTCGATGACGTCGCGGTCCAGGATCGGCGCGTCGGCGTTCTCGATGAACGACGGCAGGGACAGGTCCGCGGTGACCACCGGATACCACAGCAGTTGGAAGGCCAGCGCCGGCCCGCCGTTATCGCGGGCCAGCTGCGCCATGACCGCGGCGAGGTTGCCGCCCGCCGAGTCGCCCGCGACGGCGATCCGGTCCGGGTCACCGCCCAGCTCGGCGGCGTGCTCACCGACCCATCGCAACGCGGCCCAGCAGTCATTCACCCCCGCCGGAAACGGATGCTCGGGGGCCAGCCGGTAATCGACGGACACCACGATGGCCTCCGCGCCCGTGGCGTGGCCCCGGGCCAGGGGGTCGTGGGTGTCCAGGTCGCCGAGCGAGAATCCGCCGCCGTGGTAGAACACGACGACCGGCAAGGCCGCGTCGTCGCGGGGCGGCCAGTAGATCCGAACGGGGATGTCGGTGAGGTCGCCGTGACCGATCGACCGCTCTTCGATCCGCAGGTCGGGAAGCATTTCCGGGGGCACCTTGAGCTGCCGCAGCCGCGAGCGTGCCACCTCGACGCCGTCGGCCGCGTTGAAGGTCATCGGGAACGTGTCCAGCAACGTCTTGAGCGTCGGATCGATGTCCGGTCGGGCGATGGTCGGCTCGATCATGGGGTTCACCGTACGCTTCGGCTCTACCCGTGCAGCGCATTCCGCAACGCCGCGAGCCCGCGCTCCAGCCCCGCGGTGGCCGCGGGCACCACGCCGGCGTAGCCGAGGTAGCCGTGCACCATCGTCTCGGCGTTGTGCACCTGGACGGGGACGCCGGCGGCGGCCAGCAGCTCGCCGTACCGGATGCCGTCGTCGCGCAACGGGTCGTGACCGGCGACGCCGATGTAGGCCGGCGGCAGGTTCGCCAGGCTTTTCGCCCGCCCCGGCGCCATGCCCGGGGGCGGGTCGGACAGGTCGACTTCGCCTGCGTACCAACGGGAGAACGCGGCGATGGCCCTGGCGTCGAGGATCGGGGCGGTGGCGTTTTCGGTGAAGGACGGCAGCGACGGGTCCCACAGCGTGGAGGGATACCACAACAGCTGGAACGCGATCGGCGGGCCCGCGTTATCCCGGGCCAGTTGCGCCGTCGCCGCCGCGATGGTCCCGCCGGCCGAATCCCCGGCGACGGCCAGCCGGGCGGTGTCGGCGCCGATCTCGGGACCGCGCTCGGCGGCCCAGAGCGTTGCGGCCCAAGCGTCTTCGACGGCGGCCGGGTAGGGGTGCTCGGGCGCCAGCCGGTAGTCGACGGACACCACGATCGCGTCGGCGCCGACGGTGTGCTGGCGACACGAGCCGTCGTGGGTGTCCAGGTCGCCCACGACGAAACCGCCACCGTGGAAATACAGGACGACGGGTGCGCCGTCACCGGGATCGGTTGGCGGCCAATAGATCCGGATGTCGACGGGGCCGGCGGGACCCGGGATGGCCCGGTCCTCGACGCGCAGCTCGGGGTGCACCGGCCGGCGCGGCAGGTCGCGGAGCCGTTGCCGCGCCGCGTCGACACCATCGTCGGTTGTTAACCGAAAGGGAACCGCATCCAGTACCTTCAGCAGGATGGGGTCGATAGCGGGTTTCTCGTCGGCTGTCCTGTCCAAGCTGGGCATGGAAGTACCGTACGCACCTCGCCTGGTGGCCGGCGGCTGGGTGCTGGCCGGCTGGGCGGGCGTCGGCTACGGCGTCTACTTGACCGTGCTCGCGTTGCGCTCCCCGCCGGGAGCGGAATTGACCGGGCACTGGATCCTGCAGCCGCCGTTCAAGGCGTCGATGGCATTGTTGCTGGCCGTCGCCGCGGTGGCGCATCCCGTCGTCCGCGAGCGGCGGTGGCTGATGCCGGCGCTGCTCTTGTCGGCCATGGGCGACTGGCTGTTGGCGATCCCGTGGTGGACGCTGTCATTCGGCTTCGGGCTGGTGGCATTCCTGTTGGCGCACTTGTGTTTCCTGGGCGCGCTGCTCCCGCTGGCGCGGCCGTCGCGGGTGCGCCTGGCCGCCGTCGCCCTGGTGTGCCTGATGTCGGTGTCGTTGTTGGCGTGGTTCTGGCCCCACCTGGGCCGGGACAAGCTGACGATTCCGGTGACGGTCTACATCCTCGCGCTGACCGCGATGGTATGCGCGGCGCTGCTGGCCGACCTGCCGACGATCTGGACGGCGGTGGGGGCGGTGTGTTTCGCGGTGTCGGACACGATGATCGCCATCGGCCGTTTCGTCCTGTACAACGACGCGTTGGCGGTGCCGATCTGGTGGATGTACGTCGCCGCGCAGGTGCTGATAACGGCCGGCTTCTTCTTCGGTCGAGAGGAACCCGACTACGCGCCGGAGCCCGAGCCTGACGAATACGAGGGCTAGTTGTCGGTCCTCGGCGGTACGGTGTGCCCCGAGATGAACATGTTGGCTAGCAAGGTATCTCGGGTACCGTGACGCGGACCGGTGCCGCACGCACGCCCGCCTGCGGGGCGCCGATCGCCCGGGTGCTGCCCATGCTGTCGGTGCCGCACCTGGATCGCGAGTTCGACTACCTGGTGTCGGCCGAGCAGTCCGGCGATGCCCAGCCCGGGGTGCGGGTGCGGGTCCGGTTCCACGGCCGGCTGGTCGACGGGTTCGTGTTGGAGCGGCGCGATGACACCGACCACACCGGCAAACTGGGCTGGCTCGACCGCGTCGTGTCGCCCGAACCGGTGCTCACCGCGGAAATCCGTCGGCTGGTCGACGCGGTCGCGGCGCGCTACGCCGGGACCCGGCCGGACGTGTTGCGGCTGGCGGTGCCGCCCCGACACGCCAGGGTGGAGCGGGAACCCGCGGCGATCCTTCCGCTGCCGGTCGTCAAGCCGGTCGATCCGTCGGGCTGGGACGTTTACGGCCGCGGCGGGCAGTTCCTGGCCGCGCTGGCCGAGTCCCGCGCCGCCCGGGCCGTCTGGCAGGCGCTACCGGGCGAGCAGTGGGCGGACCGGCTCGCCGAGGCCGCCGCGCAAACCGTCCGGACGGGACGCTCCGCGCTGGCAATCGTGCCCGATCAGCGGGATCTGGACGCGCTGTGGCGGGCCGCGACGGCCCACGTCGACGCCAACAGCGTGGTAGCGCTGTCGGCGGGGCTCGGGCCGGCCGCCCGCTACCGGCGTTGGCTTGCGGCGCTGCGGGGCGCGGCGCGGTTGGTGATCGGCACCCGCAGTGCGGTGTTCGCGCCGCTGAGCGACCTGGGATTGGTCATGGTGTGGGCCGACGCCGACGACACCCTGGCCGAGCCGCGGGCGCCGTACCCGCATGCCCGCGAGGTGGCGATGCTGCGGGCGCACCAGGCGCAATGCGCGGCGCTGATCGGTGGCTACGCGAGGACCGCCGAGGCCCAGGTATTGGTGCGCGGCGGGTGGGCGCACGACATCGTCGCGGCACGGCCAGTGGTGCGGGCCCGCACGCCGCGGGTGGTCGCGCTCGACGACAGCGGATACGCCGAGGAACGCGACCCGGCGGCGCGCACCGCGCGGCTTCCGTCCATCGCGCTGCGCACGGCTCGCTCGGCGCTGGAGACCGGGGCGCCGGTGCTGGTGCAGGTGCCGCGGCGCGGGTATGTGCCTTCGCTGGCCTGCGCGCGTTGCCGCGCCATCGTCCGCTGCCGGCACTGCACCGGTCCGCTGTCGCTGCAGGAGCGGGGCGCCCTCGGTGCCGTCTGCCGCTGGTGCGGCCGGGTGGACCCGACGCTGCGGTGCGCGCGCTGCGGATCGGACGCGGTGCGCGCGGTGGTCGTCGGGGCCCGGCGGACGGCCGAAGAGCTCGGCCGGGCGTTCGCCGGCACGGCGGTCATCACCTCGGCGGGCGACGCCATCGTGCCGGAGGTCGCCGCCCGGCCGGCCCTGGTCGTCGCCACGCCGGGTGCCGAACCCCGCGCGGCGGGCGGCTACGGGGCGGCCCTGCTGCTCGACACGTGGGCGCTGCTGGGCCGGCAGGATTTGCGCGCGGCCGAGGACGCGCTGTGGCGCTGGATGACCGCGGCCGCCCTGGTGCGTGCCCGCGGCGACGGCGGCGTGGTGCTGGTGGTCGCCGAATCGTCCATTCCCACAGTGCAATCGCTGATCCGGTGGGACCCCGTGGGGCATGCGGAAGCCGAGCTCACCGCCCGCACCGAGGTCGGCCTGCCGCCCGGTGTGCACATGGCGGCCGTCGACGGCAGCTACGAGGCCGTGATGGCTCTGCTCGACGAGGCGCGGTTGCCCGACCAGGACGCCTTGCAAGCCGACCTGCTCGGCCCGGTGGACCTGCCGCCCGGGGTGCGCCGTCCCGTCGGGACCCCCGCCGACGCGCCGGCCATCAGGATGCTAGTCCGGGTCCGCCGCGAGCACGGCCTGGCGCTGGCGGCGGCGCTGCGCCGCGGCGTGGGCGTGCTCAGCGCCCGGCAAAACCACGAACCGGTCCGGGTCCAGATGGACTCGCTGCATATCGGATAGCCGGCCGCACCCAACCATGTCCCGCAACGATAGTTTTCGTGGGAAACAATTCCTGGATACGACATTAAGGCTTGTTACACTTTCTACGCCTTAGCCCGCTAATGGCTCGAGACGGCCCAGGGAAAGCCTGGAGGAGGGGCGCGCGATGGCCGCGGACAACGCGACGACAGCTGACGAGTCACTCGATGTGATCACCGACGCGCTGCTGACGGCCTCCCGGTTGCTGGTGGCCATCTCGGCTCGCTCGATCGGGCAGGTCGACGAGACCATCACCATTCCGCAGTTCCGGACCCTGGTGCTCCTGTTCAACCGGGGTCCGGTCAACCTGGCCACGCTGGCCGGCCTGCTGGGCGTGCAGCCGTCGGCCACCGGCCGGATGGTCGACCGGCTCGTCGCCGCCGGTCTGATCGACCGCCTGCCACACCCGACTTCCCGGCGCGAGCTGCTCGCCGCGCTGACCAAGCGTGGACGCGAGGTCGTTCTCCGGGTCACCGCGCACCGGCGTGCCGAGATCGCTGCCATCGTGGAGCAGATGCCGCGCCCGGAGCGCCATGGGCTGGTGCGGGCCCTCACGGCGTTCACCGCCGCCGGCGGTGAACCCGACGTCCACCTGGACGCGGATATCGATCTCTAGTTATCTTTTAGTCGTCGGGACCCGTGCCGGGCTGGGGGCGGCCCGGCACGGATCCTGACTCACCGTTTGGCCTGCTTTTCCGCGGTGACCAGCAGGTACTCCCAGTGCATGGAGCCGTTGGTCAGGTACTGTTGCGCGAGCTCGACGAGCTGGGCGTCGAGTTCGGCGGCCAGCACCCGATTGTGGCCGATGTTCGCGTACGCCTCGATCGTCGGGCCGTAGTGATTCTTGAAGTAGTCGTGCACGGCCTCGGCGCTGTCGAACCGGTTCACCTCCAAATTGCCCCGCAGGGTCGCGATGCGGCCGACCCTTCCGCGCAGCAGCCCGGCCACATAGCCCTCACGCCCCCATAGCGCCGCCGGGGGCACGGCCGGTGACAGGCTCGGACGGTATGGCCTGATGGTGGCCAGCATCCGGCCGAAGAACCCTTCCGGGGTCCAGCTGATCACCCCGATCGTCCCGCCCGGCCGGCAGACCCTGGCCAGCTCGTCGGCCGCGCGCCGATGGTCCGGCGCGAACTGCACGCCGATCGCCGACATCACGATGTCGAACTCGCCGTCGCCAAACGGCAGCGCGTGCGCGTTGGCTTCCCGGTAGTCGAGCGTCAACCCCTGTGCCGCGGCCCTGGCCTGGGACCGCCGCAGCAGCTCGGGTGTGAGGTCGGTGGAAACGACGTCGGCGCCCGCCGCCGCCGCGGGCAGCGAGATGTTGCCCGAGCCGGCGGCCACGTCGAGCACGCGAACGCCCGGCGCGATGCCCGTGGCCTTGACCAGCACCGGGCCCAGCGGGGCCATCACTTCCTCGGCCATCAGGGCGTAGTCGCCCAGCGCCCACATCGCTCGGTGCGTGGCCGCCAGCCGATGGTCGTCGCGTACGGGTGTGTCGAGAGTCATCAGACCTCCTTCAGTAAGGAATGGGCTGCCCACTCGACCTCGTTGTCGTCAGCACGGCAGTGCGATACGTGGCCATAAACTATGACCTCAAGCAATAGTATGCATTAGCAATAGTGTACGCGTGCAGTTCGAGACCGCTCCGGCATGTCGGGCCGGGGTCCGGCGCTTCCTAGACTGTGCCCGTGCGTCTCGTCTTCGCCGGCACCCCCGAACCCGCGCTGCCCGCGCTGCGGCGCCTCACCGACTCGCCCCGGCACGAGGTGATCGCCGTGCTCACCCGGCCCGACGCGGCCGGCGGCCGGCGCGGCAAGCCGGAGCCCTCGCCGGTGGCCCGCGAGGCCCTCGACCGTGGCATCCCGGTGCTGCGGCCGGCCCGGCCGAACTCGGCGGAGTTCGTCGCCGAGCTGTCGGAGCTGGCGCCGGACTGCTGCGCGGTCGTGGCCTATGGCGCGTTGCTGCGCGACGACCTGCTCGCGGTGCCCCCGCACGGCTGGATCAACCTGCACTTCTCGCTGCTGCCCGCCTGGCGGGGCGCGGCGCCGGTGCAGGCCGCGATCGCCGCGGGGGACACCATCACCGGGGCCACCACCTTCCGGATCGAGCCGAGCCTGGACTCCGGACCGGTCTACGGCGTCGTCACCGAGACGATCCGGCCGACCGACACCGCGGGCGATCTTCTTGAGCGGCTTGCCCTTTCGGGGGCGGTACTGCTGTCGACCACGCTGGACGGCATCGCCGACGGAACGCTGACGCCACGACCGCAACCGGCCGACGGGGTCAGCATCGCGCCGAAGGTCACCGTCGAGCAGGCCCGGGTGCGCTGGGACCTGCCGGCGCCGGTGGTGGAGCGCCGGATCCGTGCCGTCACACCCAACCCGGGCGCCTGGACGCTCGTCGGTGACCTGCGCGTCAAACTCGGAGCGGTGCACCTCGATCCGGCGGCACCAAAACCCTTGCCGCCCGGTGCTATTCACGTGGACCGCCAAAGCGTGTGGATCGGCACCGGCTCGGATCCGGTGCGGCTGGGCCAAATCCAGCCGCCCGGAAAGAAATTCATGGACGCCGCCGACTGGGCGCGGGGCGCCCGGCTCGACCCCGCCGCGCGGGCGTCATGAGCGCCACATCGCGCAGGCGGCGGCCGCTGGACCCGGCCCGCGCCGCCGCGTTCCAGGTGCTCCGGGCTGTCAGCGAGCGCGACGCGTACGCCAACCTCGCCCTGCCCGCGCTGCTGCGAGAACGCGGAATCACCGGCCGCGACGCCGCTTTCGCGACCGAGCTGACCTACGGCACCTGCCGAACCCGGGGCCTGCTCGACGCGATCATCGGCGCGGCCGCCCGCCGCCCGCCGGAGGCCATCGACCCGGTGCTGCTCGACCTGCTCCGGCTCGGCGCGTACCAGCTGCTGCGCACCCGGGTCGACGCCCACGCCGCGGTGTCCACCACGGTCGAGCAGGCGGGAATCGAATTCGATTCGGCGCGAGCGGGTTTCGTCAACGGTGTGCTGCGCACCATCGCCGGCCGAGACGAGAAGTCCTGGGTCGACGAGCTGGCCCCCGACCCGTCGCGGGATCCGATCGGGCACGCCGCGTTCGTGCACGCCCATCCGCGCTGGATCGCCCAGGCCTTCGCCGACGCGCTGGGCGCGGCCGCGACGGAGCTCGACGCGGTGCTGGCCAGCGACGACGAACGCCCCCAGGTGCACCTGGCGGCGCGCCCCGGAGCGCTGACCGCCGCCGAGCTGGCCGACGCGGTGGGCGGCACCGTCGGCCGTTATTCGCCGTATGCGGTGTACCTGCCGGGCGGTGACCCCGGGCGACTGGCGCCCGTGCGCGACGGCGCCGCGCTGGTCCAGGACGAGGGCAGCCAGCTGGTGGCCCGGGCGCTGACGCTGGCGCCGGTCGACGGCGATACCGGGCGCTGGCTGGACCTGTGCGCCGGGCCGGGCGGCAAGACCGCGCTGCTGGCCGCGCTGGGCGTTAACGCCGGGGCCCGGGTGACGGCGGTGGAGCCGTCGCCGCGCCGCGCCGACCTCGTCGTGGAAAACACCCGCGGGCTGCCGGTCGACGTGCTGCGGGTCGACGGGCGGCACACCGGTCTCGAGCCGGGCTTCGACCGGGTGCTTGTCGACGCCCCCTGCACCGGGCTGGGCGCGCTGCGCCGCCGGCCCGAGGCCCGGTGGCGGCGCCAGCCGGCCGACGTGCCGGCGCTGGCCAAGCTGCAGCGCGAGCTGCTGGCCGCCGCGATCGCGCTGACCCGGCCCGGCGGCGTGGTGCTGTACGCGACCTGTTCGCCGCACCTCGTCGAAACCGTCGGCGTGGTCGGCGACGCGCTGCGCCGCCACCCGGTGTGCGCGCTGGATGCCCGCCCGCTGTTCGAGCCCGTGAGCCTGGGGGAGGGCCCAGCTGAGGGCTCAGTGCAGCTCTGGCCGCATCGGCACGGCACCGACGCCATGTTCGCGGCTGCGCTGCGCCGCTTGGGGGCGTAGCAAGGCCGCGACTCAAAGGACTTGGCCGCGGCTGCGCTGCGCCGCCTGACGTGAGCTTGGCCGCCGGGCTGCGTAGTCTGTCGCTCATGCCACGCAGCACGGGACCGTCAAAGGGGCCGCTGATCGCCCCGTCGCTCCTGGCCGCCGATTTCGCCCGGCTCGCCGACGAAGCGGACGCCGTGGCCGGCGCCGACTGGTTGCACGTCGACGTGATGGACAACCATTTCGTGCCGAACCTGACCATCGGCCTGCCGGTGGTGGAGAGCCTGCTGGCCGCCACCACCATCCCGATCGATTGCCACCTGATGATCGAAAACCCCGACCGCTGGGCACCCCCGTACGCCGAGGCGGGCGCGCACAACGTCACCTTCCACGCGGAGGCCACCGACAACCCGGTCGGGGTGGCCCGCGACATCCGCGCCGCCGGCGCCAAGGTGGGGATCAGCGTCAAGCCGGGAACCCCGCTGGAGCCCTACCTGGACATCCTGGCGCACTTCGACACCCTGCTCATCATGTCGGTGGAGCCCGGTTTCGGCGGCCAGAGCTTCATCCCTGACGTGCTGAGCAAGGTCCGCACCGCGCGCAAGTTGATCGAGGCGGGGGAGCTGACGATCCTGGTCGAAATCGACGGCGGCATCAACGAAGACACCATCGAGCAAGCCGCCGAGGCCGGCGTCGACTGCTTCGTCGCCGGGTCGGCGGTGTACGGCGCGGAGGACCCGAAGGCCGCGGTCGAGGCATTGCGGCGACAGGCCGCCGCGGCGTCGGCGCATCTACGCGCATGAACCAACCCGAGTCGGTCAACAGCCTCGACGCGGCCATGCGTCTGGCGATCGAACATTCCTACAAGGCGAAGGGCACCACCTATCCGAATCCGCCGGTCGGATGCGTGATCGTCGACCCCCAGGGCCGGGTGGTTGGCGTCGGCGCCACCGAGCCCGCCGGCGGCGACCACGCCGAGGTGGTGGCGCTGCGCCGGGCCGGCGGTCTGGCGGCCGGCGGCATCGCCGTGATCACCCTCGAGCCGTGCAACCACTACGGCAAGACCCCGCCGTGCGTGAACGCCCTGATCGAGGCCAGGGTGGGCACGGTGATCTACGGGGTCGCCGACCCGAACGCCATCGCGGGCGGCGGCGGGGGCCGGCTGCAGGCGGCGGGCGTGCAGGTGCGGTCCGGCGTGCTGGCCGACCAGGTGGCGGCCGGGCCGCTGCGGGAATGGCTGCACAAGGTGCGGACTGGGCTGCCGCACGTGACGTGGAAGTACGCCAGCAGCGTCGACGGCCGCAGCGCCGCCGCCGACGGCTCCAGCCAGTGGATCTCCAGCGAGGCCTCCCGGTCAGACCTGCATCGCCGCCGCGCCATCGCCGACGCGATCGTGGTCGGCACCGGCACCGTGCTGGCCGACAACCCCGCGTTGACCGCCCGACTGGCCGACGGCTCGCTGGCCGAGCGGCAACCGCTGCGCGTGGTGGTGGGCATGCGCGAAATACCGCCGGAGGCAAGGGTTCTCAACGACGATTCGCGCACCATGGTGATTCGCACGCACGACCCCATGGAGGTGATCAAGGCGGTTTCCGACCGCACCGACGTGTTGCTGGAGGGCGGTCCCACCCTGGCCGGCGCCTTCCTGCGGGCCGGGGCGATCAACCGCATCCTGGTCTACGTCGCGCCGATCCTGCTGGGCGGCCCGGTCACCGCGGTCGACGACGTGGGGGTGCCCACCATTGCGCGGGCGTCGCGCTGGCAGTTCGACGGCATTGACCGGGCCGGCCCCGACCTGATGCTCAGCCTGGTGCCGCGCGGCGGTTAGGGCGTCGGCGCTCCGACGGGCTCTTGCTCGGGAACCGCCGGCTCCTCGGCGTGGTCCTCGCGGCCGCTGATCAGTAGGCCCAGCAGCGCTCCCACCACGCAGACGCCCGCGGTGATGCTGAATATCTCGCCGTACATCGCCGCGAATGACGGAATGGCGTTCTCCGCTTTGGCGATTGCCTGCTCGGTCATGCTCAAGCTGGTCGATACGGCCGCGTTCTTCTCGCTGAGAATGTGGTAGAAGCGGTATAACCCCCACGCGCTCAGCGCCGCCACCCCGATCAGCATGCCGGTCATTCGGGCCACCACCACCGCCGCCGAAGCGATGCCGTGCTCAGCCGAAGGGACGATCCGAAGGGCGGCCGACGTCAGCGGCCCGATCACCAGCCCGAGTCCCACGCCAGCTATCAGCAGGTCGTTGTTGACCGCGACCCCCCCGATCATCAGGTCGCTGTTCATCGCCGGCACCGAGAACAGTCCGAAGAAGCTGTGCCGATAGTGGGGCAGGTCTACTGGCCAATGCGAGATCAGCAGGTAGCCGCCGGCGGCGATGAGTAATCCGACGAAGGCAACCGCGCGATCCCCGACCCGAGTGGCTATGACACCGCCCAACAACGCCCCTATCGGCAGCGCGATCAAAAACGACGTCAACATTGCGGCGGCTTTGTTCTGGTCCAGACTCAGCACACCCTGACCGAACAGCTCCACATCGACGAGCGTCACCATCAACGCGGCACCGGCGGCGAACGAAGCTCCCAACGCGGCCAGGAACGGCCGGAATTGCACGCCGGCCGGGTCGATCAGCCGGGTCCGCGCAAACCGCTCCCAGACGAGGAACGCCACCGCGGCGCAGGCCGCGGCAATCACCAGCGGCAACCCATAGCTGGGCAGCGCCTGCTGGCCGTTCGGATTGGGGTTGTACAACCCGATGACCGCGAGACCGAGGGTGATGGCCAGTAGCACGCCACCGACCACGTCGATCTTTTCCGGGGCCTCATTGCGGTTGTGCGCCGGCAGGCTGATCTGGATCAGCGCCATCGCCAGCAATGTCAGCGGGATATTGATCCAGAACACGTCTCGCCAGTCGCGGAACAACCAGACGATGAAAATGCCGTACAGCGGGCCCAGCACGCTGCCGAGTTCCTGCGCGGCGCCAATGCCGCCCAGCACGGCCGCGCGGTTGTGCTGCGCCCACAAATCGGCGCCCAGGGCCAGGGTGACCGGCAAGAGCGCACCACTGGCGATGCCCTGGATGGTGCGGCCGACGATCAGCACCTGAAGGCTTTGCACGTGAAGATCGACCACCGGGTAACCGAGAATCTGCAACGTCTGCAGGGGGTGCCCGAGGATCTGAACGTTCAAGTCGGCGACATTGAAGTTGCCGATGGCCACCGAGAGCGCGGTGATGATCGAGCCGACCATGAACGTCGCCAGGCTGACCTGGAGCAGCCGCTTGCGGCCGAACCGGTCGGAAGCCTTGCCAAGCAGCGGCATGGCCGCGATGTAGCCCAGCAGATACATCGTGACAATCGGGGTGATCCGCTGCAGTTGGTTAATCGGGATGCCGACGTCGTGCATGATGTCGCGCATGATGGTGACCACGACATACGCGTCGAGGGCACCCAGCAGGACCGCTAGGCTGCCCGCGCCGATCGCGACCCGGCGTCCTGCCAGCCCCTTCATGAGCTCGCTGCAGGCTTGTTTATCTGCACCGGCTTATTCCAGTTCGACAAGGTCATTTGGACGTTATTGCCTTGGCTTTTCTGCAGACTGACCTGGGCCAGTTGATGGTCGCCGTTCTCCACAATCCAGACCGTGGCCGGCACCGGAGCGGTCGCCTTGAAGGGAGCCGCAATCTTGTTCACGGCGTCTGCGGAGACGTTTCCGCTGATGCGGACGGTGGTTTGGCCGCTGATTTGGTCGCGGCCCTCGGCCTTCGCGTCGTTGAAGTTCGCCAGCACATTGGCCAACCCGGTGTCCGGGTTCAGGATTGCCGAGGGATCGTAGACCTGCGAAGCCGGACCGACATCGGTCATCGTTTTGTCGCCTGGGTTGAGGGCGTTGGTGTACAAATCACCGCCTATCACCACAAAGTCGGCACTGATGTCCTGCCCGCCCAAAGTGATCTGGGCGTTCCCTTGCGCGGCAGTGCTCGGCGATGTCGTGAGGTCGCCGGTCAAGTTCTTGACGGGTAATCCAGCGATCTTGCCGATCACGGTCAGCACCAGGTGTGCGCTCTTCAGATCCTTGGTGCTGTTGGCGGACTGGCTCACCAACGTCTTGCCGTCGGGCAACGGCCCGCCGCTGTTCGTCGAGCTAAACGAGCAGCCGGCGATCAGCGCGGTGGCGAGGGTCAGGGAAGCGAGGACGGCCAATAGACGGTGGCGGGTCGGCATACCTGCATCGTAAAGGGTGCCGGTGACCGGCCCCGGGAACGCGGGGCCCGCTTCCCGGCGCGTTGGCGAATTAACCTGGTGCAATGTTCACCGGAATTGTCGAGGAACTCGGGGAGGTGACCGGCCGAGACGTCCTCGCCGACGCCGCGCGCCTGACCATTCGCGGACCCTTGGTGACGGCCGACGCCGGCCACGGCGATTCGATCGCCGTCAACGGCGTGTGCCTGACGGTCGCCGAGCTATTGCCGGACGGTCAATTCACCGCCGACGTGATGGCCGAGACCCTGAACCGGTCCAACCTCGGCGCGTTGGAAGTCGGCGGCCGGGTGAACCTCGAGCGCGCGGCGGCCGTCAACAGCCGGCTCGGCGGGCACATCGTGCAGGGGCACGTGGACGGCACCGGCCGGGTGGTGGCCCGGGCGCCCTCCGAGCACTGGGAGGTGGTGCGGATCGAGGTCCCCGCGGCGGTGGCCCGTTACGTCGTCGAGAAGGGGTCGATCACCGTCGACGGGATTTCCCTGACGGTCGCCGGGCTGGGCGCCGAGCCGCGGGACTGGTTCGAGGTGTCGCTGATTCCCACGACGCGGGAACTGACCACGCTGGGCCGCGCCCCGGTCGGAACCCGAGTGAACCTCGAGGCCGACGTCATCGCGAAGTACGTTGAGCGGCTTCTTACCGCAAAATAAGCCTTTACCTGCGCAAACCTACTGCATTGGCGCGGAACAGATCACCGATGGCGGGCGTCAGCGGGCGCCCGATGAGACCAGTTGCTGCACCCTCTGATGCGAGATACCAAGAGCAACACCGACATCACGCACCGTTAAGCCCGCGCCCTTGAGTTCAATCGCGGCTTGGCGGTGCCTTAGACAAGGTTGTCGAGGTCGGGGCCTTATGACGTTAGATCTTCCGGTTGGTCAGCTCCTCGGCCACCTCGTCCAGCGTCGTCCCCTCGCCGTTGTTAAAGGCGCGCCGTTAGAGCGGGTTCCACCGCCCGTCATTCCAGAAGCCCCAACCGTTCGTGCCGGGATTCCACACGGGGTGGGCCGAGGCGGATAGGCCAGGCCGCCGGACACCAGCGCGCCGGTGCACGGGCGAGGCCACGGTTGTGTGTCATGCCCCCGCAAATTCCCCTGAAGATCGGCCGGGTTTTCACGTCGCGTCCCGCTGACTAAGCCGTGGCAATAACGACGTCCGTGCGGTGGTTCATACTGAATGCAACACTGGGGCCTTCCCTATGGGGCCCTGCCGACAGCAAGGCAGCAGCGATGACGAGGTTGGATTCCGTCGAGAGGGCGGTTGCCGACATCGCGGCCGGTAAGGCCGTCATCGTCATCGACGACGAGGAACGCGAGAACGAGGGCGACCTGATCTTCGCCGCCGAAAAGGCGACGCCGGAGATGGTGGCCTTCATGGTCCGCTACACCTCGGGATATTTGTGCGTGCCGCTGTCCGGCGCGATCTGCGACCGGCTCGGGCTGCTGCCGATGTACGCGGTGAACCAGGACAAGCACGGCACCGCCTACACCGTCACTGTCGACGCGAAAAATGGTGTCGGCACCGGGATTTCGGCGTCCGACCGGGCCACCACGATGCGGTTGCTGGCCGATCCCGCCAGCGTCGCCGACGATTTCACCCGCCCCGGCCACGTGGTTCCGTTGCGCGCCAAGGACGGCGGCGTGTTGCGCCGGCCCGGCCACACCGAGGCCGCCGTCGACCTGGCCCGGATGGCGGGGCTGCAGCCCGCGGGCGCGATCTGCGAGATCGTCAGCCAGAAGGACGAGGGCTCGATGGCCCAGACGGACGAGTTGCGGGTCTTCGCCGACGAGCACGACCTCGCGCTGATCACCATCGCCGACCTGATCGAATGGCGGCGCAAGCACGAGAAGCACATCGAGCGGATCGCCGAGGCGCGGATCCCGACCCGGCACGGCGAGTTTCGCGCCATCGGTTACGCCAGCATCTATGAGGACGTCGAGCATGTGGCGCTGGTCCGGGGCGAGATCGCCGGGCCAAACGCCGACGGCGACGACGTGTTGGTCCGTGTGCACTCCGAGTGCTTGACCGGTGACGTGTTCGGTTCGCGTCGCTGCGACTGCGGGCCGCAGTTGGATGCCGCGATGGCGATGGTCGCCCGCGAAGGGCGCGGCGTGGTGTTGTACATGCGCGGCCACGAGGGCCGCGGCATCGGCCTGATGCACAAACTGCAGGCCTACCAGCTGCAGGACGCCGGTGACGACACCGTGGACGCCAACCTCAAGCTCGGATTACCCGCCGACGCAAGGGATTACGGCATCGGCGCGCAGATCCTCGTCGACCTCGGGGTGCGCTCGATGCGGCTGCTGACCAACAACCCGGCCAAGCGGGTCGGGCTGGACGGATACGGGCTGCACATCATCGAGCGGGTGCCGCTGCCCGTGCGGGCCAACGCCGAGAACATCCGCTACCTGATGACCAAGCGCGACAAGATGGGCCATGACCTCGCCGGGCTGGACGATTTTCACGAATCCGTGCATCTGCCAGGGGAATTCGGCGGTGCTCTGTGAGCGGTGGCGCCGGTGTGCCGGAGATACCGGCGCTTGACGCGTCCGGCCTGCGGCTCGGCATCGTGGCGAGCACCTGGCATGGCCAAATCTGCGATGCGCTACTCGCGGGTGCCCGCAAAATGGCCGCCGAGTCGGGCGTCGAGAACCCGACGGTGGTCCGCGTGCTCGGCGCGATCGAGATTCCGGTGGTGGCGCAACAATTGGCCCGCGATCATGACGCCGTCGTCGCGCTGGGTGTCGTAATCCGCGGTGAGACTCCACATTTCGACTATGTGTGCGATTCGGTGACCCAGGGGCTGACCAGGGTCTCGCTGGACGCCTGCACACCGATCGGTAATGGGGTGTTGACCACCAACACCGAGGAGCAGGCGCTGGCCCGGGCCGGACTTCCGGCGTCGGCCGAGGACAAGGGCGCCCAGGCCGCCGGGGCGGCGCTGACCGCCGCGCTGACCCTGCGCGACCTGCGCGCTCGGTCGTGAGTCCGCAGGCGCGGGGCGAGGTCTGGGATGTCGAGCTGCGTCCGCACCTGACCCCGTTATTCGTTTACGCCGCGGCGTTTCTGATCGCCGCGGCGCACATCGTGGTGGGCCTGCTGCTCAAGATCAGCTCCAGCGGGGTGATCTTCCACACCTCCGACCAGGTGGCGATGGCCGTGTTGGGCCTAGTCATAGCCGGCGTCGTGTTGTTGTTCGCGCGGCCCCGGCTGCGGGTGGGGCCGGCTGGGCTGTCGGTGCGTAACCTGTTGGGGTACAGGCTTATTCCGTGGCCTGAGGTGGTCGGTGTGTCGTTTCCCGCGGGCAGCCGCTGGGCGCGGATCGACCTGCCCGACGACGAGTACATCCCGCTGATGGCGATCCAGGCCGTCGACAAGGAGCGCGCCGTGGACGCGATGGACACCGTGCGCTCGCTGCTGGTGCGATATCGGCCGGACCTGCGCACGGGCTGACGTTTTCGCCCGACGGCGTCGTCATTGATATTCCTATCGGTGTCCAATTGGAAGACGACCCAACAGGGCGTGAGAGTCACCACCGGCAGCGGGCCGCCACGACCATCATCGACCGGGCCGCTTTAACAGCATCAATGGCGGCGGCGGGTGGGGATGTGGTAGTATCGAACATATGTTCGAGTACTGGTATGCCTCCCGGCCGACTCCCGAGTCCGCGGCGTTGCTGGACCGGGTGCGCGACGCTACGCGGACGGAGGCGCAGTCCGCCGCGGAGCGGCTGGTGGCCGTCGGCGAGTTGTTCGTGCTGCGCTGCCGCGATTCCGGGGAGCGGGAGGACTGGGCGGCCGACACCTGGGAGGCGGTGGCCGCCCAGGTTGCTGCGGCGCTGCAGTGCAGCGTGGCGATGGGTTCCAGCTACCTGCGCTACGCGATGGCGATGCGGGACCGGCTGCCGGAGGTGGGAAAGGCGTTCCGGGCCGGCGACATCGACTATCGCGCGTTCCAAACCATCGTGTTTCGCACCGATTTGATCACCGACGCCGACGTGCTGACCAAGGTGGACGCCCGGCTGGCGGCGCTGTTGTCGCGACGTCCGTCAATAACGCGAGGCGGATTGGCCGCGGCGGTGGACCAAGTGGTGGCGAAGGTCGATCGCGACGCGGTGCGCCGGGCCGCCAGGGCGGGCAAGGACCGGTTTGTTGACGTCCTCGACGACGGGTCGGGGATGGCCTGGGTGGACGGTTGCGTGTTCGGCACCGACGGACACGCCCTTGATCGGCGGCTCGACGAGATTGCGGGCAGCGTGTGCGATGCCGATCCGCGCAGCCGAAAGCAGCGGCGCGCCGATGCGCTCGGGGCACTGGCCAGCGGCGTCAACCGGCTGGTGTGCGGCTGCGGATCCGCCGGGTGCCCGGCGGCGGGCGGGCCGGCACCCAAGAGCAACGTGGTGATCCACGTGATCGCCGAGCGGTCCACCGTCGACGGCACCGGCGCCACGCCGGGCGTGGTGCCCGGCCTTGAGGGACTGATTCCGGCCGAGCGGATCGCCGAGCTGGCGAAGGCCGCCAGGCTGCAGCCGGTGATCCGGCCGGCCGAAGACCCGGAGCCGGGATACGTCCCCTCGGCCAAACTTGCCGACTTCGTGCGGTGCCGGGACCTCACCTGCCGCGCGCCCGGTTGCGATCAGCCGGCGGTTGCATGCGATGTGGACCATACCGTCGCGTACGCCGACGGCGGTCGCACCCACGCGTCGAAGGTCATAAGTTATTAAACTACCCCCATGGTTGCGAAGAAAACTGCTGTTCAGCGGGTCGGGGTGAGGTCGGCGGCGATTTATGCCCGGATTTCCTCGGATGCGGAGGGCACCGGGTTGGGGGTGGCGCGGCAGTTGGAGGATTGCCGCAGGCTCGCTGCTGACCGGGGGTGGCCGGTGGGCGCGGAGTACGTGGATAACGATGTGTCGGCGTTCTCGGGCAAGCTACGCCAGCAGTATGCGCGGATGCTGGCCGATCTGGAATCGGGTGCCCGGGATGCGGTGATCGTCTACAACCTGGATCGGCTGCATCGGCGTCCGGTGGAGTTGGAGGAGTTCGTCACGCTGTGCGAGTCGGTGGGGGTGCGTGATGTGGCGACGGTGACCGCCGATATCGACTTGGGTAATGATGACGGGTTGTTCATGGCACGGATTTTCGCGGCGTTCGCCGCCAAGGAGTCGGGCCGCAAGTCGGCGCGTGTCCAGCGCAAGATGTTGCAGAACGCCCAAGCGGGATTGCCGCATGGTTCAGCACGGCCGTTCGGCTACGAGGACGACAAGATCACCGTGCGTGAGTCGGAGGCCGCGGTGGTGCGCGAGATGGTGGATCGGTATCTGGCTGGGCAGTCGTTGCGGTCGTTGACGATCTGGCTCAACGAGACTGGTATCGCTCCGAGCGTGGCGAAATCGTGGCAGACCACAACAGTCCGCCAAGTGATGTCGTCGGGCCGGATTGCGGGGTTGCGGGAGCATCGCGGGGAGGTGATCGGGGCCGCGGTGTGGCCGGCGATCATCACCGCCGCTGAGCGTGATCGGGTGCTGGCACGACTATCGGCACGCTCGGTGACGAAAACCCGCACGGCGCGCACGTATCTGTTGTCGGGGATGTTGCGGTGCGGCCGCTGCGGTAACCGGCTGTATTCCCAAGCACGGCATAGTAATCCGCAGAATCGGGTGCGCCGTTATGTGTGTTTGAAAGGCCCGGATCATGGTGGGTGCGGCCGGTTGACGGTGGTCGCCGCCCCGGTGGAGGAGCTGTTGGTCGAGTCGGTGCTGACCCGACTGGATTCACCGCAGCTGGCTGATGTGCTGGCGGGTAAAGTCAGCACCGATCACGATGTGGCTGCGCTGGCCGCTCAGGTCGAGGCGGATCAGGAACGCCTTGATGAGTTGGCCGGTTTGTATGCCGATGGGGCGATCAGCGCGCGGGAGTGGATCGCGGCGCGTGATCCGATCACCGAGCGGATCACGGCGGCCCGCCGCGATATCGCCGCGGCCACCGACACCACCGCGATCTTTGAGCTGGTGGGTACTGGCGGTGCATTGCGTGCCGGCTGGGCTGATCTGGATTTAGGTCGTCAGCAAGCCATCGTCAAAGCGGTGTTGGATCACGCCGTGATCGCACCGGGCACCCCTGGTTCGCGCAGCCTGGATATCGGCCGGGTGGCGCCGGTGTGGCGGGTCTGAACCGCCGGCCGCACCGGGTGGTCTGTCCCGATCAGGGTGGCGATGCGGGCGATGACGGCCGGGTCGGTGACGGTGACCGACAGGCCTTGGCGTTCACATGAGGCGGTGAGCCAGGCGATGAACTCCGGGCGCTCGTGCAGCGGGACCGCGCCGTCATCGCGGTTGCCGGCCGCTGGCGGGGGTGTCGTGGCCATCACCCGGCGCCGCGTGGTGGCGGCGGGATACGGGTAGTGACAGTGCGGGATTCGGTGATACCGGTGATGCGGGCGCCGATGTGGCGCAGGGCTGCGGAGATGACCAGGACGCGGTCCCCGGCGCTGGTGTGTCCGGCACGGTCGAATTCCCAGAGCATCTCATCGGTGTCGATCGGTTGCTGCCGCCCGCCTGCCGCCGCGTCGTCAGCGAAATAGGAGGATCGCGGATCATCTTGTCGCTGTATATGTTTGGTTATCTGGTGGCGGGTCCAGGTGGCGCGGGCGGCGCGCAGGGCGCCCATGGTGGTCGAGTAGCGCCGCGATTTGGTGGTGATATGGCCGCGGTAGCCCAGGGTGTGCAGTCAGCGCCCGATCCCCGCCAACGACGGGCCTGCGGATGCTGTGTGTTCGGCGAGTTCGGCGATGGTGACCAGGATGGCACGTATATGTTCGCTGACTGCCAGCTCGCTGATCGCCTCGGCGGACAGCCGGCGCGCGGTGATGCCGAAGTCGTGCAGGGATTTGGTGACGTATTTCGCCAGATACGCCGCGACCCGGCGCGGCGACAACCGCGATACCGTCATGCATGCGGTGTCGTCGACTTCGGAATCGCTTGCGGTTATCGGCGTTTCGGGTGCCAGTGGTTGGGTGTCGATCTGGGTGCCAAACCGTACGGTGCGCACCCCGCCCTGGGTGGGGTCGCTGTCGCCGGCGTCTATGTCGATGCGGACGTGGCGGGCGGCGCGCTGGATCAGGGCGGCCAGCTCGGCCGCTGTGATCGGTGACGACCAGCCGGTGTGCTGGTCGGCTACCGGACGGGGCTCCCCACCACCCCACGGGGCGGCGGGGCCGTAACGGTTGTGGTCACCCGATCCGGTGGCGTCGTTGGCGGGGGGTGGTGGGTCGAGGCGAATCAGCGCGTGGATGTGCGGGATGGCGCGGGCTTGCAGTTCCACGACTTTGACGAAGCTGACCCGCACCGAACCGGGCTTGACGCCAACTGTTTTCAGGTGTGTTGAGACGACTCGCCGTAACGCGATGGTGAACCGCCGCCACAGCTCAGGCAGATACCAGGTGAACAAGACATGCCCGAGGTAGTCATAGCAGTGACGACACAACGGCTGGCCGACCGTAGGGTCGTCGATACTGTGAATTATGTTGCACTGCAACTGGTTTCCGTGCGAGCACCGCGTGGATGAGCTGGCGCCATTGCGAGTGTGACAGGGTGTGCCGGTGGCGTTGTGCACGGCCCCGTAGCTGGGGGCGGTCAGGGTGGTGAACACTTGCGGTCGGGCCGCGACCTCAACCGGGATGTCGTGGTGGCCGCCGACGGCTCCGGCATGCACGAGTTGCCAGGTGTCACGGGCGTAGAGGTCTGAGCATGACGGGCACACGGTCGCGCGGCGGTTGTTGCAGCGTGTCCACACGGTGTGCTGGCGCCCGCCGGTGTCGGCACCGGACAGCTGGATGGGGTGGGCGCAAAACCCGACCGATTCAGCACGGCGCCACCACGACTCGAAACCGGGTGAGGAGGCGCGGCGCAGCATCTGGGTGATCACCGGCCCGGCATCAGCGGTGGTGGGTAGCCCCGGCAATACGATCATCGGGCTGTCTGCGGCGACGTTGTTCACCGCTGCCCCCGATGGTCACCGTTGTCGGTGCCGGGGGTGGCGTCTCCCGCGTTGCCTCGTGTGCGGGGTGCGGGGAATGTGCCGGCCAGGGCGGTGATGTCGCGGTCGGTGACGTGGAAGGCCCGCACCCGGATCGGGTCGGTGGTGCCGTCGATCATCATGTATCCGACGCCGGGTGTGGCGTCGGCGATGAGGTCGCATTCGGCACCGGCATCGCGTGCTCCTTGGCCCAGTACCATCGCGGTCTGGGTGGCTTCGGTCATCCGCAGTCCGATGCGCACGGTGAACAACTGGCGCACCGGCAGGGTGTCTTTGGCCGGGTCTTGCACCGCGGCGACCACCGAGATCCCCACCGCGCGGCCCTGGGAGAGCAGCAGGCCAAGCAGTTGTTCGGTCTCGGCGCGCAGTTTGCGGTCGGTGAGGTAGGCAGTCAGCGCGGCGATCTCGTCGATGACGACCACGATCAACGGTTCGGCCGGGGTGGGGGTGTGCAGGCGGGTGTGTCCGCGCAGCCGGTTGGCCCGCGCCTGCATCAACCCCACCAGCTCGCGCAGCAATTCGATCGTGGGTTGGCCGGTGTGGTGGCAGAACCGGGTGAACATCGGGGCGCCCGCGCCCAGCTCCATGCCGCCTTTGGGGTCGATCACGCATAACCGCACCCGCCCGGTCACGACGTGTGGCGCCAGTCCGGCGATCAGCGACCACAACACCGAGCCCTTCCCTGCTCCGGTGGCACCGGCGATCAGGATGTGCTGTCCCACAACGGGAAGCCGCCACCAGGTCCGCATCTCGGTGATCCCGACCCGCACCGCAGCCAGGTCGACCAGGGTTGCTCGCGTCGGCATCGGCAGCGCGATGGGTTGGGCCAACGCGTCGCCGCGACTGATGATGATCCGCAGCTCGCCGGGGGTGGTGGCGCGGATGGTGAGCCGCTCGGCCCGCCACGTCGCCGCCAGCGCGTCGCCGCGCTTTTGCCAGTCAGCGATGGACTGGCCCGCCACCACCCGCACGATGAGCACGTCGGCGTGATGCCCGATGCGCACCGACCGCAAGGCTGGAACCAGGGTGCGCTCGCCCAGCTTGGCGCACAAGCCGTGCAGGGTGCACACCGATTCCCAAGTGCGGTGATACCGCCACCACGACAGCCAGCGTTGCCGCACCGGGTCGGTCACCCACGCGGTGAACGAGGACGGCTCCAGCACGGCCCAGCCGATATAGGCTGCGGCGGCCAACCCGGCGGTCAGCAAGCCTGCGCCGGGGCCGTGGGCGATGGCAACCCAGATCGAGACGATGACCGGGATACTGAGGACGGGGAACAGGATTGCCCACCACAGCAGCTGCCCGGCGGCTTTGACCAGTCCGACGATCAGCTCGCCGACCCAGTCATCATCAGATGCTTGATTAGTGTTGCGGTTATTACGGTTTGAGGTGTTCGACATGATGGCACGCTTTCCATTGCGACGGGGGTTGTGGTGTTGCCGGGGAGGCCGGCTCGACAGCCACGCCGCGCTCAAGCGGGTGCTGCCGGGCCGGCCCTTCGGTTACCGGGCCTGCTGGCCCGCCTTCGCGGCGGCTGCCGGGTCGGCGGCGGTGATGGCCTCGGCGCGATAGGCGATGCCCGAGCGGCCGTCCTGTGACCACGGCAACGCCACCAGACCCGACACCGCAACCGGTTGCCCGACAATCACTTTCGGCTCACCAACCACGGTGACTGCCAGCACCTCACCGCCGGTGGCGTCTAGGGCGATCAGCTGGACCTGCCACAACACCTGCCCGGTCGCCTTGTCGATGCGTGGGGCGCCGGTGTCGAAATTGGTGCGCTGCTCGGGAATCCGGGTGCACAGAAACGTCACGCCGGTCGTCTCGATTCGCAATTTCATGATGGTGTGTCCTGTCTTCTCGGTGAGCGGCCCAACGGTGTTGTTGGACGCGCCACCCAGTGCAGCCCGACACCAGCCCAGCTCACCAACGGAGGACTGAAACACACAGCACGGCTGTGCAAAACTGTGCGCCGCCCACGCCGTGGGGGGTGGATTCACGGCGTTGACGCCGCCCCGCCAGTGCGCGCGCTTCTTGTGTCAACGTCGCCATCGAGGCAGCCGGGTAGGGTGTGTGGCAACCGCGCACACCACAACGTCGACAGTGCTGCGCGGAATCGGCTCGCGGGGGTGACATTGTTCGCACTGCTGGTCAGGTTCAGTCTTCGCCCTGGACACGAGAACGCCTTCGACGCGCTTGTGGCCGAAACATTGGCCGCGATCACTACCGAGGAACCCGACACAATCGTTTATGCGACTCACGCTCAGGCCGCCGAGCCCAGCGTGCGGGTGTTCTACGAGTGCTACCGAAGCCACGACGCCTTCCAAGCACACGAAGCCGCGCCGCACACCCGCCGGTTCCTGTCCGAGCGAACCCAGCACCTGGGTGGCCCGCCGGAAGTGTGGACCCTGACCCCCGTTGCCGGTGCGATCAATGGGCAGCCGCTTCGAGGTGACGGTGCCTCGCGCTGACCCCACAGCCGGCGATCTGGTTCGTATCTACCGAGAGGAAAAGAACTGGTCCCAGAAGCGCCTGGCGGGCCAGATGCACAAATCGGTCAGCTGGGTCTCCCAGACCGAACGCGGCGAACTGCCGCTGAACGACCTCACCGTCATACAACGGCTGGCCGCAGTGCTCGGCGCACGGCCACAGGAACTCATCGAAGCCGCCCTGGGACCCGACGCCGAAACCATCCGCAACCGCCCGTATGTGGAACAGCTTCGTCTGGCCATCGCCGGACACCCCGCCCCAGACCACATCATCACCCCGGTAGCCGACGGCCCGCCCTGCGACCTGGAATCACTACGGCAACGCACCCTGCATATCTGGGAGCGCGTCCACGCCAGCGCCTACCGCGACATGGGACCAGCCATCGCCGCCCTGATCAGCGAACTCGAACACGCCAGCCGCACTGCCGCGAAAACCCAACGCTCTCAACTGCTTTCGCTGCTCGCCCAGACCTATCAAGCCGCCGCGGCGATGCTGGTCAAAGTCGGCGACCGCGGTGCCGGATGGGTCGCCGCCGACCGCGCTATCGCCGCCGCCGAACGCACCCACAACCCCGCCCTGATCCTGGCCGGTCAACTGCGCATGGCCCGCACCCTGCTCGACTCCAGCGAACAAGCACTGGCCCGCCACGTCTTAACCCAAGCAACCCAACGACACGAAGCCATCATCGCCGGCGGCGATCACGGCCTGATCTCACTCGTGGGCTCCAGCGCGCTGCTGCTGGCGATCCTGCACGCCCGCGACGCCAACACCGAGTCCGCCGAGCAGTGCCTGACAGTGGGACGCCGGCTCGCCGCCGTGCTGGGCGCCGACCGCAACCACCACGACACCGAATTCGGACCCACCAACGTCGCCATCCACGCCGTCGGCGTCGCGGTCGAACTCGGCAACGGACAACAAGCCCTCGACCGCGCCGCCCACGTCCGCCACCCCGAGCAGCTCTCACCCGAACGCCAGGCCCGCTACCTGGTCGATCTGGCCCGCGCTCACCTGCTGACCCGCTCCGGCCGTGACGCACTGCGCGCCCTGATCAAAGCTGAACAGATCGCCGCCGAAGAACTCGCCGAATCACCCCGCGTCGCCGAACTCATCGACGACATCGAAGCCCTGAACCGACGCCCGCGCCTGCCCGGCCTGCGTGAACTCCGCCAACGCCTCTACGGATAAACGCCCACTCCCGCGACCCCGACACGGCCGCGCGCGCCCGCCGCCACCGCATCTCGCCTCACCAGCCCCGGCGATCGCAGCTCAGCTCCCACAGCGCACCAGCCCACCCAAGCAGATCCACCCCTGCGGGCGGCTACCTCCGGGCTCCGCTGCGCTCCCTCTGCTCCCGTCCGCTAACGCTCCCGTCCGCGCCGGTCGCTCCACTGCGCCCCGCGTCCGCCGCCCACCACCGAGACCAGCCCACCAGTGAGCCGTGGGAGAACTTCCGCCGTCCGGACAACGGGCAGCGACGACCGTGCGCATGGCCCCAACAAGCGCAGCCGTCGAGTCGCCCTCGCTGCCGCAGAACAGGTCACGACCAACTTCTGAAAAAACGATGTCTGACCTCGGCGGTGAGGAGTTTCCTTACTGCTATCAAGTTCGTCAGCTCACGGGCGGGCCCGGCGTCCCGGGCAGGGCGGACGGCGCGGAGACCGCGCTGATGTGCCACCTGATCTACAGTTTGCTGCCGCCCTGGTTCACCCCCTACCGGATTGGAACCAGCACCGGCGCAGCAAGATCGTGATGACGGCGGGCACCCCCGCATCGCTGACCCATTTGCTGATGCACACGTCAGTCGTCTAATCGCACCCCGCTACCGGATTCTAGAGTCGCTTGATTGCGGGACAGCTCTAGGCGGCGGATCTGGCTACGACCACTGGCTATCCGTGCCTTCATTCGGTAGGGGATGCGGGTGTGACGCATGATTTCTTCGACCGGAACCAGGGCGTTGGCGTGGAGTTCCCAGCCCGCAAAGCGGTGCGCGTCTTGTTCACAAATCCCGGTGGCTGTCCCGGGGCGCCTTGTGCCGCCGGCGATGAGTAGCAGCGCCTTGGGAGCGGCGACCTGGGTGACACCGGCCGCGTAGGCATTGCGCTGGACGTCGGACAGGCTTTTGTAGCAGCCGCTGTCGATGATCAGAGTGAAACCGTCGCCGATGTCGAGGTCGGCAAGCCTAGACACGTCGCCTCGCAAGAATCGTGCCGGGGCCACTGCGTCGACTGCTTTGGAACGCGCCTTTTCGATAGCGCGACCGACGAAGTCGATGCCGATCGCCTCCCAGCCGTGCCTGGCCAGGTAGAGGGTGTTGCGTCCGGCGCCACAGCCGAGGTCGAGGGCCCGACCCGGGTCGAGCCGTTGCGGCCCCTCTACCAGTTCCACCAGTCGCGTGTCGGGGATGTCGGCGGCCGCGAGCGCCGGATTCAACCCGGTGCGGGAGAGCACCTCGTAGAGCACGCGCACGACGAAGGGAGTCATGGCAACACCCATCTGGTGAACGCCGACTGTGCAACTCCACCGCTATTGCACCGACCTAGCGCATCGTGCATGCGATGGAAACGCCCAGAAGTCACCAGCCATCCTATTCGTCAGAGCCGAAATGGCGTCGCAGCGTCTCTCCGTTGGGCTTTCCATCGAGAGCGGCAGAGATCTGGTCCCACGACCAGTCGGCGGCACGGGCTTCGCGCACAGCCACCTGGAGCGCTTTCTGAGCGACGCGCCTGGCGTCGTCGGCCGCTTGGATTAACTCTTCAACTGTAGTTGTCATGCCGCATAGCATGCCATAATTTATGGCACTTGTCGAGCACGGATATCACTGGGCTCGGTTAGCGTGTCGGCTTCCGATGTGGGCTAGCTGGTCGTTTCGCGCCGTGATCATGCCCAACGTCGGCCACGGGGGACGGGTAGATTCCCGACTTGCAGCCAAGGTGAGATCTCTCCGTCGGCGATGCAGCCCGCTGCCCGTTACATCAGGTCAGCATGCAGTCTTCTGCAGCCAGTTCTGCGCCGCTGAAGTAACGCGAGTGGGTTTGCTTCAAGGTGTCTAGCGACTTGCTAACGAGCGCGGCGATCTCCACGTTCTTGTCGGTGCGCTCGGCTTCGAGCTTCAGCCGGTACTCCATCGCCTCGCGCGTGGTCACGAACTCGGTGATGCGACGCTCGTGGGTGCGCCGGTTGTATTCGACGACATAACCAGCCATGTCACCCATCTTCCCCTTTGGAGGACTCAGCCTCACCACTAGCCTTCTGTGCAGCATAAGCCACCAAACCGACCCACATCGCCCTGTCCATGGCGGCTGTTCCGAGCGCGACTCCGCGCCGACCAGGGTCTTCGATCTCGGAACACTGTTGCCAGTCCGCTTCGCTAGCTGCCACCTTTGCCGAGAATTCCTGCATGCTCTGCACCGCGCGCTGAATCCGTCCTACGTCTACGCCGGGCGACGGTTCGACAGGTTCGCCGTAGCGGATGCCCCGGCCGACTTCATCTGCGAGCTTCTCAAACAGGTTCGCCCACAGGCTTTGAAGAATCGTCCGAATCTGTATTTCGACCCGCCCAGCAGGCAACCGAAGCCAGACATGAACGCCACGGTAACCAGCGTGCGTGCCATCGCGCAGATCATGGATGGCTGACTCGTCCGCACAGAAGTAACTGGCGATCTCCCGAGCGAGGCTCATCTGTTCGCCCAACAGCAGGTCGGCGTCAATGCGAACACCAGCGAGGTCTTGGACAGCATTCAGTTGCAGGCTGGGCTGCCGTTGCAGCTTTTCCACCAACGTGTCTTGGGTCTTTGGGCGTGAGCTAACCTGTAAATCCGGCGTCAGCCGTCCTGCTTTGGTCGCCAACAACTCCGACCTGATCGACCAACTCCCGCTCTCGATTTGATCCTGCACTTCGGCAGCCAGGTCGAAGTGCCACAACATCACGTCTGCGTACGACGGGCAATCGATCGGCGGGTCGACTCCATCGCGAAGCGCCGCCCCAAGACGACGCAGCGCGTTGTTCGACCACGGTGGTCGAGACTCCAAGTCCACGATTGCTCAGCCTACGGGGGCGAGCAGACATGTCCTGGTACCGCGAAGACGCGCAGACGCGCTTTGCTGGAAGTAGCAGCGGCCTCGCTCCGGCCCCGCCACGACGGCTACACGCCGGGCAAACCGCGTCGGCGCGAAGGGGGTAGATTACTGACTTGCAAGCAACCTGAAATGCCTCTGCCGACGTCACCATTTGCTGAAAACCTTCTGGGGCTGGCGTGACATGCAGCTACCCGACGGGACGGTGATCTGGACCCTTCCCGACGGGCACACCTACGTCACCATGCCGGGCAGCGCGCTGCTATTCCCGCACCTGTGTGCGCCGACGGGCGACCTGCCGGCCGTGGTCCCCACACCCGACGTCCGCTGCGGAAGCCGGGTCTCGATGATGCCCGGGCGCACCCGCACCCGGGCCCAAAACCGGGCCCACCGCGTGGCCGCCGAGCGCAGGCACAACCGCCAAAATCGCCAGGCCGCCCACGCCGCGCAGAGCCCGCCCCCGCCACGGGATCCCGAGGAGCCGCCGCCCTTTTAGCGGCTACTAGCCTGGACACGTGCCAGATCCCGCGACGTATCGCCCCGCACCCGGGTCCATCCCGGTCGAGCCCGGCGTCTACCGATTCCGGGACTCGCACGGGCGCGTCATCTACGTCGGCAAGGCCAAGAGCCTGCGCAGCAGGCTGACGTCATACTTCGCCGACATCGCCGGCCTGCACCCGCGCACCCGGCAAATGGTGACCACTGCGGCCAAGGTCGAGTGGACGGTGGTCAACACCGAAGTCGAGGCGCTGCAGCTGGAATACAACTGGATCAAGGAATTCGATCCGCGCTTCAACGTCCGCTACCGCGACGACAAGTCCTATCCGGTGCTGGCCGTCACCCTCAACGAGGAGTTTCCCCGGCTGATGGTCTACCGCGGCCCGCGGCGCAAGGGCGTGCGCTATTTCGGGCCGTACTCACACGCGTGGGCCATCCGGGAAACCCTCGATCTGCTCACCCGGGTGTTTCCGGCGCGCACCTGCTCGGGCGGAGTGTTCAAGCGGCACAAGCAGATCGACCGCCCCTGCCTGCTCGGCTACATCGACAAGTGCTCGGCGCCGTGCATCGGCCGGGTCAGCGCCGAGCAACATCGCCAAATCGTCAACGACTTCTGCGACTTCCTGTCCGGCAAGACCGACCGGTTTGCCCGCGACCTGGAACAGCGGATGAACGCCGCGGCCGGGGAACTCGATTTCGAGCGGGCCGCGCGGCTCCGCGACGACCTGTCCGCGCTGAAGCGGGCCATGGAGAAGCAGGCCGTGGTGTTCGGCGACGGCACCGACGCCGACGTGGTGGCGTTCGCCGACGACGAGCTCGAGGCGGCCGTGCAGGTGTTCCACGTGCGCGGCGGCCGGGTGCGCGGCCAGCGCGGCTGGATCGTCGAAAAGCCCGGGGACCCAGGTGATTCCGGCGAGGAACAACTGGTCGAGCAATTCCTGACGCAGTTCTACGGCGAACAGGCCGAGCTGGATGGCGCCGCCGACGAATCCGCCAACCCGGTTCCCCGCGAGGTGCTGGTGCCGTGCCTGCCGTCCAACGCCGACGAGCTGGCCAGCTGGCTGTCCGGTCTGCGCGGATCGCGGGTCGCATTAAGGGTGCCGCGGCGTGGCGACAAGCGGGCGCTGGCCGAAACCGTGCAGCGCAACGCGAAAGAGGCGCTGCAGCAACACAAGCTGAAGCGGGCCGGCGACTTCAACGCTAGATCGGCTGCGCTACAGAACATTCAGGACGCCCTGGGCCTGGCCGACGCGCCGCTGCGCATTGAATGCGTGGACATCAGCCACGTGCAGGGCACCGATGTGGTGGGCTCGCTGGTGGTGTTCGAGGACGGACTGCCGCGTAAATCGGACTACCGCCACTTCGCGATCCGGGAAGCCGCCGGGCAGGGACGCTCCGACGACGTCGCCTCCATCGCCGAGGTGACCCGCCGCCGGTTCCTGCGGCACCTGAGTGACCAACACGATCCGAACATGCTTGCCCCGGAAGGAAAATCGCGCCGGTTCGCCTACCCGCCCAACCTGTATGTCGTCGACGGCGGTGCGCCGCAGGTCAACGCGGCCAGCGCCGTGCTCGAGGAGCTCGGCATCACCGACGTCGCGGTGATCGGCCTGGCCAAGCGGCTGGAAGAGATATGGGTGCCCTCCGAGCCGGACCCGATCATCATGCCGCGCAACAGCGAGGGCCTCTATCTGCTGCAGCGGGTGCGTGACGAGGCGCACCGGTTCGCCATCGCCTACCACCGCAGCAAGCGGTCGAAGCGGATGACCACCTCGGCGCTGGACTCGGTGCCGGGATTGGGAGAACATCGCCGCAAGGCGCTGGTGACCCATTTCGGATCGATCGCTCGCCTCAAGGAGGCCACCGTCGAACAGATCACCGCCGTTCCGGGCATCGGCGTGGCCACCGCCGCCGCCGTCCTCGAGGCGCTGCGGCCCGAGCAGCCCGGAGCCTCGGGATGACCGCGACCGCCGCCGGCATCGACGTCGTTCTGGTGACCGGACTGTCCGGGGCCGGGCGGGGCACCGCGGCCAAGGTGCTCGAGGACCTCGGCTGGTATGTGGCCGACAACCTGCCGCCCCAGCTGATCACCCGGATGGTCGACTTCGGGTTGGCCGCCGGGTCGCGGATCACCCAGCTGGCGGTGGTGATGGACGTGCGGTCGCGCGGGTTCACCGGCGACCTCGACGAGGTGCGCACCGAGCTGGCCACCCGCAACATCACCCCGCGCGTGGTGTTCATGGAGGCGTCCGACGACATGCTGGTGCGCCGCTACGAACAGAACCGCCGCAGCCACCCGCTGCAGGGCGAGCAGACCCTGGCCGAGGGCATCGCCGCCGAGCGCAGGATGCTGGCCCCGGTGCGCGCCACCGCCGACCTGATCATCGACACCTCGACGCTGTCGGTGCGGGGCCTGCGGGAAAGCATCGAGCGTGCGTTCGGCGGCGACACCGGCGCGTCCACCAGCGTCACCATCGAGTCCTTCGGCTTCAAGTACGGCCTGCCGATGGACGCCGACATGGTGATGGACGTGCGGTTCCTGCCCAACCCGCACTGGGTCGACGAATTGCGCCCGCTCACCGGCCAGCATCCGGCGGTGCGTGATTACGTGTTGAGCCAGCCGGGCGCGGCCGAGTTTCTCGACGCTTACCATCGATTGCTAAACCTGGTCGTCGACGGCTATCGCCGGGAGGGCAAGCGCTATATGACGGTCGCGATCGGCTGCACCGGCGGCAAGCATCGCAGCGTCGCCATCGCCGAGGCGCTGATGCAGCGGCTGGAGGGCCAGAAGGCCGAAGCGCAGCTGGCGGTGCGGGCACTGCACCGGGACCTGGGCCGCGAATGAGCCCGCCCAACAGCGAGGGCATCGTCGCGCTGGGCGGCGGACACGGCCTGTACGCCACGCTGTCGGCGGCCCGCCGGCTGACCCCCTACGTCACCGCCGTGGTGACCGTCGCCGACGACGGCGGCTCGTCGGGCCGGCTGCGCAGCGAACTGGACGTGGTGCCGCCGGGCGACCTGCGAATGGCGTTGGCGGCGTTGGCATCCGACAGCCCCTATGGGCGGCTGTGGGCGACCATCCTGCAGCACCGGTTCGGCGGCAGCGGCGCCCTGGCCGGGCACCCGATCGGCAACCTGATGCTGGCCGGCCTTAACGAGGTGCTGGCCGACCCGGTCGCCGCGCTCGACGAGCTCGGCCGCATCCTCGGTGTCAAGGGCCGGGTGCTGCCGATGTGCCCGATCGCGCTGCAGATCGAGGCCGACGTGTCCGGCCTGGAGGCCGACCCGCGGATCTTCCGGCTGATCCGCGGCCAGGTGGCGATCGCGACCACACCCGGCAAGGTGCGGCGGGTGCGGCTGCTGCCGGCCGACCCGCCCGCGACGCGGCAGGCCGTGGACGCGATCATGGCCGCCGACCTGGTGGTGCTGGGCCCGGGTTCGTGGTTCACCAGCGTGATCCCGCACGTGCTGGTGCCGGGGCTGGCGGCGGCGCTGCGGGCCACCACCGCCCGCCGGGCCCTGGTGCTCAACCTGGTGGCCGAGCCGGGGGAGACGGCCGGTTTCTCGGTGGAGCGCCACCTGCACGTGCTGGCCCAGCACGCACCCGGGTTCACCGTGCACGACATCATCATCGACGCCGAACGGGTGCCCAGTGAGCGGGAACGCGAGCAACTGCGCCGCACCGCGACGCTGCTGCAAGCCGAGGTCCACTTCGCCGACGTGGCCAGACCTGGTACACCTTTACATGACCCGGGCAAGCTCGCGGCGGCCCTGGACGGGGTCCGAGCCGGGCGCAAGGGCCCGGGTGCGCCTCCGGTGACGGCCACCGAAGAGATACGGATCGATAATCAGGGGTGACGACGCGTGGCGATGACGACCGAGGTCAAGGACGAGCTGAGCCGCCTGGTAGTGAAATCGGTCAGCGCGCGCCGCGCGGAGGTCACGTCCCTGCTCAGGTTCGCCGGCGGGTTGCACATCGTGGGCGGCCGGGTGGTCGTCGAGGCCGAGGTGGACCTGGGCAACATCGCGCGGCGGCTGCGCAGGGACATCTTCGAGCTCTACGGGTACAACGCGGTCGTGCATGTGTTGTCGGCCAGCGGGATTCGCAAGAGCACCCGCTACGTGCTGCGGGTGGCCAACGACGGTGAGGCGCTCGCGCGGCAGACCGGGCTGCTCGACATGCGGGGGCGTCCGGTGCGCGGCCTGCCGGCCCAGGTCGTCGGCGGCAGCATCACCGACGCCGAAGCCGCGTGGCGGGGCGCGTTTTTGGCGCACGGGTCGCTGACCGAGCCGGGACGTTCGTCGGCGCTGGAGGTCAGCTGCCCCGGCCCGGAGGCCGCCCTGGCGCTGGTGGGCGCGGCCCGCCGGCTCGGGGTCAGCGCGAAGGCCCGCGAGGTGCGCGGCGCCGACCGGGTGGTGGTGCGCGACGGCGAGGCGATCGGCGCCCTGCTGACCCGGATGGGCGCCCAGGACACCCGGCTGGTGTGGGAGGAGCGCCGGCTGCGTCGCGAGGTGCGGGCGACGGCCAACCGGCTCGCCAACTTCGACGACGCCAATCTGCGGCGCTCGGCGCGGGCCGCGGTCGCGGCGGCCGCCCGGGTGGAGCGTGCCCTGGAGATCCTCGGCGATACCGTCCCCGACCACCTGGCCTCGGCCGGCAGGCTGCGCGTCGAGCACCGGCAGGCCTCCCTGGAGGAGCTCGGGCGCCTCGCCGACCCGCCAATGACGAAAGACGCTGTGGCCGGCCGCATTCGGCGCCTGTTGTCGATGGCCGACCGCAAGGCGAAGGTCGACGGCATCCCCGACACGGAGTCGGCGGTGACGCCCGACCTGTTGGAGGATGCCTGACCGGGGGCTACCGTCAGGGCATGAAACGGCTTTCGAGCGTCGACGCGGCGTTTTGGTCTGCAGAAACCGCGGGCTGGCACATGCACGTGGGTGCGCTGGCGATCTGCGATCCCAGCGACGCGCCCGAGTACAGCTTTCAGCGCCTCCGCGAACTGATCATCGAGCGACTGCCGGAGTTGCCGCAGCTGCGTTGGCGGGTCACCGGTGCGCCGCTCGGCCTGGACCGGCCGTGGTTCGTCGAGGACTCGGAACTCGACGTCGACTTCCACGTCCGTCGCATCGGCGTTCCCTCCCCGGGCGGTCGCCGCGAGCTCGAAGAGCTGGTGGGCCGGCTGATGTCCTACAAGCTGGACCGCTCCCGGCCGCTGTGGGAACTGTGGGTGATCGAGGGTCTGGAAGGTCCCGACGGCGGCCGGTTCGCCACGCTGACCAAGATGCATCACGCCATCGTCGACGGGGTCTCGGGCGCCGGGCTGGGCGAAATCCTGTTGGACACCACGCCCGAACCCCGTCCGCCGCAACGGGAAACGGTCGGGTCGCTGGTGGGGTTCCAGCTTCCGGGTCTGGAGCGGCGCGCGCTGGGCGCGCTCATCAACGTCGGAATCAAGACGCCCTTCCGCATCGCCCGGCTGGTGGAGCAGACGCTGCGCCAGCAGATCGCCGCGTTGGGTGTCAGCAGCAGGCCGCCGCGCTACTTCGAAGCGCCCAAGACCCGGTTCAACGCGTCCGTGTCGCCGCACCGGCGGATCACCGGCTGCCGCGTCGAGCTGGTGCGGGTCAAGGCCGTCAAGGACTCCTTCGGCGTCAAGCTCAACGACGTCGTGCTCGCGCTCGTCGCCGGCGCCGCCCGCGAATACCTGCAGAAAAGGGGTGAGCTGCCGACCAAACCGCTCATCGCCCAGATCCCGGTCTCCACCCGCACCGACCAGACGATAAGCGACGTCGGCAACAAGATCAGCTCGATGACCGCCTCCCTGGCCACCGACATCGAGGACGCCGCCGAGCGGCTGCTGGCCATCCACCAAAGCACCCAGAGCGCCAAGGAGATGGCCAAGGCGCTGTCGGCGCATCAGATCATGGGCCTGACCGAGACCACGCCGCCGGGGCTGCTGCAGTTGGCCGCGCGGGCCTACACCGCGACGGGGCTATCGCGAAACCTGGCCCCCATCAACCTGGTTGTGTCCAACGTCCCCGGGCCGTCCTTCCCGCTGTACATGGCGGGCGCCAAGGTGGATTCGCTGGTGCCGCTGGGGCCGCCGGTCATGGACGTCGCCCTGAACATCACCTGCTTCTCCTACCGGGACTACCTGGACTTCGGTTTCGTGACGACGCCCGAGGTGGCCAACGACATCGACGACATGGCCGACGCCATCGAACCGGCGCTCACCGAACTGGAGACCGCCGCCGCGGAGCTGAACGGCTAGCCCAGGTAGCTCGTCGCATAGACCCAGGACAAAAACCGCGCCACGGCCTCCGCGGATCGATGCGCCCGCGGGGAACCGAAGATGTCGAAAGCGTGTTGCGCGTTGGGCAATTCGGCGTAGGCGACGGGCGATTTCGACACCGCCCGCAGTTGCTCGACGAACTCCTGGGCTTCGCCGACCGGGATGAGGGAATCGTCGTGGCCGTGCAAGACGAAGAAGGGTGGCGCGTCGGCGCGCAGATGCCGGATCGGCGAGGCGTCGAGGTAGACGTGGTGGTGGGTGGCGAATTTCCGTTTGACGACGAACTTTTCGAGCAGCCCGATGAATTCGCGGCGGCCCTCGCCGTGGGTGGAGAACCAGTCGTAGCGCCCGTACACCGGAACCGCGGCGGCCACCGAGGTGTCGGCGTCCTCGAAGCCCGGCTGGAATTGGGGGTGGCCCGGGGTCAGCGCCGCCAGCGCGGACAGATGCCCGCCGGCGGACCCGCCGGTGATCGCGACGAAGTTCGGGTCGCCGCCGTAGCGCGCGATGTTGTCCTTGACCCAGGCCAGCGCCCGTTTGACGTCGACGATGTGATCGGGCCAGGTGTGCAGCGGGGAGACCCGGTAGTTCAGCGACACGCACACCCAGCCGCGGGCGGCCAGGTGGCTCATCAGCGGATAGGCCTGGGGGCGGCGCCAGCCGATCACCCAGGCGCCGCCGGGCACCTGCACCAGCACCGGCGCCTTGCCGTCGCGTGGGAGGTCGCGGCGGCGCCAGATGTCGGCCAGGTTGGCGCGGCCGTGCGGGCCGTAGGACACGACGTTCGTCTTCTCGACGTAGCGCCGGCGCGCCACGGTGGTGCCCAGCGGCAGGTTGCGCCGCCCGCTGCGGGTGGGTTCCGTCCGGGGCAGGGCAGAGAGCGCCTCTTCGTAGTCGTCGCCGAGTTGCTCGCGCAGGCCCGCCTCCAGCACCGGGCCCGGGGTGGTGACGCCGCGGTAGCGGATCACCGCCAGGATCGCCCACGACACCGCCGTCAGCGCCAGCGCCGCCTTGCCCCGCCGCCCGGCGAAGTCGCCGCGGCGCCCGCGGCGCAGGGCGTCGGCCAGCGAGGCGGAGAAGTACAGGCCCGGCACCTCCGACGTCGGCCAGCCGAACCAGAACACCAACACGGTGCTGTAGCCCTTGCGGGCCAGCGGGCGTAATCCGTTGGCGGCGTTGGCCAATTCCACCGCGGCGCGCGCCAGCGGCCTGGGCTTGCGCAGCCGCATCAGCCGGTCACCCGCGCTTGCAGCTCGTTGCGCAGGACCTTGCCGGTGCTGCCGCGGGGCAGCTCGTCGAGGACGGTGATCTCGCGCGGCACCTTGTAGTTGGCCAGGTTCTCCCGCACGTGTTGCTTGAGGGTCTCGGGGGTGGCCGACATGCCCGGGGCCAGCACCACGAACGCCGCCAGCCGCTGGCCGTACTGTTCGTCGTCGACGCCGATGACCGCCGCCTCCGCCACGTCGGGGTGTGCCGCCAGCGTCTTCTCCACCTCGATCGGGTAGACGTTCTCGCCGCCGGAGACGATCATCTCGTCGTCGCGGCCGACGACGAACAGCCGCCCGGCCTCGTCCAGGTACCCGACGTCGCCCGACGCCATGAACCCGGCGTGGAAGTCTTTGCCGGTCGAGCCCGACGTGTAGCCGTCGAATTGGGTGTCGTTGCGGACGTAGATGCCGCCGACCTCGCCGGTGGGCAGTTCGTTGAATTCTGGGTCCAGGATGCGGATTTCGGTTCCGCCCGCGGGCCGGCCCGCGGTGTCGGGCGCCGCACGCAGGTCTTGCGGGGTGGCGGTGGCGATCATGCCGGCCTCGGTGGCGTTGTAGTTGTTGTAGATCACGTCGCCGAACCGGTCCATGAACGCGGTGACGACATCGGGCCGCATGCGTGAGCCGGATGCCGCGGCGAACCGTAATGACTTGCCGCTGTAGCGGTTTCGCACCTCGTCGGGCAGCTCCATGATGCGGTCGAACATCACCGGCACCACCGCCAGCCCCGTCGCCCGATGGCGGTCGACGAGGTCCAGCGTCGCCTCGGGGTCGAATTTGCGCCGGGTGACCACCGTGCAGGCCATCGACGCGGCGAACACCAACTGCGAAAAACCCCACGCGTGAAACATCGGCGCCACGATCACGATCGTCTCCTCGGCCCGCCACGGCGTGCGATCCAGGATCGCCTTGAGCGTGCCCATGCCGGCGCGGCCGCCAGACTGCTTGGCGCCCTTGGGTGTTCCGGTGGTGCCGGAGGTGAGCAGGATCATCCTGCCTTTGCGCCCGGTGCGCTTGGGCCGTTGCCCGGCGTGGGCGGCGATGAGTTTCTCGACGGTGAGATCGTGCTGGCCATTGGTCCAGGCCAGGATGCGGGTGGCGTCCGGTTTGTCGGCCAGCGCGCGGTCGACCGTCGCGGTGAACTCCTCGTCGTAGACGACGGTGTCGGCGCCCTCGCGGTTGACCACGTCGGCGAGCGCCGGCCCGGCGAACGACGTGTTGAGCAACAAGATGTCGGCGCCGATCCGGTCGGCGGCCACCAACGACTCGACGAAACCGCGGTGATTGCGGCACATGATCCCGACTACCCTCGGCGTCCCGCCCGGCAGCCCTTGCAGCGCCGCGGCCAACGCGTTGATCCGCTCGTCGAGCTGCCGCCAGGTCAGCGTGCCCAGCTCGTCGACCAGGCCGGGACGGTCGGGGCAGCGCCGCGCCGCGCTGGCGAAACCCACGGTGATGCCCATGCCTTCGCGACGCATGGCCGCGGCGATCCTCAGGTAGCGGTCGGGTCGCATCGGCGCGATCAACCCCGCGCGGCGCATGGTGCCGATCAGGCCGAGGGCCTGGCTGATACGGGTCGCCATGGCTCAGCCCAGGATCGGGAACCGGCGCTCGGCGGCGAGGCCGTCGAGGGCCCGTTGCATCACCGAGCGCACGTGCTCGTCGACCTTGTCCACGTCTAGGTCCACGTCCGGGTCCTCGCCGAACCGCTCCGCGAGGTCGATCGGATCGAGCACCTGCGTGACGATCTTGGCGGGCAGCGGCAGGTTCGGCGGGATCGCGGCGCTGAACCCGAACGGGAAGCCGAACGAGAGCGGCAGGATGTCGCTGCGCAGCAAGCGCTTCAGCCGCAGCCGCTCGGCCAGCCAGGTGCCGCGGGACAGGTAGAGCTGGGTCTCCTGCCCGCCGATGGACACCGCCGGCACGATGGGCACGCCGGCTTCGATCGCCGCGCTGACGTAACCCTTGCGGCCGTTGAAGTCGATGACGTTCTCCGAGAGCGTGGGCCGGTACGCGTCGTAGTCGCCGCCGGGAAAGACGATCACCACCCCGCCGGACCGCAGGGCCTTGGCCGCGTTCTCCCGGCTGGCCCGGATGTAGCCGGTGCGCCTGAAGAGCTCTCCGGTGGGGCCGGTCATCAGGATGTCGTGGCTCAGCGTGTAGACCGGCCGGTCGTAGCCGAACTTTTCGTAGAAGTCGACGCTGAAGACCGGGACGTCCATGGGGAACATGCCACCGGAGTGGTTGGCGACCACCAGCGCTCCGCCGGGCGGGAAGGAATCCAGGCCGCGCACCTCCGACCGGAAGTACGTCTTCAGGACGGGGCGCATCACGGCCATCAGGCGCCGGGTCAGGCCAGGGTCGAATTTGCCGATGTCCCCCGTTTTGGGGCTATCGCTGTCGGTCACGTTCCTCCCTTGACGCTCCGCCCGGGGCCGCTTGGGTTTGGCGGGCCTCGTCGAGCCCCTCGATGGTAGCGACCGGGGGCGCAGCCGCCGTCACGGTGTTTCGCCCGGCCGCGTGGCGGGCCGACGGCAAGCAGTTTGACGTTGGTCGTGGGAACGTATGGTGCCCATCGTTTCGGCGCGCTATGGTTACCCCGCCGAAGTTGAAATCAGCAGCTGAGAGTGACGCCATGGATGTCGCCGGTTTGTCCGAAGAGCGTGGTGCGCGCCCGGTCGCTGGGTACAGGTCAAACGGCGCCCGTGATCGGCGTGGGTTTCGGCCCCGCGGTAGTGCGGTCCGCCCCGTGGCGATGGGTCAGGCCGCTATTGGCGGCGACCAAACCGCCGCCGCGGCGGATACGGCCGATCACCGTCAGGCCGACTACTTCCTGCGTCTGCTCGCCCAGAGCCGCCGCCTCGTCGATCATCGCATCGGCCAATACCACAAGGTGATCGCCCAGGCGGAGGCCGACGGTGACGCCGAAGCCGCCTGCGGCTTTCGGCGCATGGCGCGTGTCGAAGAACAGGACCGCCAAACGCTCGACGGCCTGATCGAAAACCTGCACCGGCGATTCGCCCTTCGGCCCTCGGCCGGGGTGCCCCCGCGCAGGGCGCGGTCCGTGGTCCGGTAGGCCTTTGAGTCCGCGGCGGCTGAATCAGCACCCGCCCCAGCGGTTTTCGGCGTCGGCATCGCCGGTCGAGGCGGTGCGATAGATGGGATTCATGTCACCGGAGCTTCCGGACGTCGACCGTGACACGTGGCGGACACTGCCGCGGGCGGCGCGACTGCAGGTCGCGACCCGGCACTGGGCCGAACATGGCTTCGGGACTCCGTACGCGGTGTATCTGCTCTACCTGATCAAGATCGGGCTGTACGTCGCCGTTCCCGCCGCGGTCATCTCGCTGACCCCCGGCCTGGGCGGGCTGGGCCGCATCGGCGACTGGTGGACGCAGCCGATCGTGTACCAGAAGCTCATCGTCTTCACGCTGCTGTTCGAGGTTTTGGGCTTTGGCTGCGGATCCGGGCCGCTGACAGGGCGGTTCATGCCACCGATCGGCGGGTTCCTTTATTGGTTGCGTCCCAACACGATTCGGCTACCTCCCTGGCCGGGCAAGGTTCCGTTCACCCGCGGTGACACCCGCACCGTCGTCGACGTCGCGCTGTATGTCGTCGTGTTGATCGGCGGGGTGTGGGCGCTGTTGTCGGCCGGTCAGGGCGGGCCGGTCACCGGCGGCGGCTCGGGCGCGCAGGTCGGACTGATCGACCCGGTGCTGGTGGCGCCGACGATCGTCGCCCTGGCGATCCTGGGCCTGCGCGACAAGACCATCTTCCTGGCCGCCCGCGGCGAACATTATTGGCTGAAGCTGATCGTGTTTTTCTTTCCGTTCACCGATCAGATCGCGGCCTTCAAGATCATCATGCTCGGCTTGTGGTGGGGCGCGGCGACTTCCAAGCTCAACGAGCATTTCCCGTACGTCGTGTCGGTGATGACGAGCAACAACGCGCTGCTGCGGAGCAAGCTGTTCAACGGGTTCAAGCACGCGCTGTACCTCGACCCGGTCAACGACCTACGACCCTCCTGGTTGCCCAAGGCCATGGCCCATGTCGGCGGCACCACGGCCGAATTCCTGGTTCCGGGGATTCTGGTGTTCGTCGCCGACGGGCAGCCATGGCGCTGGTGGCTCATCGGGTTCATGGTGATCTTCCACCTCAACATCCTGTCCAACCTCCCGATGGGAGTCCCGTTGGAGTGGAACGTGTTCTTCATCTTCTCGCTGTTCTATTTGTTCGGGCACTACGGCGCCATCCACGCCGTCGACCTGTCATCGCCGCTGCTGCTGGCCATCCTGATCGTCGCGCTCGTCGTGGTGCCGATCGCGGGAAACCTTTTCCCGGAAAAGATTTCGTTCCTGCCCGCGATGCGCTACTACGCCGGCAACTGGGCCACCAGCGTGTGGTGCTTCCGCGCCGGCGCCGAGGACAAGATCGAGGCCGACGTGGTCAAAAGCTCCGCGCTCGTTGTCAATCAGTTGGCCAAGCTCTACGACGCGGCCACCGCCGAGATCATGAGCGACAAGACGGCCGCGTTCCGCGCGATGCACGCGCATGGCAGGGCGCTCAACGGCCTGCTGCCCCGCGCTTTGGAGGGAGAGGCAAGCGAGGCCGACTACAGCGTGCGCGAGGGCGAAATCGTTGCCGGGCCCCTCGTCGGATGGAACTTCGGCGAGGGCCACCTGCACAACGAGCAGCTGCTGGAAGCGGTGCAACGGCGCTGCCGCTTCGAGGAGGGCGACGTCCGCGTCATCGTTCTCGAAGGCCAACCGATCCACGTCCAAAAGCAGTGGTACCGCATCCTCGACGCCAAGACCGGGCTGCTCGAGGCGGGCTACGTCGACGTCGCGGACATGCTGACCCGCCAGCCGTGGCCCGAGCCCGGTGACCAGTTCCCCGTCCACGTCACCGCCCAGCGCCGCACGCGATGACGACGTGTGATTTCTTGCGTTTCGGTGCCCATGGCTCGCCGTAACCAAAACGTGACCGAGGCTTGATCCAATTGCTAACGCGCCCTTTCACTTCCGCTCTTCACCGCACCCCTACGATCACTATTACAACTATGTCAGTTAAAAGGGATTGGGGCCATGCGGACGGCTGTTCGGTGTGTTCTTGCGGTGATCGGGGTCACGGCGAGTGTGGTTCCGGGGCCGGCCGGCGTCAGCCAAGCGGCGGCGGACCATTCGTATGGGTCCGCCATCGCGTCGGTTCTACCAGCGCCGGGCGCGGTGGTGGGTGTGGCGCACCCGGTGGTGGTGACGTTCGGTGCGCCCATAGCCACCCCAGCCAACCGGCACGCGGCCGAGAGTGCCCTCAATGTCAAGTCGGCGCCCCCGATGACCGGCAAGTTCGAATGGCTCGACAACAACGTTGTGCGGTGGGTCCCCGACCACTTCTGGCCGGCGCACACCACAGTGGCGCTATCGGTGGGCGGCCTTGCCACGGACTTCAAAACGGGCCCTGCCGTCGTCGGCGTCGCCAGCATCTCGGATCACACGTTCACCGTGAGCGTCGACGGAGTCGAGTCGGGGCCGCCGCCTTCACTACCGGCGCCCCACCACCGACCCCACTGGGGCGAAGAAGGGGTGATGCCGGCCTCGATGGGTAGGCCGGAGTTCCCGACGCCCGTCGGCACCTACACCGTCTTGTCCAAGGAACGCACGGTGATTATGGACTCGAGCAGCGTCGGCATCCCCGTCGACGATCCCGACGGGTACCGGATCCCGGTGGATTACGCCGTCCGCATCACCGGCCGCGGCCTCTTTGTGCATTCGGCTCCGTGGGCCGTCAATTCACTGGGGCTGGAGAATGTCAGCCACGGCTGCATCAGCCTGAGCCCCGCGGACGCGGAGTGGTACTTCAACGCGGTCAACGTTGGCGACCCGGTGATCGTGCAGGAATAACAGCGGCCGTCGGCTTCACGAGGCTCCCGCACCGCCGATGGGCGTGAGCCATCGCTGGAAGAGCCTCAGCGCGCGCCCGTCGCCGGAGAGGTGGCCGAAGGGCCGGGCAGAACCGGCTGACCGGGCACGGGCCCGCCAGCCGGCGGCGGACCACTCGGCGCGTCCTTGGCCCCGGCCATGTCGATGAGGGGAGCGACCGGGACGGGATCCACAGGGGCGCCCACCGCCAACGGCGCACCCCCGAGCGCGATCAGCGGCGCACCAACCGGCAGCACCGGAGGCACCGGAGCACCGGCCGGCACCGGCGCGCCCAAGGGCAGGGGAGCACCGGCTGGCACCGGCGGGCCAAGCGCAATCAGCGGAGCGCCAACCGGCACCGGCGCACCCACCGGCACCGGCCCGGGCACGGCCAACGGGACACCGGCCATGTCCGTGAGTGCGGCGCTGCACACGTCCCCGGCCGCCGCTCCGGCGGCGGCTGCCGGTCCGCCGGCCGCCGGCGCTGCAGCGTCGCCAGCCAGCCCCTGGACGCACGCATAGCCACCGGTTTTCAGCGGGGCGGCTGCCGCGTCCGGGCTCAACGCTATAGCGGCCCCGCACAACCCGGCGCTGGCGACTACTTTGATGTTGAACCGATCGACGATCGCCATCAGCGTCAACTCTCCTTATATTCGCGCTCAGATATTTCTGCGATCAATTGGTGCAGCAGAACCGCATAGCCGTCGTTTTTCGACGACTGGGCCAATTGTCGGCAGCCCGTGCGGAACACGGGTCGCGCCGCACCGCGCCGTTTCCAAATGGTGACGTCACGACGGTGTCACAATCCGGCGCGGTGGCCCGGTGATGCCGGACACATTGCGACCGTTCGGCCACCGCGTCATCGACCGTCCGAATATGGTGCGGCGAGGAAGGGCATCGGCGGATGGTTGTCACATACGTCCGTCGACGCCCTTCAACCACATCTCCCCGGTTGAACCTGGCTTTTCGCGCGGCAACGGGGACAGAAGCCGGGGATTGTCACCAGCCCCCTAGCCGTTCTCCTTGCTGATCTAGGCTGACAATGATTGCTCATTGGCGGACATAGGTAGACAGGGAGAGACAAGTGACGGTCCGAGTAGGCATCAACGGCTTCGGTCGAATCGGGCGCAACTTCTACCGGGCCTTGCTGGCTCAACGGGAGGGGGGCACCACCGGCATCGAGGTGGTCGCCGTCAACGACATCACCGACAACGCCACGCTGGCGCACCTGCTGCGCTTCGACTCGATCCTGGGTCGGCTGCCCTATGACGTCAGCCTCGAAGGCGAGGACACCATCGTCGTCGGCAACCACAAGATCAAGGCGCTCGAGGTCAGGGAGGGCCCGGCGGCGATGCCGTGGAAGGACCTCGGCGTCGACGTCGTCGTCGAGTCCACGGGCCTGTTCACCAACGCGGCCAAGGCCAGGGGTCACCTGGACGCCGGCGCCAAAAAGGTGATCATCTCCGCGCCCGCCACCGACCCCGACATCACCATCGTCCTGGGCGTCAACGACGACAAGTACGACGGCAGCCAAGACATCATCTCCAACGCCTCGTGCACCACGAATTGCCTTGCGCCGCTGGCCAAGGTGCTGCACGACGAGTTCGGCATCGTCAAGGGCCTGATGACCACCATCCACGCCTACACCCAGGACCAGAACCTGCAGGACGGGCCGCACAAGGACCTGCGTCGCGCCCGCGCCGCCGCGCTGAACATCGTGCCGACCTCCACCGGGGCGGCCAAGGCGATCGGGCTGGTGCTGCCGGAGCTGAAGGGCAAGCTCGACGGTTACGCCCTGCGGGTGCCGGTTCCCACCGGCTCGGTCACCGACCTGACCGCCGACCTGGCCAAGTCCGCCAGCGTCGACGAGATCAACGCGGCATTCAAGGCCGCCGCCGAGGGCAGGCTCAAGGGCATCCTGAAGTACTACGACGCGCCGATCGTGTCGAGCGACATCGTCACCGACCCGCACAGTTCGATCTTCGACTCGGGCCTGACCAAGGTGATCGACAACCAGGCCAAGGTGGTGTCCTGGTACGACAACGAATGGGGCTACTCCAACCGCCTCATCGACCTGGTCGCCCTGGTCGGCAAGTCGCTGTAAACCGTGTCCGTCCATTCCCTCAAAGACCTTCTGTCCGAGGGTGTTTCGGGCCGGGGTGTGCTGGTGCGCTCGGACCTGAATGTGCCGCTCGACGACGGCGAGATCACCGACCCCGGCCGGATCACCGCCTCGGTACCGACGTTGCGGGCGCTGCTCGAGGCCGGCGCCAAGGTGGTGGTCGCCGCCCACCTGGGTCGCCCCAAGAATGGACCCGACCCGAAGTTGTCGTTGGCACCGGTCGCCGCGGCGCTCGGCGAGCAACTGGGCCGGCACGTGCAGTTGGCCGGCGATGTTGTGGGCGCCGACGCGCTGGCCCGCGCCGAGGGGCTGACCGACGGTGACATCCTGCTGCTGGAGAACGTTCGCTTCGACCCCCGCGAGACCAGCAAGGACGACGGCGAGCGGTTGGCGCTGGCCCGGCAACTGGCCGAATTGGTCGGGCCGGCAGGCGCTTTCGTCTCCGACGGCTTCGGGGTGGTGCACCGCAAGCAGGCCTCCGTGTACGACGTCGCCACCCTGCTGCCGCACTACGCCGGCACGCTGGTGGCCCAGGAGATAGCGGTGCTGGAGCGGTTGACCAGCTCGACCGCACGCCCCTACGCGGTGGTGCTCGGCGGGTCGAAGGTGTCCGACAAGCTCGGCGTCATCGAGTCACTGGCGACGAAGGCCGACAGCATCGTGATCGGCGGCGGGATGTGCTTCACTTTCCTTGCCGCGCAAGGCTACTCGGTGGGCAAGTCGCTGCTGGAAGACGACATGGTCGACACCTGCCGCAGGCTGCTGGACACCTACGTCGACGTGCTGCGGCTGCCGGTGGACATCGTGGTGGCCGAAAAGTTCGCCGCCGACTCGCCGGCGCACACCGTCGCGGCCGACGCCATCCCGGGTGACACGGTGGGCCTGGACATCGGGCCGGGATCGGTCAAACGCTTCGCGACCTTGCTGTCCAACGCCAAGACGATCTTCTGGAACGGCCCGATGGGCGTGTTCGAATTTCCGGCGTTCGCGGCGGGCACCAGGGGTGTCGCCGAGGCGATCGCCGCGGCGACCGGCAAGGGCGCCTTCAGCGTGGTGGGCGGCGGGGACTCCGCGGCCGCGGTGCGCGCGCTTGGCATCCCGGAGGGCGACTTCTCGCACATCTCCACCGGAGGCGGCGCGTCGCTGGAATACCTTGAGGGCAAGACGCTGCCGGGCATCGAGGTGCTGGGCCGGCCCCAGCCAAGCAAAGGAGACTCGTGAGCCGCAAGCCACTGATCGCCGGCAACTGGAAGATGAACCTCAATCACTTCGAGGCGATCGCGCTGGTGCAAAAGGTCGCGTTCGCGCTGCCGGACAAGTACTACGACAAGGTCGACGTCACGGTTCTGCCGCCGTTCACCGACCTGCGCAGCGTGCAAACCCTGGTCGACGGCGACAAGCTGCGGCTGACCTACGGCGCCCAGGACCTGTCCCAGCACGACTCGGGCGCCTACACCGGCGAGGTCAGCGGGGCCTTCCTGGCCAAGCTGGGGTGCAGCTTCGTCGTCGTCGGGCACTCCGAGCGGCGCACCTACCACCACGAGGACGACGCGCTGGTGGCCGCCAAGGCCGCCGCCGCGCTCAAGCACGGATTGACCCCGATCGTCTGCATCGGCGAACACCTCGAGGTCCGGGAGGCGGGCGGGCACGTCGCCCACTGCGAGGAGCAGCTGCGCGGCTCGCTGGCCGGGCTGTCGAGCGAGCAGATCGGCAGCGTCGTCGTCGCCTATGAGCCGGTGTGGGCGATTGGAACCGGGCGGGTGGCCAGCGCGTCCGATGCTCAAGAGGTGTGCGCGGCGATCCGGAAGGAATTGGCTTCACTCGCGTCGTCGGGGGTTGCCGAGGCCGTCCGGGTGCTCTACGGCGGCTCGGTGAACGCGAAAAACATCGGCGACATCGTCGCCCAGGTCGACATCGACGGGGCCCTAGTCGGCGGGGCGTCGCTGGACGGTGAGCAGTTCGCGACCCTGGCGGCCATCGCCGCCGGTGGGCCCCTTCCCTAGGCTTCCGTAGGGTTGCCGTAGGCCCGGCCGACAACCAGCACCGAACGATGGATCACCTTGCGGCGCTGGGCCGAAGCGTTGCCGCGGCGCTGCGTCCGGCGAGCGCGCCGTGGGCCCTCGAGCCCGCCGTGTGGGCGATGGCGACCGCGGCGCTCGTCGCCGGCGCAGGTGTGGTGACCGGAGACCTCCAGGTTGTCGGGCTCGCGTACCTCGGGGCGGCCTGCGCCGTCGGCTTCCTTGCCACCGGCTTCTACCGCGCCCGGTGGCGGGCGTGGATCGCCCAGGCCGTCGGCGGCGCGCTCGGGATCGGCGTGGGTGCGCTGCCGCCGCACGGCTTCGGCGCCGGGCTGGTCCTCGTGGCGGCGGCCGCGGGCGTGATCTCGGGGATGGCGGGCGGAATCGGGCCGAGCGCACCCGCGTTCGGGATGATGCTGTCCGTCGGTGTGGCGTTCGGTCAGTTCGGCGGGTCGTCGCTGCCGTGGTGGCAGCAGGCGTTGTGGTACCTGGCCGGCACCGCCGTCGCCGCGGTGGCCGTGGTGGCGCCGTGGGCGTTGCGGCGCGGTGTACCCGAACGTCGGGCGGTGGCGCGGGTGTACTCCGCGGCCGCGGACCTGTGCGCGGCGATCGGCACCGACGAAGCCGGCCCGGCCCGCACCCGGTTGGCCGCCGCATCGGCCGTCGTGCGCGACACCCGGGACCGCAGGCGGGCGGACCTGGTGGCCTTCGCGGCGGCGACGTTGTACGCGCAGGGCCGGCCGGTGCCCGACGATGCCATTGCGGCGATCCGCCGGGCCGGGAACCAGATTCGGGCCGCCACGCCGCTGTCGGTCGACTTCTCGGCCGACGATGCCGGTGGGGATCCGGGTTTGCTGGAGCTGGCCGATGCGCTCGGTCCCGCGCCGGCCCGGCCGGGCGCGCCGGTGCCGGCGACGCGTCGGCTGTCGGCGCTGATCCGCGCCGCCACCTCGCACACCGCCCTGTCCAACGGGGTGCGCATCGGACTGTGCCTCGGCGTGGCCACCGGCATCACGGTCGCCATGCACGAACGGGCGCACTCGTTCTGGCTGCCGTTGACCACCGCCGTCATCGTGCGGCCCGAATATGCCTCGGTGTTCGTGCGCACGGTGAACCGGATCTTCGGCACGTTGGCCGGTGCGCTATTGGCGACGGGATTGCTGGCCGTGTTCTCCTCCGGGCTGCCGCTGGTGGCCGCGACCGCGCTGGCGCTGGGGTTTGTCGTGCTCGCGGCGCCGAAGCTGTACGGCCTCAGTGTGATCGGAATCACCACCGCCGCGTTGCTGTCGCAATCGATCGGCCACGTGGATCCGGTCGCGCCCGCGCTTCGGCTGGTCGACACCCTGATCGGCGCCGTGGTGGCGGTCGTGTTCGGCTACCTGTTGTGGCCGGGCGCTCGGCGGTTTCCGGCCTACGCGCGGTTGTCGTCGGCGCTGGCCGCGGCTCACGGCTATTTCGGCGAGGCGGTCAAACCGGCCGGCCAACGCCGCCGTTGGCAATCTTCCCGAGACGACGCCTACCGGCTCGCCCACCAGGTGCGTGCGACGGCCGAGGCCGCCGCGCTGGAACCGCTGGCGGTGAGCTCACTGGCCCTGCGGGTCATTCCGGCGGCCATCGAGCTGGAAGACACCGTGGACGCGATCACCGCGGTCGGCTCGGCGGTGGACGCCGGCGCGGAGCCGGCGGTGCTGATCGGCGACGTGCGGCGCCGGCTCGAACGCCTCGATCGGACCGCGCTCGCCCTGGGGTGAGGCATACCAGGTAGGGTGGCCCCCATGGAGTTAGCCCTGCAGATCACCCTGGTGGTCACCAGCGTGCTGGTGGTGCTGCTGGTGCTGCTGCACCGCGCCAAGGGTGGCGGCCTGTCGACGCTGTTCGGCGGTGGTGTGCAGTCGAGCCTGTCCGGGTCCACCGTGGTGGAAAAGAACCTGGACCGGCTGACGCTGTTCATCACCGGCATCTGGCTGGTGTGCATCGTCGGCGTGGCCCTGCTGATCAAGTACCGCTGACCTGTCGGTGGGCGGACCGCGCGGTCCGCCTCGATACTGGGACGCATGGTCGAGGTTTCCGATACCGCGCTGGCACCGATCGGCGCCGTCCGGCGGACCCAGGTCGGTCGCGAGGCGACCGAGCCGATGCGCGCCGACATCAGGCTGCTGGGCACCATCCTGGGCGACACCGTCCGTGAACAGAACGGCGACGAGGTGTTCGACCTCGTGGAACGCGCCCGGGTGGAATCCTTCCGGGTGCGCCGCTCCGAGATCGACCGGGCCGAGATGGCCCGCATGTTCTCCGGCCTCGACATCCACCTGGCGATCCCGATCATCCGCGCGTTCAGCCACTTTGCGCTGCTGGCCAACGTGGCCGAAGACATCCACCGCGAGCGTCGGCGCGCGATTCACATCGCCGCGGGCGATCCGCCGCAGGACAGTAGCCTGGCCGCAACGTACGCGAAACTCGATCGGGCAGAGCTGGATTCGGCCACGGTGGCCGACGCCCTGAAGGGTGCCCTGGTGTCCCCGGTGATCACCGCCCATCCGACCGAGACCCGGCGGCGCACCGTCTTCGTCACCCAGCACCGGATCACCCAGTTGATGCGGCTGCGCGCCGAGGGACACACCGACACCGACGACGGCCGCGACATCGAACTCGAGCTGCGCCGCCAGGTCCTCACGCTGTGGCAGACCGCGCTGATCCGGTTGTCCCGGCTGCAGATCACCGACGAGATCGACGTGGGCCTGCGGTATTACCCCGCCGCGCTCTTCGAGGTGATCCCGCAGGTCAACTCCGAGGTGCGCAACGCTCTGCGCGCCCGCTGGCCCGGCGCCGACCTGCTGTCGGAGCCCATCCTGCAACCCGGCTCGTGGATCGGCGGTGACCGCGACGGCAATCCCAACGTGACGGCCGACGTCGTGCGGCTGGCCACCGGCAGCGCCGCGTTTACCGCGCTGGCGCATTACCTGCAGGAGCTCACCGCCCTCGAACAGGAGCTGTCGATGTCGGCGCGACTGGTCACCGTCACCCCCGGGCTGGCCGAACTCGCCGAGGGCTGCCGGGAGAAGGCCAGAGCCGACGAGCCATACCGGCGGGCGGTGCGGGTGATCCGCGCCCGGCTCACCGCGACCGCCACCGAGATCCTGGACCGGCGGCCGCGGCACGAGCTCGACCTGGGCCTGCCGGCGTATCCCGCGCCGGCCGCGCTGCTGGCCGACCTCGACACGATCGACGAGTCGCTGCGCGCCCACGGCAGCGCGCTGTTGGCCGACGACCGGCTGGCTCGCCTACGGGAAGCGGTGCGCGCGTTTGGTTTTCACTTGTGCGGGCTGGACATGCGGCAAAACTCCGACGTGCACGAAGAGGTGGTCGCCGAGCTGCTGGCGTGGGCGGGGGTGCACCCGGACTACGGTTCGTTGCCCGAAGCGGAACGGGTCGCGCTGCTGGCGGGCGAACTGGGCATCCGCCGCCCGCTGGTCGGTGACCGCACCCAACTGTCGGACCTGGCTCAAAGCGAACTCGGTGTCGTCACGGCCGCCGCGGAGGCGGTCGAACTCTACGGTCCCGCCGCGGTGCCCAACTACGTGATCTCGATGTGCCGCTCGGTTTCCGACGTCCTGGAGGCCGCGATCCTGCTGAAAGAGGCCGGCCTGCTGGACGCCTCCGGTCCGGAACCGTACTGCCCGGTGGCCATCTCGCCGCTCTTCGAGACGATCGATGACCTGCATAACGGCGCGGCGATCCTGCACGCGATGCTGGGACTGCCCATCTATCGGGCGCTCGTCTCCGCGCGCGGAGACTCCCAAGAGGTCATGCTGGGCTACTCCGACTCCAACAAGGACGGCGGGTACCTGGCCGCCAACTGGGCGGTCTACCGGGCCGAGCTGGCCCTGGTCGAAGTGGCCCGCAAAACCGGAATCCGGTTGCGGCTCTTCCACGGTCGTGGCGGCACCGTCGGCCGGGGTGGCGGCCCCAGCTACCAAGCCATCCTGGCGCAACCGCCGGGGGCGGTGAACGGGTCGCTGCGCCTCACCGAGCAGGGTGAGGTGATCGCCGCCAAGTACGCCGAACCCCAGCTGGCGCGGCGCAACCTGGAAAGCCTGCTCGCCGCCACGCTGGAGTCCACGTTGCTGGATATGGAGGGCCTCGGCGACGCCGCCGAGCCGGCCTACGCGGTGCTCGACGAGGTGGCCGCCTTGGCGCGGCGCGCCTACGCCGAATTGGTGCACGACACACCGGGTTTCGTCGAATACTTCACGGCGTCCACACCGGTGAGCGAGATCGGGTCGCTGAACATCGGCAGCCGGCCGGCGTCCCGCAAGCCCACCTCCTCGATCGCGGACCTGCGCGCCATCCCGTGGGTGCTGGCCTGGAGCCAGTCGCGGGTGATGCTCCCGGGTTGGTATGGCACCGGATCGGCGTTCGAGCGGTGGATCGCGGCGGGGCCCGAAACCGAAACCGAGCGGGTGGAAATACTGCACGAGCTGTACCGGCGGTGGCCGTTCTTTGCCAGCGTGCTGTCGAACATGGCGCAGGTGCTGGCCAAGAGCGACCTGGGCCTGGCGGCCCGCTATGCCGAGCTGGTGCCCGATGAATCGTTGCGGCACAGGGTGTTTGACAAGATCGTCGACGAGCACCGGCGCACCATCGCCATGCACAAGCTGATTACCGGTCAAGACGACCTGCTGGCCGACAACCCCGCGCTGGCGCGGTCGGTGTTCAACCGCTTCCCGTATCTGGAGCCGCTGAACCATCTGCAGGTCGAGCTGCTCCGCCGCTACCGGTCGGGTGACGAGGACGAATTGGTGCGGCGCGGCATCCTGCTGACGATGAACGGATTAGCCAGCGCGCTGCGAAACAGCGGTTAGCCCGGTGACGATGCGCGCCGCAAGGGGACGGGCAATCCGATTAGCGGGCCGCGCGGTTGCGCAGCCTGTCCAGCACGCCGCGGACGGCGTGCTCGGTGACCGACAGCGGGGACATCACCGTTTCGCCCACGGTCACCAGGTAGTCGATCCGTTCGACGATGGCCTCCACCGGCTCGACGAGCACGATCAGCCGCTTCGCGAGATCGTCCAGGCTGGCCAGGGTGCCCTCCAGGTGGTCCAGGCCGCCCTCCAGGCGCTCCACCGTGGCGTTGAGGGCCGACAGCGAACTGTTCAGGTCCTGCATGGTTTTGCCCAGGCCGTCGAGGACGTCTTCGACCTGCTCCACCGTCTTGTCGGCGTTCAGCGCGGCCTGGGCGAGCGTCTTGATCCGGCTCCGCTCGGGCCCGCCGCGCACGGTTCTGTCTGCCATGAGGGCAATTATGTTCGTTGCGCCCAGCGTCACGCCAGCGTGGCGTTCCACGCCGACCGTCACGCTGGCGTGACGCTGGGCGCCGGGGATCAGCGAGGCAGCTTGGCCGCGGCCTCCTCGTCGAGCAGCCAGATCGTGGCCTCACGCCCGACGGCTCCGGCGGCCGGTATCGATGCCGGTGGGGCGCCACCGATCGCGGCGGCCACCGCGTCGGCCTTGGCCGCCCCGGACACCATCAGCCACACCTCACGGGAACGCCGGATTGCCGGCAGCGTCAAGGTGATTCGTCGCGGCGGTGGTTTGGGGGAGTCGTCGACGGCGACCACCATGTGGGTGGTCTCCAGCACCGCAGGGGTGTCGGGAAACAGGGAGTTGATGTGGCCCTCTGGCCCCATCCCCAGCAGGTGGACGTCGAAATCCGGTGCCGGCTGGCCGGGTTCGGCGTTGGCCGCCAGCAACTGCTCGTAGGCCAGCGCCGCGGCGGCGAGGTCGTTGCCGAATTCGCCGTCGCTGGCCGGCATCGGGTGCACGTGGCTCGACGGGATGTCGATGTGATCGAGCAAGGCCGCTCGCGCCTGCTTGTCGTTGCGCTCGTCGTCGTCCTCGGGAACGTAGCGTTCGTCGCCCCAGAACAGATGCACCTTCGACCAGTCGATCCGCTGCCGCCGGGCGTCGAGGTACCGCAGCAGCCCGATGCCGTTGCCGCCGCCGGTCAGCACGATCAGCGCCCGCCCCCGGGCCGCCACCGCGGCCCCGATGGCGTCGATCAGTCGTTCGCCCGCGGCCTCGACCAGGGCCTCGCCGTCCGGAAAAACCTCGACGATGGCGTTCACACGTACTGCACCTTCTTGATGCCTTCGAGCGCCGTCAGGTAGATCTCGTCGGCATCCAGGCGTCGCAGGTCCTCAGCCAGGCATTCACCGGTTTCCCTGCGCGCCAACGGAAGCAGGGCATCCGGCTTGCCCGTGCGGCTCAGCGTCGCCGTCCTGCCCTCTTGCGGACGGCTCAAGACGATGGTCTCGCTCTTGCGTACCAGCTCGACCTTGAGCTCGCCGACCGCACGGCGCACCGGCCCGTCGATCCGGCCGGCCAGCCAGCCCGCCAGGATGTCGAGAGCGGGCTCCGTTCGCAAACCGGAAACCAGCGCCGACTCGATCGGCTCGTGGGGCGACTGGTCGACGGCCGAGGCCAGCAGCGCCCGCCAATAGGTGATGCGCGCCCAGCACAGGTCGGTGTCGCCGGCGGTGTATCCGGGCAGTCGGCTCTTGATAGCCGACAACGGATCGATGCCGTTGGTGGCATCGGTGATGCGCCGAATCGCCAACTTGCCCAACGGGTCTTGGGCGGGCTTTTTCGGGGCGATGTCGGGCCACCACGCCACCACCGGGATGTCGGGGAGCAGGAAAGGGATGACCACGCTGTAGGCGTGGCCGGCGAGCGGCCCGGACAGCCGCAACACCACGACCTCGCCCGCGCCCGTGTCGCCGCCGGAGCGCAGCTGTGCATCCAGGCGTGCCTTGTCGGCGTACGGATCGCCCCTCATCGTGACGATGATCCGGCTGGGGTGTTCGTGGCTGGCATCGTTGGCGGCCTTGATCGATTCCTCCAGCACGTCTTCGCTGTCCGGCGCGATGAGCAGCGTCAGCACGCGTCCCATCGTGACGGCGCCGGCCTTTTCGCGTAGCTCGGCTAGTTTCTTGTTGACCGCCGTGGTGGTGGTGCCGGGCAGATCGACGATCATTTGCGCCACTCCTCCTCACTGCTTCGCAGTGCATCGCCGCCGGCGGGGGTCACGGCCGCCGCCATTCCCGGCCGGTGCGGCGCAGCATTTCGAAGGACGACTCCGGGCCCCAGGTGCCGGCCTCGTAGGGATCGGGCTTACCGTGTGCCGCCCAGTTGTCGAGGACGGGATCGAGTATCTCCCAAGCCAATTCGACCTCCGCGTTAACCGGGAACAGGGATGGCTCGCCGAGCAGCACGTCGAGGATCAGCTGCTCGTAGGCCTCGGGCGATTCTTCGGCGAACGCCGATCCGTAGGAGAAGTCCATGTTGACGTCGCGGACCTCCATCGCGGTGCCCGGCACCTTGGAGCCAAATCGCAGGGTGGTCCCTTCGTCCGGCTGCACCCGGATGACCATGGCGTTGGCGCCCAGCTCGTCGGTCATTGTGGCGTCGAACGGCAGATGCGGCGCGCGTTTGAAGATCAGGGCGATTTCGGTCACCCTGCGGCCCAGGCGTTTACCCGTGCGCAGATAGAACGGCACACCCGCCCAGCGGCGGGTGTCGACCTCGAGGGTGATGGCGGCGAACGTCTCGGTGGTCGAGTCCTTGGCGAACCCTTCCTCGTCGAGCAGCCCGACGACTTTCTCCCCACCCTGCCACCCCGCGGTGTATTGGCCCCGGCTGGTGGTCTCGTCGAGCGGCTCGGCGAGCTGCGTCGCCGACAGCACCTTGATCTTCTCGGTTTGCAGCGCGGACGGATTGAAGCTGACCGGCTCCTCCATCGCGGTCAGCGCCAGCAACTGCATCAGGTGGTTCTGGATCACGTCGCGGGCGGCGCCGATGCCGTCGTAATAGCCCGCGCGTCCGCCCAGCCCGATGTCTTCGGCCATGGTGATCTGCACGTGGTCGACGTAGTGCGCGTTCCAGATGGGGTCGAACAACTGGTTGGCGAACCGCAGCGCAAGGATGTTGCGCACCGTCTCCTTGCCCAGGTAGTGGTCGATCCGGAATACCGCCTCCTCCGGGAAGACGGCGTTGACGGCCTTGTTCAGGGCTTGCGCGCTTTCCAGGTCGTGGCCGAACGGTTTCTCGATGACCACCCGGCTCCACCTGTCGCCCTGCGGGCGGGCCAAACCGGACTTGTGCAGCTGCTCGCACACCACCGGGAAGGACCTGGGCGGGATCGCCAGGTAGAAAGCGTGGTTGCCGCCGGTGCCACGCTCGGCGTCGAGCTTTTCCAGGGCCTCGGCGAGCCGGCCAAACGAATCGTCGTCGTCGAAAGAGCCCGGCACGAACCGGAATCCCTCGGCCAGCCGCTCCCAGTTCTCCTGGCGGAACGGCGTGCGGCAGTGTTCCTTGACGGCGTGATAGACCACCTCGCCGAAATCCTCGGTGTCCCAGTCCCGGCGGGCGAAGCCCACCAGGGAGAAGGTGGGCGGCAGCAGCCCGCGGTTGGCCAGGTCGTAGATGGCCGGCATCACCTTTTTGCGGGCCAGGTCGCCGGTGACGCCGAAAATCACCATGCCGCACGGGCCGGCGATGCGGGGGAGCCGCTTGTCCCGCTTGTCCCGCAGCGGGTTATGCCACTGTGTGGCGGATTTGGCGGGGCTCATTTGGCGGCGGAACCCAGTTGCTTCTGAGTTTCCTCCAGCAGCTCCGTCCAGGACTCCACGAACTTGTCCACGCCTTCCTTCTCCAGCACCACGAAGACGTCGGTCAGGTCGATACCGACCTTTTGCAGCTTGTCGAAGAGCTCTTGCGCGGCCGGCCCGGTGCCGGTGACGGTGTCGCCCTTGATGACACCGTGATCGGCGACGGCGTCGATCGTCTTCTCCGGCATGGTGTTTACCGTGTTGGGCGCGACCAGCTCGGTGACGTAGAGGGTGTCGGCGTAGTCGGGATTCTTGACCCCCGTCGACGCCCACAGCGGGCGCTGCACCCGGGCGCCGTCGGCCTTGAGCGCGCGGTAGCGATCGCCGTTCTCGAAGACCTCCTGGTAGGCGGCGTAGGCCAGCCGGGCGTTGGCCACACCGGCCTGGCCGCGCAGCGCCAGCGCGTCGGCCGAGCCGATCTTCTCCAGCCGCTTGTCGACCTCGGTGTCCACCCGGGACACGAAAAACGATGCGACCGAATGAATCTTGGACACGTCGTGTCCGGCCTCGCGGGCCTTTTCCAGCCCGGCCAGGTAGGCGTCCATCACGTGCCGGTGCCGTTCGACGGAGAAGATCAGCGTGACGTTGACCGAAATCCCTTCCGCCAGAACGGCGGTGATGGCCGGAAGTCCGGCCTTGGTCGCCGGAATCTTGATGAACAGGTTCGGCCGGTCGACGATCTTCCACAGCTCGACGGCCTGCGCGATGGTCTTGTCGGTCTTCTCGGCCAGCCGCGGGTCGACCTCGATGGACACCCGGCCGTCGACCCCGTCGGAGGCCTCCCACTCGCGCGCCAGCACGTCGCACGCGGTGCGCACGTCGTCGGTGGTGACGGTGCGCACGGTGGCGTCGACGTCGGCGCCACGCTCGGCAAGCTCGGCGATCTGGCCGTCGTAGGCATGGCCCTCCGCGAACGCCTTCTGGAAGATTGACGGGTTGGTGGTCACGCCGACAACGCTTTTGGTGTCGATCAGCTCCTGTAGGTTGCCCGACTGCAGCCGCTCCCGCGACAAGTCATCCAGCCAAACGGACACCCCGGCGGCGGATAGCGCCGCGAGGTTAGGGTTCTGACTGGTCATGCGAATCACCCTTTCTCAGTTATCCACTACCTGCTCCGCGGCGGCGGCGACGGCTTCGGCGGTAAAGCCAAACTCACGGAACAACGTCTTGTAGTCGGCGGATTCGCCGTAGTGCTCGATCGACACGATCCTGCCGGTGTCGCCGACCAGCTTGTGCCAGCACTGCGCGACCCCGGCCTCGACGGCCACCCGGGCCGACACCGACGGGGGTAGCACGCTATCGCGGTAATCCTCGGGTTGGGACTCGAACCACTCGACGCACGGCATCGACACCACCCGCGCGACAATATCCTTGTCCGCCAACAGCTTTCGCGCCTCGACCGCGAGCTGAACCTCGGAACCGGTGGCGATCAACACCACGTCGGGCTCTTGGTCGGTGTCCGGGCCGCCGTCGTCGCCCAGCACGTATCCGCCCCGGGCGACGCCCTCAAAGTTGGTGCCCTCCAGCACCGGCACGCCCTGCCGGGTCAGGATCAGGCCGACCGGACCGCTGCCGTTGCCGCGGGCCAGGATCGTGCGCCAGGCGTAGGCCGTCTCGTTGGCGTCGGCCGGGCGCACCACCGAGAGGTGGGGGATGGCGCGCAGCGCCGCAAGGTGCTCGATCGGCTGATGGGTCGGGCCGTCCTCGCCGAGCCCGATCGAGTCGTGCGTCCACACGTAGATGGTGTCGATGTTCATCAGCGACGCCAGCCGCACCGCCGGGCGCATGTAGTCGGAGAACTGCAGGAACGTGCCGCCGTAGGCCCGGGTGGGGCCGTGCAGCACGATGCCGGACAGGATGGCGCCCATCGCGTGTTCGCGAATACCGAAGTGCAGCGTGCGCCCGTACCAGTGCGCGGTGTAGTCCTTGGTCGAAATCGACGGCGGGCCAAAGGAATCCGCGCCCTTCATGGTGGTGTTGTTGCTGCCCGCCAGGTCGGCCGAACCGCCCCACAGCTCCGGCAGCTTCGGGCCCACCGCGGACAGCACCTCACCGGACGCGGCGCGGGTGGCCAGCGCCTTCGATCCGGGTTCCCAGTGCGGGATGTCGTCGTCCCAGCCGTCGGGCAGCCGCTGGGCGGTCAGCCGGTCCAGCAGCGCCTTGCGTTCGGGTTCGCGCTGGGCCCACGCCTCGAACCCCGGCCGCCAGCGCTCATGGGCCTCCTTGCCGCGGGCCACCAGCCCCCGGGTGTGGGTGAGGACGTCCTCGCGGACCTCGAATGTCTTGTCGGGATCGAAGCCCAGGATCCTCTTGACGGCCGCGACCTCCTCGTCGCCGAGGGCCGCGCCGTGCGCCTTGCCGGTGTTCATCAGGTTGGGCGCCGGATAGCCGATGATGGTGCGCAGCGAAATGAACGACGGCCGGTCGGTGGCGGCCCTGGCGTTGGCGATGGCCTCCTCGATGCCGACGACGTTCTCGCCGCCCTCCACCTCCTGCACGTGCCAGCCGTAGGCGCGGTAGCGGGCGGCGGTGTCCTCGCACAGCGCGATGTCGGTGTCGTCCTCGATCGAGATCTGGTTGTGGTCGTAGAACACGATGAGGTTGCCCAGCTGCTGCACGGCCGCCAGCGACGACGCCTCGGAGGTCACGCCCTCCTCGATGTCGCCGTCGGAGGCGATCACGTAGATGAAGTGGTCGAACGGGCTGGTTCCCGGTTCGGCGTCCGGATCGAAGAGGCCGCGCTCGTAGCGCGACGCCATCGCCATCCCGACCGCCGACGCCAGGCCCTGGCCGAGCGGGCCGGTGGTGATCTCAACGCCCTTGGTGTGCCGGAACTCCGGGTGTCCGGGGGTCTTGGATCCCCAGGTGCGCAGCGACTCGATGTCGGACAGCTCCAGGCCGAACCCGCCGAGGTAGAGCTGAATGTAGAGCGTCAGGCTGCTGTGCCCGGCCGACAACACGAACCGGTCGCGGCCCAGCCAGTGGGTGTCACTGGGGTCGTGGCGCATCACACGCTGAAACAGGGTGTAGGCCAGCGGGGCCAGGCTCATCGCCGTGCCGGGGTGGCCGTTGCCGACCTTTTGGACGGCGTCGGCGGCCAGCACCCGGGCGGTGTCGACCGCAGCCGAATCGATCTCGGTCCAGTCGTCGGGGTGGTGTGGTTGGGTCAGCGCAGAGATCTCTTCGAGTGTGGTCACAGACTCAGTCCTTGGGTCATCCAGCTGATAATGCTCACCCTAATGCGGGAGTGCCGGCTCTTGCAGCGCGGAATTTTCGGATACCCGCGGCCGGCCGCTGTGAAAATTACGCGTTGGCTGCTCACGCTCTGCAGTCAGTCCCGCAATGTGGCGAAAAATCCGCCGGAACCGACCCTGCGGGCTGGCCGCCGCCGGTACGCGGTCTACCATCGTGCGTAGTAGATGCCGCGCGCCGCTGCGACCCGAGGAGTTTATTGCGTGAGCGTTCGCGGGCGCGTCGCGCCGAGCCAAGTACCGACCGGAATGCACGGCGGCCCGAGGGGGAGCCGGGCGATCGGTACGACGCTGGCTTACCTGGCGCTGACCAAGCCGCGGGTCATTGAGCTGCTGCTGGTCACCGCGATACCCGCCATGCTGCTCGCCCACCGCGGCAGCGTGAACCCGCTGCTGATCCTCAACACGCTGATCGGCGGGATGCTGGCCGCCGGCGGCGCCAACACGCTCAACTGCGTGGCCGACGCCGACATCGACAAGATGATGAAGCGGACCGCGCGCCGGCCGCTGGCGCGGGCCGCGGTGCCGACGCGAAACGCCCTGGTGCTGGGGCTGGTGCTCAGCGTGGGCTCGTTCTTCTGGCTGTGGTGGACGACGAACCTGCTGTCGGGACTGCTGGCCGTCGCCACCATCGCCTTCTATGTGTTCGTCTACACGCTGCTGCTCAAGCGGCGCACGTCGCAAAACGTCGTGTGGGGCGGTGCGGCCGGCTGCATGCCGGTGATGATCGGCTGGTCGGCGGTCACCGACACGATCGGCTGGCCGGCGTTGGTGATGTTCGCGATCATCTTCTTCTGGACGCCGCCGCACACCTGGGCCCTGGCGATGCGCTACAAGGACGACTACCAGGCGGCCGGCGTGCCGATGCTGCCGGCCGTGGCGACCGAGCGCCAGGTCACCAAGCAGATCCTGATCTACACCTGGCTGACGGTGCTGGCCACGCTGGTGCTGGCGCTGGCCACCGGCTGGCTGTACGCGGCGGTCGCCGTGGTGGCCGGGGTGTGGTTCCTGACGATGGCCCATCAGTTGTACGCCGGCGTGCGCGCCGGTGAGCCCGTCAAGCCGCTGCGGTTGTTCCTGCAATCCAACAACTACCTGGCGGTGGTGTTCTGCGCGCTGGCGATCGACTCGGCCAGCGCGCTACCGACCCTGTTCTGACGCGATCCGTCCCCGTGAGGCCCGGGTGGGACTCACATCCGCTCTCAGAACCAGGGCGATTCAAAACTTGGCTGTTGCCCGCGCCGCGGCGGGCCAGGACGCGCATCGCCGTCGAATTCGGCACAGTCCCAACAAGTTTCGATCACGGCACCGGTGGACCCGGGGCGATCGAACGCCCGGGACGAGTCGGCCCGGCCGCTGACCCAATTTGCGATACCGCCCGTCGCGATATCGGATCTTTGTGTAATAACAATCCATTTCAACTGGTCGTCCGGCTCAGGGAAGGAGTGTCTGGCATGACGTTGCGTGTCGTTCCCCAAGGCCTGGACACCTCCTGTATCGGCACAGGGGCGTTGATCACGCCCTGGGCGGGATCGTCTTATCTGGCCGCCACTGGCTGACGATGACCGCGCCCATCTGGATGGCTTCGCCACCAGAGGTGCATTCGGCGTTACTGAGCAGCGGTCCGGGTCCTGCGTCGTTGTTGACGGCGGCCGGAACGTGGAACTCGTTGAGTGCCGAATATGCCTCAGCGGCAGCAGAACTCGGTGCCATACTGGCCTCGGCACAGGCCGGGGCGTGGCAGGGTCCGAGCGCGGGGTCGTATGTGGCGGCCCATGCGCCGTACCTGGCCTGGTTGGCCCAGGCGAGCGTCGGCAGCGCGGAAGCGGCCGTCCAACATGAGACGGCGGCCGCGGCCTACGGCGTCGCCTTGGCGGCCATGCCGACGCTGGCGGAGCTGGCCGCCAACCACGCTCTCCACGGGGTATTGGTGGCGACGAATTTCTTTGGCATCAACACGATTCCGATCGCGCTCAACGAAGCCGACTATGTGCGGATGTGGATTCAGGCCGCCACGACGATGGGGACCTATCAGGCGGTCGCCGGCATAGCGGTCGCGTCAACGCCGCAAACCACCGCGGCGCCGCAGATCCTCAAGTCGGACACGCAAACCCAATCCTCGGCGGCCACGAACGCGGCCGCGGACCCGCTGCAGGAGATCGAGCAAATCCTGCAGCAGGTCTTGCAGCCGATCCGAGAGATCGGGCAGCAGATCTATATCTGGTCGAGTACCCGAACCGGCGATTACGCCGGGGACATTCGGGCCTTTGTGTATGCGTTGACCACCAATCCGGTGCAGCTCTTGCAGTCCCTGGGCACCATCACACCGGTCCAGGTCGTCGCCTACTTGTCCCTACATCCGTTTCTGGCCATTGCGATTGCGTTGGGCGCGACGTCCCCGCTGTTGTCCACGCTTTCCGGTGCGGCGGCAGCGGCCAGTGTGGCGGCGGTGGCCGCCATACCCGCTGCGGCGCCCGTCGCCGCGGCAGTGGTTGGCCCCATCGCGGCCGCGTCCCACGTGTTGCCGGCCGTCGGGGTCGCTCCCACTCTCGCCGGGTCCGTGGGCGCCGGCTCGCCCGCGAGTCCGGTGACCGCCGCAGGCACCGCCGCCGGTTCGGCACCGCCGTCGGCGCCGCCGGCTCCCGCCGCGCAGGGTTTCGTCCCCTACATAGTCGGCGGCGGGCCCGGCATCGGATTCGGGTCGGGGCACACCAGAACCGCGGCCGCCAGCGTCCGGGCACGGGCTTCGGAGCCGGACATCGCCGCCGTCGCCGCGGCCGCGGCGGCACGGCGGCGGTCACGGCGGCGGCGGAAGCAGGACGCGGTGGTGCGCGGGTACGCCGATGAATTCGCGGATTTGGACAACGACGTCGACGCCGACCCGCCGCCCGAGGTGAGGGCCTCGGATGAAAGCGCGGGACCGTTCGGGTTTACCGGAACGGTCCCGAAGGAAGGTGTGCAAGCGGCAGGGTTGACGGTGTTGGCCGGGGATGGGTTTGGTGGCGGCCCGACGGTGCCGATGGTGCCGGGCGCCTGGGTCCCCGACGAGGAGCCGCGCGGCGCGGTGGGCTAAGGCAGCAGCACGATCGAGCCGGCGGTCTTGCGGCCCTGCAGGTCCCGGTGGGCGCGGGCCGCTTCGGCAAGTGGATAACGTCCGCCGACCTCGACGGTGATGGCGCCGTCCGCGATCGACTCGAACAATTCCGTTGCCCGCCAGGCGAACTCGTCGCCGGTACGGATGAAGTGCACCAGCGAGGGCCGGGTCAGATACACCGAGCCGGCGGCGTTGAGGCGCTGCGGGTCGACGGGCGGGACGGGTCCGCTGGCGGCGCCGAACAGCGCCAGCGTGCCGCGGACGGCCAGGCTGGCCAGGCTGGCGTCGAAGGTCGTCGCGCCCACGCCGTCGTACACCGCCGCCACCCCGGATCCTCCGGTCAACGCCCGAACCCGCTGGCCGAACGCCGCGGCGTCGTCGGGGTAGGAGAGCACCTCGGCGGCGCCGGCCTCCCTGGACATCCGCGCCTTCTCCGGGGTGGAGACCGTGGTGATGACCCGCGCGCCCAGCAGGGCGGCCCACTGCGTCAGGATCAGGCCAACGCCGCCCGCGCCGGCGTGCACCAGCACCGCGTCGCCGCCGTGCACCGGATAGACCGACTTGACCAGGTAGTGCGCGGTCAGGCCCTTCAGCAGCACCGAAGCCGCGACATCGGACGTCACGCCGTCGGGCACCTTAGCAGTGAAAGATGCTGGGGCGGTGGAGAATTGGGCGTAGCCACCGGATGCCGTGGCGGTGACCACCCGATCGCCCTCGTGGAAGCCGTCGGCCCCCTCGCCGGTGGCGACGACGGTGCCGCACATCTCCGAGCCGAGGATGAACGGCAGCTCTCGCGGATATTGTCCGGAGCGGAAGTAGGTGTCGATGTAGTTGACGCCGATGGCCTCGGCCTTGATCAGCACCTCGCCGGGGCCGGGCGTGGGCTGTGGCACCTCGACGTAGCGCAGTACCTCGGGGCCGCCGGTTTCGCTGACTTGGATCGCGTGCATGCGATTATCATGCCCGGGCATGAAGCTGGCCCGCCCGGACGTCTTCCATCCCCGCATCGTGCTTGCCGGCTATAGGCGGCACGTCGCCGGGGACGGGGACGACGCCGGGCTCGTGCCCGCGCTGCGGCGGCGCGGCCTGCACGCGCGCTGGTTGGCGTGGGACGACCCGGAAACCGGCCGCGCGGACCTGGTGATTCTGCGGGCCACCCGCGACTACGCCGACCGGCTCGACGAGTTCCTGGCCTGGACCACCGGCGTGGCCAACCTGCTCAACGCCCCCGCCGTCGTCGCCTGGAACGCCGACCGGCGCTATCTGGGCGACCTGGCGGGGCGGGGGGTGCCGACGGTGCCGGGCGAGGTAGTGGCGCCGGGCGCGCGAATCCGGTTGCCGCGCACCGGCGACGTCTTCGTCGGCCCGTCGATCGGCACCGGCACCCGCCGTTGCGCCGACCGGGCCGCGGCCGCCGCCCGCGTCGCCGAGTTGCACGAGGCCGGCCGGAGCGCGCTGGTGCAGCCGGGCGCCGCGGCCGCCGAGACGGTGCTGGTGTTCCTCGGCGGCAAGCCGTCGCACGCGTTCACCGGCGCCGGCGAAGCGATGGCCGAGCCCGACTTCGAACTCTGGGACGTCGGCGCCGCCGCCCTGGCCGCCGCCGCGGCCCACGTGGGCGTCGTGCCGAGCGAGCTGCTCTACGCCCGCGCCCACCTACTCGGCGAGCGGCTGCTCGAACTGCAGCTGGTGGAGCCGTCGCTGGGCTGGCGCCGGCTGGACCCCGACGGCCGCGACCTCGGCCAGCGCCGGTTCGCACTGGCGGTGGAGTCAGCGTGCGAGCGGCTGGGGCTCGGCCCGCTCTCGCATAGACGCCCATAGCGCCGCGGTGGCCGCCGTGCACGCCGCCGCACCGGCCACGTGGACCGCGACCAGGGCCGCGGGCACGCCGGTGAAGTATTGCGCGGTGCCCACGGCGGCCTGCGCGCACACCAGGGCAACCAGCACGCCGAGCCGCAGCAGGATGGCCCGCGCGGCGCCCACCGCCAGCAGCCCGAAACCCAGCCCGACCAGCAGCGCCAGATAGGCCACCAGCAGCGACGAATGCGCGTGCACCAGCGTGGTGATCTCGACCCTCAGCCGCGGCACCGCCCGGCTGGGGCTGCGGTCACCGGCGTGCGGGCCGGCCGCGGTCACCAGCGTGCCAGTCACCAGCACCGCCGCCAGATTCACCGCGCTCAGCGCCGTCAGCGCCCGCAGCGGCCTGCCCACCCGGTCGTCGACCACCCCGTCGTCGGGCTCGCCGACCTTGACGTAGAGCAGCACCGACAGCCACACCATCGTCATCGACGTCAGCAGGTGAATGGCCACCGTCCACCACAGCAGCCCGGTGCGCACCGTGATGCCGCCGATCACCGCCTGCACCACCGTCGACACCGGCATCAGCCACGCGTAGACCAGGACCTCGGCGCGCCGGCGCGCCCGGGTCACGGCCAGCACGGCCAGTATCGCGGCGATCACCACCGCGAAGGTGACCATCCGGTTGCCGAATTCGACGGCCTGGTGGACGCGCGGCACCTCCGCGTGCGCCACCGGGGTGAAGCTGCCCGGAAAGCACTGCGGCCAGGTGGGGCAACCCAGTCCCGACGCGGTGACGCGGACGATCGCGCCGGTGACGGCGATGCCGCCCTGGGTGAGGATGACGAACGCGGCGACGATCCGCTGGACACGCAGGCTGGGGTAGGGGAGCAGGTCCACCACCCGCAGCAGCGCTCGTCCTAGCACCGCCCGATCGTAAGGCAACGACAACTACGGCCCGTAGTAGGGATGTCAGCTGAACCGAAACCAGCGCAGCGCGGCCAGCGCCGCGACCGCGCCCCACACCGCCAGCACGACGATCCCGAACCAGTCCACCGACAGGCTCATCGCCTGGGAGAGCGCCTCGGTGAGCGCGCCCGACGGGGTGAGCCGCGCCGCCCACTTGACCGCCGCCGGAATCATGCCGGTTTCCACGGTCAGCCCGCCGAGCCCGGCGAAGACGAACCACAGCAGGTTGGCGACCGCGAGCACGATCTCGGCCCGCAGCGTCCCGCCGAGTAACAGGCCGAGGGCCGCGAAGCCAGCCGTGCCCAGCGCGATGACCGCCGCGCCCAGCGCCAACGCCGCAAGAGCCGGACGCCAGCCGAGCGCAAAACCAATGGCGCCCAACAGGATTGCCTGCAAGAACACCACGGCGACCACCGCCAGCGACTTGCCGGCGATGATTCCCCAGACCGGCAGCGGGGTGGCCCCCAGCCGTTTCAAAGCCCCGTAGCGACGATCGAACGCGACCGCGATCGCCTGCCCGGTGAACGCCGTCGAGATCACCGCCAGCGCCATGATCACGGGCACGAACGTGGCGGCGCGGTTGTGGCCGAACGAGCCGAGCGGCAGCAGCGTGAGTCCGACCAGCAGCGTGATCGGGATGAACATGGTCAGCAGCAGCTGTTCGCCGTTGCGCAGCAGCAGCTTGAGCTCCAGGCCGAACTGCGCGGCCAGCATCCGCGGCACGGCACTGGGGCGCGGGTCGGGGGCGAAGGTCCCCGGCGGGAAGGTCGGACCGCTCGTCATCGCAACTTCCTGCCGGTGAGGTCGAGGAACACGTCCTCGAGGCTGCGTTGCTCGACACGCATGTCGGTGGCCAGCACGTCGATCTGCGCGCACCACGCCGTGACGGTCGCCAGCACCTGCGGGTCGACCGGGCCCTCGACCAGGTACTCGCCCGGCGTTATCTCGGTGGCCTTGTAGTCCTCGGGCAGGGCGGACGCCAACAGGGACAGGTCGAGCCGCGGCGGCGCGGTGAACCGCAGCTGGCCCTTGGCGCCGGTGCGCATCAGCTCCGCCGGTGTGCCCGCGGCCACCGTGACCCCGCGGTCGATGATGACGAGCCGGTCGGCGAGCTCCTCGGCCTCCTTGAGCTGGTGGGTGGTCAGCACCACCGTCACGCCGTCGCGGCGCAGCGCGTCGATCAGCTCCCACACCAGCAGCCGGGCGTGAGCGTCCATGCCGGCGGTGGGCTCGTCGAGGAACACCAGCTCGGGACGGCCGACCAGCGCGCAGGCCAGCGCGAGCCGCTGCTGCTGCCCGCCGGAGAGCCGCCGATAGGTGGTGCGGGCCGCGTCGGTGAGGCCCAGGGTGTCCAGCAGCCACGCCGGGTCCAGCGGGTCGGCGGCGTAGGCGGCCACCAGGTTGAGCATTTCCCCGGCGCGCGCCGCCGGGTAGCCGCCCCCGCCCTGCAACATCACCCCGATGCGGGCGCGCAGGCGCGCGTTGTCGGCGATCGGGTCCAGGCCGAGCACCTGTATCGTCCCGGCGTCCGGGCGGACGAAGCCCTCGCACATCTCGACCGTCGTGGTCTTGCCGGCGCCGTTGGGGCCCAGCAGGGCCAGCACCTCGGCGGCGCGCACCTCCAGATCGAGGTTGGAGACGGCTTCAACAACGGCCCCGCTCGGCCCGTATCGCTTGGTCACCCCGCGCAGCCGCACCACCGTTTCGGGGACTTGGGGGGCCGAGTTCACGTGGAGTCAGCGTAGGCGTCCGGTGTCGCCTTGGAACGAGGGGTCTCGCCGTTCGGCGACGCGTCCGTGACCGGTTGCTCGGGTTCGCGGCCCTCGGTCGGCTTCTGGGGTGGCAGTGGTCGCCACGGCAACCGGGTGTACGTCAACGCGATGAGCGCCGCGACGATGACGGTGCTGGCCAGGGTGGCGTCGACGATCTGAAACAGCGCGAAGCGATCCCCGTTGGCCGTCGGGCCGAAGATGCCGACGACGAGGGTGACGACGATCGCCGCCACCCGGAAGCCGGTGCGGGTCGCCCAGGCGGCCAGCGGGATGATCGCCCACAGCAGATACCACGGCTGCACGACGGGAAACAGCAGCACGGTGACGCCCAGGGCGACGCCCAGGCCGCCGATCGGGTGCAGCCGCCCGCGGAAGACGGCCACCAGTAGCCAGGCCACCACCACCGTGATGATCAGCACGCCGATGGCGCGGGTCAGCCCCAACACCGCGGTGGTGTGGTCCCCGAGGCCCAGCAGGATCCCCACCTGGCCGGTGCCCAGGGCCAGCAGCGTGGGCGGGGACATCCAGCTGCGCACCACGTTGGCGGTGCCCAGCGTGTACATCCAGCCAAACCCCAGGCCGCTGGCCCAGCCGACCAGGGCCATCACCGCCAGCGCCAGCCCCGACATCGCGCCGCCGGCCAACAGCAGCGCTTTCAGGGTGCCGCCGCAGCGATAGGCCAGCGCCATCGTGACGAAGCCCAGCGCCAGCAGCGACGGCAGCTTCACCTGCGACGACAGCACGATCAGGATCGAACCCGCCAGCAGCATGCCCAACGGTTCCCAGTCCCGGGCGGTCTTGGTTGCCCAGCTTCTCCTCCGGTCATCGGCCGGCATCGTCGCTGGGCGCAGCCACGAGGTGGGCAGAAGCCGCGGCGAGTCGATACCGCGCAACGCGAATTCGGCGCCGGCCAGCATCAGCCCAAGCATCAGCGCCTCGTTGTGGACGCCGGCGACCAGGTGCATGATCAGCAGCGGATTGGCCGCGCCCAGCCACAACGCGCTGACCTCGGCCACGCCGCAGCGCCGGGCCAGGCGCGGGGTCGCCCACACGATCAGGCCCACGCCGACCAACACCACAAGCCGGTGGCAGAGCACCGCGGCGACGATGTTCTCCCCGGTCAGGGCGGAGATTCCGCGCCCGATCCACAGGAACAAGGGGCCGTAGGGCGCCGGCGTCTCCCGCCACAGAGTGGGCACGGACAGCGTGAACACGTGGGACAGGCCCAGGCCCGACGCCGGGCCCACCCGGTAGGGGTCGAGCCCCTCCAGCGAGATCTGGCTCTGGGCCAGGTAGGAGTACACGTCCTTGCTGTACATCGGCGGCGCGATCAGCAGCGGCAGCGTCCACAGCAGCAGGGTGCGGTCCAGGTCGCCGCGCGACATGCGCCTGCTGCCCAGCGCGAACCGGCCGAGCATCAACCACGCCAGCGCCATCATGACGGCCCCCGTCGTCGTCATGGTCAACGACACGGTCTGGATTCGCGACGGCAGGTTGAGCAGCCGCACCCCGAACGTGGGGTCCTGCACGACGGGCCGCGCCCCGGCGCCCAGCGCGCCGATCGCCATCAGGACGGTGCCGGTGGCGCCGAACAGCCGGGTGCGCTGCAGTGCGGTGAGTTCGGTATCGTTCAGCGGCGAGCCCACCGCCTGCTCGTCGCCGTGCAAGCTGGCGATCGACGAACTCAGCGTGTGGTGGCGGGCTGCCATCAGAGCAGCGTAGCCGGTGTGACCAGCACAACCGCCGACAGAGGGCACCCTTGCTAGACCGATCCCCGGAATTGCGTCACACTGGTGTTGTGAAAATCCCCGTGGTTCCAGCGGCCGTCGCTGCGCCGGTGCAGGACGGTCACACCCGTCGTGCCATCGTGCGGTTGCTGCTGGAATCCGGATCGATCACCGCCGGCGAGATCGGTGACCGGCTGGGCCTGGCGGCCGCCGGTGTGCGGCGTCACCTCGACGCGCTCGTCGAGGCGGGTGACGCCGAGTCGACGGCCGCCGCGGCGTGGCAGCAGGCAGGCCGCGGGCGCCCCGCGAAGCGCTTCCGGCTGACCGCGGCCGGTCGGGCCAAGCTCGACCACGCCTATGACGACCTGGCGGCGGCGGCCATGCGGCAACTGCGGGAGATCGGCGGCGAGGACGCGGTGCAGACGTTCGCCCGGCGGCGCATCGACGCGATCTTGGCCGGTGTCGAGGCGGCCGACAGCGCCGACGACGCCGCGATCGAGGCGGCCGCCGAGCGGGTCGCCGCGGCGCTGACCAAGGCCGGCTACGTCGCCACCACGACGCGCGTTGGCCCACCGATCCACGGCGTGCAGATCTGCCAGCACCACTGCCCGGTGTCGCACGTCGCCGAGGAATTCCCGGAGCTGTGTGAAGCCGAGCGGCAGGCGATGGCCGAGGTGCTCGGGACCCACGTGCAGCGGTTGGCGACCATCGTCAACGGCGACTGCGCCTGCACCACCCACGTACCCCTCACCGTGCCCATCACTGTGCCTGTCTCGAAGGCGCCCGGCCCGCGCCGCGCCGGCGACGATGCAGGGCGAAGCGATGCGGAGGAGCGGCGCCACATGACCGACACCACGAGCATCGAAGGAGCGTCGATATGACCCTCACACCCGAGGCCAGCAAGAGCGGCACCGCGCCGCTGACCCAGGAAGAGGCCATCGCCTCCCTGGGCCGGTACGGCTACGGCTGGGCGGACTCCGACACCGCGGGGGCCAGCGCGCAGCGTGGGCTGTCCGAGGCGGTGGTCCGCGACATCTCCGCGAAGAAGGACGAGCCCGAATGGATGCTGCAGAACCGGCTGAAGGCGCTGCGCATCTTCGAGCGCAAGCCCATGCCGACGTGGGGCGCCAACCTCGAGGGCATCGACTTCGAGAACATCAAGTACTTCGTGCGCTCCACCGAAAAGCAGGCCGCGAGTTGGGAAGAGTTGCCAGAGGATATTCGGAATACCTACGACCGGTTGGGAATTCCCGAAGCGGAAAAGCAAAGGTTGGTTGCTGGGGTAGCCGCACAGTACGAGTGCTTGGCCGGTGACACCCTGGTGTGGACCGCCAATCGCGGCCAGATCCCAATCAAGGATGTTGGGTTCGGCGATCGGGTCTTCGCCTATGACGAGGGGGCGGAGCGATTCATCGTGGCGCCGGTTAAGGCGTCGGCGCAGACCGACACCCGGCTCACCTACGCGGTGAAGACGACGCGCCGCGGTATCCGAGCGACCGAAAATCACCCGATGCTGGTGCTGCGCGATGAGCGCAAGCCAGGTCGCCAGCGCAGCCGGTACGCGCGTCGGTGGGTGACTGTCGGCGAGATCAAGCCGGGCGATTTCATCGCCGTGCCGCGGCAGGTGCCCGAATTTGGTGCGAGCGTTGATCTTCCGAGTGTTCCCGGGTTCAAGTCGCCGGCAACGAGTTCCGTCGACCTGATGTGGCTTCTGGGTCTGTACATCGGCGACGGCAACCTGCATCTCTCGACGAGGACGTATCGCGTTCAGTTCGCGATCCCCGCAACGGATGTCGAGCTTCGTGCCGAGCTGGCGCGCGTCGTGAACGACTTGTTCGGTCTCCGTTGCATAGAAGCCGACGAGTACCGCGTCGTGGTGAACTCCAAGGCATTAACCGAGTTGATTGTCGAGCTCGGCTTCGGCGGTTTGTCGCTGACGAAGCGGGTACCCGACTGGGTCTATGGCTTGCCTGTCGATCAGCGGCTGGCATTCCTCGGCGGCTGGGTTGACGCTGACGGCTATGTAAGCCCGGATAAGAGCGGTTCAATCCTGCTGACCTGCGCCAACGAGGCGCTTATCGGCCAAGCGCGCGAATTGGCCCAGCTGTCTGGATTGCGGACGGGCGGTCCATGGTCATTTACCCAGCCATACCGGCACGCGCCAGAGCGCATGCAGATCGCTTGGCGGCTCGGCATTTCCGGCGAGTTCGAGCGGCTTGGTTGCCGCAACGTCAAGCGAACCGGGCGCTTCGGCCGACGTCGGTACGCGCATTCGTCCAACGGTGCGCACGGGACGACGATTCGGGCACACACCAACGAATGGCTCGGCTTCGAGCGGGTCAAGTCGATCGAACCGTACGCGGTGGAACCGGTCTACGACATCGAGGTCGACGGGCCGCACAACTTTGTGGCCGAAGGTTTGGTGGTGCACAACTCGGAGGTGGTGTACCACCAGATCCGGGAAGACCTTGAAGCGCAAGGGGTTATCTTCCTTGACACCGATACGGGCTTGCGCGAGCACCCCGAGATCTTCAAGCAGTACTTTGGCACCGTGATTCCGGCTGGGGACAACAAGTTCTCGGCGCTGAACACGGCTACGTGGTCGGGCGGCTCTTTTATTTACGTGCCGCCGGGTGTCCACGTCGACATCCCGCTGCAGGCCTATTTCCGGATCAACACCGAGAACATGGGCCAGTTCGAGCGGACGCTGATCATCGCCGACGAAGGCTCTTATGTGCACTACGTTGAGGGCTGTCTGCCGGCCGGTGAGTTGATCACGACCGGCGACGGCGACGTGCGACCCATCGAGTCGATCCGGGTCGGTGACTACGTCACCGGCCACGATGGGCGGCCACATCGCGTGACCGCTGTGCAAATGCGCGACCTCAACGGTGAGCTCTTCAGCTTCACGCCGATGTCACCCGCCAACGAATTCTCCGTTACGGCAGAGCATCCCCTGCTGGTCGTTCCGCGCGACGAGGTGCGTGTCCCGCGCAAGGAGCGCAACGGGTGGAAGGCGGAGGTCGACAGCGCCAAGCTGCGTCGAGCCGCACCGCGGTGGATCGCGGCCAAGGACGTGGCCGAGGGTGACTTCCTGGTCTACCCCAAGCCGAAGCCCATCCCGCACAAGACGGTTCTGCCGCTGGAGTTCGCGCGGCTGGCCGGCTACTACCTGGCCGAGGGGCATGCTTGCCTCACCAATGGCTGTGAGTCGCTGGTGTTCTCGTTCCATAGTGACGAATTCGAGTACGTCGAAGAGGTGCGGCAGGCGTGCAAGTCGCTGTATGAGGCTGCAGGCTCGGTCCTCATCGAGGAGCACAAGCATTCCGCTCGCGTGATGGTTTACACCAAGGCCGGCTACGCGGCCATGCGCCAGCACGTCGGGTCGGGCTCGGCCAACAAGAAGCTGTCCGACACCCTGATGCGTCAGGACGAGACCTTCCTGCGCGAGCTGGTCGACGCCTACGTGAATGGCGACGGCAACGTCATCCGGCGTGGCGGCGCGCTGTGGAAGCGGGTGCACACGACGTCGCGTGTCTGGGCCTTCCAGCTGCAGTCGATTCTGGCTCGGCTAGGTCGCTACGCGACCGTCGAACTGCGTCGACCGGGCGGCCCCGGGGTGATCATGGGCCGCAACGTCGTTCGCAAAGACATCTACCAGGTCCAGTGGACCGAGGGCGGGCGTGGACCGAGGCAGGCCCGCGATTGCGGCGACTACTTCGCGGTGCCGATCAAGAAGCGTGCCGTGCGCGAGGCACACGAGCCGGTGTACAACCTCGATGTCGAGGAGCCCGACAGCTACCTTGCTTATGGGTTCGCCGTCCACAACTGCACTGCGCCCGTTTACAAGTCGGATTCGCTGCATTCGGCGGTGGTCGAGATCATCGTGAAACCACATGCGCGCGTGCGCTATACCACGATCCAGAACTGGTCGGGCAATGTCTACAACCTGGTCACCAAGCGGGCCCGGGCCGAGGCCGGCGCCACCATGGAGTGGATCGACGGCAACATCGGATCGAAGGTCACCATGAAGTACCCGGCGGTCTGGATGACCGGCGAGCACGCCAAGGGCGAGGTGCTGTCGGTGGCGTTCGCCGGTGAGGACCAGCACCAGGACACCGGCGCCAAGATGCTGCACCTGGCGCCGAACACGTCGAGCAACATCGTGTCCAAGTCGGTGGCCCGCGGTGGCGGTCGCACCTCCTACCGCGGCCTGGTCCAGGTGAACAAGGGCGCGCACGGGTCACGCTCCAGCGTGAAATGCGATGCGCTGCTGGTCGATACGGTCAGCCGCAGCGACACCTACCCCTACGTCGACATCCGCGAGGACGACGTCACCATGGGCCACGAGGCCACCGTGTCGAAGGTCAGCGAAAATCAGCTGTTCTACCTGATGAGCCGCGGGCTGACCGAGGACGAGGCGATGGCGATGGTGGTCCGGGGCTTCGTCGAGCCGATCGCCAAGGAGCTGCCGATGGAGTACGCGTTGGAGCTCAACCGGCTGATCGAGCTGCAGATGGAGGGCTCTGTGGGATGACGGGCCGGATGACCGTTACCGCACTGAACAAGGGCGAGCTGTTCTCGTCCTTCGACGTTGACGCGTTCGAGGTTCCGCACGGTCGCGACGAGATCTGGCGGTTCACCCCGCTGCGGCGGCTGCGCGGCCTGCACGACGGTTCCGCAAAGGCGACCGGCCGGGCCGAGATCACCGTCGGTGAGCGGCCCGGCGTGCGGGTCGAGACCGTCCGCCGCGGCGACGAGCGGCTGGGCCAGGGTGGCGCTCCCACCGATCGGGTTGCGGCACAGGCATTCTCGTCGTTCAACTCCGCGACGCTGATCACCGTCGGGCGGGACACCCAGATCTCCGAGCCGGTGAACGTCACCGTCACCGGCCCGGGCGAGGGCGCGGTGGCCTACGGGCACCTGCAGATCCGGGTCGACGAGCTCGGCGAGGCCGTCGTGGTCATCGACCAACGGGGCAGTGGAACCTACGCCGACAACGTGGAATTCGTCGTCGGCGACGCCGCCCGGCTCACGGTCGTGTGGATCGCCGACTGGGCCGACGACATGGTTCACGTCAGCGCCCACCACGCCAAGCTGGGCAAGGACGCGGTGCTGCGGCACGTCGCCGTCACGCTGGGCGGCGAGGTCGTGCGCATGTCGGCCAACGTGCGGTTCTCCAGCCCCGGCGGGGACGCCGAGCTGCTGGGCCTGTACTTCGCCGACGACGGCCAGCACCTGGAGTCGCGGCTGCTGGTGGACCACGCCCAGCCCGACTGCCGGTCCAATGTGCTGTACAAGGGTGCGCTGCAAGGGGATCCGGAATCCGCGCTGCCCGACGCGCACACCGTCTGGGTGGGCGACGTGCTGATCCGCGCCGAGGCCACCGGCACCGACACCTTCGAGGTGAACCGCAACCTGGTGCTCACCGACGGGGCGCGCGCCGACTCGGTGCCCAACCTGGAGATCGAGACGGGCGAGATCGTCGGCGCCGGACACGCCAGCGCCACGGGACGTTTCGACGACGAGCAGCTGTTCTACCTGCGTTCCCGCGGTATCCCGGAGGAGCAGGCCCGCCGGCTGGTGGTCCGCGGCTTCTTCGGGGAGATCATCGCCAAGATCGCGGTGCCCGAGGTGCGGGAACGCCTGACGGCAGCCATCGAAAAAGAATTGGCCATCACCGAATCGAGAGCAACAGTTTCATGACCAGTCTGGAAATCAAGGACCTGCACGTCAGCGTCGCGGATCCGTCGGACGGCGAACGTGACATCCCCATCCTCAACGGCGTCGACCTGACCGTGAAATCCGGTGAGACGCACGCGCTGATGGGCCCCAACGGCTCCGGCAAGTCGACGCTGTCCTACGCCATCGCCGGCCACCCGAAGTACCGGGTGACCTCGGGATCCATCACGCTGGACGGCGAGGACGTGCTGGCGATGAGCGTGGACGAGCGCGCGCGGGCCGGGATCTTTTTGGCCATGCAGTATCCCGTCGAGGTGCCCGGCGTCTCGGTGTCGAACTTCCTGCGCTCGGCCGCGACGGCGATCCGCGGTGAGGCCCCGAAGCTGCGGCACTGGGTCAAGGAGGTCAAGGGGGCGATGAGCTCGCTCGAGATCGACCCGGCCTTCGCCGAGCGCAGCGTCAACGAGGGTTTCTCCGGTGGGGAGAAGAAGCGCCACGAGATCCTGCAGCTGGAGCTGCTCAAGCCCAAGATCGCCATCCTCGACGAGACCGACTCCGGGCTGGACGTCGACGCGCTGCGGGTGGTCAGTGAGGGCGTGAACCGTTATGCCGAATCCGAGCATGGGGGCATCCTGTTGATCACGCACTACACCCGCATCCTGCGCTACATCCATCCGGAATACGTGCACGTGTTCGTCGGCGGTCGCATCGCCGAGTCCGGTGGGCCCGAGCTGGCCGACGAGCTCGAGCAGAACGGCTACGTCCGCTTTTCCCACGCGGCGGCCACGGGGGCCTAAGCATGACCGCGACGCATTTGGACCTCGCGGCGATCCGTGCCGACTTCCCCATCCTGAAGCGGGTCATGCGCGGCGGAAACCAGTTGGCGTACCTGGATTCCGGTGCCACGTCGCAACGGCCGCTGCAGGTGCTCGACGCCGAACGGGAATTCCTGTTGACGTCCAACGGCGCCGTTCATCGCGGTGCGCACCAGCTGATGGAGGAGGCCACCGACGCCTACGAGCAGGGCCGCGCCGACGTTGCCGCGTTCGTCGGCGCCGACAGCGACGAGCTGGTGTTCACCAAGAACGCCACCGAGTCGCTCAACCTGGTGTCCTATGTGTTGGGCGACAAGCGATTCGACCGGGCCGTCGGGCCCGGGGACGTTATTGTCACCACCGAACTCGAACACCATGCCAACCTGGTCCCGTGGCAGGAGCTGGCCCGGCGCACCGGGGCGACGCTGCGCTGGTACGGGATCTCCGGCGGAGAAAAAGAGGCGGGCCGCATCGACCTGGACTCGCTGCGCCTCGACGAGCGCGTCAAAGTCGTTGCTTTCAGCCATCATTCGAACGTGACCGGCGCGGTGGCGCCGGTGGCCGAGCTGGTCGCCCGGGCCGGGGCCGTGGGCGCGCTGACCGTCCTGGACGCCTGCCAGTCGGTGCCGCACCAACCCGTCGACCTCCACGCGCTCGGCGTCGACTTCGCCGCGTTCTCGGGGCATAAAATGCTGGGCCCCAACGGCATCGGCGTGCTCTACGGCCGGCGTGAGCTTCTCGACAAGATGCCCCCATTTCTCACGGGTGGGTCGATGATCGAGACGGTGACCATGGAGGCCACCACCTACGCCCCGGCGCCGCAACGGTTCGAGGCCGGCACCCCGATGACCTCCCAGGTGGTCGGATTGGCCGCGGCCGCACGCTATCTCGGCGCCATCGGCATGGACGCCGTCGAGGCCCACGAACGCGAGCTGGTCGCCGCCGCCATCGAGGGCCTGTCCGGCATCGACGGCGTGCGCATCGTCGGCCCGGCGTCGATGGAAAACCGTGGATCCCCGGTGGCGTTCGTCGTCGACGGCGTGCACGCCCACGACGTCGGGCAGGTGCTCGACGACGACGGTGTCGCGGTGCGGGTCGGGCACCACTGCGCGCTGCCGCTGCACCGCAGGTTCGGCCTGGCCGCCACCGCGCGGGCGTCGTTCGCGGTGTACAACACCGCCGACGAGGTCGAGCGCTTGGTGGCCGGGGTGCGCCGGGCGCTGGATTTCTTTGGGAGAGACTGACGTTGCGCCTCGAGCAGATGTATCAGGACGTGATCCTCGATCACTACAAGCATCCGCAGCACCGGGGGCTGCGGGAGCCGTTCGGCGCGCAGGTCTACCACGTCAACCCGATCTGCGGCGACGAGGTGACCCTGCGGGTCGCGCTGTCCGACGACGGCGAAACCGTCACGGACGTCTCCTATGACGGGCAGGGCTGCTCGATCAGCCAGGCGTCGACCTCGGTGCTCACCGAGCAGGTCATCGGCCACAGCGTCGGCGAAGCCCTCAAGACCATCACCGCGTTCACCGAGATGGTGTCCTCGCGCGGCACCGTCGAGGGTGACGAGGAGGTCCTGGGCGACGGGATCGCGTTCGCCGGAGTGGCGAAATATCCGGCGCGGGTGAAATGCGCGCTGCTGGGTTGGATGGCTTTCAAGGATGCATTGGCCCAAGCCAGCGCAGGTTTCGAGGAGGACCAAAAATGAGCGAAACCACCGCACCGGGTGAGGAATTCCTCGCCGATGTCGAGGAGGCGATGCGCGACGTCGTCGACCCCGAACTCGGCATCAACGTCGTCGATTTGGGACTGGTCTACGGCCTGAACGTCGAGGAGGGTGAGGGGGGAACCGTCGCCCTGATCGACATGACCCTGACGTCGGCGGCCTGCCCGCTCACCGACGTCATCGAGGACCAGTCGCGCAGCGCGCTGGTCGGCAGCGGTCTCGTTGACGACCTGCGGATCAACTGGGTGTGGAACCCGCCGTGGGGCCCCGACAAGATCACCGAAGACGGGCGCGAGCAGCTGCGCGCCCTCGGCTTCACCGTCTGATCGGGTCACCCGCCGCGGTGCGCGGGCTTCCCGCCGCCGCATTTGCCGTCGTTGGCCGGTCGCAGGTCGACGGTCGTGGCCTGCAGCGTGCCGCCGGTGTCCTTGGTTCCCCGCGCCGCAATGCACTTGCCCGCGGCGATCGCCTGACCGGTGGCCGGCGCCTGCTTGGTGTATTTGGTCTTGTCGTTCACCGCGACGGCCGTCTGCGAGGTGTTGCCGCTGGCGTCGGTGGTCGTGACGTTGATGGTGTTGCCGGCGACGGAGGCGACCGCGCCCCGCACCCCGGCTCGCCTTGCTGGCGCCGGGGTGGTGGCATCTGGCCCTGAACCCGGCCCGGCCCCCTCGTCCTGTGGGCATTTGCCGTCGACGGCGGGCCGGACGCGCACCGTCGCCGCGGTGATCGGTTGGCCGCCCTCCTCCTTGGTGGGCCGCACGCTGACGCAGCTGCCGGTGGCGACGTCGGTCAGCGCGGCAGGCGTGACCTCGGTCACTTTGGTCGACGGGGTGAAGCCCACCGTGGCGTTGCCGTTTCTGTGCTGGGTGACCTGAATCGTGTTGCCCGACACCGACGCGATCAGCCCACTGACTTGCGCTTCGCCGTTGGCGGGCGCCGGGGAGGTCGTGGAACTCGGTGACGACGTCGGGCTCGATGTGGTCGACGAGCCGCAGGCCGCGAGGGACAGTGCGGCGGCTCCGATGGCAGTGAGAACGGCGAACCGGGTGAGCCGAGGCGCATGAGAGCTGGCGGATATCAACGTTTCTCCAATCGTCGGTGGTGCCCGACGATTGGTTCTACCCGCTGGAGCTGTGCCTGACCTGTGGGTGACTTGCGTTGGCTCACATGGGTGCGCTGCGCGGCGAACCAATGGTCGACTTGTCAATGTGGTAGCACATGCGCTAGCAACTTCTCGGATCGTCTCATGGTCTCGGCCTGGCTCGAATTGGCGCGCAGCGTCTGGCGGCGCGCGCAGTGGGCCAAAGTCGGGCGTCAATTCCATGCGTCGCATCGGTAACTCGCTGGCCGGCATACGCCGATGCAGCGACTGCCCACAGTCGCGCTGAGGTGGGCACGAAAGTATGTGCCCGCGGCGCCGTGACGAATGTGACCACCAGGCCCCGTGCGTAATGACCTGTCAGAAGGCGCTTTCGGAGACGCGCATGATGTCGTCGTCGAGGGATTCGATGACCCGGCGCTGCGCGGTCAGTTTCGGCAGCATGTTCTTAATGAAGAACGTCGCGGTCGCGATCTTGCCCCGGTAGAACGGCTCGTCGCTATTGGCGGCGCTAGTCGCCGCCCCGGCCAGCGCGATGCCCGCCTGCACCAGCAACCGCCAGCCGATGAGCAAATCCCCGACCGCGAGCAGGAACCGCACCGAGGCGAGCCCCACCTTGTAGATCTCGGTGGGGTGTTGGGTGGCGGACATCAGGTATCCGGTCAGCGCGCCCGCCATCGCGGTGACGTCGTCGAGCGCGGTTTGCAGCAGCTCGGCTTGCGGTTGCAGCGCCTCGTCGCAGGTATCAATAGTGTTGCTGATCTGCGCCGTCAGAAACTGCAGGGCCTGGCCGCGGTCGCGGACGATCTTGCGGAAGAAGAAGTCCAGCGCCTGGATGGCGGTGGTGCCCTCGTAGAGCGAATCGATCTTGGAATCGCGGATGTACTGCTCGAGCGGATAGTCGACCAAAAAGCCGGAGCCGCCCAGCGTTTGCAGCGACTCGGTCAGGATCTCGTAGGCCCGTTCCGAGCTCACCCCTTTGACGATCGGCAGCAGCAGGTCGTCGATGCGGTGCGCCATGTCGTGATCGGCACCCGAAACCCGTTGCGCCACAGCGTCGTCCTGATGCGCGGCGGCATACATGTAGAGCGCCCGCAGGCCCTCGGCGTACGCCTTCTGCGTCAGCAGGCTGCGGCGCACGTCAGGGTGGTGGATTATGGTGACCCGCGGCGCGGTCTTGTCGGCCATCTGCGTGAGATCCGCACCCTGCACCCGCTCCTTGGCGAAGGCTAGCGCGTTCAGGTAGCCCGTGGACAGGGTGCCGGCGGCCTTCACGCCGATCGTCATGCGGGCCTGCTCGATCACGGTGAACATCTGCGCGATCCCGTTGTGCACGTCGCCGACCAGGTAGCCGACGGCCGGCACATCGGTGGCGCCAAAAGTCAATTCGCACGTGGGGGAGGCCTTGATGCCCATCTTGTGTTCCAGGCCGGTGGCGAAAACCCCGTTGCGGGAACCGAGTTCGAACGTCTCCGGGTCGAACAGGTACTGGGGGACGTAGAACAGGCTCAAGCCCTTGGTGCCCGGGCCGGCGCCCTCGGGCCGGGCCAGCACCAGGTGGAAGATGTTCTCGGCGGTGTCGCCCACGTCGCCACCGGAAATGAACCGTTTGACGCCCTCGATGTGCCAGGTGCCGTCGGGCTGTTCGACGGCCTTGGCGCGACCCGCGCCGACGTCGGATCCGGCGTCGGGTTCGGTGAGCACCATGGTGGCCGCCCAGCCGCGCTCCACGCCCTCGGCCGCCCAGCGCCGCTGCTCGTCGTTGCCCTCGACATACAGCGCCTGCGCCATGAACGGGCCGAGGCAGAAGAAGTTCGCCGAGGGGTTGGCGCAGATGATCATCTCGTTGACCGCCCAGGCCAGCGGCGGCGGCGCCGGCATGCCGCCGATCTCTTCGGCCAGGCCCAGCCGCCACCAGCCGGCGTCCTTGATCGCCCGCACAGTTTTGGCCAGCTCGTCCGGCACGCTGATCGTGTGCTCGGCCGGGTCGAACACCGGCGGGTTGCGGTCGGCGAAGGCGAAGGATTCGGCGACCGGACCTTCCGCCAGGCGAGCCGCCTCGGCCAGTATCGTGCGGGCGGTGTCCTCGTCGAGGTCGCCGTAGCGTCCGGCGCCGAGGACGGCGCCCACATCGAGCACCTCGAACAGGTTGAACTCGAGATCGCGGACGTTAGCGATGTAGTGGCCCAAGGCGATTCCTTCACTGGTCCCGTCACACGCGGAGCATCGGCCCTCAGTCTGTCCGACGTCGGAAAACGTACGCAACCGTAACCTCGGCCGGCCGGCGGGCGCACGCCCTTGTGCCAGAGCCCAATTCGGGTCAATTTAATGGCATACCGCAATGCAACCGAGACAATTACAGGTGTCTGCGTCAATTAATTTGGGTTAATCCTCTTTCGCACCCAGCCACCTTGTGAGGCCAACGGCATGACCCTGACCACCCTCGAAAAGCCCACTCAGCCGGCAGGTGGGGCGCGCTCCCAAGACCAGCAAAGCGCGAGGCCCTCGAATTGGCGGGCGGCCCTGTGGTCCGTGATCTCGGTGCGCTGGGCGGCCGCCGCGCTGGGGCTGTTTCTCGCGGGGCTGACCGCCGAGCTGGGCGGCGCGCCCGAAGCCGTGTGGTGGACGCTATATCTGGCCTGCTACGTCACCGGGGGATGGGGCTCGGCGTGGGCCGGCGCACAAGCGTTGCGCAACAAGGCTCTCGACGTGGACCTGTTGATGATCGTCGCGGCGATCGGAGCGGTCGCCATCGGCCAGATCTTCGATGGGGCGCTGTTGATCGTGATCTTTGCCACCTCCGGCGCGCTCGACGACGTCGCGACCACGCACACCGCCGATTCGGTCAAGGGCCTGTTGAACCTGACGCCGGATCGGGCCGTCGTGGTCGATGACGACGGCGGCGAACGGTCGGTGGCGGCCACCGAGCTGGCGGTGGGCGACCTCGTGGTGGTGCGTCCGGGGGAACGCATCCCCGCCGATGGCGACGTCGTGGCCGGGTCCTCCGAGGTCGACCAATGCTCGATCACCGGCGAGTCCATGCCGATCGCTAAGGACCGCGGCGACGAGGTGTTCGCCGGCACCGTCAACGGGTCGGGCGTCTTGCAATTGGTCGTCACCCGCGACCCGTCGCAAACCGTCGTCGCCCGCATCGTCGAGCTGGTGGCCGAGGCCTGCGCCACCAAGGCGAAAACCCAACTGTTCATTGAGAAAATCGAGCGGCGCTACTCCGTCGGGGTGGTGGCGGCGACGCTGGCACTCATCGCCATCCCCCTGATGTGGGGCGCCGCGCCGCAACCGGTATTGCTGCGCGCCATGACGTTCATGATCGTGGCCTCGCCGTGCGCCGTGGTGCTGGCTACCATGCCGCCGCTGCTGGCGGCCATCGCCAACGCCGGCCGTCACGGCGTGCTGATCAAATCCGCGGTCGTCGTCGAACACCTCGCCGACACCAGCGTCGTCGCGCTGGACAAGACCGGCACACTGACCTGTGGCGTCCCGCGACTGACCGTCGTCGAACCGCTGGATCCGAAAATCGGCGACCGGCGTTTGCTCGAATTAGCCTCCGCCGCAGAACAATTCAGCGAACACCCGCTCGGGCGGGCCGTGGTGGAGGAAGCCCGCACGCGCGGCATCGCCATCCCGCCCGCCGAGGACTTCCGCGCCCTGCCGGGTCGCGGCGTCCGCGCCACCGTGGGACGCGATTTCGTCGAGATCTGCAGTCCGCACGGCTACCGGGGCGCGCCGCTACCGCAGGTGGCATCGATCCTGGAGGCCGGCGCCACCGCCGCCATCGTGTTGGTCGACGGCGTCGCCGTCGGTGTGCTCGGCCTGACCGACCGGGTTCGTCCCGGCGCCGCGCGCGCCGTCGCGTCGCTGACCGCGTTGACCTCCTTGCCCCCGATGCTGCTGACCGGTGACAACGAACGCGCGGCCGGGCGGGTGGCCCGGCACGCCGGGATCACCGACGTGCGCGCGGCGCTGCTGCCCGAGCAGAAGGTCGAGGCGGTCCGCGGTCTGCGGGCCGGCGGTCACCGCGTGCTCGTCGTCGGCGACGGCGTCAACGACGCACCGGCCATGGCGGCGGCGTGCACGTCGGTCGCGATGGGCGCCGGGGCCGACCTCACGCTGCAAACCGCCGACGGCGTCACCGTGCGCGACGAACTGCACACCATCCCGACGATCATCGGGCTGGCGCGGCAGGCCCGCCGCGCCGTGACCGTCAACCTCGCCATCGCCGCCGGCTTCATCACCGTTCTGGTGCTGTGGGACCTGTTCGGACGGCTGCCACTGCCGCTGGGCGTCGCCGGCCACGAAGGCTCCACCCTCATCGTCGCGCTCAACGGCGTGCGCCTGCTGACCGACCGGTGCTGGCGGGCGGCGGCGTCGCCGGCCGTGGGGGCTTGATCCGAGCCGCGTCGACCGTGCGGGAACATCGCACCGGTTCGAGACGTTAGGGCGGTTGTGACAACACTCGATCTCACCGCTGACCAGTTCGACGAAACCATCGAGGGCAACGACATCGTGCTCGTCGATTTCTGGGCCTCCTGGTGCGGACCGTGCCGCCAGTTCGCGCCGACTTTCCACGAATCGTCGGAGAAACACCCCGACATCGTCTACGCGAAAGTCGACACGGAGGCCGAACAACAATTGGCGGCGGCCGCCCAGATCCGGTCCATCCCCACACTGATGGCCTTCAAGAAGGGCAAGCTGCTGTTCAATCAGGCCGGGGCGTTGCCGCCGGCGGCCCTGGAAGACCTGGTGCAGCAAATCAGGGCCTTCGACGTCTCGGAGTGACCCGGGCGGCCCGGGCCGAACAATCCGATCAGACCAGTTGCCGCTGGAATTGAGTGACATTGCATAGCGGTGCCGCGCAACGGCCTTCGGCGACACGGGCATACACGGATTTCAGCGTCTCGAGATAACGGGTTACCGATTCGCGGGCAACCGGATTGTTGGGGAAAAACACCATTGCGTGCGTCTCCTTTTCGTACCGATTCACGCGCAAATCGAATCGAGCCGGAACCCCACCGTCGTGGTGAATCCTGATATTCGACCCGCCCCATTCGGATTTGACGATGGTGGAAAGGGGAGGGCCGCTGGCATCGAGATGAAACAGCAGGGGCACACGCCCCTGAGGCATCCTCAGCCACGGCGCCAATTCCAGCACGCGAATGAACGGCACGTTCGCCAGGTCTTTGCCCGAATCGAACGACTCCTGCGCCGCACGCGCGGTCGCACCGAACGACGATGCGTTGACCGGGATGGTGACCGGAACGAAACCGGTGAACCAACCGATCGTCAGAAACTCCGCCGGGGCGCTGCGGGTGTCACACGCGATGATTCCGTAATACGTTTCCGCGCCGGTCAACTCGTATTGCGCCAGGGCGGCGCAGGCGAACACGCCGCCGCTGAAACGGGCGCCCGCCGCTAGGCACGCGGATTCGAATTCGGCCGTCTGTCGCTCGTCCATCACCCGTACGAACATCAGGTCACAGGACCCCGACCCGTCGCCCAGTGACACGGGGCAGTCCGGGAGGGTTCCGTCATTTTTCTCGAAGAAATCGACCCAGGCACGCACCGGCGGCGAGTCCAAGGTCAGGGCGGACGTGTGCTCGTGCTGCCGGACGCAGTAATTCTCGTAGCTGCCCGGGGCGGGAAGCGAAACGGGCGCTTCGCCCGCCAGCAGGGTGGTGTACATCAGATAGAACTCTATGCGGATCGCGCCAAGAAACTGCGCGTCGATGTGGAGATGATCGACGCCGAAACAGAAGGTGAAGTGATCCGCACGCTGAATAATCGCGAAACGAAAACAATCCCACTCCAACGGGCTCGGCGTCGCCAATATGTGCTCCCGAAAAGCCGCCGGCGTCATCTCACCGTGCTTAATCGGAACGCACCGAATATCGGCGGGATTGCGAAGCGTGTGCCGAAGGATCTGGTCGGCATCGGTGTGCTCGAACCAACTGTGATAGGTGTCGTGCCGCCGAAGGTGCGCGTTGATGACGTACGTCAGGACCCGGACGTCGCACTGGCCGGGCATGTCCCAACTGCCAATGCACAGCCGCGACATGTCGACCCCGCGCGCCGCATGGTCACGGAAGTTACGGATGTGCCGGGCTTGCTGATGGCTGGCCGGCACGGCGCTGATCGGGGCTTGTCGGGCTTTGGCAAGCGAGCCGGGCGAGGGATGCCAACACACGACCGAGCCGGGGTCCGGTGACCAGTCGTTGATAGCACCGAACGCCTCCTCTCCTGGGACGAACACATTCCCCTCCCTCATGCTTCAGCGCGTATCAGCGAATCCTTCAGGTCGGCGGCGCCATCGTCACATTTGAAAATGGCGCATTTCACCTCTAGCGGTCGAAAACTGTTGCGGTACAGTCCTTCCCGCGCCACAGCCCACGCTAGCGTGACTCCGCGCTGCCAACCAACACTGCAAATTGGTCCGTAATTGATACGTGCGTTCAACGGTGGGTAAAGATAGCAGACCAAACGAACTAAAATGGGACAACTCGACACTTTGAGACCTACGACTCCGTCATCGACGACCGCCCCGCCGCCACCGGGGGTAGAGTCCCGCCCATGTGGGGCACGGTGCTGGTGCTGGCGCTGGTCGCGACGGCGGATCCGGTGCGGATCGGCATCGCCGTCCTGCTGTTCTCGCGGCGACGTCCCGCGCTTCATCTGGTCGCGCTGTGGCTTGGCGGTCTGGCGGTCGGTGTCGTCCTGGCCTTGGCCGTGCTCTTCGGGTTGCACGACCCCGCGCTTGGGGTCATGCATCGGGTGCAGCTTGCCGCCACCAGCTCCACGGCGGGGCACATCCAGATCGCCATGGGTGTGCTCGCCCTGGTGGTCGCCGCGGCGATCGCGCTCGGCTTTTCGGTGCGTCAACGCACGCGAGCGCCAATGCCCGCCGACGATCCGTCGCGCCGCGCCGGATTTTCGCGATTGTCGGCGCGCGCCGTGGATGCGCTGCACGTCGGCCCGCCGTGGGTCACATTCCTTGTCGGAGTGGTGATCTCGACGGACTTCCGGTACTTGGCGGCGCTCACCGCCATCCTGGCCTCGGGCGCCGCCCTGAGCACCCAGGTCGGCGCGGCGGCGGTCTACACGGTCGTGGCGCTCGGGTTCGCCGAGATCCCACTCGCCAGCCAGCTGGCGGCGCCGGCACGGACGAGCGCGGTGATGTCGCGCGTGCACGATTGGGTGACGGCCCGCAGGCGGGGGCTCCTCGGCGCCATCGTGGCCGTGCTGGGGGTTCTCCTGATGACCACAGGGATGGGTCACGTCTGAGCCGTAGGGCATCCCGCGCCCGCCGCCGGGTTCGCGCTACCTTTCACGGGTGAGTTTGGTATTGCTAGAGCAACCGCGACCCGGCGTCGCGCTGATAACCCTCAATCGGCCCGAGCGAATGAACTCCATGGCGTTCGACGTCATGGTGCCGCTCAAGGAGGCCCTCGGGAAGGTCACCTACGACAACTCCGTGCGCGTGGTCGTGCTGACCGGGGCGGGCCGGGGGTTCTCCTCGGGCGCCGATCACAAGTCCGCGGGCGCGGTGCCGGGTGTCGACGGGCTGACCCGTCCGACCCACGCGCTGCGCTCCATGGAGCTGCTCGACGACGTCATCCTGGCGCTGCGGCGGCTACACCAGCCGGTGATCGCCGCGGTCAACGGCCCGGCCATCGGCGGTGGGCTGTGCCTGGCGCTGGCCGCCGACGTCCGGGTGGCCTCGACCAGCGCCTACTTCCGGGCCGCGGGCATCAACAACGGGCTGACCGCCAGCGAACTGGGGCTGAGCTACCTGTTACCCAGGGCCATCGGATCGTCGCGCGCGTTCGAGATCATGCTGACCGGTCGCGACGTCACCGCCGAGGAGGCCGAGCGCATCGGGCTGGTGTCGTGCCAGGTACCGGAAGGCCAGCTGCTCGACACCTGCTACGCGATCGCCGCGCGGATGGCGGCGTTCTCCCGGCCGGGAATCGAGTTGACCAAACGCACACTGTGGAGTGGGCTGGATGCCGGTAGCCTGGAGGGGCACATGCAAGCCGAGGGCTTGGGACAGCTTTTCGTCCGCCTGCTCACCGCCAACTTCGAAGAAGCGGTTGCCGCGCGCGCGGAACGGCGGCCGCCGGTGTTCACCGACGACAAATGACTAACGGGGAGAGCGAATGTGATCACGGCCACGGGCCTTGAGGTCCGCGCCGGCGCGCGCATTCTGCTCTCGCCCGACGGCCCGGACCTGCGCGTGCAGCCCGGCGACCGCATCGGGCTGGTCGGTCGCAACGGTGCGGGCAAGACCACGACCCTGCGCATCCTGGCGGGGGAGAGCGAACCGTATGCCGGATCGGTCACCCGCACCGGCGAAATCGGTTACCTGCCACAGGATCCCAAAGAAGGCGACCTCGACGTGCTGGCCCGCGACCGGGTGCTTTCGGCCCGCGGGTTGGACGTGCTGCTCACCGATCTGGAGAAGCAGCAGGCGTTGATGGCCGAGGTCGCCGACGACGACGCGCGCGACCGCGCGATCCGCCGCTACGGGCAGCTGGAGGAGCGGTTCGTCGCGCTGGGCGGCTACGGCGCCGAAAGCGAAGCCGGCCGCATCTGCGCGAGCCTCGGCTTACCGGAACGGGTGCTGACGCAACAACTGCGCACCCTGTCCGGGGGGCAGCGCCGCCGGGTGGAGCTGGCGCGCATCCTGTTCGCGGCATCCGATACCGGCGCAGGCTCTTCGACGACGCTGCTGCTCGACGAGCCGACCAACCACCTCGACGCGGATTCGCTTGGCTGGCTGCGGGATTTCCTGCGGGCGCACACCGGCGGCCTGGTCGTCATCAGCCACAACGTCGAATTGCTCGCCGACGTCGTCAACCGGGTGTGGTTCCTGGACGCCGTGCGCGGTGAGGTCGACGTCTACAACATGGGCTGGCAGAAGTACCTCGACGCCCGGGCCACCGACGAGCAGCGCCGCCGCCGGGAACGCGCCAACGCCGAACGCAAGGCCGCCGCGCTGCGCACCCAGGCCGCCAAGCTAGGCGCCAAGGCCACCAAAGCCGTTGCGGCCCAGAACATGTTGCGCCGCGCCGACCGGATGATGGCCGCGCTCGACGAGGAGCGGGCGGCCGACAAGGTGGCCCGGATCAAGTTCCCCACCCCGGCCGCGTGCGGGCGCACACCGCTGGTCGCCACCGGGCTGAGCAAGTCCTACGGATCGCTGGAGGTGTTCAGCGGCGTCGATCTGGCCATCGACCGCGGCTCGCGGGTGGTCGTGCTGGGGCTCAACGGCGCCGGCAAGACCACGCTGCTGCGCTTGCTGGCCGGCGCCGAAAACCCCGACACGGGAGCGCTGGAACCCGGACACGGTTTGCGGATCGGCTATTTCGCGCAGGAGCACGACACCCTCGACGACGACGCGACCGTCTGGCACAACATCCGCCACGCCGCACCCGACTCGGGCGAACAGGAGCTGCGCGGCCTGCTCGGCGCGTTCATGTTCAGCGGCGCGCAGCTCGACCAGCCGGCGGGGACCCTGTCCGGCGGGGAGAAGACCCGCCTGGCGCTGGCCGGTCTGGTGGCGTCCACGGCCAACGTGTTGCTGCTCGACGAACCCACCAACAACCTCGATCCCGCGTCGCGTGAGCAGGTGCTCGACGCGCTGCGCAGCTATCAGGGCGCGGTGGTGCTGGTGACGCACGACCCGGGCGCGGCCGAGGCCTTGGACCCGCAACGCGTCGTGCTGCTGCCCGACGGCACCGAGGACTATTGGTCCGACGAGTATCGGGATCTCATCGAGCTGGCCTAGATCGCCGGCGATTTCGGCCAAATCGGCCCGCGACCGACGCCCGTGTTCTTACTCTATGTGCTTGGAATCGAGTTCAAGCGTGGAGCGGACCTTGAAAAATACAGTGAGAAAGTCGAAGAAGACGCGCGACCAGTTGCTGCACGAGTTACGCAACGCCTATGAGGGCGGCGCCAGCATCCGCAATCTGGCCGCCACCACCGGCAGGTCGTACGGATCTGTGCACAGCCTGCTGCTCGAGTCGGGTACCACCCTGCGCGGCCGCGGTGGACCCAACCACACGTCTCGCCAGCGCCAGACCGCGCGAGCGTAACGTCACTGCGAAATCCGACTGGATTTTTCGCAGTGACGTTACGCTCGCGGCCCAGAATCGTTGCGGCGCACCGACTTCTCCACCAGGTCGAGGACGGCGCCCAGCCGCCGCGGATCCTCGCCGGATGCCAGCCGGGCCACCAAGCCGTCGAGAACCAGCTCGAGGTAGCACTGCAACACGTCGCCGGGAACGTCGTCGCGCACCCGGTGCGCCTCCTTCTGGCGGCGCAGCCGATCGGTGGTCGCCGCCGCCAGCTCCGCGGAACGCTCCGCCCAGCCGCGGCTGAAGACGGGGTCGTTGCGCAGCTTGCGCGCGATCTCCAACCTGGTGGCCAGCCAGTCGAACTGGTCGGGCGCCGCGAGCATGTCGCGCATCACCTGGATGAGGCCCTCGCGGGACGCCACGTCGGCCATCCGCTCGGCGTCCTCGTGCGCCAGCGCAAAAAACAGCGCGTCCTTGTCGCGGAAATGGTGGAAGATCGCGCCGCGCGACATCCCGATCGCTTGTTCCAGCCGGCGCACCGTGGCCTTGTCGTAACCGTATTCGGCGAAGCAACGGCGGGCGCCGTCGAGAATCTGGCGACGGCGGGCCGCCAGGTGGCCCTCGCTGACCTTGGGCACGGGTTAGCCTGGGACTAACCCGACTTGAGCATGTTACGCAGCACGTACTGCAGGATGCCGCCGTTGCGGTAGTAGTCGGCCTCACCCGGGGTGTCGATGCGCACCACCGCGTCGAACTCGATCGGCTCGCCGGCATCCTTGCTCGCCTTGACGTGCACCGTCTTGGGCGTCTTGCCGTCGTTGAGCGCCTCGATGCCGGTGATGTCGAAGACCTCGGTGCCGTCCAGCCCCAGCGACGTGGCCGACTCGCCCTCGGGGAACTGCAGCGGGATGACGCCCATGCCGATCAGGTTGGAGCGGTGGATGCGCTCGAACGACTCGGCGATCACAGCCCGCACGCCCAGCAGCAACGTGCCCTTGGCCGCCCAGTCGCGGGAGGAGCCGGACCCGTACTCTTTACCGCCCAGCACCACCAGCGGAATGCCTTGTGCCGCATAGTTTTGCGCCGCGTCGTAGATGAAGGCCTGCGGAGCCCCGGACTGGGTGAAGTCGCGGGTGTAGCCGCCGGACACGTCGTCCAGCAGCAGGTTACGCAACCGGATGTTGGCGAACGTGCCGCGGATCATCACCTCGTGGTTGCCGCGCCGCGAGCCGAAGGAGTTGTAGTCCTTGCGCTCCACGCCGTGCTCGTCGAGGTACTGCGCCGCGGGGGTGCCCGGCTTGATGCTGCCGGCGGGGGAGATGTGGTCGGTGGTCACCGAGTCGCCGAGCAGCGCCAGCACCCGGGCGCCGGTGATGTCGCCGACCGGCTCCGGGTCGGCCGACATCCCCTCGAAGTACGGGGGTTTGCGCACGTACGTCGAATCCGGGTCCCAGTCAAAGGTATTGCCGCTCGGGGTCGGCAGGTTGCGCCACCGCTCGCCGCCCTTGAACACGGAGGCGTAGTTGTTGACGAACATCTCCTGGTTGATCGCCGAGGCGATGGTGCCGGAGACGTCCTTCTGCGACGGCCAGATATCTTTCAAATAGACATCCTTGCCTTCTTTATCTGTGCCCAGCGGCTGGGAGTCGAAGTCGAAGTCCATCGTCCCGGCCAGCGCGTAGGCGATCACCAGCGGCGGCGACGCCAGGTAGTTCATCTTCACGTCCGGGTGGATGCGGCCCTCGAAGTTCCGGTTGCCCGACAACACGGCGGCCACCGAAAGGTCGTTGTCGTTGACCGCCTTCGAAATCTCCTCGGGCAGCGGACCGGAGTTGCCGATGCAGGTGGTGCAGCCGTACCCCACCAGATAGAAGCCCAGCTTCTCCAAATACGGCCACAGGCCGGCCTTTTCGTAGTAGTCGCTGACCACCTGGGAGCCCGGCGCCATCGACGTCTTGACCCACGGCTTGGAAGTCAACCCCTTCTCGACGGCGTTGCGCGCCAGCAGCGCGGCGCCCAGCATCACCTCAGGATTGGACGTGTTGGTGCACGACGTGACCGCGGCGATCACCACCGCGCCGTGGTCGAGCACGAACTCCCCGAGTTCTTGCGACTTCACCCGCACCGGGTCGCTCACCCGGCCCTTGGCGTGTGTGGCGGCCGAGTGCACGGCGGGCACGTCGTCGACGTGGCCGTTGGACGGTGCCCCCGGATCGCTGGCCGGGAATGTCTCCTCGACCACCTCGTCGAGTTTCGAGTAGCCCTGCCCGCCGTCACCGTTACCGACGTAGTGCGGAATCTGCTCGCGGAACGTCGACTTGGCTTGCGACAACGGGATTCGGTCCTGCGGGCGCTTGGGCCCGGCGATCGAGGGCACCACGTCGGACAGGTCGAGCTCCAGGTATTCGGAGAACGCCGGCTCGTGCTTGGGGTCGTGCCACATGCCCTGCTCTTTGGCGTAGGCCTCGACCAGCGCCAGCTGCTCGGGCTTGCGGCCGGTGAACCGCAGGTAGGAGATGGTCTCGTCGTCGATCGGGAAAATCGCTGCGGTGGAACCGAATTCGGGGCTCATGTTGCCCAGGGTGGCGCGGTTGGCCAACGGCACCTCGGCCACGCCCTCGCCGTAGAACTCGACGAATTTGCCGACCACGCCGTGCTTGCGCAGCATCTCGGTGACCGTCAGCACCACGTCGGTGGCCGTGACACCCGGCTGGATCTCGCCCGTCAGCTTGAAGCCGACGACCCGCGGGATCAGCATCGACACCGGCTGGCCGAGCATCGCGGCCTCGGCCTCGATGCCGCCCACGCCCCAGCCGAGCACGCCGAGGCCGTTGACCATCGTGGTGTGCGAATCGGTGCCCACACAGGTGTCGGGGTACGCCACCCCGTCGCGGTCCATCACCACACTGGCCAGGTACTCGATGTTGACCTGGTGCACGATGCCGGTGCCCGGGGGCACCACCTTGAAGTCGGCGAACGCGCCTTGGCCCCAACGCAGGAACTGGTAGCGCTCCCCGTTGCGCTGGTACTCGATCTCGACGTTGCGCTCGAACGCGTCGGCCCGGCCGAACAGGTCGGCGATCACCGAGTGGTCGATCACCAGGTCGGCCGGCGCCAGCGGGTTGACCTTGTCCGGGTTGCCGCCCAGGTCGCCGATGGCCTCACGCATGGTGGCCAGGTCGACGATGCACGGCACCCCGGTGAAGTCCTGCATCACGACGCGGGCGGGCGTGTATTGGATCTCAATGCTGGGCTCCGCCTTGGGATCCCAGTTCGCGATGGCCTCGATGTGGTCTCTGGTGATGTCGCTGCCGTCCTCATTGCGCAGCAGATTCTCGGCGAGGACTTTGAGGCTGTAGGGGAGTTTCTCGGTATTGGGGACGGCGTCGAGGCGATAGATCTGGTAACTCTTTTCGCCGACCTTCAGGGTGCCGCGGGCTCCGAACGAGTTCACAGAATCTTTGCTAGTCACTTGTACTCCCGAGGATTAAGTTCTCCCGCCGACGGGCCGTGTCGGCGGCGCTTCGAATGCCGAACCACTTTAACAGTACGCTTGTCCTGCATTACGGGCGGCACCCGTTACCTAGTCTTCCCGTTGGAAGGCCGCTTTACCGCCGAGCCGGTAAATCTGCAGGGGAAGTGCGAGTAGGGCCCTGCAGGATTACAGGCTCGGCGAAGTCGGTGTGCAGGTCGCGTAATGTGCCCCTAGCACGGTGACAGGAGGGACACGATGACCGGGCAAGTCCTGCCGCTCTACATCCCCCAAGACGTCGACATGACCGCGGTCAAGGCTCAGGTCGCCGCCGTCGGCGTCAGCGCGCCGCCGGCGGCCATGCCCGGGCTGCTCGACGTGGTCAACCAGGCCCACGCCGAGGGCATCAACCTCAAGATCGTCCTGCTCGACCACAACCCCCCCAACGACACACCCCTGCGCGACATCTCCACCGTGGTCGGCGCCGACTACCACGACGCCACGGTCCTGACGCTCAGCCCGAATTACGTCGGCAGCTACAGCACGCAATTCCCGCGCGTCACCCTCGAAGCCGGCGAGGACATCGCCAAGACGGGCAACCCGGTGGTCTCGGCGCAGCATTTTTTGCACGAGCTGAACGCCCCGGAGTTTCCCTGGACCGGCTTGACCATATTCCTGCTGATCGCCGTGTTCGCGGCGGCCGTCGGGACCCGATTGCTGCAGTTGCGCAGTGGGCGCCCAGCAACGTCGGCCAACGCGGCGGAAACGCCGACCGAGGCGTCTGGTAGCGCCGAGTAACGGCGCCTGACACACGCATCCGGCCCGGGCTGCCTTACCGGCGAGGCCCCGCGACTTAATGCGGCAAACACCGCAGGTCACCGTTAGGTCACATTAAACGCACGTCCAGAGTGCAGTTTGTGGCCAGCGTTTCCACGACGTCCCCTGTGACGTACGGTGCAAATGATGCTCCTGTTGTTTCTGGCGCCGTCAGCGAATGCTGTCCCCGGTGCCGCCCGTCCGCGTTGAGCCGTAGGAGACCTGAGCCGAATGAGACGCACCCGCTGGGGCTCTTCTGCGCGACCGGCCGCGAGGCTGGTCCGGCCGGTCATACCGTCGGTCTTGAGTGCCGCCCTGCTGCTATGCACGCCCGGGCTGGCGCACGGTGATCCCGCCGCCGACAGCCTGGCCGCGCTCATCGCCAACGTCGCCAAGGCCAACCAGCGCCTGGAAAACCTGAGCGCGGAAATCCAGACGGAGCAGGAAAGCGTCAACAAGGCGCTGGTCGACGTGGAGACCGCACGCGACAACGCGACCGCCACCGAACACGACCTCGAGGCCAGCCAGCGGGCGGTCAAAGACGCCGATGCGGCAATCGCTTCCGCCCAACGCCGGTTCGACACGTTCGCCGCGGCCACCTATATGAACGGCCCGTCGGGCAGCTACCTGACCGCGACCAGCCCCGAAGACATCATCGCCACCGAAACCGCCGCCCGGACGCTGACGGCCAGCTCCCACACGGTGATGGACAACCTGCAGCGGGCCCGGACCGAACAGGTCAACAAGGAGTCTGCGGCGCGGCTGGCCAAGCAGAAGGCCGACAAGGCCGCCGCCGACGCCAAGGCCAGCCAGGACGCCGCGGTGGCGGCGCTCACCAACTCGAGGCGCACGTTCGACGAACAGCGCGACGAGGTCATTCGGCTGGCCGCCGAGCGTGACGAGGCTCAGGCCAAACTCGAGGCCGCCCGCCGCGAGGCCGCGAGCCAATGGTCGGCGGGGAAGGGCGGGGCGGGCGTCCCGGCGTCGGGCGACCGGTGGGATCCCGGGTCACCCGGCGGTGCGCCGCCGGCGGGCGGCCGCACGTGGGATGGCGCCTGGGATCCGACGTTGCCCATGGTGCCCAGCGCCAACGTCCCCGGCGACCCGATCGCGGTGATCAACCAGGTGTTGGGCATCTCGGCGACCTCGACGCAGGTCACCGCCGGCATGGGCCGCAGCTTCCTGCAGCAGCTGGGCATCCTGCGGCCCGACGACACCGGCATCACCAACGCCTCGCCCGGGGGCCGGATCCCGCGGGTCTACGGGCGGCAGGCCAGCGAGTACGTGATCCGGCGCGGGATGTCACAGATCGGGGTGCCTTATTCCTGGGGTGGCGGCAACGCCGCGGGCCCGAGCAAGGGAATCGACTCGGGGGCCGGCACTACCGGCTTCGACTGTTCGGGCCTGGTCTTGTATTCATTCGCCGGGGTGGGCATCAAGCTGCCGCACTACTCGGGTTCGCAGTACAACCTGGGCCGCAAGATCCCGTCCTCCCAGATGCGCCGCGGCGACGTGATCTTCTACGGCCCCGGCGGCAGCCAGCACGTGACGATCTATCTCGGTCAGGGTCAGATGCTCGAGGCGCCCGACGTCGGGTTGAAGGTCCGGGTCGCACCGGTTCGTACCGGCGGTATGACGCCTTACGTAGTCCGCTATATCGAGTACTGAACGAGGAGCTATGCGCCGCAGCCAATTTCGCCTGATCAACCTGGCTTCCAGGCTGGGTGTGCTCACCGCACTGGTGACCGGGCTGACGTTGTCTGTAGCCAGCCCGGCTCCACTGGCCAGGGCCGACCCCGGCCAGTGGGATCCCACGCTGCCGGCGACGGTCAGTGCCGGCGCGCCCGGGGATCCGCTCGCGGTCGCCAACGCTTCGCTGCAGGCCACCGCCCAGGCCACCCAGACCACGCTGGATTTGGGTAAGCAATTCCTCGGCGGGCTGGGCATCAACCTCGGCGGCAATGACGCCCCCGCGGCCGCCACCAACCCCGGCGGCAAGATCCCGCGCGTCTACGGCCGCCAGGCCATCGAGTACGTGATCAAGCGGGGCGGCTCCCAGATGGGCGTGCCGTATTCCTGGGGCGGCGGCTCGCTGCAGGGTCCCAGCAAGGGCGTCGACTCCGGAGCCAACACCGTCGGCTTCGACTGCTCGGGCCTGATGCGGTACGCCTTCGCCGGTGTCGGCGTGCTGATCCCGCGGTTCTCCGGTGACCAGTACAACGCGGGCCGCCACATTCCGCCCAATGAAGCCAGGCGCGGCGACCTGATCTTCTATGGCCCGGGCGGCGGCCAGCACGTCACCATGTACCTGGGCAACGGCCAGATGCTGGAGGCGTCCGGAAGCGCCGGCAAAGTCACCGTCAGCCCGGTGCGCAAGCCCGGCATGACGCCGTTCCTGACTAGGATCATCGAGTACTGACCAAGGTGTGGTCGCCCGCGCAAAGGTCCGGGCCGGGGCCAAATTGCCCGGCTCGTTCCGGCCCGCATCGTCGCCGGGCGGGGCCGCGGCGTCGACGGAATCCGGCAGGCCTGGAATAGTTGGACCCGGGCACGTCGCTGCCCCACGACATTGGTCGTGCCAGCAGTCGTGTCCGATTGAGCTGTGGAGGGTTCTTGATGACGTCAGCAGGTGGGCCGCCCCCGGGCGCCAGCAGTTACTCGGGCCCGGGTGGGCAGTCCGGCCCGCCGGCCCATGAAGCGCCGCCCGGTGGCGGTAATGGGCTGGCCGCCGAGGTCCACACGCTGGAGAGGGCCATCTTCGAGGTCAAACGGATCATCGTCGGCCAGGACCAGCTCGTGGAGCGGATGCTGGTCGGGCTGCTGTCCAAGGGCCACGTGCTGCTCGAGGGTGTGCCCGGCGTGGCCAAGACGCTGGCCGTGGAGACGTTCGCCCGCGTGGTCGGCGGGACGTTCGCCCGCATCCAGTTCACCCCCGACCTGGTCCCCACCGACATCATCGGCACCCGCATCTACCGGCAGGGCAAGGAGGAGTTCGACACCGAGCTCGGCCCGGTGGTGGTCAACTTCCTGCTCGCCGACGAGATCAACCGCGCGCCGGCGAAGGTGCAGTCGGCGCTGCTGGAGGTCATGCAGGAACGCCACGTGTCGATCGGCGGCAAGACCTTCCCGCTGCCCAACCCGTTCCTGGTGATGGCCACCCAGAACCCGATCGAGCACGAGGGTGTCTACCCGCTGCCCGAGGCCCAGCGCGACCGCTTCCTGTTCAAGATCAACGTGGGCTACCCGTCGCCGGAAGAGGAGCGGGAGATCATCTACCGGATGGGTGTCAAGCCGCCGGTGCCCAAGCAGATCCTGAACACCGGCGACCTGCTGCGGCTGCAGGACATCGCGGCCAACGTCTTCGTCCACCACGCCCTGGTCGACTACGTGGTGCGCGTCGTCACCGCCACCCGTCACCCCGAGCAGCTGGGGATGAACGACGTCAAGACCTGGATCTCGTTCGGCGCGTCCCCGCGGGCCTCGCTGGGCATCATCGCCGGTGCTCGCTCGCTGGCGCTGGTGCGGGGCCGCGACTATGTGATCCCGCAGGACGTCGTGGAGGTCATTCCCGACGTGCTGCGGCACCGGTTGGTGCTCACCTACGACGCGCTCGCCGACGAGATCTCACCGGAGATCGTCATCAACCGAGTCCTGCAGACGGTCGCCCTGCCGCAGGTGAACGCCGTTCCGCAGCAAGGCCATTCGGTGCCGCCGGTGATGCAGGCCGCGGGCGCGGCTAGCGGTCGGTGACTAATCCCCAGGAGCCGGCGGTGCTGCATCCGCCGTCGTTTCAGCGCGGGCAGATCGAGGACCCGAAGCTGGCGGCGGCGCTGCGCAATCTCGAGCTCACCGTCCGGCGCAAGCTCGACGGTGTCCTGCACGGCGACCATCTCGGCCTGATCCCGGGACCGGGATCGGAGCCGGGGGAGTCGCGGGAGTACCAGCCCGGTGACGACGTGCGGCGGATGGACTGGGCCGTCACCGCGCGCACCGCGCACCCGCACGTCCGGCAGATGATCGCCGACCGCGAACTGGAGACCTGGCTGGTGGTCGACATGTCGGCCAGCCTGGACTTCGGCACCGTGGGGTGCGAGAAGCGCGACCTGGCCATCGCGGCCTCGGCGGCGATCACGTTCCTCAACAGCGGCGGCGGCAACCGGTTTGGCGCGATCATCGCCAACGGCGCGACGGTCACGCGGGTGCCGGCCCGCTCCGGGCGCCAGCACGAGCAGACGCTGTTGCGCACCATCGCGACGACGCCCAGGGCGCCGGTCGGTGTGCGCGGGGATCTGGCGACGGCCATCGACGCGCTGCGACGGCCGGAACGCCGCCGGGGGATGGCGGTGATCATCAGCGACTTCCTCGGTCCGATCAACTGGATGCGGCCGCTGCGGGCGATCGCCGCGCGCCACGAGGTGCTGGCCATCGAGGTGCTCGATCCCCGCGACGTCGAGCTGCCCGACATCGGCGACGTCGTGCTGCAGGACGCCGAATCCGGTGTCACCCGCGAGTTCACCATCAACGCGCAGCTGCGCGACGACTTCGCCAAGGCCGCGGCGGCGCACCGCGCCGAGGTGGCCCGCACCATCCGCAGCTGCGGGGCCCCGATGATGACGCTGCGCACCGACCGGGACTGGATCGCCGACATCGTCCGCTTCGTCGAGTCCCGCCGCCGCGGGGCCCTGGCAGGGCGCCAGTGACTCTGCCTTTGCTGGGCCCGATGACGCTGTCCGGCTTCGCGCACTCGTGGTTTTTCCTTTTCCTTTTCGTCGTCTTCGGATTGGCCGCGCTGTATATCGTGCTGCAACTGGCGCGCCAGCGGCGGATGCTGCGGTTCGCCAACATGGATCTGCTGGAAAGTGTTGCGCCCAAACGGCCTTCGCGCTGGCGGCACCTGCCGGCGATCCTGCTGGTGTTGGCGCTGGTGCTGTTCACCATCGCGATGGCGGGGCCGACCAACGACGTCCGGATTCCCCGCAACCGTGCGGTGGTGATGCTGGTGATCGACGTGTCGCAGTCCATGCGCGCCACCGACGTGCCCCCCACCCGGATGGCCGCCGCGCAGGAGGCCGCCAAGCAGTTCGCCGACGAGCTCACCCCGGGCATCAACCTGGGCCTGATCGCCTATGCCGGGACCGCGACGGTGCTGGTGTCGCCGACGACCAACCGGGAGGCGACCAAGAACGCGCTGGACAAGCTGCAGTACGCCGACCGCACCGCCACAGGCGAGGGCATCTTCACCGCTTTGCAGGCCATCGCCACCGTTGGCGCGGTGATCGGCGGCGGCGACACGCCGCCGCCGGCGCGCATCGTGTTGTTCTCCGACGGCAAGGAGACGATGCCGACCAACCCGGACAACCCCAAGGGCGCCTTCACCGCCGCGCGCACCGCCAAGGACCAGGGCGTGCCGATCTCGACGATCTCGTTCGGCACCCCGTACGGCTTCGTCGAGATCAACGACCAGCGCCAGCCGGTGCCCGTCGACGACGAGACGCTCAAGAAGGTGGCCCAGCTCTCCGGGGGCAACTCCTACAGCGCCTCCAACCTGCAGGAGCTGAAGGGCGTCTACGCGACGCTGCAGCAGCAGATCGGCTACGAGACGATCAAGGGCGACGCCAGCGTGGGCTGGCTGCGGCTGGGTGCGCTGGTGTTGGCGCTGGCGGCGCTGGCCGCGCTGCTGATCAACCGCCGCCTGCCCGGCTAACCTTCCCCTTCTTGCGCCCGTCTTACAGCGTCTTGCGTCGCGAGCGTAACGCCACTGCGAAATCCAAGCCCGCTTTTGGCAGTGGCGTTACGTTCGCGAAGCGCGTGCCGCGGCCACTCGGCGGATGATGTCGGCGGGATGGTCCTCGGCGACCACGCGGATCACGATCCACCCGTAGTGGTGCTCCAATTTTTCACTACGGCGGATGTCCTTCACGTATTGCGCACGGCTGGAACGATGTTGATCGCCGTCATACTCGGCCGCGACCTTGATGTTCTCCCAACCCATGTCCAAATAGGCCTCCGCCCAACCCCATTCGTTGCGGACGGGGATCTGCGTCTGCGGACGCGGAAACCCGGCCCGCACCAGGAGCAGACGCAGCCACGTTTCCTTCGGCGACTGCGCGCCGCCGTCAACGAGTTCGAGAGCGGCTCGGGCCGCCTTGATGCCGCGGCGGCCCCGATAGCGGTCGACCAGAAGCTCGATGTCGGCCAGCTTCAACTCGGTCGCCTGCGCGAGGGCATCGATGGCAGCGACCGCGACGTCCGTCGGGTAATGGCTCGCCAGATCGAGCGCCGTTCGCGCCGACGTCGTGACGCGCATGCCGCCGACGACCGCGATCTCGTCGGCCTCGATGCGTTCTTCCCATACCTGCACCCCCGCTGCGTGTCGACGGTTGGTGTCGACGATTGCGGCCGGCCGGTCCGGATCGATCCACTTCGCACCGTGCATGGCGGAGGCGGAGAAGCCGGCGAGGATGCCGCGGCGGCGCGAGCGCAGCCAACATGCTTTGGCCCGCAACGCCGGCGTGAGCTCGGTGCCTTGTGGGATGTACACGTCCTGATGGAGCGTGACAAATCGACTCCGCAGCTCATAGGGCGTCAACTTGCCTGCAGCCAGGGCCTCACTGCCCAAAAACGGGTCCGTCATGGTCGGAAGTGTGCCGACCCACACCGACAACGCCCACGAGTGGAACGCCACTGCGAAATCCCGCTTACATTTTCGCGGTGGCGTTACGCTCGCGAAGCGCATGGTGCCTTCAGCTCGCGATGAGCCGATTGCAGCCCCGCCGCGGTGAGGCGATAGGTTGACGGGGTGACTGACACAGCCACCGACGGCAGACCCGCGTTCGTATCCCGTTCGGTCCTGGTCACCGGGGGAAACCGGGGAATCGGGCTGGCGGTGGCGCGCCGGCTGGCCGCCGACGGGCACCGCGTCGCGGTGACGCACCGGTCGTCCGGCGCCCCCGAAGGTTTGTTCGGCGTCGAGTGCGACGTCACCGACAACGACGCCGTCGACGCCGCCTTCAAGGCCGTCGAGGAGCGGCAGGGCCCGGTGGAGGTGCTGGTGGCCAACGCCGGAGTCACCTCCGACATGCTGATCATGCGGATGAGCGAGGAGCAATTCCAGAAGGTCATCGACGCCAACCTGACCGGTGTTTTCCGGGTCGCCAAGCGGGCGTCGCGCAACATGATCAAGCACCGGTTCGGGCGCTACATCTTCATGGGGTCCGTCGTCGGGTTGACCGGCCTGCCCGGGCAGGCGAACTACGCCGCGTCCAAGGCCGGGCTGGTCGGGATGGCCCGGTCGCTGACCCGTGAGCTGGGGTCGCGCTCGATCACCGCCAACGTGGTGGCCCCCGGTTTCATCGACACCGACATGACCCGCGCCATGGAACCCAAGTACGTGGAAATGGCGCAGCAGGCAATTCCGTTGGGCCGCATCGGCAAAGTCGGGGAGATCGCCGGGGTCGTCAGCTTCCTGGCGTCCGAGGACGCCTCGTACATCTCGGGCGCGGTCATCCCGGTCGACGGCGGCGCCGGCATGGGCCACTGAGAGGATGGACATGGCAGGACTGCTCGAAGGCAAGCGGATTCTGGTCACCGGGATCATTACCGACTCGTCGATCGCGTTTCACATCGCGCGGGTGGCCCAGGAGCAGGGGGCCGAACTGGTGCTGACCGGGTTCGACCGGCTGCGGCTGATCCAGCGCATCGCCGACCGGCTGCCGCGGCAGGCCCCGCTGCTCGAGCTCGACGTGCAAAACGAGAAGCACCTGGACACCCTCGGCGAGCGGGTGACCGAGGTGATCGGTGAGGGCAACAAGCTCGACGGCGTGGTGCATTCGATCGGCTTCATGCCGCAGAGCGGGATGGGCATCAACCCGTTCTTCGACGCGCCCTACGAGGACGTCGCCAAGGGCATCCACATCTCCGCGTACTCGTACGCCTCGCTGGCCAAGGCGCTGCTGCCGATCATGAACCCCGGCGGCGGCATCGTCGGCATGGACTTCGACCCCAGCCGTGCCATGCCGGCCTACAACTGGATGACGGTCGCCAAGAGCGCGCTGGAGTCGGTGAACCGGTTCGTAGCCCGCGAGGCCGGCAAGTACGGCGTGCGCTCGAATCTTGTTGCGGCAGGGCCGATCCGGACGCTCGCGATGAGCGCGATCGTCGGCGGAGCGCTGGGTGAGGAGGCCGGCGCCCAGATACACCTGCTCGAGGAGGGCTGGGACCAGCGGGCGCCGCTGGGCTGGAACATGAAGGACCCCACGCCGGTCGCCAAGACGGTGTGCGCCCTGCTCTCGGAGTGGCTGCCGGCAACCACGGGCACCGTCATCTACGCCGACGGCGGCGCCAGCACCCAATTGCTCTAGGACGCAATGGAATTTGACGCGGTCCTGCTGCTATCCTTCGGCGGGCCGGAAGGGCCCGAGCAGGTGCGGCCATTCCTGGAGAACGTCACCCGGGGACGCAACGTGCCACCCGAACGCCTTGACGACGTCGCCCAGCACTACCTGCATTTCGGCGGGGTCTCACCGATCAACCGGATCAACCGGGCGCTGATCACCGAGCTGGAAGCCGAACTGGACCTGCCGGTGTACTTCGGCAACCGCAACTGGGAACCCTACGTCGAAGACGCCGTTGCGGCTATGCGCGACAACGGCATTCGGCGTGCCGCGGTGTTCACCACGTCGGCGTGGAGCGGATACTCCAGCTGCGCACAGTACACCGAAGACATCGCCCGGGCGCGGCGAGCGGCCGGGCCGGACGCGCCCGAGCTGGTCAAGCTGCGGCCCTACTTCGACCACCCGCTCTTCGTCGAGATGTTCGCCGGCGCCATCGCGGCGGCGGCCGGCACCGTGCCCGCCGGCGCGCGCTTGGTGTTCACCGCGCATTCGGTTCCGGTTGCCGCCGACCAGCGCTTCGGCCCGCGGCTGTACAGTCGCCAAGTAGCCTATGCCACAAGGCTTGTCGCGGCGGCCGCCGGATACGCCGACTACGACCTGGTCTGGCAGTCGCGATCGGGCCCGCCGCAGGTTCCCTGGCTGGAGCCCGACGTCGCCGACCACCTGACGACGCTGGCCGAAGCGGGCACCAAAGCCGTCATCGTCTGCCCGATCGGGTTTGTCGCCGACCACATCGAGGTGGTGTGGGATCTCGACCACGAATTGCGAGAGCAGGCCGAGGCGGCGGGCTTGGCGTTTGCCCGGGCCGCGACGCCCAACGCCGACCGGCGACTCGCGCGGCTGGCCGGGGGCCTGATCGACGAACTCCGATACGGCCGTGAGCCGCTACGGGTGAGCGGTGCCAATCCGGTGCCGGGCTGCCTCGCCGGCGTCAACGGCGAGCCGTGCCGCCCACCGCATTGCGTTGCGCGGGAAAGCGGTTAGCGGCGATCGCGAGCGCGGGGGACCGGGCGAAGCGGGTCGCCGCCATCAGGACTAGTCGGGCCAGGCCGAGTGCAGGATCGCGGTGACCGCGGCCATCCGCGCCGAACGCACCACCGCGGTGAGCGGCCGCAGCGCATCGTTGGCGATCCGAGCCTCCGACGATGACTGCGCCCCAATCGCGGTGACGATGCGGTCCGTCACGGCGTCGGACGGTCGATTGAGCCCGGCGCTGACCGCGATGATCGCGTCGACGTGCGCGGCATTCTCCAGGACCCGCAACGCGCGCGACGGCGCATGGTCCGGAATGCGGTGTTGCCGTGCGGATTCCAGCAGCCGCTCGACGAGCCCGCGCGGGTCGTCGACGTCGGACGCGGCGCCTCCCGGCCCAATCGCGACGAGCGCGTCAGCGGCCGAACGCACCGCCGACCGCAACGTGTACTCGGCGTCGCCCAGCTCGTGGTGGTCGAACACGGGCGCACCGGGCAGCGAGTACACCGTCCACGACAGCGCGCACAATTCCGGCGGGCCCGCCTCGTCGGAATCGTCGTAGGAGAACTCGGGCACCAGCCCGACGGCGGCGGCGGGATCGTCGGGGTTGGTGACGATGATCGCCTCACCGGCGGCCAGGGCATCGCGCTCGAACTGCGTTCCCGCGGCCAGCCCGCGCACGTCACCCGGCACCGGCAACACCACGTTGATCGTCCCCCGCAAACGACACGGAACACCGGGCGAAGCCGACCGGCCAACCGCCGCGCGCAGCGTCTGTAACAACGTGACGGTCCCGGCGTCGTGGACATCGGGCCACGGCAGCCCCGTGTGCCCCGCGGCGACGGCATCATACGCGGTGACCGATTGCTTTGGCGCCCAAAGAGATAACGCGTCCAAAACGTCGTCGGGCGCGGCCTTGCCCGCGAGCCAGGCGTTGGCCCATACCGACAGCGAAACGCTGGGACACCACATGACCTCGGAGTGTAGTTGTTCGATCCGGCAAAGGCTGATCACGCGTATTCTGACCGCATGCCCGCCGCGGTGATTTGGCTCATATTCGCGCTGGTGCTTGCCGGCGCGGAGGCGCTGAGCGGCGACATGTCCCTGTTGATGCTTTCCGGCGGCGCGCTGGCCGCCGCGGGGAGCAGCTGGTTGCTGGGCTGGCCGCTGTGGGCCGACGCGGCGGTGTTCCTGGTGATTTCGGTCTTGCTGCTGGTCCTGGTGAGGCCGGCGCTGCGGCGGCGGCTGAGCCCCGCGAAGGGACTGCCGACCGGCATCGAGGCGCTGGAGGGCAAGAGCGCGCTGGTGCTCGACCGGGTCGCCCGCGACGCAGGCCAGGTGAGGCTGGACGGCCAGGTGTGGACGGCGCGCCCCCTCAACGAGGACGACGTGTACGAGCCCGGCGAGCGGGTGACCGTCATGCAGATCAACGGCGCCACCGCGGTGGTGTTCAAAAGCATGTAATCCCCGATGCAGAAATGGGAGGAAGCGCGATGCACGGTGAAGTTGCTCTCCTGGTGGTGGCGGTCGCGCTGGTGGTCTTTGCGATCGTCGTGGTGGCCAAATCCGTTGCGCTGATTCCGCAGGCCGAGGCCGCGGTGATCGAGCGCCTGGGTCGATACAGCCGCACGATCAGCGGGCAGCTGACGCTGTTGGTGCCGTTCATCGACCGCATCCGCGCCCGGGTGGACCTGCGCGAGCGGGTGGTGTCGTTCCCGCCGCAGCCGGTGATCACCGAGGACAACCTGACGCTGAACATCGACACCGTCGTCTACTTCCAGGTCACCAGCCCGCAGGCGGCCGTCTACGAAATCAGCAACTACATCGTCGGGGTCGAGCAGCTGACCACGACCACGCTGCGCAACGTGGTCGGCGGCATGACGCTGGAGCAGACGCTGACCTCCCGCGACCAGATCAACGGCCAGCTGCGCGGCGTGCTCGACGAGGCCACCGGTCGCTGGGGGCTGCGGGTGGCGCGGGTCGAGCTGCGCAGCATCGACCCGCCGCCGTCGATCCAGGCCTCGATGGAAAAGCAAATGAAGGCCGACCGGGAGAAGCGGGCGATGATCCTGACCGCCGAAGGCATGCGCGAGGCGGCGATCAAGGAGGCCGAGGGCCAAAAGCAGGCGCAGATCCTGGCGGCCGAGGGGGCCAAGCAGGCCGCGATCCTGGCCGCCGAGGCCGACCGGCAGTCGCGGATGCTGCGCGCCCAGGGTGACCGCGCCGCGGCGTACCTGCAGGCGCAGGGGCAGGCCAAGGCCATCGAGAAGACGTTCGCCGCGATCAAGGCCGGCAGGCCCACCCCGGAGATGCTGGCCTACCAGTACCTGCAGACACTGCCGGAGATGGCCCGGGGCGACGCCAACAAGGTGTGGGTGGTGCCCAGCGACTTCAGCGCGGCGTTGCAGGGGTTCACCAGGCTGCTGGGCACCCCGGGCGAAGACGGCGTCTTCCGGTTCGAGCCGTCCCCGGTCGATGACGCACCCCAGCACACCCCCGACGACGACGCCGAGGTCGCCGACTGGTTTTCCACCGAGACCGACCCGATGATCGCCCAGGCGGTGGCCAAGGCCGAGGCGATAGCCCGTCAGCCGGTGGACGGACGGCCGGGAGCGCCGCCGGAGTTGAGTCAATAAGCTTGCGGCATGAGTGTTCTGACTTCACCCAAGGCGTATGCGGCCCTTGCCGCTTTCCATGCCGGCGACGCGGTGGCCTGCGCGGTCCAGGTGGCTCCCATCAAGAAGGTCCTCGACGACCTGGGGGTCCCGGACAACGTTCGCCCGGTGCTGCCGGTCGTCAAGGCCGCGGCCGCGGTCGGTCTGCTGTCGGTGACCTGGTTCCCGGCCTTGGCGAGGCTGACGACGGCGATGCTGACGCTGTATTTCGTGTTGGCCGTCGGCGCGCACATTCGGGCCCGGGACAAGGTGGTGAACACCGTTCCGGCGGCGTCATTCCTGGCGACGTTCGCGGTGATGACGGTGCAGGGTCCCGACCGGGCCTAAGACAGCCTCAGCTCCACCATCGGCAAGGGCGTGTTGGTGTCGGTGATCGGCGCGCCGAGGGTTTCCTCCAGCACCGGTTTGAACCGCTCCCACGCCCGGGCGTGGCGGCCGCGGTAGGCGGCCAGCGTGCGGTCGGCTTCCGGTTGGTCGAGGACGCGTGCGACGGCGGCCGCCGGTGCGTGGCTGCCGGCGTAGACGCGTACCCGCGGGTTGGCCTGAATGTTGCGGAACCACTGGGCTTTTCGGCCGAAGCCGGAGGCGACGACGTAGGTGTCCGGGGCGGGGTGGTCGACGACCTCGAGGACGACGTAGCGCCGCGCGCCGGAAGTGCGGCCGATGTGTTCGAGCATCAGGATCCGCGAGCCGAACAGTGCGCCCGCCCGGGCCTTGTAGATCCACGTCGGCGCGCGCATGAGACGACGCGACCGCAGCAGCCGCGCGCCGATTCGGGCGATAGGGGATGCTTTTGCAGACCGTGCCATCCTTGTGATTCTCGTCCAAGTGATGAGGCGGGCCGCATGGAGGCCGGGCATTTCGGGTAAGAAATCTTCTCAATGAGTCGAAAAGCCGGCAAAGGCTCCCGCGAAACGTGGGCGCGCGACGAGATCATGGTCGTCGACACCGGGGTGACGCGTCGGTCAATCCAGGGCACGGCGATCGGCAACTTCATGGAGGCGTACGACTTCACCCTGTTCAGCCTTGTCGCCACCATCCTCGCGCAGAAGTTTTATCCCGGGGAAAATTCCGGCGCGGGCAACCTCATCGCCACCTTCGGCACGATGACGGCGGGATTCGTCGTGCGGCCGCTCGGTGGGTTTATCTTCGGCCCGCTCGGCGACCGCATCGGGCGTAAGCCCGTCTTGGTGATGACGATCTCGCTGATGGCGGTGTGTGCGGCGGCGACCGGCGTCCTGCCCGTCTACCACACCATCGGGGTCTGGGCGCCGGTGCTGCTCACGGCCGTTCGGATCTGCCAGGGCCTTTCCTCCGGTGGGGAGTACGCGGGCGCCATGACCTTCATCGCCGAACATGCCCCCGACCACAAACGGGGGATGTTCGCCGGCTTCTTGCCGGTGGGCACGCTGAGCGGTTTCGTGGTGGGTGCCACGCTGGTGACGGTGCTGCAGACCGCCCTGCCCACCGCCGACATGCTGGCCTGGGGCTGGCGCGTGCCGTTCATCCTCGCCGCTCCGTTGGGCCTGGTTGCGGTGTACCTGCGCTCGCGGATCGACGAGTCGCCCGATTACGAGGAGATGCACGCGGCCGCGGAGCCGACCTCGGGCCGCACGCAGTTCAGGCGGACGGTCGTACAGCAGTGGAGGGCGCTGCTGATCTGCATCGGCCTGGAGCTTGCCATCAGCGACACCAGCTACATGCTCAGCGGATACGTGCCGACCTACCTGAAGAAGACCGTAGGCCTGCCAGACACTCTGGCACTGGTGATGGTCCTGGCGGTGTTGGCCGTACTGAGCGCCGGCGTGCTGCTCGTCGCGATGCTCTCCGACCGCGTCGGCGTCAAACCGCTGCTGTGGACGGGCTGCGGGCTGCTGATCACGGTCTCGATACCCGCGTTTTCGTTGATGCGGTTCGGCGGGGGTTACCCGACAAAATTCCTCGGCGTGCTGCTCGTCGGCCTGGCCATGCTGTTCTTGAGCAGCATCGAACCGGCGGTCCTGCCGGCGCTGTTTCCCACCAACGTGCGCTACGGGGCGGTGTCCATCGGATTCAACATCTCTGTGTCGGCGTTCGGCGGCACCACGCCGCTGATCGCCGAGACGCTGGTGGCCGGCACCGGCAATCCGATGATGCCGGCCTACATGCTCATGTGCGCCGGCTTGGTCGGTTTCGTGACGCTGCTGTTCACCCCCGAGGTCGCCGGCAAGCCGCTGCTGGGTTCGGGGCCGTCGGTCGAGACCCGTCAGGAGGCGCGCGACCTGGCCGGAACGCGGCGCGTGGAATAGCGCCGCATCGTCGTCAGCCGAAGCCGGGGACCGACACCGAACAGGTGATGCCGGGCGCTCGCGGGATGCGTTGGTCCAAGGTCACCAGGGGAACGGCCAAGATCTCAGCGAGCGCGACGTACGCGGCGTCGTAGCTGGACAGATTGGCCCTTAGTTCCCGGATACGGGACGCCAGCACGTCGTATGGCCACAGGTCTACCGCGAGATCGAGTAGATCGGCGTGGGCTTGCGCGGCCTGGTCGGCGCCGATCGCTCCGCCCAGTTCTGCCCGCCTGATGACGTTGGCGCATTCGTACGGCAACAACGTGGGTGCGAAGAGATCCGCTTCCGTCAATTGTGTTGTGGCCCACTGCCCGTCACTGCCGGAATCCAGTAGGACGGCCACCACCGCCGACGCGTCGCAGACGACGCGGTCGTTCACCGACGCTCGGCGTCTTTGGCAGCGAGGATGGCGGCCGCGTCGAGGCACGCTCCCGTCGCGTTCACCCGGGCGCGGGCGCGGGCGACGACGTCGCGCGCTGCCGGCTTGTCCGCCGTCGCGACGAGCAGACCACGCAGGTACTCCTGCAGTGACTGCCCAGAACGCGCGGCGCGCGCGGCCAGTTCGTCGCGGACTTGATCGGGGACGCCACGAATCGTAATCGCAACCATGCCTGCACAATAGCAGCATCGCAGGCATAACGCTGGCTGGGGCAAGTCGCTGTCTGGGGATGGTAGGCATTCAGTTCATCGAACGCGAGGAAAGCCGTCCTTAGGGCGCAGCCGCAGGGAGCTGCGCGGTCAGCCGATGGTGGCCGGCTCGGGAGAAGGCTCGTCGCCGTGCGAGGCGCTTCCCATCTTGCGGCGATGGTGCCGGCGGTAATGCTTAATCTCGACGACCAGGCCCGTCAGCCCCAAAGCGCCCGTGCACAGCGACACCAGGTAGAGCAGCGGGCTGGGGTGACCGGCCAGCGCGTCGCCGAGGATCACCACGGCAGCGGTGCCGGGAAGCAGACCGGCCAGCGTGGCCAACGCGTAAGGCAGCACCCGCACGGCCGACGCGCCGGCGGCGTAGTTGATCGCCGAAAACGGCACGGCGGGTATCAATCGCAGCGACAAAATGGCCAGCCAGCCACGTTGCCGCAACCGCTCGTCGACCGTGTCGATCGATCGGTGGCGAACCAGGCGATTGAGCTGCCACCCAGCCGCGCGCACCAGCAACATGGCGGCCATCGCGCTCGCGGTGCTGGCCACCACCGCGATGGCAACACCCAGCACCGGGCCGAACAGCAGCCCCGCGGCCAAGGTGAACGCCGTGCGGGGGATTGGCACCACCGTGACGACGGCGTGCGCCATCAGGAACGCCAGCGGAAACCACGGGCCCACCGATTGCGCCCAGTCGCGCAGCTGCACCGGGGTGGGCAGCGGAACCAGCAGCGCCACCGCAACCAGGGCGGTGACGCCGACCACTGTCCCGACCGCGCGTGGGCGGGACAGCTGCCGCGCGGCCGCGCCGAGCGCGCGGCCGAGATCACGCAGCGTCTCGTTGATTCTGCTGGTGGCGGAAGCCATCACGCCTGTCAAGGTTACGGGGCCCAGATGAATAACTCGTATCCCGAGGCTGGCGTTTCTTGGGTGTCACGAGGCGTCCCGAGGCTGTCCCGAGGCTTCCCGCCGCGATCGCCCACACCTCGCGGTTTTTAGCGGAGCGCCTCGATCAATTAGCCTGATTAGTAACTGGCAGACCCCGGGCAACCCACGCGTCACTGCCAATTTGCTGGGAAAAAGGGAGCAATCGGTGTCCATAGAGGTACCCGAGCTCGCCGACCTAGAACAGGTTCGCGGGCGTTGGCGCACTGCGGTCGCCGGTGTGCTGTCCAAGAGCACCCGCAAGGACCCCGAAGAGTTGGGGGAAGAGCCGGAGCGGCTGCTGGAAACCCCGACCTATGAGGGGATCGCCATCCGGGCGCTCTACACCGCGCTCGACGAGCTGCCGGAGCCGCCGCTGCCCGGCGAGTGGCCCTACGTGCGCGGCGGCGACGCGCTGCGCGACGTCAACTCCGGCTGGAAGGTCGCCGAGGCGTTCCCTGCTCCCGGCGGCCCCGACCACAACGCGGCCGTGTTGTCCGCGCTCGGCGACGGCGTGAGCGCGCTGCTGATTCGGGTGGGGGAGTCCGGGATAGCGGCCGGGGAGCTTAAGCAGCTGCTGTCGGGGGTGTACCTGGACCTGGCGCCGGTGATCCTCGACGCGGGCGCCGACTACGCCGAGGTCGGCGATGCCCTGCTGGCGCTGGTCGATCAGCTGGATCCGGACAGGCGCACCGCCGTGTCGATCGACCTGGGCGGCGACCCGCTGACCGCGCAGCTGAGCGGCCGGGGGAGCCCGTCGCTGGAGCGGGTGGTCGCGGTCGCCAGGCGGGTGGCCGGCAACGGCGGCGTGCGAGCGATCACCGTCGACGGTCCCGCATTCCACAATCTGGGTGCCAATGCGACCTGGGAGCTGGCCGGCAGTATTGCGGCCGCGGTGGCCTACCTGCGGGTGCTCACCGCCGCCGGGATCGCGGTCGGCGAGGCGTTGCGGCAGATCAGCTTTCGGCTCGCCGCCGACGACGACCAGTTCATGACGATCGCCAAGATGCGCGCGGCGCGTCGACTGTGGGCGCGCGTCGCCGAGGTGGTCGGTGACCCGGAGGGCGGCGCGGCCGTCGTGCACGCGGAGACCTCGCTGCCGATGATGACCCAGCGGGATCCGTGGGTGAACATGCTGCGCGGCACGCTGGCCGCGTTCGGGGCCGGGGTCGGTGGCGCCGACACCGTGCTGGTGTCCCCGTTCGACGCGGCGATCCCGGGCGGCTTCCCCGGCGTGGCGAGGGGCTTCGCACGCCGGATCGCCCGCAACACCCAGCTGCTGCTCCTGGAGGAGTCGCACGTCGGCCAGGTGTTGGACCCCGCCGGCGGGTCGTGGTTCGTCGAGGACCTCACCGAGCGGCTGGCTTCCCAGGCTTGGCAGCGCTTCCAGGAGATCGAGGCCCGCGGCGGATTCGCCGACGCCCGAGGCTACGTCGCCGAACGGATCGCCGAGGTAGCCACGCGGCGCGCCGACGACATCGCGCATCGCCGCACCGCGATCACCGGCGTCAACGAATACCCGAACCTGGCCGAACCCGCTCTGCCGCAAGGCGATTCGGCGTCGACGGTGCGGCACTACGCCTCCGGATTCGAAGCGTTGCGGGACCGCTCGGACGCCCATCTGGCCCGCACCGGCGCGCGTCCGCGGGCGCTGCTGCTGCCGGCGGGGCCGTTGGCCGAGCACAACATCCGGACGACGTTCGCGGCCAACCTACTGGCGTCCGGCGGTATCGAGGCGATCAACCCGGGGCCCGTCGACGCGGCCGGGGTCGCCGCGGCGGTCGCCGAATTCTCCGCCGAGGGATCGCCCGTCGTGGCGGTGATCTGCGGCACCGACAAGCGCTACCACGAGGAAGCCGTGGACATCGTCGAGGCGGCCCGCAACGCCGGGGTCTCGCGGGTTTATTTGGCGGGACCCGAACGGGCGCTGGGTGACGCCCGGTGCCGGCCGGACGAATTTCTGACCGCGAAAATCGATGCGGTCCAAGCCTTGTCGAATCTGCTTACCCGATTGGGAGCATAGCCGCGATGACTGTTAATGATATCGCCGACCAAGCGGCTCCGGCGACGACCGGTACCGTTGGCAGTTTCTCGGATGTTCCGCTACACGGCGATCGCGAAACGCGGCCGCCCACCGAGGCCGCCGCGGAAAAACACGTCGCCGCCGCCGCGTCGGCGCACGGCTACACCCCCGATCAGCTGCAGTGGCACACGCCGGAAGGCATTGACGTCAAACCGGTCTACATCGCCGCCGACCGTGCCGCCGTCGTGGCCGACGGCTACCCGCTGAACAGTTTCCCCGGCGAGCCGCCCTTCGTGCGTGGCCCCTACCCGACGATGTATGTCAACCAGCCCTGGACGATTCGCCAGTACGCCGGGTTCTCCACCGCCGCGGATTCCAACGCCTTTTACCGCCGCAACCTGGCCGCCGGCCAGAAGGGCCTGTCGGTGGCCTTCGACCTGGCCACCCACCGCGGCTACGACTCCGACCATCCCCGCGTCCAGGGTGACGTCGGAATGGCCGGTGTGGCAATCGATTCCATCCTCGACATGCGGCAGCTGTTCGACGGCATCGACCTGTCGGCGGTAAGCGTGTCGATGACGATGAACGGTGCCGTGCTGCCGATCCTGGCGCTGTACGTGGTGGCCGCCGAGGAGCAGGGTGTGCCGCCGGAAAAGCTGGCCGGCACCATCCAGAACGACATCCTCAAAGAGTTCATGGTGCGCAATACCTACATCTATCCACCCAAGCCGTCGATGCGTATCATCTCCGACATCTTCGCCTACACCAGCGCCAAGATGCCGAAGTTCAACTCGATCTCGATCTCCGGCTATCACATTCAAGAGGCCGGCGCCACAGCGGATTTGGAGCTCGCCTACACGTTGGCCGACGGCGTCGACTACATCAAGGCGGGCCTGGACGCCGGGCTGGACATCGACAAGTTCGCGCCCCGGCTGTCGTTCTTCTGGGGCATCGGGATGAACTTCTTCATGGAAGTCGCCAAGCTGCGGGCCGGCCGGCTGCTGTGGAGCGAACTCGTCGCCGGATTCGGCGCCAAGAACCCGAAATCGCGGTCGCTGCGCACACATTCGCAGACCTCGGGCTGGTCGCTGACCGCCCAGGACGCCTTCAACAACGTCGCGCGCACCTGCATCGAGGCGATGGCCGCGACCCAGGGCCACACCCAGTCGCTGCACACCAACGCCCTCGACGAGGCGCTCGCGCTGCCCACCGACTTCTCCGCCCGCATCGCGCGCAACACCCAGCTGGTCCTGCAGCAGGAATCGGGTACCACCAGGCCGATCGACCCGTGGGGCGGCTCCTATTACGTGGAGTGGCTGACCCACCAGCTCGCGCAACGGGCCCGCGCCCACATGACCGAGATCGCCGAGCATGGCGGCATGGCCCAGGCGATCGGCGACGGCATCCCCAAGCTGCGCATCGAGGAGGCGGCCGCGCGCACCCAGGCCCGCATCGACTCGGGCCAGCAACCCGTGATCGGGGTCAACAAGTATCAGGTCGACGAGGATCAGGAGATCGAGGTCCTCAAGGTCGAGAACAGCCGGGTGCGCGCCGAACAGCTGGCGAAACTGCAAGAGCTGCGGGCGAATCGGGACCAGTCGGTCGTCGACGCCGCCCTGGCCGAGCTGTCCCGCGCCGCGGCCGCCCATGGCCGCGCCGGTGAAGATGGCCTGGGCAACAACCTGCTGGCGCTGGCCATCGACGCCGCGCGCGCCAAGGCCACGGTCGGGGAGATTTCCGACGCGCTGGAGAAGGTGTATGGCCGTCACCAGGCGGAGATCCGTACCATCGCCGGGGTCTACCGTCACGAAGCCGGAAAGGCCACCAACATCGCAGCCGCCACCGAATTGGTCAAGAAGTTCGCGGAGGCCGACGGACGCCGGCCCAGGATCCTGGTGGCCAAGATGGGCCAGGACGGCCATGACCGTGGGCAGAAGGTGATCGCGACGGCCTTCGCCGACATTGGGTTCGACGTCGACGTCGGATCGCTGTTCTCCACGCCTGAGGAGGTGGCCCGCCAGGCCGCCGACAACGACGTGCACGTCGTCGGGGTGTCCTCGCTGGCCGCCGGGCACCTGACGCTGGTGCCGGCGCTGCGCGACGCGCTGGCCGAAGTGGGACGGCCCGACATCATGATCGTGGTCGGCGGCGTCATCCCGCCCGGCGACTTCGACGAGCTGTACGCCGCCGGGGCCGCCGCCATCTTCCCGCCCGGGACGGTGATCGCCGACGCCGCAATCGACTTGCTGCACAAGCTCGCCGAGCGGCTGGGATACGACCTCGGCCAGTGACCCAGCCCTTGCCCGCGAGCGTAACGCCAGTGCGAAAAACCGCCCACAATTTCGCGGTGACGTTACGCTCGCGCGCGGTGACGGCCATATGAGTCCGCAAACGATCGAGAAGTTGGCCGAGGCCGTTCGCAAAGGCGACCGCGCGGCGCTGCCGCGAGCCATCACGCTGCTGGAGTCCACCCGCGCCGACCATCACGAAAAGGCGCAAAAGCTGCTGCTCGAGCTGCTGCCCGACTCGGGCAACGCCCATCGCGTCGGCATCACCGGGGTCCCGGGAGTCGGAAAGTCCACCACCATCGAGTCACTCGGCATGCATCTGATCGAGCGGGGCCACCGGGTGGCCGTGCTGGCCGTCGACCCCTCATCGACCCGCACCGGCGGCTCGATCCTTGGCGACAAGACCCGGATGGCGCGCCTGGCGGTGCACCCCGACGCCTACATCCGTCCCTCGCCGACGTCGGGCACGCTGGGCGGGGTGGCAAAGGCCACCCGGGAAACCATCGTGCTGCTGGAGGCCGCCGGGTTCGACGTGATCCTGATCGAAACCGTCGGCGTCGGCCAGTCCGAGGTGGCCGTGGCCAACATGGTCGACACGTTCGTGTTGTTGACCCTGGCGCGCAGCGGCGACCAGCTGCAGGGCATCAAAAAGGGCGCGCTGGAGCTGGCCGACGTCGTCGTGGTGAACAAAGCCGACGGGGAGCACCTGAAGGAGGCACGGTCGGCCGCGCGCGAACTATCCGCGGCGATCAGGTTGATCCACCCGCGTGAAACACTCTGGCGCCCACCGGTTCTCACGATGAGCGCGACGGAGGGGACCGGGCTGACGGAGCTGTGGGACACCATCGAGCGTCATCGCCAGGTGCTCACCGACGCCGGCGAGTTCGAGGCGCGCCGACGGGCCCAGCAGGTCGACTGGACCTGGCAGATGGTCCGCGACACGGTGCTGGACCGGGTGCTCTTCCACCCGGACGTCCGCAAGATCCGCGCCGACGTCGAGCGGCAAGTCAAGTCAGGGGAGCTGACCCCCGCGCTCGCGGCCCAGCAAATACTGGACGCCGCGTCTCGCTAACGGAAAGGTAAATTCATCATTGTTTGCCCTTGGCCCGTGTGAAATCCAAGTAAATTCGAAAGCGTGACGGTGGAAACCGGGGTCGATCGCCGCGCGGTCCTTCCCCACGATGCCCCTGGCGCGGGTCATCGTGTGTTCGGCGCGGCGGACCCACACTTTGCTTGCGCCATTCGTAGCTTTTCCACCATGTTCCCCGGGCGCCGGTTCGGTGGCGGGGCGCTGGCGGTGTATGTCGACGGCCAGCCCGCCGTCGATGTCTGGACCGGCTGGGCTGACCGGTGCGGCCAGCTGCCGTGGACGGCCGATACCGCTCCGATGGTGTTCTCGGCGACCAAGGGGATGACCGCCACGGTCATCCACCGGCTCGCCGACCGCGGGCTGATCGACTACGACGCCCCGGTTGCTGAATACTGGCCGGAGTTCGCGGCCAACGGCAAGTCCGCCCTGACCGTGCGCGAGGTGATGAGGCACCAGGCCGGCCTGTCGGGTCTGCGCGGCGCCACCCAGGAAGACTTGCTGGATCACGTCGTCATGGAAGAGCGGCTGGCGGCCGCGCCTCCGGGACGCCTGCTGGGCAAATCGGCATATCACGCGCTGACGTTCGGTTGGCTGATGTCCGGGCTGGCCCGGGCGGTGACCGGGAAAGGCATGCGTGCGCTGATCCGTGAGGAGCTCGCCGAGCCGTTGGACACCGACGGCATGTATCTGGGCCGGCCGCCGGTGGAAGCGTCGACGCGGGTCGCCGAGATCATCATGCCGCAGAACATCGTCGCCAACCCGGTTGTCAACTATGTGATGCGCAGGGTCGCCAACGAGCTGTCGGGCGGATTCCGGTCGATGTATTTCCCGGGCATGATCGCCGCGGTCCAGGGTGAGGTTCCGTTGCTGGACGCCGAGATCCCGGCGGCCAACGGGGTGGTGACGGCTCGTGCGCTGGCGCGCATGTACGGGGCGATCGCCAACGGCGGCGAGATCGACGGCACACAGTTCTTGTCCCGCGAGCTGGTTGCGGGTTTGACCGGTCGGCGGAGCCTGCGTCCGGATCGAAACCTGTTCGTGCCGTTGGCTTTCCACCTCGGCTACCACAGCCTGCCGATCGGGAACGTGATGCCGGGCTTCGGCCACGTGGGGATGGGCGGTTCGGTCGGCTGGGCCTGCCCTGCCGAAGGGGTGGCGTTCGCGTTGGTGCACAACCGGTTGTTGTCGCCATTGGTGATGACCGATCACGCCGCGTTCGTCGGAATCTACAAGCTGATCCGCCAGGCCGCCGCGAAGGCCCGCAAGCGTGGCTTGCAGCCGGTGACCGAGTTCGGGGCGCCGTTCCCCGAACCCGGAGCGGTCGCCGGTTGAGGTTGCCCCAGCCGTGTCGTCCCGCCGACATCCGCTTGCTACCGTCGGCCAGCCGCGGGATGCGCGCGAATTGCGAATCCGTCGACAGTGCAACGCGTTCTCATTTAAGCTGCCGAGCGTGAAGTCTGAGATCGACGAGCTGGACGACGATGACGATGACGACGACGATGACATCGACGAGCCGGATGACAAAAAGAACCTGAAACGAGCACTGGGTGCGGTGACTGTGGTCGCCGCATTGGCGATCATCCTTGCGGTGGTGTTGTTTTTCAACGGCAGCGATTCCGGAAACAATTCGTCTGCAACTCAGGGGACCAGTTCGAACCAGGAGCCTGCGCCTGGAGTTGCCAGCGCCCATGACGACGGGCCGGCCGCGGTGATCACCGACGACCCCAGCTGCCCGGCGTGGTCGTCGATCAACAATTCGCTGGCCAACGATGGGCAGGGGCTCTGGAACGACCGCGACCGGTCGGTCCCGGCTTCGGCGTGGAACGACAAACAGCGCGTGCAGTTTATGGCCGCGGCCCAGTCGATGCGTAACGCGGCCTCGCAGACCGTCGGCCTGGTCAAGCTGACGCCGCACCGGATCATGCGGGAGCTCTACGAGCAATTCATTGCCTATGCGTTCGCCTACGCCATGCATGTTCCGAAATACACCCCCGCCGACGACAACTTCGCCGGCACCGCGAACAGTGCGGCTTCGGCGCTCGGCGCGATATGCACCGCCATCGTCGACGGGTCGGCGGCGGCGCGTGGACCGATGGTGCCGCCCGCGGCGCCGCCGGCAAAGGTCGCGCCTGTCGGCAACCCGACCAACCCGCTGCCGTTCCTCACGAGTCCCAATCCCACCTGCGCTAAGTGGAAGGCGGCGCTGGATCGGTTCGCCGAACAAACCACCGCGTGGCAGAGCATCAATCCGAGCATTCCGTCGATCCTGTGGAGCGCGGAGCAAAAGGCGGCCAATTTCGCCGCGGCGCAGGTGATGAACACATTCGCCGGCAACCTGGAAGAGCTGGGTCGCGGCAGCGCCAATCTCATCTGGCAGGATTTCGCCAATCTCTCCGCTCAGTACCGCCGGGCTTTTGCCCAGGCCGTGCCGACGTATTCGCCGGCCGACAACCATCTGGCAAACGCGGCAAACTATCTTTCCACAACCGTCCTGGGAGCGTGTGCCGTAATCCAGGGCACCTAACCCAATGCTGGCGAGCTAGCGGCAGCCTTCCAAGGAGGGTGCCCCTGTCCAAGTTTGCGGAACGACCACGGAGGGATACCGGCGGGTGACGACCAACCAAGAGCGACGTGAGACGGCCAGGCGCAAGCTGCAAGAACACCTGGAGCACCAAGCTCAGCAGGCCCGTCGTCGCCGGATCCTGACCGTCATCGGTTCGTCGGTCGGGGCGGTGGTCGCGATAGCCGCGATAGCGACGAGCATCTACCTCGCCAATCACGACAACAAGCACAACGCGACGTCGGCGGCCACGAGCAGCGTCGCCCCTTCCCACGGGGGGATATCGCCGCTGCCGCCGTTCACGCCGTCGTCCAACGTGGGCGCCGACTGTCAATACCCGCCCTCGCCGGAGCCGGCCGGCAAACCGGTCGACCCGCCGAAGTCGGGCAAGGTGTCCACCGACCCGGCCCAGACGAGCGCCAGCATCGTTACCGACCAGGGGCCCATCGGGCTGCGGTTGGCCAACAACGAATCACCTTGCACGGTCAACAGCTTCACCAGCCTGGCCAAACAGAAGTTTTTCGACGACACCCACTGCCACCGGTTGACCACCTCACCCAAGCTCGGTGTGCTGCAGTGCGGCGACCCCAAAGGCGACGGCACCGGCGGCCCGGGTTATCAGTTCACCAACGAGTACCCGACCGACCAATACAAGCCCGACGACCCCAAGGCGCATCAGCCCGTCGTCTACCCGCGCGGCACCCTGGCCATGGCCAACACCGGGCCGGACACCAACGGCAGCCAGTTCTTCCTCGTCTACAAGGACTCCCAGCTGCCACCGGAATACACGGTGTTCGGCACCATCCAGGCCGACGGGCTGGCCACGCTGGACAAGATCGCCAAGGCGGGCGTTGCCGGCGGTGGTGACGACGGCGCGCCGGCCACCAGCGTCACGATCAAGTCGGTCCAGGTCGGCTGAGAAAGCGTGTGATCGCGCGCCGCTGATTTGGTCCGCGGCAGGTGGCCGTGTGTCAAACCTCTGCGGCGGCTCTCAACGCCGCCCGCTGGGAGCTTACTCGGCGGTTCCGTTCCGTTCTTCATCAGTGATGATCGTCTGAAGAAGGTCGACGATTTGCTGTTGTCCTGCTGCGGTGGCATCGAATTTGCCGCGCATCTCGGTGAATCCTTGGTCGACATGGTCGCGGAGGTCGCCGAAATCCTGGCGGAGGTCGACGAAGTCCTGGCGAAGCGCGTTGAAACTTGCCGCTGTGGCCTGGCGGAAATCGCGGAATTCACCGCGGAATTCGCTGACGTCGCGGTCGGCGGCTCCTGCGAGCACCCGAGCCGCTGCGGCGTCCTGTTCACTGGCCTGTACTCGCCCGGCCAGGTCGCGCACCTGGCGTTCGAGTGCAGCGACGCGTGGTTCGAGATCCGCGGCGTCCATGACGGATGAGCCTACCGGTCTTCGCTGACAAAGACACTTCGCTGGTCGTCCTGCCGTGGCGGCGTCGAGTTTGCCGCACGCTCTGACGCAAGACGCCGGCGCAAATCGGCGTTCAAGACGCCGGCGCGAGCAACGGGGGAAGCTTGTTCGACGATTCCGATTGAGCTGGGAGTTGACGAAGCACAGCAGCGAATACATCACGCAGCGACGAACCTGGCGTTAGTCCGAACTTCGTCAGGCCGACGGGGGGCCGGCGGGGATCTGCAGATGCTTCCGAACCCGCGATGACAAGCCACATCAGTTGCTTCGGTTTCGGCCCGCCGTCCCCAAGTCCCATGACGACGATCAATGAATCGAACGGGGTCATCTGGTTAAAGATGGTGTCCAGCGAATCATCGGGGGCGCCAGGGATTACGACGGCATCGCCGCCGGCACTCGGATTGCTATAGAACCATTCGAGATCTTCACGTGGGTAAAAAGAGATCTGCCTGGCGATCTCTTCGAATGCATGCTCTCGTCCTGGAGCTGTCATCGGTGTGCGCACCCAAATGCCGAGATGAGCCTCCTCTTCGACGTATTCGCGAATCTTGGGCAATCGATCCGTACCGAGTGAGAAGCGAAGAGCGTCGCGATACTGTTCACGTGCTTCATCGAGTGTCTTGCCGCCCCCAACGATGCTTTCTGGCATCGAGTGGAACTGCCATCTTGGTTCGTGCGCCTCATCGAAGCGGTAGATGGCTGTCTGTGCGGGTGCTGCTGCCATCAACTCACCTCTCGTCGTGCTTCGTCTTCACTGAGGCCGACTCCTTGGATCAGGATCCGGCGGACGGCGTTGCCGTGAATGTCATCACGATCATGGTATGCGAATGTAAATTGCCTGGTACGCCCTTGGTACCGGCGGTGTGACCCATCCCGCCTGAGCGGGGTACCGCAGTGTTTCTGGATAATTCGCTCCAATGCTTTACCACGCATCGAAGGCCATCTGTGGGTCAACGGCGCGGGCTCCGAGTCACCGGGGGATGGCTTGTCACTTGATGTAGCTTAGCTGGCAGCAGGTAGCTACAATCCGGCTCCGATCTTCGGGCTGTGGATAAAGCGAGCCGGTCAGTTGCGCCAGATTATGTTTCCGAGGCCACCGTTTTCGGGGGCACTCAGACGCAACGTGTGATCACATGCCTGGCCCGCGTAGCGGACCTGGGTGTCGAGGGCGTCGGGCGCGCAAGTCGACAAGGTTGGTCGACGCTTCAGCATCTTTCAGCGCCCCGGCGATCCGGCGGCACTTGCTTTCCATGGCAGTGATTCGCGCCTGCGACAACGGGGCGAGGAAAATCTTTCGGACTTCGTTGGCATAGGTCACCATCGCTTGCTCCACCAACATTTGCCCCTGGTCGGTGATGGTCGCTATTACACCGCGCCGGTCATTCGGGCTCACACCACGTCGCACCAGCTCCTGGCTTTCAAGGCGACGGATTTTCCTGGTAACCCGCGTCGGGGGAGAGGGAAGCGCGGCAGCGAGATCACCCATGCGGGCACTGCCGTTGGGCGAGTTGCTCAATATATGCAGTAAACGCACGTCGCCGAGTGATAACCGGTGGGCCTCGACCAGCCTTCCGTTCAGCACGGCATACACGCGTATGGCGGCCGAAAGGAAGTTCTGCCAAGACTTCTGTTCGGCTATATCCAACCCAGGAATATCGCCGGCGGTCCGGCCGCCGATGAGGCCGTTCATGAATGCTGATGGTAAGCGACGAACGGCGCGAAGAAGGCAAAATCGGCAATTCTCGTCACACCGGGGTGTACCGTGTCACGCTGGCCAACCGGCGCATGAATCCTATTGCGGTGTAACGATACTTGGCCAAAGAACTCGCCACCGTATTGCAAACAGATATTTTCACCTTGAAGCAATCTAGCCGTAATAAACATTTGCTAACCGCAGGTGACGAACGCCATGATCAGCGGATCTTATCCATGAGTGCGTTGCCAGGCACGGGAAACGTTACGCGGCTTGGTCTTTTGAGCCAGAACGTGTCATTCGGCGGCGATGTCTTCGATACTGTGCCGACAACGGATGAGGTTATCCGAGGTGGGAGGTGTTGGAGGGGATGGAAATGCGGCAAGCTTTTTGTCATCGACCCACCGTCGGGGTGGTCGGGACAGGGCGGCGTCGCGTCGGCATCGTCGTGTTGGCGAAATGCCTCCAATCCTTTGCGCAGTACAACTCATCGCGGGTCCGGGCACTCCATTCGATGCATTGGGTAGCACCATGATCGAAGGCTCCGATTCCGGTGAGTGTCCCGCCCTGTGGGTGACACCTAGGGTGCTGCTGTTGGTTCTTCTGGTCGGAAGGCTAGCTGGCGACGACGGGCGGCGTTCGGCACGCCCGCGGCTGCCGGAAGGCCGCCGGCGCGTCGGCTGCCCGCCGCGGGCGCAGACGCCGAGACAGTCGCGCCGGCCGTCGAACTCGGTTGTGCCGCGGGCCAACCCGATGGCAGCGAGATTAGGAAACGTAATAGCCGGAGCCCAAAGCGCCGGACATTTGGACGTGAGACGCGTTCTCCAGCAGGCAAACTGAATGAATCCGCCGGGCAGGGAGTTCGGCGGCGGTAAGAAGGAGGTGGGGGCGTGTCCTTTGTGACAACGCAACCGGAATTGTTGGTCGCTGCGGCGGATAGTTTGTCGAGTATTGGTGCGTCGATGGCGGCGCAGAATGGGGTGGTGGCGGGGCCGACGACGCAGGTGGTGGCGCCGGCGGCGGATCAGGTGTCGGGGTTGGTGGCGACGCAGTTTGCTGCGCATGGGTTGGCGTATCAGACGGTGGCGTTGATGGCGACGCAGATTCATGAGGCGTTTGTTAGTGCGTTGGCGGGTGGGGGTACGGCGTATGCGGTGACTGAGGTGGCTAATATTGCTGCGGCCAGTTAGGGGGGTGGGGTCGGGATGTTTTTCGCGTTTTTTCCTCCTGAGGTGAATTCGGGGTTGATGTATACGGGTCCGGGGTCGGGGCCGTTGGTGGCTGCGGCGGCGGCGTGGGAGGGGTTGGCCACGGATTTGTATGCGACGGCGGGGTCCTATCAGTCGGTGCTTGCGGGGTTAAGTGGGGGGTGGTCGGGTCCGTCGGCGGCGGCGATGGTTTCGGCGGCCGCGCCGTATGTGTCGTGGATGAGTGCGACGGCGGCTCAGGCGGTGCAGGCTGGTGTGCAGGTGAAGGCGGCGACGGCGGCCTATGAGGCGGCGTTTGCGATGACGGTGCCCCCGGTGGTGGTGGCGGGGAATCGGGTGTTGTTGGCGGGGTTGGTGGCGAGCAATATTTTTGGGCAGAACACTCCGGCGATCGCGGCCACCGAGGCTGAATACGTGGAGATGTGGGCCCAGGATGTGGCGGCGATGAATGGTTATGCCGCCGCGGCCACGAGTGCGGTGCAGGTGCAGGGGTTTAGTACACCGCCGGCCACCACTACCACGGCGGCGGTGAATGCGGTGGTGGGGGCGCCGGCGGCCGGGATCACCGACGGGTCCAGCATTTTGGCGGGGTTGACGGGTTTGGGTACGACGGTTAATGGGGCGTTGGGGGCGTTGACGACTTCGGGTCCGTTGGCGGGGGTGCTTAGTCAGTTGGGGTTGGGGTCGTTGGGCACGACCGCGTTGAGCAGTGTGAGTTCGACGAGTAGTTTGCAGCAGGCTGCGGTGGTGGCGCAGTTTGCGATGTATCCGGCGCAGATGTTGATGCAGATGAGTTCGATGGGTCAAAACGGTGGGGCGGGGTTGGTGTCCTCGGGGCCGGAGGAGTTGTTGACCACGATCGGTAATTTTGTGGATGACAAGATGAAGCTGGTGGTGGGGGGGATCAGCAATCAGCTCAGTACGTTCGGGTCCTCGATCTCGGCGAAGTTGGCCAGCGCCACCCAGCTGGGTGGGCTTTCGATTCCGCCGGGTTGGTCGAATGCCGCGGGCGGGCTCGGTGAGCTGAGCCGGGCCGCGCCGTTGTTGCCGTCTAACAGTGTGAGCAGCGTGCCGCTGTCTCAAGCTGTGGCTGGGATGCAAACCAGCCCACTAGCCCAAGCCCTGGCCGGGGCTCTGGGCGGCGAACACAACCCCGCGGGCATCGCCACCAAAATGCCACCCATCAAATTCATGCCCCGCTCACCCCTCGGCGGATAACCAAACACGTTGCGCCGCATGGGCTAATGACGTCGCCTGAGTATTTGATAGCGTGCGTGCTATCACATCGATGATTCGTCATGAGGAAGTTTCGGCCGCTGCGAGTATGGCTTCAGAGAGCCTGATCGCCGACGAACTTACGGACCGCCCATCGGCACATATCAGAGGTCAGCACGGCCGGGAAGCCTGCATCTGATATCTTGATATCAAGCCAATGTGTTGAGGTGAGCAGCATGCCGGACGTCTTGATCCGAGGCCTGTCCGAGGAGGCCGTCGAAAATATCGATGCCGCCGCGGCAGCTCTCGGACTGTCACGTAATGAATACTTGCGGCGCACGTTTGAGCGAGCGGCCGTCCAGCCGGTCAAAAAGACAGTCACCGCCGAAGACTGGCAACGGTCCGCCGAGACGTTCGCCGATCTCGCCGATCCTGATGTCATGGCGGCCGCGTGGCGGTGACACGCTGGCTGATCGACAAGTCCGCGTACGCACGTCTTCAGCTCGGCCAGGCATCCAACGTCGACCAGTGGAACGCCCGCATTGGACGTGGCTTGGTTCACCTGTCCACGATCACCCGGCTCGAGCTCGGGTACTCGGCCCGCAACGGTCATGCTGGGCGACGCCAGTTCGCCTCGCCGCCCTTGTCCCTGATGCCGGTGGAATACTTGACGCCTGCCATCGAGGACCGAGCGCTAGAGGTTCAGATGCTTCTGGCCGACCGGGGCCAGCACCGCGCGCCGTCGATCCCCGACTTGCTCGTCGCCGCCACCGCCGAGAAGGCCGGGCTGCGGGTTCTGGTGGCGGACAAAGACTTCGACTTGATCGCCAATATCACCGGCCAGCCAATCGACGCCTTAACGTGAGTTGGCCTGAATACGCTTTTGGTTATGCTGACAGCGTGGGCCGACGAGAGTGGGTGGCGCCCAGGCCTGGACCTAGGTGCATATCTGCTGGCGGCGGTCTTGTGCGTATAAAGGGACGCCTCCATGATTTCGGGGGAAGCCGATGTCGGTCACCAACGGATGAATCCCGTTGCGGTGCAGTCAAACTTGGCCAAAGAACTCGCCACGCCATTGCCATCGAATATTTTCAACTTGAAACAATCTAGCTGTCGTAAGTATTTGCCCTATAAGCGAGGCATGGTCGATGACCAGCGCTTCTCATCGAGGAGTGCATTGCCGGCAACCAGAGGGGTTCCCTAGCTTGGTCTTTTAACTCGGAACGCGTCATTTGGTGGTGACGTCTTCGGTACTGTGCGGACACACGTCAATTCAATCCCGGTCAATCCCGATCCGGGATGATGTCGGAGGAGACGGAAAAAAATATGGCTCGCAATCATCACACATGCTTCGCATGTCGCCTTGACCACAGAGTCGATCCCTTAACTACCGGGCATTAGAGACCAACGGGTAGCGGTGGCCGCGAGTCGGCTGCCGCGATTGTCGAACACGCCTAGGTAGCTCTCGAGTTCGGTTGCGTTGTCGACCGTTTCGATGACGGCATGGCCAGCCCAGTCGAAGGCAAAACGCACCGACGTCTATCGAGTGTGAAACGTGTTCTGCACCAGGGAAATTAACTAATGCCCGCCGAGCGGGGAGCTTGGTGGCTGTGTTGAAGGAGGCGGGGCGTGTCCGTAGTGATCACACGACCGGAATTGTTGAGCGTGTCGTATGCGGCGCTGATTGAAGCAGCTAACACAGCTGTGGCTAGCTAAGGGGGTCGCGGTGTTTTTTTCGTTTTTTCCTCCGGAGATTAATTCGGGGTTGATGTATGCGGGCCCGGGTTCGGGGCCGTTGGTGGAGGCGGCGGCGGCCTGGGATGGGTTGGCGACGGATTTGTATTCCACGGCGGCGTCGTATCAGTCGGTGATCGCGAATTTGAGTAGTGGATGGTCGGGACCCTCGGCGATGGCGATGGCTTCGGCGGCCGTTCCCTATGTGTCGTGGATGAGCACGACGGCGGCGGCAGCGGCCGAGGCGGGTGCGCAGGCCAACGCGGCAGTGGGCGCCTACGAGGCGGCGTTTGCCATGACGGTGCCCCCGGCAGAGATCGCCATCAATCGGGCGTTGGTGATGGCGCTGACGGCGACGAATATTTTGGGTCAAAACAGTCCGGCGATCGCGGCCCTGGAGGCCCAGTACGCGGAGATGTGGGCCCAGGATGTGGCGGCGATGAACGGCTATGCCGTCTCGGCGCAAGCCGCGGTGCAGGTGCCGACGCTAAGCATCCCGCCGACGATCACGAACGCGATGACGTCGGCGGGGAGTATCACCGATGGGGCCAGTGTGCTGGCGGCGTTGACCACGCTAGGTACCCAGGTGCAGGGGGCGTTGGGGGCGTTGACCGTGGCGCCTCCGGTTGCCGAACTGTTGAACGTCACGGGCCTGAGTTCGTTGGTGAATGGGACCGGGTTGAGCCAGTCGTCGATCTATTCCATTGAGGCTGCCTACTACGGGGTGATGATGGGCAGCACGCCGGCGCGGATGTTTATGAGCATGGGCAATTCGGCCAGTTCCTCGGGGGTGGGATTGACCGGCAGCAGCAACAGCCTGCTGGAAAGTATTGGTCAGTTCATTGACGGCAAGATGCAGCTCGTCGTGGGTGGGGTGACCAATCAGCTCAAGTCGTGGGGCGGCTCGATTTCGGCGCAGTTGGCGCATGCCAGCAAGATTGGGGGGCTCTCGATTCCGCCGGGTTGGTCGACGGCGGCGCAGGGAGTGGGGATGAGTCGGGCCGCGCCGGTGCTGCCGGAAACCAGCGTGGCCACCCCGGCGATGGCGCAGGCCTCGGCCATGCCCCAAAGCCCGTTTGCCCAAGCACTCATGGGAGCGCTGAGCGGACGCGGCCTCGGCGGCATCGCCGGCAAGATGCCCGCCAAGATCATGCCCCGCTCACCAGCCGGCGGATAATGTAATGCGTTGCGGTGCAATGCTCTTCATGTTGACTTCCGCGCGGCGGATGCGTTAAGGAGGTAGTGCACCATGGCGTCCATGCACTTCATCTCGGGTCTGCCGCGCTCCGGCTCGACTCTGCTGGCCGCCTTGCTGCGACAAAACCCCCGTTTCGAGGCCGGGATGTCGGGTCCGCTGGCTGGTCTGTTCGGTGCCCTGCTGGGCCAGATGAGCGCCCGCAACGAGTTTTCGGTGTTCATCGATGACGCCAAGCGTGAGCGTATCCTGCATGGGTTGTTCGACAATTTTTATGCCGAGTGTCCCGCCGAGGTGATCTTCGATACCAGCCGCGCCTGGTGTGCGTGGATGCCGGCGATTGCGCGGCTGTTCCCCGAGTCGAAAGTGATTGCCTGCGTGCGCGAATTGCCCTGGGTGATCGACAGCATCGAACGCTTGGTGCAGCGCAACGTCTTTAGCCCGTCGTCGATTTTCAACTACGAGCCCGGCGGCACGGTCTATACCCGCGCCAATGGGGTGGTGGCACCGGATGGGATGGTCGGCGGTCCCTACGATGCGCTCAAGCAGGCGTGCTACGGCGCGCAACGGGAGCGCTTGTTGCTGGTTCAGTACGAAACTCTGAGTACCGACCCTGTCAAAGCGCTGCACGCCATCTACGCGTTTATCGGCGAGCCGGTTTTCGAGCATGATTTCGACCACGTCGATTACGACGTCACCGAATTCGATGAGCGTGCCGGCACGCCCGGGCTGCACACCGTGCGGGGCACGGTCAAGGCCCAGCCGCGCGCCACGCTGCTGCCGCCGGACTTGTTCAACCGCTTTGTCAACGACGCGTTCTGGCGTGATCCGCAGAGCGTTCCCGATGGTCTGCAGGTCGTATAAAATTAAGCGAGCGTCGCGCTGCCGTGTGCTTTGAACGTAACCTGCATTCGGTCATTGGTGTGATCGCCTTGAGAACCGAGAATCGGAAATAACGTGTTACATTACGCGAAGACATGACTAAAAAAGAAATTCCAGACTCCAGTAGCTCAACTGCAGCCTTCGGGTAGTGGACCGATTACTAGCTACCGACTTATCGTTCTAGAACGTGTCTCAAAGAGCTATCAACGGGTAACTTTGCTTTGGAGAATATGTTCCATCGTTACTGCCTTCTGACGTGGGGGCTATAACACTCTGCGAACAGGACAAAGCGCACAGCGGAATAAGTTGCGGATGCCGGGTCCAACTAGCGGATCTACGACTGTTATTTACACTAACGCTGTTTCAACTTTTGACTGCCGACTCGGTTGGATACCGTCCTCCGTCGTGGACGAGACAGGTCCCGAGTCGCCAACGCGACATTTGCCCGAGATTGGTGAGATGGAGCGAAAATGCTGAGAAGCGTTTCTGGAGTGTTCCTCCTGACCTTGAACCGGCGCCTTGTCGATCATCACGAACCGACGTTATTCGATTTTCTGGTGCTAGATCTGCTTGCCGAGGTTCCCACCGGCTGGGCTCGTATGGGTGATCTGCCGCAGGTTTTCGCGCCCAGGCCCAGTCGAACGACCCAGCAGGTGAGGGGCACAGATTCCGAGGATTGTTCGGTCGTGGTTGCAGAACAAAAAGACGCGCGGGGTGTAACCGCAAGCATTATGCCCGAAGGGTTGTACGCGACCGCGGCCGCCACCCAGACCTATGCCGGCTTATTCACGAGGTCAACCTGAATCAGATGGCCTGGACCAGAAATGATTGCGATGGCGACAGCCACCGCCGGATCAACTATTCGCGGAGAAATTTCTCACGAACATCACAGGGTTGCGTCCGCGCACACCTCATCAAAGCCCAGCTACGCGGCCAAGCACCTGGAGATCTTCGAATCCTGATCGCCAGAAAAGTGCCTGGCAGGCCATCGATTTCAGTCAAAGTGAATCATCGAGGAGAAATCGAGAGCACAACCGCCTGGCAGAGCAAAATCAAAGCTACCGGCTTACGATCGGAGAACTAGCGGGATGCGCAACTAAAGTTAGTGACCCCCAATGGACACCTTATTGGTTGTAGTTGTCACGGTTGTTTCGCAATGAAATATTTGGCTGCGAGCCATGGTTTGCCATCCGTAACAAAGTCCTAGTTCGAGCTGCATCTTTCGATCTATTGGCGGATTGCGGAGTGTCGAATCTTGTGATGGATTGGCGTATGTTGGCCGAAAGTGCCAGCACTTAACTTTCTCTCAGGTAGGTTTTGGCTCGTCCGCATAGGCAATCTTCAAAGGAGACGTCGTGCAGCTCGCAGCTCGCCCCTACCTCACCGCCGGTGTAGCCCTCGCCGGCGCCGGCATCATCGCCGCACCCCCTGTGGCCCAACACCTGCCTGAAATTCAGGCGTCTGAGGTGCGCCTCGCCAACGCAGAGGAGAGCATCACTGACTTGTTCTCAGGGGCGGCGAACGGCGCCGCTAACCTCGCTAGCGCAGCCTCGGCGGCCGACGTGCCGGGGAGCCTGTTCAGCCCCCTGGCGGCCGCCGCGGGCAGCGATCCGTACTTCGTCAACCCGCTCCAAACCTGGGTCGACGTTTTCGCGAACTCGGCCGCCAACCTGCAGACGATCGGCGCCGACTGGGCCAACATTCCCGCGGTGCTCGCGCAACAGGTCGCCGCGAACTGGATCGAGTACGCGAACCTTTACGTCGGCGCGTACCAGGCTGCCGCGAATGGCGCCGTCAACTTCTACACGTCAGTGGCGGTCCACGGCACGCCGACCACCTTTTGGCCGCTAATGACGACGATATTGTCTGATTTCCAGACGGGCGACCTTATCAACGCGTTTGAGGACCTCGGCTACGCCCTGATTCAGGGCCCAATCCAACAAATTTTTGAGCCGATGGAACAGACCCTGAACATCCCGGTAGATATCACACAGAATATCGCGACCACTACTAGCAATCTCATCGGTACTCAACTCACCAGCGGCATCTCGGCTCTTGGTGCCTCCCTAGAGGTCGGGGCGATTCCGTCTTTCTTTGAGGGTCTGGGCGCTGGCCTTCAACCTGCTTACGATGCGTTCGCCGCCGGGGACTTCCCCGGCGGGGTGCTCAACGTACTCAATACCCCGGGTGTGGCAGTGGACTATTTGCTCAACGGAGTGCCAGGCGGCGGGGCCACGGGTCTGCTCAGCCCCGAAAATGGTTCCGTAGATATAGATAGTGGTCTGCTTTCGGTCTTGGTGAACTACATCCCCCAACAGCTGGCAGCGGCAATCCCGGTTTCCGGTGCGGCCAACATCACTGAAGGCGGCAGTCTCGCCACGGGGTGGGGGGCATTCGTGAACCAATTGATCAACGGTTGGCCACAGGCGAACCAAATCGTCGACAATATCGTTGCTCTCATCAACTATCTTTCCCCGGCCGACTTCGGAAACGCGGCGGCGGCTGTCGGCGCTCTGCCGATCGACGTCGCGGGCATAGCCCCATCCATCGCGGCCGATCTCTCCGGCTTGCTGCCGTCGATCGCGACAGGCATTGCCGGGACGTTGCCGACCGAACTCGGGACATTGGCGGCCAATATCTTGACATCGCTGCTCTGAGGGTTCGTTAGGCGTACACGGTCGTCGCAACACTTTCCATGTGGGAGGTTGCGGCGACCGTGTCCTTTTTTGGGGGGTTGTACTGGAATTTGGGGATCCGCCGGCGAAGCTCGTTGGCGGGTCCCTTCTGATCAAATTAAGGATTGGCCTGAGTATCGGGAACTCGCCACGTCGCTGCTGGTGTTCACGTCGGGGATGTAGCTGCAACTACTTTCGGCACGTCGTGGCCAAACACACCATGAGCTTTCGGGAAGCTTTTGTGGCACAGGTTGATTCGCTTGGTAATGGAAACTGCACCACTGGAATTTAAGGCACATCAACACCTCAACACGACACCATGCCGGCCGGTGGACGCACGGTGGACTGAGCCGGACTATTTAACCTTCGCCAAGGTCCCGATCGTCCGACACCGGCGCCCAGGCGTCAAGGTCCTCAACCCGTGGGTCGCCTAACTATGCCTGACGACAGATGGTGTGGAGAGCGCGTTGGGTGGCAACAGACACGGCGGGTTCGCCGAGCGGCGTGGGGCCGCCACCGCACCCAGGCCGACTCAACCACGAGGACCGCCCCAGGTGGCACCGGCGCTGGAAAGGCGGTTTGATCATGTGGACGATAACAACAAGACTGGTCGACACTACGCTGCTGGCGCATGCCTATCCAATGAGGTTCGCTGGTTGACGCCGCTACTTCGCGTTGACTTCACAACGATGAAGACCGAAACGGACCACGTAGCAGATCCGGGCTCGGAGCGGGCGGCTAGATCAGCAAACAACTTCTCCGTCGACAATCGACATCGGATGAGGCAGCTGAATTGTTCGCCTGCGATTGACTCTGCCGGGCCATTTCGAAGAATCGTGGAGATCCTCGCCTGAGGCATGGAAATACTCACCTGAGGTACGACACGTCCGCGATATGGTTGGACGCAATGCCTATGGTGGCCGCCGCATTTCGCACGAGGCATTGGTGTCACGTTCGTATATCGCGGGCAGAGCCACAGGTTGGGCTGGGCATGGGGTGCTACTACTCCCGACAAGAAGTGCTACTACTCCCGACAAGAAAGTGATGGGGTCTTTGCACGCGAGACGCGCAAAGACCCCATCACAGCCACTGCGTTATTGACTTAGGACGCATCCTGTGTTACCGGCCGCATCGGCTACCGCCAAAGCCAATCAGGGTAATGGCTCACCGGTACCGGCCACACCGACGGCGCCGAGGATCCCGGCAAGGCCGCCATTACCAGCAAAGCCCACGGAGGTGCCGGTGCCGCCATCGCCGCCATCGCCCCCGTTGCCGGCCAGTAATCCGCTGATCCCGCCATTGCCGCCAATACCACCGTGGCCTGCGGTAGGGCTGCCACCGGCGCCGCCATTGCCGCCATTACCGACCAGTTGACCGCCGGCGCCACCAGGGCCACCAGTACCGGCGACGAGGCGGGCGCCGGTGCCGCCGGCACCCCCCGGACCCCCGTCACCGAACAAAAGGCCGCCCGGACCGCCGGCACCCCCAGCACCGCCGGAAATGGTGCCGATAGTGCCGCCACCCCCAGCACCCCCATTACCGAACAGGAAACCGCCGGCACCCCCGGGGCCGCCGATATAGCCACCGGCACCGGTAGCGGTGGCGCCGGCACCACCGACACCCCCGTTGCCGATCAAGCCGGCGGCACCGCCGGCGAAACCGGTGGTGTGAGTGGCGGTACCGGCCGCGCCGGCTCCGCCATCGCCGAACAAGAACCCGCCATCGTGGAGGCTGCCGTTGAGGCCCAGGCTGCCGATCAACGACGTGTTGGTGCCGCTGAAGTTGTCGACACCGTTGCCGATCAGATCGCGGCCGAACAAGTCGACGAACGGCGTATTGATCGCCCCATCCAGTTGCTGACCGGTCGGGCTGGCGATCCATGCCTCGCCGGCCGAGTGAATCCCGTTATAGAAAGTTTCGAATGCCCCATAAACGAGTTGATTCAGAGTCACATTCCCCGCAGGGACACCAGCACCTAGGCCGCCGACTTCCACAGCGGCGGCGCTTGTGTTGATGCTGTTAGTAATGCTCTCGAGCGCGGCCGAATGAAGGGCATCGAGAGTTCCCGTAGCGGTATTTATGCCATCGAGAGCGACTGTGCTAAACCCGCCGACATCGAGAGCGGCGGCGCTGGTGTTGATACTGCTAGTAATGCCTTCGAGGGCGGCTGAATGAAGGCCGCCGAAGGCAGCTGCGCCGGCGCCAAGGCCGTCGATTGCAGCACTGCCCGCGTTAATGCCTTCGAGGGCGGCGGTGCTGGCGGCCGAGATCACGGGCTGGATGATCGGGTCGATGATCATGTCAAGTACGCCGGCGTGGGCGGTCGGCGCGGTCGCCATCGGAGTCATTGCAGCAGTGAAAAAGGCCCCAGCCGCCGTGCCCAACCCAATCACGCTGCCGCGGCGGCGTGTCGTCGGGGTGGGCGACTGGCGATCCTGCCTCGTGCTGTGCTGCTTACGTTTCATCTGCGAGCCTTCCTGTCACGACAACTATGACGATGAGTCAGAAACCTACCTGAGAAGAATCTAAGTGCTGGTGGCTTTCGATCGACGTTTGAGGATCCGCTTAGCGGTGCCAGCTTCCGCAATCTTTTTGTCTTTAAAAATCGCTGGCAATCGGCTAGCGCACGATGAAGCAGCAAATGCTTGAAGTCACTTAGGTATTTCAACGCGAAATTACAGCGTGGTAGCAGTGGTAGCAATTGAAACGCGTTCACCTGCGGTACGCAGTTGACTGACCGGTGGCCATCTGCCGGTCTATCTGCATAGAAGCTCCACCACCTGCGCGCGACGAAGGCGAGGTTGATGAGTGGTGTTTCGCGACGTGCGGCACCGACGTCGCCTACAAACAGCGAATGCGCCGCTGCAGGATCCCTTATCATCTGCCTCTAACTTAAGAACACCTAAGAAGATGCTGCTCAGCGCATTCCCGATCTTGGCCATCGGGCCCCGAGGTGGAGGTCGCATCGTCAACATGTCGCATTCAGGCTCCCCGCCGTCGCACGGTGCACTGCGCGAGCGTCCTCGGGTCGACCAGAACAAATCCGCTGTCGTTCCGTTTGCAAAGATGAGCAGCAGTCAGCAGAAACGGCAAGCCAAGATCGTCGACGCGGTCATCGCCCTCATCGCCGAGGCCGGCGCCGAGGCGGTGCAGATGCGAGACGTGGCCCAGCGCTCAGGGGTGGCCCTGGCTACGGTCTATAAGTACTTCAACTCCAAAGAGGATCTCTTGGCCGCGGCCCTGGACGGTTGGCAGAAACGAGTGGCAGGGCTCATCCTAGGCACCGACGAACTGCCCGATCAGGATCCGGTGCACAGCGTTCTTGGCTACTTACGGCGTTCGCAGCGCGCCTTTAATAGCGACCGCGAGATCATCGCGCTGGCGCTGCAGTTGACGATATCCACCGATCTCGCGGCTAAGGTGGCGGTCGACCAAATGAGGTGCACGAACGCCAAGATTTTCAGTCGCCTCGTCGATGTTGTTGCGCCGGAAGATCTTCAGCACCTCAATTTCGGTCTCAGCGGCGCGTTGACTGGTTCGTTGATTGGCTTACTCACCGGAAGAGTGACTTTGGAAGAATCCCTGAACCACGTCGAGTGGGTCGCGCGTGCCCTGCTCGGCGAAGCACAGCCGCGCACGCGAAAGTGGTCGACGTCGCTTCGCGCGAGGGAAGAGATCGATGAGACCGAGTAGCGGCCGTGGTGTCTCCGATAGCCGCGTTCACGAGCTGACCGGCCTGCGGTTGGTCGGCGGTGCCCGCGGGCGCTCCGCTGCTGGATGCTGTTGGGGTCGGCAAGGCATATCTGGTGAACGCCGTCGGGCACATCGCCACGCGCAGCCGCGCCCCGAACCCGACGCTTGGTGCCGTCGCAACGTTCAACTGCTGTAAGGCATTCCGACGCGACAATAGCCGATATGCACCGCCCACCATCGGCGCCTCCGAAAACCCCAGTTGACAACAACAGCCCGAGCCAGATTGCCGGCTAAGTGCAGGCCGTCTTGTCGGCGGAACGGTTACGCGACTGCGGCGCCGGGTGATGCGGTTGCGATGCCGACCTCGTGGCAGCCGTCCAACGAACGCCGTGAGTTCCCGCTTGATCTGGGCCGCGGCCGCAAGATGAATGGCGTCGAGAGAACGCAGGGTGGGCGGGCCGATGGTTTCGGCCAGAGCGATCACTGGTTTGGCGAGCGGGAGGATGTCCAGCCCGTCGAGTAGGTAGCGCGCACGCTCAGCCTGGCCTGGTTCCCCGTGTCGGGCAACGACTCTCATCAACTCGACCCGGCCAAGCGCGCTCGTCGCGGCGTACTCGCCCTGGCCGCTTTGCGCGGCGAGCCACGCCTGGGCGCACGTTAGAATTGTTGTCTTGCGCGCCAGGGCACACGCCCGTGTCGGCGTCCATCAACCGGCGATGTCGTGTCGCTCGTAGGTGGGCACATCGGATGCAGTCTCTCCCGCCGTGACAGCTGGGGCAGAAGGGGCTCGACCGTCGGCGCCGGTGGTCCAGCTGCGGTTCAACACTCGCCCGTGCCAGACACCAGACATCGCCACCGTAACGCCACTGCGAAAACTCGGCGCGAGTTTCGCAGTGGGGTTACGGTGGCGGCCGCCAACGCCCAATGGAAGAAGAATCCCCGAACGTGAATCTCTGCCGCCGTGACAGCTGGGGCAGAAGGGACTCGGCGGCAATGCGACGGTGGGTTCTCGCGCGTATTGCTTTGCCGTGCCGGCCGCTTGAAAGACAGGTGACGCCCCGGCGAACTCCCGCCACAGGGCCGCATGCAATCGCACGGCCGTGCTACGATGTGCGCTATGGGTGGCTCGGGCGTTCATAGGCTGGATGCGCTATTGGAAAGGCATCAGGTTGACATGACGAGCCAAGAAGTTCTGGACCAGCTGGACTCCGCGTTCGCGACAATTCCCGGCGCCGGCGCGGCGCCCCTGTCAACGGATGAAGTGCATTTTCTTCGCGCGCACGCCGGCCCCCCAGCGACGGCGGTGATCGACAACTGGTCTGGCGAACGGGAACGTCAGGCCCGCGCGGGCTTGGCGGTGCGAGAGCTCGGCGACACCCTCTCTGGGTCGATGAGCATCAAGGAAGCAGCCGCCGTCCTGCAGATCGACCGGTCGCGCGTGTCCCGGCGTATCACAGGAAAAACATTGTGGGCGTTCGACATTCATGGCAGCCGCCGTATCCCTCGCTGGCAGTTCCTCGACCGCCGGTTGCTTCCCGGCCTGGATGTAATCGTGCCCGCGATACCGCTCGACGCAACGCCGGCAGCCGTCGAAGCGTTCATGAAAATACCGCAGCCAGATTTCGGCGACCGCACACCGATCGAACATCTCGCCGCCGGCGGTGATCCCACGCTGATTGCCCAGTTCATATCGGATCTCACTCGCTGGTGAGTCGGCCCAAACCGAAAGTCCCGCGGACACCGCCCAACCGGCTCGCGAGAGAACCAGACGACGTCGTCGACTACGCGGGCATACTGTGGCGAGTCCACCGCAGCAAAGGCGAATATGTCCGGCCGTGGAACGAATTACGCACCTACGGCCCACTGGCTTCGATGCGGTGGGACCCGCATCCGGGTTTATCACCCGCTACCCATCCCGATGGCGTCCTGTATGCCGCAACTGACGTCGCCACCAGCCTGGCTGAGGTCTACCAAACAACACGGGTCATCGACACACGCGCCGGTGCGCCGAGGCTCACCGCGTGGCAGCCGACGAGGCCTCTCAGGCTGCTGGACTTGTCCGGGACATGGCTGCTGCGCAACGGCGCTTCGGCGGCACTGCTCGCCGCACCTCGATCCATCTGCCGCCGCTGGGCCGGCGCGATTTACGCAAACTGGCCTGAACTGGACGGCCTGTACGCGCCCTCCACCATGACGGGGCAGCTGAGTGTGGCTCTGTGGAGCGCCGCAGCCGACTCCATACCCACGACGCCGGCCTTCTCCCGCCCCCTCACGCAGCCGCTGGTCTGGTCCCTCGCGCAAGCGGCAGCCGCCGAAATCGGCTACCAGATCGTCTGAGGAAGGGCATCGATCGAGCGCGGTGTCGCCGCCGTAATTCCGGCGGCACCAGAATTTCGCCGGGGCGTCACGGCGGCGGGCCGGCTTGCACGTGAGCCGCCAACTCGCCCCGCCGTGACGTAAGTGTTGCCCGCTACCTGTCTGGCGTGGCGAGGATCTTAAAAAGCATGTTGTTGACATCGGTGAGGGACTGGATGTCCGCTTCGCGGTGGAACTCGTCCAGGGCAGACTTGCGGAGGCTGGTGACCAGACCGGGGGCCGTCCACTTGGCATCGCCCAGCTCTATTCCGAAGCCCGTGTCGGGGTCGTGGTCGAATATCGGGACGACAATAACGGTCGGTTCGCTGGCAATCTCGTTGTAAACAGTCGAAGAGATGACAAGCACGCCGATTCCGGTGTCCGTCGTCCAAATATCGCCCCGGCGTGGCGATCTCAACGCTTCGTCAACTCGTTCAGATTCCGGTCGGCCCATGCCTCACTGAATGCGGCGACATCAGGGTGTTCCTGCAGCCACTGGTCGTGGGCTTGGCAGCGGCGCCGCATGTCCTCCATATCGAGCAAGTGCTCGATCCAGGAGTTCATCGATTTCTGGTCGGCCTCCGCGTAGCGTTTGACGGCGTCGTACGCGGTGTCCGAGAGTCGGACCGTAATCATCCTCGCCATCGGGAAATGCTAGCACCTACTGCTAGCTGATGAGGTGAGCGCCACCTTCGCGTCGCCTACGGACCGGGCGCGGGTGAAACTCTCGCGCATATAGCTTCGTCGTGCTGGCCGCTTGGACCTACTGAATCCCACAGGCACCGTTTAATTCAATGCGAAAATACTTAGTGGCCGCAAGCCACAAATGTTTACCGGTGTCGCTCCGCGCCGCTTCGTGACTTCACCGATCGGGCAGTTCTTCGACGGTTGCCGACTTCAAGGCGGCACACCATTTCCCGATGAGCCAAATGAGCGTTCTGCAGCTGGTAGCCTCACGACGTGTTCAGCTCGCAAATTGGACTCAGCTGGTGGATGCGCCGCCCCGCCCCAGCAGACAAACCGTCTTCCTCGATGGTCCAGAAAAACGGGTACCGGACACGCCAATCGCATTGAAAGCGGTAGCCGTTTGACCCGTACTGTCCGCTCGCCGAAAGTTGTGCACCCATGCCGAGAAGATCATCGGTAACCGATATGCGGGAACACCGCACGCACGGATCGAGAGGGGGATGGGGAATCGGACCCGCGACGCGGGCGCCGCGCCCCTGACTGCCCATGCCCGACGCAGAGTCCGCCAACGCACCCTCGGATAACGAGCCGGTCGACGACACCGACGACGAATCCCCGGAAGCATCAGACGACGAGCCGGCCGAGACGTCGGAAGACACCGACGACGAGCCATCGGAATCGTCAGACGACTCCGATGACGAGTCGCCGAAACGGTCTCGCCGCAGGCCGCTTTCGGTCTACGGCATCGGGTCGGCCGTCGTCGGAATCGTGTTGGTTGCCGCGATCGTCGTGTGCGCGTTCCTGTGGTCGTCGCATCGCGGCGACCTCGATGAGCGCGACTACCAGACCCGCGCCAAGAAGGCGGCAGGGGAGTGGGCCTACGTGCTGATGAATATGAACACCGACAACCTGGATGCCAGCCTGCGACACCTGCACGATGGCACGGCCGGCCAACTCAAAGCCGGGTTCGACGCCGCGATGCAGCCCTACCGGGACATGGTCCAGCAATTGCCGTCGCACAGTGCCAGCCAGATCGAGTCGGTGGTGGTCCAGTCGATGCACCACGATCTGGGTGACGTCGGCGGGTGGCCTTCCGCGGCACCCGAGCCCGCGCCTTCCTCGGTCGGTAAGCGCACCGACACCATCCAAGTGGTGGCCAAGTCGCTGCGCGGGAACCCCGGAACCAAGCCGCAGTCGGTCTACTGGAACCTGCTGCTGGACGTCTCGGATGTGGACGGCAAATTGCTGATTTCCCATTTGAAGGCGATCCACTGATGAAAAGGTGGTGGAGCTTCATCAACGGCGCGTTCCGGACGAACCTGTGGCGCGTGCTCGCCTTTGACATCGTCCCTCCACTCGCGGCGATCGCCGCGTTGGTGATGATCGGGGTCGCCCTTCGCTGGCCGCTGTGGTGGGTTTCGGCGTGCTCGGTGCTGGTGCTCCTGGTGGTCGCGGGTGTGGCGGCGAATGTTGTTTTGCTACGCCGTAATTCGGTGAGCGTCGGCACCAACGCCAACGGCCCTAGGCTTCGACTGCTCGTGGTCGCGGTGTGCACGGTGGCACCTGTGGCCGCGGCTGTGGTCGCCTACACCCACTGGACGGTGCCCGACCGTGACCTCAAGCATGACTCCGCGGAGGTGGTGCGGATCGCGTCCGCGATGGCGGAAAGCGCGTCGTCGTTTTCCCCGCAGAACCCCACCGCGTCGCTGGATCGCGCGACGGCAATGATGGCACCCGAGCACGTCATCGCGTTCACCGAGCTGTACAACAAGTCCACCGCCCCGCTGGCGGAACGCATGATCACTGCGGAGGCCGCGACGGTATCGGCCGGGGCCGAGGCGGTCGAACCATCGGCGGCCAGCGTGGCCGTCGTCATGCGCGGCACCCGAAGCAGGCCCGACGCGGCGCCCGTATATGAGGTGATCGCGCTGCGGGTGAAACTGATGAAGAACGACGGCCGGTGGATGGTGCTCGACGTGTCGCCTATTCATCACTGACCGGGCTATCGCCACCGGTCGGCTTCCGCTATGTTGTCGATATATGCTTAAGCAATACATTACCAACATGGAGGTTGCTGGTGTCGGTGACGCAGGTTGACCTTGACGACGACGCGCTGGCCGGGGTGATGCGGATCGCCGGGGTGCACACCAAGAAGGAAGCCGTGAACCTTGCGATGCGTGATTACGTCGAGCGATTCAGGCGCATCGAGGCGTTGGCCCGGTCGCGCGAACAAGCGAAGGGCTGGGACCATGAGGGCTGGCTTACCGCAAGGGCCGATGAGAAGGCCGTCGGCCCGTGATCCACTTTTTGGTGGACTCCTCGGCGGTCTGGCGGCTCCAACGCCAATCGGAACTCGCCGAAAGCTGGGACGCTGCGCTTGTCAGCGGGGCCATCGGATCATGCGAACCCCAACGAGCTGAGTTCCGTCGATCGGCACGAAACGCAGACGAGTTCGATCAGATGAACCAGACGTTCCGCGACCTCTACCCCGATGTGCCGGTGCCGAAATCCGTGTGGCGCTGGATAGATTCGGCACAGCACCGGCTCGCGGGCTCGAGTGCGGTGCGGGCCCTATCGGTCGTTGATCTGCTGGTCTGCGCCACCGCGGCCGCCAAGGGTCTGGTAGTCCTCCATGACGACGCCGACTACGAACTCGCACAGCGCTATCTTCCTGATGTCAGAGCACGGCGCGTCGTAAGCGCCGACCAATAGAGCTTCGCCACACGGCTACGGGACCTCTTCGAGCGCAAAGCCTTTGAGGCGCTGGTACTTTCGCCTCAGCGGATCGGCTGCTGATTGCCTTCAGTATCGAAAAGGCAAAGCCCCTACTCGGGGGGCTGCGCGAGTTTCTTCACACCCTCTTCCAGGGCGCCGAGGGCGTGGACAACCTCCAAGTGCGAGCCGATAAGCAAAGCCATCAGCTGGCGGTTGGCTTTGAGCTGCTGCTCGATTCCCGCGGAGCTTTGGTCGGTTTCGGTCTGGCTGATCAGGAAGTCCTTGAGAGCCTTGCTGGCGTTCATCTTTTCGGGAACCTTGAGGCTCCGCAGCCCGGCGATCGCATTGGGGTTGGTCACGACGCGTCTCCTCTGCTGGTGTGTGACGACATGAGCTTAGAGAAGAGCGGCCCCTAATCCGGGGGATAGCTTCGAATTTGTGTCACCGGCCGTGCTCGTGGCGGAGGTGTTGCGGGCCCTTGGCGACATCCGTGGTGTGGTTGGCCCTTCGGACCGGCCGACCTCTAAGCGATTTCTCAGCTACTTCTCCATTAAGGTCTCGCCGGCGGGCTGCACGTGGTACAACGCGCAGCTATTAAAGCAAACGGGACCCATAGGCGAAATATCCAGACAAAGCCGATATTGACCCGCCCGGCAGCTAATTAATTGTTACCAGCAAGTAATTTCATATTGAACTATATAACAGGTTGTAAGCGTTCGCTACACTGCATGGATAGCCCACTCTACCAGCGCCTTCCAACCTTACAAAGCTTGCGAAGCTGCCGGTTACTAGATCCATGTTCAAAATGTTCGTCGAGGGGCGGTAACGCTTAAGTTTTTCTCAGTTATGTTTGCATTCTGAAGTATCGGCGTTTGATCGACAAAGGAGTCGTCATGGACCTCGCCGTTCGTCCTCGCATAACTGTTGGACTCGCTTTAGCTGGTGTCGGAATTATCACCTTGAATCCGTTGGGCGCCCGCCTACCCGAAGTCCAGGTAGCCCAACACCTTCCCCAAGTTCACCTCTCGGATGTGCGCCTTGCCAACGTCGACGGCTTCACGGACTTGTTTTCCGGTGTAGAGGGCGACCTCGCCAGCCTCGCAGGCGGAGTCGCCGCGGCCGGTGTGCCCGCCAACCTCCTCGCTGCAGGCGCTTTTCCAGGATGGCCTAGCTGGCTGGACGTCTTCACGACCGCGGGCAATAACGTGGAGACGCTCGCCAATAACTGGCTCGCCGAGCCTTTTCCGGTTCTACAGCAGCTCATCACAAACCAGATCGGCTACGGCCAAACCGTTGCCACGTCGGTTCAAAGCGCTGCGACGAGTTTCCTCAACTTCGTGACAGGTAGTGGGGCATCTGACCTGCCAGCGCTGTTCGCGAACGCCATCCAGGCTATCAACGGCGGCAATATCGAAGGCGCGACGTCGATCTTCCAAGAAATCGTCGTGACCCTGATGTTGGATCCGCTGGAACAGCTCTATCCCGCGATCCAGATCCCCGCCACGATGTCGCAGAATTTCGCGGACGTGGTCAGCGCGCTGACAGGTCCGGCTACGCTCCTGCCGGTCTTTGAAGCTTCGCTGGGTCCGTGGCTCAGTGCGACCACCGACTTGGGCGACGTCCTGCAGTACGTTGACGGCTTCTGGCATGCGGGTCAGCCGCTCGAAGCGCTGACCGCGCTCGTCAACGGGCCGGCTTTGGTCGCGAATGGATTCCTCAATGGAGTGACCCTGCAGTTCCCGCCCGGCGAGCCGCCCGGCCTGCTCAGTGAGGCCGGACCCATCGGGACGCTGCTTATCACGTTGCCGCAGCAGATCGCGCAGGCACTGGGCGATGGGCCTCAAAGCCTCGCCGCCGCCGCTGGCCTGGCCGGCCCCAGCATCGCGGGCGACCTCGGCGGCCTCGCCGTTTCGCTGGACCTGACCGGTTTGCTGCACGGCCTCGATCCGTCAATCCTGACGGATCTGGCCGGCATACTCCCGTCGGTATTGCCCGAGGCTGCCTCGACGTTGTCTACCAATTTGGGGACGCTGGCCTTCGATCTGCTCGCATTGTTGTGAGTCCGCCGGAGGCTTGCCGACACTGCAGGTAACGAGTAACGGTGATCGGCCCTCTTCGGGACGAAGGGGGCCGATTGCTTTATGCCGTGTTCGTCAATGCGTTGGGTACATTAGCCACCATGTTGAAGGTATTGCTGGTGATCGCCTCTGTGTGCATGCTCGTCGGTTGTTCATCGGGTGTGAATGCCTCGTCGACGAAGGCCGACATCAGCAAGGTTGCCGACGTGAAGTCGAGCTTTGGGTCCGACTTCAAAGTCAAGGACACCCCGAAGCGCGCCATCGATCCCAAGTTTTTCTCCGCCCATAAACTGCCCCCGGGGCTGACGTTCGATCCGGCCGAGTGTGCGAAGGTCGCCGTCGGACCCGAGATGCCGCTGGGCTTGCAGGGCACGATGGCCGCTGTCTCGGCCGAGGGTGCTGGCAACCGGTTCGTCGTGATCGCGATGGAGACCTCCCAGCCGCTGCCGTCCAACGATCCCGGGCAGCGCTGCAGCAAGGTGACGTTTTCCGGGCCCAAGGTGGAGGGCAGCATCGAGGTGGTCGATGCGCCGCACATCGACGGCATACCGACGGTGGGTCTGCACCGTGTGCTGCGGGCGACCAACGGCTCGGGTCGCAGCGCCGAGCTTTACCACTACTCGGCTCAGTTCGGCGACTACGGCGTGATCGTCACCGCCAATCCGACGATGAACCCCAAAGAGCCGGCCGCGCCGGTCGACACCCAACGTGCCCGCGACCTTCTGGTCAAGGCGGTGAATGCGGTCCGGAGCTAAACGCTGACAATCAGCACCTGGCCAACGTTCCGGTGGGCTCTCACAGAAATTAGTAGTGGTATCGGGCCTTGAGGATTTTGACTTCGTCGCCATCGGCTCGGTACACAAGCCGATGTTGGTCGTCGATTCGACGGGACCAGTAACCCGATAGCTCGCCCTTGAGTGGTTCGGGTTTGCCGGTGCCACGGAAAGGATCGCGTTGGACCTCGGCGATCAGGCGGGTGACCCGACGGGCCGCCTTGCGGTCGGAGCCCAGCCAGAATAGAAAGTCCTCCCAGGCATTGGGATCGAAGTGGATGCTTCTCACTCCTGGCCGCCGGCCATCTCCTGCAGCTCGTCGACGGACTTGGTGAGTGCAAAGTGCCCGGCCTTGTCCCGGGCGACCGCTTCCATGAGTCGTTGGGCATTCTTTGGTGAGCGCAGCAGGTAGACCGTTTCCTGCCAGGAGTCGTAGTCGTCGGCGGACATGAGCACCGCGTCGCCGGCTTTGGAGGTGATGCGCACAGGTTGGTGATCGGTATTGACTTGCGCGAGAAGCGGGTACAGGCGTTGTCTAGCCTCGCTTGCGCTGATGCTCATTGCGGTCCTCTCGGGGGACACGTAGATACGTACGGCTACATCGTACCACCATGGTACGGAAAAGCTGTACGAACGTTCGGCCGCAAGCTCGCGCCACCACTACGGCAATCCCCTGAGCGTGTAAGGCACGCAATGCCTGAAATCGCTTCGGCGGCAACTGGTATGGCCGGTTTGACCGGCACATAGTTCATGCTCGACGGCCTCGATGACGAATCACGTTGCGGCGGCTGGCATTTGGATCCACAGCAGGCTATCGATCAACGCGTCCGGCCGTCGTCTCCTTGATCGGTGATGATCACCTGCAGAAGGTCGACGATTTGTTGTTGTCCCATGGCCATGGCGTCGAACTTGCCGCGCATCTCGATGAATCCGTGGTCGACATGTTCTCGGAGTCCGGTGACGTCTTCTCGCAGGCTGGTGTAGTTGTTCTGGAGTCCGGTGACGTCCTCTCGGAGGGTGGTGACGTCTTCTCGCAGTCCGGTGACGTCTTCTCGCAGGCTGGTGTAGTTGTTCTGGAGTCCGGTGACGTCTTCTCGGAGGGTGGTGACGTCTTCTCGTAGGGTCGTGACGTCTTCTCGCAGGCTGGTGTAGTTGTTCTGGAGGGTGGTGACGTCCTCTCGGAGGGTGGTGACGTCTTCTCGCAGTCCGGTGACGTCTTCTCGCAGGTCGACGAAGTCCTCTCGGAGGGCGTTGAAACTTGCGGCCGTGGCTTGGCGGAACTCTCGCAGGTCTCCGCGGAAGTCGCGGAGTTCGCCGTGGAATTCGCTGACGTCGCGGTCGGCGGCGCCTGCGAGTACACGGGCGGCTGCGGCGTCCTGCTCACTTGCGTGTACTCGCCCAGTCAGGTCGCGTACCTGGCGTTCAAGGGCGGTGACGCGTGATTCAAGGTCTGCAGGATCCATGAACGAGAGCGTACTGGTGTCCGCCGAAATCAGTGTCCCTCTATCCACAGACTTCGATGGTGCGCGTCGAAGCCGAAGTCCGGGTCGCGCAGTTCTCGATCGAAGGGTCGTGGCATGCGTCGAGCGCCCTTGACCCGGCGATCAGGCCGACTCAGTTTTGACGGGGAGGTCACGAATTTCGGTGGGCTGTCCGGGGGTGTTGTCGGTGAGGTAGCTGCGTGCGATACGTTCGCGCTCGCCGTCGGCCCAGGCGTTGGCGAGCCGCTCGAGGAACCTCGCCAAGCCGAGGGCGACTGCAACGACAGGGTCGGTGTTGTCAGCTTTGGGCGGCTCCGACAGATCGACCGCGGCTGGGACGTGTGGCCAAGATGGCGCCGCGAGGGTTTTCCTGCGGGATGCGGGTAGCGAGTCATAGATGGCTTGCAACCGATCCTGTTCTGAGGCAACGTTATTGACGGTTCCCGCAAGATCGACCGTGCCGGCTGCGGCACCGCCCGCGGACCGTATCGCCGCGGCCCCAGCGGGCGTAGCGACGAGGAGCCGGTCCCGGGTGAGCAGTTCGACTTTGTCGGCTTCGTTGGTGAGCACCCACGCGCCGCACATCCGGCTCATACCGGGCGCTACAGAGCCGATGTCGACGTGCCACACCGCGACGGTGTTGGTCGCGGCATCGGCGTCGACGACCGCAACGATTTGCATTAGGCCAGGACCTCCGCACGGTGGCCGGCGCAGTCGGGATCCCACCACTGCAGCTCCACCTGGCTCCACGGGTCGGGATACCAGTTAGCCGGCGCAGACACAGCCACCACCCCCGATCTGATCCGCCACCTGAATGGTCAGCGGTGTGACCCTACAAAGGATCGGGATGGCATGCGAAAATTCACCCGGATTGGCTGCGCAAGCGATCTTTTCCAGCTCCGCCGCCACCGAGCGGACGCCTGCGAATGGATACCCCGATGATGCGCTCGCTGATTACTCGTTCGATCATATTACCGTTGGGCCGCTGACGCTTTGGCCTCAACGGCTCCGCTTCTGGTTGCTCAGGACTCAGGCGTCCTGCGCGAAACCAAAGCCGATACGACCGGGCCCCGCCGGCATCTAACTACTACAGAAGGGCAATAACGCTATTCGAGACTGGCGCAGCAACTGGACGGTCTCGTGTGGTCGATCAGGAAATCCTCGGGAGCCCTAGTGGCGCTCGCCTTTTCGGGAACGTTGAGGCTCCGCGGTTGGGCGGCGCCGCCGGTGCTGGCCCGCAGCGTGCGGCTGTCTTGGAGGACAGCCGGCGATCTTGAAGTGAAACGGGTGAGCGGCAGTACATCGCGAATTTGCTGTGGTAGAAGGTTCTGCGAAAACGATCGGGATCTGCCGGCGCGTGCCTTCGGATCGTCTCGCGGAGATCCGGGGCTGTCCGCACCCCGCGTGCACGCACCGTGAAACCGCTCCGATAGATCTTGTTGCATTGCTCGGATATCCAGCAAACTTATAGATCAGATCTTTACGGCGAGTGAACATTGAGTTAAGGTAATTCACATAGCCGTTGGCTACCTGCCCTGCCGCATAGAACGCGTTCTAGAAAAGCTGCCCGGACAGGTAGTTTGCGACTTAAATAAATTATTTCAATGTGACAGTTTGCTGTCGCAGGGGTCGAGGGTAATATGAACAGGGCAATGTCGCTTCCGCAAAAGTTGCGGGCGCGTTTTTTGAGGTGGCGGATCGATGACCGTCATTGAGGTTAGCGCCGTTCCAGCTGTCGCACGCCGAACTTGTTGGATACCGTCCCCCGCCGTGGAAGGGACGGGTCCCGAGCAGCCAATAGACCATTTGCCGGGGCTCGACGATATTGAGCAACGATGCTGGCAAGCGTTTCTGGAGTCGTCGGCGCAGCTACTGGAGACGTTGGAGCGGCAACTCGTGAAAGCGCACGAGCTAACGTTATTCGACTTCCTGGTGATGGACTTGCTCGCCAAGTCTCGCAGTGGCTCGGCCCGGATGGGCGATCTGGCACAGGCGCTCGCGGTCGGACCTAGCCGGGTTACCCAGCAGGTGAGTCGCATGGAAGCCGAGGGATTGGTTCGTCGTAGCCGCAGCGTAAAAGACGGGCGGGGGGTGATCGCCACCATTACGCCCGAGGGTCGTACGCGATTGCGGCCCGCTACCAGGACCTATGCGCAGCTGATCCGCAAGCTCTATTTGGATCAGATGTCCCGTCGGGAGATGATCGCAATGAGCGACAGTTGTCGTCGCATCAACGACCCGCTGAAGAACATCGAAAACCCCGAGAAATTCAAGCTTCTGTGAGGCTCGCACGCCGCAGTCGTGTGCTGAAGTCGTCCATCGAGTCGGAACCGAAATTGATTGGTGGGCATATACATTCAGCGTCTAACTGAACTCGTGGTTCGATGCTTCCAACGCTGCCACCCCAATTCGGCGCTGATTTGGTTGGCAAAACGGTATCCGCGTTGCGCAGTTGAGCATCCGGTTTGGGTAGATTGGCCACCATGTTGAAGGTGGTGCTCCTTACCGCATCTGTATGCGTGCTCGCCGGCTGCTCGTCAGGTGGGAACGCCGCTTTGACGAAGGCTGACATCACCAAGATCAGCCAAGTGAAGTCGACTTTCGGACCCGAGTTCAAGATCATCGACGTCACCAAACGGCCCATCGATCCCAAGTTCTTTTCGGCCCGCCAGCTGCCCCAAGGCCTGAAGTTCGAGCCGCCGAAATGCGCGAAAGCGGCGGTCGGGCAGGACATGCCATCGGACTTGCAGGGCAGTATGGCCGCGGTGTCCGCCGAGGGCGACGGCAACCGGTTCGTCGTCATCGCCGTGGAGACGTCCAAGCCGCTGCCGGTCAACCAACCGGGAAAGGACTGCACCAAGGTGGCCTTCGTCGGGGACCAGGTGCGGGGCGGCTTCAAGGTGGTCGACGCGCCACACATCGACGGGGTACACACGCTGGGCATCCACCGCATTCTCCAGGCGGACGTGAACGGTGGCGGCTCGCGGACGGGCGAACTGTACGACTACTCCGCCCAGTTCGGCGACTACCAGGTGATCGTTATCGCCAATCCGTTGGTCGTGCCGGACCAGCCGGTTTCACAGGTCGACACGCAACGCGCCCGTGACCTGCTCGTCAAGGCAGTGGCCGCGATCCGGAGTTGAGCCGTGAAGCTGTCTATGTTTGGGGGTTGTTCAGCGGTTGGTTGATGCGCCGGCAGCTGTCGGCCATGGCAATCATCTGCTGGCGCGTCATCTGGTCGAGGTAGTGTCTGCGGATGTGCATCGCGTAGGTTCTGGCAGCGGGCTGAAGGCGCGCGCGGCCTTGCCGGGTTATGGTGGCGACGACTCCTCGTTTGTCTTTTGTGCTGCGACTGCGGCGAACGAGACCCGCTGACTCCAGGCGGCGGATCTGTTGGGTCACGCGGCTAGGTCCGACCGCGAGCGCCTCTGCCAAATCGCCCATCCGGGCCGAGCCGCTATCGGACTTAGCCATCAGGTCCAGCGCCAAGAAGTCGAACAGCTTGAGCTGATGTGCTTCCACGAGTCGCCGTTCTAATGTCTCAAGCAGGAGTGCCGACGATTCCAGAAACGCTTGCCAGCATCGCTGCTCAAGATCGCTGAGGCCCGGCAGATAATCTCCTGGCGGCTCAGGGCGCGTTTCTTCCACGGCGGGGGACGGTATCGAACAAGATCGCCCTATTGGCGATGAAACAACGGCGATTTCAGCGATTGTCATGGATCCACCATGGGGGAATGTCTGTCGGCAACTGCCGATGCGACAATTTCGTGCTGCTCATAGGCTCCTCGACACGTGTCTCAGAAAACTGTCGGTTTGAAATATCTGGTTCAAGGCGAAAATTACTTATCGGTAGTTTTCTAGAACGCGTTCCACACGCACCGCGTATAGCCAACGTTCAGGACACCTAGGATAACGCCCCGGTCACGGGTAGTACAGAGGTCATTCTAAAATTAGCTAGATGCGTCTCGAGTGTAACTGGGTTCTAGTGGCTTTCACGCAGTGTGCACGAAGGCTGCTTTGGCCGTTGTCGCCGGTTCGGTAACCGAAGCTTCCGCGGATCCGATCGGTTGTTTTTCACCATTTTCGACCCTAACTTGGGATGTGATCTTTACGCCTGGTTGGTCGCGTGCAGGTCGAAAGCCGCGAGCCGGTCAATGGCGACTTTCGTCCCCAAATGTTCGCTGGCGAAGAACATTTCAGTCGAATTGGCGGTTCGACGTGGCGCCTGGCGCTAAGCCGGGGCAGGTATTGAACGCCAGTACAATACTGCCCTGTCGGTGTCACGGCGACTGCTGTTGGTTTACTTGGTATCTGGTGCTCACGCCGTCAGATGCGCTCGCCGGTCGGTCTTCTGGCGCAGGTTTCGTCGTGGAGGGACGAAGTTCCTTGGCGCCGTGGCGGTTTAAGCTTCTAGAAATTCGATCAACTGATGGTTCGATCTCGATGTGGACCCCAATCTTATTGTGGCGCTGGAGAAGAAGGTCCCGCTGATGTTGCGCCCAATCGACAAAGTCGTATGCGCTTCGCGAATCGGCTGTGGTGATCCGTGCGGCGCGGGCCGACCCGATGATCGCCTTGCGTTCGATCATTTGCTGGCCCTTCCGCGGATGCATCTGCGGGGTCGAAACGGACCGCCGGTGCCGATGCTGGCGAGGGGCGATGCCGGAGCGGCACGGCCGGGCTTTGGGTGCTGTGGCTGACCACGCCGGCGGTATGAACAGCCCGCCCAATGACCGTGTGTGCACCATCTGCGCCGAGACCGCCGACTGCGACGCGAGCAGCTGATCGGTCATGTCGCTCGCAACCAACTGTGCGGTGGAGCCGACGAGCTGACCAAAACCGTTGAGCAGCCCATTGCCATGGGGGCTCAACTCTGGAGCGCGACCGCGACTTCTGCCTAATCGGCAGCCGCGTCGGCCACCTCAATGACCGCATGCGAAGACGTATTGGCACCCGGAACTGCCTGCGGCGTCGGCTCTGCCGCCATACGGTGAGCAACGATCGAAAAACAGATGCTCGATAAAGTGCCCGCCGCCGCACCCGGTGATTCCGGATGAGTGGTCGGAAACGTCACGCCCCAACCTCGCGGAATAAAGCCCACCGAGCTGCGTGATCGATGGTCGTCGCGCCGCGGGTTCATTCAATTCCCTCTTCCGAGAGCGGGTTCTATCGATGATTGGCGAAGCCCTGTAATGTGCCCCAAACCGGGCGAACACGGGCGCCGGACAATTGATGTACGGGCAGCTTTCCCGCAGCGGGTGGGGCCCTGCAGGAAAGCTGCCCGTCGCTGCCACCGGCTAGGGTAAGGGTTCGTTAACCGGCAGCAGCCCCCTGGAGTCACCGGCGGGATCGGGCCATCCACCGGCAACTGGGCTTTCTTTCATGGTGTCGTGCAACGGATCCGAGGGACGAAGCACTAGCCGCATCTACTCCCTCCGATGATCATCCACAACCCCATGTCTGACGCGTGTGGAACAGTACCGAAGACGCGGCCGAGGGATGATGCGGTTTTGAGGAAATTGATGAAGCCGCCTAACGTCTTTCAAGTTCGGCAACACGTCAGCATGTAGAAAGTTGCTGGTTGCATGGCCCACCGTTATCGCTTAGCAAATTCCCAAGGCCATTTGCAATTTTCAAGGTGAAATTACCCGTTGGTAGCGGCGTAGAGTGAGCTATTTTGACTTTAAATGCGCACTGCACAATATGATTCGACTGCGTGTTCCTGCCTGGACATGGATCACACCGGACCGGCCACACCGGCAAAGGGTCAGGAGGCCGATCGGGGCCGTCGCAAGTGCGATGTCGGTCGGTCTCCGGAACCTGAGCACCAGCGTCTGGTGGCCATCGCGGGCATGCACGATTGCTCATTTGTGCAGCTTCCATCCCGGAAGTTGGGGGAGCGAGGCCGCAAGGTTGCAGAGGCTTCGGGCTACCGTTGGAACCGTCGGGTTGGGCGGGCTGCGGCGCCACATTGCACTACATAGCCGACTTCAGGTTTGTCGGTCGGGGGAGCCTGTGGCCCGATCGGAATCTATTCGTGCCGTTGGCTTTCCATGTTTCACCGTAGCCCGCCCATCAGGAATGTGATGCGGGCTCCGGTCATGTGGGAAGGGGTGGTTCGGTCCGCTGGACGGAAGCCTGCGACGAACGTGGCTTCGCGTCGGTGCACAACCGGCTGCTGTCGCCGTTGGTGATGACGGTTTGTCGGGGTTTATGTGCTGATCGGCCAGGCTGTGGCGAATGTCCGCAAGCGCGGCCTTCGACCGGTGACCGAGTTCAGGGGCGCCGGCTCCTCCGTTGCCGGTGCTGGTGTCGGTGAAGCTCTTACACTATTCGGCGGCCCGGAGACGCCCGTGCGGCACATCGCAGCACTGCATTGAGAATGGATCGGCGCGTCGTGAAAGTCGTGTGCGGGCTGTGAATCTTCCAGCTGGAAGCTAACTTTCATCGTCACCTGGAAGTATGCAATGGTGCCCTCGGCCACCGCATCGAGGGCTGGTGGGATCAGCGCGGTGATGCCCATAGCGTCCCAGCCCGGCAACCTCTTCGACTGCGTATTTAGTTGCAGGTCAGCTGTTAGAGTCGGGCCCGTGGGCACTACCTCTACCGCCACACCGTCAACCATCCCCCGGCGGCTGGCGGATCTGCTCCACGTTGCCGCGCCGCTGCTGCTAATCTTGAGCGTCGCAATACGATTCGTTTCCGAGCACGTGGTGCGTGCCGAAGACTTATTGATTGATCTGCACGTCTACGTCGGTGGCGCGGCGGCACTCGACCACCCCGGCACCTTGTACAGCTACAATTACGCGAGCCCGGTCCCTGGCCTCCCGCTGCCGTTTACCTATCCGCCGTTTGCGGCGGTTGTCTTCTACCCGCTGCATCTGTTGCCGTTCGGCCTGGTTGCTTTCGTGTGGCGGGCCGGGACAATAGCCGCACTGTATGGCGCGATTCGGATCAGCCAGCGCTTGGTGGGTGTCCCGAGCGGCAGTGGTCAACGCGTCGCGATGTTGTGGACGGCAATCGGCATTTGGGTCGATCCGGTGCGCCATACTCTTGACGATGGGCAGGTCAACGTCTTTTTGATGCTGGCGGTGCTGTGGGCGGTCTACTCGACGCGGTGGTGGTTCTCGGGCCTGTTGGTCGGCGTGGCGGCGGGGGTGAAATTGACGCCGGCGATTACGGACGTCTACTTCGTCGGAGTCCGGCGATGGGGCGCGGCGGCGTTTTCTGCGGTCGTGTTGCTTGTCACTATTGCGGTGTCGGCGTTAGCTGACGGCGGGCAGACCCGCTATTACTTCCTGGAGCTGCTCGGCGAAGCTCGCCGGATTGGCCCGGTCGGCACCGCCCTGAATCAATCGTGGCGGGCCGGTATCTCCCGGATCCTGGGCTATGACGCCGGCTTTGGTCCGCTGGTCCTGGCCGCGCTCGCCGCCACGGCCACCTTGGCCGTCCTGGCTTGGCGGGCGCTCGACACTGGCCGAATCGCTGGCGCCACCGAGTCCGACCGGCTCGGCAAGTTGCTGGTGGTCGAGCTGTTGGGACTGCTGGTCTCACCGATTTCGTGGACGCACCACTGGGTATGGCTGGTGCCGCTGATGATTTGGCTTATCCACGGGCCACTGTGCGAGCATCTTGGCGCACGCATCCTCGGCTGGGGGTGGCTGGTGCTGATGCTTCTCCGAGTACCGATGGCGCTGGCCCTTCTGCAACCATCGTTCTGGCAGATTGGTCGGCCCTGGTACTTGGCTTGGGCCGGGCTGGTCTATGTTGCGTCGACGATAGTGACCTTCACCTGGATCGTCATCAGCGGAAGAAAGACCGCCAGTAATGATCACCCCCTCCCGGCGCGGGGTTGCTACTCTAAAGCTCCCGCAAGCGAGGCAGAGCCGCCTTCGCCGGGCGACCCCGACAGCCAAAATGTCGTTGGCTAGTCGAATCAGCGTGGCGTCATGGAGGCTGGCCGTGGGCAGATGCTCCATCCCGACAGCTTCCGCTGGCACCCTTGTGCTTTAGTGGCCGACCGGACAGGTTGGGATCTCGCCGATGACCTCGTGGGCGGGTTCGGGCGTGGTCGGCGAGCTTGAAGAGCCATCAGCCTGGGACGAGGAAGCGGCCGACCCGGACGATGCCGAAGCCAGCTGGGCGCAGAACGCGGCTGGCGCGCCGACAATTCGCAGATTCGCGCGAAAGCCGCGACGCGGGCGTGCGGTGGTTTGCGAAACAGGGTCGCGGTGGATAGCGGTGTGCTGAGATGCTTCAGGCGACGCATGTGACGGCAACACTTTCGCCGGCTCGATATGATCCGCGCGTGCGGGTTAGGGAGCGACGCGTGGCGTGGCGCCAGCCGCTCCCCGTGGCAGGCGTTATCGCCCTATCTGTCGGTTGGCCTGGACTTCTGGCTGTTGTTACAGGAAGCCTGGCCATTCCTCACAACGATGCATGGGCCCACTCCTTGATTGCCCAGCACTTCGCCCGGAGTGGCTCGTTCGAACTCATCGGATGGAATCGCAGCGCATTGGTCGGCCAGGTTGTTGTCCTGGGACCGCTCGGCGAATCGATCGTTGTTCAGCAGCTTTTCGTCTCCCTACTGGCGGCGGTGGGGCTTCTGGCCACCTATGGCTGGCTGGTGCATCGAGTGGGACCGGGCGGCGCCTTGCTGGGGACTGCTCTGGTTGGACTGACGCCGGATCTCGGGCTTTTGGCGACGTCGTATATGGCGGACATCCCTGCCTTCACTGCCGTGATTGTCTGTCTCTTCTTAACGGACCAAGCGCTCCGGACCGAAAATTTCTGGTATCTGCTGGGCGCCCTTGCGGTCGGGAGCTGGGGAGTCACCGTGCGGGAACAGGCAATCGTCGGGCCCGTCGTGGCGATGGTGCTCGCTGTGGCGGCTTGGCGAGGCAGAAAGCGTCGGGTGACGCTGGTCAGTGGGATGTTCTTTGCTCTCGCAATCGTCTGCTTCGAGGTATGGCGTAGATCGCTGCCGCACGGTGACTCGCCGTCGTTCAGCTTTAAGCCCGAATATGCTGTGGCGAACGTGGTTTGCGCGTGCTTTACCCTGGCGCTCGCCGTCTTTCCAGCGGTGCTCATCGCGGCCCGACCCGGCGGCTGGTCGGGCCGCGCGCGACTGATGAGTGGCGCGCTCGCGCTTATGCTCCTCGTCGTCGTCGTGGCGCAAGCCTACCGACCAGCGGGGACCATCTTCCTCGGCAACTACTTGGCTCCAGACGGTGCGTACAGCGCAGCCTCGATTGGAATGCGGTCCGTGCTGCCGGACTGGTGGTGGTTGACGCTGGTGGTGATGGCTTGCATGTCATTGGTTCTCATCGTCGGGCACTTCATCGACTCTGGGCTGTCGCTCGACCGCATGTCCGGCCTTGTGCTGCTCCTGACGGCCGGCGGCACGCTCGCGCAAGCCTTGGTGGGGCAGTTCACTTTCGCGCGGTACCTCCTCGTCCTGATCCCGGTCGCCTGCGTGGCGTTGCTCGGCAGCCGTGCGGCCGACGACCGCTCTCGGCCAAGCCGATGCGACCGGCTGCTCTCGCTGGCGGCGCTGGCAGGCCTCGCGGCCACGTCGACGGCCATCACCGCAAATGCCCTTGCCTTCGATGCGGCCAGGTGGCGAGCTGCCTCCTCGCTTGTTGCCCGAGGGGCAGCAGCTACCGACATCGATGCGGGGTTCGAATGGGTGGGATATCACGCGTCCGAGCCTGCTGCGCGGAGTTCCGCTCATGCCGATGCGTTGAGCTTCTACATGCGTATGTTCGAGTACTCGAGGGAGTGTTACGTCGTCTCCGCGTCTCCGCTGAACGGCCTGCGGCTCGACTCCACGGAGCAGTACCGAACCTACGCCCTGGTGGGCTCCTCGAAGCTCTGGGTTTATCAGGTATCCCCCTGCCGGTGACCTCGCCGGGCGGGCGACAGATATTTGGTACATCTCCGTCGCGCCTGCTGACCGGAAAATGCCCGACTGACAGATGATGATCCGGTGGCCCTACCACTGTGGGGGTTGAGCAGATAGGCGCGGCAGGCTACCGATCAGGTCGGGCGCCTATGCCGGGGTTGCGCGATCTGATCCGCAGTGGAAGCGGTGATCGCCTGTGGGTGCACCTGTCGAGTGCCGAGTTCCGCCGCGATGCCGTGGTGGCTAGATGGCCTTGGAATACGCCGGATTTGTGATTCCGGATATTACGACCATCTGGACCGACTCTGGGCGCTTGCAAGGTAAGTTCTGAGACGGGGCTTGGCCTGTGAGCCCGGACGCGCCGGATGCGGGGTGGGGTGATCTTGAAACTCTTGGATAAGCTGCGGGATGAATCGGAGCGTGTTTCGGCGGCGGCGCGCTATCGGCGGGGCGGTGACGCCTTGGGTTTCGTTTGCGAAACGCACCAAGAGCTTCCAGCCCAGCCCCCTTCGGGTCGGCGCACGCTGGTGTTATTCGCCCACTTCGATCCGCAGGGTGTCATCGATCCGTACGTCGTGTATTACCTCAAGGCATTGCGTGGATTGGGAGCCAGCATCGTTTTTGTCTCTGGCTCGCCGACCCTCACGCCGGAGTCTGTTGATCCCATCCGGTCTCTTTGTGCTGGCATTTACACCCGGCGCACGCTGTCCCTGGATTTCGGCTCCTGGCATCTGGCGTGGTGCCTCCTTTGGCGGCGTGGCTGGTCGCTGGATCAGTTCGATCGCTTCGTGCTCGCCAATGACAGTGTGTATGGTCCGCTGTTTCCAATCGAAGAGATGTGGGGCGCGTTCCACGGCGCCGATATGTATGGTGCCATCGAAAATGCCGAACACGCGCCTCACCTCCAATCCTTTTTTCTGGCCTGGGATCTCAACCCGCGCACCCGCCGCTTCCTCAACGACTTCTGGAGCGACTTCCAATACATTGTCCACAAATACCCGCTTATCTGGCGATACGAGATCGGTCTGTCCAAGCTCGCACGTAAAGCGGGGCTTAGCATCAAACCGTTTGTGTCCGCGGCAACCATCAAAGCAGCTTATAGCTGCACGCCGGACCATCAGTGGGCCACCTTGTTATCCAGGCGGCCTCTCAACAATGCCATTTACTTTTGGGACGGCTTGATCGAGCACCTCCGATTCCCTTTCCTCAAGGCAAGCCTGCCGCGTTACAACACTCCGCGGCACGACTCCATGGCGAACCTGCCTGAGTTCCTCCAACAGCACACTGCGTATCCCTGCGAACTCATCCAATCGAATGTTGAAAGGCTCGGGTGCGGAATGCCCACCTGGGTCAGGTCCCCCCGCTATGCGCACATAGCGACCAGACTAGGCGGTTCCAGAGGGGGGGCCGGGTCCGCCAAGGGGCGACCGGCACAGTGAGATACCGTGCGTGCGACACCCGATTAAGCACCTTAATCGTACCTGATCGAAAAGGAACAAAATGCGGAATACGATTAAATCATTTGCGTCGAAGTCGGCGGTCGACCTGTTTTATACGGTAAAGTATGCTCCTTTCCGGTTGCCGATTCGCCAAAAATACCGGTCGTTTATCGAGAACAAATACGGGGTCGAAATCGGCGGACCGAGTGCACTCTTCAAAACCGTTCTGCCCCTTTATCAATTCGTTGGGGGATTGGACGGTGTAAACTTCTCTGCAGATACCGTATGGGAGGGTAGTATCGAGGCAGGAGATAATTTCAACTATTACTACAAAAAATCCGGTTATCAATTCATCGCCGATGCGACTAACCTAGGCGAAATCGCATCTTCGCGATACGACTTTCTTCTGTCTTCGAACTGTTTGGAGCATGTCGCTAATCCCATCAAGGCACTTATGGAATGGAAACGGGTGATCAAGGAGTGCGGAGTAGTGATACTCGTTCTTCCCAACAAGGAAAGTAACTTCGACCATCGACGTCCGTTCACAAAATTCCAGCACTTATTAGATGATTTTACCCACGATGTCGGTGAGGATGATCTCACTCATCTAGATGAAATCTTGACACTTCACGACTTGCCGATGGATCCGCCCGCAGGTGATCTACACCACTTTAAAGAACGCAGCCTGAAAAATTTTCAGAATCGAACTCTACACCACCACGTATTTAATGTTCAGCTGATCCAAGAAATGCTAAACTATGTTGGATTTGAAACCTTGGACATGACAACCACGCGAACTGACTTCTTTGCGCTCGCAAGACCAGCCCAATTTTCGAATCAGCACAATCTAGATGCTAAGCGCTAAGAGGCATTTTGAAATTCGTCACACATGTCGCACAGCGAATCCGAGTTCTTCTTGGCTTCTATGCGCTATTGCCCAGATGGCGAGGCTTTGGGGTTCGTCTGCGAAACGCGCCGACGACTCCCGGCGTGGCCCCCTCTGACTCCACCCAAGCGCGCTTTGTCCGCGCACTTCCATCCCACAGCGTAATCGATTTTCGCATCGGCTCTGGTCTCCGTGGTGCGCCACCGCGGGAGCCCATCATCGTTTTCGCCTCCTGTACGCCTAACTCCCTCGGGAGTTGCCTTAGGTGGTACGGGCCAGCCCGACTCAGGGCAGCGGCCAATGCCTTTCTCCTTGTCGTGAATCCGCTGCTGACCTCTCGGCAATTGGCCATCTCATGAAGAAGATATATATTGTGGCCCCTGGCAATCTAGTCACGGGCGGGGCAGAACTCAGTCATCAGCTTGGTGATGTCCTTAATCGGAACTCCACACGCGCATTCGTGATATATTCTCCGTTTCACCGGCACTACGAAATTCCCGTACCGTACCGAAAATATAACGTGGGTCTTGCGCGCCGACAGGATGTTGAGCCGGGATCGATAATTGTTCTGCCAGAGGTCTTTGCCAGGCTGGTCAAGTATTTTCCGCGGGCTCGAGTATATTTCTGGTGGCTAAGCGTAGACAATTTCTTCGCCGAAGCAGGCCATACTCGCCTGGGGAAACTGTTGGGATCGCAACGCATCGCGAAGATGCAGTTGGGACTTCTTCGGCGCCGTGTGACTCGGCACATGTATCAGAGCGAATATGCACGCATGTTCTTGGAGTCAGTTTCGCTTGAGCCGGCTGCTCGCCTCTCGGACTCCCTGGCGACTGAGTACATCAAGGCGATTGAGAGTCCGCCCGATTGGCCGCGGGAAGATCTTCTCGTCTATAATTCGGCGAAGGGTCTGCCTCGGACCGAATTGGTGCTCCAGGCGCTGAATGAGTGCGGTAGGCGGATGCCGGCCGTCGTCCCAATAAAGGGGATGACATCGGGTCAGGTACGGCGGCTCCTTGGACGAGCAAAGGTCTACATCGATTTCGGTGACCATCCTGGCAAGGACCGGTTACCGCGGGAAGCCGCTGCGCTTGGTGCGTGCATCCTTGTGGGCCGAAGAGGTAGCGCCGCGAACTCGATTGACATGCCAATCGCCGAAGAATTCAAAATCGACGACCGAATGCCCGGCTTTGAAAGGCTCGCGGCGAATAGTATTTATATGCTGATGGACGACTTCGAGCACCACCGGACGCGTTTTAATTTCTATCGGCAATTAATTGCTCGGGAGCCGGCCGGATTTTTTGATGATGTCGAAGCCATTTTCCCGCCAGATTAATAAAATCCTGCTATCGACATATGGCAAAGTTGTTTAGCGTCTGGCCTGGCTGCACCACTGCTCAGTATGCGTTTGACATGTCGTGGATGCGCGCGTCATGCTGACGGAGGTTAACTAACCAACTGATTAATGCGTGTTTGGAGAATCTGATGCAGGTTATGCTCGGTGATTAGTGGTGGCTAGACAACATTGATCGTTCGGAAACATCGAGTGTTCATGTTGAGCTTGAGCCCGAGTACGACTGATTGCAGACTTATTCCGGTTTCCCTCGTGTCGCATCATGGCCGTACGATGAGGTGAACTGTGACGATATCGGAACACGAACCTTCGTGCCCTTCCGGGGGCGGGACGCTAGCTTTCCTAGGTAGTATAGTTAGCGGATGTTGCGTACCCGCGACAATTGGCCGCCCACGGGGGTGCGACGTCATATAGCGTGTAAACACTATGGCGTCGCTTGTCTTAGACGGCTGACCGGAAAGGAAAGAAATATGTGGAATGCGATTAAGAAACTGACGCAATGCTGAACCGCATTCGATTTGAGTTCGTAGATCGAGTCGGCACATACGCTGACTTCTTCCTCATAAAAGACCAGTCTGATTTCCAAATTAACATTGCGCTGGATACCAGGAAGTCATCTTGAAGCTCCCGGAGATGCTGCGCGGCGAATACGAGCGTATGTCAGCAGCGATGCGTTACCGCTTCGACGGTGACGCTTTAGGTTTTGTTTGCGAAACGCACCAAGAGCTTCCAGCCCAGCCCCCTTCCGGTCGGCGCACGCTGGTTTTGTTCGCCCACTTCGATGCTCAGGGCATCGTGGATCCGTACGTCGTCTACTACTTGAAGGCGCTGCATGGACTGGGGGCGACCATCATTTTCGTCTCCGGCTCGCCTAAGCTGACCCCGGAATCGGTGGCTCCGATCCGCGAATTCTGTGCGGGCATTCATACCCGGCGCACGCTGTCGCTCGACTTCGGCTCGTGGCACCTGGCGTGGTGCATCCTGCGGGAGCACGGCTGGTCGCTGGACCAGTTCGACCGCTTCGTACTCGCCAACGACAGCGTGTATGGCCCGCTGTTCCCTATCGAAGAAATGTGGAGCTCATTTCACGACGCCGACATGTATGGCGCCATCGAAAGCACCGAGCTGCTGACCCCTCACCTCCAGTCGTTTTTTCTGGCGTGGGACCTTAACTCACGTACCCGCTCGTTCCTGAACGACTTCTGGGACAGCTTTCAATACATCGTCCACAAACGCATCCTTATCTGGCGATACGAGATCGGCTTATCCAGGCGTGCCCGCAAAATCGGGCTCAGCCTTAAACCATTCGTTTCCGCGGCAGCCATCAAAGCAACTTATCGTCGCTCACCGGAGCACCAGTGGGCCAGCAGGTTCTCGATGTCGCTCAACAACACCATCTACTTTTGGGATGGCCTGATCGAACACCTACGATTCCCGTTCCTCAAGACGATCCTGCCGCGCTACAACACGCCCTGGCACGATTCCATGGCGAACCTGCCTGACTTCATCGAGGAGCACACCACCTATCCGTACGAACTCATCCAATCGAACGTCGAAAGGCTCGGCTGCGGAGAGCCTTCCTGGGCGAAGCCCGCCCGCCACACCGTATTAGCGAACAGATTCGTCGACGTGGTCCTGGACTTGAACCAAGACCTACGCCGCCGACGGCGTTGACCTGATCCGTTGCAGCGCGAAGGCGCACACCAGCGCGGACCGGTCAGCTCAGCAAACCGACAACTTCACAAGAGCCGACCCGCCAACCGCCGAGCATGCGCGAATTCTTGAACGGGCGCTCGGGCTAAGGTCCTCAGCCGAGACCTTCGCTCCGGCCCAAATGTCGCGACTTGCAAGTGCAGCGCAAGCCATATAACTAACCACCACGTTCTGGCGATAATCCGAATCATTCTGGTCGACGCCGGATCCACAATCAACCAAGTGAGAATGCGTAGGTGGTCGAGCCAGCCGCGCCGAGTCGTCGCATTGCGTACCGTTTCCGTGCCGGCCGTGTGAGTGCGCACCGAGAGTTCCTGGGGCACAAAACATACCGCCGCCGACCGCAGCATCGAGCGCAACCAGAGATCCAGGTCGACCAGCTGATAGATATCGTCGCGAAAGCCGCCCGCATCCAGCGCCAGCTGGCGCCGGAACATCACGCAGGTCGGTTCACCGATCAAATTGCCGCCCGCGCTCAGCAAGGCCAACTGCGTCACCAATGACGATCCGCGGTTGTGTTCTCGCAGCTTAAAAAAGAAGCTGTGAGGCTTGCTCGCTGGCCGCCGCCACCACGGGACGTCGTGGCTCAACAGACGCCTGGGCGCGAAAGCCAGTCCCACACCTGGATCGTCAAAATATCGGGCGAGTGTCTGCAGGGCCGCCGGAAGCAACCAGTCGTCGCCGTGCACGAACTGGATACAGGTGCCGCGCGCAAGTTCGATGCATTTATTGTGATTCCCGTTGAGCCCAAGCCTAGACTCATTGTGTATCAGGCGATCTTCGGGTCTGAGCATCGTCTTCGCGATAGCGGCACAATCGTCTGACGAATCGTCATCGACAACCACTATCTCAAACTCGACGCCTTCCTGATCCAGGATGCTACCGAGACAGCGCGCGATAGTCGCGCTGTTGTTGTACATCGGTATGCACACCGAGACCGTCGGGTTTGCCTCACTAGCCATGAATCTCAGTCGCCACATCGAATTCGGCGAACGTGCGTGATACGTTCTCGCGCAGCGCATCTTGGGAATCTGTCCGGCCGGGAAGGTAGGCGTTGACTGAAATCCATAACTTTCCGCCACCCCGGCCCGAAACCACAAACAGCTGGCCACCGATGCGCTCGAGGGCCCGCCTATTGATACCAGGCTCGATCAATCGCCCGGACGCATAGTCGGCCTCGGTGCCATCCGGGCGATTCACCGCCGGGGGCATATCTCCAACATTGGAGCAACCGATGGGAAGGCCGGCGGCACCGAGTCCCATTCCAGCCGCCCTCCGCGCGACCCACTTCGGGGTCAACGATGTCAGCGGCAGTGGCGCCAACAACTCCTTGGTGGTCTCCTCCAAATCCGCAAACGCTTGTTTGAACTTGAGACGAACTTCCCCGAGGTCCGATGTCAAGTGCGTTGGGTCGACAGAAACGACGGGAAACACCAATGCGTTGCCACGCGTGTCGTCTTCGGTGCGGTCGCTGATCGGGAACGACAGGGTGACCGTTCCGTCGCCGCAAACGCGGCCCATTTGCACGCCAAGCCTGCCCGCGAATCCCGCAAGAAGCGTGAAGCTATTTCCGCCAATACTTTTCGCGCGGGCATCCCATTCCGCCACGTCGACATATGCGGTCACGGAGGGCACCACAATGGGCTGATCGTCGCCAGCTCCCCGTGGCGAAGGTGGTGCCGACGCCATCGATGCGGCGACGTCCTTGCGCCTGCGCCGAGCGATGCGCACCGTCGCGGCTACCGCCCGCCCCAGCTCCGGCGCCGACGCGATGGTTTGCCGGCCGTCCTGAAGCAGGGCCCGCCCGCGGGTACGCGATCCGGGATATGGATAACCGAGGTAGCGGGTTCGGCCGGTGGCCGCATCGTTGATCGCCTGCAAGACCCCGAGCCCGTCGACGAGGGTATGCGAAGTAACCAGGCTGACGGCGGTCCCGCCGTCCTCTAGCGGAAGTACTCCCAGATGAAAGCTGGGTCCATATTCCGGATCGAGGGGCAGGCACGCGCGCTCGTAGAGCCAGGCGCTCAGATCCGCGCGCGGGCAAGGTGTTTCAGCGATCTCGATGTCTTCGGGGCCCGGTGAAAAGACCCACCGATCGCGGGCGAAAGGTAACGGAGACCGTTCGACTCGTCGTCCCAACAATCCATACCCAAGATTTCGGTGGAAACGACGCAATCCGTCGATATTTGCCGGTCGGTTGTAAATCCAGTTGAACTGCACCAGCGCGCCATAGCCAAGCGCCCGCAGACCCAGAAATGACGCTTGATCCATGTGTGCGAGTCGATTGTCCACCGCGTCCACGGTAGTTTATTTGCGGGCGATGCGTAGGCCGTTTGTCTCCGGGGGCGCGCACGCGGGTGGCGTCTCGCATTTGGGTGTCTGTGGCAGGTGCGCACGGCGTGGTGCGGCGCCGGGCGCGACGGCGGGTTGGTACGGTCGTAACCTTGCGGTTCCTGGCCAGAAACGTTCCCGACGAAGGTAATCTGATCCCCGTGGTTGAGTCTTCCATTCCCGCTGTGCTGCGCGAACGCGCCAGCCTGCAACCCAACGACACGGCGTTCACATATCTTGATTACGACCAGGATTGGGATGGCGTCGCGACAACCCTGACGTGGTCGCAGTTGTACCGGCGGGTGATGAACCTCGGCGAGCAACTCAGACTTCACGGGTCGACCGGTGATCGGGCGCTCATACTGGCACCACAGGGCCTCGACTACATCGTTGGCTTTCTGGGAGCACTCCAGGCCGGACTTGTCGCGGTTCCGCTCTCGGTTCCCTATGGCGGCGTCCACGACGAACGCACCGTTTCGGTGCTGGCCGATACTTCTCCGGCCCTCGTCCTCACAACGTCCGCCGTCATTGACAATGTGAACGGGCCTGTGCGGTCGCAGCAGGGGCAATCCGCGCCGTCAATCATCGAAGTCGATTTGCTGGACCTCGATTCGCGCCAGCGACCCGCGGGCCCGAGACCTCGTGCCGCCGCCAATAATGGATCGGATTTCCTGTATTTGCAGTACACCTCGGGGTCCACCCGCACGCCGGCCGGTGTCATGGTCTCGAACAAAAATGTTTTCGCCAATTTTGAGCAGATCATGGGCGACTTTTTTGCGGCCGAAGGTGGCATTGCCCCGCCGGACATCACGGTGGCTTCTTGGCTGCCGCTTTACCACGACATGGGTCTTCTACTGGGAATTATCATGCCGATTCTGGCGGGGCAGCCGACGGTGCTAACCAGCCCCGTGGGATTTCTGCAGCGACCGGCCCGCTGGATGCAACTGCTGGGACGCAGCGGTTGCACAATTTCGGCGGGACCGAACTTCGCCTTCGAGTTGGCGGTGCGCAAGACGTCGGACGACGACATGGCCGGGCTCGATCTCGGGAGTGTGCACACGATCCTCAACGGCAGCGAGCGAGTGCAGCCCGCGACCCTCAAGCGGTTCGCTGATCGGTTCGCGCCCTTCAATTTTGATCCCAAGGCACTGCGGCCGTCATATGGCATGGCAGAAGCAACGGTGTACATAGCGACCCGTAAAGTGGGCAAACCACCCGAAATCGGCCGATTCGACTCCGAGAAACTGCCTGCCGGCCAGGCGAACCGGTGCGCCAATGGAAGCGGCACGCCGCTGGTCAGTTACGGGGATGCGAAATCGGTGCGTGTCCGCATCGTCGATGCGGACACGCACCGCGAGTGTCCAGACGGAACGGTCGGGGAGATCTGGGTGCACGGCGACAACGTCGCTTCCGGCTATTGGCAGAAACCCGAAGAGAGCGAGCGCACGTTCGGTGCGAAGATTGTCGACCCGTCGCCGGGAACACCCGAGGGCCCCTGGCTGAGAACCGGAGATTCGGGCTTCTTCTCCGAGGGCGAGTTGTTCATCATCGGCCGCATCAAGGACCTCTTGATTGTCTACGGGCGCAACCACTCTCCCGACGACATCGAGGCGACAATCCAGGAGATCACGGCTGGCCGCTGCGCGGCGATCGCGGTTCCGGACAGGGGCGTTGAAAAGCTGGTCGCGATTATCGAGCTGAAGAAGCGGGGCGGCGACTCCGAAGAGGAGACGACCGACAGGCTCCGCGTCGTGAAACGTGAAGTCACGTCCGCGATTTCGAAGTCGCACGGGCTGAGTGTGGCGGACCTGGTTCTGGTATCTCCTGGCTCGATCCCCATCACCACAAGCGGCAAGATCAGACGAGCTCAATGTGTCGAGCTGTACCGGCAGGACGAGTTCACCCGATTGGACGCTTAGGTTGGTCTACTGGGTGTCAGCCGTTCGCGTTGCCGTTGGCATGGCCGTTGCCGAACAACGGTAGCGCCTGACTAAGGTCGTGGCCAGGGTCATGGTCGATTGGTTCCGCGCCGTTGTCGTGGCCGTTGCCGTTGGCTTCGAGGGCAATCGGTCGACGCGACAGGACACCCTGCCCGAACAGCGGTAGCGAGTGGCCGGGATCGCGGTCGGTCTTATGGTTGCCGTTGCCATTGCTCGCCGACTCCAATGCCAACGTCGATTCCCGGAGATCGTAGGTCAGGTGATCCGGCAGGGCGCTGAGGTCGAACAAGGGAAGCGCGTGGTCGGGTGGACGGTCAACTGGCGCTTCGCGATCCGGGCGGCCCGACGTCGCTTTGCGCCCGTTAGCGGCGGGTGACGAGATGTGCGACTTGTGGCCGGGGACGAGTTTCAGGCGGACGAGTAGGTCGTCGGAAATCCATGGCCGCTCCCGTTGCTCGCCAGCGTCGCGGGTCGCCGTTGAAGGATGCACCGAAGCCCAAGTGTCCCGGCTGGGAATGACTTTCATCCGGACCAGTTGTTCGGTTAACTGGTCCAGTTGTTGCTGCTTCTTCTGGTGGGCCGCGTAAACCTGGGCCGCGCTCTTTCCGAGGTGCGAGGGCCACCAGTTCTTCTGGCCGATCATCGAGGCCAGGGCCGGCACCGTGATCGTGCGCACCAGGAAGGTGTCGATCAAAATCCCCATCCCGAGGATGAAACCGGCCTCGGCCATCGTGTAGATGCTGGCGGTCATCAGCCCGAACATCGAGGCGGCAAAGATCAAACCGGCCGAGGTGATGACGCCACCGGTGGAACCCACGGTGCGAATGACGCCGACGCGCACACCGTGCGGCGATTCGTCGCGGATGCGTGAGATGAGCAACATGTTGTAGTCCGCGCCGACCGCGACAAGCAGAATGAAGGACAATCCGGGCAGGCTCCAGTGCAGGTTCTGCCCGAGGATCATCTGGAACACCAAGACGCCGAGGCCCATTGCCGACAGGTACGAAAGCAATACCGAACCGATGAGGTAAAGCGGCGCGACGACCGCCCGCAACAGGACGACCAGGATCAGGAACACGATGATGATGGTCGCGAAGACGATGAATGCGATGTCGTCGTTGTAATAGTCGCGCGTGTCCTTGAGGCCACTGGGAATTCCCGCCACAGACACCGAGGCGTCCGACAATTCGGTGTTGGGCTGCGCCGATTGTGCGGCTTTGATGATCTTCGCGATCTGATCCATGGCCTCGGTGGTGAACGGACTGAGAGCGCTTTGGATGAGGTAGCGGGCGGCGTGGCCGTCCGGCGAGATGAAGATCGCGGCGCCCTTCTTGAACTCGTCCCTGGTCATGATCTGCGGGGGAATGTTGAAGCCGGCCATCGACGGTTTGTCGGCGTTATGCTTCATGCTCAATAGGAATTGCGAGGCCTCGCCAAGCCCGCTGCCGATGTTTCTGGTCTGATCGACCAGTTCCTTCACACCGCCGGCGATTGCTCGGCTGCCGTCCGCGAGGGCATTGGCGCCTTGTTGCGCTTGGTTCATCGTGGATTGGAGGTTCTTGATGGTCTTCAAGGCGGTGGAGGCCTGGACCAGCGTTTGCTGCACCTTGTCCAGCGTCTGACCGACGGTCTGCGTGCGTTGGGCCGCTTGCAGGTTATGAGCCATGGCCTTGATGGAGGTAAGGGTTCCATCGTTGTTTGCCGCGACCATCGCCGCCAATCCGGCGCGCGAATTCACGCAACCCGGGTCGACATTGCATTCGGGGCTGTCGTTGAGCGCCGTCAACATCGGCGTGGCCCACGCGGCGACGGTTTCAGCGTTTACCGTCGACGCGTCGAGGTTATCGCCGAGTGTCTTCATCTGCCCGGTGTATTGGGCGCCCTGGTCGAGGGCGCTGATCGCCTTGTCACCGCCCATCATTTGCTCCATGGCTGTCAGCGGCCCGACCACTCCGCTGAGGCTGGTAAGGGCCCCGGTGACTTGGTCCCGAAGTTGGGCCAGGGCGTCGGCCAACTGGTTGGAGCCGTTGACCAGCTTGTCCAGGTCGTCCCCGTGGTTTGCGATCTGGTTGGAGGCGTCGTCAAGTTTGCTGCCAACCTCGCCGGCTTGATACGACACCTTGGTCTGTTCCAGCGGTTCCCCGTTGGGCCGGGTCAGGCCGCGCACCATCGTGATGTCGGGCAGCTGGCTCACCCGGTTGGCCATCTGCTCGAGGTCGGCGAGGGCGGCCGGTGTCTTCAAGTCGTGGGATGACTTGATGAACAGCACCATGGGGGTCAGCGCATTCATTGGGAAATGGCGATTCATCGCGTCGTATCCCTTGGAGCTGTCCACGGATGCGGGCATGGTCTTGAGGTCGTCGTAGTTGAAGCGCATCACGCTCGTGCAACTCGCCAACGTGAGAAGTACGACCAGGCTTCCGACCAGATGGATGCGTGGCCGGCGCACGACCCGCGTGCCCATAATCCGCCACGTACGAGTGGTCAGGTCGCGTCGGGGCTTGATCCATCCGCGCCGTCCGGCGAGCACGAGCATGGCGGGCAGCAGGGTGGTCGCGGACAGCAACGCCACTATGACCGAAATCGAAATCGCCGGACCGACAGCCGAAAACACTTCCAGTTTCGTGAAGATCATCGCGAGGAAGGTGATCGCGACGGTGGCCGCCGATGCGGCGATCACCTTGCCGATCGACATCAACGCCATCTTCACCGCGCGGTCCGAGTCTTCGCCGCGCCGAACGTAGTCGTGGTAGCGGCTGATCAGGAAGACGGCGTAATCCGTTCCCGCCCCGATCATGACCGCACTCATCAGGACGACACTCTGCAGGTCCATGGGCAGGCCGAGTTCGGCCAGCCCGGACAGGACACCCTGCGCGGTCGCGATGGTCGCGCCGATGTTGAGCAGCGGCACCAACATGGTGACCACGTTGCGGTAGATGATGAAGAGGATGATTAGCACGCTGGCCACGGTGCCGATCTCGATGAAGTGCGCGTCTTCCTGCGCCATTTCGGTGGCGTCGGCGATGGTCGCCAACGGTCCGCTGACGTAAGCGGTCAGCGTGCTACCCGAGGTGACCTCTTTGGCGATCTCTTTGACGTGTTTGTATCCCGCAATTGTTGTGGGCGCCGTGGCCGCACCGGGAAACGAGACCGGCAGGATGAAGGCCTTGCCGTCCTTGCTGGCCAAGACTTCGCGCATCTGCGGGGTGCTGAGGAAATCCTGCACCGTCATCTTGTCCTGCGTGTCTTGGTGCAGCTTGTCCACCAGCTTGCGGTAGAGACCCTCGTCGGCGGGTGAAATGCCGTTTTCGTCGGTCAGCAGGATCATCAGGAGGGAACCGCCGCCGCCCAACGGATTTGCGCCGCCCGAGTCAGGATCTCCGGCTTTTTTCGAATCTCCGGGGCCTTTGGGGGCCGCGGAGTCCGCGCCTGGCGTAGCGAAGGCCTTGGCCATTTCCTGATTGACGACCATCGTCGGGGCATCGTCCGGCAGGGGTTTTTCCTCGTGCTTGCCGGCTTCGACCATCAGCGGCGGTAGGGTCAGCGCCAGGGTGGCCGCGAACGCGATCCAGCAGGCGACGACGAGCAGCGGCCACCGCACGACCACATCACTGACGCGGTCGAAAATTCCCCCAGGCTTGGCTGCCTCGCCCGTGCCAGTCCGGCTCGACACCCAACCAACCCTACAATCAAGCCTCTCCGCGCGTCGGGTAATCGCGGTCAAGGACCCGTTGTGACCTTTGATGTGATTTTTCAGTGGTGGCCAGGCTTGACCGACCGGCAGTCACCATCTGTGAGCCCGTGCGCACGGACTTCGAAGAGCTCGTCAAATACCGCCTATGCCCTTGAAGAAAAACGCGATTGCCGTGGCAGCTAGCCCAGTCTGGATAATCTGCCGCTGATGACCTTGGATCCATGTGTTCAACTTGTTCAACTGCCGGATCGTCGCCTCAGTTTTGTGCGGCGCCACCAAGTAGCTGACTAGGGGAATTTCGACGAACGCAAGCACCTGCAGCGTGAATATGACGAATACGAGTAACTGCGTACCGGTAGGTGCTTTCGAGGCCATGATGGCGGTCAGTGCCATTGGGCCCTCGACCGGCGGGAACGTGGACATGATTCCGACGACGAACGCTGGCCAAACACAGTCGGATCGCAGTATGCGGTGATTAAAGGCCACTAAGCGCGACACTAGGGACGGTTTGCTTGGCTGTGGTGCCGCACTCGGCTCATCGCCGCCCGGTATCGTCACCGGTACCCGCGCCGCTAACCGCGCACGTTGTTCACGGGCCACCATGGTCGCGAGGGCAAGCGATGCGAGAACTGCAATGGCGATGTGTAGACGGTTGCCCTCGAGAATTATGATCGCAGACCTGAATTCGTTTGCCGTGGAGATCGCTGCTTGTATGGCTACCAAAGCGACGTCTCGCAGCAGCAGCAACACTGCGACTCCGATGCCGATTCCCACTAGCATGCCGCCCGCCCAGCAAGCGAGCAAATTATGCATGGCTCGGCGTCGCGACATCAAAACGAACGCAAGTCCAAGCCGCATGGGATCGGTCAGTAACACAAATCCCATGAGCAGCACGTAACCCCACATCGCTTGGGACGTTACCCTGTTCCGGCGTATCTCGCGGCCTAACTGGCCGATTGAACCGACGGCGAACTACCCGACGATCAGGGTCATGGCTAACTGCAACGGTACCAGGCGAGTCGTCGCATGTGGTTGATGTCGCCAAAGGTGGGGCTCAACGGTCATCTCACACGCCAACCCGGACGGTCTGCTCCAAAAGATCGGCGGCGGTGGCAACGCCGACGGCGGGTTTGGTCATTCGCGGTGCGATCTCACGAGCTCGGGCCACGCAATCCGGCGCGAGGATTTTGCGGAGCCGCGCGACCAGCGACTTCCGGGTGATGTTCGAAAGCCGCTTGGCGGAACCGACTTTCAGCCGCTTGACCTGGGTCGCCCAGATGAACTGATCGGCCACATCCCACAGGATCAGCGTCGGGAGGCCAGCTCGCAACCCGGCAGCGGTGGTGCCGGCGCCACCATGATGCACGGCCGCGCGGCACCTCGGCAAGATGGTCGTGTAGTTGACCTGGCCGACGAGCCTCACATGATCGGGATGCGGCGTGGGGGAGGAGCCGTCAGCGCCGGAATAGATCAACGCCCGCTCGCCCAGCTCCGCGCAGGCCTGCGCGATCATGGCCACCGTATCGGCGGGGGATTGGACCGGAGTGCTGCCAAAACCGAAGTAGATCGGCGGTTTTCCCGCGGCGATCCAGGACGCAACATCATCGTCGTTGTCCGCCGCCAACTCCAAAGTCAGCGCACCGACGAATGGGCGTCGGCCGTTCCATTCCGCCGCAAGCCCCGGAAACACCGCTTGATCGTAGGCCTGGATTTCCAGCGTTCCCCCGTCGGCCATCCGGCGTGCCGCGGGGACCGCCGCGCGCGGCAGGCCGAGTTCGCGGCGTTGCGCGTCCTCGTCTGCCTTGGTGATATGCGAATACAGCCACCAGCCCGCCGTCAGTGTCGTGCGGACCACCGGCGCCGGTGACGGTAGAAATGGCACGCCAATCTGGCCGTTGACCCGCACCGGGAAGTGATGCAGCCCTGCCACCGGAATGTCGTAGTACTCCGCCACATTCGCGACCACACCGTGATAGGTCTGGCCCGTCAACAGCAGGTCGGCCCCGTCGGCCAGCGCGGTAAGCGTCCGGCTCATCTCCGCCCAGCCCTCGACGAAAAGCTCCTTGCCGGCACGCACGAAGTTGGCGGGGTTTTGGATTTTGAAGGCGTTGTGCGTGAAGTCCGCGACGGCGACGATCTGCTCACCCGTGTCGGGTCCGTAGGCGACGGCGGACAGCCCGGCGGACTGCACGAAGCCAACCAGGTTGGGCGGCACCGCCATTCGGACCTCGTGTCCTCGGCGCCGCAGCTCCACACCGACCGTGGCGCAGGGCTCGACGTCGCCGCGAGTTCCGTGGGCCGCCAGAACAAACTTCATCGGCGCAACTCTCGGTCGCTGTTCGCGTGCGGAAGTGCTCCGATGCTTACCTGGCTACGCGAATCGGTACCCCCGCGAAGCTGCCCGCCGCGACCCGGTCGAACACCGACTTCATCTGCTCGGTAAAGCGAGTCACGGACTCCCGGGCAATCGGGTTGTTCGGGTAGGACACCATGATCGAGACCTCGTCGAACAGACGGAAAACCGTCGAGTACATGTAGGCCGGGCTCCTACCGTCGGTGAAGGCGGTCGCGTTGACGCCGTCCAGTGCGGTGGCGACGATGGCAGAAAGCGGAGGCAGACCCGCATCCATATAGCTCATCATGGTGAACTGCGGCCCATGTCTTTTCAGCCACGGCGCCAACTCCAGCACGCGGTCGTACGGCACGTTCGCGAGGTCCATGTTCGCATCGAAGGAAGCCTGAGCGGCGCGCGCGGTCTCTTCGAACGAGCTCGGGTCGACGGGAACGGTGAACGGCACCACACCGGTGAACCAGCCCACCGTCATGAAATCCGCCGGACTCTTGCGCTTATCGGTGGGAGTGAGTCCGTAATAGGTTTCCGCGCCGGTCAATTCGTATTGGGCCAGGGCAGCGCAGGCGAACAAGCCGCCGCTGAACCGGGCGCCCGCCTGTTGGCACAGGGCTTCGAACTGAGCCGTTTGTTCCGGACCCAGCAGCCGCTCCACATGGACGTCCCCGCCGCAGGGTATCGATTGATCACCCAGTGGCAGCGGGAAATCCGGCAGGGTTCCGTCGTTGGCTTCGGCGAATTCGATCCATTTGCGCACTTCGGGGGAATCCAAGGTCATGGACGACACGCATTGGCTCTCTCGCATGCAGAAATCGTCGTAGCTGGCCGCCGGCGGCAACGAAACGGGAGCCTTGCCCTCCAGCAGGGCGTTGTAGTTCATCAGAATCTCCACGTACAACCCGGCGATCAACATCGGGTCGCAGTGGAGGTGGTCGACGACCGCGTACAACGCGAAGCGGTCGTCGTACTGAATGATGCCGAACCTGAAGCAATCCCACTGTAGGGGATCGGGCGTGGCCAGCACGTGGTCCTGCCATTCCTGCTGGGTCAGCACGCCATACTCTTTCGCGACGAACTGGATATCGCGAGGGTTTTTGATGGTGTGACGGACGACATTCTTGGCGCCCTTGTATTCGAACCAGCTGTGGTAGGTGGCGTGGCGCCGAAGGTGCGCGTTGATGACGTACGTCATGGCGCGGATATCGCAGCGTCCGGGCACATCCCAGGAACCCATCACCGCCCGTGAATAGTCGAGCCCGCGGTCGCGGAACTCGACAAACCCACGGAGATGGCCTATCTGCATAGAGCTGGGCGGCACCGGACTCACCGGCGCCTGCCGCGCTTTCGCGGCGCAGCCGGGTGTCGGCTGCCAAGTCACCACCGAGCCTGAGCCCGGGTCCCAGTCGTAGGCGTTTCCAACCCGCAGGCTGTCGTGCTCAGAGCCTCCACCGATGAACACGTTTCCCTCCTCTATTCCAACCCCTGCAATACAGGTCACTTCGCCGTTGTCAGGATCTTCGTTACGCAGTGGCGTCCTCTTTCGGCGCCAACTTGTCGTAAAGGTGATCCGCCAAACCCCGTACGGTGGTGATGTCGGCAGAGGTGATGCGTACCCCTGTTTGGGCTTCGATGTGCGTGCGCAATTCGAGATTGCCCAGCGAGTCGAGGCCGTATTCGGACAGCGGATGGTCCACGTCGATGTTGCGACGCAGGATTAGACCGATCTGCTCCGACAACAGGCGTCGCAGCCGAGTGGGCCACTCGTCGAGAGGCAGCTCGGCCAGTTCGGCGCGCAATTTGCTTGAGCCCGAACGCTTTCCCCCCACGGACTTGAACATTTCAACGAACTTGCTTCGTTCCGCGAACGACGTTATCCACGGTGTCCCGATGAGCGGGCTGTAGCCCGTGTACGCGCGGTCGTGGCGCAGCAGCTCCTCGAACGCGTAGGCGCCCTCGTCGGGAGTGATCGCCGCCCCGGAGCCTTCCGCGAAGCCTGCGCCGCGGCCGATCTCACTCCAGGCTCCCCAGGCGATCGCGACGGCCGGCAAGCCCTGCGCGCGCCGCCAGTGGGTGAAGGCGTCCAGCCAGCTGTTGGCCGCCGCGTAGGCGCCCTGACCCGGCGAGCCCAGCAACGCGGCCGCCGAGGAGAACGAGCAGAACCAATCCAGCGGCTGACCGGCGGTGGCCTGGTGCAGATTCCACGCGCCGTACACCTTGGGCGCCCAGTCGCGATCGATCAGCTCGTCGGTGATGTTGGTCAGGGTGGCGTCCTCGACCACCGCGGCCGCGTGCAGCACACCACGCAACGGGAGCCCGGTGGCGCTCGCCGTTGCCACCAACCGCTCCGCGGTGTCGGCCTGGGCGATATCGCCGCACTCCACCACCACGTCGGATCCGATCGAACGGACGAGTTCGATTGTCTCCAAAGCCTTTAGCGTGGGCTGGGAACGGGAGCTGAGCACGATCCGGCCCGCGCCGGCGGCGGCCATCTTCTCGGCGAGGAACAGCCCCAGGCCGCCCAGACCGCCGGTGATGATGTAGGAGCCGTCGCGCCGGAAGACCGGCGCCTGCTCGGGCGGAAGCACCACGCTGCTGCGTCCGGCCTGCGGGATGTCGAGGATGAGCTTGCCGGTGTGTTCGGCCGCGCTCATCACCCGAATCGCCGTGGCCGCCTCCGCAAGTGGGTAGTGCGTGCTCTCCGGCATCGGCAGCACACCCTCGGCGGTCAACCGGTACACCGTGCTCAGCAACTCGCTGACCTGCTGGGGATGGCTGACCGACATCAAACCCAAGTCGACGCCCCAGAACGCGAGGTTGCGACGGAACGGGAAGAGGCCGAGCTTGGTGTCCCCGTAGATGTCACGCTTGCCGATCTCGACGAACCTGCCGCCCAGCGCCAACAGCTTGAGCCCGGCGAGTTGCGCGGCGCCGGTCACGGAGTTGAGCACGATGTCGACGCCATAGCCGTCAGTGTCGCGGCGGATCTGGTCGGCGAATTCGATGCTGCGCGAATCGTAGACATGCTCAATTCCCATGTCCCGCAACAGCTGTCGACGCTGTGAGCTGCCAGCGGTGGCGTAGATCTCGGCCCCCGCCGCCCGGGCGATGGCGATCGCGGCCTGCCCGACGCCGCCGGTTCCGGAGTGGATCAGCACCTTGTCGCCGGCCTTGATGCGGGCCAGATCGTTCAGGCCATACCAGGCGGTGGCGTGCGCGGTGGTCACCGCCGCGGCCTGGGCGTCGGTCAGGCCCGATGGCAGCGGCGTGGCCAGGCGTGCGTCGCAGGTGACGAACGTGGCCCAGCAGCCGTTGGGTGACATACCCCCGACGTGATCGCCGACCTTGTGGTTGGTGACGTCGGGCCCGACGGCCGTCACCACGCCCGCGAAATCGGTGCCCAGCTGGGGCAGGATCCCGTCGAGGCTCTGGTACCGGCCGAACGCGAGCAGGACATCGGCAAAGTTGATGCTCGACGCGGTGACCGCGACTTCGATCTGTCCGGGACCCGGCGGAACCCGGTCAAACGCGACGAACTCCATGGTCTGCAGGTCGCCCGGCGTCCGGATCTGCATGCGCATTCCGTCGTTTTCGTGGACCGCGATGGTGGATTGCCGCTCGTCGGGGCGCAGCGGGGCCGGGCACAGGCGCGCGGTGTACCACTCGTCATTGCGCCAGGCGGTCTCGTCTTCTTCCGGCCCGGCCAGCAACAGCTGCCGCACCACCTGCTCGGCGCCTGTCTGCTCGTCAACGTCGATGTGGGTGGTGTGCAGGTGCGGGTGCTCGGCACCGATCACCCGGAGCAGGCCGCGGAGTCCGCCCTGATCGAGGTCGGGACGGTCCTCGGACAGCACCTTCTGGGCGTTTCTGGTGACGACGTACAGCCGGGGCGACTGGCCCGGGATTTCCGCCAATTCGCGGCTGATGCGAACCGCGTGGCGGACGTAATTGCCGCCGCGCACCGCACTTTCGTCGTCCGGGTTGCCGTTCTTCGGCTCGGTGAGCACGACAACACCGGTGAACCCGCCTTTTTCAATCCGACCGCGCAGCCGCTCGGCAAGTGCCCGATGGTCGGCGTGGTGAGGCCAGGACAGGGTGCTGCATTCCGCCTCGTGGAGCTTCATCGCGTCGGTGAGCGCCGTCGCCACCAGGTCGGCGGCGTCGGAGGTGCTGATCAGCAGCCATGCTCCGGTCTCGGCGGTGGCCACCTCGGGCAGCTGCCGTTGCTGCCATTCGACGGCCAGCAACCGTTCGGCCATCACACGAGCCCGCTCGCTGGTCGGTGAGGCGCCGGTGCCCATCTGCAGGCCACGCACGGCCAGCAGGACGGTGCCGTGCTTGTCCAGGATGTCGAGGTCGGCATCGACGGCTCCGCCGGTCGCCGCGGTCACCCGCGAATAGCAGTAGCGGGCCGTGTGGACCGGTCCGTAGACCCGCAGCTCGCAAACGCCCAGCGGCAACAGCAGACCGCCGTAGCTGGCGTTGGCGACGCTCGGGTGGGCCGCTACGGACTGGAAGCAGGCATCGAGCAATGCCGGATGTACGCCGTAACTGGATTGCTGCGTCCGGATCACGCTGGGCAGCCCGACCTCGGCCAGCACCGTGGTGCCGGTTCCCTCGGCGGTGTGGGCGGCGGCCAGGCCGGTGAAGGCGGGGCCGTATTGGATGCCGCACAAATCCATGGCGTCCCGCAGGTCGCCGCCCTCCAGGCGGCTCGGGTGCGCGGCCAGCAGGGCCTCGATGTCGTGTGTGGCGGGCCGGTCCTCGACCCCCGCGTCCTGGACCTCGTGCAACACCGCGGACGCGCGCCGTGCCTGCACGCCGTCCTCGTTGGTCTCCACCACGAATGTGAGTGCGCCGGGCACCTCCGCGGTTGCGGTAAGGCTGATTTGGGTTTCGTCATCGAGAAGCAGCATCTGCTCGAAGCGGACGTCGCGGACCCCGGACGCCTCGCCGAAGACGGTGCGGGCCGCGGCCAGCGCCATCTCGCAGTAGGCGGCACCCGGCAGCGTGGCCGTTCCGTGAACCTGGTGATCGGCCAGCCAGGGCAACGTCGCGGTGCCGATCTCTGCCTGCCACACGTGGCGTTCGGGCTCCTCGGGCAGGCGCACGTGCTGGCCCATCAGCGGATGAACCGCGACGCTGGAACGCAGCGCGCGGGAGCTGTGACCGTCGCGGCTCAACAGCAATGTCCGGTGACTCCAGGTCGGCAGCGGAGCGTCCACCAGGTGCCCACCAGGGAACATGACGGAGAAATCGACCGCGGCACCCGTGGCGTACAGGTCTCCCAGCAGGCCGCGCAGCCCGTGCGGCAGCGACTGCTCGCGCCGCATCGCGGCCAGCGCCGCCACGGTCATGTCGAGACTGCGGGCGGTCTGGTCGACGGCGTGGGTCAGCAGCGGGTGCGGTGACAACTCCGCGAAGACGCGATAGCCATCCTCCAGCGCCGCCTGCACCGCCGCCGAGAACCGCACCGTGTGGCGCAGGTTGTCCACCCAGTAGTTGGCGTCGCAGTACGGCTCCTCGCGCGGGTCGAACGAGGTGGCCGAGTAGTACGGCACCTCCGGGGTCAACGGTTCGACCTCCGCCAGAACGTCGTAAAGCTCGTCGAGGATCGGGTCAACCTGCGGCGAGTGCGACGCCACGTCGACGGCCACCTCGCGGGCCAGCACGTCGCGCTGCTCCCACGCCGCTACCAGCTCGCGGACCGTCTCGGTGGCACCACCGATCACGGTGGATTGCGGAGAGGCCACCACCGCGACCACAGCGTCGCTGATGCCGCGAGCCATCAGCTCCGAAAGCACTTGCTGGGCAGGCAGTTCCACCGACGCCATCGCGCCGGCGCCGGCGATCTTGGTCATCAGTCGCGAGCGGCGGCAGATGACCCGCGCCCCGTCTTCGAGCGACAGCGCTCCGGCGACGACAGCCGCCGCGGACTCGCCCATCGAATGGCCGATGACCGCGCCGGGACGGACCCCGTAGGACTTCATCGTGGCCGCCAGCGCGACCTGCACGGCGAACAGCGTCGGCTGCACCCGGTCGATGCCGGTCACCTTCTCGGGTGCGGTCAGCACCTCGGTCACCGAGAAGCCCGATTCGGTGGCGATCAGCGGCTCGATCTCGGCGATGGCCGCGGCGAACGCCGGTTCGTTGGCCAGCAGGTCCGCGCCCATCGCAGCCCACTGCGAACCCTGTCCGGAGAACACCCAAACCGGACCGCGTTCCTCCTGACCCACCACTTCCTGGTGAAGTGCGTCACCGTTGGCGACCTCCCGCAGCGCCTCGGCCAGCCCTGCGTTGCTGCTGGCCAACACGGCGGTGCGCACCGATCGGTGCCCGCGCCGGCGAGCGAGGGTGTAGGCCAGGTCCGGCGTCGCCAAGTCCGCCGCATGTGCGTCGACCCAGTCGGCGAGCCGGCCGGCGGTGTCCCGCAGCCCGTCGACCGACGAGGACGACAGCGGGAACAGCATCGCCCCGTCGCGGCCCGGCCTGGTTGCGGCGCCGTTGGGTGAAAGGGGCGCGGGGGCCTGCTCGACGATGGCGTGGACATTCGTACCGGATATTCCATATGCCGACACCGCCGCGCGTCGCGGTTGCCCGCCGTTCAGCGGCCACGGCGTAATTTCTTGCGGCACAAAGAGTCCGGTGTCAATCCGGGCCATCTCGTCGGGCAGGGTTTCGAAGTGCAGGTTCTTGGGAACCACACCGTGCTGGACGGCGAGCACCGCTTTCATCAGCCCGAGGGCGCCGGCGGCCGCCTGGGTGTGCCCGAAATTGGTCTTCGAGGCCCCGAGCACGCAGGGGTTGTCGATGCCGTATACGTCGGCAAGGCTGGCATATTCGATCGGATCGCCGACGGGGGTCCCGGTGCCGTGCGCCTCGACCATGCCGACGGTGCCGGCGTCCACGCCCGCCGCGGTAAGCGCCGCGCGGTAGACCGTGGCCTGCGCCTCACCCGACGGCATCGCGATGTTCATGGTGTGGCCGTCCTGGTTGGCGGCCGTGCCGCGCACGACTGCCAGAACCCGGTCGCCATCCCGCTGGGCATCCGCCAGGCGCTTGAGCAACAGCACCACGCAACCCTCGCCGGACACGAAGCCGTCAGCTTTGACGTCGAACGCATGGCAGTGCCCGGTCCCGGACAGCATGCCCCCCGCCGACGCCGAGGCGGACCTGCGCGGTTCCATCATTACGTTGACCCCGCCGGCAAACGCCAGGTTGCTCTCTCCGTCGCTCAGGCTGCGGCAGGCCTGGTGGATCGCGAACAAGCCAGAAGAGCATGCGGTGTCCACCGTGGCGGCGGGACCGTGGAGCCCGAGCGCGTATGCGATCCGCCCGGACGCCATGCAGGAGATGGTGCCGGGGTTGCCGTACGGTCCGTCGAAGGCGTCGGTGGCGGCGTGCACGAATTGGTAGTCGCCGTAGTTCAATCCGACGAAAACGCCCGTTTCCCCGGCGATGGTGTCCTTGGTGAGACCGGCGTGTTCCATGGCCTCCCAGGCGGTTTCCATCAGCAACCGGTGCTGGGGGTCCATCGCCGTCGCTTCTTTTTCCGTGATGCCGAAGAACTCGGGGTCGAAGTCGCCGACGTTGTCCAGGAACGCCCCCCACTTGCAGACCGACCGGCCCGGCACACCCGGCTCGGGGTCGTAGTAATAGTCGACATCCCAGCGGTCGGCGGGAATTTCCTTGACAAGGTCGTCGCCCCGCAGCAACGCTTCCCAAAAGAGGTCAGGGGAGTTGATGCCCCCCGGCAGCCGGCACGCCATCCCGATGACGGCAACCGGAGTAACGCCTGCCCTATCCACTGTCCTTCACCTCTCCTTGCTTATGCAGAAGTTCCTATCACTGCTGCAAGCTCTTATCAGGGCTTCGAGAAATATCGCTGAATTTTCGGTGCGCGCTGAGGACCCCGCAGCATCACACATGCAACCCACCGCCCCCCAGTTTCGAAGCCCTCCCCAAGAACTTGACGCGATCAGCAGCGTAGCCGCTTAGCTCGGCCCGCGTGGAAAAATCGTGCGGACGTACAAAAAATTAACAGGCTCCAAATGAGTGGCAGCTGACGTAAGGCCCGATCGATAGGTCGGTCACATACTTTTTGGACGATTGGCCGACGTCGCAACGTCCCTGCCAGAGGCGCTGTCTGCCAAGGCTGTCCGCCATTTTGGGCCGCGCGTCCCCGTCTGCCGGTTCAAACGCGAGGTGATGCAACGGCGTGCGGCTCGTTCCACGCGTCATGATCGATGCATACCGCGGTAGACGTGAGGCGACTATTCAGGGCGCTACGAACGGGCCCAACCCCGAAAAGAGCCAGGCAGAGAACAATTAGACGAGCCGTGCTGCGCCGATATGCCTAATCAGGCCATGCTAGGCGGTTTGGCGAAATCGCGACGCAGAATCGTTGAAATCTATAAGATCGCATGTCGAGTTCCAACTAGATGCGGGCTCGGCTACTGGCCCGTTACTGGCACCGAAGCGCAGCATCATCGCGTGGGCGCGCTGCATGATGCGTTTTCCGGGAATCCGTTGACTCGCATGCGGATCCGGCTACGGGAAGACCGTCTCGACGCGGGTGTTCCCGAGTTAACGCGTGAGCTGGAGCACGCGCCGAAACGGCGTACTGGCCCGGTTCGTAATGTTCCCACTGTGTCGGAGGTCACGCCGGCCCGCGCGTTGGTCTTGGAGGTTGTCGCGCGATCTGGTCTCGCGGGAGCGTCCGGTCGGCACTGGTGCGAGTGGGCCGCCCGCGAACTGTGCCGCACCGAGCACCAGCAAACACGGGTGGGTTCCCCGGCGGGGCGTCGAGGCGTTCTGGTCGCGTCGCCAATGCGCCAACTGCCTCTGCGGCGACTACCGGCGCTGCGAAGCGCACGGCCCCGTCCACGGTGGTGGCGTGGTTAGCCCGTTGGGCGCTGAAATAGGTTGGGGTGTAACGGTTTCACGCCACCGAGCCGGGCGACGTTGTCGCTAGAGACCGGTGCCGGGTTCGTGATGATCACTGGGTTCGGGTCGCGCGATACCGACCGGTTGCCGCTGGCCGAGCGGTTCGGCGGGGACCGACCCATCGTCGATCTAACCTCTAGGGCGCCAACGGTATTCACGCGGTCGACCGCGTTTAGCACGTCCGGGTGGAGCCGTCGTTGTCACCGGCACCCCCGGGGTACGGCGCCGGCGCTTGGGGCCTTTCGCCGAACACGATGGTTTTCAAGGAGCTGGGCTCCACCGGTGCCCTCGGCGTGGACGTCGTCACCCACCTTGCCGCGCTTGATCCGCCGGGCTCGGGTTGCTGCCGGTTCGAAAGCCCGCCCCGGCGCTGCGTGCGCCTCGAAGGCTCCGGGGGATTGCTGGCTAGCATGGCCGGTGAACGCGACGGTGTCTTGCCAGTACGGAGTGCTCACACCATGACGAAAGCCCGGGTGCCCAAACTGCCGGTCGACGAGGCCAAAGCCGCCGCCGACGAAGCCGCCGTGCCCGACTACATGGCCGAACTCAACATCTTCCAAGTGTTGCTGAACCATCCGCAACTGGCGCGCGCCATCAATGACCTGCTCGCCACCATGCTGTGGCACGGCGCCCTCGACCAGAGGTTGCGCGAGCTGGTGATCATGCGGATCGGCTGGCTCACCGCGTGCGACTACGAGTGGACACAACACTGGCGCGTCGCGTCGAGACTGGGCGTGACGGCCGACGATCTGCTCGGCGTGCGTGATTGGCGGGCATACGACGGGTTCGGACCCACCGAGCGGGCGGTGCTGGCCGCCACCGACGACGTGGTGCGCGATGGCGCGGTAAGCGCCGGGAGTTGGGCCGCCTGCGAGCACGAATTAGAATGTGATACAACGGTTCTCATCGAACTCGTCACCGCCATCGGCGCATGGCGAATGGTCGCGTCGATCCTGCAGAGCCTCAGGGTCCCGTTGGAAGACGGTGTATCCAGCTGGCCGCCGGACGGCCGGTCGCCTTAGAAGCTCTGGTCCGTGGGTTCTCCGGGGCCTGTTCGAGAGGTGCTGCCAGACGCCGCCGGCACCGAGCCTGCGCTCGTGGCGGCGAGTATCGCGGATCGCCGTAATCGATTGACATATCAGTCAATAACTCTTAGCGTCGGCCAATGCGAACCAGGGTCGCCGAACTGCTCGGCGTTGAATTCCCAATCTGCGCGTTCAGCCACTGCCGCGACGTGGTGGCTGCCGTGACCAACGCGGGCGGGTTCGGAATCCTCGGTGCCGTCGCGCACAGCCCCAAACGGCTGGAAAGCGAGCTGACCTGGATCGAGGAGCAGACCGGTGGCAAACCCTATGGGGTCGATCTGTTGTTGCCGCCCAAGTACGTCGGCGCCGAGCGGGGAGGGATCGACGCCGAGCAGGCCCGGGAATTGCTGCCCGAGGAGCACCGCGCCTTCTTGGACGATTTGCTGAGCCGTTACGGCATCGCGGCGCCCGCCGACGAGCCCCGCGCGTCGTTCGGCGGCCTCAACATCTCGCCCAAGGGCTACGAGCCGCTGCTCGACGTGGCCTTTGGCCACAACATTCGGCTGATCGCCAGCGCGCTCGGGCCGCCCCCGGCCGACCTCGTCGCGCGGGCCCACGACCACGACGTGCTGGTGGCCGCGCTGGCCGGCACCACGCAACACGCGCGGCGGCACGCGGCCGCCGGTGTCGACCTGATCGTCGCCCAGGGCACCGAGGCCGGCGGCCACACCGGCGAGGTGGCCACCATGGTGTTGGTCCCCGAGGTCGTAGATGCCGTCTCGCCGACGCCCGTGCTGGCCGCGGGCGGGATCGCCCGCGGCCGCCAGGTGGCCGCGGCCCTGGCCCTGGGTGCCGAGGGCGTGTGGTGCGGATCGGTGTGGCTGACCACCGAAGAGGCGGAGACGGCCCCCGTGGTCAAGGAGAAGTTTTTGGCCGCCAGCTCCTCGGACACGGTGCGGTCGCGGTCGATGACCGGTAAGCCGGCGCGGATGCTGCGCACGGCCTGGACCGACGAGTGGGACCGGCCGGACACCCCCGACCCCCTCGGCATGCCGCTGCAGACCGCGCTGATCACCGACTCGCAGGTGCGCATCAACCAGGCGGCCGGCCACCAGGGCGCCAAGGCTCGCGAGCTGGCGACCTACTTCGTCGGTCAAGTGGTCGGCTCACTCGACCGGGTGCGCCCTACGCGCTCGGTGGTGCTCGACATGGTCGAGGAGTTCATCGACACCATCGGGCGGCTCGAGGGCCTGGTCGATAAGTGACCAGCCCGACTCGCCGGCGGCCGACTTCGTCGTCGCGCCGGTGCTTGACGCGGGCCGCGCCCGCGCGTCTAACCCATGTGCGCAGGTCTGGCGCTGAAGCTGGTTAAAAGCTGTGTGTGCTCGTAGTAAATACATAAAAATTCCGAAACACGGGACGGATCGCATTGACCGCGTCATACCCGTCGTGCATTATCGGTGGCGTATGCACCTCGTTAGGTGAGGCGTCTGCACGAATACAGGCCACTGACCCCGAACGTCCAAAGACGCCCCGGGTCAGGACAGCTCTTCCCGGCTTAAGGGTTGAGCCCAGGTGGCTTCCGGGATAACCGGACACGTCATGCAGTGCCAAAGCTCTGACGAGAGGGGTGCGGATCGCCGACGGTCGTCGGTTTCTGTACTCCTTTTGGTGTGCACAGCTCGTGCGGGCAATCGCACGCGTCGCGACCGTTGAGGAGGTGAGGGACGTATGAGTTCCAGCGACAGTCCGGACCGAAGTCCGAGCTTTGTTTCGTCCCGATCCGGTCTCCGGCACGACGTTCTCAGCTGAGTCGTTTTAGCGCTCATTGGCTTCGCGGCCAAGCGTTCTGGGATCGGAACCACTGCGGGACGGGACACGTCAGTCCATTCAGTGCTCGTTTGGTATTCCCTCTAGGAGGCGATCATGACCGCAGTTTTGTACGACGAAGTGGTGGCCGTAGCGCCCGCCCCCAAGCTCACGGTGGTGCGCGATGCAGCCCCGACTCAGGCCCCCGCGCCCAAGAAGGCGACGGCTCGCGTCGAGGGTCGGACCATCGTCATCAGCGACCCGCTGGTGGATGGCGCCGCTCATCTGCTGAGCATCGCCGTGCGTCACGTGTACGCGGCGCTGTGGCGGGTTGGTCTGCTCGAAGTCCGGGCTTAGTCCGGTGGGCAGGGAGCAGCCCCGAGGGGTTATCCGGCTGCAGGGCGGCCCTGCGGCCAGGTAACCCCTCGGAGCCTTTTTGCGGTGCTTCAGTAGAATCGACACACTGGCATCGATCCGGCTATCACCGGGGAGCCTTCGGAAGAACAGCCAGCCTGGCTCAGTAGAACCGAACGGGTAGGCCCGTCACAGCCCTCAATGAGCGGCCACGCGAAAGCGCGGCAAGCGGGGTGGTACCGCGGCGCTCGCGCAGGTCGCGCGTCGTCGTCCCCGGCCTGAGCATGGAATTGGGCGCAGGAGACGACGCACGTGGTGACCGATAACGCCGAAGTCAAGGCCTATCCGAAGCCGGCCGTCGGGGCGCCCGACTTTCCGCAGCTCGAGCTCGAGGTTCTTGACTACTGGGCCCGTGACGACACCTTCCGGGCCAGCATCGCCCGCCGCGACGGCGCCCCGGAGTATGTGTTCTACGACGGTCCGCCGTTCGCCAACGGGCTGCCGCACTATGGCCACCTGCTCACCGGCTATGTCAAGGACATCGTTCCGCGCTACCGCACCATGCGCGGCTACAAGGTGGAGCGCCGCTTCGGTTGGGACACCCATGGGCTGCCGGCCGAACTGGAAGTCGAGCGCCAGCTGGGCATCACCGACAAGTCCCAGATCGACGACATGGGGATCGCCGCCTTCAACGAAGCCTGCCGCGAATCGGTGTTGCGCTACACCGACGAATGGCGGGCGTACGTGACGCGCCAGGCGCGCTGGGTCGACTTCGACAACGACTACAAGACGCTCGATCCGCCCTACATGGAGTCGGTGATCTGGGCGTTCAAACAGCTGTGGGACAAAGGCCTGGCCTATGAGGGCTATCGGGTGCTGCCGTACTGCTGGCGCGACGAAACCCCGCTTTCCAACCACGAATTGCGGATGGACGACGACGTCTACCAAAGCCGCCAGGACCCGGCTCTGACCGTCGGTTTCCAAGTGGTGGGCGGCCCGGTGGATGGTGCCTACCTGCTGGTGTGGACGACGACGCCGTGGACGCTGCCGTCGAACCTCGCGGTCGCCGTCAATCCGGAGGTGACCTACGTCGTGGTCCGGGCGGGCGATCGTCGTTTCGTGCTGGCCGAGGCCCGGCTGGGCGCCTACGCCCGCGAGTTGGGCGAACAGCCCGAGATACTGGGCACCTATCGCGGCGCCGACCTGCTCGGCATGCGTTATCTGCCGCCGTTCCCGTATTTCATGGACTCGCCCAAGGCATTTCGGGTGCTCCCGGGCGACTTCGTGACCACCGAGGACGGCACCGGGATCGTGCACATGGCGCCGGCCTACGGCGAGGACGACATGGCGGTCTCGGAGGCGGCCGGCATCGCGCCGGTCACGCCGGTCGATTCCAAGGGCCGCTTCGACGCCACCGTCCCGGATTACCAGGGGCAGCACGTCTTTGACGCCAACGCCCAGATCATCCGCGACCTGAAGAACGGCGGTGGCCCGGCGGCGGTCAACGGCGCGGTGGTGCTGCGGCACGAAACCTACGAGCACCCCTACCCACACTGCTGGCGATGCCGCAACCCGCTGATCTACCGGGCGGTGTCGTCGTGGTTCGTCGCGGTCACCGAATTCCGGGACCGCATGGTCGAACTCAACCAGCAGATCACCTGGTACCCCGAACACGTCAAGGACGGCCAGTTCGGCAAGTGGCTGGCCGGCGCGCGCGATTGGTCGATCTCGCGAAACCGCTACTGGGGCACGCCGATTCCGGTGTGGAAGTCGGACGACGCCGCCTATCCGCGCATCGACGTGTATGGCAGCCTCGACGAGCTGGAGCGCGACTTCGGGGTGCGGCCCACCAACCTGCACCGGCCCTACATCGACGAGCTGGTTCGGCCCAACCCCGACGACCCCACCGGTCGCAGCACGATGCGGCGCATCCCCGACGTGCTCGACGTGTGGTTCGACTCGGGCTCGATGCCGTACGCGCAGGTGCACTACCCGTTCGAGAATTCCGATTGGTTCGACGGCCACTATCCGGGTGACTTCATCGTCGAATACATCGGCCAGACCCGCGGCTGGTTCTACACGCTGCACGTGCTGGCCACCGCGCTGTTTGACCGGCCGGCGTTCAAAACCTGTGTGGCGCATGGGATCGTGCTGGGCTCCGACGGCCAGAAGATGAGCAAGTCGCTGCGCAACTATCCCGACGTCTCCGAGGTGTTCGACCGCGACGGCTCCGATGCCATGCGGTGGTTCCTGATGGCGTCGCCCATCCTGCGTGGCGGCAACCTGATCGTCACCGAGCAGGGGATCCGCGAGGGTGTGCGCCAGGTGCTGCTGCCGCTGTGGAACGCCTACAGCTTCCTGGCCCTCTACGCGCCGAAAGTCGGTGCCTGGCGCGCCGATTCGCCGCATGTGCTGGACCGCTACATCCTGGCCAAGCTGGCGGTGCTGCGAGACGACCTCACCGCGGCGATGGAGGTCTGCGATATCTCCGGGGCCTGCGAGCAGCTGCGCCAGTTCACCGAGGCGCTGACGAATTGGTATGTGCGGCGGTCGCGTTCGCGGTTCTGGGAGGAGGACGCCGACGCCATCGACACCCTGCACACCGTGCTGGAGGTGACCGCTCGGCTGGCCGCCCCGCTGCTGCCGTCGGTCACCGAGATCATCTGGCGGGGCCTGACCTTTGGGCGGTCGGTCCATCTAACCGACTGGCCCGCGTCGGGCGACATGCCCGCCGACGCCGAGTTGGTCGCCGCGATGGATCAGGTCCGCGAGGTGTGCTCGGCCGCGTCGTCGCTGCGCAAGGCGCACAGGCTGCGGGTGCGCCTGCCGCTACCGAAACTAACTGTGGCGGTGGAGAACCCGCGGCGGCTGAAGCCGTTCGCCGAGCTGATCGCCGACGAGCTCAACGTTAAGCGCGTCGAGCTGACCGACGCGATCGACACCTACGGCCGGTTCGAACTCACCGTCAACGCCCGGGTGGCCGGGCCGCGGCTGGGCAGGGACGTGCAGGCCGCCATCAGGGCGGTCAAGGCCGGCGAGGGCGTCGTCAACCCGGACGGCACCCTGACCGCGGGGCCCGTAGTGCTGCGGCCCGAGGAGTACAGCTCGCGGCTGGTCGCCGCCGACCCGGAATTCACCGCGGCGCTGCCCGACGGGACCGGCGTGGTGGTGTTGGACGGCACGGTGACTCCAGAACTCGAAGCCGAGGGCTGGGCCAAGGACCGGATCCGCGAGCTGCAGGAACTGCGCAAGTCGACGGGGCTGGACGTGTCCGATCGCATCAGCGTGGTGATGTCGGTGCCCGCCGAGCGCGTCGACTGGGCGCGCACCCACCGCGACTTGATCGCGGGGGAGATACTCGCCACCAGTTTCGAATTCGGCGAGCCGGCGGACGCCGTCGCGATCGGCGACGGCGTCCGGGTGAGCATCGCCAAAACCTGAGCCGGTTAGCCGCGAAACTGTATTCCACGACGCGTTTCTCGAGAGGAGCCGTCGGCAGTTACAGTTTCGCGGCGTGTCGGAGGGGCGTGGCAGTCTGCGGCCATGGGGACGGGGACACCATTCGTCGGCACTGAGGCGGTTCGCGCGGGAGCGTGCACCGAGCGTGAGCTGCGGCGCTCGTGCACACGGATCTACCGCAATGTGTACCAACGGCGTGGCAGCGAACTGACCGCGCGGGATCGTGCGATTGCCGCGTGGCTGTGGGCGGGGAAGGAAGCGGTGGTGGCCGGTACCTCCGCGGCCGCGCTTCTCGGCGCGAAGTGGATCGATCCCCACACGCCAGCCGAACTGGTATGCGATCGCACACGTCCTCCACCGTTTATCCTCACCCGCAACGACACCTTGCTAGCGGGCGAGACCACGAACGTCGATGGCGTGCCGGTCACTTCGCCCGCCCGTACCGCCTTCGACCTCGGCCGGCAACCGGGGTTGACGGCCGCTGTCATCCGGATTGATGATCTGGCGCGGGCTACCGGTGTCACCGCCGGGGATGTGCGGCCGCTGATCACCGCGCACCGCGGCGCTCGGGGCATGAAGCAGTTGCGACGGGTATTGCCCCTCGTCGACGCCGGCGCCGAGTCGCCGCAGGAGACACGGACCAGGCTCGTTCTGATCCGCGGGGGTCTGCCCAGGCCGCAGACGCAGATCGTGGTGCGCAATATGTGGGGCGCCGTGCTGGCTCGCATCGACATGGGTTGGGAGCAGTGGCTCGTCGGCGTGGAATACGACGGCCCACAACACTGGACCGACCCGCGTATCCGAGCCAACGACATCGAGCGCACGGCCGAATTGGAGCGGAGAGGGTGGCGCCTGGTCCGGGTCAGCGCCGACCTGCTGCGGCACCGGCCGGACGTGATTGTGGACCGCGCCCGGCGCGCGCTGCGCGCCGCCGCCTCTGACCGCGAGACTGTAACTGGCGACGCATTTCGCAAGAGACGCGGTCGCTAGTTACAGTCTCGCGGCTAGGGTTTGACCGCCCGCCAGCGCTGCCTGCCGGTGCGCACTTCGACGTCGACGTCGTCAAATCCGGCCGCGCGCAAGCGATCCGGCAACGCCTCCGGAGGGACGGGGTTGCAGGTGTCGCGGAAGTGCAGGATTCGGAACGTCAACGACGGCACGCCGTCGCTGCCGGCGAAGACCCCGCCGGGTCGAAGCACCCGGAAGGCCTCGGCGAACAGCCGGTCTTGGAGCTCCGCGGTCGGGACGTGGTGCAGCATGGTGAACGACACCACGGAGCTGAACTCGCCGGACGGCAATCCGGTGTCGGTGCCGTCGCCGTTGATGATGCGCGCCCGGTCGCCGTAGAGCCGCTGCAGCCGCTCCGCCATGGGGGCATCGATCTCGACCGCGGTGAGCTTGGGCGTCTTGTCGACCAGCACCCGCAGAAAGGCGCCGTAGCCGGGTCCGATCTCGAGGGTGTTCTCGCCGAGGTCCACGTCGGCGAGCGCCCACGGCAAAAGCTGGTCTTCGACCTGCTTCACCCAGCGGTCCGAGCTGCAGCACCAGCGGTGGCAGAGGTTCATGGCCATATCGAACGACGTTAGACCAATAGCATCGGCAAGTGTGGAGTCCCGCTGGGTGCTGCACCTCGACATGGACGCGTTCTTCGCCTCCGTCGAACAACTCACCCGACCGACCCTGCGGGGGCGGCCGGTGCTGGTCGGCGGCCTGGGTGGCCGCGGCGTGGTGGCCGGCGCCAGCTATGAGGCGCGGGTGTTCGGCGCGCGATCGGCCATGCCGATGCATCAGGCCCGTCGTCTGATCGGCGTGACCGCGGTGGTTTTGCCGCCGCGCGGTCTGGTGTACGGGGTGGCCAGCCGCCGGGTCTTCGACACCGTCCGACGCCTGATGCCCGTCGTCGAGCAACTGTCCCACGACGAGGGTTTCGGCGAACCGCCCCAACTCGCCGGGGCGTCCGCCGAGGATGTCGAGGCGTTCTGCGAGGGCCTGCGGCGACGGGTTCGGGAAGAGACCGGGCTGATAGCCTCCGTCGGCGCGGGCTCAGGCAAACAGATCGCCAAGATCGCGTCCGGCCTGGCCAAGCCCGACGGCGTTCGGGTGGTCCGGCGCGCCGAAGAACGGTTGCTGCTCGGCGGGTTGCCGGTGCGGCGGCTGTGGGGCATCGGCCCGGTCGCCGAGGACAAGCTGAATCGGCTCGGCATCGAGACGATCGGGCAGCTGGCCGCGCTGACCGACGCCGAGGTGGCCAACATCCTGGGCGCGACGGTGGGTCCGGCGCTGCATCGCCTGGCCCGCGGTGTCGACGACCGCCCCGTCGCCGAGCGCGCCGAGGCGAAGCAGATCAGCGCCGAGTCCACCTTCGCCGTCGACCTGACCAACCTGGAACAGCTGCGTGAGGCGATCGACCCGATCGCCGAGCATGCGCATCAACGCCTGCTGCGCGACGGCCGTGGCGCCCGCACCGTCACGGTGAAGGTGAAGAAGTCGGACATGAGCACGCTGACCCGTTCGGCGACGTTGCCCTACGCGACGACCGAGGCCGCCGCGCTCATCGCGGTGGCCCGGCGGCTGCTGCTGGACCCGCGCGAGATCGGGCCCATTCGCCTTCTCGGCGTGGGGTTTTCGGGATTGAGCGACGTGCGCCAGGAGTCACTGTTCCCGGACCTGGAGCTGACGGCGCTGGAATCGCAGGAGGACCACCAGGCGGTCCAGGCGCTGCCGCCGGTGCACAGCGACGCGGGGTGGCGGGTCGGAGATGACATAACCCACCGCGAACTTGGGCACGGCTGGGTGCAGGGCGCGGGCCACGGGGTGGTCACCGTGCGGTTCGAGACCCGCAGTTCGGGCCCGGGGCAGGCGCGGACGTTCTCCGCCGATACCGGCGAGCTGACCGGCGCCAACCCGGTCGACTCCCTGGACTGGCCAGACTACGTCGGTGCCCTGCAGGCTGAGGCCCTATTAGCCCCAGCGGGCGATGACGTCGGCGACGGGTAGGTTCGCGGCCAGAGCGGCCATCAGCAGCACCCGGGTCTGCGGCGGCGGCAGCCGCGGCACCATCACCGCCCCGGCCTCCTGCAGGTCGTGCCCGGGACCGTAGCTCGCGCCGACCCGTCCGCCGGGGACGCGGGTGCACACCGCGACCGCGACTCCATTGGCGCAGTGGCGCCGCACCCCGTCGACCACCGCGTCTCCGGCATTGCCCGAGCCGAGAGCCTCCAGCACGACGGCTCGCGCGCCGGCGGCCACACACGCATCAAGGGCCACGGCGTCACTTCCCAGGTAGGCCGCGACGATGTCGACCCGCGGTGCGTCGGCGGCTCGGACATCGCCGACGTACGGCCGCGTCTTGGCGCCCGTCAGCGTCACGCCGCCGTCCACCGTGCCGAGCGGCGCGCCGGCGAAGCCGCTCAGGTCCTCGGTAGCCACCTTGCGCAGGCCCAGCGGCTGCAACACTCGGCCGGCGAAACACACCAGGACACCCAGGCCACCGGCGGACGGGCTGGCCGCCACCGCCAGCGCGTCGCGCAGGTTGCCCGGACCGTCGGCGTCGGGGGCGTCGGCGCTGCGCATCGCGCCGGTCAAGACGACCGGTACGGTGCCGGCGTAGGTCAGATCCAGCCACAGCGAAGTCTCTTCCATGGTGTCGGTGCCGTGGGCGATGACCACACCGCCGGCGCCGCCGTCGATCGCGGCGTGCACGGCACCGCGCATCCGATCCCAATCGGCCGGGGTCAGCTGCGAGCTGTCGAGTGCCATCAGGTCGACGACGTCGACGTCGAGACCCTTGCCAACTGGTGCTGTCAGATCCGCCCCGCTGTAGGCCGGCCGGCGCACCCCGTCGGCGTCGGTGCCGGTCGATATCGTTCCTCCGGTGGCGATAACGGTGAGGCGGGCCATGGTGGAAATCATTGCGCACGCCGCTCGTGGGCTCCGGCGAGGCGTCGTCCGCGTTAGGGGATGATGTGGGAGTGCCCGAGGAACCAACCGGACCGGCCGAGCCGGTGACGTCAGCCGGGGAGGCTCTAGAACCCATGGGGCCCATGGAATCCATCGAACCCGCGGCCACGGCGCCACGGGGGCCGCGGGAATCTCCTCCGCGGCGGTTGCGGCTGCTGCTGTCGGTCGCGGCGGTGGTGCTGGCCCTCGACATCGTGACCAAGGTGCTTGCCGTCAAGCTGCTGCCGCCGGGCCAGCCGGTATCGATCATCGGGGACACGGTCACCTGGACGTTGGTGCGCAATTCGGGCGCGGCGTTCTCGATGGCCACCGGATACACCTGGGTGCTGACGTTGATCGCGACGGGTGTGGTCGTCGGCATCTTCTGGATGGGGCGGCGGTTGGTGTCGCCGTGGTGGGCGGTGGGCCTCGGGATGATCCTCGGCGGCGCCATGGGCAACCTGGTCGATCGCTTCTTCCGGGCGCCCGGGCCGCTGCGCGGTCATGTCGTGGACTTCTTGTCGGTCGGCTGGTGGCCGGTGTTCAACGTCGCCGACCCCTCGGTGGTCGGCGGGGCGATCCTGCTCGTGGTGCTGTCGATTTTCGGCTACGACTTCGACACCGTGGGCCGGCGCAGGACCGGCGGGGAGGCTCGCGGCCGGCGGAAGGCCAACCAGCGCTGATGACTCACCGCTCGATGCCCGTCCCGGAGGGATTGGCGGGCATGCGTGTCGACGCGGGGCTGGCGCGCCTGTTGGGGCTGTCGCGCAGCGCCGCGGCGGCGCTGGCCGAAAACGGCGGCGTCGAACTCGACGGGGCGCAGGCGGGAAAATCCGACCGGCTGACGCCCGGGGCGTGGTTGCAGGTGCACCTGCCCGAGGCGCCGGCCCCGCTGCAGAACACGCCCGTCGACATCGAGGGCATGACGATCCTGTACTCCGACGACGACATCGTCGCGGTCGACAAACCGGCGGCGGTGGCCGCGCACGCGTCGGTGGGCTGGACCGGGCCGACGGTGCTCGGCGGCCTGGCCGCCGCCGGGTACCGGATCACCACCTCGGGCGTGCCCGAGCGGCAGGGCATCGTGCATCGCCTCGACGTCGGCACGTCCGGGGTGATGGTGGTGGCGCTGTCCGAGCGCGCGTACACCGTGCTCAAGCGGGCGTTCAAGCAGCGCACCGTCGACAAGCGCTATCACGCGCTGGTGCAGGGGCATCCGGATCCGTCCAGCGGGACGATCGACGCGCCGATCGGGCGGCACCGCGGCGGCGAGTGGAAGTTCGCGGTCACCAAGGACGGCCGGCATAGCCTCACGCACTACGACACCCTGGAAGCCTTCGTCGCCGCCAGCCTGCTCGACGTACACCTGGAAACCGGCCGCACCCACCAGATCCGGGTGCATTTCTCCGCCCTGCATCACCCGTGCTGCGGCGACCTCGTCTACGGGGCCGACCCGAAACTGGCGAAAAGTCTTGGGCTGCAACGCCAATGGCTGCACGCACGCTCGCTGGCCTTCGCCCATCCGGCCGACGGCAGGCGGATGGAGATCGTCAGCCCGTATCCGCCCGATCTGCAGCACGCGCTGGACGTGCTGCGCGACGAGGGCTGATCACTCCGGCTTGCGGGCCTCGACGAGGACCCGGGTCGAGTAAGTGACGAACGGTCCGTCGGCCTCGATGCGCTCATGCAGCTCCCGCAGCCGGTCACGGTAGCGCCGCACCGTGAAGTCCGGCACCGACCAGACCACCTTGCGCAGGAAGTAAACGACCGCGCCGATGTCGAAGAACTCGGCCCGCATCCGCTCCATCCGCAGATCGACAATCTCCATCCCCGCGGCCGCGGCCTGCGCGCTCACGGTGTCGGGGTGAAACTCGGCCCATTTCTGTGGTTGCGGCCCGATGAAGTATTCGACCAGTTCGGACATCGTCGCCGGTCCGATCTGCTGCGCGAAATAGGTGCCGCCCGGCCGCAGCACCCGGGCGATTTCGTTCCACCGCACGGCGATCGGATGACGGCTGATCACCAGGTCGAACGCCTCATCGGCGAAGGGTAGCCATGCCTCGTCGCGAGTCACCACGATCACCACGCCACGCGGATGCAAGAGTTTGGTGGCCAGCGCGGCGTTGGGCGGCCACGATTCCGTCGCGGCCATCGTGGGCGGGAATTGCGCGGCACCCGACAGCACCTCCCCGCCACCGGTATCGATGTCGCAGGCGGCCGACGCGGTGGCCAACCGCTGGCTCATCAGGCGTTGATAGCCCCAGGACGGCCTTTCCTCGGTCGCGCGGCCGTCGAGCCACGAGAAGTCCCAGCCGTCAACGGACACCGAATCGGCTTCGGCCACCAGATCTTCGAATGTGCGAGACATGCATAGCATTCTCGCCAACGTGTCGATCGAGCGTGGCCGCAATCGTCATAGCGGTGACCAGCGCTCAGACCTTGGTGGTCTCGGCGGACACGATCTCGGGAGCCAGCGGCGCGATGGCACCGATAATGTCGGTCACCGTCGAGGAGGCGACCCCGGCGGCGGCGAGCGCGGCGGCCAAGTGCCCGGCCACCAGGCTGAAGTGGTGCATGGTGATGCCGCGGCCCTCATGCACCTGTTTCATCGGCGCGCCTGAGTACGGCTCGGGCCCGCCGAGGGCGGCGGCAAAGAACTCGGCCTGTTTGCCCTTGAGGCGGTTCATATTCGTCCCGGTGAAAAAGCCGGAGAGTTGATCATCGGCAAGCACACGAACGTAGAAGTCCTCGACGACGACTTCGATGGCCTCGTGCCCGCCGATCCGGTCATAGATCGTGGTCGGCTCGGGTGTGCGGAAGCGCGCCAGCATTTTCATAACACCGATTGGAACATTTAGGCGTTGCCCGTCGGTTAGTGCGTGATCACACGCGTATTACCCTGTGTAACAAGCGGATTGCCTTCAAGTGGCCGCAACGTTGATCGCGTGTGAGGCGCGGGACGCCGTTCGCATAATCGCAATCCGCATCGGGTGGCCGACCGATGTCCTAGGTTGGGCCTATGACCCACGTCACATCACCTAGACCTGGCGCCCGCGGTCGGGGGACGAACATCGTCAGGAGCGAAAGCCGATGAACCTTGGTGACTTAACGAACTTGGTGGAAAAGCCGTTCGCGGCGGTCTCCAACATCATCAACACCCCCAACTCGGCTGGGCGGTATCGACCGTTTTATCTGAGGAATGTGCTCGACGCGGTGCAGGGCCGCACGCTCAGCGATGCCGTGCAGGGCAAGACCATCCTCATCACCGGCGGGTCGTCGGGCATCGGCGAGGCCGCCGCCAAGAAGATCGCATCGGCGGGCGGGGTGGTGGTCCTGGTCGCCCGCACCCGGGAAAACCTCGAAAAGGTGGCCGACCAGATCCGCGGCGACGGCGGTGCGGCCCACGTGTACCCGTGCGACCTGTCCGACATGGACGCCATCGCCGCGATGGCCGACCAGGTGCTCGACGACCTCGGCGGCGTCGACATCCTGATCAACAACGCGGGCCGGTCAATTCGACGCTCGCTGGAGTTGTCCTACGACCGCATCCACGACTACCAGCGGACCATGCAACTGAACTACCTCGGCGCGGTCCAGCTCATCCTCAAGTTCGTCCCCGGGATGCGGGAACGCGGCTTCGGGCAGATCGTCAACGTCTCCTCGGTCGGCGTGCAAACCCGCGCACCGCGCTTCGGCGCCTACATCGCCAGCAAGGCCGCGCTGGACAGCCTGTGCGACGCGCTGCAGGCCGAAACCGTCAACGACAACGTGCGATTCACCACCGTGCACATGGCCCTGGTGCGCACCCCGATGATCAGCCCGACCACGATGTATGACAAGTTCCCGGCGCTGACGCCGGATCAGGCGGCCGGCGTGATCACGGACGCCATCGTGCACCGGCCCCGCCGAGCCAGCTCGCCGTTCGGGCAATTCGCCGCCGTCGCCGACGCCGTCAACCCGGCCGTCATGGACCGCGTGCGCAACCGCGCGTTTGCCATGTTCGACGACTCCAACGCCGCCAAGGGCGGCGAATCCGCCAGCGATGCAGCGTCTTTCGACAGCCGAAGCGAGACCTTCGTGCGGGCGACCCGCGGGATACATTGGTGACACCATGAGCCTTCCGAAACCCGACAATCAGACCACCGTCGTCATCACCGGCGCCTCATCCGGTATCGGCGCCGAACTGGCTCGCGGCCTGGCCCGTCGCGGCTTTCCGCTGCTCCTGGTCGCGCGGCGCCGCGAGCGTCTCGACGAGCTGGCCAACGAGGTGGGCGAGGAGTACACGGTCGCCGTCGAGGTGATGCCGCTGGACCTCGGCGACGGCGGGGCCCGCGCAAAACTGGCGGACCGGCTTCGCAACGAACCGATCGCCGGGCTGTGCAACAGCGCCGGTTTCGGCACCAGCGGGGTCTTCCATACGCTGCCGCTGGAACGCGAGAGCGAAGAGGTCACCCTCAACGCGCTGGCGTTGATGGAACTGACCCATGCCGCCCTGCCCGGCATGGTCGAACGGGGCGCGGGGGCGGTGATGAACATCGCGTCGATCGCTGGGTTCCAGCCGATGCCCTACATGGCGGTGTATTCGGCCACCAAGGCTTTCGTGCAGACATTCTCCGAAGCCGTGCACGAGGAGCTGCACGGCACGGGCGTGTCGGTCACGGTGCTGTGCCCGGGCCCGGTGCCCACCGAGTGGGCGGAGATCGCCAATGCCGAACGGTTCAGCATTCCCGTCGCGCAGGTTTCGCCACACGAGGTGGCCGAAGCCGCGATCGGGGGGATGCTCGCCGGCAGGCGCAGCGTGGTGCCCGGGGTCGTGCCCAAGGTCGTCAGCACCGGCGGCAGATTCGTCCCGCGCAGCCTGCTGCTGCCCGCGATTCGGATCGGGAACCGATTCCGCGGCGGACCCGGTAGCTAGGCGGTTGCCGTGCGGGGACGAGTCTGCGGGCTACGACTTGGAGCTCCACAGCACATCGGTGACGTCGATGAGTGTGACCAGCAGCAACGGGTCGGTGACTCGCGTGAGGAGCGCCTTCGATACCACGGTGCGCACGTGATAGCCATCGACGTGACACCACTCCGCGACGGTGCCCGCGGCGGCCCGCAGCGCGGTGACGCAGTCATGCCCTGGGAGGTGCGCGAGGCCGGCCATCAGACGGGAAAGTGGTTGTCCGGTGAGGGTGTTGGCGTCGGGGTAGCCGAGCATCGCCGCGAAGGCGGGATTGACGTAGATGAGCTCACCGTCGAGTCCGACCGCCAGCGTCGGCGTCGGTAGTCGGTTCAGCAGGACTATGGCGGGCAGCTGCTGCAGGTAGTCGCGCGGTGTGGGCGGCGGCTGCCGACGACGCTCGATCCCGGGCTCGCGGACATTCGGGATGCTCTGCACGTTGTCTCCGCATGTGAGATGCAATAGACCAGTAGTTTGATACAGACTATAAGTCTGTCACTAGACTTGCGGTTCATGGGCGGCGTCAGGGCAACCCGGCGGCAGCTGAACGCGGAGCTCACCCGGACCGCAGTGCTCGACGCAGCCCGGGCGCTTTTCGTCGCCAAAGGCTTCGAAGCGACCTCCGTCGACGAGATCGCCCAGGCGTCGCGATCCAGCAAGGGCGCCGTCTACCACCACTTTCGGGACAAGCAGGCGATCTTTGGCGAAGTCTTCCGGACCAGCCAGGCCGCCATCATGCAGGCAGTACTGCCGGCTGCCCTGGAATCCATGCCGGATGACGCCAGCCCGTGGGAGCAGGCATTGCTCGCGATCAGCGCGGTGCTGCGGTGTTATGTCGAGGACGACGAGGCGCGGGTGTTGCTGCGTGAATCGGCCGGCGCGCTGGGCTGGGACCGTAAGCAGGCGGTCGACGAGGAGCTGGCGCTTCCGCTGCTCCGTGGGGTGCTCACCGAGCTGATCGAGGCGGGTGAAGTGGTGGCGATACCGGTCGGTGTGACCGCCGAGTTGCTCTACGCCCTGCTCAGCAAGACGGGTCCGATCATCGCCGCCGCCGAGGATCCCGCACAAGCGGTCGCCGAGATCGAACCGGTGCTGTTCAAGATGTTAAGTGGCCTGCGCCGCGAACCGGCCACGCCGAAAGGCAAAAACGCGCGGCTGGGCTTCGCCCGGCCGTAAAAGCCGCAAAAGCCGCAAAAGCCGATGTGACGATCGAGGACGGTCACGGGAGCCGGAGACACACTCCACGACACGCCGGGATCCTGTCGGCTCTCGGTCATAGACTGGCGTCCCTATGAACCAGTCCTCCTTCGTGCACCTGCATAACCACACCGAGTACTCGATGCTGGACGGTGCCGCGAAGATCACGCCGATGCTGGCCGAGGCGGAGCGGCTGGAGATGGCCGCGATCGGCATGACCGATCACGGAAACATGTTCGGCGCCAGCGAGTTCTACAACGCGGCGACCAAGGCCGGGATCAAGCCGATCATCGGCGTCGAGGCGTATATCGCGCCCGGGTCACGCTTCGACACCCGTCGTGTCCAGTGGGGCGATCCGAGCCAGAAGGGCGACGACGTGTCGGGCAGCGGCGCCTACACGCACCTGACCATGGTTGCCGAGAACGCGACCGGTCTGCGCAACTTGTTCAGGCTGTCCTCGCTGGCCTCCTTCGAAGGTCAGCTGGGCAAGTGGTCGCGCATGGACGCCGAGCTCATCGCCGAACACGCGGACGGCATCATCATCACCACCGGCTGCCCGTCCGGGGAGGTGCAGACCCGGCTGCGTCTGGGGCAGCACCGGGAGGCGCTTGAGGCCGCGGCCAGGTGGCGGGAGATCGTCGGGGCGGACAACTACTTCCTGGAGTTGATGGACCACGGGCTGGATATCGAACGCCGGGTCCGCGACGGGTTGCTCGAGGTCGGCCGCACGCTCAACATCCGGCCGCTGGCCACCAACGACTGCCACTACGTCACCCGCGACGCCGCGCACAACCACGAGGCGCTGTTGTGTGTGCAGACCGGCAAGACGCTCTCGGATCCGAATCGGTTCAAGTTCGACGGCGACGGCTACTATCTGAAGTCGGCCGCCGAGATGCGCCAGATCTGGGACGACGAGGTGCCCGGCGCGTGTGACTCCACGCTGTTGATCGCCGAGCGGGTGCAGTCCTACGACGAGGTGTGGGCGCCGCGCGACCGGATCCCGGTCTTCCCGGTGCCCGAAGGGCACGACCAATCGTCCTGGCTGCGGCATGAGGTGGATGCCGGGCTGCGCCGACGGTTCCCCGACGGCCCGCCGGACGGTTACGAAGCGCGCGCCGCCTACGAGATCGACGTCATCTGCGCCAAGGGCTTCCCGTCCTACTTCTTGATCGTCGCCGACCTGATCAACCACGCGCGGTCGGTGGGCATCCGGGTCGGTCCCGGCCGCGGCTCGGCCGCCGGCTCGCTCGTCGCCTACGCCCTGGGCATCACCGACATCGACCCGATCCCGCACGGTCTGCTGTTCGAGCGGTTCCTCAACCCCGAGCGCACGTCGATGCCCGACATCGACATCGACTTCGACGACCGCCGCCGCGGCGAGATGGTGCGCTACGCCGCCGACAAGTGGGGCTCCGACCGGGTGGCCCAGGTCATTACCTTCGGCACCATCAAAACCAAAGCGGCGCTGAAGGATTCGGCGCGGATCCACTACGGCCAGCCCGGATTCGCGATCGCCGACCGGATCACCAAGGCGTTGCCGCCGCCGATCATGGCCAAGGACATTCCGCTCGCGGGGATCACCGACCCCAACCACGAGCGCTACAAAGAGGCCGCCGAGGTCCGCGGCCTGATCGAAACCGACCCCGATGTGCGCACCATCTACCAGACCGCACGCGGCCTGGAGGGCCTGATCCGCAACGCCGGTGTGCACGCCTGCGCGGTGATCATGAGCAGCGAGCCGCTGACCGAGGCGATCCCGCTGTGGAAGCGACCGCAGGACGGGGCCATCATCACCGGCTGGGATTACCCGTCGTGTGAGGCCATCGGCCTGCTGAAGATGGACTTCCTGGGCCTGCGCAACCTGACGATCATCGGCGACGCGATCGAGAACATCAAGGCCAACAGGGGAATCGACCTCGACCTGGAGGCGGTGCCGCTCGACGACAAGGCCACCTACGAGCTGCTGGGCCGCGGCGACACGCTGGGCGTGTTCCAGCTCGACGGCGGGCCGATGCGCGACCTGCTGCGCCGGATGCAGCCGACCGGGTTCGAGGACGTGGTCGCCGTCATCGCGCTCTACCGGCCCGGGCCGATGGGCATGAACGCCCACAACGACTACGCCGATCGCAAGAACAACCGGCAGGCGATCCGGCCCATTCACCCGGAGCTCGAGGAACCGCTGCGCGAGATCCTCGCCGAGACCTACGGCCTGATCGTGTATCAGGAGCAGATCATGCGCATCGCGCAGAAGGTGGCCGGCTACTCGCTGGCCCGAGCCGACATTCTGCGCAAGGCCATGGGCAAGAAGAAGCGCGAGGTGCTGGAGAAGGAGTTCGAGGGATTCTCCGACGGCATGAAGGGCAACGGGTTCTCGCCGGCGGCAATTAAAGCGTTGTGGGACACCATCCTTCCGTTCGCCGACTACGCGTTCAACAAGTCGCACGCCGCGGGCTATGGCATGGTCTCCTACTGGACGGCCTACCTCAAGGCGAACTATCCCGCGGAATACATGGCCGGCCTGCTGACCTCGGTCGGCGACGACAAGGACAAGGCGGCCGTCTACCTCGCCGACTGCCGCAAGCTGGGCATCACGGTGTTGCCGCCGGACGTCAACGAGTCCGGCCTGAACTTCGCGTCGGTGGGCACCGACATCCGCTACGGGCTGGGCGCGGTGCGCAACGTCGGCGCCAACGTGGTGGGATCGTTGCTGCAAACCCGCAGCGGCAAGGGCAAGTTCACCGACTTCTCGGATTACCTGAACAAGATCGACATTTCCGCGTGCACCAAGAAGGTCACCGAGTCGCTGATCAAGGCGGGCGCGTTCGACTCGCTGGGGCATCCCCGCAAAGGCCTGTTCCTGGTGCACACCGACGCCGTCGACTCGGTGCTGGGCACCAAGAAGGCCGAAGCGATGGGTCAGTTCGACCTGTTCGGCGGCGCCAATGATGACGGCACCGGCGCTGGAGACCCTGTGTTCACTATCAAGGTGCCTGACGACGAGTGGGAAGACAAGCACAAGCTGGCCCTGGAGCGGGAGATGCTGGGCCTATACGTGTCCGGCCATCCGCTCAACGGGGTGGCGCACCTGCTTTCCGCCCAGGTCGACACCGCGATCCCGGCGATCCTGGACGGCGATGTGTCCAACGACACCCAGGTGCGGGTGGGTGGCATCCTGGCTTCGGTGAACCGCCGGGTCAACAAGAACGGGATGCCTTGGGCATCAGCACAATTGGAAGACCTCACCGGTGGCATCGAAGTGATGTTCTTCCCGCAGGCGTACTCCGTTTACGGCGCCGAGATCGTCGACGACGCGGTGGTGCTGGTGAACGCCAAGGTCGCGATCCGCGACGACCGGATCGCGCTGATCGCCAACGACCTTGTGGTGCCGGACTTTTCCAACGCGCGGGCGGATCGGCCGCTGGCGGTCAGCCTGCCCACCCGGCAGTGCACCGTCGACAAGGTGAGCGCGCTCAAGCAGGTGCTGGCCCGTCACCCCGGCACTTCGCAGGTGCATCTGCGACTCATCAGCGGGGACCGGATCACCACCCTCGAGCTGGACCAGTCGCTGCGGGTGACGCCCTCGCCGGCGCTGATGGGCGACCTCAAGGAGTTGCTCGGCCCGGGGTGCTTGGGCGGTTAAGCTGCGGCCCTCACAAGCTGCGATGAGGGCCGCAGATGGAGGGGATTTACGGCGTGTCGGGTAGCCGGTTACAACGAGTCTTTCGGTTGGAACGGGCGTTCGTAGACTTGGAGACGATGGCGGCCCGAGTCTGCGACCAGCAGCTGGCCCTCGGGCCCAACCGCCATGCCAACAGGACGGTAAAAGCGCCTTTCCTCCTCGTAGCGGTTCGCTTCTCGCCGTCGCTCATCGACTTGTGGGTACATCTCCAGATACTGCTGCGCCCAATGAGAAAGCGGGGCATCGCCGGAAAGGGTTGTCGTGCAACGGCCTTGCTCGTCGAAGATCCTCACCGAGTCGTGCCCCCAGTCGGACACGTATATCCTCCCGGCTTCGTCCACAGCCACTCCGGAAGGGCGGCTCAGGAGTCCTGCCCCATAGATTCCGCGGAAATCACCATTGGGGCAGAATCGCTGCACGCGATCATTGCGCCAGTCGGAAACCCAGATATCGCCGTCGGGACCAACGGCCACTCCCCAGGGCATGTTGAGCTGCCCCGGCTCGGTGCCGAAGGAGCCGAAGCAGGACAGGAGATTGCCGTCGCGTGTAAACCGTTGCACCCGAGCGTTGATCGAGTCGGTGACCCACAGACAGTCATCGTCGTCGCAACGGAGCCCCGAGGGCCGGTCGAGCTGGCCGGGGGCGGCGCCGTGGGTGCCCCAGCGCGTAAGGAAGGTTCCGTCGGCGTCGAAGACCGAGATCTGATGCAGGTCTTCGTCGGCCACGTAGATTCGACCGGCCCGATCTACCGCCAAAGCGGTGGGTGCCAGGAAGCACCCGGGGTCTGTGCCGAAGCTTCCAATCTCTCTAAAGGCTTGCTCATCAAGAGAAGTCACCGTTATCCGTGGTTGCTTGTCCTTCCAGGAGCTCGATCTGCTCAGGACATACAGCTCGTCCTGGTTTCCCAGTGCCACATCGACCGGGTGTTGGAAGCCCCGGCCGGTTATGCGTCCCAGGCCGATGGCGCGGCAGCGGGGACTAGCCTGCGCGGGCCGTGCGGCGGTCATGCGGTCGCCTTGAGTGGAAGCTGATCAAAGGTTGCGCCGCGGCCAAGGATGTCTTTGGAGTCAACATCGAGGAACTGCTCAAGCACGGACGCATACAAAGCTCGAAAGTCAGTGCTGGGCCGGACATCTCCCTCGTCGTGGGCTTCCGGGGCCAGGTTGGGGTATTCGCCATAAAGCCCACCGGCAACTTGGTCGCCGATGAGGAAGGCGACGCCGCCCGCGCCGTGATCGGTGCCCGAGTTGTTCTCGGCTATGCGTCTACCAAACTCCGAGAACACCAGGACTAACGTATTGCGGCGCAGCCCCAGCTTGTCTAAGTCTGCGAAAAAGCAATCAAGAGCCGACGAGATCTTCTCCCACAGCCGAGCATGGGTCACCATCTCGTCTGTGTGGGTGTCGAAGCCGCTGATATTTGTATAGAAGATGCGGGTTCCCAGATTTCCTGCCATCACGGTGGCCACTCCCCGTAGGTCCGTGGCGATCTGGTTGTGCTCGGGGTATTCGACTTGCGAGCGGTAGGTGGCGGCTGCGCTCCTCAACATCTCGATCCCTTGTTGCGCGGCACAGCCGGTGCCGAGCAAACGAGGGGATCCCCAAGACGCGCTCGGTTCTGGCCCGCGGGAGTAAGCCCGGTCGACCACCGCCAACAAGCGGTTGCGCGTGTCCCCTGGTTCGACGTCCGGAAACAGGCCGTACTTATCAAGACTGCTCACCGACGCCACGGGAACGCCCGGCAGCGACAGTGCCCTGGGCAGGCCGCGCCCGAAGTTGACGGCCAGCACCGGGTTGATGTGCCGGGGGTCAAGACCGCGGACAACTTTCGCCAACCAGCCCTCGAGCTTCACCTCGTCTTCTGGCATGGCCGTGTGCCAAATATCCATAGACCGGAAGTGCGAACGGCTGTGATTCGGGTAGCCAATCCCTAAAACAGCCGCCACTTTTCCTTGCTCGTAGAGGCGGGCGATGGGCGCCATGGCGGAGCTGAGGCCGACCCGATGATCGAGGGGCAAGACGGCGTCGTCTCTAAGAGCTACATTGGGCCGGAAGTCGTAGTAGCGGCCGTCCGCGTAGGGCACCACCGTATTCAGATAGTCGTTACCGCCCGAGAGCTGCACCACCACCAGCCGCGTCGGCTCTGAGGATGCAGTAACCGAATGAGGCACGTTCTACACCTTTCCTGAAGTCTTCTAATGAGTCGTTGTCTGCTCGCTGGCTCAGCAGTACTGATAGTCAGGGGTCGACACGATCGCCTTGAGCAACTCCACCGTGCGCTGCTGAACGGCATGGGGATCGTCGTCGCATGGTGGTGTGTCAGTGAGGGATTCGGCCAGAACCCGTCGCGTCTGAGCCGAAAGCCGTAGCGACCCCATTGCTTCCAGACAGGCATCGATCCAGGCGACCGGCTGCTTATCGGCGAGATTTCCGACCCGCTCCAGGATGCGACGTACCCCCGGGGCCTCGGGGCGGCCGATCTCTTCGCTGGCGCAGTTGATCCGTTCGATCAACCCCGCGGTGTCAACCCACTCCTCACCCTCGTGCCAACCCTCCACAGAAGGAGGGTTGAGGAGCGACTGGCCCATGAAGTGCGCGTCTTGTGCGATCTCGGCCACGTCGTTGGTCGGTAGTGACCAGCGGTCGGTAAGACGGGCTGTACCTACCATCAGCTCTATCGGACTTTTGACCTTGCGGTAGTGCACCCGCTGCGATCGGAAGTGATCGGACAGGAAGATGGACCGCAGCACGCCGCGAACATCGCCGTCATTCTCCATGAAAACAGCAGCAAGCCTGGCGATCTCGGCCCAGCCTGACTCATCAGGCTCATCCGCGACGAAGAAGCGGTAGAGACGCTCGCAGATGAAGCGAGCGGTTGCCGGCTGCTTGACAATGATGGCAATCACTTCGTCGCCGTTGAAGGCGCCGACGTGGCCCAGAAAGGTCTTGTCGTTGACGTCGTGGTCGGAATCGTCGTAGCGAAACGAGGCCGGAAAAGTGCCAAGGAAATAGCACGAGGGCATCATGGGTGCCACGCCCCAGCCGGTAAAGGCTCGAGCAGCTGCCTTTACGTCGGCCTCGGCGTAGTTGCCCAACCCCATTGTGAACAGCTCGAGGAGTTCCCGTCCGTAATTTTCGTTCGGGGCGTCCTTGTGGTTGGACTGGTTGTCGAGCCAAAACAGCATGGCGGGATCGCGTGACAGGCACCGCAGGAGTTCTTCAAAGCTGCCCATGCCGCGATGGCGAAACATCTCGATCTGTTGGAGCTGAGCCGAGACCGGCAGCGGGTATTTGGTGGCTCCCGTGGCGAACAATCCGTGCCAGAACAACGCCATCTTCTCTTGTAGCAGGCGGTTTGTGGTCAGGAGGCGCCACATCCACTGCGGCCACGCATATTCCACGCCACGTGGACCCACCGAGGCCGTAAAGTACCGATCCACCAAGTCTTGGCCTGCACAATAGCCGTACGTTGCGGTTTCCTCCGACGAGTTCAACAGGGCATCGACCGTCGCTGTGTAGCCCACCGCCAGATGGGCGTCGAGCTCGTCGGCCGACGCACCAAAACCCGCCCTGCGCAGCAGGTGCGCCATCTCCTCGCGGTCACTGGTCGCACGTGATTCTGCCGGTGCCGGGTTTGCCAGCGCTGATGACGTCATCGGTCTCCGCTCCTTTGTACTGGTCGTGGATCGTTCACAATTTGCTCGCGGCAGCGCAGCTGTGTGGCTGGGCGGTTGTCGGGTCGGTGTTGGCTGAATTTGGCGTCGAATTCGGGGAAAACGCCAGCAGTGGCCGTCCGGTGACCGGGTGGATCAGACGGTGGGTGTTCACGTCGAACACCTCGCGCACCAGCTCAGGGGTCAAAACCTCCGCCGGGGTGCCGCCGGTGATAATCCGGCCGTTGGCCAACACGTAGATCCGGTCGAAGTAGGCGGCGGCGAGGTTGAGGTCGTGCAGCACGCATAGCGTGGAGATCTCCAGCCGCTGCATCAGTTCGAGCAGCTCCAGCGCCGCGCACACGTCGAGGTGGTTGGTGGGTTCGTCCAGCAACAGCAAAGGGGTCCGCTGGGCCAGGGCGCGCGCCATCAAGGTGCGTTGCTTCTCGCCCCCGGACAGGGTGGAAAACACCCGGTTGCGGTGGGGCAGCATGCCCGCGCGCTCCAACGAGTCCGCGACCACCTCCCGGTCGGTTTTCGACTCGCGGTCCAGCGCGCCCTGATGCGGGGCGCGGCCCAGCGCCACGATGTCTTCGACGCTGAAATTGGACTCCGGAGGCAATTCCTGGGCCACCACCGCGGCGCGCCGAGCCACCTCACGTTGGCGGAGGTTTGTCAGGTTGTCCCCGTTTAACAAGACCGTGCCCGCGAGGGGGCGAACCGAGCGATAGATCGTTTTGAGCAGCGTCGTCTTTCCGCTGCCGTTGGGTCCAACCAGGGCTACCTTTTCTCCGGCGGCGACTACGATTGTGCAATCGCTGACGATCGGCGTGGAATCCACCGAAACACTGACTCCGTTTAATGACAGCCTCATTGGCTGATCTCCGCGGAATGAGCACGGTGCAGCAACCATAAGAAATACGGGGCGCCCAGCACCGAGGTGATAATCCCGATGGGTAGCTCGGCCGGGCTGGCCGCCACCCGGCACACAATGTCGACGGCCACCAGATAGATCGCCCCGACCACGGCCGCCGCCGGCAGCATGCGCCGGTGACCGGGGCCCAGCACCTGGCGCACGATGTGCGGAATGATCAGCCCCACGAACCCGATTCCACCGGCGACCGCGACCATCACCCCGGTGACCAGTGCGGTCGCCACCAGCAGCTGGGCCCGTACCCGGCCCACGTTGACGCCGACCGACAGCGCCGTCTCGTCGCCGATCACCAGCGCGTCTAGCGGGCGGGCCTGTACCAGCAAGTACAACGTGCCCAGCAGCACCGCGGCGGCGGGCAGCCCCAGCGTGGACCACTGCGCGCGGCTCAGCGAACCCAACGACCAAAACAGCACCGCCCGCGCCGCGTTGGGAACATTGCTCATAAAGATGAAGCAACTCGTCGCCCCCGAGAACAGGTAGGAAAATGTCACCCCGGCGAGCACCACCCGCGTCGGGGAGAATGTGCCCCCGCGCCGCCCGATGGCCAGCACCAGCACCGTCGTGATCAGCCCCCCAAGAAATCCCGCCGAGGACGTCGACAGCCCGGCCAGCGCCGCCGAGCCCAACGTGATCGTGGCGGCGACCGCAAAACCCGCCCCCGAGGACACCCCGAGCAGGTACGGATCGGCTAACGGGTTACGCACCACGGCCTGCAACGTGGTGCCCACCGCCGCCAACCCGGCACCCACGACCGCGCCCAACAGCACCCGAGGCATTCGCAGCTGCCAGACAATCTGGTCTTGCACCGCATCAAAGTGCGCCGGCACCACAAATCCGGCCACATGATGGCCGACAACCCGGGCCGCAGCAAGCGGACCCACGCCCACGTCGCCCACCGAGGCGCCCAGCGCCATCGTCATCGCCAGCACCAGCAGCAGCACCGGCGTCAACACCATCAACGGCAGCCGCCGATGCCCAGTGGCCGGGGCATCGGGGGACACGCCCGCCGGCTCGCCGCCGGCACCCGACCGGCTTGGAACCGGCCGGGCGGCGCGCATCGGCGTTGAGGAGTAGCTCATCGCGATCCGAATGCATCGGGGTGCAGCCACGTCGCTCTTGCGGCGATGCCATCGATGATCCGCGTCGTGCCCGGACTGGCTGCCTGGGCCACGTTGAGGAAATAGATCCGCCCGTTTCTGGCCGCATCGGTCGTCGGGAAAGCCCGCTTTAGCGCCGCCGCCTCCTTCTCCTGATCAATTGCTTTCCCCGGTTCCTCCAGCTCAATAAAGGCCTCAGGATTGGCGGCCGTGATCACCTCTTTGCTGGTTGGCTTCATTCCACTCGAATTTGGAACAATGCTCACACCACCGGACATGTCCAGCGCGTCTTTCTCAATCCCCACGGCGGTATTAAAAAACTGCCCTTCTTGACCGTAGAATTCGAACACCGGTACTTTCGGCTTGTCCGCGACCCGGGCTTCAATTCCATTCAACCGAGCCTTCAGGCTGCTTACCATCTGCGTCGCCTTATCTCGTACATCGAAAATTTGGCCGTAGTTGTCGATGTCGGTGAAAACCTCTGCCACTTTTCCAGTTGTCCCATGGCGGCATCCACTCACTGAGATGTACGTTTTGATCCCGGCCTTCTGAAGCTGCCGCGGCGACGCACCACCAAACTCCGGATTCAGCCACTCGGCTTCGTCACTGATAACTAGATCCGGTGAGACGGCAAGCAGCGCCGCAGTACTCGTCATGCCATGCGCACTGAGCACCGGCACCCGATCCATCACCGCCTTGTTCCGTGGCAGCGGCTCGGCAAGGCCCGTTGTCCCGCTCTGGGCCACGATGCGGTTGCCCATACCCAGATCGATCAGTGCGTCGGAGATCGCTGGGTTCAAGATCACCACGCGGCGAGGTGGCGCGCTGAAGGTCGTTGTCTGACCGCAATCGGGCACCGCTACCCCAATCCCGGCCCCGCCACCGTTGTCCCAGGCTGCGCCCGTACCGGCGCGCCCGATGACCAGTGCGACGACCGTCATGACCAGCGCAAGCGCGCACAACCCCCAAGGCCGACCACGCCATCGGCCACGCCGAACCCGGGCCCGATCACTTGACTTGCGCCTGATCAACTGGACCCGTCCTGGTCAAGGTCACGGCCCCAGGTGTTCGGCAACATCGGCATTCTCGGGTTGTCACCGAACTCATCGCCGGCCAGCGTGGTCAAACCCGCCGCCTCGGCCTCTTTTGCTACGGTTCCGGCGAAACCCAGGGTTCCCGCGCCCCGATTCGAGGCCACCGCCGACGCGACCCGCTCCTCGTCTGGCGATTCGTCCGGGCCTTCGCCCACTCCGCCGCCCAGGTCGAGGTATTCGTAGCGGCGGCCCAGTTGTTGGACGGTCGCTCGCCGGCGTCGGCGCACCCCTGCCGATTCCCGGGCCGAAGCCACGGCCGCGACGAGCGTCGGCACGGCCGTGGCGCCACGCGAGGTCGGTTCCTGAGTTTTGGCTTGGGCGCTCATCCCGGAACGCGCGCGCATGTCACCCACCAGGTAAGGAAAACCTCCCGGACCCGTGGGCGGCGGTGGTGGCGCCCCGGCCGCGGGCGGTGCGGCGTGCGCAGGAGCCGCGGCCACGGCCGGAGTGGGTGCCGGAGTTGGGGTCGGGGTCAGGGTCGGGCTCAAGACGGGGGCGGTCGCGGCGGGTCCCGGGGCGGGCGGCACGGCGGGCGGCGGGGCGGCCACCGCGGCCGGAGGATGAACGAGGCCGGCCAGCCCCGCCAGCCCCGCCAAACCCGGGGAGGCGGCCAGCGCGGCCGCCCCTACAGCCACGGGGGCGACCACCAAAGGGGTCAACAGGGGGAGCGCAAAGTACAGCGGATACCAGATAAGAGCCTGGAGTATATAGAAAAGCACATCAGCCGCAACGCCCTGTGCTAAGAATAACACGACCGCGGTGATAAATATGGGATTACCCGCGGCAGGGACTAACAACTCCGGTAGAAGCTGAGTAAAGACGGGAAGTTCACCGGTCACGTCGTAGGCTATTAAAGATAATGGGCCTGAAACGCCGGTGGGGAGGGGGAGTTCTGCGTACTGCACCAATCCCAGTATCGAATACGGTAGAAACAGCGTGAGTGGGTTCCCGATTATTCCGGCGTCCGCGGGGGGAAGAAAGCTGTTTAATACGTTGTCTGCGTCGTTGAGTAGGTTGAATAGGACTGGCGGCAGGCCGAGAGTGTTCGACGATTCATAGCCGTTTATTGAGTTTTGTACGGCGGGCATGTTTAGAAAGTTTTGTAGCAGGTTGGATATCTGGTTGTTTATATTGAGTATCCATGCCTGCAGGTTGAAGGAGTTCGATTGCGCCGGGTCGGCGGTTGCGTTGGACTTCAGGATCTGGGGTGCGGGGGTGGTGGTCGGCGTGGTGGCGACGGCCGCATCCGAGGCGGCCTGATAGGTGGTCATCACGGTGGCGGCCTGAATCCACATCCGCGCATAGTCGGCTTCGTTGAGCGCGATCGGGATGGTGTTGATGCCGAAGAAATTCGTCGCGAGCAACGCCGCGTGGGTGGTGTGATTGGCGGCCAACTCGGCCAGTGTCGGCATAGCGGCCAGCGCGACTGTGTAGGCGGTGGCCGCGGCTTCCTGTTGGGCGGCTGTCGCGGCGCTATCCGCGCTGGCCTGCATCAGCCACGCCAGATACGGAGCGTATGCGGCGACAAAAGCGCCGGCGGTGGGCCCTTGCCAGGCTCCTGCTTGCACCGCGCCGAGCAGGGCGATGAGTTCGTCTGTCACCGAGGCATATTCGGCGCTCAGCGAACTCCACGCCGTGGCCGACTCTAGTAATGGCCCGGGCCCTGGCCCGGCACTGAGCAATGCCGAGTGCACCTCCGGCGGGGACGCCATCCAAATCGGTGCGGTCATCGCAAGCCGCCACCGCAACCCGCCGCCGCGGTCACTAACCGCACCTCACTGCCATCCTCGGCCGCGGAGCTTCCCAGGACGACGCGCAACGTCATGAGCGGCACTCCTAGGCTGGGAAGGTCAGACGCTAGCCTATTGAAAACGATAATCGTTTTCAATAGGCATGGACGACGTCGTCTCCGTCACCACCTTGGGCCGGGAGCGCACCGGCCAACGATCCTCTCTCACGCAACAGGTTTCGACGAAGGTGCCAGTGTGGCGGGCTGCCCGAGAATCACGCGACGTATTCCGTGCCCCTGATCGCGGACGTACGCTCACCGATGTGTAGGCAGTGCTGATCCGGCGCTAAGGAGAACGGACATGACGACAGCCGAGCGTCCGGCCACCATGTGCGAGGCATTCCAGCGCACCGCGTCGATCGATCCGGACGCCGTCGCGCTCCGGACGCCCGGCGGCGCCCAGACGTTGACGTGGCGGGAGTATGCGGCGCAGGTGCGCAAGGTCGCCGCCGGCCTGGCGGGTTTGGGGGTCAAACGGGGCGACACGGTCTCGCTGATGATGGCCAACCGGATCGAGTTCTACCCGCTGGAAGTGGGCGCCCAACACGTCGGCGCCACTTCGTTTTCGGTGTACAACACGCTGCCCGCCGAGCAGCTGACCTACCTGTTCGACAACGCCGGCACCAAGGTCGTGATCTGCGAGGAGCAGTACGTGGACCGCATCCGCGCCAGCGGCGCTGCCATCGAGCGCATCGTCTGCATCGACGGTTCGCCGGCCGGCACGCTCTCGGTGGATGACTTGTATGCGGCCGCGCCAACCGATTTCGACTTCGGGTCGACGTGGCGGGCGGTGCAACCCGACGACATCGTCACCCTCATCTACACATCCGGGACCACCGGAAACCCCAAGGGCGTGGAGATGACCCACACCAACCTGCTGTTCGAGGGTTACGCACTGGACGCCGTGTTGGGCATCCAGTTCGGCGACCGGATCACGTCGTTTTTGCCGTCCGCGCACATCGCCGACCGGATGTGCTGCCTGTATCTCCAGGAGATGTTCGGCACCCAGGTCACCGCGGTGGCCGACGGGCGCGCGATCGCGGCCGCACTGCCCGACGTGCGGCCCACCGTGTGGGGCGCGGTGCCGCGGGTGTGGGAAAAGCTCAAGTCCGCAATCGAATTCACGGTCAGCCACGAGACGGACGACGCGAAACGGCAGGCCTTGCAGTGGGCGATGTCGGTGGCCGCCAAGCGCGCCGGCGCCCTGCTCGCCGGTGAACCGATGCCGGACGACGTTGCGGCCGAATGGGCCAAGGCCGACGAGCTGGTGTTGTCAAAGCTGCGGGAACGGCTGGGCTTCGGTGAGCTCCGGTGGGCGATTTCCGGGGCGGCGCCGATCCCCAAGGAGACCCTGGCGTTCTTCGCCGGCATCGGCATCCCGATCGCCGAGGTGTGGGGAATGTCCGAGCTGAGCTGTGTCGCCTCCGTCAGCCATCCCCGCGACGCCCGCCTGGGCACCGTCGGCAGGCTACTGCCCGGCCTGGAGGGCAAGAGCGCCGACGACGGCGAATTTTTGGTCCGCGGTCCACTGGTGATGAAGGGCTATCGCCGCGAGCCGGAAAAGACCGCGGACGCGATCGACGCCGATGGCTGGCTACACACCGGCGACATCATCGATATCGACTCGGAGGGCTATCTGCGGGTGGTCGACCGCAAGAAGGAGTTGATCATCAACGCGGCGGGAAAGAATATGTCGCCGGCCAACATCGAGAACACCATCCTGGCCGCGTGCCCCATGGTCGGCGTGATGATCGCGATCGGCGACGGACGACCGTACAACGCGGCGCTCCTGGTCTTCGACGCCGACTCGGTCGGCCCGTACGCGGCTCGGCATGGGCTCGCCGACGCCTCGCCCGCGGCGCTGGCGGCCCACCCGGACGTGATCGCCGGGATCGCCACGGGCGTGGCCCAGGGCAATGCCAAACTGTCTCGGGTGGAACAGATTAAGCGCTTCCGGATATTGCCGACGCTGTGGGAGCCCGGCGGAGACGAGATAACGCTGACGATGAAACTCAAGCGCAAGCCGATCATGGCGAAATACTCGACCGAGATCGAGGAACTCTACGCGCCCGATCTCCATCCGCACATCCACGAGGCTTCCCAAGCCGCAACGGCGCAACCGGCGTGAGCGGGGGACCGGCGCCGACCGCGCGCGAGATCGGTCGCGCGGGCGTGCGAAAGCTGCTGCAGCGCACCGGAATTGTCGACGAATCGACGGCGCCGTTGCCGACCGACCCGGCCGAGGTGGTTCAGCTGCTGGCGGCGCCGTGGTATGACGAGCGGCTGGGGGGATTGGCCGACGAGCTCGGGCGTGACCCCGACGGTGTGCGCGCCGAGGCCGTGGGCTACCTGCGCGAGATGGCGGCCTCGCTGGACGAGCGGGCGGTGCAGGCCTGGCGCGGGTTCAGTCGCTGGCTCATGCGGGCCTACGACGTGCTGGTCGACGAGGACCAAATCGCGCAGCTGCGCCGGCTCGATCGCAAAGCGACGCTGGCATTTGCCTTTTCGCATCGCTCCTACTTGGACGGCATGCTGTTGCCCGAGGTGATCCTGGCCAACAGGCTCTCACCCGCGCTCACCTTCGGCGGCGCGAACCTGAACTTCTTTCCGATGGGCGCCTGGGCCAAACGCACCGGGGCGATCTTCATCCGGCGTCAGACCAAGGACATTCCCGTCTACCGATTCGCGCTGCGCGCCTACGCCGCGCAGCTGGTGCAAAACCATGCCAACCTCACCTGGTCGATCGAAGGGGGCCGCACCAGGACCGGCAAGCTGCGGCCCCCGGTGTTCGGGATCCTGCGCTACATCAGCGACGCCGTCGACGAAATCGACGGTCCCGAGGTGTATTTGGTGCCCACCTCGATCGTGTACGACCAGCTGCACGAGGTGGAGGCCATGACCACCGAGGCCTACGGCGCGGTGAAACGGCCCGAGGACCTTCGCTTTCTGGTCCGGCTGGCGCGCCAGCAGGGCGAGCGGCTGGGCCGCGCGTATTTGGACTTCGGCGAACCGCTGCCGTTGCGGAAGCGCCTCGAGGAGCTGCGCGCCCTGGATACCTCGGCATCCGGGACCGGCACCGAAATCGAACGCATCGCCCTGGACGTCGAACACCGGATCAACCGCGCCACCCCCGTCACACCCACCGCGGTGGTCAGCCTCGCGTTGCTGGGCGCGGATCGGTCGTTGTCGATCAGCGAGGTGCTGGCCACCGTGCAACCGCTGGCGAGCTACATCGCGGCACGGAACTGGACGGTGGCCGGTGCCGCGGACCTGACGAATCGCTCGACGATCCGGTGGACGCTGCATCAGCTGGTCGCCTCCGGCGTGGTCAGCGTCTACGACGCCGGCACCGAACCGGTCTGGGGCATCGGATCGGACCAGCACCTCGTCGCGGCGTTCTACCGCAACACCGCCATCCACATCCTGGTCGATCGCGCCATCGCCGAGACGGCGTTGCTGGCCGCCGCCGAAAACTGCGTGGACGGGTCGGTTTTGCCGGCGACTGTGCGCGACGAGGCGCTCAGTCTCCGCGAGTTGCTCAAGTTCGAGTTCCTGTTCTCCGCACGCGCGCAGTTCGAAAAGGACCTCGCCGACGAGGTGCGGCTGATCGGCCCGGCGGACGACCCCGTGGACACCACCAGGGCCGCCAGCGCGGCCGACGTGCGGCGGCTATTGGAACGGGCCGATCTGCTGCTGGCGCATCTGGTGCTGCGCCCGTTCCTGGACGCGTACCACATCGTCGCCGACCGGCTGGCCGCGCTCGAGGACGAATGTTTCGAGGAGGAAGCCTTCCTCGCCGAGTGCCTCGAGGTGGGCAAGCAGTGGGAGCTGCAGCGCAGGATCGCCAGCGCCGAGTCGAGGTCGATGGAGCTGTTCAAGACCGCCCTGCGGTTGGCCCGGCACCGTGAGCTGGTGGACGGCTTCGAGCACCCCGACATCGCTCAACGGCGACGCGAGTTCGCCGACGAGATCGCCACCGCCATCCGGCGGGTCAACACCATTGCTGAACTGGCCAGGCCGGCGGTTAGCCCTGCGAGCAAGCAAAGCTGACCGGCGGTTGCGCGTGTGCCAGCAGCTGGGAATCCTGAGCCGGATGAGGCGCGGCCAACCCCACTGGGGCCTGGCCTAGAGTTGGAATATGCCGCTGACAGGTGAATACGCTCCCAGCCCCTGGGATTGGTCCCGCGAACAAGCCGAGAAGTATGCCGAGTCCGGAGGCGCCGAGGCCGCGGACATGAAGGGCAAGCCCATCATCCTGCTGACCACCGTGGGAGCCAAGACCGGCAAGCTCCGCAAGACGCCGCTCATGCGCGTCGAGCACAACGGCGAGTATGCGATCGTCGCCTCACTCGGCGGTGCGCCGAAGAACCCGGTCTGGTACCACAACGTCGCGAAGAACCCGCGGGTCGAGCTGCAGGACGGCGCCGTCATCCGCGATTACGACGCCCGCGAGGTGTTCGGCGACGAGAAGGCCACCTGGTGGGGGCGTGCCGTCGAGGCCTGGCCCGACTACGCCGAATACCAGAAAAAGACCGACCGCCAGATTCCGGTGTTCGTGTTGACCCCGGTGAGCTGAATTCCGGAGACGGGTGGCATGGCACCATTAATCGGTGTCCGCCGAACTGAGCAGTAGCCCGCGCGCCCCGAGGTCTCAGCCGCTGTGCGCGGCTGACATTGATGCCGCGGCGCGGCGGATCGCGCCGGTGGTCACGCCCACGCCTTTGCAGTTGAGCGATCGGTTGTCGGCGATCACCGGCGCGCGGGTCTACCTCAAGCGCGAAGACCTGCAGGTGGTGCGCTCCTACAAGTTGCGGGGCGCCTACAACCTTTTGGTGCAGCTGTCCGACGAGGAGCTGGCCGCGGGCGTGGTGTGTTCGTCGGCCGGCAACCACGCGCAGGGCTTCGCCTTCGCGTGCCGGACGCTGGGCGTGCACGGCCGCGTCTATGTGCCGGCGAAGACGCCCAAGCAAAAGCGCGACCGGATCCGCTACCACGGCGGGGATTTCATCGAGCTGATCGTGGGGGGATCCACCTACGACCTCGCCGCCGAGGCGGCTTTGGCCGACGTCGAACGCACCGGCGCCACGCTGGTCCCGCCGTACGACGACCTGCGCACCATCGCCGGCCAGGGAACCGTCGCCGTGGAACTGCTCGCTCAGCTTGTTGGGGAGCCCGACCTGGTCGTGGTCCCGGTCGGCGGCGGCGGCTGCATCGCCGGCATCACCACCTACCTGGCCGAGCGGACGACCAACGCGGCGGTGCTGGGTGTCGAGCCGGCCGGCGCGGCGGCGATGATGGCCGCGCTGGCCGCCGGCGAGCCGGTGACGCTGGACTACGTGGACCAGTTCGTCGACGGCGCCGCGGTGCGACGGGCGGGAACGCTGACCTATGCCGCGCTGGCCGCCGCCGGTGACATGGTGTCGATCACCGCGGTCGACGAGGGGGCGGTGTGCACCGCGATGCTGGACCTGTACCAAAACGAGGGCATCATCGCCGAGCCGGCGGGCGCGTTGTCGGTCGCCGGCCTGCTGGAGGCCGACATCGAGCCCGGATCGACGGTGGTGTGCCTGATCTCGGGCGGCAACAACGACGTGTCGCGCTACGGCGAGGTGCTGGAGCGCTCGCTGGTCCACCTCGGCCTCAAGCACTACTTCCTGGTGGATTTCCCGCAGGAGCCGGGCGCGCTGCGCCGATTCCTCGACGACGTGCTCGGGCCCAATGACGACATCACCCTGTTCGAATACGTCAAGCGCAACAACCGTGACACCGGTGAGGCGCTGGTCGGTGTCGAGTTGGGATCGGCCGCGGACCTGGATGGCCTGCTGGCCCGGATGCGGGCGACCGACATCCATGTCGAGGCCCTGGAGCCCGGTTCGCCGGCCTACCGTTATCTGTTGTAGCCGCGGCGTTTTCGCGGCGAGCGTGCGCAGTTGCACACGACACGCCGGTCGATGCTGTACAGACACGCACGCTCGCGGGTGGAGGTAGCTGGGCAGCGGGGTGGCGGGGTCGAGGTCGTCGGCCGGGACGGGAGTCCCGGCCGTCAGGCTCAGCGGCACGACGCCCGCCCAGTGCGGCAGCGCGACGTCCTCCGGGTCGTCGACGGGCGCGCCGGCGCGCACCTTCGCGGAGACCTCGACGAGATCGAGGGCGAGCACTCCGGTCGCGGCGAGTTCGCGTTCATTCGGGGCCCGGCAATCGGCGGCGCGCCCCGGCCGGATGTGATCCAGCAGGCAGCGCAGGGCCCGCGATTTCTCCGCGGGGTCGTCGACCACGCGCGCGTCACCGCGGACGACGACCGAGCGGAAGTTCACCGAATGGTGCATGGCCGCCCGGGCCAGCACCAGGGCGTCGACGAGGGTCGTGGTGACGCAGACGGGCAGGCCCGACCCCGATGCTTTGGCTGCCCCGGCGGCCAGCATCGGGCCGCCGCCGGTGGAACCGTGCAGGTAGAGGGTTTCGCCGTGGCGGGCGTGCGTCGTCGGCAACACCACCGGCCCACCGGCACCGAGGTAGCCCAGGTGACAGACCAGGGCCTCGTCCAGGATGTCGTGGACCGTCTTGCGGTCGTAGCGGGCGCGTTCCCGGTAGCGGGTGGGCGTCGTTCGCGGGGTGGGGCGGTATGCGGTCATCAACGGATTGCCTTCGACAATTGTACTAGTACATAATGTATTGTATGCCAGTACAAAGCAGCATAGCGGGAACGGGCGCCGAGTCCATAGCCGCCAACGTCGAAGAGGCCATCTCCCGCGGCGCCCTGGCGCCCGGCGACGCGCTGCCGCCGATCCGCGACTTGGCCGGCCGGCTCCGCGTGAACGCCAACACCGTGGCCGCGGCGTACCGCCTGCTGCGCGATCGCGGGGCCGTCGAGACCGGCGGGCGGCGGGGCACCCGGGTGCGGCACCGCCCGGCGACCACCCCCCGCTCGCTGCTCGGCCTCGACGTCCCCGCGGGCGTGCGCGACCTGTCGACCGGCAACCCGGACCCGGCCCTGTTGCCCATCGCCGGGGCGCGGTTGGTGCCCACTCACCCGACCCCGTTGCTGTACGGGGAGCCGGCGATGACGCCCGAGCTGGTCGAGCACACCCGTTCCGCGCTGGCGGGGGAGGGCATTCCCGCCGAACACCTGGCCGTCACCAGCGGTGCGCTGGACGGCATCGAGCGTGTTCTCACCGCCCACCTGCGTCCGAGTGACCGGGTGGCCGTCGAGGACCCCGGCTGGGCGAACCTGCTCGATCTCCTTGCCGCGCTTGGCCTTTCGGCCGAGCCGGTGCGGGTCGACGACGACGGCCCGCTGGCCGCCGACCTGGCTCGGGCGCTGGATCGCGGGGTGCGGGCGGTGGTGATCACCAATCGCGCGCAAAACCCGACCGGTGCGGCGCTGTCGGCGGAGCGCGCGGAAGCGCTGCGCGCCTTGCTGGTTGGGCGCGAGGTGCTGCTCGTCGAGGACGATCACTGCGCGGGCATCGCGGGTGTGCCGCTGCACGCGCTGGCCGGGGCGACCGGCCACTGGGCGTTCGTGCGGTCGGCGTCCAAGGCCTACGGTCCCGACCTGCGCGTCGCCGTGCTCGCCGGGGACCGCCGCACCGTCGAGCGCGTGCGCGGGCGGCTGCGGCTCGGGCCGGGCTGGGTGAGCCACCTCCTGCAGGGCCTCGCGGTCGGCTTGTGGTCGGACGGGGCGGCCACGCGCCGCGTCGTCGAGGCCGAGGGGCGATACACCAACAACCGCACGGGGTTACGCGCCGCGCTGGGGAAGCGCGGCGTTGCCGCCCACGGCCGGTCCGGGCTCAACGTGTGGGTTCCGGTGCCCGACGAGACGGTCGCGATCACCCGGCTGATCGGCGCGGGCTGGGCCGCGGCGCCGGGCTCCCGGTTCCGGATCCGCACGGCGCCGGGAATGCGTGTCACGGTCGCCGACTTGAGTGCCGACGAGATCGATCCCCTCGCCGACGCCATCGCCGACGCCGTGCGCGGGACCGGGCGTTCTAGCGTGTAGGGATGCCCGCGGCGCGGGCGACTTCGCCGTAGGCGGCCGCGAGGCCGGGCAGCGACGCGTGGGCGTTGCGGCCGCTCGGATTGGGGACCACCCACAGCTCGGTCGCCGGGTACGGCGACACCTGCCTGCCCGCCGTCGCCCGACGGTCGTCGAAGGCTTCGCGGTAGGCGGTGATCCCCAGGACGGCGACGACCCGGGGCGAGAATCGCCGAATCGTTCGGTGCAGTTTCTGCCCACCCTTGACGAGCTCGTCCGCCGTGAGTTCGGCCGCGTTCGCGGTCGCCCTCTCGACGAGGTTCGTGATGCCAATCCCGCGATCCAGCAGGTATTCCCGGTCGGCCGGCGCAAACCCCGACGAGGCGTCGATCAGACGATCGGTGATGCCCGCGCGGTAGAGCGCCGGCCAGAACCGGTTGCCGCGAGGGGCGAAATGAGCTTGCACCGCAACGGTTCTCAACCCGGGATTGATTCCCACGAACAGTAGTCGGACATGGTCGGACATCAGGTCCGGCAGGGTCTTACCGTGGAACCGTTTCAGTTCGTCGCGCGTGAACCGGATCTCGTCCATAGCGCAGTATTGCCCGGGCCCGTTTCAGGCTTGTGGCCTGGTCCCGAGGACCTCGTGAAACAGAGCGTTACGGAGGGCGAGTTCCCTCGGGTCGCTCACCAGGTGAAAACCCAACTTGTTCATCACGTAGCCGTATCCGATGCCGGTGTCGGGGTCGGCGAATCCGAACGAGCCGCCCGCTCCCGGCGTTCCGAAGGCATTCGCCGACGAACCGAAGATGCACGCGGGAATGGGTTTGTTGAAGCCCAGCGAGAATGTGGTGTCGACGTGTAGCACCTTGTCGCGCAGCCCGTTTGTCGGTGGCAGCGCGGGCATCTTCAGGGCGTCGAGGATGGTTGCGCTCAGGCCGAGCGCCGGATCGCCGGTGGCGGCGCTGCCATACAGCTTGGCGATCGATCGCGCGGTGCCGGTGCCGTTGACCGCGGGCATCTCGACCACACGCAGCTCGTCGCGATTGAACGCGTCGGGATTGTTGATTCCCTTGGCGAAAATCAGTGAGCGGGCGGTCAGGCCGAGCGGGTTGGACAACGCCAGCGCGAATCGCGGCGGCATCGTGTTCATGTGCAGGAGGAGCTTCGGGAACGACCAGGCGTGTAAGTGCGCGACGCGATCGCGGTCGACCGAGGCCGGCAGTCCGATATAGAAGTCCAGGCCCAGGGGACGGGCCATCTCCTGGGCGAAGAATTGGCCCAGTGAACGCCCCGCGGGGTCGACCCTGCGGATCAGCTCGCCTTCGTACCAGCCGAGCGTGATTCCGTGGTAGCCGTGTCGTGTTCCGGGCGTCCAGGCCGGCACTTGCGCCGCGAGCTTCGCCGACATCTTCGGTGGGTCGGCCAATTCCTGCAGCGTGAGCGGTGGGTCGACGGCGACCAGTCCGGCTTGATGTGCCAGCAGTTGTCGCACGGTGATCGCTTGTTTTCCGCGCTGCGCGAACTCCGGCCAGTAGTCGGCTACCTTGGCGTTATACGAGAGGTGGCCCTGGGCGGCGGCCACCGCAACGGTAAGGGAAGCAACGCCTTTGGTGGTCGAGAACACGTTGACGAGGGTGTCGTGCTCCCACGGGGTTTGGGTGATTCCGTTGCGGTAGCCGCCCCACAGATCGACGACCTTTCGGCCGTCCCGATAGACCGCGATCGCGGCGCCGATCTCCTGGCCGCTGCTCAGGTTGCGACGGAACGCGTCGGCGACCTTGCCGTACCCCTCATCGACGTCGCCGCCGATGAGATCGGGCGGGATCCGCAACTTCCGGGCCATGCGGCACCACGCTACCCGCACACCTGGCGCAGGATCGCGAACGAATGGCCCTCCAGCACGGTGCCGTGGGCGGCCACGGTCGGCTCGCCCCATGCCAGCACCACGTCGCCGGTGACGGGCACCCGCACCGGCTCGGCGCCCAGGTTGCACGCAATGCGTAACTGGCCGCGGCACAGGGTGATCCAGTGCTGCGTCTCGTCGTAGTCGACGGTGAGGTGCTCCAGCCAACGGTCGGCCAGGTCGGGCTCGGTGCGCCGCAGGGCGATCAGATCTCGGTACAGCCGGCGCAGGCGGGCGTGTTCGCCGGAGTCGATCTCGTCCCAATCCAGTTTCGAGCGCCGGAAGGTGCGCGGGTCCTGCGGGTCGGGGATGTCCCCTTTCTTTGAGGCGTCCCAGCCGTGCTCGGCGAATTCGGCCCTGCGCCCCTCCGCGGTGGCCCGCGCCAGCTCCGGCTCGGGGTGCGAGCTGAAGAACTGGAACGGGGTCGACGCGCCCCATTCCTCGCCCATGAAAAGCATTGTGGTGTAGGGTGATCCGAGCGCGAGGGCGGCCTTGACCGCCAGCTGGCCGACGGTCAGGTTCTGCGACGGGCGATCCCCGAGGGCCCGGTTGCCGACCTGATCATGCGTGCAGGTATAGGCGACCAGCCTGGTGGCCGGAATGCTGGACGTGTCCAGTGGCCGCCCGTGGCGGCGGTGCCGGAACGACGAATAGGTGCCGGCGTGGAAGTAGCCGCGCCGCAGCGTCTCCGCCAGTGTGGCCAGGGATCCGAAATCGGCGTAGTAGCCCTGCCGCTCGCCGGACACCGCGGTGTGGATGGCGTGATGGATGTCGTCGGCCCACTGCGCGGTCATGCCGTAGCCGCCCCGATCGCGCGGGGTGATCAACCGGGGATCGTTGAGGTCGCTCTCGGCGACCAGCGACAGGGGTCGACCCAACTGCATTGACAACCAGTCGGTTTCGGCGGCGAGCTCCTCCAGGATGTGGATGGCCGTGGTATCCACCAGCGCGTGCACGGCGTCCAGGCGCAGGCCGTCGGCGTGGAAGTCGCGCATCCAGCGCAGCGCGCAGCCGATGATGTAGCGCCGCACCTCGTCGGAGTCGGCGCCGGCGATGTTGATGCCCTCGCCCCACGGGTTGCTCGCCGACGACAGGTAGGGGCCGAACCGCGGCAGGTAGTTGCCCGACGGGCCGAGGTGGTTGAACACCGCGTCGATCAGCACCCCCAGGCCGCGCGCGTGGCAGGCGTCGACGAACCGGACCAGGCCGTCGGGGCCGCCGTAGGGCTCGTGCACGCTGTACCAGAGCACGCCGTCGTAGCCCCAGCCATGTGTGCCGGCGAACGAGTTGACCGGCATCAGCTCGACGAAGTCGATGCCGAGATCGACCAAATAATCCAGCTTTTCGATGGCCGAGTCGAACGTGCCGGCGTCGGTGAAGGTGCCGACGTGCAGCTCGTAGATCACCGAACCCTCGACCGACCGGCCCCGCCAAGCGTTGTCGGTCCAGGCCGCGCCGGCCGCGTCCCATAGCTGCGAGCGGGCGTGCACCCCCTCGGGCTGGCGCGGCGAGCGGGGGTCGGGCAGCACGGCGGGGTCGTCGTCGAGCAGGTATCCGTATCGGGCGTTCGGCGCCGCATCGACGTCCGCGTGCCACCAGCCGTCGCCGGACCGCGTCATCGCGTGCACCCGGTCGTCTGTGCCGTCTAGGTAGAGCCGCACCTGCGCGGGTGTGGGCGCCCAGACCCGGAATTCAGTCATGCTGGCGCTCCAGCAGCACCACGGGCAGGTCGGCGAACAATTCGGCGGCCGACGTCGGCCTGCTCGCCATCGCGCCGGACAGCGCGTCGGTCCAGGAGCCCCCGGGTAGCGGCACCACGGTGTTACCCCAGCCCGTTTCGGATAGCCGCACGGTCCAGCGGGTCACCGCGACCACGATGTCCTCGCCCCGGCGGAACGCCACGACATGCTCGTTGGCCTCGCCGCTGGCGAGCACCGGCACGTAGCCCCCGCGCAGGAAGCTGTCCGGATGGGAGCGCCGCAGCCGAAGTGCGGTGGTGACGACGCGAACCTTGGGGTGCCGCAACTCTTTCAGGGCGGCGCGGCGGGCGGCATAGTCGACCGGACGGCGGTTGTCGGGGTCCACCAGGCTGTCGTCCCACAGCTCGCTGCCCTGGTAGACGTCGGGTATGCCGGGCACGGTCAGCGCGAGCAGCTTCTGGCCCAGCGCGTCGCTGGCGGCGTGCGGATTGAGTTGGGCGACAAGCTCGGTCAGCTGGCCGGCGACCGGTCCGTCGAGGACGGCATCGAGCCAACGGTGCACCGCGTCCTCGAACGCGGCGTCCGGGTCATTCCACGAGGTGTGCCACGCCGCCTCGCGGACGGCCTTTTCGGCGTAGCCGTGCAGCCGGTCGCGCAGCTCGCCGGTGACCTGACCGCCCACCGGCCACACGCCGAAGATGTTCTGCCACAGAAACCGCCCGGTCGCGGGGTCGGGGGAGGGGGCCCGGATTTCCCAGCGGGCGAGGAACTCGGTCCACAGCGACGGCACCTGGGACAGCACGCCGATCCGGGCCCGCACGTCCTCGCCGCGCTTGGTGTCGTGGGTGGTCAGCGTCGTCATCGTCCGCGGCCACAACCGGGCGCGGGTGGCGGCGCGGTGATGAAACTCCGCGAGGCCGACACCGAACCGGTGCGGTGCGCCGCCCACCTCGTTGAGCGACACCAGCCGCGCGTCGCGGTAGAACAGGCAGTCCTCGACCGCCTTGGCGGTCACCGCGCCGCAGAGCTGCTGCAGCCGGATCGCCGGCTCGCCGCCGCGGGCCAGCGCCGCGGCAAGCACCTCCAGCGCGGGCCCCAACTCCGGTGCGGCCGACTGGGTTTCGGCCAGCGCGCTGGGCAGCATCGCGGCCAGGCCGGGGTAGTCGCAGCGGTAGACGTCGATGTGGGTGAGCAGCGCCGCTATCGCCTCGGGCAGCAGCGGGTGATCGGCGCCCGCCGCGGCCGCGGCGGCGCGCCGCAGCCTGGCCAGCTCGCTGCCCAAGGTGTCGGTGGCCGCGCGGACCTTGAGGTCCGCCACCATTGCCGGCATCGCCTGATAATCGACTCCCGAGGACTCGACGAGCGCGGTCAGGGCTTGTTCGCCGGCCGGGTCGACAAAGACGCCGCCCACTTCCCGGAGCACGTCGTAGCCGGTGGTGCCGGCCACCGGCAGCGTGGGTTCCAGCGCCTCGTCGACGGCCAGGATCTTTTCGATGACGATCCAGGCGTCCGGGCCGAGCAATTCGCGCAGCCGGGCCAAATAGCCGCAGGGGTCGGACAATCCGTCGGGGTGGTCGATGCGGATGCCGTCCACGAGTCCCTCGCGAAACCAGCGGGCGAGGACGGCGTGGCTGGCGTCGAACACCGCGCGGTCTTCCTGTCGCAGTCCCGCCAGGGAGGTGATCGAGAAGAAGCGGCGATAACCGCAGGCCCCGTTGCGCCAGCCCACCAGCCGGTAGTGCTGGCGATCGTGTACCTCCGGGCCGGTGCCCTCGCCGGTGCCCGAAGCGATGGGCAGCGCCAGATCGCCCAACCGCAGCAGCTCGCCGTCGACTTTCAGGCCGGCCACGTCGTCGTCAGAACCCAACACCGGCAGCACGATTCGGCCGTCCGCGTCGAGGTCCCAGTCGATGTCGAAATATGCCGCATACGGCGAAGCCGGGCCGTTCCGCAGCACGTCCCACCACCACGCGTTCTGCCCCGGCGTGGCGACGCCGACGTGGTTGGGCACGATGTCGACGACCAGGCCCATGCCCCGCGCGCGGGCCGCCGCCGACAACCGTGCCAGGCCGTCGGGACCGCCCAGCTCCGGCGAGACCGTCGTCGGATCGGTGACGTCATATCCATGATTGGACCCGGAAGCCGCGGTCATGACCGGCGAGAGGTACAGATGCGTCACGCCGAGGTCATCGAGGTAGTCCAGCAGGTTTTCGGCGTCGGCGAAGGTGAACGCGAACCCGCTGGACTCGCTGCGCAACTGCAACCGATAGGTGGACAGGACTGGTAAGGCCATGCGTCACAAGGTTTTACGCAGCACCAGCAGCGAACGCGAGGGCAGCGAAATCGTTTCTTCGGCGTTGACGACCCGGTCGGTCTCGCCCACCGGGTCGGTGGTGTCCAGCTCGACGGTCCACTCCTGGGCATAGTCGCCGTGCGGCATCACGAAATCGACCGATTGCTCGTCGGCGTTGAAGCACAACAGGAATGAGTCGTCGACCACCCGCTCACCGCGGGCGTTCGGCGCGGTGATCGCGTCGCCGTTGAGGAACACCGCCACACACTTGTGAAAGCTCTTGCCCCAATCCTCGTGTGTCATCTCCCGGCCGCCCGGCGTCAACCAGGCGATGTCGCGCACCTCGTCGCCGGTTCGGATTGGCTCACCGTCGAAGAACCGGCGCCGGCGAAACGCGGGATGGTTCTTGCGCAAGGCGGCCACCTTGCGCGCGAAGGCCAGCAGGTCCGAATTCTTGTCGACCAATGACCAGTCCATCCAGGACAATTCGGAGTCCTGGCAGTAGACGTTGTTGTTGCCGTTCTGGGTGCGCCCGATCTCGTCACCGTGCGCGATCATCGGCGTGCCCTGGCTGAGCATCAGGGTGGCCCAGAAATTGCGCATCTGGCGGCGGCGCAGCGCCACGACGTCGGGGTCGTCGGTGGGACCCTCGACGCCGCAGTTCCACGACCGGTTGTGGCTTTCCCCGTCCCGGTTGTCTTCGCCGTTGTCTTCGTTGTGTTTTTCGTTGTAGGACACCAGGTCGTTGAGCGTGAATCCGTCGTGCGCGGTGACGAAGTTGATGCTGGCGCTCGGGCGCCGGCCCGTCGCCTCATACAGGTCCGACGACCCGGTCAGCCGGGACGCGAACTCGCCCAGGGTCGCGGGTTCCCCCCGCCAATAGTCACGCACGGTATCGCGGTACTTCCCGTTCCACTCCGTCCACAAACCCGGGAAATTTCCGACCTGATAGCCGCCCTCGCCGACGTCCCACGGCTCGGCGATCAGCTTGACCTGGCTGACCACCGGGTCCTGCTGCACCAGATCGAAAAACGCGCTCAGCCGGTCGACGTCGTGCAGCTCGCGGGCCAGCGTCGCGGCCAGGTCGAAGCGGAACCCGTCGACGTGCATCTCGGTCACCCAATAGCGCAGCGAGTCCATGATCAGCTGCAGCACGTGCGGGTGACGGGCGTTGAGGCTGTTGCCGGTGCCCGTGTAGTCCTTGTACAACCGCAGATCGGTGTCGACGAGCCGGTAGTAGGCGGCGTTGTCGATGCCGCGGAAGTTGATCGTCGGGCCGAGGTGGTTGCCTTCGGCGGTGTGGTTGTAGACCACGTCGAGGATGACCTCGATGCCGGCCTCGTGAAAGCTGCGCACCATGGACTTGAACTCGGCGACGCTGGCCTTGCGGTTGGCTGCGTACTGGTTGTGCGGGGCGAAGAAGCCAAAGGTGTTGTAGCCCCAGTAGTTTCGCAATCCCAGGTCCAGCAGCCGCGAGTCGTGCATGAACTGGTGAACCGGCATCAGCTCGATGGCGGTGACGCACAACGACTTGAGGTGATCGATGATCACCGGGTGGGCCAGCCCGGCATAGGTGCCCCGAAGCTCCTCGGGGACGCCGGGATGGGTCTGCGTCATGCCCTTGACGTGGGCCTCGTAGATGACCGTCTCGTGATACGGGGTGAGCGGTGCCCGGTCGGACCCCCAGTCGAAGAACGGGTTGCTCACCACGCTGGTCATGGTGTGGCCCAGCGAGTCCACCATCGGCGGAGTCCCGGCGTCGGCCCCGTCACCGTTGGGGTCGACCGCGTTCAGGTCGTAGGAATACAGCGCCTGGGTGAAGTCGAAATCGCCATGGAACGCCTTCCCGTACGGATCCAGCAGCAGCTTGCTCGGATCGCACCGGTGGCCGGCCGCCGGATCGAACGGCCCATAGACGCGAAACCCGTAGCGCTGGCCCGGGGTGATGTTCGGCAGATAGGCATGCCAGACGTAGCCGTCAACCTCTTCGAAGGGAATCCGCGACTCGGTGCCGTCGTCGATCAGACACAGCTCGACCTTCTGGGCGATTTCGGAGAACAGCGAGAAGTTGGTGCCCGCACCGTCGTAGGAAGCGCCGAGCGGATAGGGATTCCCCGGCCACACGGTGGCCAGCCTGGGTTGCGGCTTGCCGGCGTCGTGTGTGGCAGCGCCCGTTGCTTCCACCGCTGGCTGGTTGGTCGGCATCACTTGACCTTATCCGCGCCGTAGGCGCGCGCGAGCGTCACCACCAACCGGTGCTGGCCGCCATTTGGCGGCCCAGCTCATTGGCCATGGTCCGCACGTAGGTGGGGGACAGGTGATGAGCGCCGTGGTAGATCAACACGTTTCCTTCGGCCGCGCGGCAGAAGTCGGGGCGGCAGATCGCGTCGGACATGTCGAGCGGCTTGAGCAACGGGAACTGCGCGGCGAAATCGAGGGTGGGATTGTGGTCGGCCAGCACGTCGGACCGCTTGACCCCGCACGACTGCGCGTTGCCGCCCTTGGCCAGACAGTCCGCGGGGTCGAACGGTTTACCGTTTTTGACCAACCATGGGGTGTCCCGCATGGCGAGGACGGGAATGTTGTTGTCCGACAACATTTGCCAGATCCCGATGTAGGTCGCCGGCATCACGTCGCCGGGTTTGATGTTCCACGGCCGAGTCGATGTGGTGAACACGTAGTCGGGACGGTCGGCGACCAGCTTGGTCATCGTCCGCTGCACCCACTCGCGGCACTGCGGATACGGGGCGTTGTTGCCCATGATCAGCGGCACTTCCTCGGTGGACAACGGGCAGCCCATCTTGAGGTACGTCACCACTTTGAAGTGGTGCAGATGGCCGAGCAGGTCCAGCGCGGGCAGCCAGTGCTCCGCGTGCGATCCGCCGGCCAGGGCGATGCTGCGGGTGGCCGCCACGTCGCCGTAGGTGCAGTTGACGACCGCCGGGTTGACGAAGTCGCTGATGCAGCCGTCGCGGGTCGAGGCCGGCAGGTCGTCCTTGACCTCCAGGACGGTGGGCCGCATCGGCAGCGCCGGCACCCGCACGTGTTCGGTCAGGGCGCGCGCGCCGGGGTAGTCCTGCGGGTTGAGCACGCTGAGCTCCTTGCCCGCGGCGCGCAACACCGTGACGTGCTGGCGCCAGGTGAACGAGGTTGCGGTCAGCGTGACGCCGAGCAGCACCACAATCGATCCCAGCGCCATCGTCGGCCTGCGCAGGCGCAGCCACCAGGGGACTAAGGGGACCGAGGGGACTGACGGGATGGTCCGGACCGGCTTCGCGGATGCGGCGCCGGCGGGTGTCCGGTAACGCAGCGGGTCCTCGACGAGCCGGGTGGTCAGGTAGGCCAGCACCCCGGATACCAGCAGCACCGCCGTGCCTTCGACAAAGTTGGCGTGCCGGTGGCCGGTGTAGGACAGCCAGAAGATGAGCAGCGGCCAGTGCCACAGATAGAGCGAGTAGGCCATCGCCCCCAGCGCCACCAGCGGCCCGGCCGCCAGCAGTCGATTCGGCAGCGGCATCCGGTCACCGGTGCCGGGATTGCCCTGTAGGTTTGCCGCGGCAAGGATCATCGCCATGGTGGCCCCGACGGGCACCAGCGCCCACGGGCCGGGGAATTCCTTGACCCCGTCGATCAGGGCCCCGCACGACACGATTGCCGCTAGCGCGACCGTGGCGACGGCGGTGCGCAGCCACATCGGCCAGCGGATGTGGGGCACCAACGCGCCGACGAGCGCGCCCAGCAGCAACTCCCATGCCCGGGCGAAGCTGTCGTAATAGGCGCTCGCCTGGTCGGCCTGATGGGCGACGATCGCGTAGACGAACGACGCCACCGTCAGCGCGCTCAGCAGCACCATGAACATCGTGCGCAGGTGAGTACTCAAGCGGCGCCGGAACGCGTAGGCGCAGCCGGCGACCAGCAGCAGGAAGCCGACGTAGAACTGGCCCTGCACCGACATGGACCAGATGTGCTGCAACGGGCTGACGGCTTCGCCCGCGCGCAGGTAGTCCGACACGGTGTTGGCCAGCTCCCAGTTCTGGTAGTAGCCCAGGCTGGCCAGACTCTGGTCGGCGAACGTCTCCCACCGGGTTTGTGGTTGCACCAGGATGGTCAGCACGGCACACCCGGCCAGCACCACGACCAGCGCGGGAACGAGACGGCGGACCAGCCGGACCACCTCGGCCGCCGGCGACAGCGAAACGGCGGGGTTAAGCGCGGCGCGCAGGATCTTTCCGCCAAAGAAGAAGCCCGACAGCGCCAGGAACACGTCCACGCCGCCGGAAACCCGCCCGAACCAGACGTGAAACATGGCGACCAGCGCGATCGCGATGCCGCGCAAGCCGTCGAGATCATGACGATAAAAGCCCGTCGAACGAGTCCCTTTAGCGACCGGTTCCGCAGGGGCAACCGGTGGACGAGGCGGTGACAGGCTCTGCATGATCGACCGCCAATTTACCGAAAACCGCCGCCCGCTCCTGCGCACACGGGTCCCGGCGAGCCTGCTCAGCGGACCCGCTGAGCGTCAGCGCCGTCGGCGGGGGAGCAAGTGGCGGGTCTTCGGGACGTTCGAAGGAGGCGAGTCGGGCTACCGCGTGATGCCGACGGGGGCCTGCTGCAACGGCGCCTGCTGCGTCGGCGGCCGCAGCAACGGCAGCTGCTGCATTGGTGCTTGTTGCACCGGTGCCTGTTGTAGCGGTGTTTGTTGCGTGGGTGCTTGCTGTAGGGGTGCTTGTTGTAGCGGTGCCTGCTGTGTGGGTGCTTGTTGTAGCGGTGTTTGTTGTGTGGGTGCTTGCTGTAACGGCGTCTGTTGCAATGGTGTCTGCTGCGTCCCGAGAACCCGAACCAGGTAGGGGGTCAAGCCGTTGGCGCGGACCGGCGAAACCTGGACGACGTCGCCGACCTCCAGCATCTGCCCGTTACCCAGGTACATCGCGACGCTTTGCGTCCCCTCGGGACCGTAGAAGATCAGGTCGCCCCGGCGTGCTTGCTGCGGCAGCACCTTCTGGCCGACCCTGTACATCTCGCCGGAGGAACGCGGCAGCTTGATCCCGGCGCCGGCGTACGCGTACTGCATCAGGCCCGAGGCGTCGAATCCGACGGTCGTGATACCCGGGCCCTTGCCGCGAGTGGGGCCATTGATGCCGCCGCCGGCCCACGAGAACGGCACGCCGCGCTGTGAAAGACCGCGCATGACGACGACGTCGGTGGCCTGCTGGTAGTCCATCGGCCTGGGGGCCGGGTCGGCCGTCGCGATGCCGGCGGTGACCAGCGGCGCAACCAGCATCGCGAGACCGATCGCGAAGGCGTAGAAGCGTTTCATTGGGACTCCACTTTCTTGGGTTTTGGGCCTCCGTCGCGGTGACTTCGCGCGTCGGCCGCTATTGCATCTGGCGCGAGGCCTCCCCGTCGGGGCCCAGCGTCGCTGCATGGCGCTTGGAACGTGAACCAGTCGGCCCGCCGGCTGAATTCACACCAGTCACTACAGACACTTCTACACCAGCTATTTCCGGTGGGAAATAGCTGGTGGGCCGGGCGAGGGATTTTTTGCCGTACCGTGACCACACGGTGACTGGCCGGCCCAATCCCGTATGCGCAGTTGTGATTTCGGCCTCAGGCCAGCATCCGGTCGCACCGTTTGCTGAATGACCGTGGCCGCGCCGTCAGAGCCAGTAACGTTCGCTGAATGTGGTCAGCATGGAGCCGGCCACGGAGGCGACCATGATGATGGTGAGCGACAAGACCGGCCAGAAGGACATGTACCAGCCTTTCAAGAGCGAAACGAACGGGCCGATCCCGGCCGCGGCGATCGCCGCACCGATACCACCCCACACCACCGGGTGGATGTACAGATCGATCCCGTAGGGCACTGGTCCGCACGTTTCCCCCTCGCACACGTTCGCGAGGAAGCCGAAGAGCCGCGCCGGCCACGTCGTCGCGGTGGCGAGGACGACGAGCAACACCAAGAGCGTGAGGGTGGCGATGACGTCCCAGGCGGCTATCCGCAGACGAAGCACCCGTGGTGCCCCGTGGTCGGACCGGTCGAAGCGGCGGGACTGCTCGGTGTCGTCGGGCCGATGCGGCGAAGCCATGCCGTTAGATGCTCCCCGATGCCTGCGGTTTGCGCGACCCGGCTGCTTTACGCTCGATCTCTATGCGTGCGTCGAGGGCCGGGTTGACACCCGAGCAGACCAGCGCGATCGACACCGCGCACCTGTGGCACCCCTACAGCACCATCGGCAACGAATCGGTAGCGCCGCTGGTGGCCGTCGGCGCCCACGGCGCCCGGCTGACGCTGGTCAGAGACGGCAGGCCGACCGAGGTGCTCGACGCGATGAGCTCCTGGTGGACCGCGATTCACGGGCACGGCCACCCCGAGCTGGACGCCGCCCTTTCCGCCCAGCTGAGCACGATGAACCACGTCATGTTCGGCGGGCTGACCCACGAACCGGCGGCGCGGTTGGCGCAGCTGCTGGTGGACATCACCCCAGCCGGCCTGGACACCGTTTTCTTCAGCGACTCCGGGTCGGTGTCGGTGGAAGTCGCGGTCAAGATGGCGTTGCAGTACTGGCGCAGCCGCGGCCGGCCCGGCAAGCGACGGCTGATGACCTGGCGGGGCGGCTACCACGGCGACACCTTCACGCCGATGAGCATCTGCGACCCCGACGGCGGCATGCACTCGCTGTGGACGGACATCTTGGCCCGGCAGGTGTTCGCGCCGCAGGTGCCACGGGACTACGACCCGGCCTACAGCGCGGCGTTCGAAAAGCAACTGGAGCGCCACGCCGCCGAACTGGCGGCCGTGGTCGTCGAGCCCGTCGTGCAGGGCGCCGGCGGGATGCGCTTCCACGACCCCCGCTACCTGGTTGACCTGCGCGACCTCTGCAGCCGGCACGACGTGCTGCTGATCTTCGACGAGATCGCGACCGGCTTCGGGCGCACCGGCGAGCTGTTCGCCGCCGACCACGCGGGAGTGAGCCCGGACATCATGTGCGTCGGCAAGGCGCTGACCGGCGGATACCTCAGCCTGGCCGCCACCTTGTGTACCACCGACATCGCCCACACCATCAGCTCCGGCGAGGCCGGTGCCCTGATGCATGGGCCCACGTTCATGGCCAATCCGCTGGCCTGCGCGGTCTCGGTGGCCAGCGTCGAGGTGCTGCTCGGACAGGACTGGCGCTCCCGGGTCGCCGAGATAGCCGCCGGCCTGGCCGCCGGGCTGGAACCCGCCCGGGTGCTGCCCGGCGTGACCGACGTCCGGGTCTGCGGCGCCATCGGCGTCATCGAATGTGACCGGCCCGTCGACCTGGCCGTCGCCACCCCCGCGGCCCTGGACCGGGGCGTCTGGCTGCGCCCGTTCCGCAACCTGGTCTACGCGATGCCGCCGTTCATCTGCGGGCCCGCCGAAATATCCCAGATCACCTCGGCGATGGTCGAGGTCGCACGCCTCGTAGGCTGAGCCTCGATGAGAGCACCGATCGAGACTTCCCCGCTGGCCTGGCTGGAGGCCGTGGAGAGGCACCGCCGCGAGGCCGGGCTGCGTCGCTCGCTGCGCCCGCGCCCCGCCGTCGCCACCGAGCTGGATCTGGCGTCCAACGACTACCTCGGCCTGTCGCAGCATCCCGACGTGATCGAGGGTGGCGTCGCGGCGCTGCGGATGTGGGGTGCCGGGGCCACCGGTTCGCGCCTGGTCACCGGCGACACCGAGCTGCACCAGCAGTTCGAGTCCGAGCTCGCCGAGTTCGTCGGCGCCGCCTCGGGGTTGCTGTTCTCCTCGGGATACACGGCCAACCTGGGCGCCGTCGTCGGCCTCTCGGGTCCCGGTTCCCTGCTGGTGTCCGACGCCCATTCGCACGCGTCCCTGGTGGACGCCTGCCGGCTGTCGCGGGCCCGGGTGGTGGTGACGCCGCACCGCGACGCCGGCGCCGTGGACGCGGCCCTGGGATCGCGCGACGAGGAGCGCGCCGTCGTCATCACCGACTCGGTGTTCAGCGCCGACGGCACGCTGGCCCCCGTGCGCGAGTTGCACGAGGTGTGCCGCCGCCACGGCGCGCTGCTCATCGTCGACGAGGCCCACGGTCTGGGCGTGCGCGGCGGCGGGCGCGGGTTGCTGCACGAGCTCGGGCTGGCGGGAGCGCCCGACGTGGTGATGACCACGACGTTGTCCAAGGCGCTGGGCAGCCAGGGCGGTGCGGTTCTCGGGCCGGCGGCGGTGCGCGCTCACCTGATCGACGCGGCCCGGCCGTTCATCTTCGACACCGGCCTGGCGCCGGCGGCGGTGGGCGCCGCGCGGTCCGCGCTGAACGTGCTGCGGGCCGAAACGTGGCGGCCGGAGGCCGTGCTGGCGCACGCCCGCTTCCTGGCCGGGGCCTGCGAGGTCGCCGAAAAGCCGCAGTCGGCCGTGGTGTCGGTGATCCTGGGCGACCCGGAGGCGGCGCTGGCCGCCGCGACCGCCTGCCTGGACGCCGGCGTCAAGGTGGGCTGCTTCCGGCCCCCGACCGTGCCCGCCGGGACGTCGCGGTTGCGGTTGACCGCGCGGGCGTCGCTGGACGCCGCCGAACTCGAGATCGCGCGCCGCGTGCTGACGGACGTCCTGGCGCGCCGTTGACCGTCCTGGTCGTTACCGGTACCGGCACCGGGGTCGGCAAGACGGTCGTCACCGCGGCGCTGGCGTGCCACGCCCGTCAGGCCGGCATCGACGTGGCGGTGTGCAAGCCGGTTCAGACCGGCACCGACTGCGGCGACGACGACCTCGCCGAGGTGGGCAGGTTGTCCGGGGTGACCGAGCTCGCCGGGCTGGCCCGCTATCCGCAGCCACTGGCGCCGGCCGCCGCGGCCGAGCGGGCCGGGACGGCGCTGCCCACCGCCGACCGGCTGCTGCACCTCGTCCGCGGACTGGATCGCCCCCGCAGATTGATCCTCGTCGAAGGCGCCGGCGGGCTGCTGGTCGAACTCGCCGACGCGGGTTTCACGCTGCGTGACCTCGCCGTCGAGCTCGGCGCCCCGGCGCTGGTCGTGGTCACCGCGGAACTGGGCACCCTCAACCACACCGCGCTAACGCTGGAAGCACTTGCCGCACAACATATTTCGTGTTCCGGGTTGGTAATCGGGAGCTGGCCGGCACGGCCCGGGTTGGTCGAGACCTCCAATCGATCGGCGCTGGTCCGCCTCGCGCCGGTGCGGGCCGCGCTGCCCGCCGGCGCCGGATCGATGGGCCCCACCGACTTCGCCGCCCTAAGCGCCGGGGCGTTCGACCGCGCCTGGGTCACCGCGTTGGTCCGCTGATGGTCCACTCGATCGAGCTGGTCTTCGACCCCGATACCGAGGCAACGATCCGCCACATCTGGGAGATGCTGGCCGCCGCCGGAATCCCCAGCCAGGCCCCGGCCAGCCGGCCGCACGTGACGCTAACCGTCGCCGAGAGCATCGCCGCCGACGTCGACGAGCTGCTGAGCCCGCTCAGCCGATGGCTGCCGCCGCCCTGCGCGATCGGTGCGCCGGTGTTGTTCGGCAGGGCGAACGTCGTGTTCGCGCGGCTCGTGGTGCCGACGAGCGAGTTGTTGAGCCTGCACGCCGAGGTGCACCGGGTATGCCTGCCGCACCTGGTGGCGGGGCCGATGCCCAACAGCCTGCCCGGTCAGTGGACCGCGCACGTCACGCTGGCCCGCCGGGTCGGTGGCAACCAGCTCGGGCGGGCGCTGCGCATCGCTGCCCGGCCGTCACGCATCGACGGCCGGTTTGCCGGTTTGCGCCGCTGGGACGGCGACAGGCGGGTCGAGCACCCGATCGGGTGAGCTCCGGAGGGTCCGTGAGCGTAACCTCACGGCGATTTCGCCGGCCGATTTCCGCACTGGCGTTACGTACGCGCGCGAAGCGGTTCGGTAGATTCTCCCGGGGCGGGCATTTTGACACGAGGGAGTACCTGTTGACTGAGGCGCCAACCAGGCCAACGGCCGACATCGACCAGGACGGCTTCGACATCCTGGCCACCGCGCGCGAACAGGTGCTTCAGCGCGGCGAGGGACTGGGCTTCGAACAGGTGCTGCAGGTGCTGCAGCTGCCCGACGACCGGCTCGACGAGCTGCTGGCGCTTGCCCACGAGGTGCGGATGCGCTGGTGCGGCCCCGAGGTCGAGGTCGAGGGCATCATCAGCCTGAAAACCGGCGGATGCCCGGAGGATTGTCACTTCTGCTCGCAGTCGGGGCTTTTCGCGTCGCCGGTGCGCAGCGCTCGACTGGACATCCCCAGCCTGGTCGAGGCGGCCAAGCAGACCGCCAAGTCAGGCGCCACCGAATTCTGCATCGTGGCCGCGGTGCGCGGCCCCGACGACCGGCTGATGGCCCAGGTCGCCGCCGGCATCGAGGCGATCCGCAACGAGGTCGAGATCAACATCGCCTGCTCGCTGGGGATGCTGACGGCCGAGCAGGTGGAGCGGCTCTCGGCGATGGGGGTGCATCGCTACAACCACAACCTGGAGACGGCTCGCTCGTTCTTTACCAACGTCGTGACCACCCACACCTGGGAGGAGCGCTGGCAGACGCTGTCGATGGTGCGCGACGCCGGCATGGAGGTGTGCTGCGGCGGCATCCTCGGCATGGGCGAGACCCTCGAGCAGCGCGCGGAATTCGCCGCCGAACTGGCCGAGCTCGGTCCCGATGAGGTGCCGTTGAACTTCCTCAACCCCCGGCCGGGCACCCCGTTCGGCGACCTGGACGTGCTGCCGGTCGCCGAGGCGCTGAAGTCGGTGGCCGCCTTCCGCCTGGCGTTGCCGCGCACCATGTTGCGTTTTGCCGGGGGCCGCGAGATCACCCTCGGCGACCTGGGCGCCAAGCAGGGCATCCTGGGCGGCATCAACGCCGTCATCGTCGGGAACTACCTGACCACGCTCGGCCGCCCGGCCGAAGCGGATCTGGAACTGCTCGACGATCTGCAGATGCCGATCAAGGCGCTCAACGCCAGCCTGTAAGAAACTGGAAACCGTGGTTCGGGATTTAGGCGCTGCGCTCGGCGCCGGCGTCTACAACGTCTACACCGGGGAATTGGGAGGCACCACAGTGCCGACGGCGGCCCGATTGGGCCTCGAGCCTCCCCGGTTCTGTGCGGCGTGCGGACGCCGGATGGTGGTCCAGGTCCGTCCCGACGGCTGGCGCGCGCGGTGCTCGCGGCACGGACAGGTCGACTCGGTCGACCTGGAGGCACAGCGGTGACCGAGCATGCCGGACCCGAGACCTCGGCGCCCGCCGGCGTCCCCCGCGCGTCACGGCGGCGCGCGATCGTCATGGCTGCGCTGAGCGTGGCGACCGGCGTGGTGATCGGCGGGCTGTGGGCGTGGATCGCCCCGCCGATCCACGCGGTGGTGGCAATCACTCGCGCCGGCGAGCGGGTCCATGACTATCTGGGCAGCGAATCCGGGCACTTCTTCGACGCGCCATGCCTGATGTTGGGCCTGCTGACCGTGCTGGCGGTGGTGGCGCCGGTGCTGGCATGGCAATGGCGCGGGCGCCGCGGGCCGGCGATGGTCGCCGGGCTGTCCATCGGCATGGTGACCGCCGCCGCCGTCGCCTCGGCGATCGGGGCGGCGCTGGTCCGGCTGAGCTACGGCGCACTGAACTTCGACTCGGTGCCGCTGTCGGGACGCCCGTCGGTGGCCTACGTCATCGAGGCGCCGCCGGTGTTCTTTTCCCATGGCCCGCTGCAGGTGGCGGCGACCCTGCTGTGGCCGGCCGGCATCGCCGCGCTGGTCTACGCCCTGCTGGCGGCGGCCAATGCCCGCGATGATCTGGGGGCGCTCCCGGTGACCGACCAGCCTTTGCAGGCGCCGATGGAGCCGGAGGCCCCGGAAGCCGCCGTGTCCTAGCGGACTTACAACGGGCGATGCGGCACCTTCCTGCCGGTGATGATCTTGGCCGCGATCTTCACCAGCCGCGCCATGCCGACGTAGGTCATCGGATTGAACATCGTCGGCCACGTGGTCCTGACGAGGTGTTCGGTCAGTGGCCGGCCGGCGAACCGGTCCGTGAGCCAGCGGAGCGTCATGGGGGCCGACAACGGGTGCAGGCAAATGTGTTCGTTGAACGCGTCCCGATGGTAGGTGACCCTGGCGCCGCCGGCCGAATAGGCGTCGGCGAGCTCGTCGATGTCGTGGACGTCGATGAGGTAGTCGTGCACGGCCTGCACGATCAACACCGGCGGGGTTGGCACCACGGCGCCCAGCTTGATGCTGTCGAAGACATACGTCACCTCGGGCATCGACAGGATGTCTTCGAGCGGTTCGTCCAGGTAGTCGCCCATGTTCTTGCCCGCCATCCGGAGGACCGCTTCCACCGTCGTCATCTTCTCCAGCGCCGCGAGCAGGGCGCGCCCCTCGTCGTTGGTGTGTTCCTTGATGACCCGGTCGAGGCCGGGGTAGATGTGGCCGAGCGCGGCCACGACCAACGCGGGCAAACCGGCAAGGAAGCCGCCGTTGAGGCGGCGGAAGGTGTGACCAAGATCGCCGACGGGTGATCCCAGCACCGCCCCGACGATGTTCAGATCGGGTGCGTACTCGCCACACATCTCGGCGGCCCACGCGCTGGCCAGGCCGCCGCCGGAGTACCCCCACAGCCCGATCGGCACCCTTGGGGAGGCCCCTGCCGACAATCCGAGTCGTTCCGAACCCAGCGCGGCCCGGATCCCGTCCAGGACGCGGTAACCGGGCTCATATGGTGCGCCCCACGAGCCGTGGATGCCTTCGTGGTCGGGCACCGAGACGGCCCAGCCCTCGGCGACGGCGGCGGTGATCAGCAAGAATTCGAACTGGCTCAACGATCCGAGGGCCTTCGCCCTGCGCCGCAGCGCATAGGACGGAAAACAGCGCGACGCCATCGCGTCGATCGCGCACTGATACGACAGCAGCGGGCACGTTTCCCCCGGAGCACGCTCGGCCGGAACGATCACGGTCGTCACCGTCGCCTCGGGCTCGCCGTTCATGTCCATCGTCCGGTAGAGCAGCTGCACGGCCGCGACGGGCTGGGGTATCAGCCCGAGAAACGCCAGCTCGACGTCGCGCGAGCGCAACACCGTGCCGGGCTCGGCGTGCTGATAGCCGGGCGGCGGCTGGTAGAACGGGTCGTCGCAGGGCAGCAGCGGCCGCACCTTGCGCTGCAGCTCCTCATGCGGTGGCCGGCCGATCCACTCCGCGCCACGTGTCCCTGCCAGATTGCCGAACTCAACCATTGAGGATCCCTTCTTGGCCTCGCGGCATTCTCGCGCATGAACGGGCGGTGGCCAAAACGTAATCGCCGCAATGTGAGCCAGTTCTCGTGGGCATCACCGCCGGCCCGGTCTCACCCAACTTACCGGCGCGGCGTGGCCCTCGACGGTAACTCGGAGGTAGCTCAAAGCTGGCCGGGCGGCCGGAACGCGGCGAACTCGTCGGTCACCCGCAGCGACGAGTCGGTGAAGTGATACAGCGCCGCCGGACGCCCGCCGCTGCGGCCGGATTGTGCGATGGTGCCGGTCTGGCTGATGACCCCGCGCCGGACCAGGACCCGCTGCAGATTTGTGGCGTCGACCTGGTACCCCAGCACGGCGCCGTAGATGTCGCGCAGCGCGGAAAGCGCGAATTCCCTTGGTGCCAAAGCAAACCCGATGTTGGTATACGACATCTTGGCGACCAGCCTGGCGCGGGCGTGGGCCACCATCGGTCCGTGATCGAACGCCATCGGCGGCAGCGAATTCACCGGATGCCAGCGGGTGTCCGGCGGCAGCTCGGGGGTGGCGGGGGAGGGCACCAGGCCCAGGAAGGTCGACGCGATCACCCGGGTGCCCGGCACCCGGTGTGGGTCGGAGAACACAGCGAGCTGTTCCAAGTGAGCCAGCTCTCGCAGGTCGACCTTTTCGGCCAGTTGGCGACGCACCGACGTGGTCAGGTCCTCGTGGTTGCGCAGCCGCCCGCCCGGCAGCGACCACGCCCCCTTTTGCGGATCGCGGGCACGTTGCCATAACAGCACGTTCAGCTGCGGTTTTTCTGTTCGCGGGGCCTTCGTAACCTGCTCGGTAGCCTGGCGAACCTGGAACACGACCGCAAGCACTTCGTGGGCGGTGCTACTATGGACCATGTTTTCGATTGTAAGTCGAAAACCTCCCGGACGCGAAAGGATCTTTCCGTGACGGTTTTGACTCGCATGGACACGCTCGCGGACGACATGACTGCCCGTATCACCAACACGCCCGCCGGCTACGCCGGTGTGGACGGCGACGAGCAGTGGGCGGCCGAGGTCCGGCGGCTGGCGACGCTGCGCGGCGCCACCCTGCTCGCGCACAACTACCAGCTGCCCGCCATCCAAGACGTCGCCGATCACGTGGGCGATTCGCTGGCGCTGTCGCGGATCGCCGCCGACGCGCCCGAGGACACCATCGTGTTCTGCGGCGTGCACTTCATGGCCGAGACCGCCAAGATCCTGAGTCCGGCCAAGACCGTGCTCATTCCCGATCAGCGGGCGGGCTGCTCGCTGGCCGACTCGATCACCGCCGACGACCTGCGCGCCTGGAAGGACGAGCACCCCGGCGCCGTCGTCGTCTCCTACGTCAACACCACGGCCGCCGTGAAGGCGCTCACCGACATCTGCTGCACCTCGTCCAACGCGGTCGAGGTGGTCGAGTCCATAGACCCCGACCGCGAGGTGCTGTTCTGCCCGGACCAGTTCCTCGGTGCCCACGTCCGCCGGGTGACCGGCCGCAAGAACATTCACGTCTGGGCTGGCGAATGCCACGTGCACGCCGGGATCAACGGCGACGAGCTCACCGGCCAGGCCCGCGCGAATCCCGATGCAGAACTGTACGTGCATCCCGAATGCGGTTGCGCCACTTCGGCTTTGTATCTTGCCGGTGAGGGTGCCTTCCCGCCGGATAGGGTGAAGATCCTATCCACCGGCGGCATGCTCGATGCGGCGCACCAGACACGGGCCCGCAAGGTGCTGGTGGCCACCGAAGTCGGCATGTTGCACCAACTACGCCGGGCCGCACCGGATGTCGACTTCCGCGCGGTCAACGACCGCGCGTCGTGCAAGTACATGAAGATGATCACCCCCGCGGCCCTGTTGCGCTGCCTGGTGGATGGCGCGGACGAAGTTCACGTCGATCCGGAAACCGCGGCGGCGGGCCGGCGCAGCGTGCAGCGGATGATCGAAATCGGCCAGCCGGGCGGCGGCGAATGACGGCGGGTCCGGCGTGGGCGCATACCGCCGACGTCGTCGTCATCGGCACCGGCGTCGCGGGATTGGCCGCTGCGCTGGCCGCCCATCGCGCCGGCCGCAGCGTCGTCGTCCTTTCCAAGGCGGACCAGGCGCGCGGGGTGACCGCGACCCACTACGCCCAGGGCGGCATCGCGGTGGTCTTACCCGACAACGACGACTCCGTGGATGCCCACGTCGCCGACACCCTGGCCGCGGGCGCGGGCCTGTGCGACCCCGAGGCGGTGCGCTCGATCGTCGGCGACGGCTACCGCGCCGTCGCCGAGTTGGTCGGTGACGGGGCACGATTCGACGAATCCGTCCCCGGCCGTTGGGATTTGACGCGCGAAGGCGGTCACTCGCGGCGACGCATCGTGCACGCCGGCGGCGACGCCACCGGCGCCGAGGTCCAGCGCGCGCTCGACCACGCCGCGGCGATGCTGGACATCCGCACCAGCCACGTGGCGCTGCGGGTGTTGCACGACGGTACGGCCGTGACCGGCGTGTTGGTGGGCAGCCCGGACGGGTACGGGATCGTCAACGCGCCCGCGGTGATCCTGGCCTCCGGCGGGCTTGGGCACCTCTACGGCGCGACCACCAATCCCGACGGCTCCACCGGCGACGGGATCGCGTTGGCGCTGTGGGCCGGCGTCGCGGTCAGCGATCTCGAGTTCATCCAGTTCCACCCGACGATGCTGTTCGGCGTTGGGACCGGTGGGCGGCGTCCGCTGGTCACCGAGGCCGTTCGCGGTGAGGGCGCGATACTGCTTGACGGGCAAGGCAATTCGGTCACGGCCGGCGTTCACCCGATGGGCGACCTGGCGCCGCGCGACGTCGTCGCGGCGGCCATCGACGCGCGGCTGAAGGCCACCGGCGACCCGTGCGTCTTCCTCGACGCGCGCGGCATCGCGGGCTTTGAGGTTCGATTCCCCACCGTCACCGCCGCGTGCCGGGCGGCCGGCATCGACCCCGGCCGCGAGCCGATCCCGGTGGTTCCCGGGGCGCACTACAGCTGCGGCGGCGTCGTCACCGACGTGCACGGGCGGACCGAACTGCCCGGGCTGTTCGCGGCCGGCGAGGTGGCCCGCACCGGAATGCACGGCGCCAACCGCTTGGCGTCCAACAGCCTGCTGGAAGGTTTGGTGGTCGGGGGGAGGGCCGGCAAGGCCGCGGCCGCGCACGCGGCGGCGGCCGGGCGTTGCCGCGCGACGGTGCCCGAGCCCATCGCCCACACCGCGCCGGAACGCGGCGAACTGCAACGCGCGATGAGCCTCGACGCCTCGGTGGTCCGCGACGCCGCCGGGCTAAACCGGTTGTCCAACAAGCTCTCCCAGGCGCGGGTCCGCACGGTGGCGGGTCGCCGGGATTTCGAAGACGTCGCGTTGACGCTGGCCGCCCGGGCGGTGGCCGCGGCGGCCTTGGCGCGCAACGAAAGCCGGGGTTGCCACCACCGCGCCGAGTACGCGGACGCGGCGCCGGAACAAGCCCGCGGCGGCGTCCTCCGGCTGGCCGACAACCAAGACTCGGTGCTGGTGGAGGCGTTGGCGGCGGTGGGCTGACGATGCTGTCCGACTGCGAACTCGCCGCCGCCCGCGACGCCATCCGCCGGGGCCTGGACGAGGATCTGCGTTACGGGTCCGACGTCACCACGCTGGCCACGGTGCCCGCCGGCGCGGTGGCCACGGCGTCGATGGTGCCCCGCGAGCCGGGCGTGATCGCCGGGGTGGACGTCGCGCTGCTGGTGCTCGACGAGGTGCTCGGCGCCGGGGGCTATCACGTGCTCGACCGCGTCGAGGACGGTGCCCGGTTGCAGCCCGGTGAATCGCTGTTGACGGTGCATGCGGAGACCCGTGGCCTGCTGACCGCCGAGCGGACCATGCTGAACCTGATCTGCCACCTGTCGGGGATCGCCACTGCGACCGCGGCGTGGGTCGACGCGGTGCAGGGCACCAAGGCGAAGGTCCGCGACACCCGCAAAACCCTCCCGGGCCTGCGGGTGCTGCAGAAATACGCGGTGCGGGTCGGCGGGGGACTCAATCACCGCCTGGGGCTTGGCGACGCGGCGCTGATCAAGGACAACCACGTCGCGGCCGCGGGCTCAGCGGTCGAAGCGCTGCGGGCGGTCCGTGAAGCGGCCCCCGACCTGCCGTGCGAGGTCGAAGTGGACTCCCTCGAGCAGCTCGATGCGGTGCTGGACGAAAAGCCCGAACTGGTCTTGCTGGACAACTTCCCGGTGTGGCAGACGCAGATCGCCGTGCAGCGCCGCGACACCCGGGCACCCGCGGTGCTGCTGGAGTCGTCCGGGGGCCTCAGCCTTGAGAACGCGGCGACCTACGCCGCGACCGGCGTGGATTACCTGGCCGTCGGTGCGCTGACCCACTCGGTGCGCGCACTCGATATCGGTTTGGACATGTAGGCCCGGCGCTCTCGTATGAGTTCAGGGCGTCGCGCGTGAGTCCACGGCTTTCGGTGTGAGTTCAGGGCGTCGCGCGTGAGTCCACGGCGGAAAAATCGCCCAGATTCCGCCCTGCACGCACACCGAAAGCCGTCGGCTCACACTGAAGGCCGTCGGCTCACACTGAAGGCCGTCGGCTCACACTGAAGGCCGCCGGCTCACACCGAAAGCCGTGGCCCGCCGCGGCGGCTCAGGCGATATCGCCGACCAACACCGCCATGCGGCGCAATTGCAGCCGCACCAACCAGGGCAACCCTTGAGCGTCCGGGCCGTCGGAGCCGGCGGGCAGAATCCGCGGATTGGTGATGTGCACCTCGCGGCGGGTAAAGCGCAGGTTGGCCTCGCCCGCGGCCAGCACGTTCTTGACCCAGTCGGTTTTCCCATGGCCCAGCGCGATCGCCAGCACGTTGCCTTTGCGGTAGGCCGTCACGATGGTTTTGTACGGCTTGCCGGACTTGCGACCGCGATGCTCGATGGTTGCGGTTCCGGGCAGGTAGCGGGCGATCGGTTTGAGCGCCGGGTTGACGTATTTGACCTGAAAGTTCTCGAACCAGGGCGGATACACCATCGGGATGCCCGGGGCGTTATTCGGGTGATCCTTTGCGGACATGGCGGCCACACTACCGGTCGGATATCCACTTGAGCTGCTCTGGGACAATGGAGACCGTGAGTCCCACCCAACCGTCGCCGATGGCCCGCATTGACCTGCGGGGCGCGGAGCTGACGGCCGCCCGATTGCGGGCCACGCTGCCACGCGGTGGCACCGACGTGGAGGCCGTGTTGCCCCGGGTGCGGCCGATCGTGCAGGCCGTCGCCGAGCGCGGGGCCGAGGCGGCGTTGGAGTTCGGGGCGTCGTTCGACGGGGTGCGGCCCGCCGCCGTCCGGGTGCCCGCCGTCGCGCTGGAGGCAGCGCTGGCCGGGCTGGACGCCGATGTCCGGGATGCGCTGCAGGTGATGATCGAACGCACCCGCGCCGTGCACGCCAATCAGCGTCGCACCGACGTCACCACCACGCTCGGGCCGGGCGCGACGGTCACCGAGCGGTGGGTTCCCGTCGAGCGGGTGGGCCTGTATGTGCCCGGCGGCAACGCCGTGTACCCGTCCAGCGTGGTGATGAACGTGGTGCCGGCGCAGGCCGCCGGCGTCGGCTCGCTGGTGGTGGCCAGTCCGCCACAGGCGGAGTTTGACGGGTTGCCCCATCCGACGATCCTGGCCGCGGCCCGGCTGCTGGGCGTCGACGAGGTGTGGGCCGTGGGCGGGGCGCAGGCGGTGGCGCTGCTGGCCTACGGCGGCACCGACACCGGGGTCGAATGGCCCGGCTTCTCAGCGGACCGAACACGGTCCGCATCGTCGCCGGACGCAGGCGCCGAACTCGTGCCCGTCGACATGATCACCGGCCCCGGCAACATCTACGTCACCGCCGCCAAGCGGCTGTGCCGCTCCCGGGTGGGCATCGACGCCGAGGCCGGGCCGACGGAGATCGCCATCCTCGCCGACCACACCGCCGACCCGGCGCACGTGGCCGCCGACCTGATCAGCCAGGCCGAGCACGACGAGATGGCGGCCAGCGTGCTGGTGACCCCGAGCGAGGACCTGGCCGCCGCCGCCGAGCGTGAATTGGCCGCCCAGCTGCACACCACGGTGCACCGCGAGCGGGTGACCGCCGCGCTGGGTGGGCGCCAATCGGCGACCATCCTGGTCGACGACCTGGACGCCGGCGTCAAGGTCGTCAACGCCTACGCGCCCGAACACCTGGAGATTCAGACCGTCGACGCGGGGCGGATCGCGGACCGAATACGTTCGGCCGGAGCCATTTTCGTCGGTCCGTGGGCACCCGTGAGCCTCGGTGACTATTGTGCCGGATCCAACCATGTGCTACCGACCGCGGGCTGCGCCCGCCACTCCAGCGGCCTGTCGGTGCAGACGTTCCTGCGCGGCATCCACGTCGTCGACTACACGGAGGCGGCGCTCAAAGACGTCTCCGGGCACGTGATCACGCTGGCCGAGGCCGAGGACCTGCCGGCGCACGGCGAGGCGATACGGCGGAGGTTCGAGCGATGAGCGTACCTAAGCCCACGCTGGACGACCTGCCGCTGCGCGACGACCTGCGCGGCAAATCACCCTACGGCGCACCGCAATTGGCGGTTCCGGTGCGGCTGAACACCAACGAGAACCCGCACCCGCCCACCCAGGCGCTCGTCGACGACGTGGTGCGCTCGGTGAGCGAGGCCGCCGCGGACCTGCACCGCTACCCCGACCGCGACGTGGTGGCCCTGCGCCGCGACCTGGCAAGCTACCTCACCGCGCAGACCGGCACCCGGCTTGGCGTCGAAAACCTTTGGGCAGCCAACGGTTCCAACGAGATCCTGCAACAGCTGCTGCAGGCGTTCGGCGGCCCGGGGCGCAGCGCGATCGGGTTCGTCCCGTCCTACTCAATGCACCCGATCATCGCCGACGCCACCCGCACCGAATGGCTCGAGGCCGCCCGCGCCGACGACTTCGGCCTCGACGCCGATGCCGCCGTGGCCGCCGTCGCCGACGGGCGACCCGACGTGGTGTTCATCGCCAGCCCCAACAACCCGTCGGGACAGAGCGTTTCGCAGACGGATCTGCGGCGGCTGCTCGACGTGGTTCCGGGCATCCTGATCGTCGACGAGGCCTACGGCGAGTTCTCCTCACAGCCCAGCGCGGTGGCGCTCGTCGAGGAATACCCGGCCAAGCTCGTCGTCACCCGCACCATGAGCAAGGCGTTCGCCTTCGCCGGCGGCCGGCTCGGGTATCTGGTCGCCACGCCGGCGGTGATCGACGCGATGCTGCTGGTGCGGCTGCCCTATCACCTGTCGTCGGTCACCCAGGCCGCCGCCCGGGCCGCGCTGCGGCACGCCGACGACACGTTGGCCAGCGTGGCCACGTTGATCGCCGAACGCGAACGCGTCACGACGGCCTTGAGCGGCATGGGCTTTCGGGTGATCCCGAGCGACGCCAACTTCGTGCTGTTCGGCGAGTTCGCCGACGCACCGGCCGCCTGGCAGCGCTACCTGGACGCCGGCATCCTGATCCGCGACGTCGGGATCCCCGGCTACCTGCGCGCCACCACGGGCCTGGCCGACGAGAACGACGCGTTCCTACGGGCCAGCGCCCAGATCGCGGCCACCGAACTGGTCCCAGCCACCCCCATAGGAGCCCCGTGACCGCCACCCGCCGCGCACGAATCGAACGCCGCACCAAGGAATCCGACATCGTCATCGAGCTCGACCTCGACGGCACCGGGCAGGTCCACGTCGACACCGGTGTGCCGTTCTACGACCACATGCTGACGGCGCTGGGCAGCCACGCCAGCTTCGACCTGACCGTGCGCACCGAGGGCGACCTGGAGATCGAGGGGCACCACACCATCGAGGACACCGCGATCGCGCTGGGCCAGGCCCTAGGGCAGGCCCTCGGCGACAAGAAGGGCATCCGCCGGTTCGGGGATGCTTTCATCCCGATGGACGAGGCGCTGGCCCACGCCGCGGTCGACGTGTCCGGGCGGCCCTACTGCGTGCACACCGGGGAGCCGGATCACCTGCAGCACACCACCATTGCCGGCAGCTCGGTGCCCTACCACACGGTCATCAACCGGCACGTGTTCGAAACGCTGGCCGCCAACGCCCGCATCGCGCTGCACGTGCGCGTGCTGTACGGGCGCGACCCGCACCACATCACCGAGGCGCAGTACAAGGCCGTGGCCCGCGCGTTGCGCCAGGCGGTCGAACCCGATCCCCGGGTGTTGGGCGTGCCATCCACTAAAGGTGTTCTGTGACAGCAAAATCCGTTGTCGTTTTGGACTATGGCTCGGGGAATTTGCGGTCGGCGCAGCGCGCGCTGCAGCGGGTCGGCGCGTCGGTCGAGGTGACCGCCGACGCGGGCGCCGCCGCGGCTGCCGGCGGGCTGGTGGTGCCCGGCGTCGGCGCGTTCGAGGCGTGCATGACGGGCCTGCGCAAGATCGCGGGGGAGCGGATCATCGCCGAACGGGTGGCCGCGGGACGCCCGGTGCTAGGCGTCTGTGTCGGCATGCAGATCCTGTTCGCCCGCGGCGTCGAATTCGGGGTGGAGACCAAAGGCTGCGGGCAGTGGCCGGGAGCCGTCACCCGGCTGGACGCCCCGGTGATCCCGCACATGGGCTGGAACGTCGTGAATTCCGGGCCGGGCAGCGCCCTGTTTAAAGGCCTGGACGCGGGCACGCGGTTCTACTTCGTGCACTCCTACGCCGCGCAGTCCTGGGAAGGTTCCCCGGAAGCGGTGCTGACGTGGGCTACCCATCGGGTACCGTTTCTGGCCGCGGTCGAGGACGGGCCGCTGGCCGCGACCCAATTCCACCCGGAAAAGAGCGGCGACGCCGGCGCCGTCGTGCTGAGCAACTGGGTTCAGGGACTGTGACGACTTCCGCGAAACTGTATTCCGCCACGCAAACGCCGAGAGGACGCGTCGTTAGTTACAGTCTCGGCGACCAGGAGGAATTTTGTTGATACTGTTACCGGCCGTCGACGTGGTCGACGGACGCGCCGTGCGACTCGTGCAGGGCAAGGCCGGCAGCGAAACCGAATACGGCTCGGCCCTGGACGCCGCACTGGGCTGGCAGCGCGACGGGGCCGAATGGATCCACCTCGTCGACCTCGATGCCGCGTTCGGCCGCGGCTCCAACCGCGAACTGCTCGCCGAGGTGGTGGGCAAGCTCGACGTGCGTGTGGAGCTGTCCGGCGGGATCCGCGACGACGAGTCGCTGGCCGCGGCGCTGGGCACCGGTTGCGCCCGGGTCAACCTGGGCACCGCGGCGCTGGAGAATCCGCAGTGGTGCGCGAGGGCGATCGCCGAGCACGGCGACAAGGTCGCCGTGGGGCTGGACGTCCAGATCGACCCGGGAAATCCAGGAGGCGAGCACCGGCTGCGCGGACGCGGCTGGGAAAGCGACGGCGGCGACCTGTGGGAAGTGTTGGAACGCCTTGACAGCCAGGGATGTTCGCGGTTTGTGGTCACCGATGTCACCAAGGACGGCACGCTGGGCGGCCCCAATCTCGACCTGCTGGCCAGCGTGGCCGACCGCACCGAAGCCCCGGTGATCGCCTCCGGCGGAGTGTCCAGCCTGGACGACCTGCGCGCCCTGGCCAACCTAGCGACCCTCACCGGCCGCGGGGTCGAGGGCGTCATCGTGGGCAAGGCCCTCTACGCCGGCCGGTTCACCCTGCCGCAGGCCCTGGCCGCGGTGAGGGTGTAGGCGCGATGGACCTCAACGCGCTGGCCTCCCCCTTGGTTGACAAGGCATCGGCAATCCTCGATGCGGCCGTGCCGCAATTCCTGGCGGGCCACCGCGCCCGTTCGGCGGTTGCCAAGAAGGGCAACGACTTTGCCACCGAAGTCGATCTCGCGATCGAACGGCAGGTCGTCTCCGCGCTGGTCGCCACCACCGGAATCGGCGTGCACGGCGAGGAATTCGGCGGCATGGACGTCGACTCGCCGTGGGTATGGGTGTTGGACCCCGTCGATGGCACGTTCAACTACGCCGCCGGATCGCCGATGGCCGCGATCCTGCTGGCCCTGCTGCACGACGGCGACCCGGTGGCGGGCCTCACCTGGTTGCCGTTCCTCGGCGAGCGCTACACCGCCGTCGCGGGGGGCCCGCTGATCAGGAACGGTGAGCCGCGGCCGTCGCTCGGTGCCACGGAGCTGGCAGACAGCCTCGTCGCGGTCGGAACGTTCAACGTCGACTCGCGGGGCCGCTTCCCGGGACGCTACCGGCTCGCGGTGCTGGAGAACCTCAGCCGGGTGTCTTCACGGTTACGGATGCACGGCTCCACCGGAATCGACCTTGTCTACGTTGCCGATGGAATCCTCGGGGCCGCAATAACTTTCGGAGGTCACGTCTGGGACCACGCCGCCGGGGTCGCGCAGGTGCGCTCCGCGGGTGGCATCGTCACCGACCTGGCCGGTGAACCCTGGACCCCGGCGTCGCGGTCGGTGCTGGCCGCGGCGCCCGACGCGCACGGCGAGATCCTCAAGATCCTGCGGGCCGTCGGCGAACCGGAGGACTACTGAGATGTACTCAGGCACCGGCCTTGCCGTGCGCGTGATCCCGTGCCTAGACGTCGACGCCGGGCGGGTGGTCAAGGGGGTCAATTTCGAAAACCTCCGGGACGCGGGTGATCCGGTGGAGCTGGCGGCGGCCTATGACGCCGAAGGCGCCGACGAGCTGACCTTCCTGGACGTGACCGCGTCGTCGTCGGGTAGGGCGACCATGCTGGAGGTGGTGCGCCGCACCGCCGAGCAGGTGTTCATCCCGCTGACGGTCGGCGGCGGGGTGCGCACGGTGGCCGACGTCGACACATTGCTGCGCGCGGGCGCCGACAAGGTTGCGGTCAACACCGCTGCCATCGCCCGGCCCGACCTATTGGCCGAAATGGCAACCCAATTCGGCTCCCAGTGCATCGTGTTATCCGTCGACGCCCGTACGGTGCCCGACGGGCCTAAGCCGACACCGTCCGGCTGGGAGGTCACCACCCACGGCGGCCGGCGGGGCACCGGCATCGACGCCGTCGACTGGGCAGCCCGCGGCGCCGAGCTCGGGGTGGGGGAGATCCTGCTGAACTCGATGGACGCCGACGGCACCAAGGCCGGGTTCGACCTGGCGATGCTGCGCGCGGTCCGCGCGGCGGTCACGGTGCCGGTGATCGCCAGCGGCGGCGCCGGCGCGGTGGAACACTTCGCGCCCGCGGTCGCGGCCGGCGCCGATGCGGTGTTGGCGGCCAGCGTCTTTCACTTCCGCGAGCTGACGATCGGTCAGGTGAAGGCCGCCATGGCCAAAGCGGGGGTCGCCGTGCGATGACGCTTGACCCGAAGATCGCCGCGCGGCTGAAGCGCAACGCCGACGGGCTGTTCACCGCCGTCGTGCAGGAGCGCGGCAGCGGCGACGTGCTCATGGTCGCCTGGATGGACGACGAGGCGCTGGCCCGCACCCTGGAAACCCGTGAGGCCACCTACTATTCGCGATCCCGCGCGCAACAGTGGGTCAAGGGCGCGACGTCCGGCCACACCCAGCGCGTCCATTCGGTGCGACTGGACTGCGACGGGGACGCCGTGTTGCTGACGGTCGATCAGGTCGGCGGCGCCTGCCACACCGGCGACCACAGCTGTTTCGACGCCGACGTGCTGCTGGAACCGGAAGCCTAACCGGGGGCGACGTCCAGCCCGTTGGCCGCGGCTATCGCCGCGCGCGCCCATTCGTGGCGGGAGACGGCCGGCTGGATTCGGTCGCGGCGAATGATCTCCAGATCTATGACTTTTCCGGTGATCACGGCGTTGGGCACCCGGAAGGAGAATGCCGGCTCGTCGGTGGCGACGGCCAGGATGGCGTCGGTGTCGGTGAAGTTGTTGGCGCGCATGGTGTCCTCGGCCCACCTGAACGGCTTGAGGCCCCCGAAGTTCTCGACGTACACCACCCACAGCCGGGTGCCGCGCCCGTTGTAGAGCTTGGTGAGTGCCCTGTCCACCGCGGCGTGCTCGAGCGGAGTTAGCACACCCGATTGATCGGTGATTTGGCTCGACAGCGTGATCGCCGGCGGTGCAACGGCATTCCCGGACGGCGGAACGGCATTGCCGGGCGGCGGCGCCGCTGGCGGCGACGGGGGCGCCGCTGGCGCCGACGAGGCGCCGTTTTGGTTGTTGGCGCGGGCGCCGAGCATGCGGACGCCGGCATAGGCTCCCACCGCGATCAGCGCGACGGCGACGAGCGCCGCGATCACCGTCGCCGGAACTCGCCGGCCGCCGCGCGCTTTTGGCGAGGTTGGAGATGCGCCGTCGGGGGCCGCGATCACTTCCGTGGGTGCCGGAATGACTTCTGTGGGTCCCGCCGCCACCTCGGCCGCGGCCGTGTCGAGCTGGCTACCGAGCGCGGCCGCGAAATCCGCGCACGTCGGGTACCGGTCGTCTGGTTTCTTGGCGAGAGCCTTGGCGATGGCGCCGTCGAGGTCGGCCAGTTCGGGCCGGTGCTCGCTGAGATGCGGTGGTGGTGTGGACAAATGCTGGGTGATCACCACCGCCGGGTTGGAATGGTGAAACGGGGCCGACCCGGTCAACAAGTTGAAGGCGGTGCAGCCGAGCGCATATTCGTCGGCTCGCCCATCCAGGTCCGAACCCTGCAGCTGTTCGGGCGCGCAGTACGCGGTGGTGCCCACCAGCATGTTGGTCGCGGTCAGGCCGCTGATGTCGCCCAGTTCGCGCGCGATGCCGAAATCGGCGAGCAGGACCCGTCGTCGGGAATCCGCGTCGGTCAGCAGGATGTTGGCCGGTTTGACGTCGCGATGCAGCAGTCCGCGCGAGTGGGCGTAATCGAGCGCGTCGGCGACGGCCGAAATGACCTCGACGACATCGCTTTTCGGCATCCCCGACGGATACCGGGTGCGCAGCAGTTTCGCCGCGTCGGTTCCCTCCACGTGGTCCATCGAGATCCACAGTTGGCCTTCGTATTCACCGCGGTCGTGGATGCCGACGATGTGCTCGTGGTACAGGCCCGCGGCCAGGTCGGCCTCCCTGTTGAAGCGCTGACGAAATTCGTCGTCGGCGGTGAGCGCGCGGGGCAGAATTTTGAGGGCGTCGCGGCGAGGCAACCGCGGGTGCTGCGCCAGGTACACCTGGCCCATGCCACCGGTCCCCAGTCGCCGAATGATCGTGTATCCGGCGAACGCCTGTCCCTCTCGCAGGCCTTCTCTGCGGTCTTCGGCGCGCGCATCGCTTTGCGGCATGTGAGCATGCTACTGAGGCTGTCACCGCGGCAACCGGGTTATCGCCGAGAGCGGGGCGCTGACCGCCCGCTAGCGGGTGCCTTCGATGAGAATGGCTGGCGATGGTGAAACGGGTGTCCTGGACAGTGGTGGTGCCGCTGCTTGCCGTCGTCGCACTGACGGCCACCTGGGGAGAGCAGCTCGGGCCGGTACTGGTCGCGCTCGAGGCGGCGCTGCTCGTCGGTGCGGCGCTGGCAGCGGTCCAGCACGCGGAGGTGGTGGCGCACCGCGTCGGCGAGCCGTTCGGGTCGCTGGTGCTCGCGGGTGCGGTGACGGTCATCGAGGTAGCCCTCATCGTCGAGCTGATGGCGTCCGGCGGCGACGAGGCGGCGACCCTGGCCAGGGACACCGCCTTCGCCGCGATGATGATCACCACCAACGGGATCGCCGGGTTGTCGCTGCTGCTGGGCTCCCGGCGCTACGGCGTGACCTTGTTCAACGCCGAGGGCAGCGGAGCCGCGCTGGCCACGCTCACGACTCTGGCGACGCTGAGCCTGGCGCTGCCCGCGTTCACCACCAGCCATCAGGGCAAGGAGTTCTCACCCGGGCAGCTCACCTTCGCCGCGGTCGCCTCGCTGTTGCTGTACCTGCTGTTCGTCTTCACCCAGACCGTGCGGCATCGCGACTTTTTCCTGCCCGTCGCGCAGAAGGGCCAAAAATGGCCGTTCGACGAGGACGAAAGCCATGCCGATCCGCCGAGCACCCGGTCGGCGCTGACCAGCCTCGTGCTGCTGCTGGTCGCCCTCGTTGCGGTGGTGGGTCTGGCCGAACAGGAATCGCCGGCGGTCGAGCATTTGGTGACGGCAGCCGGATTCCCGCAGTCGTTCGTCGGCGTGGTGATCGCCACGATGGTGCTGCTGCCGGAGACACTCGCGGCGGTGCGCGCGGCGCGGCGGGGCCGCATCCAGACCAGCCTGAACCTGGCCTACGGGTCGGCGATGGCCAGCATCGGTCTGACTATCCCGGCCATCGCGGCCGCGAGCATATGGCTGAACGGGCCGCTGGTGCTCGGCCTCGGCGCCACCCAATTGGTGCTGCTTGCGGTGACCGTGGTGATCAGTGTGCTGACCGTGGTGCCCGGGCGGGCTACGCGACTGCAGGGCGAGGTGCACCTGGTGCTGCTGGCCGCCTATGTGTTCCTCGCGATCGTCCCCTGACGGGCGTGGCGAGCAGACGGAGAATCGCCTATTTCGTGCGAAAATAGGCGATTCTGCGTCTGCTCGCGAGGGAGCGGGAGCTAGGCCGACGGCCGGGCCCGCAGTGTCTCCAACGCCTTGTCGGCATGGGTGTCCATGTTGAATTCGCTGGAGATCACGTCCAGCACCCTGCGGTCGGTGTCGATGACAAAAGTCGTGCGTTTGACCGGCGCCAGTTTGCCGAGCAGACCGCGCTTGACACCGAACTGTGAGGCGACCGTGCCCTCGGTGTCGGACAGCAGCGGGTAGTCAAACTTCTGGATGTCGGCGAACTTGGCCTGCTTGTGCACGGAATCGGCGCTGATGCCCACCCGGTTGGCCCCGACCGCGGCGAATTCCGACGCCAGGTCGCGGAAGTGACAGGCTTCCTTGGTGCAGCCGGGCGTCATCGCCGCGGGGTAAAAGAACAGGACCACGGGCCCGTCGGCAAGCAGGTCACTGAGCTTACGAGTCGTTCCCTTCTGGTCGGGAAGTTCGAAGTCGGCCACGGTGTCACCAGTTTTCATGGCCGTCAGGCTACGCCTCGCCTGGTCAGCTGCCGCGGGCGTAACGCCACGGCGAATCTCGACCCAGAAAAGCGCAGCCACGTTACGCTCGCGGGCCGCCGGACCCCGTCTGGGAAGATGGTTCGGTGCACGATCACCTGGCCGCCACCACCTCACGGGAGGACTTCTGTGTGCTTGCGGCGGAACACCGCGTGGTTCCGGTGACCCGCAAGGTCTTAGCCGACAGCGAGACGCCGCTGTCGGCCTACCGCAAACTCGCCGCCAACCGCCCGGGCACGTTTCTGCTGGAATCCGCCGAGAACGGCCGGTCCTGGTCGCGGTGGTCGTTCATCGGGGCGGGGGCGCCGTCGGCGCTGACCGTGCGCGACGGCGACGCGGTGTGGCTCGGCGCCGTGCCGCAGGACGCGCCCACCGGCGGCGACCCGCTGCAGGCCCTGCGGGCCACCCTGGAGCTGCTGGCCACCGCGGCGCTGCCCGGGCTTCCGCCGCTGTCGGGCGGCATGGTCGGGTTCTTCGCCTATGACCTGGTGCGGCGCCTCGAGCGCCTGCCCGAGCTGGCGGTCGACGACCTCCACCTGCCGGACATGTTGCTGCTGCTGGCCACCGACCTGGCGGCGGTCGACCACCACGAGGGCACCATCACGCTGATCGCCAACGCCGTGAACTGGAACGGCACCGACGAACGCGTCGACGAGGCCTACGACGACGCGGTCGCCCGGCTGGACGTGATGACCGCGGCGCTGGGCCAGCCGCTGTCGTCGACGGTGGCCACGTTCAGCAGGCCCGAGCCCCGACACCGGGCGCAGCGCACCGTCGAGGAATACGGCAAGATCGTCGACTACCTCGTCGACCAGATCGCGGCCGGCGAAGCCTTCCAGGTGGTGCCCTCGCAGCGCTTCGAGATGGACACCAACGTCGATCCCATCGACGTGTACCGGATGCTGCGGGCAACCAACCCCAGCCCCTACATGTATCTGCTGCACGTGCCGAATAGTGCTGGGGCGACGGACTTTTCGGTCGTCGGGTCCAGTCCGGAGGCGCTGGTCACCGTCGCCGACGGCCGGGCCACGACGCACCCGATCGCCGGAACCCGGTGGCGCGGGCAGACCGACGAAGAAGACCAGCTGCTGGAGAAAGAACTGCTCGCCGACGACAAGGAACGCGCCGAACACCTGATGCTGGTCGACCTCGGCCGCAACGACCTCGGCCGGGTCTGCACGCCGGGCACCGTGCGGGTCGAGGATTACAGCCACATCGAACGCTATAGCCACGTCATGCACCTGGTGTCGACGGTGACCGGGATGCTCGGCGGGGGCCGCACGGCCCTGGACGCGGTGACGGCGTGCTTCCCGGCCGGCACACTCTCGGGCGCACCCAAGGTGCGGGCCATGGAGTTGATCGAAGAGGTGGAAAAGACGCGCCGCGGACTCTACGGCGGCGTGGTCGGTTACCTCGACTTCGCCGGCAACGCCGACTTCGCGATCGCCATCCGCACCGCGCTGATGCGCGACGGCACCGCCTACGTCCAGGCCGGTGGCGGCGTGGTGGCCGACTCCAACGGCCCCTACGAGTACACCGAGGCCACCAACAAGGCGCGGGCGGTGCTCAATGCGATCGCCGCCGCCGAGACGCTGACCGCCCCGGACCGCGATGGGTGATACCCGCCCGGCTCGGTCCGGCCGGCTGACGATCGGGATAGCCCAGCTGTTGCTGGTGGTTGCCGCGGGGGCGCTGTGGACGGCGTCGCGGCTGCCCTGGGTCGTCATCCGGTCGTTCGACGGGCTGGGCCCGCCAAAGGAGGTGACCCTGTCCGGCGCCTCGTGGTCGACGGCGCTGGTGCCGTTGGCGCTGCTCATACTGGCCACCGCGGCCGCCGCGCTCGCGGTGCGTGGCTGGCCGTTGCGGGTGCTGGCGGGACTGATGGCGGCGGCCAGCCTTGCGGTCGGCTATCTGGGCATCAGCCTGTGGGTGATTCCGGACGTGGCCGTGCGCGGCGCCGACCTCGCGCATGTCTCGCTGGCATCGCTGGTGGGAACCGAGCGGCACCATTGGGGGGCGGGCGCCGCGGTGGCCGCCGCGGTGTGCACCCTGGCCGCGGCCGTCTTATTGATGCGGTCTGCTTCGGTTTTGGGGTCGGACCGCTCGGGCGCAACGAAATATGCGGCGCCCGCGACCCGCCGGTCGAATGCGCGACGCGAAGACGCTGACGGGGTGACGCCGGAGGTGTCGGAGCGGATGATCTGGGATGCGCTTGACGAGGGTCGCGACCCCACCGATCGGCCCTACGAGTCGGACACCGAGGGTCGGTGACGGGCCGCGAGCTGACGGTCGCTACCCTTCATTGCATTCCCGAAACCGCCCGAGTGACGGTGGCGACAGCGGGATGGCAATGGGTTGGGAGTGGGAGGAACGACAGGCATGAGTCCGGCAACCGTGCTTGACTCCATCCTCGAGGGAGTCCGGGCCGACGTTGCCGCGCGCGAAGCGCTCATCAGCCTGTCCGAAATCAAAGCGGCCGCCGCCGCCGCACCGCCACCGCTGGACGTGATGGCCGCGTTACGCGAGCCCGGTATCGGCGTCATCGCCGAGGTCAAGCGCGCCAGTCCGTCGGCCGGTTCACTGGCGCCCATCGCCGACCCGGCAAAGCTGGCCCGAGCCTACGAAGACGGCGGTGCCCGGATCATCAGCGTCCTGACCGAGGAGAGGCGTTTCCAGGGCTCGCTCGACGACCTCGACGCGATCCGGGCCACGGTGTCGATTCCGGTGTTGCGCAAAGACTTTGTGGTGCAGCCTTATCAGATCCACGAGGCGCGTGCGCACGGCGCCGACATGCTGTTGCTCATCGTGGCCGCGCTGGACCAGTCGGCGTTGGTGTCCATGCTCGACCGCACCGAATCGCTTGGCATGACGGCGCTCGTCGAGGTGCACACCGAGCAGGAAGCCGATCGGGCGCTGAAGGCCGGCGCCAAGGTGATCGGCGTCAACGCCCGCGATCTCGCGACGCTGGAGGTGGACCGGGATTGCTTCGCGCGCATCGCTCCCGGGCTGCCCAGCAGCGTGATCAGGATCGCCGAGTCCGGTGTGCGTGGCACCGGAGACCTGCTGGCGTATGCCGGTGCGGGTGCCGACGCCGTGTTGGTCGGTGAAGGTTTGGTCAAAAGTGGTGACCCGCGTGCCGCGGTTGCCGACCTTGTCACCGCGGGCACCCATCCGTCCTGTCCGAAACCCGCTCGCTAGACATTGGAAAAGTCGCTGCGAAGCCCCGGCGCCGAAACGTTGAACCCGATGAGCCGTCCCCGCGTTGAGCAGTGGTGATGGTAGACCTAACCCGCCGGGAGCTTCCGCTTTCGAGCGAGGCCATCGCCGAACCCACCCGCCACGATCCCGACCCGGGTGGTCATTTCGGCGTTTATGGCGGTCGCTACGTCGCCGAGGCGCTGATGGCGGTGATCGAAGAAGTCACCGCCGCCTACGAGAAGGAACGCGTCAACCCGGATTTCTTGGACACGCTGGATAACTTGCAGGCCAACTATGCAGGCCGGCCGTCACCGCTGTATGAGGCGGCCCGGCTCGGTGAGCACGCGGGTGGCGCACGAATCTTCCTCAAACGAGAAGACTTGAACCACACCGGTTCTCACAAGATCAACAACGTGCTCGGCCAGGCGTTGCTGGCCAAGAGAATGGGCAAGACGCGGGTGATCGCCGAGACCGGCGCCGGTCAGCACGGCGTCGCCACCGCCACCGCATGCGCGCTGCTCGGACTGGACTGCGTGATTTATATGGGCGCCGTCGACACCGCGCGCCAGGCGCTCAACGTGGCACGGATGCGGCTGCTGGGCGCCGAGGTCGTCTCGGTCGACAGCGGTTCGCAAACGCTCAAGGACGCCATCAACGAGGCGTTCCGGGATTGGGTCACCAACGCCGACAACACGTACTACTGCTTCGGCACCGCGGCTGGACCCCATCCCTTTCCGACCATGGTGCGCGACTTTCAGCGCATCATCGGCCTGGAGACCCGCGTTCAGATCCAGGCTCAGGCGGGCCGGTTGCCCGACGCGGTCACCGCGTGCGTCGGCGGCGGATCCAACGCCATCGGGATCTTCCACGCGTTCCTCGATGACCCCGGCGTCCGGCTGGTCGGATTCGAGGCCGCCGGCGACGGCGTCGAAACCGGCAGGCATGCCGCGACATTTACCGGCGGTTCGCCCGGGGCCTTCCAGGGATCGTATTCCTACCTGCTGCAAGACGAGGACGGCCAGACCATCGAATCCCATTCGATCTCAGCGGGTTTGGACTATCCGGGGGTGGGTCCCGAACACGCGTGGCTCAGGGAAACCGGACGGGCCGAATACCGGCCCATCACCGACGCCGAGGCGATGGACGCGTTCCGACTGCTGTGCCGCACCGAAGGCATCATTCCGGCCATCGAATCCGCGCACGCGGTCGCCGGTGCCCTCAAGCTGGGTGTCGAACTGGGAAGGGGCGCGGTCATTGTGGTGAACCTGTCGGGCCGCGGCGACAAGGACGTCGAGACGGCCGCGAAGTGGTTCGGGCTCCTGGACCAGGGCAAGCAATGACGGTGGAGCAAAGCGAGGCCAGCAGGCTGGGTCCCACTTTCGATGCGTGCCGCGAGGACAATCGCGCGGCGCTGATCGGCTATCTGCCCACCGGTTACCCCGACGTGCCCATCTCCGTGGACGCGATGCTCGCCCTGGTCGAATCCGGTTGCGACATCATCGAAGTCGGAGTCCCGTATTCGGATCCGGGCATGGACGGCCCGACCATCGCCAGGGCGACCGAGGCCGCGCTGCGCGGGGGAGTACGGGTCCGGGACACGTTGGCCGCGGTCGAGGCGATCAGCCTGGCCGGCGGACGCGCCGTGGTGATGACCTACTGGAATCCGGTGCTGCACTACGGGGTTGACGCGTTCGCGCGGGACCTCGCGGCGGCCGGCGGGCACGGCCTGATCACTCCCGACCTCATCCCCGACGAAGCCGGGCAATGGTTGGCGGCATCCGAGGAGCATCGGTTGGATCGCATATTTCTTGTGGCGCCCTCGTCGACACCCCAGCGGTTGGCGACCACCGTCGAGGCATCGCGCGGGTTCGTCTACGCGGCATCGACAATGGGTGTGACCGGCGCGCGCGACGCGGTATCACGGGCCGCACCGGAATTGGTGCGCAGGGTGAAGGCGGTGTCCGACATACCCGTCGGCGTCGGCCTGGGAGTGCGGTCGCGAGAGCAGGCCGCGCAGATCGGCAGCTACGCCGATGGTGTCATCGTCGGATCCGCGCTGGTGTCGGCGCTGGGCGACGGTGGTTTGCCCGCATTGCGCTCATTGACAGAGGAATTGGCCACGGGCGTGCGGCAGAGGGTGGCCGCCTCATGACGAACTTGCTCGCCTATTTCCCCAGCCCGCCGCAAGGCGTATGGCACCTGGGGCCGTTGCCCATTCGCGCCTACGCGCTGTTCATCATCGCCGGCATCGTGGTCTGCCTGGTGATCGGCGACCGGCGCTGGGAGGCCCGCGGCGGCCAGCGCGGCGTCATCTACGACATCGCGCTGTGGGCCGTGCCGTTCGGACTGGTGGGCGGCAGGCTCTATCACCTGGCCACCGACTGGCGGACCTACTGGGGCCCGGGTGGCGCCGGGTTCGGTGCGGCGCTGCGGATCTGGGACGGCGGCTTGGGCATCTGGGGCGCGGTAGCCCTCGGCGGCGTCGGCGCGTGGATCGGCGTTCGGCGCCGCGGAATTCCGTTGCCCGCCTTCGCCGACGCGATCGCCCCGGGAATCGTCCTGGCGCAGGCCATCGGCCGGCTCGGCAACTATTTCAACCAGGAGCTCTACGGCCGGGAAACCACGATGCCGTGGGGCTTGGAGATCTTCTACCGTCGGGATCCGTCCGGCTACGTCGACCCGCATTCGCTCGACGGCGTCTCGACGGGGCAGGTCGCGTTCGTCGTGCAACCCACGTTCCTTTACGAATTGATTTGGAACGTCCTGGTTTTCGTCGCATTGATCTACCTGGACCGGAGGTTCAGGCTGGGCCACGGGCGGTTGTTCGCGCTCTACGTGGCCGGCTACTGCGTCGGGCGCTTCGGTGTCGAGCTGCTGCGCAACGACACCGCCACACACATTGCCGGGATCCGGATCAACGTGTTCACGTCGACCTTCGTGTTCATCGGCGCCGTGGTGTACATCATCCTGGCGCCGAAGGGCCGCGAGGCCCCCGAGAGCCTGCGCGGCAAAGGCCATGGTCCCGACGAATCGCCAGAATCCGAACCGGCGACCGTCGCGTCGGCCGCGGTTGACGGTGGGGAAAGCGGAGACAAGGCCGAAGCCGAAGTTCAGGAGGCGGAGGCCGAACCCGACGAGATCGAAGTGGCCAAGACCGAAGAACCAGAGCCCGAAGCCGGAGAACCGGATATCGCGGAGACGGAAGTCGCGGAGCCCGAAGCCGAAGAGCCCGAGGCTGATTCAGAGTCATCGGAGCCGGAAGACGCGGCTGAAAAGGCCGCGCAAGACGACGCGTCAAACGAATTAGACTCCGACGCGGGAGAGGCCGCTGAGGAGGCCTCCGCCGATGACGCGACGATATCGGACACCGGCGGCTCAACCCGGCGGCGATTCAGCTTTCGACCGAGGAGCCGAAGGGTCCGCTAGTAACCCGTCCAGCGTTGGGTTGTGGCGCGAAAGGTGCGCTTTTCACGCGACTGGTGGCGACTCTGTTGTCGACTGTCCTGGTGGCGGCCCACCCAGGCGGATGTTGTAATCCCTTGTGTCACTTTAGCTTCAGTGGTCACAGCGCGGTGATTCTTGTCGGTGGTCCTTCGTAGAGTCTGAGGCATGGGTTCGAGCACGCGCGAGGAGTTCCGGGAGGACTTCGACGTGCTGCGCGCGGCGGTGTCGCGCGTTGTCGAGCATTCCTATGACACGTTGACGACTCCCGAGCGGCTGGCGTTGCTGGAGCGCCTCGAACAGGAGACCCGCCGGCTGGGTGTGCCGGGTCAGCAATTGATCAATCAACTCGGCGCGCAGGCCGGTGACGAAGAGTTGGGCGGCACGCTGCGCTGCGCGCTGGCCGATCGGTTGCGGATCACCAAGGCCGAGGCCGGCCGGCGCATCGAGGAAGCCGAGGACCTCGACGAGCGTCGGGCGCTGACCGGTGAGCCGTTGGCGCCGCAACTGAGCACGACCGCGGCCGGCCAACGCCGGGGGCTCATCGGCGAGGGCCACATCAAGGTGATCCGCAGTTTTTTTCGCTCATCTGCCCGCCGAGGTTGACGTGTCTACCCGGGAGGCCGCCGAGGCCGACCTGGCCGACAAGGCCTGCGGCTATCGTCCCGATGAGTTGGCCAAATACGCCCGGCGGTCATGGACTGGCTTCATCCTGACGGGGAATTCAACGATGCCGAGCGGGCCCGCAAGCGTGGGATCACCATCGGCAAGCAACAATACGATGGCATGTCGCCGATCAACGGCTATCTGACCCCCGAGGCGCGGGCCACGATGGAGGCCGTGTTGGCCAAGCTGGCCGCCCCCGGAGCGTGCAACCCCGAGGATGACGCACCGGTCATCGATGCGACACCCGATGAGGAGGCGGTGCGCCGCGATGGCCGCTCCCAAGCTCAGCGCAACCATGACGGCCTGTTGGCCTGGCTGCGCGCCCTGCTGGCCTCCGGCGAGCTGGGCCAGCACAACGGGCTGCCCGTGTCGATCGTGGTGACTACCACACTGAAGGACCTGGAGGCCGCCGCGGGCAAGGCCCACACCGGGGGCGGCTCGCTGGTGCCCATGAGTGATGTGATCCGCATGGCCAGCCACGCCAATCACTATCTGGCGACCTTCGACAACGGCAGGCCGCTGGCGCTGTATCACACCAAACGATTCGCCTCCCCCGCACAGCGAATCATGTTGTACGCCAAGGACCGGGGGTGTACGAAGCCGGGCTGTGACGCACCGGCCTACCACAGCCAAGTCCACCACGTCCGAGGCCGCAGACCACCCGGCGCACCCATATCAACGACCTCGCACTGGCCTGCGGGCCCGATAACCGGCTCGCAGAACAGGGCTGGACCACCCGCACCAACGCCCGCGGCGAAACCGAATGGATCCCGCCACCCCACCTCGACGACGGACAACCACGAACCAACCCCTACTACCACCCCGAACGATTCCGACACGACGACGAAGATCCGTAGCCCGCAAGATTGCCAGACCGACCTTCGGTGGAAGCTTCGGCGATCTGGCATGCTGAAAACGTGACCGACCAGCCGTGGAATGGCGCCGCACCGCCGCAGCACGCCCCGCATCGTCATCGCCATTACACCGCGGCCGCCACCGGGGTGGTGCTCGCCGGGGCGCTCGGCTACGTCGGGCTCGTCGACCCGCACAACACCAATTCGGTGTATCCGCTGTGCCCGTTCAGGTGGCTCACCGGCTGGAATTGCCCCTTCTGCGGTGGGCTGCGGATGACCCACGACCTGCTGCACGGTGATCTGATGGCCAGCATCAACGACAATGTCTTCCTGCTAGTCGGTATCCCGATCGTGGCCGCGTGGGTGCTGATTCGCCGCCGCCACGGCGAGCCGGCGCTGCCGATACCAGCGGTGGTGACGATCACCATCGCGGCGATCGCGTGGACCGTGCTGCGTAATCTTCCTGGCTTTCCATTAGTTCCGACGATTCTCAGTGGGTAGCCGCATAGCGTCGAATCGGTTAAGTCGGGCTGGCGTGGCCCCGCGCGACTATGCTGGTGCGGCGTGAGTAGACGCGGGAAGATCGTCTGCACCCTTGGCCCTGCAACAAACTCCGACGAGCTGATTCTGGCGCTGGTAGAGGCCGGAATGGACGTCGCACGAATGAACTTCAGTCACGGCGATTACGCCGATCACAAAGCCGCCTACGAGCGGGTACGGTCCGCTTCCGATGCCACCGGCCGCGCGGTCGGTGTGCTCGCCGATTTGCAGGGCCCGAAGATCAGGCTGGGGCGCTTCGCCACGGGGCCCACGTTCTGGGCCGACGGTGAAACGGTTCGGATCACCGTCGCCGCCTGCGAAGGCAGCCACGACCGGGTGTCGACCACCTACAAGAGGTTGATCCAGGACGCCGCCGTCGGTGACCGGGTTCTGGTCGACGACGGCAAGGTCAGCCTGGTGGTCGACGGCATCGACGGCAACGACGTGATCTGCATTGTTACCGAAGGCGGCCCGGTCAGCAACAACAAGGGCATGTCGTTGCCCGGAATGAACGTGTCCGCTCCTGCCTTGTCGGACAAGGACATCGAGGATCTGACCTTCGCGCTGAACCTCGGCGTCGATCTGGTTGCCCTGTCGTTCGTGCGCTCGCCGTCCGACGTCGAGCTGGTGCACGAGGTGATGGACCGGATCGGGCGGCGGGTACCGGTGATTGCCAAGCTGGAGAAGCCCGAGGCCGTCGACAACCTGGAGGCGATCGTGCTGGCCTTTGACGCCATCATGGTGGCCCGCGGGGACCTCGGCGTCGAGCTGCCGCTGGAAGAGGTTCCGCTGGTTCAGAAGCGGGCCATCCAGATCGCCAGGGAGAACGCAAAACCCGTCATCGTGGCGACCCAGATGCTCGACTCGATGATCGAAAACTCGCGGCCGACACGAGCCGAGGCCTCCGACGTCGCCAACGCCGTGCTCGACGGCGCCGACGCGCTGATGCTGTCCGGGGAGACCTCGGTGGGTAAGCATCCGCTGGCGGCGGTCCGGACCATGTCGCGGATCGTGTGCGCCCTCGAGGAGAATTCCACGGCCGCCCCACCGCTGACGCATGTGCCGCGCACCAAACGCGGCGTGATCTCCTACGCCGCGCGCGACATCGGCGAGCGGCTCGACGCCAAGGCCCTGGTCGCGTTCACGCAATCCGGCGATACCGTGCGCCGACTGGCGCGTTTGCATACCCCGCTGCCGCTGCTCGCCTTCACCGCGTGGCCCGAGGTGCGCAGCCAGCTCGCCATGACCTGGGGCACCGAGACGTTCATCGTCCCGATGATGACGTCCACCGACGGCATGATCCGCCAGGTCGACAAGTCGCTGCTAGAACTCGGTCGCTACAAGCGCGGCGACCTGGTGGTCATCGTCGCTGGCGCGCCACCCGGCACAGTAGGCTCGACGAACCTGATCCACGTGCACCGGATCGGGGAGGACGACGTCTAGGAGAGCTTGTGCCGGCCGGCTGTGAGTCTCAGGAGCCGAAGCGGGATTTCGAGGAACTGCTGGCGATACTCGACCTCAACCGCGTCGCCAATGATCTGTTCATCGGAACCCATCCCAGCAAGAACCCGATGCGGACCTTCGGCGGGCAGCTCATGGCGCAGTCGTTCGTCGCGAGCAGCCGCACGCTGATCCGGGACAACCTGCCGCCCAGTGCGCTGTCGGTGCACTTCATCAACGGTGGCGACACCGCCAAGGACATCGAATTCCACGTGGTGCGGCTGCGCGATGAGCGTCGCTTTGCCAATCGGCGCGTCGACGCCGTGCAGGATGGCGTGCTGTTGTCCTCGGCGATGATCTCCTACATGTCGGGCGGTCGCGGCCTGGAACACGCCGTCGAGCCTCCGCAGGTGCCGCAGCCCCACACCCAGCCATCGATCGGCGAGTTGTTGCGGGGCTACGAGGAGACCGTCCCGCACTTCGTCAACGCGCTACAGCCCATCGAATGGCGCTATACCAACGACCCGGCCTGGGTAATGCGGGACAAAGGCGAGCGTCTGCCCCACAACCGGGTCTGGGTCAAGGCGCTGGGCGCGATGCCCGACGATCCGGTGCTGCACACGGCGACCATGGTGTACGCCTCGGATACCACCGTGTTGGACTCGGTCATCACCACCCACGGGCTGTCGTGGGGCTTCGACCGCATCTTCGCCGCGTCCGCCAACCATTCCGTATGGTTTCACCGGCAGGTCAACTTCGACGACTGGGTGTTGTATTCGACGTCGTCGCCGGTGGCCGCGGATTCGCGTGGGCTGGGCACCGGCCATTTCTTCGATCGCTCCGGGCAGCTGATCGCCACGGTGATGCAAGAGGGCGTGTTGAAATACTTTCCGCCGTCCCGCCGATAAATCGGTCGGCGGGATACCTGCAGGACAGCCGCCCGATTTCGGCACGGCAAGGCCGCGGACGGGCGTAAGTTCGACTCAGCCGGGTATTCGGTGCAGAGGCGGCCCATGGGCGGTCCAGCTGATGGTTAGCGCATCGGGAGGTGGGTGTGAGCGGGCCTTTTGTGGGGGTTGCGGCCAAGCCTCGTGTGCGTGAGCGTGTTGTCGTCTCGGTGGATTCGCTGGTGGCCCGGTTGATCGGGGCGTTGGCGTTGCTGTGCGCAACGTGTTGGTTGATCGAGGTCCTCGCTCGTCATCACAGCCAGCCGAACTGGCACTACGCCGATCGGTTGGCCTGGTCGCTGACGGTGCTGGCGGCGGTGGTGTTCCTCGCGCGCGGCATCTTTTTGGGCCGTCCGGTGACGGCCATGCATGCGGCGGTTGCGGCCTTGTTTGTGGTGGCGGGGCTGGGTTTGCACGTGTTGTCCTTCGACGTGCTGGGTGATCTGGTGATCGCAAGTTCGGGGCTGGTGTTGATGTGGCCGACCTCATCGCATCCCCGGCGCGGGGATCTGCCGCGGGTATGGGCGTTGATCAATGCCACCCGTGACGATCCGCTGGCGCCGTTTGCTATGCAGACCGGCAAGTGTTACCACTTCAGCGGCGACGGGACGGCGGCGCTGGCGTATCGGACCCGGTTGGGGTTTGCCGTGGTGGGTGGGGATCCGATCGGTGAGGAGGCGGCTTTTCCCGAGGTGGTGGCCGATTTCGCGGTGATGTGTCATGCGCGCGGTTGGCGGATCGCGGTGGTGGGGTGCAGCCAGCGGCGACTCGGGCTCTGGAGCGATCCGGCGGTGTTGGGGCAGTCGTTGCGGGCGGTGCCGATCGGGCGTGACGTGGTGGTCGAGGTGTCCGGGTTTGCGATGGTGGGACGCAAGTTCCGCAATCTGCGTCAGGCGGTGCAGCGCACGCACAACGCCGGGATCACGACCGAGATCGTGGCCGAGCAGGACCTCAACGACAAGCAGCTGGCCGAGCTCGCCGAGGTGGTGCGGGCCTCACCGAGCGGGGCGCGCACCGATCGGGGGTTTTACATGAACCTCGACGGGGTGTTGGAGGGCCGGTTTCCCGGGATTCAACTGATTATCGCGCGGGATACCGGTGGGCGGGTGTGGGGTTTTCACCGGTATGCCACCGCCGGTGGTGGTAGCGATATCAGTTTGGATGTGCCGTGGCGTCGCCGCGGGGCGCCCAACGGGATCGACGAGCGGCTTAGCGTGGATATGATCACGGCCGGCAAAGACGCTGGGGCGAAGCGGGTTTCGTTGTCGTTCGCGGCGTTCCCCGAGCTTTTCGACAACAAGGATCGTGGTTGGGTCCAACGGGTCTTTTACCGGTTGATCCATGTCCTGGACCCGTTGATCGCCCTGGAATCGCTATACCGCTACGTGCGCAAGTTCCACGCCCTCAACGCCCGGCGTTACGCGCTGATATCGATGACCCAGCTGGTTCCGTTGGTGTTCGTGTTGCTGACGCTGGAGTTCATGCCGCGCCGGCGACACCTCTGAGTGGCCCATGGCTCAAAAATTCCCCGACGTCGTCGTGTTCTCTGGTAGCCGGGTTACACCCCTGGGTGAACATGACCACCATCATCGCGATTCAACCCGAAATCGTTACCGGCATCCGTATTGTCGACGACACCCCCATGCGGTGACCCGCGAGCGCGACCTCCGCTCGGCAGGCGTCGGTTTCATCGCCTGCGGTTTCTTGATGCCGAATATGTTTGCCACACCGGGGATCAGCGTCGCCCACGGCTATGCCACCTCACCCACACCGAGTCCAAACCGGGAACCTATATCCTGTTCGCGCTACCGCGCGCCGCGGCGTCCTACATTGCCGTGCCAGCGGTGCGGCGGCTGGCCATCGACGAGGTGAGTCCAACCTTGCCGTTCGGCGCATCGCTGGGCCTGACGTTTTCCTACAACGTCACCATCCGGAATCCCCGTCCACATCGAGATCGCCAGCCTCTTCACCTGATCGAGCATTCGTAACCGAAGTAGCCACGCCGCCAAGGACATCCATGTTCTGCGCGCCCTACTCGGTTACGCCCACCTCGATTCGGTCCGGCGCTTGCCCCAGCACCTCGACCACCGGGCCAACCAGGCGTCCAGCTATCTGCAACGACCCGTTGCGGCAACAGGGTTGCCCACGGGTGAGCGGGGAAGTCGGACGATCTGTCCCTGTCACCGAACCGGCCCGGGACGCGCGCCGCCGGGGAGCGCGTTCAGCGGTCAGCTCATTAGCAACCTCAGTGGCGAGGCGCACCATGACCCTGCAGCATGTGCTGGGTTGAGGGAAGATATCGTCATGAGCCCCACACAACGCCGCCGCCCAGCCGCCGCCGGGGGGCCGTCGACGGACCAGATCGACGCGGTGTTGCGGGCGTCGCGGGCACTCGTGGGCATTGCTGCTGCATCCATTGCCGCTGTGGACGGCGACGTGACCGTACCGCAATTGCGGGTTTTGGTCATGGTCGCTACGGAAGGTCCGCTAAACCTGGCGGCCGTAGCCACCGGTTTAGGTGTCAATGCGTCGAATGCCAGCCGCATCTGCGATCGCCTCATTCGGGCTGGTTTGCTTGACCGCCGAGACTCACCACACGATCGACGCCACATCACGTTGCGCCTCACCGGCGCGGGGAAGCGACTGGTCGATAGGATGACGAAACATCGGCGTACCGCGATCATCCGGGTGCTGTGTGACATGGACCCCGGCGACCGCGAACTGCTGACGATGGGCCTCGACCGGTTTGCAACGGCGGCTGGCGAGCTAGGCCCCGACGACGTGGTCAGGCTGATCTGGCCTGGCGGCCAGTGACCGCTCTGTCTGAGACTTACTGACAAACCTCGTCGGCAGGCCCGTGTCAAGGTATACTTGCGGTTACGCAAACATTGCGTACCGCTAAATAAGTTGGGGAGGCGGCATGCGTCGCTCCATACTTCTAGGCTCCCGCGTGGCAGCTGGCGCCCTGTGCGTGGCTTCATCGGCCGTGATGGCCGCGCCGGTGAATGCCGATCCGAGCCCTTCCGATAGGAACACCGTTTACCTGCGCACACTGCAACTCTTCGGGCTGTACCTAAGCCGTGACGACGCTTTTGCCCAAGGAGTGGCTGTCTGTCTGGTCTCCGACGAGCCTGGCAAGACTCTCGCCGACGTCGTCACGCAGGTCGTGGCGATGCATCCGACGTGGACTCGCATCGACGCCCAGCACTTCGTCGGTGCCGCCGAGGAGCGGTACTGTCCGGGCAAGCTGCCAGGAGGAGCGCAACGTCCGGTCTGCGGCCCGGAAGAGACGCCCGCTGCCTCCTTCGGGGCGGTAGATCTTCGTGTTGGCAACGGTCGGCCACGAACCGACACAGCGCTCCGAGACTACGACATTGCTGGTGGACTAGTGGGTCGGCCGGTCGAGCCCGCACTTGATCCGACTGATCAACGACACGCTCGAACTGTGGAGCAGCCTGCCTTACTTCGAGATCCCCGCAGACCCAGCGCTGACCGGACGGCCGATCCGGTGGAAGCGATGTTCTGATGCGCCATGTGAGGTGTTGCGATGAGTGAACAACTGACCGCCGAGGTCAAGCAATTAGAAAACCGGTTGTGCGACCGGCTCAACGAGGCGCGTTACGCGCCTGTGGGTCTGCGAGACGGCGTGGCGATTGTAGACCTGCTCGCCAAAATAGCCGCCGAGCTAGAGGTCCTGGAAGGCAAGCCGGACGGACCGCTGGCTTGATAAGCCGCGAAGAACTGATTGCGGCAGCGTGTAACCGCTGCCCCGGCTGACCAGCGTGCTACCAGCCGCCATGTCGACGACACGCTCTACCGCGACGCGGAAAAAGCCTTTGGCACAGCGGGAGTCGCGGAGATCGCGATACTCGCCGGGACCTATCACGGCGGTTGTGGACTGCTCAACGTTTTCAACGTGTCCGCTCCCCGGCCCGACCGTGCGAACAGCTGAACCTACAGTCGCGGTGTGCAGTTGGACTATGCCCTACCCGATGCGTAGTTCGCGACAGTCGATCCCCTTGGGCAGGTGGTGAGTAGCCACCACCACCGTCCGTTGAGGGGACATCAACCGAGAATCCGGGGCCAACAGATCGCGAAGGACCTGTTCGGAGTCGGCGGCATCGAGGTGTTCGGCGGGCTCGTCGAGCAGTACGATCGTTGCGGGCGAGATCACCGCGCGCGCCAGCAGCAACCTCCTGCGCTGGCCCGCCGAAAGTGCTTGCGCGCCACCCACTAACACCGTTGACAGCCCTTCGGGCAAGCTGGCGAGCCACCCGCCGAGCCCGACCGCGCCCAGCGCCGCCGTCAGTTCGCCGTCTCGGCAGTCTCCGCGGGCCACCAGCAAGTTGTCACGGACGGTGGTGGCGAAGACGTGTGCATCTTCGGCGAAAAAGCTGACAGCGCGGTGCAATTCATCCTCATCGAACTGGCTCAGGTCGATCCCATCCAGCATCACCTTGCCGTCCAGTGGTGGCACCAGCCCGGCGAGTGTCATCAGCAGCGTCGTCTTACCGGAACCGCTGGCGCCGGTAACGGCGAGCCGGGCACCCAGCGGCAGATCCAGCCTCACCCGGGTTGATCGCGCCGCGTCCGCGTGACCGGAACGGATGTCGGCAGACAGTCCCCCGCAAGCGGGTGGTGCTCCCAGGCCTGCGCCGACGGGCGGTGTCAGCGCCGACTTCCCGGGCTCTTTCGGATGCTCGGTCGCAGTCAGCTCGAGCAAGCGGCGCGCGGCGATCCGCGACCGGGTCAACTGGACGGCCGCGGCCGGCAGCGGCGTCATCGCCTCGAACGCGGACAGCGGCAACAACATCAGGACGGCCAGGGTGGTGGGCGCGACCGTGGGCGCCAACCCGATACCGGCCACCACCGCGCCGAGCACGCTGGCCCCAATCGCCGCGGTCGGCATCGCCTCGGCAACGGCGGCTGGCCTGGCGGCGGCGTCAAGGGCATCGCCCCAAGCACGTTGGCGGCGTTGCGATTCGGTGATCACGTCAGGCAGTGCGCCGGCGACACGAAGCTCCGGTGCGTGTTCGAGAGCGATCATCGCCGACGTGTTGCGGTCGGAATGATGTTGCCGGGCAATCTCTTCCTGCGTTGCGGCGGCGCTGCCGGCAAGCCTCGGCGCAACAAAGCCGGCGATCAGCAGACAGATCGCCAGTACCGTGGCGGCCGGCAGCGAAATGGCCGCCACGACCGCGGTTGCCGCCAGCGCCAGCACCGCCGCGACGCCAATCGGCACCACCGCGCGCACCAACACGTTGGCCAGTTCGTCGACGTCGGCGCCCACCCGAGCCACCAGCTCACCGCTGTGCAACCGGACGGCGGCCGCCGCCGGTCCGTGGGCCAGCCGGTGATAGATCTGCGCTCGGGCCGTGCCGGCCGCGCGCAGCGCGGTGTCGTGGGTGGCCAGCCGCTCGCAGTAGTGCAACACGCCCCGCGAGATCGCGAACGTGCGCACCGCGACGACCGCGACGGACAGGTCCAGCACGGGCGGCATCTGCCAGGCCCGCGTGATCAGCCACGCCGAAAACCCGGCCAGGGCCAGCGCGCTGCCCAGCGACAGCACCCCCAACGCGATGGCGGCCAGGAGGCGGGGCAGCCGCGGACGCAGCAGGCTTGCGGTCGGCGTGGTTTTTTGGCGGCGACCCGCCGCGCCCGGCGTTGCCGCGCTTGCGGTCGCCGCGGCGGGATCAGACCGGCGCATAACGCACCCCACCGTCCGCGGTCACCTCGACGACCTGGTCAGCGATTGTGATGACGGGCTCGCGATGGCCGACGACGACCACGGTCGCGCCGGCGCGTGCCCGCTCGACGAGGGCCCGTAACACCCGCCGCTCGGCCTGGGTGTCCAGGTGTGCGGTGGGCTCATCGAGCAGCAGCACCGCGGCCGACGATCCAAGCGCTCGTGCCAGGCCCAGCCGTTGCCGCTGTCCCAGCGACAGCCCGACGCCTCCGCGCCCGAGCATGGTGTCCATCCCGTCGGGCAGCTCGGCCAGAACGGTATCGAAACCCGATGCTGCACAAGCCTTTCCAAGATCATGCAACTTACCCAATAGGATCAGGTTGTCGTGCACCGTGCCCGGGACCAGCACGGGGCGTTGCGGTAGCCAGGACAGCTGCCGCCACCAAGCGGCCGGGTCCAGGTCGGCGACGTCGATTCCGGCCACGGTGACCCGGCCCGACGATGGCACGGTGACTCCGGCGATCGCCTGCAGCGTGGTGCTCTTGCCGGCGCCATTGTGTCCGGTCAGCACCGTCACCCGACCGGGTTCGATCACCGCGGTGAGGTCGCGCGGCGCGTGGCCGTCCCTGCCTGCCACGCAGAGCTTTTCGAGGCGGATCCGTGCGCCGCGCGCGGCGACCGTCCGGTTCCGGGCCTTTGCGGCGACCGGCTCACCGATGAGCGCGAACGCCCTATCGGCGGCGGTCCTGCCGTCTTGCGCGGCATGGAATTCCACGCCGATCCGGCGCAGCGGCCAGTAGACGTCCGGTGCCAGCAGCAGCACCGTCAGACCGGTGGCCAGGGTCATCTCACCGAACACCAGCCGAAGACCGATACCGACCGCGATCAGCGCCACGCCCAGTGTGGCCAGCAATTCAAGCACCAGCGCCGACAGGAACGCGATCCGCAGCGTCGCCATGGCCGAGCGACGATGGGCGGCAGCGAGTTCGGCGATACGGTGTTCCGGGCCCCGGCCCCGTCCCAGCGCCCGCAGCGTGGGGATACCGGCGATCAGATCCAGCAACCGCGCCTGCAGGGTAGTCATGGCGGCCAGCGCCGCCGCCGATCGGTCGGCCGTTGCCAGCCCGATCAGCACCATGAAAACCGGTATCAGGGGCAGGGTGATCGCCACGATCACCGTCGATTTCAGGTCGTAGACCGCGATCACGGCAACGGTCGCCGGGGTCAGGATCGCGGCCAGCAGCAGTGTCGGTAGATACCCGGTGAAGTAGGGACGCAGCCCGTCCAGGCCGCGGGTGACCACCACCGCGGCGGCATCGCGCTGGGCGGCGAGCTCCCCGGGCTGCCGGGCGGTCACCGCCGCCAGCACCTGACCGGACAGGTCGGCGATCACCGCGCTGGCCCCCCGTTGACCCAGGCGCGCCTGAAGCCAGTGCGTCACCGTACGGACAACCCACAGCGCCAACAGGATTGACAGGGGCCCGAGCCAGGCCCGCCGGCCGTGTGCCGAGGGATCGCCGACGACGCGTGCCACGATGCCGGCCAGCACGATTGCCGAGGCGATCGCGCAGCCGGAGATGACCATTCCGCAGCCCACCGTGGCGATCAGATAACGCCGCAATGCGGCCGATGTCCGCCACAGTCGCGGGTCCAGAGGGCGCCCGGATTTCGAGGCGGGCAGCGACTCCTGTGCGCTCAGGACGCGCGCCTCGCCAGGCCGATGGGAGGTGGTATGCGTTCCGCCGAGATCCGTTGCCGGAACACCCAATACGTCCACGCCTGGTAGACCACCGTCAGCGGGGCCATGATCGCCGTCACCCAGGTCATGACCTTGAGGGTGTAGGGGGTCGACGAGGCATTGTAGATCGTCACGCTCCATTGCTTGTTCAGCGTCGAGGGGACCAGGTTCGGATACAGGGCGCCAAACAGCAGGATCACCACGGCCGCAACGACCGTCGCGGTGCATGCGAACGCCCAGCCGTCGGACGCGCGCCGCCACACCAACAGCACCGCGGCCAGCTGCGCGACCACCGCGACGCCGAGCGCCGCCCAGGTCCAGCCCTTGCCGTACGCCAATTGCGTCCAAAGCCCAAAGCCCGCAACCACACCGGTCACCGGAAGCGACAACCAGACCGCGAATCGGTGCGCGTCGTCGCGGATCGCGCCCGAGGTCTTCAAAGCGACGAACACCGCGCCGTAGAACAAAAACAGCCCGGCGGTGGCCAACCCGCCCAGCAGCGTGTAGGCGTTGAGCACGTCGGTGATCGACAAGTGCACGTGGCCATCGGCGTCCACCGGAAGCCCGCGGACCAGGATCGCGAACGCTACACCCCACAGGATCGCGGGCAGCCAGGACCCGGCGGCGATGCCGAAATCGGCCCAGCCGCGCCATTTCGTGTCATCGACCTTGCCGCGCCATTCGATCGCCACGGCACGCAGGATCATGCCGAACAGGATCGCCAGCAGCGGCAGATACAGCGTGGAAAACACGGTGGCGTACCAGCCGGGAAAGGCGGCGAACATCGCTGCGCCGCCGACGATCAGCCACACCTCGTTGCCGTCCCAGATCGGTCCGATGGTGTTGAGCGCCGTGCGGCGCAGGGGTTCCGGTTCACCCATGCCCACGCGGGCGAACGGCTCCATCAGCATGCCCACGCCGAAGTCGAAGCCCTCCAGGATGAAGAAACCGAGGAATAGCATCCCGATGATGCCGAACCACAACTCTTGCAGTCCCACCGGTCAACTCCTTTCCGGGTCAGCAGGCCTTGGCGTCAGTACGCGAACGACAGCGGTGCCGCCTCGTCGTCGCCGGGTGCCCGGGGGGCAACCGGTTCCGCGTCGTGTTCCTGCGGCCCTTCGACGATGTAGCGCCTTTGCAACCAGAACCAGACGACCGCGAGCACCGCGTAGACGAGGGTGAACGTCACCAGCGAGGTGACGACCATGCCGGGCGCGTGGTTGGAGACGGCTTCGTGGACGGTGAACCGAACCTGCTGGTCGCCGGTCGGATTCGGCGCGACGATCCATGGCTGGCGGCCCATCTCGGTGAACACCCAGCCGGAGATGTTGGCCAGAAACGGCGTGGGAATGGTCACCAGCGCCAGCCAGGAGAACCATCGCCGATCGGGAATCCGGCCGCCGCGGGTGAACCACAACGCCGCCAGCGCGAACAACACCGGAATAGCGAGCAGCCCGATCATCGCGCGGAACGACCAGTAGGTCACGAACAGGTTGGGCCGGTAGTCGTTTGGTCCGAATCGGTGTTCGTAGTCCTGCTGGATGTTGCGCACACCCTGCAACGTGACGTCGCTGGTGCGGCCCTGGGCGAGGAACGGCAGCACGTAGGGCACCTCGATGACGCCCTTGACACCGTCGCAGTTGTTGTGCCGGCCGACCGTCAGGACGGAAAAGTCCGGATCCGTTTGGGTGTCACACAGCGTTTCGGCCGACGCCATCTTCATCGGTTGCTGAACGAACATCAGCTTGCCCTGGCGGTCACCGGTGAAGAACAAACCGACCGCGGCGATCAGCACCACCCAACATCCCAGGATCGTCGCCGGGCGAAATATGGCGCGGGTGTCCGATTCCACGGCGGGGGTGGCGGTTGCCGCATTGCGCGAACGCACCAGCCACCACGCGCTGACGGCGGCGACGAATGTTCCGGCCGTCAGCAACGACCCGATCACCGTATGCGAAAACGCCGCTAGCGCAGTGTTATTGGACAGCAACGCGCCGATGCTGTCTAACTCGGCACGGTGCGTCGCCGGATTGTAGTGCGCGCCGACCGGGTGCTGCATGAACGAGTTCGCCACGATGATGAAGAACGCGGACACGTTGACACCGATCGCGACAATCCAGATGCACGCCAGGTGGACCAGCTTGGGCAGCCGGCCCCAGCCGAAGATCCACAGGCCGATGAAGGTGGATTCGAAGAAGAACGCGAACAGGCCTTCCATGGCCAGCGGCGCGCCGAAGATGTCACCGACGAACCGGGAATACTCGCTCCAGTTCATGCCGAACTGGAATTCCTGGACGATCCCGGTGGCCACGCCGATGGCGAAGTTGATCAGGAACAGCTTGCCGAAGAATTTGGTGAGCCGGTACCACGCGGCATTACCGGTAGCCACCCATACCGTTTGCATCACGGCGAGCAGGGGGGCCAGGCCGATCGTGAGCGGCACGAAGATGAAGTGGTAGACGGTAGTGATACCGAACTGCCACCGCGAAATATCGACGACATTCATCTGTCATCTCCCGAAACTACGGAGGCCGAAAAAACGGCTACGACGCATTGTAGTAGAACTGTTTCCGTCGGCGCTATAGGCAAAGCGGCTCAACCGTCGAGCGTTTTCGACGACTTGCGGATGCCAAACGACGACACGATTTCGAACACCCCGATGACGATGAACCAGACGCCGACCACGATCGCCAGTGTGACGATCGACGCGAACGGCGATGCTAAGACGACGATGCCGGCGAGCAGGCTGATCACGCCGACGAAAATCGACCATCCCCGTCCGGGCAGTGCGGGGTCGCTGATGGCGGAAATCGTCGTGGCGACGCCGCGGAAGATGAACCCGATGCCAATCCAGATGGCCAGCAACAGGACTGCGTATCCCTGACCGAAATGACGAAACGCCAAGACGGCCAGGATAAGTGATGCGGCCCCGCTGATGAACAGCAGGACGCGGCTTCCCGCCGAAACATGCAGGCTGAATGCGAAGACCACCTGCGCGGCACCGATGACCAGGAGGTAAACGCCGAACGCGACGGCGGCAGCCAGGATGGATATTCCCGGCCACGCCAGTATCAGGATGCCGAGGATCAGCGACAGGATTCCCGATACCAGCGTGGATTTCCACAAGTGCGGCAACAAGCTTGGAACAGGGGTGGTCCCAGGAGTGGTTTGCATGGCCGCAGTCTGACACACAACGCGGTCTCGGCATAGAGCATTTCGGCTCAGGCTCAGACGTGGGCCGTACGCGGTTCCTCGGCAAGCACGTCGGTGGATTCTTCGGTTGCCTTGCGGCCGATCAGATACCAGGTGCGCATGGGGCCCTTGCCCTTGACATCGATGTGGCCGCGCTCCTGCAGCACGAATTCGTCCTTGAGGCGCCCGTACATCGCCTCGGGCACTTGGATACGTCCCACCGAGTCGGTGGCTTCCATCCGGGACGCGACATTGACCGCGTCCCCCCACACGTCGTAGAAGAACCGGCGAGAACCCACGACGCCCGCGACCACCGGCCCGCAGGACATGCCCACGCGCAGCGGAACCGGCTGGCCGTGCGGATCCTTAAGTCCCGCCGCAACATTGGCCATGTCGAGCGCAAAATCCGCGAGAGCCTGGGCATGGTCGGTCCGCGCCCGCGGAACCCCGCTGACCACCATGTAGGAGTCGCCGCTGACTTTGATCTTCTCCAGTCCGTGCTTGTCCGCGAGTGCGTCGAAAGCGCCGTACAAGCGGTCGAGGAAGCGCACCAGGTCGGTCGGCGCCGTGCTGCTGGCACGTTCGGTGAACCCGACGATGTCGGCGAACAAAACCGAGGCGACGTCGTACTTGTCTGCGATCACGCTGCGGTCGGGCTCCTTGAGCCGCTCGGCGATGCTGGCCGGCAGCATGTTGGCCAGCAGGGTCTCGGAGCGCTCGTACTGGGCTTCCATGACGGCTTCGGCGCGCGCGGTGTCACGCAGGGCGAACCACACCGTCACGACCACCATCACGACGCTGGAAATGGCCGTGACGACGAAGCCCACCGACTGGACCCACGGGGCCTGGAGCCCGGTGTCACGGGGGACCAGAAACTCGACAGCGATGATCAGGCCGGCGGCGACGGCCGCCAGCGCGGACGCCAAAACGATGTGTTCGATCCCCAGTAACAGCACGACTATGCAGGCGCCCACCAGAAAGAAGAACTGAGCCCCCGCGCCGGTGCCCACGTCCAGGCAGCTGGCGAAGATCGAGACGTACGCCGCGCCGAGAAAGGTAAGCGGCGCAACCAATTCCCCGAATCGCTGCAGCCACGGAACCGTCGCAAAAACCATCGCGCCGATGACGTTAATCGAGCTGACCTGCCACAGCCACGATCCGCTCACGATCTGCACGAGCACAAAGCTCGCGCTCACCACCACGGCCAACCACGCGGTCATCGTGAGGATCCGCGCCCGGCGCGCGGCGCTGTCGGCGTAGTGCTGATTGCGGTCGCGGGTCTGGGCCCGCACCGCCGCCACACAATCCGGGCGTCCCGGCGAGCCATCCGACCGCTTCGGTGGGGCACCGCACTTCTTCGCCGCCACATTCAAAGCGTAACCGCAGGGCTGGATGTTTACCCAGTACGGCGGTGAATCCGGGATGGTGCCCTCGGTGGGATTCGAACCCACACTGGACGGGTTTTGAGTCCGTTTCCTCTGCCAGTTGGGATACGAGGGCTCTTACGGCGAGGGGTCCGACCCCCCACCTTAAAGCAGCCTCCCACCATAGAGGATCGGTGTGGTGATCGGTTCGCACCGCCCCCGACGTCGCTGGTCGCGGCGGCGCACGAGACAATGTCGGTCATGACAGGCCCCACGACCAACGCCGACGCCGCTGTGCCGCGCCGGGTCCTGATCGCCGAAGACGAAGCGCTCATCCGACTGGACCTGGCCGAGATGCTGCGAGAGGAGGGTTACGAGATCGTCGGCGAGGCCGGCGACGGCCAGGAGGCCGTCGAACTCGCCGAACGCCATAAGCCCGACCTGGTGATCATGGACGTGAAGATGCCGCGCCGCGACGGGATCGACGCGGCGTCGGAGATTGCCAGCAAACGCATCGCGCCGATCGTCGTGCTGACCGCGTTCAGCCAGCGCGACCTGGTCGAACGCGCCCGCGACGCCGGGGCGATGGCCTACCTGGTCAAGCCCTTCACCATCAGCGACCTGATCCCGGCCATCGAGTTGGCCGTCAGCCGGTTCGGCGAGATCTCCGCGCTGGAACGCGAGGTGGCGACGCTGTCCGACCGGCTGGAGACCCGCAAGCTCGTCGAACGCGCCAAAGGCCTGTTGCAGACCAAGCAGGGCATGACCGAGCCCGAGGCGTTCAAGTGGATCCAGCGCGCCGCCATGGACCGGCGGACCACCATGAAACGGGTGGCCGAAGTGGTCCTGGAAACCCTCGGTCGCGACGACTAGCCTGCCGTGGTCCGCGAGCGTGCGTGTCTGTACGCCGGCACGCCGCTACGGACGTACAACTGCGCACGCTCGCGCGAAACCCGATTAGCGGGCCACGATCACCGAGGAACCATGCCCGAACAGGCCCTGGTTGGCCGTGACGCCGACCGTGGCGTCCTCCACCTGCCGGCCGGTGGCCTGACCGCGCAGTTGCCAGGTCAGCTCGCAGACCTGGGCGATGGCCTGGGCGGGAATCGCCTCGCCGAAACAAGCCAGCCCGCCCGACGGGTTGACCGGGACCTTGCCGCCGATGGTGGTGGCTCCGCTGCGCAGCAGCGCCTCGGCCTCACCCTTGGGGCACAAACCCAAGTGCTCGTACCAGTCGAGTTCCAGCGCGGTGGACAGGTCGTAGACCTCGGCCAGGCTCACGTCTGAGGGCCCGATGCCGGCCTCCGCGTAGGCCGCGTCCAGGATCTGGTCCTTGAATACCCGATCCGGTGCCGGGACCGCCGCGGTGGAGTCCGTCGCGATGTCGGGCAGTTCGGGCAGGTGTTGGGGGTAGCGCGGGGTCACGGTGCTGACCGCGCGCACCGAGGGCACCCCGTCGAGCGAGCCGAGGTGCTTACGGGCGAAGTCGGCGCTGGCGACGATCAGCGCCGCCGCGCCGTCGGAGGTGGCGCAGATGTCCAGCAGCCGCAACGGGTCGGCCACCATCGGGCTGGCCAGCACGTCCTCGACGGAGGTCTCCTTGCGGAACCGGGCGTTCGGATTGTGCAGGCCATGGCGGGAGTTCTTGACCTTCACCTGCGCGAAATCCTCGAGCGTGGCGCCGTAGAGGTCCATGCGGCGCCGGGCGAGCAGCGCGAAGTACACCGGGTTGGTGGCCCCGATGAGGTGGAAGCGCTGCCAGTCGGGGTCGTTGCGGCGCTCGCCCCCGACGGGCGCGAAAAAGCCCTTCGGCGTGGTGTCGGCGCCGATCACCAGCGCCACGTCGCAGAAACCGGCCAGGATCTGAGCCCGGGCGCTCTGCAGCGCCTGCGAACCGCTGGCGCACGCGGCGTAGCTCGAGCTGACCGGCACGCCGTTCCAGCCGAGCTTCTGCGCGAACGTCGCCCCCGCGACGAATCCCGGATAGCCGTTACGGATGGTGTCCGCGCCGGCCACCAGCTGGATCTGACGCCAGTCCAGGCCGGCTTCCCGCAGGGCGGACCGGGCCGCGGCCACGCCGTACTCGGTGAAGTCGTTGCCCCATTTGCCCCAGGGGTGCATTCCGGCGCCCAGGATGTAGAGCGGTTCGGGCGCACTCACGACGCGATCCTCCACGCGTGCACGACACGCTCGACGCCGTCGTCGTCGGTGAACAGCGGCATGGTGGTCAGTTCCATCTCCATGCCCACCTTCAAGTCGGCGGCCAGCGTGCCTTCCACCACCTTGCCCAAGACGATCAGCCCCTCCTTGGCCAGCTCGACCGCGGCGACCGCGAACGGCTCAAAGGGGTCCGGGGCGGGATAGGGCGGCGGCGGCGCGTAGCGGTTTTCGGTGTAGCTCCACAGCGTCCCCCGCGTCGACAACGCCACCGACTCCAGCGTGTCGCTGGCGCAGGCCGGATTGGGGCAGTTGTTCTCCCGGGGCGGAAAGACGTAGGTGCCGCACTCGGGGCATTTGCTGCCGATCAGATACGGACCGCCCGCCCCCTCGGCCGTGGCGTCGGCGGCGAACCATCCATCGATCGCCGGTTCTTGGCGGATGACCTCTGGCACCGGGCCAGCCTACCCAGCGAAAGTCCAAAACTGAAACGTGTTGCAGTTCTGGCCCGGGTGGTCGTCACACCGAGTGCATAGAGTGAAGCCGTGACTGCCACACCATCGGCTATCGAGGCCAACGGAGCTCCAGCCAAGCCGACACTGATGTTGCTGGATGGCAATGCGCTGGCGTTTCGGGCGTTCTACGCGCTGCCCGCCGAGAAATTCAAGACCCGCGCCGGCCTGACCACCAACGCGGTGTACGGCTTCACCGCCATGCTGATCAACCTGCTTCGCGACGAGTCCCCGACGCACATCGCCGCGGCGTTCGACGTGTCGCGGCAGACGTTCCGCGCCGAGCGTTACCCGGAGTACAAGGCCAACCGGTCGTCGACGCCCCCCGAGTTCCTCGGTCAAATCGACATCACCAAGAAAGTGCTGGGCGCGCTGGGCATCACGGTGCTTTCGGAGCCCGGATTCGAAGCCGACGACCTGATCGCTACGCTGGCCACCCAGGCCGAAAACGAGGGCTACCGCGTGCTGGTGGTCTCCAGCGACCGTGACTCCCTGCAGCTCATCACCGACGACGTGACGGTGCTGTACCCACGCAAAGGGGTGAGCGAGCTCACCCGCTTCACCCCCGATGCCGTCGTCGAAAAGTATGGGCTGACCCCCCAGCAATACCCCGACTTCGCCGCGCTGCGGGGCGATCCCAGCGACAACCTGCCCGGCATTCCCGGCGTGGGGGAGAAAACCGCCTCGAAGTTGATCTCCGAGTACGGCTCGCTGCAAGGGCTGGTCGACAACGTCGACTCAATCCGAGGCAAGGTGGGTGACGCGGTGCGGGCCAACCTGGCCAGCGTGGTGCGCAACCGCGAACTCACCGACCTGGTTCGCGACGTCCCGCTGGCGCAAACCCCGGACACGCTGCGGCTGCAGCCGTGGAACCGCGAACAGATTCACCGGCTTTTCGACGACCTCGAGTTCCGGGTGTTGCGGGAGCGGTTGTTCGACACGCTGGCCGCCGCTGGTGGGCGTGTACCCGAGGTCGATGAGGGCTTTGACGTGCGCGGCGGCGCGCTGGAGCCCGGCACGGTTGGGAAGTGGCTGGCCGAGCACGCCGGCGACGGGCGTCGGGTAGGCCTGGCCGTCGCGGGCACCCACCTGCCGTACGGTGGGGACGCCACCGGGCTGGCCCTCGCCGCCGACGGCGAGGGCGGCTACATCGACACCGTGACGTTGACCCCCGACGACGATGCCGCACTGGCGGCCTGGCTGGCCGATCCCGCGAAACCCAAGGCGCTGCACGAGGCCAAGTTGGCCATCCACGACCTGGCGGGCCGCGGGTGGACGCTGAACGGCATCACCTCCGACACCGCGCTGGCGGCCTACCTGGTGCGGCCGGGGCAGCGGAGCTTCACCCTCGACGATCTCTCACTGCGCTACCTGCATCGCGAGCTGCGTGCGGAAAAGGCTGAGCAACAGCAGCTTTCGTTGCTCGATAGCACCGACGGAGTGGACGAGCAAGCCGTCCAGACCCTGATACTGCGGGCCCAGGCCGTCGTGGACCTGGCCGATGCGCTGGACGTCGAGCTGGAGCGCATCGACTCCACCGCGCTGTTGGCCGAAATGGAGCTGCCGGTGCAGCACGTGCTGGCGGACATGGAAAGCGCCGGCATCGCCGTCGACATGCAGCAGCTGAGCGAGTTGCAAAGCCAATTCAGCGACCAGATCCGCGACGCCGCCGAGGCCGCCTACGCCGTGATCGGCAAGCGAATCAACCTGGGCTCACCCAAGCAGCTGCAGGTGGTGCTCTTCGACGAACTCGGAATGCCGAAGACCAAGCGGACCAAGACCGGCTACACCACCGACGCCGACGCCCTGCAATCGCTGTTCGACAAGACCGGACACCCGTTTCTGCAGCACCTGCTGGCCCACCGCGACGTCACCCGGTCGAAGGTCACCGTCGACGGGTTACTGAATTCGGTGGCCGCCGACGGCCGGATCCATACCACCTACAACCAGACGATCGCGGCGACCGGCAGGCTGTCGTCCGCCGAACCCAACCTGCAGAACATCCCGATCCGCACCGACGCGGGGCGGCAGATCCGGGACGCGTTCGTGGTCGGCAACGGCCCCGATTTTGCCTACGACGAGCTGATGACCGCCGACTACAGCCAGATCGAGATGCGGATCATGGCGCACCTGTCCCGCGACGAAGGCCTGATCGAAGCTTTCAACACGGGGGAGGACCTGCACTCGTTTGTTGCCTCGCGGGCATTCGGCGTGCCGATCGAGGAGGTCACCCCCGAGTTGCGCCGCCGGGTCAAGGCCATGTCGTACGGGCTGGCCTACGGGCTGAGCGTGTACGGGCTGGCCGCCCAGCTGAAGATCTCCACCGAGGAGGCCAGGGTCCAGATGGACCAGTACTTCGCCCGATTCGGCGGGGTGCGCGACTACCTGCATGCCGTCGTGGAGCAGGCCCGCAAGGACGGCTACACCTCCACGGTGTTGGGCCGCCGCCGCTATCTGGCCGAGCTGGACAGCAGCAATCGTCAGCTACGGGAGGCCGCCGAGCGGGCCGCGCTCAACGCACCCATCCAGGGCAGCGCGGCCGACATCATCAAGGTGGCCATGATCGAGGTCGACAAGGCAATCAAGGGGGCCGGCCTGGCCTCCCGCATGCTGCTGCAGGTGCACGACGAGCTGCTTTTCGAAATCGCGCCCGGTGAGCGGGAACAGGTCGAAGCGCTGGTGCGCGAGAAGATGGGCGGCGCCTACCCGCTCGACGTCCCGCTCGAGGTGTCGGTGGGCTACGGCCGCACCTGGGACACCGCCGCGCATTGAGGGCGCATTGGGGCCGTTGAGCGGGATTGTCGGCCCGCGAATGTAACGCGACAGTGAAAAATCGTCGGCGAACTCGCAGTGGCGTGACATTCGCGGCGGCCGGCCGAGTTTGTCCAGCGTGTGCCCCGTCGAGTAGCCTCGATGGGTAAATCCCGATTTGTCCCTACGACCCAACCTGTCCGGAGCAACCCAACAACATGCCGAGTCCCGCCGTCACCTCGCCGCAAGTAGCCATCAACGACATAGGCTCCAGCGAGGACTTTCTCGCAGCAATAGACAAGACGATCAAGTACTTCAACGATGGCGACATCGTCGAAGGCACCATCGTAAAAGTGGACCGGGACGAGGTGCTCCTCGACATCGGCTACAAGACCGAAGGGGTCATCCCCGCCCGCGAGCTCTCCATCAAGCACGATGTCGACCCCAACGAGGTCGTTTCCGTGGGCGATGAGGTCGAGGCCCTGGTTCTCACCAAGGAGGACAAAGAGGGCCGGCTGATCCTGTCCAAGAAGCGCGCGCAGTACGAGCGCGCCTGGGGCACCATCGAGGCGCTCAAGGAGAAGGACGAGGCCGTCAAGGGCACCGTCATCGAGGTCGTCAAGGGCGGCCTGATCCTCGACATCGGGCTGCGCGGCTTCCTGCCCGCCTCGCTGGTCGAGATGCGGCGCGTGCGCGATCTGCAGCCCTACATCGGCAAGGAGATCGAAGCCAAGATCATCGAGCTGGACAAGAACCGCAACAACGTGGTGCTGTCGCGGCGGGCGTGGCTGGAGCAGACGCAATCGGAAGTTCGTAGCGAATTCTTGAACCAGCTGCAGAAGGGCACCATCCGCAAGGGCGTGGTCTCGTCGATCGTCAACTTCGGCGCGTTCGTCGATCTCGGCGGTGTCGACGGCCTGGTGCACGTCTCCGAGCTGAGTTGGAAGCACATCGACCACCCGTCCGAGGTGGTCCAGGTCGGCGACGAGGTCACCGTCGAGGTGCTCGACGTCGACATGGACCGCGAGCGGGTTTCGTTGTCGCTCAAGGCAACCCAGGAAGACCCGTGGCGGCACTTCGCCCGCACCCACGCCATCGGCCAGATCGTGCCGGGCAAGGTCACCAAGCTGGTGCCGTTCGGCGCGTTCGTGCGCGTCGAGGAGGGCATCGAGGGCCTGGTGCACATCTCCGAGCTGGCCGAGCGCCACGTCGAGGTGCCCGACCAGGTGGTTGCGGTCGGCGACGACGCGATGGTCAAGGTCATCGACATCGACCTCGAGCGGCGCCGGATCTCGCTGAGCCTCAAGCAGGCCAATGAGGACTACACCGACGAGTTCGACCCGGCGAAGTACGGCATGGCCGACAGCTACGACGAGCAGGGCAACTACATCTTCCCCGAGGGCTTCGACCCCGAAACCAACGAGTGGTTGGAGGGATTCGACAAGCAGCGCACCGAGTGGGAGGGCCGCTACGCCGAGGCCGAGCGCCGGCACAAGATGCACACCGCCCAGATGGAGAAGTTCGCCGCGGCCGAGTCGGCCGGGCACGGCGGTGGCGACCAGGCGCCGGGCAACGGCGCGCCGTCGGAGAAGGCGGCCGGTGGATCGCTGGCCAGTGACGCCCAATTGGCGGCTCTGCGGGAAAAGCTCGCCGGCAACGCCTAACCTTCTGCTGATCGCACTCACGCAATGCTGCGCATCGGGCTGACCGGTGGCATCGGCGCCGGCAAGTCGGCCGTCTCGGCCACCTTCGCGCAATGCGGCGCGGTCGTCGTCGACGGGGATGTCATTGCGCGCGAGGTGGTCCGGCCGGGAACCGAGGGCCTGGCGACGCTGGTCGACGCGTTCGGCGGCGACATCCTGCTTCCCGACGGGTCGCTGGACCGGCCGGCCTTGGCCGCCAAGGCTTTCCGGGACGACGAGGCGCGTGGCGTGCTCAACGGGATCGTTCACCCGCTAGTCGGCAAGCGCCGCTCGGAGATCATCGCGGCCGTAGCGGCGGATTCCGTTGTCGTCGAAGATATTCCGCTGCTGGTGGAATCCGGGATGGCGCCGCTGTTCCCGCTGGTGGTGGTGGTGTACGCCGACGTCGAGGTGCGGGTGCGGCGGCTGGTCGAACAACGCGGCATGCCCGAAGAGGACGCCCGCGCCAGGATCGCCGCGCAGGCCAGCGACGAGCAGCGCCGCGCCGTCGCCGACGTGTGGCTGGACAACTCCGGCAGCCCAGACGAATTGGCGCGGCGGGCCCGCGACGTGTGGCACGACCGCATCCTGCCGTTCGCCCACAACCTAGGTGCGCGCCGGATCGCGCCGGCACCGGCGCGGCTGGTCCCGCCCGATCCGACGTGGCCGGAGCAGGCGCGGCGAATCCTGGCCCGGTTGAAGACCACGTGCGGCCACCGGGCGTTGCGCATCGACCACATCGGCTCGACAGTGTTTTCCGGGTATCCCGACTTCGCCGCCAAGGACGTCATCGACGTTCAGGTCACCGTCGAATCGCTGGCCGTCGCCGACGAACTCGCCGAGCCGTTGTTAGCCGCCGGCTACCCCCGCATCGAGCGCATCACGGAAGACATCGTCAAGGCCTCCAACGCTGGAGCCCGCAGCACCGTCGACCGCTACGACCACAGCGACGATCCCGCATTGTGGCACAAGCGAATTCACGCCTCGGCGGATCCGGGCCGCCCGGCCAACGTGCATGTCCGGGTGGACGGCTGGCCCAATCAGCAGTTCGCGCTGCTATTTGTCGATTGGCTGGCGGCCAACCCCGGCGCGCGCGCCGACTACCTGGCCGTCAAGCGCGCGGCCGAAAAGCGGGCGGGCGGCGACGCGGCGGCCTACGTCGCCGCCAAGGAGCCCTGGTTTCTCGACGCCTACCGGCTGGCATGGGAGTGGGCCGATTCGACCGGGTGGCGGCCCTCGCCGGGCGCCTAGCGGGGCAAGGGTGCGCCGCACCCCAGCGCACCGTTCGCCGGGCCGGTGTTTCCGGGCGCGGTCCTGACGAATTGGTCGACCTGGGTGAAAACGTTGTCGTCGACGTCGATCTCGCAGTGCACGTTCGCCGAGTAGGGCCAATGAAGCACAACCTGCATGCCTGCTTGCTGCGGATCGGGCAGCACCGTGTCGGCCTCGAATACGTTGCCGGGCATCGAGCCGAGGCCGGTGGTGTTCGTCTGGCCGCCGTTGATCACGAAGGTCGCCTGGCTGCCGGTGGTCACCCCGTCGATCCTGGCGCGGTAGGTGATGTTGTGGAGTTCCGCCCGGGCGGTCGCCGGACTTAGCTGGGAGCCGGACGCGATCACGGTCAAGGCGGCAATCGGCATCCACCTGCGCTTGCTGGGGCTCATAGCTGCCGAGATTACGCCCAGCGTCATCCGAAGACCAAGCTGTCAGGGCTGGCAGTGGGGACACCACCACGACATCCGGCCGCCCACCCGGCCGTTCCTCAAAGCCGTGCCACAGCGCGGGCAGTGCGGGTCCGGGGCGTCGCGCACCCCGGTGAGCCACCGCGGCAGGCCGGGGACCCGGCCGTGTCGCACCGCGGTGCGCAGCACCCGGACCATCGCGGTGTGCAGGCGCCGGACATCGTCGGCGTCCAGGTCGGGGACCGGGCGGGTCGGCGGAATCCGTGCCCGCCAGCAGATCTCGTCGGTGAGCAAGTTACCGAGACCGGCGATCACCGACTGGTCCATCAGCGTGGGTTTCAGCCGACCAGTCCTTTTTCGAGGCCGCCCCTTCAGGGCATCGCGGAACGCCGGCAGGCCGATGCCCAACGCGTCGGGACCCTGCGGGCCCGTCACGCGCTCGACGTCGTCCTCGTCGTCGGCCAGCCACACCCCGCGCAGCTTGCGGAGATCGGCTCGCGCCGAAACCCTTCCACGTCGGGCAGTTCAGGCACGAAGCTTCGCTAGGCGCCGCGTCGGACCGGTCAGTGAGCGGGCGTGCCGATACATATCGGCCCACGGATCGCGTTGCCCGGCAAGCCGTTTCAGAATGTTGCGGACGGTGAACCGGTCCGACCGCAGGCTTCGCTTGTTTAAGGAGTCCAGTTCGTCCCACTCCAGCGGGGTCGCCACCGGCGCACCGGCGCGGGCCCGGACCGAATACGGCGCCACCGCGGTCTGGGCGTAGGCGTTTCGCATCACGTCGAGATACACCCGGCGGCCTCTTTTATCCTTGCGGGCCTCCACGGTGCGGTGCGCGGGATCGTCGGCCACCACCAGTTCGGCGACGTCGCGGGCGAATTGGCGGGCGGCGTCGAAATCGGTGTCGGGGCGCAGCGGCACTACCACGTGCAGCCCGCGCGAGCCGGTGGTCTGCACGTAACGGGCCAGCCCTAGGTCGTCCAACACCCCGGCCACCGCGCGGGCGGTCGCCCGCACCGCCTCGAAGTCGGTGTCGGACGGGTCGAGGTCGAAGACCAGCCGGTCCGGGTTGTGCAGCCGGCCCCGCCGTGACTGCCACACGTGCAGCGCGACGCAGTTTTGATTGGCCAGCCATCGCAGCGCCTCCGGGCGTTCGGCCACCGGGTGCACCACGGTGCCGCCCGCCCCGCCCTCCCGGGCGACCTCGACCCGGCCGATCCAGTCCGGCAGCGAATCGGCGAAATCCTGCTGCACGAACCCTTGTTCGCCGATGCCGCGCGGGAATCGCTGCACGCTCAGCGGCCGGTCCTTGAGGTGCGGCAGCATGGTGTCGGCCACCTCGCCGTAGTAGTCGACGAGATCGCCCTTGGTGATCCCTTTTTGAGAGGAGGGGTCGGGAAACATCACCCGGTCCGGGTGGGTGACCTCGACCTCGATGCGCGCCATCAGTGCGTCTCCCGGATGACGTCACCGGGCTCCTTGTCGGTGCGCACGCCTTGGTACCGCGGGTGGCGGAGCTTGCCGTCGCGGGTCCACTCGGTGAACCCGATTTGGGCCACCAGCTCCGGGCGTACCCAGTGGGCGCTCTTCTCGTGCACCAGACCTCGGGTGAACGGTGGCGTGTCCTGCTCGAGGGGCGACAGCCGGGCGTGCAGGCTGTGCAGCGTGGCCTCGTCGAAGCCGGTGCCGACCTTGCCGGCGTAGACGAGGTCGCGGCCTTCGTAATAGCCGAGCAGTAGCGCGCCCAACTCGATGCGGCTGCCTTTGGGGCTGGTGTAGCCGCCGACCACGAATTCTTGGTCGCGGACGCATTTGAACTTCAGCCAATTCGGCGAGCGGCGGCCCTCATACGTCGAGTCGGCACGCTTGGCGATCACGCCTTCGTCGCCGCGCTCGCACGCGGCCCGGTAGGCGGCGATGCCGTCCTTGACGCGGTGGGTGGTGAAGCGCAGCGGATCGTCGAAGTCAATGGCGTTGCGCAGCAGCCTTTTACGCCACAGCAGCGGCACGTCGACGGTGGACTCGCCGTCGAGGTGCAACAGGTCGAAGACGTAGTAAAAGATGCGGACCGGTGACGCCCGGGCGACCTCGGGATCGGTGATGCCCAGACGGCCCTGCAGCCGGGCGAAGCTGGTACGGCGTCCCTCGAACGCCACCACCTCGCCGTCCACGACGAACCGGGTGGTGTGCTGGGCGGCCAGCGCGTCGACGAGCTCCGGATAGGTTCCGTTGAGCGGCTGACGATTTCGCGACAGCAGCCGCACCCGGTCGCCGTCGCGAAATGCCAGGCAGCGCATCCCGTCGAATTTGCGCTCGAAAATCCATTGCGGATCGGAAAACCGCTTGTCGGTCAGGGTGGCCAGCATGGGGGCCCGCCAGTCGGGCACCGGCTCGTCGTGCAGCGCCGCGCGGACCGAGCCGGGCAGCCCGGCGAAACCCGTCACGACGATTCGTCCGGGTCGTTCAGGTCGTCGAGCGTGCGGCCCGTCAGCACCGATTCCGGCTGGTTTCGCACCGGCTTACGCCGCGCGTCGGCGTCCTCGTCCCTGCGTTTGATCAGCAGCCACGTTTCGTCCTTGCCCTCCCTGATCCGGGTGAGCGCATAGCCGCCGCGCAGCTTTTCGCCGTGCAAGCGAAACGAAAGATGGCCGCGTTCAAGGCCTTCACCCATCTCGTGCTTGGTCGCGTTGGCGTACGTGCCGCGGTCCCAGACGATGACACCGCCGGCGCCGTATTCGCCCGCGGGGATCACGCCCTCGAACGAGGCGTATTCCAGCGGGTGGTCCTCGGTGCGGCGCGCCATTCGCCTGTCCTTGGGGTTGGTCGACGGCCCTTTGGGTATCGCCCAGGATACGAGCACGCCGTCGATCTCGAGGCGAAAGTCGTAATGGTCGCTGCGCGCCGCATGGTGCTGAATGACGAAACGCGGGCCGTCGTCGGTTCCGCGGCGCTTTCGGCCCCGCCGTCCGGCCGGCTCGGGGCTGGTGCCGGACCGGCGTTTGCGCCGGTACTCGCTCAGGGGCATACCCAAGAGTTACCCGGGCGCAGGATCCGAAAACTGTCCCGGTTCATGGCGGCCGGCGCCGACTAACTCCCGACATCAAGTCGAGGTTCGGCGCCAGGTGAGTTCCATGCCGTTGCTGGCCGTCCACCGGGAAAGGTCATAGTCATGGCGGGCCAGACCGTCGACCGCGGCCACCGCGCGCCGCACCGCCCGCTCGGCGACTTCCGGGGTCAGCAGGCCGTGGCGCACCGCGTCCAGCAGCTCGTCGACATCGGCTAGTCCCGCCCCGGCGCCGGTGCGAGCCTCGATGTCGAGGTAATGGTCCACGGAACGCCACTCCTTCGGGCCGGGCGTGTATTCGCCCACATCAAGGTAGTAATCGTGGTCGCGTTCGTGACCCGGATTGAAGTGAAAGACCGTGGCGCGCAAGCCCAACGACGGCAGCAGCCACGATTCGAGGTAGTGAAACTGGGCCCTGCCCGGCGTGGGACGGGCAATATAGAGACCCCACGGTCGCACCACGTACTCGTCGACGGCCCGCACAATGCCCTTGGGATCGGTATTGGTGCGGGCCACCAGGTCGAACGTCTCGTGCTTCGGCGGGTGGATGATGTCGCCCCCTATCGGCGCAACCTGATTCTCCAGCGCACGAAGCCCGCATAGAACACGGACAGCGCGGCCAGCATGCCCATGTCGAGCAGCCAGATCTTGGACGTGTGCTGCCAGAACCGGTCCTGGGGGATCAGCGAACCCGGTACCAGATGCCGGACGTTGACCGTCGACGCCGCCGCCGCGTAGCCCCAGCGCGCGGGCATCGCAAAGGACAACTGGTCGAGGGCGAGCCGGCCCGTCACGGGAACCATCCCGCCGCACAGCACCAGCTGCGCCATGATCGACACCACGAACAGCGGCATGATCTGCTCGCTGGAGCGCACCAGCGACGAGATGGCCAGGCCAAGAATGGCCGAGGCCACACAGGTGGCGGCGACGGTCGTGAACAGCTCGAAGGTGGCGTTACCCAGCAGCACGGCGCCCTGCGTTGGCGCGCCCTTGCCGATTACCACGATCGTGGTGGTGATCGCCGATTGCAGGATGGCGAACCCGCAGAACACCGCGGTCTTGGCGAGCAGGTAGGCCGACGTCGACAACCCGACCGCTTGTTCGCGTTGGAAGATGGCGCGTTCGCCGACCAGGTCGCGGATCGTCAGCGCGGTGCCCATGAAGGCCGCGGCGAGCAGCAGCAGGTTCAGGATCTGCGCGGATTCGTCGGGCGTGCCGGCCTGCGGGTCGGCGACGCGGAATCCGCTGTTGCCGGGGACGGTCAGCGACAGCACACCCAGGATGAACGGCAACAGCGCCAGGAATATGAAGTAGGCGCGGTCGGCGACGACCAGGCGCACCTGCCGGCGCGCGATCGTCGAGATCTGGCGCCGCACGCTGGTGTGCACCGGCTCGCCGAGGTCGCCCGGCTCGTCCGCCTTGGCCGGCACGAGTTTCTGCGGTCGCTTCTGGGCCTCGCTCTGGGCCAGGAAGCGCCGGTTGGCCTCCTCGGGGTCGGCGCCCACCCGGGTGAAGATCTTGGCCCAGTTGGTGGTTCCCATCGCCTCGCCGATCTGGTCGGGCGGTCCGCAGTAGGCGGTCTTGCCGCCCGGCGCCACCAATAGCAGCTGGTCGCAGTTGTCGAGGTAGGACAACATGTGCGTCACGACGATCACCACGCGGCCGGCGTCGGCCAATTGGCGCAGCATCGTCATGACCTGGTGGTCCAGCGCGGGGTCGAGCCCCGACGTCGGCTCGTCGAGGATCAGCAGCGACGGCCCGGTGAGCAGTTCCAGCGCCACCGAGGCGCGTTTGCGCTGGCCGCCGGACAGCTTGTCGACCCGGGTGTCGGCGTGCTTGGTCATGTCGAGTTCGTCGAGCACCTGCGCGACCACCTGGGCGCGGTCGGCTTTGCTGGTATCGGGCGGCAGCCTCAGCTCCGCGGCGTAGCCCAGCGCCTGGTTCACCGTCAGCTGATGATGCACGACATCGTCCTGCGGGACCATGCCGATCCTGCTGCGCAGCGACGCGTAGTCGGCGTGGATGTCATGGCCCTCGAAGCTGACCGAGCCGGAACTGGGACGGGCGTAGCCGGCGACCAGCCTGGCAAGGGTGGTCTTTCCGGCGCCCGAGCCGCCGATGATGGCGGTCAGCGTGCCGGGCCTGGCGGACAGCGAGATGTTGTCCAGCAATTGCTTGCCGTTGTCGGCGACGTACCTGACGTTGCGCACCTCGAGGCCGCCGGTGCGCCGCGCGGCTTCGCTGCGCCGGATCAGCGTGCCGTCGCGGAACGCCAGGTCGACGTTGCCGATGGTGACGACGTCGTCGTCGGTCAAGATCGCCGACCCGATGCGGGTGCCGTTGACGAAAGTTCCGTTGATGCTGTTGTCCCGGATCTCGGTGCCGAGCGGCGTCTGCACCAGGGTCGCGTGTTGACGCGAGGCCAAGACGTCGGGGACGACGATGTCGTTGTCGGCTGCGCGGCCGATCGTGATAGTGCCGGTTTTGGTCGCCGCCGACGAGCGCGGCGTCAGGAACTTCACCATCCTGGTCGCCAGGTTCGACACGTCGGCCGTCCTGGCGTCGATCACGGTGGACTCGGTGGGGGGCGTGGGTTCCGGCCAGGCCGGCGCGCCGGCGTTGACCACGGTCAGCTGGTCGGGCGGCGTCCCGCGGGGCGGCCTTCCCGATGTCTGAAGCCGCGGCGGCGCCTGGCGCGGCGGCGAAACCGGCTGCCTGGGCGGCACAGGGCGCCGCGGCGCGACGTGGGGACCGCCGCGAGCCGGGCCTTGGGGCTGGCGTGTGGTCTGGCCACGCGGCGGCGAAGGCGGCACTGCGGGATTCGTCTGCTCCGGGAGCGCGGACCAGGCCATAGTGGGCGGTCCGGAGTCCCGCGTCGGCCTCGTCTGGGGCGGCCGGCTGGTCTGGCCCTGCTGCGGTCCGATCGCGAAGGTCAGCCGCGGTCCCTGCGGGTTGCCGACGTTGATGCTCTGACCGTCGTGGATGTCGATGACCGGCATCCGGTAGCCGTTGACGTAGGTCCCGTTCAGCGAGCCGTTGTCGATTGCCAGCCATCGGCCTTGATCGAACCGCAAGATCAGGTGCGTGCGGGAGATCCGCGGGTCCGGGATGCGCACGTCGGCGTTCACGTCACGCCCGATGATCACCTCGTGGCCTGCCGCGAAGGAACGTTGGGACCCGTCGTGCCGGATCGTCACGACGGGCGGGGCGGGTCGAGTCACTACTCAAGTATCGGTCCGCGGCTCGAGCGGGCTCCATGGGACTCGCCTGTGATTTAACTTTATTTCGATTTGGCCACTCATAGCCGTTTCATAGCCTGCTGAGATCAATCGCCCACCGGGATCCGGCATGATTCGAGCGTGACGGCAGCTAGGGGTGTGTGCGGGCGCGCCGCCGCGCCGGCCCACGGTGCCGAGGTCAACCGGAGCCGCTCGTGGGCCCCGATCTCGATGCAAGCGCCCAGGGTGTTTCGCCCCGCGTCAGGTTGCGGCGATACCCGCAGGTAGTGCCGAGAAGCGAGGGGGTCAAGCTGATGGACGAACACAAGGGGACCACCCGGCGCCTCGATGCCGGGCGACGGCTGCTGAGTAACCCGCGTTTGGTCCGCGAGGCCCTGCGATCGGGCTTTCACTCACTGCCCTCGGCGACCGTCGCGCACCTGTTTCGCCGCATTCCGCCGGTCAACTCGACCCCGAACGCGGAGCCCCAGCCGGCGGAGCAGCCTGGCGAGGCCGGGGGATCGCGCCTTGCGCTCAGTGGTGGCGCGCCGTTTGCCGGCTACACGATCCTGCGGCAGCTGGGCGCGGGCGGCATGGCCGAGGTCTACCTGGCCCTGCATCCCCGGCTGCCGCGCCGCGACGTGATCAAGGTGCTCGCCGAGGCGGTGACGGCGGATCCGGAGTTTCGCGAGAGGTTCAACCGGGAGGCCGACCTTGCGGCGACGCTGTGGCACCCGCACATCGTCGGGGTCCACGACCGCGGCGAATACGGCGGCCAGCTGTGGATCTCCATGGACTACGTCGAGGGCACCGACGCGGCCCGACTGGTCAAAGAGCGCCACCAGGACGGCCAAAAAGGTTTGCCGGTCCACGAGGTGTGCGCCATCCTGCACGCCGTCGCCGGCGCGCTCGACTACGCCCACGATCGCGGCTTGCTGCACCGCGACGTCAAGCCCGCCAACATCCTGCTCACCCACCCGGAGGACGGGGAACGGCGAATCCTATTGGCGGACTTCGGCGTGGCTCGTCACCTCGGCAACATCAGCGGCATCACCGAGACCAATGTCGCGGTGGGAACGGTGGCCTACGCGGCGCCCGAACAGTTGACGGGTTCCAACATCGACGGTCGGGCGGACCAATATGCCTTGGCCGCCACGGCGTTTCATCTGCTCACCGGTGCGCCACCGTTCCAGCACTCCAACCCGATCGCGGTGATCAGCCAACACCTGCACGAGGATCCACCCCGGCTCAGCGATTACCGCCCGGATTTGGCGGACCTCGACGAGGTGTTCCGCAAGGCGCTGGCCAAACAACCCGAGGACCGGTTCGAGCGGTGTCGCGCGTTTGCATCCGCCGTGGGAGCCGTCGGCGAGCGGTTCGACGACGTCTGCGACGCCGATCGGGCCGCCCAACCCGATGCCGCTTTGCCGGCGCGACGGCGCGGCGGCGGCGTCCGTGGCGTTGTGGCGGCGATGAACCACAGGTATTCGTCACGGACCCGGTGGGCGACGGCGCTCGTCGGCGCGGTGCTGATCGCCGTGGCGGCGACCTGGTCGACCCTGTACTCGTTCGAGCCGGAGAGCCCCGCGGCCAACGTTCCCGCCCTGGCGTCGAAACCGTCGGTCCCGGCGCCCAACGCCGCGACCACCTCGTCGGGGCCGGTGCTCAACGGCACCTTCCAGTTGAGCTACGACCGCGGCAAGCAGACCACCAACGGCGTGCCGATCCGCCACGACGGCGCCCCCACCGACTGGTGGGCTTTCCGTTCGGTGTGCACCACGAACGGGTGTGCGGCCACCGGGACCCAGCTCGACGACGCCAACCACCAGGTGACCAGCACCGCCGACGGGGGGCACACGGACACGCTGCGCTTCATCGGCGGCTATTGGCAGGGCGCACCCCAGCAGGAGCGGGTGGGCTGCACGCAGCCGAACGGACAGGTGCGGGCCACCCAGCAGGAGACCATCGCATGGTCGTTGGCGCCGCAGGCCGACGGCACCCTGCGCGGCACGCAAACCGAGACCGTCCTCACCAATGAGTGCGGCGCACAGGGAGCGGTCGTGCGGGTGCCCGTCGTGGCCACGCGGGTCGGTGACGTGCCGCCGGCCGTGACCTTGGCCGATCCGACACAGGTGATCAGCACCTCGACCACGCCGGCCCACCCGGCACCGCCCGTCCTCGGCGGGCTGTGCAGCGACGTCGGCAAACTTGCCTACGACCCGACCAACAACGAGCAGGTCGTCTGCGAAGGCAACACGTGGGCCAAAGCCCCCATCACGATGGGGGTGCACGCGTCCGGCAGCTCGTGCGACCGGCCGAACACCTCGGTGTTCGCCATGTCCACCTCGAACGACGGCTACCTGCTGCAATGCGATCCCGTCACGCGGACGTGGACCCGCCCCAGCTGATTCCTGACGGCGAGGGTGCGTGTTTGCACCACGACACGCCGCTGCGGCTGGCATTCTGCGCACCCTCGCGGCGGGGTAGAGCGGCGCACCTGTCAGTGCGCCGCTCTACCCTGGGTGGCATGGCTTTCGCCACTGAGCACCCGGTAGTCGCGCATTCCGAATATCGCCCCGCCGCAGAGGAGGTGGCAGGGTTGGTGCGTGCCGGCGGCCGCTTCGAGGTGGTCAGCCCGCACGCGCCGGCCGGCGACCAGCCGGCCGCCATCAAAGAGTTGGAGCGACGGATCGCGGCGGGGGAGCGCGACGTGGTGCTGCTGGGTGCCACCGGGACCGGCAAGTCGGCCACCACCGCATGGCTGATCGAGCGCCTGCAGCGGCCCACCCTGGTGATGGCGCCCAACAAGACGCTGGCCGCCCAGCTGGCCAATGAGCTGCGAGAGATGTTGCCGCACAACGCGGTTGAGTATTTCGTGTCGTACTACGACTACTACCAACCCGAGGCGTACATCGCGCAGACCGACACCTACATCGAAAAGGACAGCTCCATCAACGACGACGTGGAGCGCTTAAGGCACTCCGCGACGTCCTCGCTGCTGTCCCGTCGCGACGTGGTGGTGGTCGCCTCGGTGTCGTGCATCTACGGCCTGGGCACGCCGCAGTCCTACCTGGACCGCTCGGTCGAGCTGCGGGTCGGCACCGACGTGCCCCGGGACGGGCTGCTGCGGCTGCTGGTCGACGTCCAGTACACGCGCAACGACCTGTCCTTCACCCGCGGCTCGTTCCGGGTGCGCGGCGACACCGTGGAGATCATCCCGTCCTACGAGGAGCTGGCGGTGCGCATCGAGTTCTTCGGCGACGAGATCGAGGCGCTGTACTACCTGCACCCGCTGACCGGGGAGGTGATCCGCCAGGTGGACTCGCTGCGGATCTTCCCGGCCACCCACTACGTGGCCGGTCCGGAGCGGATGGCGCACGCGATCTCCACCATCGAGGAGGAACTGGCCGCGCGGCTCGCCGAGCTCGAGGGCCAGGGCAAGCTGCTGGAGGCCCAGCGGCTCCGGATGCGCACCAACTACGACATCGAGATGATGCGCCAGGTCGGGTTCTGCTCGGGCATCGAAAATTACTCAAGGCACATAGACGGCCGGGGCCCCGGCTCGCCGCCCGCGACCCTGCTCGACTACTTCCCGGAGGACTTCCTGCTCGTCATCGACGAGTCACACGTCACCGTGCCGCAGATCGGCGGCATGTACGAGGGCGACATGTCGCGCAAACGCAACCTCGTCGAGTACGGGTTCCGGCTGCCGTCCGCGGTCGACAACCGCCCGCTGACCTGGGAGGAGTTCGCCGAGCGGATCGGGCAGACGGTGTACCTGTCGGCCACCCCGGGCCCGTATGAGCTCAGCCAGGCCGGTGGCGAGTTCGTCGAGCAGGTGATCCGGCCGACCGGCCTGGTGGACCCGAAAGTGGTGGTCAAGCCGACCAAGGGGCAGATCGACGACCTGATCGGCGAGATCCGCAAACGCGCCGACGCCGACCAGCGGGTGCTGGTGACGACGCTGACCAAGAAGATGGCCGAGGATCTCACCGACTACCTGCTGGAGATGGGCATCCGGGTGCGCTATCTGCATTCCGAGGTCGACACGCTGCGCCGGGTGGAGCTGCTGCGCCAGCTGCGGCTCGGCGACTACGACGTGCTGGTCGGCATCAACCTGCTGCGCGAGGGCCTGGACCTGCCCGAGGTGTCGCTGGTGTCGATCCTCGACGCCGACAAGGAGGGCTTCCTGCGGTCGTCGCGCAGCCTGATCCAGACGATCGGCCGGGCCGCCCGCAACGTGTCCGGTGAGGTGCACATGTACGCCGACACGATGACCGATTCGATGAAGGAGGCCATCGACGAGACCGAACGGCGCCGGGCCAAGCAGATCGCCTACAACGAGGCCAACGGCATCGACCCGCAGCCGCTGCGCAAGAAGATCGCCGACATCCTCGACCAGGTCTACCGCGAGGCGGCCGATACCGAAGCCACCGAGTCCGTTCCCATCGGCGGGTCGGGCCGCAACGCCTCGCGCGGCCGGCGTGCCCAGGGCGAACCCGGCCGCGCGGTCAGCGCCGGGGTGTTCGAGGGTCGCGACGTCACCAGCATGCCGCGCGCCGAACTTGCCGACCTGATCAAGGACCTGACCGCGCAGATGATGGCCGCCGCGCGGGATCTGCAGTTCGAGCTGGCCGCCCGGTTCCGCGACGAGATCGCCGACCTCAAGAAGGAACTGCGTGGGATGGACGCCGCCGGCCTGAAGTGACGCGCACCGCCGGCGGCGATCCGCGCCGGTTCAGTCCGTACTCTCCTCGGCACGAAGCACGGCGTTAACCCCGTCGACCTCCCTGAGCACCTGCATGGCGTTCGCAATCTTGTCGCCCGACAACGTCATCGTCACCCCGACCTGGTCGAGGTCGATATCGTGGGCGTCCGCGTCGAGCTCGGTGAGCAACCAATTTCGCTGCCCGCAGACCCGCAGCAACTCCCGCAGCACGCCGCGGCCGTTCTCGTAGACGACGTGCAGCCGGACGCTGCCGTGCAGCCGCGCGGAGAGTTGGCGCTCCACCCTATTGAAGGCGAGCGCGCTGACGAAGTGCAGGGCCACCACGGCGCTGGCGAGCAGCAGCAGGCCGGCGCCCGCCGCCATGCCGATCGCGGCCGACTCCCATACCGCGGCCGCCGTGGTGAGCCCGTGGACGGCACCGCGGCGGGTGATGATGATCCCGGCGCCCAAAAAGCCGATGCCCGAGACGATTTGGGCCGCGACGCGTGAAGGGTCCAACACGCTCGTGCCCGCCGACAAGACATCGGCGAAGCCGTACTTGCTGACCAAGAAGATCAGCGCCGACGACGTGCCGACGATGGTCTGGGTCCGCAGCCCGGCCCTTTTCCCCTGGACCGTGCGTTCCAGGCCGATCAGCGCCGTGAGCCCGAACGCGGCGAACAGCTCGACGAGGTGCCGGGTGCCCTGTACGGCACCGCCGAGGAATGGGTCGGCCAGCCAGATCTGCATGTCCGTCAATTACCCCACGGTTTGTGCCTTAACACCCGGCCCGTCACCGCGTTGACTTCACCACTTGCGAGTAATGGAATTGCCAACGTTCGACGACGCGGAACCCAAGGTAGCTCGGGAACCGATACGCCGGTGTGCGGCCGAACGCGCTTCCCGGCGGCAACGATTGTCCGCTTTGATGATCGGGCAGTGACTTGTCTTTGTTGGTGATGGTCCAGATGGTGGAGCACTTGTTGATCTTGGCCGTCGTCAGCCAGACGGCGACGTGGCCGTCCCACAGCGAGCCGACCTTGGGGCCGTAGGCGCCGCGTTCGACGTCGATCAACGACCGGAAGGCCGCCGGCCGAGTGGCCAGCAGGGCGCGGATCGGCCCGGGCTTCCAGGGCACCGTGTTGTCCACCAGCAGACAGTCCCCGCGTGCGGCATGGGAGCCGATCAGATCGGCCACCTGGCTGTAATCCCAGCCCTCCTTGGCATACGGCCCGCGTTGCGTGAAGTAGTAGTTCGGAAAAGCGGCAACGGCGAACAGCGCGAGCACGCCGGCGATGGGCCACGGCTTGCGGGCGACCGTGACGATGCAGACCGCCAAAACGACGGCCGCCGCCGGAGCGGTCAGGATCAGGTAGCGCGGGTAATAGACGGGTTCGACGGCCGCCGAATAAATCAGCACGATCCCGGTGGGAATGACGATCCATGCCGCGCTGACCAGCAAAAGCCGGCGGGCATCGCCGCCGGGGCCCGGTGCCCGGACCGCTATCGGGGCCAGCCGCGCCACCACCGCGGCCACGACGATAACGCCCGCCAGGATGGCGAATGGAACGCTGTGGTCGAAATACTGCCGATGCAGGACGTCGAGGTAGACGTTGCGCGTCAGCGTCCCGATCCACGAGACCTGCCAAACCTGCCCGTGGGCGAACAGGATGAACGGCGTCATGGCCCCGACCGCCACGGTTGAGCTGATCAACCACCACACGACGACGGATTTTCGAGATTTCTCGGGCGCGAGTAGCGGCAGTATCGCGGCGTAGACCGGCATCAGCAGCACCAAGTTAATGCTGACCAATATCGACAACATCGAGAGCAGCGCGTAGAACAGCCAGAGCCGCGCGCTGTTGCGCCGCGCCGCCGCGACAAGCAAGACGGTCAGCCAGACGGCGGCGGCCACCGAAAGCGCGGAGGAGCGAGCTTCGATACCCGCCCAGGTAACCCGCGGCATGATGGCGAAGACGATGCCGCCGCAGACCGCCGTGGCCCGCCCCGAACCCTGCCCGCAAAACTGCTTGGTGAAAACCGTGACGCCGGCGGCGGCGCCGCCGATGGCCAGGGCGCTGGGCACCCGCGACCAGAATTCCGTCGGCGGAAATATCGCGAACCAACCGTGCATCAGCAGGTAATACAGCCCGTGCACGGCATCGATATGGCCCAGCAGTTTCCACAGCTCGGGCAGCGTCCGGCTGGCGGACGCCGAGATCGTGGCGCCCTCGTCGAACCACAGCGACGGCCGACTGGCCCACGCGCCGCTGACAACGGCGGCCAACACCGCGACCGCCCACGGGTCGAGCAGCCTGCCGCGCGGCCGGGCGGGCGCGGGCTGGTGAACGGCGCCCGCGTCACGCTGCTCGAGAATGGACATAGACATGATGCCTGTCACTGTAAGGTGCGCCAGCTGGACCGGCTCACCATCAGTCGCTCCATTGCGCGGTTTTGCACGATCGGCGGCGGCAAACGCGCATTTGCACACCGCGCCCGCATTTCACGAAAAGCTCGCCAATGCAGGGCTTTCCGGCGTGACGGTGAGCATTCGGCCGTTTTATGATCGGGAATATTGTCCGTTGGTGCAGCGTGGCCCGGCAAATGCCGGTTGCGCCACGCCGTTGATGTGTGGTTAATCTGACCCATCTTTACCTGACAACGCGATACTGTCTTGGCTTGGCGTAGCAACCGACACTGGGAGGTTAAATGGGCGCCTATCGGACCGTGGTGGTCGGGACCGACGGCTCGGATTCGTCGATGCGTGCGGTGGACCGGGCGGGCCAAATCGCCGGGGCCGACGCCAGGTTGATCATCGCGTCGGCGTACCTGCCCCAGCACGAGGACACCCGGGCCGCCGACGCACTGCGGGAAGAAAGCTACAAGGTGTCGGGCACCGCGCCGATTTACGCGATCCTGCAGGACGCCAAGGAGCGGGCGCGCACGGCCGGCGCCACGAACGTGGAGGAGCGGCCGATCGTCGGCGCTCCGGTCGACGCGCTGGTAAAGCTGGCCGAGGACGAAGAGGCCGATCTGCTGGTCGTCGGGAACGTCGGCCTGAGCACGATTGCGGGGCGGCTGCTGGGATCGGTGCCGGCCAACGTCTCGCGTCGGGCCAAGGTTGACGTGTTGATCGTGCACACCACGAATTAGCCGGGGCCTACCAACCGCGTTCGCGCCATTCGCGCAGGTGGGGGCGTTCCTTGCCCAGCACGGTGTCGTCGCCGTGGCCCGGGTAGACGACCGTGTCGTCGGCGAACCGGTCGAAGATCCGGGTGGTGACGTCGTCGAGCAGCTGGGTGAAATCCCCGGGCTGCCATGTCTTGCCGACACCGCCCGGGAACAAGCAGTCACCGGTGAACAGCTGGGTGACCCCGCCGGTCGCCGGCCCGTCGAGGGCCAGCGCGATCGATCCGGGCGTGTGCCCGCGAAGGTGGATGACGTCGAAGGTCAGCTTGCCGACCTGCACGGTGTCGCCGTCGGCCAGCAAACGGTCGGGTTTGACCGGCAGCGGTCCCGCATCGATCTCGTTGGCGGCGGTCGGCGCGCCGGTGGCGGCGGCCACGGCCTTCAGCGCCTGCCAGTGATCGAAGTGCTGATGGCTGGTCACGATCAGCGACACCTTCGGGGCGTAACGCCGGATGAGGTCGAGGAGGACGTCGGCGTCGTTGGCGGCGTCGATGAGCAGTGTTTCTCCGGTCGCCGAACAGGTCACCAGGTAGGTGTTGTTGTCCATCGGGCCGACCGACGCCTTCAGGATCGTGGCGCCGGGCAGGGTGCGGCGGGCGGCGGTACCGGGGTCGACGTGTCCGGTGTAGTTATTGTCGGGCACAACCGAGGCAGTCATATGGGCAAGGTTACTGGTCCGGCCCCTGGCACCGCCTGGGTCCGGTGCTTGTCGGTGTGGGCACATAGCATGGAATGCGCCGTGCGCGATCCCGTTCTGGGAACCGCTTCCGGCACGTAAGAGCTTTAGTGAGAGGGGCAGCGTTGGCTGACCGCCTGATCGTCAAGGGCGCCCGCGAGCACAACCTGCGCGGCGTCGACCTCGACCTGCCGCGCGACTCGTTGATCGTCTTCACCGGGCTGTCCGGGTCGGGCAAGTCGTCGCTGGCGTTCGACACCATCTTCGCCGAGGGCCAGCGCCGCTACGTGGAGTCGCTGTCGGCCTACGCCCGCCAATTCCTCGGGCAGATGGACAAGCCGGACGTCGACTTCATCGAGGGTCTGTCCCCGGCGGTGTCGATCGACCAGAAGTCGACCAACCGCAACCCGCGATCGACGGTCGGAACGATCACCGAGGTCTACGACTACCTGCGGCTGCTGTACGCCCGGGCGGGCTCACCGCACTGCCCCGTCTGCGGTGAGCGGATCGCCCGGCAGACGCCGCAGCAAATCGTCGACCAGGTGCTGGCGATGCCGGAGGGCACCCGGTTCCTGGTCCTCGCGCCGGTGGTGCGCACCCGCAAGGGCGAATTCGCCGACCTGTTCGAGAAGCTCAACGCCCAGGGCTACAGCCGGGTGCGGGTCGACGGCGTCGTGCATCCGCTGACCGATCCACCGAAACTGAAGAAGCAGGAAAAGCACGACATCGAGGTCGTGGTGGACCGCCTTACCGTCAAGGCCACCGCCAAGCAGCGGCTCACCGATTCGGTGGAAACCGCGCTGAGCCTGGCCGACGGCATCGTGGTGCTGGAGTTTCCGGATCACGAAGCCCATGAACCCGATCATCACCGGGAGCAGCGGTTCTCCGAGAAGCTGGCCTGTCCCAACGGGCATGCCCTGGCCGTCGACGACCTGGAACCGCGGTCGTTCTCGTTCAACTCGCCCTACGGCGCCTGCCCCGAGTGCAGCGGCCTGGGCATCCGCAAGGAGGTCGACCCGGATCTGGTGGTGCCCGACCCGGAGCGCACGCTGGCCGACGGCGCCGTGGCGCCATGGTCCAACGGCCACACCGCGGAGTACTTCACCCGGATGATGGCCGGGCTCGGCGAGGAGCTCGGGTTCGACGTCGACACGCCGTGGCGCAAGCTGCCGGCCAAGGCCCGCAGAGCGATCCTCGAGGGTTCCGATCATCAGGTGCATGTGCGGTATCGCAACCGGTACGGCCGCACCCGGTCCTACTACGCCGATTTCGAGGGCGTGCTGGCGTTCCTGCAGCGCAAGATGACGCAGACCGAGTCCGAGCAGATGAAGGAACGCTACGAGGGTTTCATGCGCGACGTGCCCTGCCCGGTGTGTGAGGGCACCCGCCTCAAGCCGGAGATCCTGGCGGTGACGCTGGCCGGGGAGTCCAAGGGTGAGCGCGGCGCGAAGTCCATCGCCGAGGTCTGCGAGCTGTCGATCTCCGACTGCGCCGACTTTCTGAACGGGCTCACTCTTGGTGCGCGCGAGCAAGCGATCGCGGGCCAGGTGCTCAAGGAAATCCAGTCGCGGCTGGGCTTTTTGCTCGACGTCGGGCTGGAGTATTTGTCGCTGTCCCGCGCCGCGGCCACGCTGTCCGGCGGTGAGGCCCAACGCATCCGGCTGGCCACCCAGATCGGGTCCGGCCTGGTGGGGGTGCTCTACGTGCTGGACGAGCCGTCGATCGGGCTGCACCAGCGCGACAACCGTCGCCTCATCGAAACGCTTACGCGGCTAAGGGATTTGGGGAACACGCTGATCGTCGTCGAGCACGACGAGGACACCATCGCGCACGCCGACTGGATCGTCGACATCGGCCCGGGGGCCGGTGAGCACGGCGGCCGCATCGTGCACAGCGGAACCCACGGCGAGCTGCTGGCCAACAAGGAGTCGATCACCGGGGCCTACCTGTCGGGCCGGGAAAGCATCGAGATCCCCGCGATCCGGCGCCCCATCGATAGACGCCGGCGGCTGACGGTCGTCGGCGCCCGCGAGCACAACCTGCGGGCCATCGACGTGTCGTTTCCGCTCGGCGTGCTGACCTCGGTCACCGGCGTGTCCGGTTCGGGCAAGTCGACGCTGGTCAACGACATCCTGGCCGCGGTGCTGGCCAACCGGCTCAACGGCGCCCGGCAGGTCCCCGGTCGCCACACCCGGGTCACCGGGCTCGACTATCTGGACAAGCTGGTGCGCGTCGACCAGTCGCCGATCGGCCGCACGCCGCGGTCCAACCCGGCCACCTACACCGGGGTGTTCGACAAGATCCGCACGCTGTTCGCGGCCACCACCGAGGCCAAAGTCCGGGGCTACCAACCGGGTCGGTTCTCGTTCAACGTCAAGGGCGGCCGCTGCGAGGCGTGCACGGGTGACGGCACCATCAAGATCGAGATGAACTTCCTGCCCGACGTGTACGTGCCGTGCGAGGTCTGCCATGGCGCCCGCTACAACCGCGAAACCCTCGAGGTGCACTACAAGGGCAAGACCATCTCCGAAGTGCTGGACATGTCGATCGAGGAAGCCGCGGAGTTCTTCGAGCCGATCACCGGGATCCACCGCTACCTGCGCACCCTCGTCGACGTCGGCCTGGGCTATGTCCGGCTGGGCCAACCCGCTCCGACGCTGTCCGGCGGTGAGGCGCAGCGCGTCAAGCTGGCCGCGGAACTGCAGAAGCGCTCGACCGGGCGCACCATCTACATCCTCGACGAACCCACCACCGGACTGCATTTCGACGACATCCGCAAGCTGTTGAACGTCATCAACGGCCTTGTCGACAAGGGCAATACGGTCATCGTCATCGAACACAACCTGGACGTCATCAAGACCTCTGACTGGATCGTCGACATGGGGCCCGAGGGTGGCGCCGAGGGCGGAACCGTTGTCGCCGAGGGCACCCCGGAGGACGTCGCGGCGGTGCCGGAAAGCTATACCGGGAAGTTTCTCGCCGAGGTCCCGGGCATAGGGGCCCGGGCCCGCCCGCGGCAGCGTTCCGACCGGCGGCGCAAGGTCACCGCCTGACGGACCGCCGCGGCGCGGCGTCGCGCAGCGTCGATCAGCCCCTCAACCCTCCTCGGAGCGCATCGACTGGCGGATCTGCGCCAACCGTTCGGCGGCCGCGCGCTGACGCTCGTCGTACAGCTCCTCGACGGAGCGTCCCTCCGCCGTCTCGGCATCGAGTTCCGCCGCACCCTGCGCCGTCGCGTACCGGGTTTCGATTTTCTCGCGGACCGATTCGAAGGTCGGTACACCGGCGCTGTCGTACCCGGGATCGGATTGGCCGGCGCAGGGAGCGCCGGGAGTCAGTGGTTCGTCGGGCATGCCGCCACGCTACTGCGGCCCGGGTTATCTGGCAGGGGTGTTGGAGCGCTGGGCCGGGACCACGACCGGCGCGGCGACCACGGACGGAGGGGACGCGGCGGGCAACGGAATCCGCGGAACCCCCGGAGTGCCCAGCCGGCCGGCCAGCCAGGGCAGCGAGGCCGCGAAAGCCCGGTCCGCAAAAGGCCAGTCGTGCTTACCCGGCTGGGGAACGACCGCGCAGTCGATGCCGTTGGCACGGCCAAGCGCGCACAGCGAATAGGCGGCTGCGGTCTGGTTGCCCGGGTCGGCGGCGGCGTCGCGACCAACCAGACGCGTCGCGTAGTCGCGCCGTGGCGCCGGCGGGCCGTCCGAGGAGATCGCGAACCATCCGGCCACGTCGCGGTACGGGCCGTGCCGGCTGATCACGGTGGTCGGGTCGAATGCGGCCCAGGCGTCGGCGTTTCCGCCGAACAGCCTGGCGATGCTTTGTGCCTTGTTTCCGGCATTCGGGAAGAAGTCGCCGGCGATGTCGACGAACGCGCTGAACATGTCGGGATGCATGACGGTCAGATCCAGGGCACAAGTCCCGCCCATGGACCAGCCGGCAACGCCCCAGTTGGACCGGTCGGGGCTGACGCCGAAATTCGAAATCATATAAGGCACAACATCTTTGGTCAGGTGGTCGGCCGCATTTCCGCGGACTCCATTGACGCATTCGGTGTCGTTGTTGAAAGCGCCTCCGGAGTCGGCGAACACCAGCACCGGCGCCTTGCCCCTGTGCGTGGTCTCGAAGTCGTCGATTGTCTTGATCGCGTTGCCCGCGCGCGTCCAGTCCGCGGGTGTGTTGAACTGTCCCCCGATCATCATCACCGTCGGCAGCGGCGGCGGGGGGCTGCTCGTGAACCATTCGGGCGGCAGGTAGACCAGTTCACCGCGGTGCTTGAAATGTGATGCGTCCGAAGGGATCACCACCGGTACCACGCTGCCGTGTGGTGGCCGGGCACGTTTGGCGGCCATCGCGGTGACGCTGGCCCGGTCGGTCTGATCGGGCAGCGGGCCGGAGGTGAGCTGGCTCCAGGCGGCCTGCACGGTCGGGAAGTAGCCGACCCACAGGTTGAGCGCCAGCGCCGCGCAGAGCAAACACAACGGCACGGCAAGCAGTGTCACGCCACGCCGCCACGGCGGTGCGGCGCGCCAGCCCAAAACCAGCACCGTCGCCGCCATGCCGGTCATCGTGATCCAGAGCCACAGCGCCGGCGGTGCCGGGTCATCGGAGAGACCCCGGTCGACGATGTACCAGTGCGTCCCATAGGCCATGGCGCCGCCGACCAGGGCGGCCGCCGGCAGCCAGATCGTCCGCCAACGACGGGACCGCCAGCCCACGGCAAGCGTCAGCGCGACGGCGGCGACGGCCTGGATGGTCGTGGGCACCCAGCCGTGCATCAGGGATGTATGACTACTTGCGAGCAACTGCGCCGTGGCGACGGTCGTCGACGCTGTCACGTGATTCATTGTGATCCATTGTTAACCGTCCTGGAACATTTTTACCGAATGTTCGCTGTGGAATGCCTGGCAGCACCGGGCCCGGCTAATGCGGTTTGGCCAGCGGAAATGGCAGTGTCTCGCGGATGCTGCGGCCGGTTATGAGCATGACGAGTCGATCGATGCCCATACCGAGCCCGCCGGTGGGCGGCATCGCGTATTCCATGGCTTGCAGGAAGTCTTCGTCGAGCTCCATCGCCTCGGGATCCCCGCCGGCGGCCAGCAGCGACTGCTCCTGGAGACGGCGCCGCTGCTCGACCGGGTCGGTGAGCTCGCTGTAGGCGGTGCCCAGCTCGACGCCCCACGCCACCAGGTCCCACCGCTCGGCGACGCCGGGCTTGCTGCGGTGCGGCCGGGTCAACGGTGACACGGAGGTCGGAAAGTCGATGTAGAAGGTCGGTTGCTCGGTCCGGTCCTCGACCAGGTGCTCGTAGAGTTCCAGAACCACCGCGCCGGCATCCCAATGCGCGCGATACGGAATGTGCGCGGCGTCGGACAGCTTGCGCAGCGCGGCCAGGGAGGTGTCGGGGTCGACGTGTTCTCCCAGCGCTTCGGAGACCGCGTCGTGAACGGTCTTGACCGGCCAGGCGCCGGAGATGTCGACCGGTTCCAGGCGGGCGCCGGTGCCACCGCGGGGCCGCAACACGGTCTGCTCACCGTGAGCCGCCTGGGCGGCGTTCTGGATGAGCTCACGGCAGCCGTCGATCCACACCTTGTAGTCGGCATGTGCCTGGTAGGCCTCCAGCAACGTGAACTCGGGGTTGTGGCTGAAGTCGACACCCTCGTTGCGGAAGGCCCGGCCCAGCTCGAACACCCGCTCGACGCCGCCGACGCACAACCGCTTCAGGTAAAGCTCCGGCGCGATGCGCAAGAACAGGTCCATGTCATAGGTGTTGATGTGGGTGACGAACGGCCGGGCGGTGGCTCCGCCGTGGATCTGCTGCAGGATCGGCGTCTCGACTTCGATGAACCCCCTGGCGAACAGCGTTTCCCGCACCGAGCGCAACACGCTGCTGCGGGCCTTGATCAGTTCGCGCGACTCGGTATTGACCGCCAGGTCGACGTAGCGGGTGCGCACCCGCGTCTCCGGGTCGGTCAGCCCCTTCCACTTGTTTGGCAACGGGCGCAAGCACTTACCGATCATCCGCCAGTCGCGCACTATCAGCGAGCGGGTTCCGTTCTTGGAAAAGCCCATGTGCCCGGTCAGCTCGACCAGGTCACCAAGATCGATGGCCGCGGTGAAATCGGCGGTGCGGCCGCACTCCAGGCGCGAGTTGTCCAGCAGCACTTGCATTTCGCCCGACCAGTCACGCAGCTGGGCAAACAGCACGCCACCGTAGTCGCGGATCCGCAATATCCGGCCGGCCACCGAGACGGTTTCCTGGTCGTCCGCGTCTAGCGCCCGGGCGATCGTATGGCTGGGCGGGGATCCCACCGGGTAGGCGTCAACACCGTTGCGCTGCAAGGTTTTCAGCTTGGCCAGGCGCACCCGGACCTGTTCCGGCAGACGGGATCTCGACTCCTCGGCCTCGGCGGCGCTGGCCCCGCGTCGCAGCCCGCTCACGTCGGGCGTCGACCCGTCGTGATGCAGCAGCCCGGACTCCGCCAGCCTGGCCGGCACGGCGGGGTGATGCCCGGTGTGCACCTTGTCCCGCCGGCTGAACGGCAAGACGAGGAAACCCTCCGCGATCACCGAGGCGACCCCGACCCGGGGAATCAAGCGCGCGTCCTCGTAGCAGGCGTAGCGGGGAATCCACTCGGGTTGGTATTTCATGTTGGAGCGGTACAGCGTCTCCAGCTGCCACCACCGCGAGAAGAACAGCAACAGCCCCCGCCACAGTCGCGCGACCGGGCCGGCGCCGAGCTGGGCGCCCTGCTCGAAGGCGGACCGGAACATCGCGAAGTTCAGTGAAATGCGGGTGATGCCAATGGTTTCGGCGTTCAGGGCGAGCTCGCTCACCATGAGTTCGATGGTGCCGTTCGGGGACTGCGGGGAACGGCGCATCAAGTCCAGGGAGACGCCCGTGGTTCCCCACGGGACCAGTGACAGCATCGCGATCACGTGGCCGTCGCGGTCCATCGCTTCGACCAGCAGGCAGTCCCCGTCGGCCGGATCGCCGAGCCGGCCCAGCGCCATCGAAAAGCCCCGCTCGGTTTGGGTGTCGCGCCAGGCGTCGGCGCGCGCGATGGTGTCGGCCATCTCGTCGGCGGAGATGTCGCGGTGTCGCCGGATGCGCACCGTCAGGCCGGCCCTGCGCGCCCGCGTCACCGCCTGGCGCACCCCGCGCATGTCCGGGCCGGACAGCTTGAAATCGGAGGTCCGCAGAATCGCCTCGTCACCCAGTTCGAGGGCGTTGAGGCCGGCCTCGCGAAACACCTGGGCGCCTTGGGAACTGGCGCCCATGACGCCGGGCGCCCAGCCGTACGTCTGGCATAACCCCAACCACGCGTCGATGGCCTGTGGCCATGCCCGCGGGTCGCCCACCGGGTCGCCGCTGGCCAGGCAGACGCCAATCTCGACGCGATAGGTGATGGCGGCGCGGCCGCTATGCGCGAACACCACCGACTTGTCGCGACGGGTGGCGAAGTAACCCAGGGAGTCGTTCTTGCCCCACAGCTCGAGCAGCCCGCGGATGGCGGACTCGTCCTCGCCGGTCAGCGCGTTGTCGGCGCGCTGCGACTGGAACAGCGCGATCGTCGCGGCGATCAGCGCGAGCGCGCCGAACAACCCGAAGATCGCGTTGAGTAAAACCTGCGGCTTGCCGGTGAACAGGTCGGGATCGGCCAGCGCGAATCCGACCACCCGGTTGGCCACATAGGGCAAGCGGTCCTGGCGCGCAAGCGATCCGGGGAACAGTTCGACCAGACCCCACGACAACAGGATGCCGATCACGTCGCCGACGATCAGCACCCCGGCCGCTTTGAACAGTGCGCCGTTGCGGACCTTGGCCCAGAATTCCCGATAGGCCAAGACCAGAAGGACGATCACGACGATGTGGACGGCGAAACCGAGGTTCTCGCCGAAGGTTTCGGCCGCGGTGTTGTGGCCCGCGGCGATGTCGGCGGCGTTCAGCACCGCGGCAAGGACCATGTTGCCGAGCAGCAGCAGCCAGGCGACGCGTTTGCGGGCGGTGAGCGCCGCGGCCAGCAACGCCAGCACGAACGACCACGCGATGCTGGTGTCGGGGAAGTTGAACAGGTAGTTGTTGATGAACTCCCGCGGCACCTTGATCAGCCACCGGATCAGCGGCGACACGCTGGCGACCAGTGACACGGTGGCGATGACGCCAACCGTCCACCCGGCCGCCGCCGGTACCCAGCGATACCGGGAGCTCGACCGGCTGCCCAAACGAGGCCCCGAGCGAGACGTAGCGAGTGTCACAGACCGCGAGGATATGCCCTCAAGCCGTGAAAGTCCTGGCGAAGCGCCAAGAGTTACGCAGACCAGTTGGAAAGGTTTGCTGAACTGGTGTAAAGGACGCCGGACGCCCGTCCGCGCTCAGAAGTGCTGGAAGGGGCCCTATGGGCTGCTAAACTAACGACTGCGACCATCCCGGCGCAGGCCGGGGACAGTAAGTGGAGTCCCACTCCCACCGCTAGCCACGATGAAGGCTCGGCCCTTTCTCAAGGCTATTCGGTCCGGTCATGGGCATCATGTAATGCCCGTTCCGCGGCAGCGCGGGCGGCTTGACCAGTTTCGAGCCGCGATCGGTCGGCATTGGGCCCTGCTTGTGCAGGGCCTTTTTGCTGATGGTGTGGCCTTTTCACCACTGATCCCGGACGGGCCAAGGGACTGGCCGCGAGGACAACAGAAGCCCAACAAGGGAGGCCCCATCAGCACTGAGACCCGCGTCAACGAGCGCATCCGCGTACCTGAAGTCCGATTGATTGGTCCAGGGGGGGAGCAGGTAGGCATCGTACGCATCGAAGACGCACTGCGCGTCGCCGCGGACGCCGATCTCGACCTCGTGGAAGTTGCCCCGAACGCCAGACCGCCGGTCTGCAAGATCATGGACTACGGCAAGTTCAAGTACGAGGCGGCACAAAAGGCGCGCGAATCCCGCCGGAACCAGCAGCAGACCGTCGTCAAGGAACAAAAGCTGCGACCGAAAATCGACGATCACGATTACGAGACCAAGAAGGGCCACGTAATCCGCTTCCTGGAGGCGGGGTCGAAGGTCAAGGTCACCATCATGTTTCGCGGACGTGAGCAGTCGCGGCCCGAGCTGGGCTATCGATTGCTCCAGCGGCTGGGTGCGGACGTCGCCGAATACGGATTCGTCGAAACGTCCGCCAAGCAGGATGGCCGCAACATGACGATGGTGCTGGCACCGCATCGCGGCGCAAAGACGCGCGCCAAGGCGCGGCACCCCGAAGCGCCGGGGGGCGGCGCGGCATCGGATTCCGACGCGGCCGCCGACGCCAGCCCCTCATCGAACTGACCTGACAGCGAGAACCAGAGGAAACCAGAGGAAACATGCCCAAAGCCAAGACCCACAGCGGGGCTTCAAAGCGGTTCCGGCGCACCGGGACCGGGAAAATCCTGCGCCAGAAAGCCAATCGGCGGCATCTGCTCGAGCACAAGCCGACCAAACGAACCCGGCGGCTCGACGGGCGCACCGTGGTATCGGCCAACGACACCAAGCGCGTTAACGCGCTGCTGAACGGCTGACCACCGCACCGGCTCAGACCTTTTCCAGACCATTACTGCCTGAACGAGAGTAGGAACATCCATGGCACGCGTGAAGCGGGCGGTCAACGCCCACAAGAAGAGGCGCAGCGTCCTGAAGGCCTCGAAAGGCTATCGCGGCCAGCGATCCCGGCTCTACCGCAAAGCCAAAGAGCAGCAACTACATTCGTTGAACTACGCCTACCGCGACCGCCGTGCGCGCAAGGGCGAGTTCCGCAAACTGTGGATCTCGCGGATCAACGCGGCCGCCCGCGCCAACGACATCACCTACAACCGGCTGATCCAGGGCCTCAAGGCCGCGGGTGTAGACGTGGACCGCAAGAACCTGGCCGACATCGCGATCACCGATCCCGCGGCATTCACGGCGCTCGTCGGCGTCGCCCGGGCGGCACTGCCCGAGGACGTCAACGCGCCCTCGGATTCCGGAGAGGCTGCCTAGCCGCCACCATGCCGGCGGTGCTCACCGAACGCTCGGCCAGGGTGGCCGCGGCGGTCAAATTGCATCGACACGTCGGCCGTCGGCGGGCGGGCCGATTTCTCGCCGAAGGCCCCAACCTGGTCGAGGCCGCCTCGGCTCGCGGGTTGGTCCGCGACGTGTTCGTCACCGAACTCGCCGCGGAGCGGCACGCGCCGTTGCTGGGCGCGCTGCGCTGTCCGATCCATCTGGTAACCGAGCGGGCCGCAAAAGCGCTCTCCGACACCGTCACTCCGACGGGGTTGGTAGGGGTTTGCGACATGCCCGCAACCCGGCTGGAGGATGTGCTGGCCGGCTCGCCTCGGCTGATCGCGGTCGCCGTCGAGATCGGCGAGCCGGGCAATGCCGGCACGCTGATCCGCATCGCCGACGCCATGGGCGCGGCGGCGGTGATCCTCGGCGGGCACAGTGTCGACCCGTACAACGGCAAGTGCCTGCGCGCGTCGGCCGGCAGCATGTTCTCGATCCCCGTCGTCGCCGCGCCCGACACCCGCGCCGCGGTCACCGCGCTGCGCGGCGCCGGCCTGCAAGTCTTGGCCACCACGGTCGACGCGAAGGTGCGCCTTGACCAGGCCGACCTCGCCGCGCCGACGGCCTGGTTGTTCGGGACCGAATCACACGGCTTGTCGGCCGAGGTCGCCGACGCCGCAGACCGGCGCGTGCGCATCCCGATGTCCGGCGGTGCCGAGAGCCTGAACGTGGCCGCCGCCGCGGCAATCTGCCTCTACCAGAGCGCGCAGGCTCTGGGTCTGCTCGAGCCGCCTTAACGGCTTACGCCGCTTTTTTACGGCCGCGGGCGGGGCGCAGGCCGGCCAGCGAGAACGTGCCGTGCATCAGCGAGCCGGCGCGTTCCATGAGGGCTCGAGCGGGTTGGAGGGCGGGGTCAAGGGGGGAGCGGACGAAGGGGTGGGACCCCTGGGGAAAGTAATGCATCGGCAGCCCGCGGCGGTCGCGCGGCGGCGCCATGAATGCCGGTGCCTCGACCAACGGCGCGTCGCTGGGAACCCGTCCCTGGGCGCGGCGGTAGGCGGCCAGCGCGCGCGGATGCAGCCGGATTTCGTCGGGAACCGCCAGAAATGCCAGCTCGACGAGCTTGCCAAACAGGCGCAGCAACACCTCGTCGCCCGGTGTCCAGTGCATTCCCGCCTTCTCACGCACCGCGGGCTCGAATAGCCCCGCCGCGATCCAGCGCTGACCGGCCACCAACGGCCTGAACAATTGGTCCCAGATCGGTGTCGGCATCAGCACGAACTTCGGCTTGGGAATCCGGATCTGGAAGATGTCCAGCGTCGCCTGGTTGATTTCCAGCTCGTCGCGGCAGACCCGGTCCCAGTACTGCTGGAATTCCTCCCACGATTTGGGGACCGGCCGCATGCTCATCCCATACATGCGATACCACTGCACGTGTTCGTCGAACAGCTGGCGCTTCTCGGCTTCGGTCAAGCCTCCGCAGAAGTACTCCGCCACCTTGACGACGAGCATGAAGAAGGTGGCATGCGCCCAGTAGAAGGTTTCCGGGTTCAGCGCGTGATAGCGACGGCCCGTGGCGTCGACGCCCTTGATGGTGCGGTGGTAGCCCTTGATCTGCTGGCCGGTCTGGGCCGCCCGGTCGCCGTCGTAGACCACCCCCATGATCGGGTACACCGACCGCGCCACCCGCTGCAAAGGCTCGCGCAGCAGGATGGAGTGCTCTTCGACACCGGCGCCCAGCTCCGGATACATGTTCTGGACCGCGCCGATCCACACGCCCATCATTCCGGTGCGGAGGTCACCGAAATACTTCCAGGTGAGCGAGTCGGGTCCGAGCGGATCGCCGGATGTCCCGGATGTCCCGGATATCCCGGATATCGTTGTGCTGGCAGTCATCTCGGCCTCCTGCTCCTCACGATAAGCTTTGACAACGCACGTTGTCTACGATTTCGGGGATGGCGCCATGCGGTGTTACCGACTTTCCACAGCAGTGTGGCCCGGTAGTAATCAGGTCGTGAGCAGGCTCGCTTGTTGCGAGATGTGACACATACGCGACGACTGTCATTGCCCGCCTCCGCGGAAACCGCCTAACCTGGCGACGTGGAACTCGCGCCTCGCGATCCGGACCCGGGCGAGCCCGAAAAATCGGTGACCACCCTGGCGCCCCCGGTCTCAAGACGGCGCTCTCCGGTATCAATTCACACCGCGGCGCAGTGGTTGCACACGACAAATCACAGCCCCGGCGTCGTGGCGTTGATCCGGCGGGCGCGACGGCTGTTGCCCGGAGATCCCGAGTTCGGCGACCCGCTGTCCACCGCGGGCGAGGGTGGTCCGCGCGCCGCCGCGCGGGCCGCCGACCGGCTGCTGGGGGATCGCGAGGCGGCGTCGCGCGAGGTCAGCCTCGGTGTGTTGCAGGTGTGGCAGGCGATGACCGAGGCGGTGTCCCGACGGCCGGCAAACCCGGAGGTGACGCTGGTATTCACCGACCTCGTCGGGTTCTCGGGGTGGTCGCTGGAGGCGGGTGACGAGGCGGCGCTGGCCCTGCTGCGACAGGTGGCGCGGGCCATCGAGCCGCCGCTGCTCGACGCCGGCGGGCACATTGTGAAACGCATGGGCGACGGGATCATGGCGGTGTTCCGCGATCCGACGGTCGCCGTGCGGGCGGTGCTGGCCGCCAAGGAGGCGCTGAAATCGGTTGAGGTCGCGGGCTATACACCGCGAATGCGGGTGGGGATCCACACCGGGCGGCCCCAGCGAATGGCCGCGGACTGGCTCGGTGTCGACGTCAACATCGCCGCTCGCGTGATGGAACGCGCCACCAAGGGCGGAATCATGGTGTCGAGCTCGACGTTAGACCTGATACCGCAAAGCGAACTGGACGCACTGGGCGTCGTCGCCAAACGTGCACGCAAACCCGTGTTCGCCCACAAAACCGCTGGGGTCCCCGCGGACCTGGGAATATATCGGCTCAAGACTCTTAGGGAGTTGACAGCGTTTGATCACGCTTCCGAAACGAATTAGTCGACATAATGGATGCCAATGATTGGGGGCATCTTCTCCCGGCTTGCCCGGGTTCGGTTCACGGTGGGATATGTCGCGATTGTGCTTGCCATCAGCTGCGCCATCCTGGCGCTTGGCCCGCACGTGCACGACGTCATCGTCCAGCGCGCCAGCACCAACCTGCACAACCTGGCCCGCGGACACCTGGGAACCCTGTTGGGCAGCGCCCTGGTCGTCGACGCTGGCCCGCTGTACTTTTGGCCGCCCTTCCTGACCTGCCTGCTTGCACTCGCGGAGCTGCATCTGCGCACCATCCGGCTGGTGGCGGCATTTCTGGTCGGCCACATCGGCGCGACGTTGTTGGTGGCCGCCGCACTCGCCGGGGCGGTCGAGTTCGGCTGGCTGCCGTTGTCGATCACCCGAGCCAGCGACGTCGGAATGAGCTACGGCGCCCTTGCGGTGCTTGGAGCGATGACGGCGGTGATTCCCGGGCGCTGGCGGGCGGCCTGGGTCGGCTGGTGGGTATCGGCGGGCCTGGCCGCGGCGATCATCGGCGGCGACTTCACCGATGCCGGTCATACCGTCGCCGTGATCCTGGGCGTGCTGGTGTCCGCCCGGTTCCGGCAGCCGATCCACTGGACGCCGGTGCGGTGCCTGATGTTGGTGGCCTCCTCGGGGTTCGGTTTCCTGATGCTGGCTCACCAGTGGGGGACGATGGCCGCCGCGCCGGCGTTCGGTGTCCTGGGCGCGTTGGCGGCCTACAAGGTCGCCCAACTCACCGCGGGCCGCAGCGTGCTGCCGATTCTGCCCGCGGGTGACCGCAACGCGCTGACCCGTCCGCAGCCGGTCATGACCGGCTAGCCATTTCGTCGGCCATCTTTCAAGCGCGCGCCGAAGCACCGCACACCGGATCACCTATGATCGGCACTTGCGTCACGCTCGTAGTCAGCCAGCCCGCCCGGCGACGATGCGCTCCGCGTAGCGGAGCGAGGAGGAGTCGGGTGAATTGAGCCCGCCCCCGAACAGCCTCGTCAGCAAGGAGAGTGTCGCCGCGTGGGTGATCAACCCGTCGACCTGTCGCCGGAAGCCTTGGCCAAGGCCGTCAACGCCGCCCGGCAGGCCATCGCGCTCGCCGACGATCTGGACGCGCTGGCACGCGTCAAGATCGAGCACCTCGGTGACCGCTCACCGCTGGCACTGGCGCGGCAAGCGCTGGGCACCGTCCCCACGGACCAGCGCGCCGACGCCGGCAAGCGCGTCAACGCCGCACGCGGCGACGTCCAGCGCAGCTACGACGAACGGCTGACGACGCTGCGCGCCGAGCGCGACGCCGCGGTGCTGGTCGCCGAGGGCATCGACGTCACCTTGCCGTCGACTCGGCAGCCGCCCGGCGCCCGGCACCCGATCACGATATTGGCCGAGCACATCGCCGATACCTTCATCGCGATGGGCTGGGAGTTGGCGGAGGGGCCCGAGGTCGAAACCGAACAGTTCAACTTCGACGCTCTCAACTTCCCCGCCGACCACCCGGCCCGCAGCGAGCAGGACACGTTCTATATCGCGCCGGAGGATTCGCGGCAGCTGCTGCGCACCCACACCTCACCGGTGCAGGTGCGCACCCTGCTGGCGCACGAGCCGCCCGTCTACATCATCTCGATCGGCCGCACCTTCCGCACCGACGAACTCGACGCCACCCACACGCCCGTCTTCCATCAGGTCGAAGGCCTGGCGGTGGACCGCGGCCTGTCCATGGCGCACCTGCGGGGAACGTTGGACGCGTTCGCGCGCGCTGAGTTCGGTGCTTCCGCGCGCACCCGGATCCGGCCCCACTTCTTTCCGTTCACCGAACCGTCGGCCGAGGTCGACGTCTGGTTTGCCAACAAGAAGGGTGGCGCCGACTGGGTCGAGTGGGGAGGCTGCGGAATGGTACATCCAAATGTGTTGCGCGCCGCGGGAATTGACCCCGAAGTCTACTCCGGCTTCGCGTTCGGAATGGGCCTGGAACGCACCCTGCAGTTCCGCAACGGGATCCCCGACATGCGCGACATGGTCGAGGGAGACATCCGGTTCTCCTTACCGTTTGGGGTGGGTGGCTGATGCGCGTTGCCTACAGCTGGCTGCGCGAGGTCTTGAACGCCGGCGCCCCGGGCTGGGATGTCGGCGCCGGTGACCTCGGGCAGACACTGGTGCGCATCGGCCACGAGGTCGAGGAGGTCGTCCCCCTCGGCCCGGTCGACGGCCCGCTGACCGTGGGGCGGGTCACCGCCATCGAAGAGCTCACCGGTTTCAAGAAGCCGATCCGCGCCTGCCTGGTGGATGTCGGCGAGCACAAAGACCGCGAGATCGTCTGCGGGGCAACCAACTTCGTGGTCGACGACCTGGTCGTGGTGGCGCTGCCGGGCACCACGCTGCCCGGCGGCTTCGCCATCACGGCCCGCAAGACCTATGGCCGTAACTCCGACGGCATGATCTGCTCGGCGGCCGAACTCGGTTTGGGCGCAGACCATTCCGGGATCCTGGTGTTGCCGCCCGGAACCGCCGCACCGGGAGCCGACGGTGCCGGGGTGCTGGGACTCGGCGACGTGGTCTTCCACCTGGCGATCACCCCCGACCGGGGCTACTGCATGTCGGTGCGTGGGTTGGCCCGCGAAATCGCGTGCGCGTACGACCTGGACTTCGTCGACCCGGCGGGCATCGAGGCGTTGCCGGTCGAGGGAGCGGCGTGGCCGCTGACGGTGCAAGCCGAAACCGGCGTTCGCCGGTTCGCGCTGCGCCCGGTCACCGGGATCGACCCCGCCGCCGTGTCACCGTGGTGGCTGCAGCGCCGGCTGCTGCTGTCCGGCATCCGCGCGACCTCGCCGGCCGTGGACGTCACCAACTACGTGATGCTGGAACTGGGCCATCCCATGCACGCCCACGACCGCAACCGCATCAGCGGCGGCCTCAGCGTGCGGTTCGCTCACCCCGGTGAGACCGTCGTCACCCTCGATGACGTTGAGCGCCGGCTCGATCCGGCCGACGTCCTCATCGTCGACGACGTGGCCACCGCGGCGATCGGCGGTGTGATGGGTGCGGCGAGCACCGAGGTGCGCGCGGATTCCACCGACGTGCTGCTGGAGGCCGCGGTGTGGGACCCGGCCGCGGTGTCACGCACGCAACGCAGGTTGCACCTGCCCAGCGAGGCCGCCCGTCGCTATGAGCGTGCGGTGGACCCGGCGATTTCGGTCGCCGCGCTGGACCGGTGTGCCGCGCTGCTCGCCGAGATCGCCGGGGGAGCGGTGGCTCCGACTTTGACCGATTGGCGGGGTGACCCGCCGCGTGATGACTGGTCGCCACCGCCGATCCGGATCGCCGTCGACCTGCCGGACCGCTTCGCCGGGGTGTCCTATGCCCGGGGCACGACCGCGCGGCGGCTGACCCAAATCGGCGCCGTGGTGGTCCAAGACGGCGCCACGTTGACCGTGACGCCGCCCAGTTGGCGACCCGACCTGTTGCAGCCCGCCGACCTCGTCGAGGAGGTCATGCGGCTGGAGGGCCTGGAGGCCATCCCGTCGGTGCTGCCATCGGCTCCTGCAGGACGGGGATTCACGGCCGTGCAGAAGCGTCGCCGTGCCGTCGGCAAGTCGCTGGCCCAGTCCGGTTACGTCGAGGTCCTGCCGACCCCGTTTTTGCCCGCCGGCGTGTTCGACCTTTGGGGACTGCCGGCCGATGACCCGCGACGCACGACGACGCACGTGCTCAACCCGCTGGAAGCCGACCGTCCGCAGCTGGCCACCACGCTGTTGCCGGCATTGCTAGAGTCGTTGGCGCGCAACGTATCCCGAGGTCTCACCGACGTCGCGCTGTACGCCCTGGCGCAGGTGGTTCAGCCGACCGAGGAGACCCGCGCCGTCGAGCTCATCCCCGTCCACCGCCGGCCCACCGCTACCGAGATCGCGATGCTGGACGCGTCGTTGCCCCGGCAACCGCAGCACGTCGCCGCGGTGCTGACCGGTCTGCGCGAACCCAGAGGCCCCTGGGGCCCCGGTCGGCGCGCCGAAGCCGCCGACGCGTTCGAGGCGGTGCGAATCGTCGCGCGCGCCAGCGGGATTGACGTGGCTCTCCGGGCGGCGCGATACCTGCCGTGGCATCCGGGTCGGTGCGCCGAAGTGCTCGTCGGGGAAGCAGTCGTCGGTCACGCCGGCCAGCTGCATCCCGTCGTGATCGAGCGCTCGGGACTGCCCAATGGCACCTGCGCGATGGAGTTGAACCTCGATGCGGTTCCCATCGTCGAGGCATTCCCGGCGCCGAGGGTGTCGCCATTTCCGGCCGTGTTCCAGGACGTCAGCCTGGTGGTTTCCACTCATATACCCGCCCAGGCGGTGGCCGATGCCGTTCGCGAGGGCGCCGGTGAACTGCTGGAGGACATCCAATTGTTCGACGTTTTCACCGGCCCACAGGTCGGCGAGGATCGCAAATCGCTGACCTTCGCCCTGCGTTTCCGTGCACCGGATCGCACGCTGACCGAAGACGACGCCAGTGCGGCCCGCGATGCCGCGGTGCGGCGCGCGGCTGAGGCGGTCGGCGCCGAATTGCGCGCCTAACGGCGGCACCACCCCGTTCTCGGCTCACGCCTGATCGATGCCGTGTGACCGTTGGTCATCAGCAAACCGGTCGACGGAGATCGCGATGGAGCTGATCCAAGCGATCCAGGGGCTTGGCAAGCATTCGTCCGGAGGCGGCCCAACGGCTAGGGGGCGCCCCGGCAGTGGGCGCCGAATAGGCTCCTTTCCCAGGCGACGACGAGCCGCCCACGATCGCGCCTGTCTGGTGCCGATTCGTGCGCGCCCGCTCTGCGGCACATCCGAACTGCGGTTTTTGACGTGCGGCGCGCGGAGGCTACCTCGAACCGCGGTAAAGTCTGTGAAAACGCTGGTTGTCACTTTGCATCCGATCAGCTGTTCGTTAAGCTCGTGCCTGTCATAGTTACTGGTCGGTAACTTTCCGGCCGGTAACCGGCAACACCATAGAGTCCGGGGGGCCTCGTGCACACGTGTGCGCGGGGCCCTGGCGTACTTATGTCGAACATGATGACCACTGGTCATCGCATTTAGTGGCCCGAGGAGAGGGTGGAAATGTCGTTTGTGATCGCAATGCCGGACTTGGTCGAAGGTGCGGCCCAGAATCTTGCGGGCATTCACTCGTCGCTGGCCGAGGCTGCGGCAACCGCGGCTGGTCCCACGACCGGGATCGCGACCGCGGCGCAGGACGAAGTGTCGATCGCGATCGCTTCGTTGTTCGGGAACATGGGCCAGGAATTCCAGGCCCTAAGCGCCCAGGCGCAGACGTTCCATCAGCAATTCGTGTCATTGATGAACGCCGGCGCGGGCGCCTACGCGAGCGCCGAGGCCGCCAACGCCGGGCAGGCCGTACTGGGCGGGGTGGATGCGCCTGCCCAGTCGCTACTCGGCGGCGCGCTCGGCAACATCGGTCAGAACCTCGGCGGTGCCATTGCCGGTGGCGAGGCGACCGTTGGGCAGCTGGCCGGCCAGGTCGGCCAGAGCTTCGGCGCCCTGACGGGAGCCGCGGCCGGCGCACCCGCTGCCGCGCCCACGCTGATTCAGGGCATCAACGAGTTCTGGACCGGTGTCTCCGCCCCATACCAAGCGCTCGTCGCCAATACGGGCACCAACCTGCAAGCCATCGGAACTACCTTCACTGCTGACCCCTTCCCGTTCGTGCAACAGATCATCACCAACCAGCAGGGCTTCGCGCAGACGTTCTTGAACGGGGTCGCAGTTGATCTCCAGGGTTTCCCTGCGAACGTGCCGGCGAACATCCAACTTGCCATTCAGGGCGCGTCGACCTTTAACCCTGGGGCTTTGGCGCAGCAGTTCGTCAATGGTCAGATCAGCACCGCCCAGACGGTGGTGACGTCGCTGCACAACGCTGCCGTGGACACCATTACCGGAGTGCAGACCTTGCCGGCGGGCTTCCAGGCAGCCTTCCAGGACCTGTTGGTGGGCAACAACATCGGCGCATACGGCCAGATTCAACAGACCCTGCAAAATGCCTTCCTGCCTGGTTTCCAGCCCATCACCGTGGAACTCGCGGGGACGACACCTGTTCCGGTCGTTCCGCTTGGCCCGTTGGGGGATCTGGCACCCATCTTCGCCCTTCCCGGGCAGATGGCGCAGAGCTTGACCAACTTGCTGCCTCCGGGCTCTATCCCCGCGCAGATAGCGCAGAACTTCACTAACGTGTTCAGCGCACTCACGAACTTTGGGACGACGGCTACCGGTAGTCTCGTGACCACTTTTGGGTTGCCTTTGGCGTTGGTGTTTGACGCGATAGGTGCGCCCGCCCAAGCGCTGAGCGCGCTCAATTCCAGCGCGGTGGCGTTTGTCACCGCGGCGCAAGCTGGAAACGCGTCGGCGGCCGCCACAGCGCTCCTCGACGCGCCAGCCTATGTCGCGAATGGTTTCCTCAATGGCCAGGCGGTGCCGATCGGCAACGGTCTTGATATAAACGCGCTGATAGTCCTGCCACCGGTGATAGCAAACGTAGCGGGTCTTGGCTTTAGCCTCTCACTTGCGACTGAGCTCCCTGTGGGCGGGCTCCTCACTCCTCTGAGTACTCCTTTTGTTGTCGGTGGCGGTCCGTTTGCTGCCGGCAGCACGCAAATCGGCGGCCTAATTCCCGGCCTGCTGAGCATTGGGCCCGAACTCGCGGCGGACATCACACCCATCGGCTAGTGTCGCGTGTTGTTGATTTTTGGCGAGTAGTTCGTCAGGTGTTTTGGTCCAGGTGAATGGTTTGGCGTGTTGGTTGTAGCTGTCGATGTAGGCGCGGATCGCGTCCTGAAGGTCGGTGACGTCGGTGAAGGTTTCGCAGCGGACTGAAGTACCCCAGGTTTTGTTCCTATTTGTGTGGTAAGGGCCGGGGTTGGCTGGCTCATGGGGTGTAAGGCGTCGGTGAGAGCGGCCTCGTACTCGGCTGGTGGAATAGCCGAGGGCTTGGTGCATGCGTTCCTGGTTGTACCAGGCCGCCCATTCGGCAGTCGAGAACTCGACGTCGTCGATGCAGCGCCACGGTCTGCCGCGGTTGATTAACTCGGTCTTGTAGGCGGACCTTTGCAATTCGTTTTCGACGGGGTAGGGGCACCAATCAACGCACTAAGCGCGCTCAATTCGAGCGCAGTCGCATTCGGCAGCGCGGTGCAAAACGGAAATGCGTCGGCAGCCGCCGCAATTCTTGACGCTCCCGCCGTCGTCGCGAACGGCTTCCTCAATGGCCAAACGCTGTTAAACCTGCCGCCGCTGACGGTGAACATAGGCGATGTTCTCCATCACCTCAACGACCCCTGGGCGAGCTTCTCGCGCCGCTAAGTCCCGTGCTTAGCGACGTTCTGGGTCCGCTCCCGGGTACGCAAATCGGCGGGCTCATTCCCGGCCTACTGAGTTATGGGTCAGAGCTTGCGGCGGCAATCACACCGTGTAGTCCCGTAATGGCTGGGCCACGTCGGGTTCGGATCAACGCCGAGGGAATTCTGACAACGCGCCCCCGAGCGTCGATGCCTTGTTCCTCTCCAACCTTGACAGGCTTGAGAATTCGTCGACCGGCATTATCGATCGAGGCGGGCCAATGCCGTTGGGGCACTTACCAATACCGGCATCGCCGTACCCGCCAAACGCCACCTTAGCTACAAGCGACGGCTCACCAAAATGCTTGCTGCACTGAGCATTTCGTCTATCGGCTAAGCCTGCGTTTAATGGATGGCACAGGTCTGCCACCGGACACCGCGGACGACTCTTGTCAAGCCGGGTGCGCCGGGCGGAAAAAGAGTACAACCGACCCCCGTCCGGATACCGACCAAAACGCCTGCAGTACAGCCGATTTGTGGTTTAAAGTATCCTAAGCAACGTATTTGCGGTCGTCGGGTATCCTGCTGCCGCGTCGTGTGTCGGCAGGCAAAGGCGGTCCATCGGCGGCGGTGTGTCGACGGTCACTCCTGGGCTGACGCCCTCGGATAGAGCCGGGTCCCGGGGTCGCGGGCGCGTCGATCGGTCGCCTGGATAGTACGCAGACGCGCCGAATCCTGCTGAAAACAACTGTTTTCGGAATCGCTTGTGTGGCACGCCATTACGCTCATTTTGCCTCGGTCATTCGGGCTCATATACGCATATGCCGTTCATTTGTGTGGGGAGATGAACATGTCTTTTGTGGTCGCAGTTCCGGATCTGGTCGAAGTGGCGGCCCAAGATCTGGCAGGTATCCGCTCAGCACTGGACCAGGTCACTGAGGCGATAGTCGCCCCCACGACTAGCTTGGCGCCTGCGGCGGCGGACGAGGTGTCGACCGCGATCGCCGCGCTATTCGGCACCCTCGGCGAGGAATATCAGGTCCTGAACGCGCAAGTTGCAGCGTTCCACAGCGCGTTCGTCAACGCATTGAGCGGCGGCGCGGCCGCATATATAGAGGCCGAGATTGCCAACGGTGCCGCGCTGCTCCAGGGTGGGGGAAACCTGGCTGCGACCGTAGGGGGTGGGCTTGCTGGGCTGGGCGCCCAAGTTAGTGGCGCCCTATCCGGCGGCCTCAGCGGCGGGCTTGGCCTCGGGCTCGGCGGTGCCCTGGGGACGGGGCTTGAGGGACTCGCCCTGCAGGCCGGCGGTGCCCTGCTATCGGGTGTCGGCGGTGGGCTAGTCCAGACCGGTAACGCCATCGTCAACGTTGGGCTCGCGCTCGAAAATAGCGGAGCCGCCATGTCAAGCCTGGGTGCGCAGTTGGCCGCCCAGGCAGGTGCTCAGCTTTCGGCATTCTTGAACGCCGGGCTGGGGGCAGCGTTGTCGGCGAGCCTTAATGGCAGCCTGGCGGGTCTGGTTCAAGCCGGTAACGCGTTGGCGGCCGGTCTCAATGGTGGGCTGACGGGGCTGTTGAACACGGGGGCGACCCTCGCGGGTGAGCTGGGTGCTGGCCTGAACGGACTGCTGCAGACCGGGGTGTCGTTGGCGGGCAACTTTGGTGTGGCCCTCTCGGGCCTGGGTGGTTCGTTGAGTGCGGCGTTGTCGGCCGGTCTGAGCGGTTCGTTGGCCGGGTTGGGCCCGCTGGGGGCGCTCATCACTGCGGGTCTCAATGGTGGGCTGACGGGGCTGTTGAATACCGGGACGACGCTGGCGGGTGAGCTGGGTGCCGGCCTGAACGGACTGCTGCAGACCGGCGAGTCCTTCGCGGCCAACCTCGGTGCGGCGCTGTCGAATTTGGGTGGTTCGCTGAGTCTGGCGCTGTCGCTTGGTTTGAGCGGTTCGTTGGCCGGTTTGGGTCCGCTGGGGGCGCTTATTGAGGCCGGTCTGAGCGGTGGGCTGACGGGATTGCTGAACACGGGGGCCACGCTGGCGGGTGAGTTTGGTGCTGGGTTGAATGGGCTGTTGCAGACGGGTGAGTCGTTGGCGGCCAATTTGGGTGCGGCGCTGTCGAATTTGGGTGGTTCGCTGAGTCTGGCGTTGTCGGCGGGTCTGAGTGGTTCGTTGGCCGGTTTGGGTCCGCTGGGGGCGCTTATTGAGGCCGGTCTTACCGGTGGGTTGTCAGGTCTGGCGAACACCGGTCTGGCCCTTGCGAACGCCTTCGGCGCGGGGCTGAATGGACTGCTGCAGACCGGGGTGTCGTTGGCGGGTAACTTCGGTGCGGCGCTGTCGAATTTGGGTGGTTCGCTGAGTCTGGCGCTGTCGCTTGGTTTGAGTGGTTCGTTGGCCGGTTTGGGTCCGCTGGGGGCGCTTATTGAGGCCGGTCTGAGCGGTGGGCTGACGGGATTGCTGAACACGGGGGCCACGCTGGCGGGTGAGTTTGGTGCTGGGTTGAATGGGCTGTTGCAGACGGGTGAGTCGTTGGCGGCCAATTTGGGTGCGGCGCTGTCGAATTTGGGTGGTTCGCTGAGTCTGGCGTTGTCGGCGGGTCTGAGTGGTTCGTTGGCCGGTTTGGGTCCGCTGGGGGCGCTTATTGAGGCCGGTCTGAGCGGTGGGCTGACGGGATTGCTAAACACGGGTGTGGCGCTGGCAAACACCTTCGGTGCTGGCCTGAATGGGCTGTTGCAGACGGGCGAGTCGTTGGCGGCCAACCTGGGGGCCGCCCTGTCGAATCTGGGTGGCTCGCTAAGTGCAGCCATCTCGGCCGGCCTCAGTGGTTCCCTGTCGGGTCTGGGCGGGCTCGCCGGGTTGCCGGCGTCGCTGGCGGCCAGCTTGGGTACCGGACTGACTGGACTGATCAACGTCGGTCAGGCCTTGGCGGGCAACTTGGGCTCCGGTCTGTCGGTGCTGGCGCAGACCGGGGTGTCGATCTTGGGCGACTTTAACGCCGCGTTCTCGGGTCTCGGTGCCTCGCTGAGTGCGGCCATCTCGGCCGGCTTGAGTGGTTCGCTGGCGGGGTTGGCTCCGTTGGAGGCGGCCATTGAGGCCGGCCTGAGCGGTGGATTGTCGGGCCTGGCCAACACTGGTGCGACGCTGGCGGGTGAGCTGGGCGCGGGCCTGAACGGGCTGATCCAGACCGGTGAATCGTTGGCGGGCAATCTCGGTGCGGCGCTGTCGGGTCTAGGTGGCTCGTTGAGTGCGGCGCTGTCGCTTGGCTTGAGTGGTTCGTTGTCGGGTTTGGGTCCGCTGGGGGCGCTTATTGAGGCCGGTCTGAGCGGTGGGTTAACGGGATTGCTGAACACGGGGGCCACGCTGGCGGGTGAGCTGGGTGCCGGCCTGAACGGGTTGATCCAGACCGGGGCGTCGTTGGCGGGTAACTTCGGCGCGGCGCTGTCGAATTTGGGTGGCTCGCTAAGTGTCGCGTTGTCGGCGGGTTTGAGTGGTTCGTTGGCGGGGTTGGGTCCGTTAGGAGCGGCCCTTGAGGCCGGTCTTACCGGCGGCTTGACTGGTCTGATCAACGCCGGCGGGACCCTGGCGAACGCCTTCGGCGCCGGCCTGAACGGGCTGATCCAGACTGGCGAGTCCTTCGCGGGCAATCTGGGTGCGGCGCTGTCGAATTTGGGTGGTTCGCTAAGTGTCGCGTTGTCGGCGGGTTTGAGTGGTTCGTTGGCGGGGTTGGGTCCGTTAGGAGCGGCCCTTGAGGCCGGTCTTACCGGCGGCTTGACTGGTCTGATCAACGCCGGCGGGACCCTGGCGAACGCCTTCGGCGCCGGCCTCAACGGGCTGATCCAGACCGGAGTGTCGCTGGCGGGTAACTTCGGCGCGGCCCTATCCAACCTGGGTGGCTCGCTGAGTGCAGCGCTGTCGGCCGGTTTGAGTGGTTCCCTGTCGGGTCTGGGCCCGTTGGAAGCGGCGCTGTCCGCCGCCTTTGGCGGTGGCCTGTCGGGTCTGATCAACGCCGGTGCCAGCCTGGCGAACGCCTTCGGCGCCGGCCTCAACGGGCTGATCCAGACCGGGGCGTCGTTGGCTGGCAACTTCGGCGCGGCCCTCTCCGCCTTGGGTGGATCGTTGAGTGCCGCCCTCTCGGCCAGCCTCAGCGGTAGCCTGACCGGACTGAGTGGCCTGATCGCGCTACCGCCACAACTGGCGGCCACCCTGGGTGCCGGACTGACGGGACTGGCCAACGTCGGCCAGGCCTTGGCGGGCAACCTGGGTGCTGGGTTATCGGTATTGGCCCAGACCGGTGAGTCGTTGGCCGCTGAATTGGGTGCGGCGCTGTCGGGTCTGGGTGGTTCGCTGAGTCTGGCGTTGTCGGCGGGTTTGAGTGGTTCGTTGGCCGGTCTGGGTCCGTTAGGTGCGGCGATTGAGGCTGGTCTGACCGGCGGACTTTCGGGTCTGATCAACGCCGGCGGGACTCTGGCGAATGCCTTCGGTGCCGGGCTGAATGGTTTGCTGCAGACCGGGGCGTCGTTGGCGGGTAACTTCGGTGCGGCCCTATCCAACCTGGGTGGCTCGTTGAGTGCGGCGCTATCGCTTGGCCTCAGTGGTTCGTTGGCCGGTCTGGCCCCGCTGGGCGCGGCGATCGAGGCCGGTATTACCGGTGGGTTGTCGGGCCTGGCCAACACTGGTGCGACGCTGGCGGGTGAGCTGGGTGCCGGGCTTAACGGGCTGATCCAGACCGGCGAGTCGCTGGCGGGTAACTTCGGCGCGGCGCTGTCGGGTCTGGGTGGCTCGCTGAGTGCGGCCCTGTCGGCCGGTTTGAGTGGTTCCCTGTCGGGTCTGGGTCCGCTGGGCGCACTCATCACTGCCGGCCTCAACGGTGGGCTGACGGGGCTGCTAAACACGGGGGCCACGCTGGCGGGTGAGCTGGGTGCCGGCCTGAACGGGTTGTTGCAGACCGGGGTGTCGCTGGCGGGTAACTTCGGCGCGGCCCTGTCCAACCTGGGTGGCTCGTTAAGCGCGGCGCTATCGCTCGGCCTCAGTGGTTCGTTGGCGGGGTTGGGTCCGTTGGGGGCAGCGATCGAGGCTGGTCTTACTGGTGGGTTGTCGGGCCTGGCGAACGCCGGGGCGACGCTGGCGGGTGAGCTGGGTGCCGGGCTCAACGGGCTGATCCAGACTGGCGAGTCGCTGGCGGGCAACTTCGGTGCGGCGCTGTCGAATTTGGGCGGGTCGTTGAGTGTCGCGTTGTCGGCCGGTTTGAGTGGTTCGTTGGCGGGGTTGGGTCCGTTGGGGGTGGCCCTTGAGGCCGGTCTTACCGGCGGCCTGTCGGGCCTGATCAACGCCGGCGGGACCCTGGTGAACACCTTCGGCGCCGGCCTCAACGGGCTGATCCAGACCGGGGCGTCGTTGGCGGGTAACTTCGGTGCGGCCCTATCCAACCTGGGTGGCTCGCTGAGTGCAGCGTTGTCGGCCGGTTTGAGTGGTTCCCTGTCGGGTCTGGGCCCGCTGGGCGCGCTCATCACTGCCGGCCTCAACGGTGGGCTGACGGGGCTGCTGAACACGGGTGTGGCGCTGGCAAACACCTTCGGTGCTGGCCTGAATGGGTTGTTGCAGACCGGGGTGTCGCTGGCGGGTAACTTCGGCGCGGCGCTGTCGAATCTGGGTGGCTCGTTGAGCGCGGTCCTGTCGGCCGGTTTGAGTGGTTCCCTGTCGGGTCTGGGTCCGTTGGAAGCGGCGCTGTCCGCCGCCTTTAGCGGCGGGCTGTCGGGTCTGATCAACGCCGGTGCGAACCTGGCGAACGCCTTCGGCGCCGGGCTAAACGGGCTGATCCAGACCGGAGAGTCACTGGCGGCCAACCTTGGTGCCGCACTGTCGAACCTCAACCTGATGGTGTCGATCAACGCGGCGCTATCGGGCAGCCTTAACGCGGCCCTGTCTGGTCTGGCGCAGACCGGTCAGGCGCTGGCAGTGGGCTTGAGTGGTGGCCTGTCCGGCCTCGTCAGCACTGGCGAAGCCCTCGGTGGTGCCCTGGGTGCGACCCTGTCTGGTCTGGCGCAGACGGGTAATGCGCTGGCAACGATCTGGGGGAACGCCGCGGCCGAGATAGGTTCCGCGCTCAGCGGGGCTTTCTCCGGAAGCCTTGGCGTTACCTTCCCGGGCTTGATCGGCGCCGGTGAAGCCCTGGCGACGGGCGTTGCGGGTGTCACCACCGGCCTCGAACAGACCGGCGGTGCCCTCGTGACGTCTTTGGAGGCGGCCTTGACCGACCTTGAGCTCTCCCTCCAAGCCGCCTTGAATGCCAGCTTGGGCATCGGAGTCGCCGCCTAACCCGGCGGTGCCCAGGAGACGCCAGCAGGTGCCGGGCTCTTCCGAAGCGGAGCCTTGACCGACGCGCGGCGCTCCTGGGCGCACGCCGCCGCCTCGACCGGTATGCGGAATGGATTTGCAAACTATTGCATAACCATGCAGAATCGTCGAAATGGCCGACGTACTAAGCGTGGCGGTTGCCGGTGCCACCGGCTACGCGGGCGGTGAAATCCTACGCCTACTGCTTGGGCATCCGGCCTGTGCCGAAGGCCGGCTCACGATCGGCGCGGTGACCGCCGCGGCCAGCGCCGGCAGCATGTTGGGTGAGCATCATCCACACCTAATTCCGTTGGCCCAGCGCGTGGTCGAGCCCACCGACGTTGCCGTGCTCACCGGACACGACGTGGTGTTTCTGGCCCTACCGCACGGGCATTCGGCTACCCTCGCCCAACGGCTCGCCCCCGAGACCCTGATCATCGACTGCGGCGCCGACTTCCGGCTCACCGATGCCACCGCCTGGGAGCGGTTCTACGGATCCCCGCACGCCGGCAGCTGGCCGTACGGGCTGCCCGAACTGCCCGGCGGACGAGAGCGACTGCGCGGTGCACGCCGCATCGCGGTCCCGGGCTGTTATCCGACCGCGGCGCTGCTTGCGTTGTTGCCGGCGATGGCCGAGGACCTCATCGAGCCCGCCGTCACCGTCGTCGCCGTCAGCGGCACCTCCGGCGCCGGCCGCGCGGCCAAAACCGACCTGCTCGGCTCGGAGGTCATCGGGTCGGCGCGGGCCTACAACATCGCCGGCGCGCACCGGCACATTCCCGAGATCGCCCAGGGCCTCAGGGCCGTCACCGACCGCGACGTCACGGTGTCGTTCACCCCGGTGCTCATCCCGACGTCCCGCGGCATCCTGGCCACCTGCACCGCGCGCACCCGATCACCACTGTCCCAGCTGCGAGCCGCCTACGAAAAGGCTTACCACGCAGAGCCTTTCATCCATCTAATGCCCGAAGGCCAGCTGCCCCGCACCGGGGCCGTGATCGGCAGCAACGCCGCGCACATCGCCGTCGCGGTGGACGAGGCCGCCGAAACCTTCGTCGCGATCGCCGCGATCGACAACCTGGTCAAGGGCACGGCCGGCGCGGCGGTGCAGTCGATGAACCTGGCGCTGGATTGGCCGGAGATAGAAGGCCTTTCGATCGTCGGGGTCGCGCCGTGACCGAACTAGCCAGCGCCACAAGGTTGGTGCGCGCACAGGGCGTCACCGCCCCGGCCGGATTCCGGGCCGCCGGCATCGCCGCAGGAATCAAGGCATCGGGCGCCCGCGACCTCGCGCTGGTCTTCAACGAGGGACCCGACTACGCGGCAGCGGGAGTGTTCACCCGCAACAAGGTCAAGGCCGCGCCGGTGCTGTGGACCCGGCAGGTGCTGAGCACCGGACGGCTGCGCGCGGTGATCCTCAACTCCGGCGGCGCCAACGCCTGCACCGGTCCGGGCGGCTTCCAGGACGCCCACGCCACGGCGGAGGCGGTGGCGGCGGCGCTGTCGGACTGGGGGACCGAGACCGGGGCCATCGAGGTCGCGGTCTGCTCCACCGGCTTGATCGGTGACCGGCTGCCGATGGACCAGGTGCTCACCGGCGTGCGGGACATCGTGCACGACATGGCCGGCGGCCTAAGCGGCGGCGACGAAGCCGCCCGCGCCATCATGACCACCGACACCGTGCCCAAACAGGTTGCGCTGCACCATTCCAACAACTGGACGGTCGGCGGGATGGCCAAGGGCGCGGGCATGCTGGCGCCGTCGCTGGCCACCATGCTCTGCGTGCTCACCACCGACGCGGCCGTCGAACCCGCCGCGCTCGACCGGGCGCTGCGCCACGCCGCCGCCCGCACCTTCGACCGGCTCGACATCGACGGCAGCTGCTCGACCAACGACACGGTGCTGCTGCTGGCGTCGGGAGCCAGCGAGATCACCCCGTCCCAGGCCGACCTCGACGAGGCGGTGCTGCGCGTCTGCGACGACCTGTGCGCCCAGCTGCAAGCCGACGCCGAGGGCGTCACCAAGCGCGTCACCGTCACCGTGACCGGAGCCGCCTCCGACGACGACGCCCTGGTCGCCGCGCGGGCGATCGCCCGCGACAGCCTGGTCAAGACGGCGCTGTTCGGGTCCGACCCCAACTGGGGCCGGGTGCTCGCCGCCGTCGGCATGGCGCCGGTCGCGCTAGATCCCGACCGGATCAGTGTGTCGTTCAATGGTTTTGCCGTGTGTATCGACGGGGTCGGAGCTCCGGGCGCCCGCGAGGTGGACCTTTCCGGCGCCGACATCGACGTCGTCGTCGACCTCCGCGTCGGCGACTGTCGGGCCGCGGTCCGGACCACCGACCTGTCGCACGGCTACGTCGACGAGAACTCGGCCTACAGCTCATGACCATGAAAACCGAAGCATTGTCGACGGATTCGAAAGCGCGGGTGCTCGCCGAAGCCCTGCCGTGGCTCAAACAGTTGCACGGCAAGATCGTCGTCATCAAATACGGCGGCAACGCCATGACCGACGACACCCTGCGGCACGCCTTCGCGGCCGACATGGCGTTTCTGCGCAACTGCGGTATCCACCCCGTCGTTGTGCACGGCGGCGGACCACAGATCACCGCGATGCTGCGCCGTCTCGGCATCGAAGGGGACTTCAAGGGCGGCTTCCGGGTCACCACACCGGAGGTGCTCGACGTGGCGCGAATGGTGTTGTTCGGACAGGTGGGCCGCGAACTGGTCAACCTGATCAACGCGCATGGGCCCTACGCCGTGGGCATCACCGGCGAGGACGCGCAACTGTTCACCGCCGTGCGGCGCAGCGTCACCGTCGACGGCGTGGCCACCGACATCGGCCTGGTCGGAGACGTCGATCAGGTCAACACCGCCGCGGTGCTGGATTTGATTGCGGCGCGCCGCATTCCGGTGGTATCCACGCTCGCACCCGATGCCGAAGGTGTGGTGCACAACATCAACGCCGACACCGCCGCGGCGGCGCTGGCCGAGGCCCTGGGAGCCGAAAAGCTGTTGATGCTTACCGATGTTGAGGGCCTCTACACCAGCTGGCCGCACCGGGATTCGCTGGTCAGCGAAATCGACACCGCCACACTGGCGCAACTGCTACCCACGCTGGAGGCGGGCATGATTCCCAAAGTCGAGGCCTGTCTTCGGGCGGTCACCGCGGGTGTGCCCAGCGCGCACGTGATCGACGGGCGGGTCGAACACTGTGTGTTGGTGGAGCTTTTCACCGACGCGGGTACCGGCACCAAGGTGGTGCCGGCATGACGCAGAGTGCCTTTCGTGTCGCCGAGCGTCACGCCAGCGTGGCGGTCGGCGCCGAGAGCCACGCTGGCGTGACACTCGGGAAGGGGTGTCGCGGATCGTGAGCCAGACCGACGCTATGCGAAAGCGCTGGGAAGCCGTGATGATGAACAACTACGGCACCCCTCCGGTGGCTCTGGCCAGCGGCGACGGCGCCGTGGTCACCGACGTGGACGGCAAGACCTACCTCGACCTGCTCGGCGGCATCGCGGTCAACGTGCTCGGCCACCGCCACCCCGCGATCATCGAGGCCGTCACGCACCAGATGGCAACGCTGGGCCACACCTCCAACCTGTACGCCACCGAACCCGCCATCGCGCTGGCCGAGGAACTGGTCGCCCTGCTCGGCGCGGACGCCCCGGCGCGGGTGTTCTTCTGCAACTCCGGCACCGAGGCCAACGAGGTGGCGTTCAAGCTGTCGCGGCTCACCGGTCGCACGAAACTGGTTGCCGCGCAAGAGGCCTTCCACGGCCGGACGATGGGCTCGCTGGCGTTGACGGGTCAGCCGGCCAAGCAGGCGCCGTTCGAACCGCTGCCGGGACACGTCACGCACGTGCCGTACGGCGACACGCAAGCGCTGGCCGCCGCCGTCGATGACAAGACCGCCGCGGTCTTCCTCGAACCGATCATGGGCGAAAGCGGCGTCGTCGTCCCGCCCGAGGGTTATCTGGCGGCCGCGCGGGAGATCACCGCGCGCCACGGCACCCTGCTGGTGCTCGACGAGGTGCAGACCGGAATGGGCCGCACCGGCGCCTTTTTCGCCCACCAGCACGACGGCATCACCCCGGACGTGGTGACCATGGCCAAGGGGCTCGGCGGCGGGCTGCCCATCGGGGCGTGCCTGGCCGTCGGGCCGGCCGCCAGCCTGCTCACACCCGGCCTGCACGGCAGCACCTTTGGCGGCAACCCGATCTGCGCCGCGGCGGCGCTGGCGGTGTTGCGGGTGCTGGCGGCCGAGGACCTGGTCCGGCGCGCCGAGGTGCTGGGCAAGTCGGTGCGCCACGGGATCGAAACGCTCGGTCACCCGCTGATCGACCACGTCCGCGGTCGCGGATTGCTCTGGGGCGTGGTGCTGACGGCGCCGCGGGCCAAGGACGCCGAGGCGGCCGCGCGGGAGGCCGGATTCCTGGTCAACGCCGCGGCACCCGACGTCGTCCGGCTGGCGCCGCCGCTGACCATCACGGAGGCCCAGATCGACGGGTTCCTCGCCGCCCTGCCCGGCATCCTCGATGGGGTCGCACATGCCTAGACACTTCCTGCGCGACGACGACCTGTCGCCCGACGAGCAGGCCGACGTGCTCGCGCTGGCCGCCGAACTGAAGAAGGACCCTTTCAGCCGTCGTCCCCTCGAGGGCCCGCGCGGCGTCGCGGTCCTCTTCGACAAGAACTCCACCCGCACCCGGTTCTCGTTCGAGCTGGGCATCGCGCAGCTGGGCGGGCACGCCGTCGTCGTCGACGCCCGCAGCACCCAGCTGGGCCGCGACGAGACCCTGCAGGACACCGCGCACGTGCTGTCCCGCTACGTCGACGCCATCGTCTGGCGGACCTTCGGGCAAGACCGGCTCGACGCGATGGCCTCGACCGCGACGGTGCCGGTGGTCAACGCGCTCTCCGACGAGTTCCACCCCTGCCAGGTGCTCGCCGACCTGCAGACCGTCGCCGAACGCAAGGGGTCACTAAAAGGGTTGCGGCTGGCCTACTTCGGCGACGGCGCCAACAACATGGCCCACTCGCTGCTGCTCGGCGGGGCCACCGCCGGCATCCACGTCACCGTCGCCGCCCCCGACGGCTTCGCGCCCGACCCGGCGGTGGTGGCCGCGGCCCGGCGGCGCGCCGAGGCCACCGGCGCCTCGGTCACCGTGACCGCCGACGCCGACGCGGCCGCGAAGGGCTCCGACGTCGTCGTCACCGACACCTGGACGTCGATGGGACAGGAAGACGACGGCCTGGACCGCGTCGGCCCGTTTCGCCCATTCCAGGTCAACGAGCGGCTCGTCGCGCTGGCCGACCCGGAAGCCGTTGTGCTGCACTGCCTTCCGGCCCACCGCGGGGACGAGATCACCGACGAGGTGATGGACGGGCCGGCCAGCGCGGTCTGGGACGAGGCCGAAAACCGGCTGCACGCCCAAAAGGCGCTGCTGGTGTGGCTGCTGGAGCGATCCCGATGACCCGCAGCAAGGCCACCCCCGAGACCACCCGGGCCGGCCGGCAGGCCCGCATCGTGGCGATCCTGTCATCGGCGGAGGTGCGCAGCCAAACCGAACTGGCGGCGCTGCTGGCCGACGAGGGCGTCGAGGTCACCCAGGCCACGCTGTCGCGGGACCTCGAAGAGCTGGGCGCGGTGAAGCTGCGCGGCGCCGACGGCGGCGTCGGGGTCTACATCGTTCCCGAGGACGGCAGCCCGGTGCGCGGCGTGTCCGGCGGCACCGCGCGGCTGTCACGGCTGCTCGGCGAGCTGCTGGTGTCCGCGGACTCCAGCGCGAACCTGGCGGTGTTGCGCACCCCACCCGGCGCCGCCGACTATTTGGCCAGCGCCATCGACCGCGCGGCGCTACCGTACGTCGTCGGCACCATCGCCGGTGACGACACCCTCTTCGTGGCCGCCCGAGAGCCGATGACCGGCGCCGAGCTGGCCAGCACCCTGGAGAGCCTCAAATAACCTAAGGAGAGCTATGTCAGAACGCGTCATCCTGGCGTATTCCGGCGGCCTGGACACCTCGGTGGCGATCAGCTGGATCGGCAAGGAGACCGGCCGGGAGGTCGTGGCCGTCGCGATCGACCTCGGCCAGGGCGGCGAGGACATGGAGGTCATCCGCCAGCGGGCCCTGGACTGCGGCGCCGTGGAGGCCGTCGTCATCGACGCCCGCGACGAGTTCGCCGAGGGCTACTGCCTGCCGACCATCCAGAACAACGCGCTCTACATGGACCGCTACCCGCTGGTGTCGGCGATCAGCCGGCCGCTGATCGTCAAGCACCTGGTCGCCGCCGCCCGCGAGCACGGCGGCGGCATCGTCGCGCACGGCTGCACCGGCAAGGGCAACGACCAGGTCCGGTTCGAGGTCGGATTCGCCTCGCTGGCACCGGATCTGGAGGTGCTGGCGCCGGTCCGCGACTACGCCTGGACGCGGGAGAAGGCGATCGCGTTCGCCGAGGAGAACGCCATCCCGATCAACGTCACCAAGCGCTCGCCGTTCTCCATCGACCAGAACGTGTGGGGCCGCGCGGTGGAAACCGGCTTCCTGGAACACCTCTGGAACGCCCCCACCAAGGACGTCTACTCCTACACCGAGGACCCCACCCTGAACTGGAGCACGCCCGACGAGGTGATCGTCGGGTTCGAGCGCGGCGTACCAGTGTCCATCGACGGCAAGCCCGTCACAATGCTGGAGGCCATCGAGGAACTCAACCGCCGCGCCGGCGCCCAGGGCGTCGGCCGCCTCGACGTCGTCGAGGACCGGCTGGTGGGCATCAAGAGCCGCGAGATCTACGAGGCGCCCGGCGCGATGGTGCTCATCACCGCGCACACCGAGCTCGAACACGTCACCCTCGAACGCGAGCTGGGCCGGTTCAAGCGGACGACCGACCAGCGCTGGGCCGAGCTGGTCTACGACGGGCTGTGGTACTCGCCGCTGAAAGCCGCGCTGGAAAGCTTCGTCGCCACGACCCAGGAGCACGTCTCCGGTGAGGTGCGGATGGTGTTGCACGGCGGCCACATCGCCGTGAACGGCCGCCGCAGCGCCGAATCCCTCTACGACTTCAACCTGGCCACCTACGACGAGGGCGACAGCTTCGACCAATCCAAGGCGAAGGGCTTCGTCTACGTGCACGGGCTGTCGTCCAAGATCGCCGCCCGCCGGGACTTGCGGTGACGGTGCCTCCTACCTCCGCGAGCGTGCGTGTCTGTACTGCGACACGCCGCGTTTCGTGTACAAGTGTGCACACTCGCGCCGCGGTGAGAAGCCGGTGACCACCAACGAGGGGTCACTGTGGGGCGGCCGGTTCGCCGACGGGCCGTCCGAGGCGCTGGCGGCGCTGAGCCGCTCCACCCACTTCGACTGGGTGCTGGCGCCCTACGACATCGTCGCGTCGCGGGCCCACACCGTGATCCTGTTCCGGGCCGGGCTGCTCGACGAGCAGCAGCGCGACGGGCTCTTGGCCGGCCTGGACAGCCTGGCCCAGGACGTCGCCGACGGCAGCTTCACGCCGCTGGTGACCGACGAGGACGTGCACGCCGCGCTGGAGCGCGGGCTGATCGACCGGGTCGGGCCCGAGCTGGGCGGGCGCCTACGGGCCGGGCGGTCGCGCAACGACCAGGTGGCCACCCTGTTCCGGATGTGGCTGCGCGACGCGGTACGCCGCGTCGCCAAAGGGGCGCTCGACGTCGTCGCGGCCCTGGCCGCCCAGGCCGCGGCGCACCCGAGCGCCGTCATGCCCGGCAAGACCCACCTGCAGTCGGCCCAGCCGATCCTGCTGGCCCACCACCTGCTCGCGCACGCCCACCCGCTGCTGCGCGACGTGGACCGCATCGTCGACTTCGACAGACGCGCGGCGGTGTCCCCGTACGGCTCGGGCGCGCTGGCCGGCTCGTCGCTGGGTCTGGACCCCGACGCGATCGCCGCGGAGCTGGGCTTCACGGCCGCCGCCGACAACTCCGTCGACGCGACCGCGGCCCGGGATTTCGCCGCCGAGGCTGCGTTCGTGTTCGCCATGATCGCCGTCGACCTGTCCCGGCTGGCCGAGGACATCATTCTCTGGAGCTCGACGGAATTCGGCTACGTCACCCTGCACGATTCCTGGTCCACCGGCAGCTCGATCATGCCGCAGAAGAAGAACCCCGACATCGCCGAGCTGGCCCGCGGCAAGGCCGGCCGGCTGATCGGCAACCTGGCCGGGCTGCTGGCGACGCTGAAGGCCCAGCCGCTGGCCTACAACCGTGACCTGCAGGAAGACAAGGAGCCGGTGTTCGACTCGGTGGCCCAGCTGGAGCTGCTGCTGCCGGCGATGGCGGGGCTGGTGGCCAGCCTGACCTTCAACGTCGAGCGGATGGCGGCCCTGGCCCCGGCCGGCTACACCCTGGCCACCGACATCGCGGAATGGCTTGTGCGGCAAGGTGTCCCATTCCGATCCGCGCACGAGGCCGCCGGGGCGGCCGTGCGCGCCGCCGAGGACCGCGGCGTCGGACTCGACGAGCTGACCGACGACGAGCTCGCCGCCATCAGCCCCGAACTGACCCCGCGCGTCCGCGACGTACTCACGATCGAGGGCTCGGTGTCATCGCGCGACGCCAGGGGCGGCACCGCGCCGAATCGGGTCGCCGAGCAGCTCGACGCGGTCCTGGCCAGCCGCGCGGAGCTCAAAGACCGGCTGCGGCGGCAGAGGGGATGACGTGGGATCCTGTGCCGGGCGTTGGCAGGCGGACTAAACTTCCGTCATCTAAGCGATTCGGTTGAACCTTTCGGCCGAGATCTTCGTCACCAAGGGGTGGGACCGATGAGCCTCGTCGCAGGAGTATTCGGCGTGGTGCCGCCGCACCGCTATTCTCAGCGAGAGCTCACCGACTTTTTCGTCAGCATTCCCGATTTCCGCGATTACGAGGACATCGTCCGGCAGCTGCACGCCAGCGCCAAGGTCAACAGTCGCCATCTGGTCCTGCCGCTGGAGCGGTATCCCACGCTCACCGATTTCGGGGTGGCAAACCGGATCTTCATCGAGAAGGCCGTGGATCTCGGCTGTGAGGCGCTTTCGGGCGCGCTCGACGAGGCGGGCCTGCAGCCCAAAGACCTCGACGTGCTCGTCACGACGACCGTCACCGGTCTCGCGGTCCCGTCGCTGGACGCCCGGATCGCCGGGCGGCTCGGGCTGCGCGACGACGTGCGACGGGTGCCGCTGTTCGGCCTGGGCTGCGTTGCCGGGGCGGCGGGGGTGGCCCGCCTGCACGACTACCTGCGCGGCGCGCCGGACGACGTCGCGGCCCTGGTCTCGGTCGAGCTTTGCTCGCTGACCTACCCGGGATACAAGCCGTCGCTGCCCGGCCTGGTCGGCAGCGCGCTGTTTGCCGACGGGGCCGCGGCGGTGGTGGCCGTCGGCGAACGCCGCGGCGAACGGATTGATGCCGGTGGGCCCGGCATCCTCGATTCGCGCAGCCACCTCTACCCCGACTCGCTGCGCACCATGGGCTACGACGTCGGCGCCGCCGGGTTCGAACTCGTGCTGTCGAAGGACCTGGCGACGGTGGTCGAGCAACACATCGAGCGGGACGTCACCACGTTTCTCACCGCGCACGGCCTGACCACGACCGACATCGGCGCCTGGGTCAGCCATCCCGGCGGCCCCAAGATCATCGACGCGATCAACGCGAGCCTCAACCTGCCGCCGCAGGCCCTCGAACTGACGTGGCGTTCGCTCGGCGAGATCGGCAACCTTTCGTCGGCGTCGGTCCTACACGTGCTGCGTGACACCATCGCCAAACCGCCGCCCAGCGAAAGCCCCGGGCTGATGATCGCGATGGGCCCGGGTTTCTGTTCCGAGCTCGTGCTGCTGCGCTGGCATTAATTCGCCGTGCCGGTGCGGATGAGTAAGACGAGAGGCCCGGGCGCATGAACGGCACCCAAGAAGAGCTCGTCAAGGCCCTCCGAAAGTCGTTGAAGGAAAACGAGCGGCTAAGGCGGGAGAACCGTCAGTACCTGGCGCCGGCCACGGTGGCGGTGGTGGGGATGGCCTGCCGGTATCCGGGCGGGGTGGATTCGCCCGAGGGCCTGTGGGAGATGGTGGTCGACGGCCGCGACGTGGTGTCGGAGTTCCCGGCGGATCGGGGCTGGGACCTGGCCGGCTTGTTCGATCCGGATCCCGACGCAGCGGGCAAGTCGTATACCAGCTGCGGCGGATTTCTGGCCGAGGTGGCCGATTTCGACGCCGCGTTCTTCGGGATCGCCCCCAGCGAGGCGCTGGCGATGGATCCCCAGCAGCGATTTCTGTTAGAGGTGTCGTGGGAGGCGTTGGAGCGGACCGGGATTGACCCCCTCGCGTTGCGCGGCTCGGCGACGGGTGTGTTCGCCGGGGTGTTTCACGGTTCCTACGGCGGTCAAGGACGGGTGCCAGCGGACCTGGAAAGGTACGGGCTGCGCGGTTCCACCTTGAGCGTGGCATCGGGTCGGGTGGCGTATGCGTTGGGGTTGGAGGGCCCGGCGGTGTCGGTGGATACGGCGTGTTCGTCGTCGCTGGTGGCGATGCATTTGGCGGCGCAGTCGTTGCGGTCCGGGGAGTGTGATCTGGCGCTGGCCGGCGGGGTGACGGTCATGGCCACGCCGGCGATGTTCATCGAATTCAGCAGGCAGCGAGCGCTTGCCGCCGACGGTCGATGCAAGGCGTACGCGGGCGCCGCCGACGGCACCGGGTTTTCAGAAGGCGCCGGGGTGCTGGTGTTGGAGCGGTTGGCCGATGCGCGGCGGTCGGGGCATCCGGTGTTGGCGGTGCTGCGGGGATCGGCGGTGAATCAGGATGGCGCCTCCAACGGACTGGCCACGCCTCACGGGCCGTCGCAGCAGCGGGTGATCCACGCCGCGCTCGCGAACGCGCGGTTGGCCGCCGCCGATGTGGATCTGGTGGAGGGGCATGGGACCGGGACCACGTTGGGGGATCCGATTGAGGCCCAGGCGTTGTTGGCGACGTATGGGCAGGACCGGCCGGTGGGCCGGCCGTTGTGGTTGGGGTCGATCAAATCCAACATGGGGCACACGTCGGCCGCCGCGGGGGTGGCCGGGGTGATCAAGATGGTGCAGGCGCTGCGGCATGGGGTGATGCCCAAGACGTTGCACGTGGATGTGCCGACGCCGCATGTGGATTGGTCGGCCGGGGCGGTGTCGGTGCTGACCGAGCCACGACCGTGGCCCGCGGTGGATCGGCCGCGCCGGGCGGGGGTGTCGTCGTTCGGCATCAGCGGCACCAACGCGCACGTCATCGTGGAACAGGCCCCTTTGGAGGCGGAAAACCCCGGAGCGGCGGGCGATGACGCGGTGGTGCCGTGGGTGTTGTCGGCCCGGTCAGCCGACGCGTTGGCGAGCCAGGCGGCGCGGCTGCACGCTCATGTGACCGCCGATCCCGGCGTGCGCGTGCTCGACGTGGGCTGGTCGTTGGTTTCGACGCGGTCGTTGTTCGAGCATCGCGCGGTGGTGGTGGGCGCCGATCGTGACGACTTGGTGGCGGGTTTGGCGGGCCTGGCCGCCGGTGAGCCGGGCGCGGACGTGGTGGTCGGGCGGGCGCAACCGGTGGGTAAGACCGTGTTCGTGTTTCCCGGCCAAGGCTCGCAATGGGCCGGTATGGGCGCCGAGTTGTTCGCTACGTCAACGGTTTTCGCCGAACAGCTGCGGCGGTGCGACAAGGCGCTCGGCGAGCACGTGGAGTGGTCGCTGATCGACGTCGTCCGCGCCGCGTCGGGTGCGCGGGGGCTCGATCGGGTGGACGTGGTGCAGCCGGCGCTGTGGGCGGTCATGGTGTCACTGGCCGAGTTGTGGCGCTCGCTGGGCGTGACGCCCGACGCGGTGATCGGGCATTCGCAGGGCGAGATCGCGGCGGCGTACGTCGCCGGGGCGCTGTCGCTCGAGGACGCCGCCAGGGTGGTGGCGCTGCGGAGCCAGCTGCTGGTCCGACTGTCGGGTGCCGGCGGCATGGTGTCGGTGGCGTGCGGCGTGCCGCAAGCCCGGGAGTTGGTGGCCGCGTCCGGCGATCGGTTGAACATCGCCGCGGTCAACGGGGTTTCGTCCGTCGTGGTCGCCGGCGACGCGGACGCCCTGGCGGAGCTGATGCGGCGGTGTGAGGCCCAAAACGTCCGGGCCCGCAGGATCGACGTCGACTACGCATCCCACTCGGCGCAGGTCGACGCGATCCGCGAACCGCTCGCCGAAGCGCTGGCCGGCATCCGGGCGCGTTCCTCCTCGGTCGCGTTCTTCTCGACCGTGACCGGCGAGCCCATGGACACCGCGGGGTTGACTGCGGACTACTGGTACCAAAGCATCCGGCAGACGGTGCAATTCGAGCGGGCCGTGCGCAACGCGTGCGGCGCCGGGCATCGCGTCTTCATCGAATCCAGCCCCCATGCCGTGCTGATCGCGAGCATCGAAGAGACGTTGGGCGACTGCCACCCCGGCCACGACGCGGTCGTCATCCCGTCATTGGGCCGCGACGACGGAGGCCTCCAACGGTTTTGGCTGTCGGCAGGGCAGGCGCATGTGGCCGGTGCGAGGGTGGACTGGCGCCCCGCGCTGGCCGGTGGGCATCGGGTGGACCTGCCGACGTATGGGTTTGTCCGACGCCGATTTTGGCTGGCGGCCGGATCGGTGGGGTCGGGGGATGCGGGAAGTTTGGGCCTGACGGGGGCCGAGCACGGCTTGTTGGGTGCGGTGGTGGAGCGGCCCGATTCGGGCGGAGTCGTCCTGGCGGGCCGGTTGTCCGTGGCCACCCAGCCGTGGTTGGCGGGTCACGCCGTGGCCGGCACGGTGTTGTTCCCGGGGACCGGGTTCGTGGAGTTGGCCATCCGTGCCGGTGATGAGGTCGGGTGTGGGGCGATCGAGGAGCTGACATTGTCGGCTCCGTTGGTATTGCCCGCGTCCGGGGGCGTGCAGCTGCAGGTGCTGGTCGGCGCCCCGAGCGAGTCGGGACAGCGGGAGGTGTCGGTGTACTCGCTTGGTCCCCAGTCGGGTTCGGAATGGGTGCTGCACGCTCAGGGGCTGCTGAGCGCGCGGACGGTGACGGCATCCAGTGACCTCACCGCTCTGTCGGTGTGGCCGCCCGTCGGCGCGACCGCGGTGGACGTCGCCGACGCTTATGAGCGGCTGGCGCAACGGGGTTACCAGTATGGTCCCGCGTTTCAGGGTTTGCGGGCGATGTGGCGGCGGGGGGACGAGATCTTCGCCGAGGTCGATACTCCGCAGGACGCCGACGCGCAGGCCGGCGGCTTCGGGATGCACCCCGTGCTCTTGGATGCGGCGTTGCACGCGTTAGGGGTGGCGGGAGAACAGGCCCAGACCGTGTTGCCGTTTTCCTGGCAGGGGGTGTCGCTGCACGCGGCCGGTGCCTCCCGGGCCCGGGTCCGGTTGGCGCCGGCCGGCGCCGAGGCGGTGTCGGTGGAGCTGGCCGACGCGACGGGGCTACCGCTGTTGTCGGTGCAGTCGTTGGTGATGCGTCCGATGTCGGCCACGCAGTTGTCGGCGGCCGGGGCCCCCGCCGAGGGTTTGTTGGAGGTGACATGGTCGCGGATAGCGCTGACCGACAACGAAATTAGCGGCGACACAGATGGCGCAGCGGTGTGGGAACTGCCGAGCGCCGGACCGGACGTGGTGGGTTCGGTGCATGCGGCCACCACCGAGGTGTTGACCGCCTTGCAGTCCTGGCTGGCCGGTGAGGAGTCGGGGGTGCTGGCGGTGCTCACCCGTGGGGCCGTTGCGCTTGCCGGTGAGCATGTGTCGGACCTGGCCGGCGCGGCGGTGTGGGGATTGGTGCGTTCGGCGCAGGCTGAGCATCCCGGCCGGGTGGTGCTGATCGATTCCGATGATTCCGTCGATGCCAAAGCCGCAATCGGCTGCGGCGAGCCGCAATTGGTGATTCGCGCGGGTGTGGTCTATGCGGCCCGCTTGGCGCCCGTAGCAGCGGAGTCGGTCTTCACGCTGCCGTCCCGCGGATGGCGGTTGGACGCCGGAAGCGGCGGCACGCTGGAGGACTTGGCGCTGGGGCCGTGCCCGCGGGTCGAACTGGCCGCCGGGCAGGTGCGGGTGGCGGTGGCCGCGGTCGGGGTGAATTTCCGGGACGTGCTGGTGGCGTTGGGTATGTATCCGGGCGGCGGTCAGCTGGGGGCCGAGGGCGCTGGGGTGGTCGTCGAGGTCGGGCCGAGCGTGACCGGGTTAGCCGTCGGCGACGCGGTCATGGGATTGCTCGGGGTGGTCGGTTCTGAGGCGGTGGTGGACGAGCGGCTGGTGGTGCGGGTGCCGGCGGGGTGGTCGCTGGTCGAGGCCGCGGGTGTGCCGGTGGTGTTTTTGACGGCGCTGTATGGGCTGTCGGAGTTGGCGGGGCTGCGCGCCGGCGAGCGGGTGCTCGTGCACGCCGCCACCGGAGGCGTCGGGATGGCCGCGGTGCAGCTGGCGCGGCATTGGGGCGCGGAGGTTTTCGCGACCGCGAGCCGCGGCAAGTGGGACACGTTGCGCGCCATGGGCTTCGACCACGACCACATCGGCGACTCGCGAACCGTCGAGTTCGAGGAGAAGTTCCGGGCGGTGGCCGGCGGCCGAGGCTTTGATGTGGTGCTGAACTCGCTGGCCGGCGAATTCACCGATGCGTCGTTGCGGTTGCTGGTGGGCGGTGGCCGCTTCATCGAGATGGGCAAGACCGACGTTCGCGATCAGCGGGTCGTTGCCGAGCGGTACCCGGGGGTGGAGTATCGGGCGTTTGATCTGATGGAGGCCGGCCCGGATCTCACCGCGGCGATGCTGGCCGAGATCATCCGACTGTTACGGGACGGCCTCTTACAACCGTTGCCGCTCACAACATTTGATGTTCGGTGCGCGCCGGCGGCGTATCGGTTCGTCAGCTCGGCCCGCCATGTCGGCAAGGTCGCCCTCACGATCCCCAACGGGCCCGGCGGGGCGCTGAGTGGATCCGGCGGAGGGCTTGCTGGGGGCAGCGTCGTGATCACCGGTGGCACCGGCATGGCCGGTTCGGCGCTGGCTCGTCACCTCGTCGACCGCTACGGGGTGGCCCATGTCGCGCTGGTCAGCCGCGCCGGCGCGGACGCCCAAGGGGTTTCGGAACTGGTGGGCCTACTGGAGGAGGCCGGAGCCCGCGTGTCGGTGGCGGCCTGCGATGTGGCCGACCGCGACGCCGTCGCCGCAATGCTCGCACAGCTACCGGAGCAATACCCGTTGCGCGCCGTCATTCACGCGGCCGGGGTGCTCGACGATGGGCTGATCTCCTCGTTGACCCCAGATCGAGTGGATGCGGTGTTGCGGGCCAAGGTCGATGGGGCCTGGTATCTGCATGAGTTGACCAAGGACCTGGACTTGGCGGCGTTCGTGATGTTTTCCTCGATGGCCGGCATCGTGGGCTCCCCGGGCCAAGCCAACTACGCGGCCGCCAACAGCTTCCTCGACGCCCTAGCCACCCACCGACGCGCACACGGACTCCCCGGACTATCACTAGCCTGGGGACTCTGGGAACAAACCAGCACCATGACACGCCACCTCAGCAACACCGACCGCGCCCGGATGAACCGCATCGGGCTAGCACCCATATCGACCGAGCAGGCGCTGGAGTCCTTCGATATTGCCATGTTGGTCGACCGTCCCTTGGTGGTGGCCGCCCGTGTGGACCGAGCCGCCCTGTCCGACAACACGGCTGGGCTGCCCCCGCTATTGCGCGAGTTGGCCGCCCGCCCGACCCGGCGCGTCGTCACCGACACCGACATCGCCGCCTCGACGACCGGCCTGACCGCGCGCCTGAACGGACTGAGTCCCGAGGCGCGGCAGCACGAGTTGGTCGACCTGGTCTGCGGCAACGCCGCCACCGTGCTGGGGCTGCCCAACCCCGCGGACATCAACGCCGACAGCGCATTCCAAGAGCTGGGCTTCGACTCACTCACCGCCGTCGAACTACGCAACCGACTCAAAACCGCCACCGGCCTCACCCTCTCACCCACCCTGATCTTCGACCACCCCACACCGGCCGTCCTCGCCGGACACCTCGACACCCAACTCGCCACCACCACAGACCAGTCCAGTCCGATGGCCAGGTTCGACGACATCACCCGCGAACTGCAGGCACTGCTCAACCGGTCCCACTGGAACCCCGAGGAGAAAACGCGGCTGAGCGCCCGCATCCAAAGCCTGCTCACCACCCTCACCTATCATCCGGACGCCGAACGCCTCGATGACGATCTGGACGCCGCCACCGAAAGCCAACTCTTCGCCATCCTCGACGAAGAACTCGGCCGCTGAGACCCCGGGATCAACCATGTCGAGCACCGAGAAGCATGTCGATTACCTCAAACGCCTGACCGCGGATCTCAGGCGGACACGTCGGCGCCTCTCCGAGCTCGAAGGCAAGCTGTCCGAGCCGGTCGCGATAGTGGGAATGGCCTGCCGCTACGCGGGTGGCGTGGATTCACCGGAAGCCTTGTGGCAGATGGTGATCGAAGGCCGCGACGCGGTGGCCGACTTTCCCACCGATCGTGGCTGGGACATCGACGCGTTGTTCGACCCCGACCCCGACGCGGCGGGCAAGATGTACACGCGTCAGGGCAGCTTCTTGCGGAACGCCGCCGACTTCGACGCCGGATTCTTCGGCATCGGACCCAGCGAGGCGCTGGCGATGGATCCACAACAACGGCTGATGCTCGAGGTGTCGTGGGAGGCGTTGGAGCGGGCCGGGATTGACCCGCTCGCGCTGCGTGGCTCGGCGACCGGGGTGTTCGCCGGCGTCATCCACGCCGGCTACGGCGGCGAGGTGAAGGGTGAGCTGGAGGGCTATGGGCTCACCGGCTCCACGCTGAGCGTGGCGTCGGGTCGGCTGTCCTACGTGCTGGGGTTGGAAGGCCCTGCGGTGTCGGTGGATACGGCGTGTTCGTCGTCGTTGGTGGCGATGCATTTGGCGGCGCAGTCGTTGCGGTCCGGGGAGTGCGATCTGGCGCTGGCCGGCGGGGTGACGGTCATGGCCACCCCGGCGGCGTTCGTCGAGTTCAGCCGGCAACGGGCACTGGCCCCCGACGGCCGGTGCAAGGTGTATGCCGGTGCCGCCGACGGCACTTCGTGGTCGGAGGGCGCCGGGGTGCTGGTGTTGGAGCGGTTGGCCGATGCGCGGCGGTTGGGGCATCCGGTGTTGGCGGTGCTGCGGGGATCGGCGGTGAATCAGGATGGCGCCTCCAACGGTTTGACCGCACCGAATGGTCCGTCGCAGCAGCGGGTGATCCGCGCCGCCCTGGCCAACGCGCGGCTGGGCGCGGCGGACGTGGATGTGGTGGAGGGGCATGGGACGGGGACCACGTTGGGGGATCCGATTGAGGCCCAGGCGTTGTTGGCGACCTACGGACAGGACCGGCCGGCGGGTCTGCCGTTGTGGTTAGGGTCGATCAAATCCAATATCGGGCATACGTCGGCCGCCGCGGGGGTGGCCGGGGTGATCAAGATGGTGCAGGCGATTCGTCATGGGGTGATGCCCAAGACGTTGCACGTGGATGTGCCCACGCCGCATGTGGATTGGTCGGCCGGGGCGGTGTCGGTGTTGACCGAGCCACGACCGTGGCCGGCGTCGGACCATCCGCGCCGGGCGGGGGTGTCGTCGTTCGGCATCAGCGGCACCAACGCGCACGTCATCGTCGAGGAACCTCCCGCGGCGCCGACAGCGGTTGCGCCCGAACGTGATCGCCCCGCACCGGTGGTGCCCTGGGTTGTGTCGGCCCGTTCCGAGCGGGCGCTGGCCGATCAGGCGGTACGGCTGCTGGCGCACGTCAGCGCCGACGCGGGCCTGAGTGTGGCCGACATTGGGTGGTCGCTGGCGACCACGCGTTCGGTGTTCGAGCACCGGGCGGTGCTGGTCGGCGCCGACCGCGACACCCTGATGGGCGCGCTGGCGCGCCTGGCGTCCGGGGATCCGGACGCCTCGGTGCGGGTGGGGCGCGCGCGGCCGATCGGCAAGATCGTGTTCGCGTTTCCCGGCCAGGGCTCGCAATGGTTGGGCATGGGCGCGGCGCTGTACGAACGCTTTCCGGTGTTCGCCGGCGCCTTCGACCAGGCCGTGTCGGCGTTGGACGGCCACACGCGGTTGCCGCTGCGCCAGGTGATGTGGGGCGGCGACCCGGAGTTGTTGGAGAGCACCGAATTTGCCCAGCCCGCGTTGTTTGCCCTCGAGGTGGCGTTGGCGGCGCTGTGGCAGTCCTGGAGCGTGGTGCCCGACGTGGTGATGGGACATTCGGTGGGGGAGCTCGCGGCGGCGTACGTGGCCGGGGCGATGTCGCTCGCCGACGCGGCGCGCGTCGTGGCGGCGCGGGGCCGGCTGATGGCGGGGTTGCCCGCCGGTGGGGTGATGATGGCCGTGGCGGCCGGCGAGGCCGAGGTGGCACCCTTGCTGACCGAGGGCGTGAGCATGGCGGCGATCAATGGCCCCGAGGCGGTGGTGCTTTCGGGCGAACGGTCCGCGGTCGAGGCCGTGACGGACCGGCTGGCGAGGCTGGGTCGACGAGTGCATCGACTGGCGGTCTCGCACGCGTTCCACTCACCGCTGATGGAGCCGATGATCGAAGACTTCGCCGCGGTGGTGGCGGGGGTGTCGGCCGCCGAGCCGCGGATCGGGTTGGTGTCCAACGTGACTGGGCGGCTGGCCGAGCCCGGATATGGGTCGCCGGCGTATTGGGTCGAGCACGTGCGCCAACCGGTGCGCTTCCTCGACGGGGTGCGAACCGCCGAGTCGCTGGGGGCCGGCGCGTTTGTTGAGGTGGGCCCCGGTGCCGCGTTGACGGCGGCGCTGGCGCAATCGCTAACCGTCGATCCGGCGGCATCGGCGGTGACGATGGCCAAAGACCGCCCCGAGATCGACTCGCTGCTGCTCGCGGCCGGCAGCCTGTTCGCCGCCGGTGTCGGCGTGGACTGGGCGGCGGTGTTCGACGGCGTGGGCGCCCGGCCGGTCGCGTTGCCGACGTATGCCTTTCAGCGGCGCCGGTTTTGGTTGTCGGCGGGGTTGGTGGGGTCGGGGGATGTGGGCGCCTTGGGGTTGGTGGGTGCTGGGCATGGGTTGTTGGGTGCGGTGGTGGAGCGGCCGGATTCGGGCGGGGTGGTGTTGACGGGTCGGTTGTCGGTGGTCGGCCAGCCGTGGTTGGCCGACCATGCGGTGGCTCGGGCGGTGTTGTTTCCCGGGGCCGGCTTCGTCGAGTTGGTGTTGCGGGCCGCCGATGAGGTGGGTTGTTCGGTGATTGGGGAGTTGACGTTGTCGGCTCCGTTGGTGTTGCCGACGGGCGGTGGGGTGCGGGTGCAGGTGGTGGTTGGTGCTCCCGGTGAGTCGGGAAACCGTGAGGTGTCGGTGTATTCGCTTGGCGCTGCGCCGGGTTCGAGGTGGGTGTTGCATGCCGAGGGGGAGTTGGGCTCGGGTTCGGTGGCGCCGGTCGTTGATCTGTCGGTGTGGCCGCCGGTGGGTGCGACGCCGGTCGATGTGACCGATGGCTATGAACGGTTGGCGGCGCGGGGTTACGCGTATGGGCCGGCGTTTCGGGGTGTGCGGGCGGTGTGGCGGCGGGGGGCCGAGATTTTCGCCGAGGTCGAGGTCCCGCGGGACGCCGGGGTGCAGGTTGGTGGGTTCGGGATACATCCGGTGTTGTTGGATGCGGCGTTGCATGCGCTGGGCATAGATGGCGAGCGGGATCACATCGTGTTGCCGTTTTCCTGGCAGGGGGTGTGCTTGCATGCGGCCGGGGCCTCGCGGGTCCGGGTGCGGTTGGCGCCGCTGGGCGTGGGGGTGGTGTCGGTGGAGCTGGCCGATGGGGCGGGGTTGCCGGTGTTGTCGGTGCGGGAGTTGACCGTTCGCTCGGTGTCGGCAGGGCAGTTGTCGGCCGCCGCTGCGCCTGCCGCGGGGCTGCTGGAGGTGGTGTGGTCGCCGGTCGCCGTGGGGGACAACGGTATTGGTGGTGGTGTGGTGGTGTGGGAGCCGGCGGCGGCCGGTGCGGATGTGGTGGGTTCGGTGCATGCGGCGGCCACCGAGGTGTTGGGGGTGTTGCGGTCGTGGTTGGGCGGTGATGGGTCTGGTGTGTTGGTGGTGCTGACTTGTGGGGCGGTGGGGTTGGCCGGGGAGGGGGTTTCGGATTTGGCGGGTGCGGCGGTGTGGGGGTTGGTGCGGTCGGCGCAGGCTGAGCATCCGGGGCGGGTGGTGTTGGTGGATTCGGACGGATCGATCGATGTCGAGTCTGTGATTGGTTGTGGTGAGCCGCAGTTGGTGATTCGCGGCGGTGTGGTGTATGCGGCTCGGTTGGCGCCGGTAGCGGCGGGTTCGGTGCTCACGCTGCCGTTGGGGGGGTGGCGGTTGGCCGCTGGTGGTGGGGGCACGCTGGAAGACCTGGTGGTTCAGCCGTGTACGCGGGCGCAGTTGGGGGTTGGGCAGGTGCGGGTGGCCGTGGGCGCGGTAGGGGTGAATTTTCGGGACGTGCTGGTGGCGTTGGGCATGTATCCCGGTGGTGGCGAGTTGGGGGCCGAGGGCGCCGGGGTGGTGGTCGAGGTGGGCCCGGGTGTGGCCGGGTTGGCGGTTGGTGATGCGGTGTTGGGGTTGCTGGGGGTGGTGGGTTCCGAGGCGGTGGTGGATGCGCGGTTGGTCGCACCCGTGCCGGCGGGGTGGTCGTTGGAGCGGGCGGCGGGGGTGCCGGTGGTGTTTTTGACGGCCTGGTATGGGTTGTCGGTGTTGGCGGGGTTGGGGGCTGGTCAGCGGGTGTTGGTGCATGCCGCCACGGGTGGGGTGGGGATGGCCGCGGTGCGGTTGGCGCGTCATTGGGGTGCCGAGGTGTTCGTCACGGCCAGCCGCGCCAAGTGGGACACGTTGCGGGCGATGGGGTTTGACGACGACCATATCGGTGATTCGCGGTCGTTGGGGTTTGCCGAGAAGTTTTTGGCCGCCACCGGTGGGGCCGGGGTCGATGTGGTGCTCAACTCGCTGGCCGGGGAGTTCATTGATGCGTCGTTGCGGCTGCTGGTCGGGGGTGGGTGTTTTGTCGAGATGGGCAAGACCGACCTACGCGATCCGCAGGCGATCGCCCAGCAATTTCCCGGCGTGCGGTATCGGGCGTTTGATTTGATGGAGGCCGGCCCGGACCGGATCGCGGCGATGCTGGCCGAGCTGATGGGCCTGCTGCGCGACGGTGTGTTGGAGTCGTTGCCGCTCAACGTGTTTGACGTGCGGCGCGCGGTCGAGGCCTACCGGTTTGTCAGCCAGGCCCGCCATATCGGCAAGGTGGTGCTCACCGTGCCCGAGGGGCCCGGCGGGCTGGCCGACGCGACGGTGTTGATCACCGGGGGCACCGGCATGGCCGGTTCGGCACTGGCACGCCACCTCGTGGACCGCTATCGGGTGGCCCACGTGATGCTGGCCAGCCGCCACGGCGCGAACGCCGAGGGGGCCACCGACCTGGTCGCCCAGCTCGAAGACGCCGGCGCGACCGTGTCGGTCATCGCCTGCGATGTCGGTGACCGGGATGCGGTAGCCGAACTGCTGGCCCGGGTGCCGGAGCGCTATCCGCTGCGTGGGATCATTCATGCCGCGGGGGTTCTCGATGATGGGTTGATCGCCTCGCTGACCCCGGATCGGATGGATGCGGTGTTACGCGCCAAGGTCGACGGGGCCTGGCATCTGCACGAGCTGACCAAAAACCTGGATTTATCGGCGTTCGTGATGTTTTCCTCGATGGCCGGCATCGTGGGCTCCCCGGGCCAAGCCAACTACGCGGCCGCCAACAGCTTCCTCGACGCCCTAGCCACCCACCGACACGCACACAGACTCCCCGGACTGTCACTAGCCTGGGGACTCTGGGAACAAACCTCGGCGATGACACGCCACCTCGGAGACGCAGACCGCGCCCGGATGAGGCGAATCGGGTTGGCGCCGTTGTCCGGTCAACAGGCGCTGACGCTTTTCGATGACGCGATGCTGGCCGGCCACCCGGTGCTGGCGGCCGCCCGACTGGACACGGCGGCGCTGGCCCACGCCGGCGCCGCGCTGCCGCCCATGCTGTCCGAGTTGGCGACCCGCCCAACCCGACGCATCGCCGACGCCGGCACCGCGTCGACGGCGGGCCTGCGTGCGCGCCTGCAGGGACTCACCGCGGAGCAGCGCTACCGCGCGCTGGTCGACGTGGTGTGCGGCAACGCCGCCACCGTGCTGGGACACAGCACCGCCGACATCAACGCCGACCACGCCTTCCAAGACCTCGGCTTCGACTCACTCACCGCCGTCGAACTACGCAACCGACTCAAAACCGCCACCGGCCTCACCCTCTCACCCACCCTGATCTTCGACCACCCCACACCCGCCGCCCTCGCCGAACACCTCGACACCCAACTCGCGACCACAATCGCGGACGACCGACCCGACCGCATGGCCCGCTTCAACGACGTCGCCCGCGAACTTCAAACGCTGATCGGTCAACCCGGCTGGAGTCCCGAAGACAAGACGCTGCTGAACGACCGGATCCACACCCTGCTCACCGCCCTCGGCGCACCCCGCCTAGACCCCCAAGAGTCCATTCATCCCGACGGCCTTTACGACGACGACATCAACACCGCCACCGAAAGCCAACTCTTCGCCATCCTCGACGAAGAAGTCGGGCCCTAACACCCTCCCGACGAGTTGAGGGAATGCCTTGCCACCGACAGCCATAGCGATCATCGGGCTCGCATGCAGATTCCCCGCCGCCGCCAACCCCCGCGAATTCTGGCACGTCATTCGCGACGGACTCGAAGCCACGGAGCTGCCCACCGACGTCGCCGAGTTCGACGCGGACTTCTTCAACGTATCGCCGCGCGAGGCCCGCGCGATGGACCCGCGGCAGCGACTGGCGCTGGAACTGACGTGGGAACTGTTCGAAGACGCATTCGTCGTGCCGGAAACGCTACGCGGAGAACGGGTCGCCGTACATCTCGGGGCGATGAACGACGACTACGCCGTGCTAACGCTTCGCGAGGGTGCCGAGAACCTCGATCATCACTCGTTTGCCGGCATCAGTCGCGCACTGATCGCAAACAGGGTCTCGTATGCCTTCGGACTGTGTGGCGCCAGCACGACCGTTGACACCGGCCAATCGTCGTCCCTGGTGGCCGTTCACCTCGCGTGCGAAAGTCTCCGCGCAGGCGAGTCGACGCTGGCGATCGCCGGTGGCATCCATCTGAACCTGGCGAGCGAAACCGCATTGCTGGAAAGCGAATTCGGGGCGGTGTCAACGTCGGGTCACACCTATGCGTTTGACGAACGCGCCGACGGTTACGTGCGAAGCCACGGCGGTGGCCTCGTGCTCCTCAAGCCGCTACCCGCCGCCCTCGACGATGGAAACCGCATCCGCGCAATCATCCGCGGCGGCGCGGTCGGCAACGCCGGGCACGGCACCGCCGGACAGGCCGTTCCCTCCGTTACCGGCCAAGCCGACGTCATCCGGCACGCCCTGTCGAATGCGGGCCTGGACGCCGGCCGGCTGCAGTACGTCGAGGCCCACGGCACCGGCACCGAAGTCGGCGACCCGGTGGAGGCGAAGGCGCTGGGGGAAGTGTTCGCCGAGCGTCGACATCGCCCGGTGAGCCTGGGGTCGGTGAAAACCAACATCGGCCACACCGGCGCCGCCGCCGGCATCGCTGGTCTGCTCAAGGCCGTGCTGGCGATCGAAAATGCCGTGATTCCACCAACTCTCAACTACGCCAGGCCAAGTCGCGGAATCGATCCGGATGCCCTGGGGCTGCACGTCAACACCGTGCCGATGCCCTGGCCGGTGGGGGATGGGCCGCGGCGCGCCGGGGTGTCGTCGTTCGGCATGGGCGGGACGAACGCGCATGTGATCGTCGAGCAGGCTCCCGAACCACCGGAAAGTGTTGTGGCCGAACGCGATGACGTCCCAACAGCATGGGTGCTATCGGGACGCTCGGAGAGGGCGTTGGCCAATCAGGCGGCACGGCTGCTCGCACACGTGGCCGACGACGCGGGGCCACGGGTCGGCGATGTCGGATGGTCGTTGGCGACGACGCGTTCGGTGTTTGAGCATCGGGCGGTGCTGGTGGGCTCCGACCGCGAGGACCTGATGGCGGGGCTGGCGGGATTGGCCGCCGGTGAACAGGGTGCGAATGTGGTGGCCGGCCGGGCCCGCCCGGCCGGCAAGACGGTGTTCGTGTTTCCCGGCCAGGGCGCCCAGTGGCTGGGGATGGGAGCCGAGTTGCATGCCCGGTTCCCCGTTTTTGCACGGGCTTTCGATCAATCCGCCGAGGCGCTGGATCGCCATTTACGGTTGCCGTTGCGCCAGGTGATGTGGGGTGCCGACCCAGAGTTGTTGCAAAGCACCGAGTTTGCGCAGCCCGCGCTGTTCGCCCTCGAGGTGGCGTTGGCGGCCCTGCTGCGGCACTGGGGCGTAATCCCGGATGTGGTGCTGGGTCATTCGGTGGGCGAGATCACCGCGGCCCATGTGGCGGGGGTGCTGTCGCTGGCCGATGCGGCCAAGGTGGTGGCGGGGCGGGCCCGGTTGATGGCGGGGTTGCCCACCGGCGGGCTGATGGTCGCGGTGGCCGCCGGCGAGGCCGAGGTGACCCCGTTGCTGACCGAGGAAGTCGCGGTCGCGGCGGTCAATGGCCCGAAGGCGGTAGTGATCTCCGGTGCCGAGGCTCCGGTGAGTGCGATCGCGGATGGCTTGGCGCGGCGGGGCAGGCGGGTGCACCGGCTGGCGGTCTCGCACGCTTTTCATTCACCGCTAATGGAGCCCATGATTGACGACTTCGCGACGTTGGTGGGCGATGTTTCGCCAAATGAGCCTCGGATTGTGTTGGTGTCCAACGTGACCGGTCGGCCGGCGGGGACGGGGTATGGGTCGGCGCCATACTGGGTTGACCATGTACGCTGTCCGGTGCGTTTTATCGACGGGGTGCGAGCCGCCGAGTCGATCGGTGCTGGGACGTTTGTCGAGGTAGGCCCCGGTGGTGGGCTGAGCGCGGCGGTGGAGCAGTCCTCGACGAGCGAGCAGCCGGCGACGGTGGTCACCATGCCCGAAGACCACCCCGAAGCGGATGGACTGCTCACCGCGGTCGGCCGCCTGTTCACCGTCGGAGTGCCGGTCCATTGGGGCGCGGTCCTGGCGGGCGGGCGACGGGTTTCGTTGCCCACGTACAGCTTTGTGCGCCAACGCTTTTGGCTGGGAACCGACCCTGGCCACCCAGGCGCGCCCGCGGCTCGGCAGACCGGATTGGCCGAGCGTTTGCAAGAACTCGCGCCGAGCGAACAGCACCGCCGGCTGGTCGAGCTGGTGTGCGCGCATGCGGCCGCCGTCCTGGGACATGCGGAGAGCCACGCCGTGGATGCCGAACACGCCTTCCAGGACCTCGGCTTTAACTCGATGGCCGGGGTCGAACTGTGCAACCGCCTCAAAACCGACACCGGGTTGGCGTTGTCGCGCACCCTGATTTTTGACTACCCGACCCCCGCGGCGTTGGCCGATCATCTGCGGCGACGACTGCTGAGCGGCGATCACGAGGAGCCCGACGACGAAAAAATCTGGTCGTCGCTGAGAAAGATTCCACTGCAAGAACTTCGAAGAACCGGATGGCTCGACCAACTGCTGCTGTTGGCCGGCGGCGCCGAAAAGCCGCTTACGGATTCAACTATCAGCGACGACGTCATCGACTCGTTGAGCCCCGACGCCCTGATCGCGATGGCACTCGAACCGGACGACACCGATCAAGCTGGGTGACGAAATCAACGCTGGCGGACCCGAATACGGCAGCGTCACAAGGATATATGCGACATATGTTGAATAAGACCAACTTTGCGCGCCCCTACACGACCGCTTAAGCTTCCACCATCGGGGGACTCCTCGTGATTGCTAAGAGGGTAGGGGCATGAGCGTCATCGCAGGTGTGTTCGGTGCGTTGCCACCGCATCGGTATAGCCAGGGCGAGATCACCGACCGGTTTGTCGAGTTCCCGGGACTCAAGGAGCATGAGGAGATCGTTCGGCGCCTGCACGCCGCGGCGAAGGTCAACGCCCGCCACTTTGTGCTGCCGTTGGAGCGCTACCCGTCGCTGACCGACTTCGGCGAGGCCAACGAGATCTTCATCGACAGCGCCGTGGACCTTGGCTGCGAGGCGCTGCTGGGCGCGCTCGACGAGGCGGGCCTACAACCCCAGGACATCGACATGATCGCCACCACGACGGTTACCGGCGTCGCGGTGCCGTCGCTGGATGCCCGGATCGCCGGACGGCTCGGATTGCGACCGGACGTCCGCCGGATGCCGCTGTTCGGCCTGGGTTGTGTGGCCGGTGCGGCGGGAGTGGCCCGGATACACGACTACCTGCGCGGCGCACCCGACGCGGTCGCGGTTTTGGTGTCCGTCGAGCTTTGCTCGCTCACCTACCCGGCGGTCAAACCGACCGTGTCGGGACTGGTCGGGAGCGCGCTGTTCGGTGACGGGGCGGCCGCCGTGGTGGCCGTCGGCGAACGTCGCGCCGAACGGGTTCGTGCCGGCGGGCCCGACATTCTCGACTCGCGCAGCCGCCTGTATCCCGAATCGCTGCACATCATGGGTTGGAACGTCAGTTCCGCCGGGCTCCGGCTGGTGCTGTCCCCGGAACTCACGACGTTGATCGACCGGTATCTGGCCGACGACGTCAACGGGTTCCTCGCCACCCACGGGCTGACCACGGACGACATCGGCGCGTGGGTGAGCCATCCGGGTGGCCCCAAGGTCATCGACGCGATCGCCAGGACCCTCGAATTGGGCCCCGACGCGCTCGAATTGACGTGGCGCTCGCTGGGCGAAATCGCGAACCTCTCGTCGGCCTCGGTGCTGCACATCCTGCGCGACACCATCGCCAAGCCGCCGCCCAGCGGCAGCCCCGGGCTGATGCTGGCGATGGGTCCCGGGTTCTGTTCCGAACTGGTGCTACTGCGCTGGCATTGAGCCGGTGACGTCGGCGGTCAGAGCATCTCCGATAGCTCCAGCCAGCGGCTCTCCGTCGCGGCGACCTCGTCTTCCAGGCCGCGCAACTCCCTGGTCAGCCGCGTCAAGGCGACGTGATCGGACTGGTCATGCTCGGCGAGTTCGCGATGTTTGGCCGCGATCCGGTCGGCGAGGCGCGCGAGCTGACGGTCGACCGCCGCCAGCTCCTTCTCGGCGGTGTGTCGCTGGGCGCCGGACATCGCCCGCGGCTCGGCGGGCGGCGGCCCGGCGGGCAAAGCGGCCGTCCGGTGGGCGGCCAGCCGCAGATATTCGTCGATGCCGCCGGGCAGATGCCGCAGCCGGCCGTCGAGGATCGCGTACTGCTGATCGGTGACCCGCTCGAGCAGATAGCGGTCGTGCGAGACGACGATCAAGGTGCCCGCCCAGGAGTCGAGCAGGTCCTCGGTGGCGGTGAGCATGTCGGTGTCGGCGTCGTTGGTGGGCTCGTCGAGCAGCAGCACGTTGGGTTCCGACAGCAGCGTGAGCATCAGCTGCAGCCGCCGTCGCTGACCGCCGGACAGGTCGCCGACTCGCGCGGACAACTGGCCTTGAGACATGCGCCCGCTGAATCCGAGTCGCTCCAGCAGCTGAGCCGGGGTCACCTCCCGGCCGTCGACCCGATAGCCGCCGCGCAGCCTGCCCAGCACATCGGCGATCCGGTCACCGGCCAGCGCTTCCAGTTCCTCGCCCCGCTGGTCGAGCACCGCCAGCCGAACGGTCTTGCCGCGCTTGACGCGTCCGGTGTCCGGCGCGATGGTGCCGGCGATCAGCCCCAGCAGCGTCGACTTCCCGGCGCCGTTGGCCCCGACGATGCCGGTGCGTTCGCCCGGGGCGATCCGCCATTCGACATCGCGCAGCACGGGACGGCCGTCAAAGGCGACCGACACGTCGAGCAGGTCGATGACGTCTTTTCCGAGCCGTGCGGTCGCCAACTTGGCCAACTCGACGGTGTCGCGTAGCGGCGGCACGTCGGCGATCAGCTGGTTGGCCGCGTCGATCCGGAACCTGGGCTTGGAGGTCCGCGCCGGTGGGCCCCGGCGCAGCCAGGCCAGCTCCTTGCGCATCAGGTTCTGCCGCTTGGCCTCGGCCGCGGCCGCCAGCCGGTCACGCTCGACGCGCTGCAGCACGTACGCCGCGTACCCGCCGTCGAACGGTTCGACGATCCCGTCGTGCACCTCCCAGGTCGTGGTGGCGACCTCGTCGAGAAACCAGCGGTCGTGCGTCACCAGCAGCAGCCCGCCGGTGTTGCGGGCCCAGCGCTGCCGCAGGTGGCCGGCCAGCCAGGTGATGCCCTCGATGTCCAGATGGTTGGTTGGCTCGTCGAGCGCGATCACGTCCCATTCACCGATCAGCAGCTTGGCCAGTTGCACCCGCCGGCGCTGGCCGCCGGACAGCGTGGCGACCGTTGCGTCCCAATCGATATCGGCTACCAGCCCGCCGACCACGTCGCGGACCCGCGCGTCGCCCGCCCACTGGTGCTCGGGCCGGTCGCCCACCAGGGTCCAGCCCGCGGTGCGATCCGGGTCGAGGGTGTCCGCCTGGCTCAGCGCGCTCACCCGCAGCCCGCTGCGCCGGGTGACCCGGCCGGAGTCCGGTTGCAGTTGACCGGTCAGCAAGCCCAGCAGGCTGGACTTGCCGTCCCCGTTTCGCCCGACGATGCCGATGCGGGCGCCGTCGTTGACCCCGAGCGTGACCGACTCGAATACCACCCCGGTCGGATATTCCAGGCGTACGGCCTCGGCTCCCAATAGGTGCGCCACCGGGCCGACCCTAGCGCGGTGACGATGCCGGCCGGTTCGGCCGCGTCGGGATCGGCCTCCCAAAACACACCCATACCCGCTACGGGTAAGCCTCATTTGGCGGATTCGACGGACGACGACACACTCACCGCCGATCACCAATTCCGGTCATATCACTGGTGGTATGCGCCAGCCGTGGTTGTGGCCGACTCGGCCTCGGGCGTCGCTACTGGGGTATACCCCCCGGATCGTGTTAGTGTGAACGCTGCTATGCAGGCTGGGAGACGTCACCCGAGACGGTGGCCGTGGTGCATGATCGCCGTGGCCGCCGCCGTGTGGCTGCTCGGCATCGCCGCCGGGTGTCACCTTTCGCATGCGGGGTTCGCGGCTCCCCAGCATTCTTCCGCCTCGGCCGCCCATGTATTCGCTGAGCCGCTCGGCTCCATCCATGCCGACGCCGACTGCTGCTGGGCGGGGATCCGCGACTGCACCCCGGTGATGCACTCATGGTGGACGACCGGCTTGGCCGCCCTGGCCGTCACCGTCGCGGTGCTGGCGTTGGCCGGCTGGTCAGCCGCGCCGGTGCCGGCACCCATGCGAGGCCCACCTCGCCCCGTTCGCACCGCCATCCCTCACACGGGTCGGAACATCCTGACCCGGATCTGCATCTCTCGCCGCTGATCGGTCAGCGCCACGCCGTGCGCATCGCGATGCCACGGCCGGTCGCCGCTGTCCAGATCCGTTGCCGCACAGTCGCGGCGTTGATGCAGAAAAGAGAATTCCATGAATTGTGTCCTGTCCACGTATCGAGCCCGGGCCGGCGCCGGCCGGCGTCCGGCGAACACCAACGCGCGGCGGGAGGTGTGGTCATGACGCCGCTGGACCACCCGAGGGCCCTGGTGATCGGGGCTGGCGTCAGCGGATGGACGTCCGCGGTGGTGATGGCGCGGCGGGGCTGGCGGGTGACCGTGGTCGCCGACCGCTTCGGCGCCGACACGGTGTCGACGGTGGCCGGTGCGTTGTGGGAGTGGCCACCGTCGGTGTGCGGCCGCCACCACGATGACACCGCCCTGGTGCGCTCCGCCGGCTGGGCGATGCGCTCCTACATCCGCTTCGCCCAGCTCGCCGCCGACCCACGTACCGGGGTGAGCCTGCGGCCGGCGGTGTTCTACTTTCGCCACCTCATCGAGGAAGATCCGGCCGAGCTCGCGAAAATGCTTGAAGTTCAACAGCATCTGCCCGGATTCGTACACGACGCCGCCCTGATCGACGCCCACGGGGTCAGCCCCGACGCTGGCGTGGTGGACGCCTATTCCTACCTGGCGCCCACCGTCGACACCGACTGGTACCTAGCCTGGCTGGCCCGCGAAGCCGAGGTGGCGGGCGTGACCGTCGCCCGGCGCCACATCCGCGGGCCGCTCGTCGAGCAAGAGCGCGAGCTGCGCACCGAGTTCGGGGCCGACGTCGTCGTCAACTGCGCGGGCCTGGGCGCCCGTGAGCTTGCCGACGACCCGGCGCTGGATCCGCACCGCGGCGCACTGCTGCGGGTGATCAACGACGGTAGCCACATGTCGCGGGTGACCGCGGCCCATGCTGTGGCAAACAATGCGGGCACCGACGGCCAGGACATGGTCTTCATCGTGCCTCGCGGAGCCGACTGGCTCCTGCTGGGTGGGCTGGTCGAACCGGGCCAATACGACACCGATCTCGACTTGGCCGGCTACCCACCGCTGCGGGAGATGCTCGACCGCTGCATCGAGTTTCTGCCGGTCCTGCGGGGCGCTCGGCTGGATGCGGTCGACCCGGTGCGGGTGGGGCTGCGGCCATTCCGCCACGGTGGCGCGCGGCTGGAAACCCAGCCCGGCACCCGGATCGTGCACAACTACGGCCACGGCGGCGCGGGCGTCAGTCTTTCCTGGGGCTGCGCCCACGAGGTTGCCGACCTGGCCTACGACCTGCTGGCCAAGCGGGGCGTTGCCTGAAGCGGGCACGGACAGCATACGAATAGCAAAGAAAAAGCAAAGGACAAGCAATGTTTGATTTGAGCTTCGCGCCAAGTTACCCCGCGGGCGAGATGACCGCGATGACCAGCATGACCGACATGGTCGCGGCGCCCGCGTGGGTGACGCTACTGGGCTGGATTGTCACCGGAGTTGGGGTGCTGATCGCCGGTGGCATCCTCGTCGACGTCTATGTGGGCGGCTACCGCCAGCCGATGTGGGCCATGGAGCTGGTCTGGGCGATCACCGCGGTCTACGCCGGCCCCCTGGCGCTGTGGGCCTACTGCCGCTGGGGCCGGCCGAGTACCCGAAAATGGCAGCGGCTGCACGGGTCCGTACCCCAATGGGGGCTGCCGGTAACGGCCGTGGTCCAGACCATCCCGGGCGGGGCCGCCTCGTTCACTGGTCATCTCATCGCCATACCGATCGTGATGTCGGCCGGGCTGACGATCGGCGGCAGGGCTGTGTGGCCGATGATCTTGCTCATCGCGGCGTTCGCACTGCCACTGCTGACGGCCTTCGAGTGGCGCTCGCTGTCGCTGGCCGGTCAGGTCGCTTCCCCGCGCCGGCGCCTGGGTTTGGCGGTACGGATTTCCGTGCTGGCGGTGGCCGCTTTCGACCTCGGCATGGGCGCGGCCATGTTGCTCGTGGCTTTCGTGTTGGGATATGCCCACACGTCAATCGCGTTCTGGCTCGTCATGTGGGGCGGAATGCTGCTGGGTTTTGTCACCGCCTACCCGATGGTCTGGTGGCTGTTGGCCCGAGACCGCGAAGCCCCTCACGCCACCCGGTACCGCTCGGCGTCACGGTGTTTGAAGTCCAGTCCTAGCCCGGGCCGATACTGATCCGGCCGCAACGCGCCGCCATCGGGGGCCAGTGCACCGTCGAACAGCATGCGTTCGATGCGGTGGTGGTCGTGAAAGTACTCCAGGTGCCGCAGGTTTGGGACCGCGGCGGCGACGTGGGCGTGCAGGTTCGGGGCGCAGTGCCCGGAAACGTCGACGTTGCGCGCGGCGGCCAATGCCGCGGCGCGCAGCCAGTCGGTGATGCCGCCGCAGCGGCTGACGTCGACTTGCAGGCAGTCGACCGCCCCGGCGGCCAGCATCCGGTCGAAATAGGCCAGGTCGTAACCGTATTCACCGGCCGCGACGTCCGGCGTCACCTGGTCGCGGACTTCCCGTAACCCGGCGAGGTCGTCGGAGGAGACGGGTTCCTCGAACCAGGTGACGTCGTGCTCGGCCATGGCGTGGGCGACCCGGATCGCCTGCTTGCGGCGGTAACCGCCGTTGGCGTCGACGTACAGTTCGGTGTCGGGCCCGATCACCTTGCGCGCGAAGGCGATCCGGTCCAGGTCGCGACGCACCTCGGAGCCCCATGACTCGCCGATCTTGATTTTCACGCGGGGGATATTCCACTCGTCGACCCAGCGTTCGAGTTGGGCGCGGGCGGTGCGGTCATCGTAGGTGGTGAAGCCGCCGCTGCCGTAGATCGGCACCTCCGGATGCGCCACGCCGAGCAACCGGCACACCGGCACGTCCAGGAGTTTGCCCTTGAGGTCCCACAGCGCGGTGTCGATTGCAGAGATCGCGCAGGACACCAGGCCCGGGCGCCCGCTGTTACGGATCGCCCTGACCATCGAGTCCCATACGCCGGTGATATCGAGGGCGCTGCGTCCGGTCACCGCGGAGGCGAGCGGACCGGTGATCAGCCGGCGGCAAGCCCCCGCGGCATAGGTGTAGCCGGTCCCGCGTCGGCCGCCACCCACCGCCTCAACGAGGATCAGCGTCGTCGACGACCAGTCGAGGGTACCGTCGGCTTCCGGTGCGTCCGTGGGGATTTCGTAGACCTGCGCGGTGACCTCGTCGATGCGAGCGTCCAGGTCGGTGGGCCTCCTTGTCACGTCAACGTGCCCGCCGACGGGCCAGCAGCGCACCCAGTCCCAGACTTAGCGCGCTCGTCCCGCTGACAACGGGATGGTGGGACGCCCACATTTGCGGGCTGTGCGCGTGCGACCGGTCGTCGAACCCGCCGTGGGCGCCGTGGTCGGTGCCGGGCTCGTGGTCTAGCGGCCGCCACAGGTTGTGCGGCCGTTGACGGTCGACGCGTTCGCCGGTCTGCTGCGAATCGTATCCGGTGCGGCCGAGGTAACGGTCCAGCAGCGGGGCGACGAACTTCTGCGCGAGCAGCGTGACCGCGGTGCTGTCACCAACCCAATATTGTTTGCGCTCCGGATGATCGGCGGCGTGGACGACGCCGCGGGCGGCGACCTTGGGCTGGTAGATCGGCGGCACCGGCTGGGGATGCCGCGGCAGGCGGGAGAGCACCCAGGAAAACTGCGGCGTGTTGACCGCGGGCATCTGCACCAGGGTGATGCGCACCTTCGAACGCTCATGCAGCAGCTCGCAGCGTACCGATTCGGTGAACCCGTTGATGGCGTGCTTGGCGCCGCAGTAGGCGGACTGCAGCGGGATGGATCGCTCGCCGAGCGCCGAGCCGACCTGCACGATGGTGCCGCGATCACGTGGCCGCATTTTCGCCAGCGCCGCCATGGTGCCGTGCACGAACCCGAGGTAAGACACCTCGGTCACGCGCTTGAATTCCTCGGCGCTGATTTCGCTGAAGGGCGCGAACACGGAAGTGAACGCGACATTGACCCAGGTGTCGATGGGCCCGAATGCGGCTTCGGCCTCGTCGGCGGCGGCGGCCACGGCCGGATAGTCGGCCACGTCGGTCGGGATGGCCAGCGCCTTGCCGCCGCCGGATTCGACGTCGCGGGCAGCGCCGTCCAGCCCGGCGGCGCCGCGGGCGAGCAGCACGACATTCGCGCCGCGCTGCCCGAATAGTTGAGCGGCGGCGCGACCGATGCCGGCGCTGGCTCCGGTGATCACCACTGTCCGTGTCATCAGGGGGTGCCTTTCGTTCGGTGCGGCGGTCAGTCGTGGTGGGCCGCGTCCTCGGTGAGGGTGGCCGTGCATTCCAGCAGCAAGGCGTGCGCGAACGCTTGCGGCAGGTTGCCGCGAAGCTGGCGCTGCCTAATGTCGTATTCCTCGCAAAACAGGCCGGGAGGCCCGCAGGCGGCGCGGTTGCGCTCGAACCAGCGCATCGCGCAACGGGCGTGGCCTATCTGGTGTTCGGCCAGGGCCATCATGAATCCGCACAGCAAGAAGGCTCCTTCGGCGTCGCCGAGGGCACGCTCGTCGTGGCGGAAGCGGTAGACGAACCCGTCATGGCTGAGCTGGTCGCGAACGGCGTCGATGGTGGCGCGGGTGCGGAGGTCGGTGGCGGGCAGGGCGCCGCGCACGGGTGGCAGCAGGAGCGACGCGTCGACCCCGGCCAGCCACGGGCTGCGTTGCCAGTATCCGCCCCGCGGATGCAGGCTGCTGGCGCCGGTGTCGGCGAGGATCGCGTCGGCCAGGAACTCGCAGGCGGCAACCTCCGGGCCGGCGCCCGCCAGCTCGGCGATGCCGCGTAGCCCGGCCACACAGGCCAGCCGGGATTGCGTCCAGTGCTGCTCGTCGATTTCCCAGATCCCGGCGTCTGGGTCCCGCCAGCGCTTGTCGATGGCGCTGATGGCGGCCTGCGCGGCGCGCCATCCCTGGGCGTCGAGCCGGTCGGCGCGTCCGGCCTCGGCCAGCAGCTGCAGCGCCTCGCCCAGGACGTCGAGCTGGAACTGCTGATCGACCCGGTTGCCGAGCTTGTCGGTGCCGCCGGGGTAGCCGGGCAAGTCGAGGGTTTCTTCGCTGGGCACGCGACCACCGGTGACGGTGTAGGCGGGTTTGAGGTTCGGGCCGTCCTCGAGGAGCCGGGCACCGACGAACCCGACGGCGCGATCGAGCAGCTCGGTCGCCCCGGCGGCCGCGGCTCCCATGCCGGCATAAACCTGGTCCCGGATCCAGGCGTAGCGGTAGTCGTAGTTCTGGTTGGTGTGCGCGCGTTCGGGCAGGCCCATGGTGGCGGCGGCGACCATGCCGCCACTGGCGCTGGTCAGCCCGCGCAGCACCGCGTAGGCGTGGCGCCCGTCGCGGGCGGCGATCGCGCAATTCAGCTCCGGCACGCTGCGCCGCCACGCCGCCGCCGTGGCATCCCAGGCGATGCCGGGGTCGGGCGGGCGACCGGGCAGCGCGCGCTCGGACAACTCCAGCACGAGATCGCGCTGCTGGCCCTCGTCGACGGTGATGTCACAGGTGAGCAGTTCACTTCCGTCGCGCGCCGACCGCGCGGTGCGCGCATCGGGGCCGCCCGACCACCGCCACCGCAACGGCCCGGAGATGCCGCTCCACACCCCGTCGTCGAAGGACGGCCGGCCCGGGCCATGGCGACCGAACCCGGCGTTCGGCTGCAGCAGCACCCGCAGCCGTGCCGTGCCGCGGCAGCCCATGATGCGCCGCAGCAGCACCACCCGGTCGGGCTCGCCCGGAAAGGCAAGCGCCTCACGGCATTCCACGGTGCCGTCGTGCGTGACCCACCGGCTGTGCCAGATCAGAGTGCCCGGCTCGTAAAAGCCGCCCCACACGTGCCGCACCTCGGTCGGAGTGATCGCGTAGACCCCGCCGCCCCCGATCAGGCTGGAGAAGACGGCGTCGGAATCCCAGCGCGGCGCGCACATCCAGGTGACCTCGCCCTGCGGCCCGATCAACGCGCCGCGCTCCCCGTCGGCAAGCAGCGCGTACTCGCGCAGCACCCGCGGCGGGAAGGCCGCCTCGACGTCGATCGTCTCGTCAGCCACGGGCCCATTTCTTCGCCGCGCGTCCCGCACGGCTCGCGCTGGTCCGCGACGCCATGGTCGTCAACGCCGGATTGGTACCGCCAATGCTTGGCAATGTCTTTCCGATCCGTGGCTGGCTAGGGGTTGTTCGGGTATCTACCCGGATTCCCCCGCGTTAACCGCTCCATGCCGGGGATGCCTTTTCCATGTCGGTGGCAGGTCCAATGCCGAATACACGGTCGATACGGTGAACCGCTCCGCCGCCGACTTTGAAACCGTCTTTTACAGGCTATCGACGTCAGCCTGGATATCTTTGATCCTGCGAACCAGACGCACCCACGGCTCGGCCACCGCACGAGTGAAGCCATAGTGCTCATAGAAGCCGACAGCCTCATCGTCGGCGGCGTCAACCACCAGGTACCGGGCGGTTACAGTCCGCGTGGCCGACAACATGCGTTGGTAGGCGTCGAAAAGCAGCTGCCCGCCCAGGCCCCGGCCATGGAGACTGCTGTCCAGGGCGAGTTTCCCGAGCAGGACCGCCGGAATCCGCTCCGGCATGCCGCGCGCGAGACGCCGCGGCAGGTCTGCGGCCACAATCTCGTGTGCCGATAGCGTGAAATACGCCAGCACCGTGGCGTCGCCTTCTTCCGTCCACACGAACACCTGGGCCGTGCGCTTAGCCTGGGCAGTTTTCGCGTGCCGGGTGAGCCATTCATTGAGCGTCGGCTGTCCGCAGTCGAACACCCCAACGAAATGCGGTTCGCCGTACGTCGCGCAGACGAACACGACCCGACTCAGCCGTGCCGGGAAACCCGCGGCGAGCGCGCGATCCGTCGCATCGCCGCGTTGGGACGCGGTGGCTCGGACAGCGCATTAAACATTGCGTCGAAGAACTCAGCGGACAGCGTCGTCTGCCGGGATAGCACGGATTCCGCTCGTTCCTCGGCCGCGGACAGCACGAACTCGGTCAGTGTCTGATGCTCCATCTCCGCCGCACAACGCAACCGCGCCTGGGCATCGGCGCGAACTCTGAAATGGAGCCGTTCGGTGCTAGCCATATCGATCACCTCGTGCGCCAATTGTACATACAGCAGGTACGGTCGCCGTTCGAGATGAGTTCTCCGATGGTGCCGCTGTGCACCTCCACCCGACCACGACGAATCACCGCCCTGCTAACCGCCCGCTGGCAAACACCCTGATCAAAACCCGCAAGCATGGTGATGTGCCATGATGTGCACGCTGTCAAGATTCAGGGAGCAGCGGTGGATCTCAACTTTTCGATGGTCACGCGACCGGTCGAGCGTCTGGTCGCGACTGCCCAGAACGGGCTGGAGGTCTTGCGGCTCGGGGGATTGGAAACCGGCAGCGTCCCGTCGCCGTCCCAGATCGTCGAGAGCGTCCCGATGTACAAGCTCCGGCGGTATTTCCCACCGGACAGCCGTCCCGGACACGCGCCGGTGGGCCCACCGGTGTTGATGGTGCACCCGATGATGATGTCGGCGGACATGTGGGACGTCACCCGCGAGGACGGCGCGGTGGGGATCCTGCACGCCAATGGGCTGGATCCGTGGGTCATCGACTTCGGCTCGCCCGACAAGGTCGAAGGCGGCATGCGCCGCAACCTGGCCGACCACATCGTCGCGCTCAGCCAAGCGATCGACACGGTGAAGGACGAAACCGGCAACGACGTGCACCTGGTGGGCTACTCGCAGGGCGGGATGTTCTGCTACCAGGCCGCGGCATATCGGCGTTCGAAGAACCTCGCCAGCATCGTGGCGTTCGGCTCCCCGGTGGACACCCTGGCCGCGTTGCCGATGGGCGTCCCGGCGAACCTCGGGGCGGCCGCCGCGAATTTCATGGCCGATCACGTGTTCAGCCGACTGGCCATCCCAAGTTGGTTGGCGCGCACCGGTTTTCAGATGATGGACCCGCTTAAGACCGCCAAGGCCCGGGTGGACTTCGTGCGCCAGTTGCACGACCGGGAGGCCCTGCTGCCGCGCGAGCAGCAGCGCAGGTTCCTCGAGTCCGAAGGCTGGATCGCGTGGTCGGGCCCGGCGATCTCGGAGTTGCTCAAGCAGTTCATCGCGCACAACCGCATGATGACCGGCGGTTTCGCCATCAACGGGCAGATGGTCACCCTCACCGATATCACCTGCCCGGTGCTGGCCTTCGTCGGCGAGGTCGACGACATCGGGCAGCCGGCGTCGGTGCGCGGCATCCGGCGGGCGGCGCCGAACGCCGAGGTCTACGAATGCCTCGTCCGCACGGGGCATTTCGGCCTGGTCGTCGGATCCAAAGCGGCAAGGGAGAGCTGGCCCACCGTCGCCGCATGGGTGCGATGGCTCTCCGCCGGCGGCGACAAGCCTGACGGCATCGACGTGATGGCCGACCAGCCGGCCGAGCACACCGACAGCGGCGTCGCCTTCAGCTCTCGGCTCGCGCACGGCATCGGGGAGGTCTCCGGGGCGGCGCTGGGGGCGGTGCGCGGCACGGCCAACGCGGTCGTCGCGGCCAACAAATCCATGCGCAACCTGGCCGTGGAGACGGTCCGCACGCTGCCGCGACTGGTCCGGCTGGGACAGATCAACGATCACACCCGCATCTCGCTGGGCCGCATCATCGACGAACAGGCACACGACGCCCCGCAGGGCGAATTCCTCCTGTTCGACGGGCGCGTGCACACCTACGAGGCCGTGAATCGGCGCATCAACAACGTCGTTCGCGGACTGATCGAAGTCGGGGTACGGCAGGGCGACCGCGTGGGCGTCTTGATGGAGACGCGGCCCAGCGCGCTGGTCGCCATCGCCGCGCTGTCGCGGCTGGGCGCCGTCGCCGTCGTGATGCGGCCCGACGCCGACCTGGCCGCGTCGGTCCGGCTCGGTGGGGTAAGCGAGATCCTGACCGATCCCACCAACCTCGAGGCGGCACGCCAACTGCCGGGGCAGGTGCTGGTGCTCGGCGGCGGTGAGTCGCGCGATCTGCACCTGCCCGAGGACGCGTCTGAGCAGGCCCACGTCATCGACATGGAGCAGATCGACCCCGACGCCGTCAAGCTGCCCGCGTGGTACCGGCCCAATCCGGGGTTGGCCCGCGATCTGGCGTTCATCGCGTTCAGCGCGGCGAGCGGCGAACTGGTGGCCAAGCAGATCACCAACTACCGGTGGGCGGTGTCGGCCTTCGGGACCGCGTCGACCGCCGCCCTGGACCGCCGCGACACCGTGTACTGCCTGACGCCGCTGCACCACGAGTCCGCGTTGCTGGTCAGCCTGGGCGGCGCGGTCGTCGGCGGCACCCGCATCGCGCTGTCACGGGGCCTGCAGCCCGACCGGTTCGTCCAGGAGGTGCGGCAGTACGGCGTCACGGTGGTGTCCTACACCTGGGCCATGCTCCGCGAGGTCCTCGATGATCCGGGCGATCCCGCCTTCGTGCTGCACGGCAACCACCCGGTGCGCCTGTTCATCGGCTCGGGCATGCCTACCGGATTGTGGGAACGGGTCCTCGACGCGTTCGCGCCCGCCCACGTCGTCGAGTTCTTCGCCACCACCGACGGACAGGCGGTGCTGGCCAACGTTTCCGGCGCCAAGGTCGGCAGCAAGGGCCGCCCGCTGCCCGGCGTGGGGCGGGTCGTGCTCGGTGCCTACGACGCCGAGCAGGACCTGATCCTGGAGGACGACCGCGGTTTCGTGCAGATCGCCGAGCCCAACCAGGTCGGGCTGCTGCTCGCCGCGTCCAAAGGGCCGATCGATCCGACGGCGTCGGTCAAACGGGGCGTCTTCGCTCCCGCGGACACCTGGATATCGACCGAGTATCTCTTCTACCGCGACGCGGACGGTGACTACTGGCTGGCGGGCCGGCGCGGTTCGGTGGTCCACACCGCGCGTGGACTGGTGTTTGTCGAGCCGGTCACCGACGCGCTGGGTCGCGTCAACGGTGTCGACCTCGCCGTGACCTACAACGTGCCGGTGGGTGACCGGCAGGTCGCGGTGTCGGCGGTGACGCTGCTGCCTGGAGCCTCCATCACCGCGGCCGACTTGACCGAGGCCGTCGCCAACATCCCGATCGGAGTAGGACCTGACATCGTGCACGTGTGCCGGGAGATGACGCTGAGCGCAACCTATCGTCCCACCGTCAGCGCGCTGCGGGCCGCCGGGATTCCCAAGCCGGGCCGCCAGGCGTGGTACTTCGACGCCGGCAGCACCCAGTTCCGCCGGCTGACCCCGGCGGTGCGGTCCGAGCTGAGCGGCGCGCGGTAATGCTCGACGATTCGCTGCTGAGCATCCTGGTATGCCCCGCCGACCGGGGCCCGTTGCTGCTGGTCTCCCAGGAAAGCGGGGCCGAGTTGCTCTACAACCCGCGGCTGCGGCGCGCCTACCGCATCGAGGACGGCATCCCGGTGCTGCTGATCGACGAGGCCCGCGACGTCGACGACGACGAGCACGCCCGGCTCATGGCGCGGGCACGTCCGGCAGATCCCCGGTGAGGTAGCGCTGCAGATTCGGCGCGATGGTCCGGGCGATCCGCTCGGCCGGCAGCGACGCGAACGGCTCCAACTCCAGGATGTAGCGCGCCATCACCACGCCCACCAGCTGCGACGCGACGAACTGGACGCGGACGGGTCCGCTGCCCGGCGGATTGTCCACGCGCGGGCCCACTTCGGCGGCGATCACGTCCTGGATGAACGAACGGAAGAGGTTGACCTCCGTGCCGGCCAGGATCGAGCGGATCGTGGCGATCATCCCGGCTCCGATCTCGGAGTCCCACAGCGGCAACAACATTGACGGGATTGTGTAGCCGAGTTCCTCGACGGGCGCTTCGCGCAATGGGCCGATGACGTCCATCGGGTCGATCGGGACGCGAACGGCCGCGGCGAACAGCTTTTCCTTGGTGCCGAAGTAGTGATGCACCAGCGCCGAATCGACGCCCGCGTCGGCGGCCACGGCGCGTATCGACGTATTGCCAATCCCGTTGCGTGCAAACAGCTTCCGTGCGCTGGCCAGGATCCGGTCCCGGGTATCGGAGCTCCCGGCCGGCCGGCCGGGCCGCCTGTTGGTCGCCGTCACTGGGACCCTCCGTGGCGACCCGTCCCCCGCAAGCGGGTGGTGCCCCCAGCGCCCGGCTGCGCCGCGCTTGCGATGGCCACTACGGCGTCCGTCGCCGCAGCGTCGCCGCGGCCAGGCACAGCGCGGCGATCGCGAAACCGGACACGACGACGATGTCGCGCACCGCGACGGAGGTCAACTGCGGATGCGCACCCACCTGCCGCAACGCCTCCAGCGCGTAGCTGGCCGGCAGCACGTTGCTGATCCACTGCAGCCAGTGGGCCATCGATGGCCGTGGCACGATGATGCCGGCCAGCAGCAGCTGAGGAACCATGACCAGCGGAATGAACTGCACGGCCTGAAACTCGGTGCGGGCGAACGCGCTACAGAGCAGGCCCAGGCCGACGCCCAGCACGGCGTTGACGATCGCGATCACGAACACCCACACCGGGCTGCCCGCGGTGTCGAAGCCGAGCAGCCAAAACGACACGACGCACGCCACAATGGCTTGCGCCGCGGCGGCGATCGAGAACGCGGTGCCGTAGGCGATCAGCAGGTCGAGCCGTCGTAGCGGAGTGGTCAGGATGCGCTCCAGCGTCCCTGAGGCCCGTTCGCGCTGCATGGTGATGGACGTGATGATGAACATCACGAAAAGCGGGAACAGGCCCAGCAGGATCAGGCAGGCGTTGTTGAATGGCGCCTGCGTGCCCGGGCGGTGCGGGACATTTTCGAACATGAAGTACATCAGCGTGATGACCAGGATCGGCACCAGCAGGATCAGCGCCACGCTGCGGTGATCGGCGGCCAGCTGACGCAGGATTCGTGCTGTGGTCGCGGTGTAACCCTGCAGCGCTAGCCGGCTTGCGGCGTGGTGCTGCGCCTGATGATGGACAGAAACGCGTCCTCCAGTGACGTGCATCCGGTGTCCTCTCGTAGTCGGGTCGGGGTGGTGTGCGCGACCAAGCGGCCCGCGCGCATCAGCAACAGGTCGCCGCAATGGTCGGCTTCGTCCATGACATGGCTGGAGACCAGCAGCGTGGTCCCGCCGCGGGCAAGGTCGGCGAACTGCTCCCAAAGGTTCGCCCGCAGCACGGGGTCCAGGCCCACCGTCGGTTCGTCGAGCACGAGCAGCTCGGGCTGGCAGACCAACGCGCACGCCAGCGACACCCGGGTGCGCTCACCCCCGGAGAGGTTGCCGCAGAAGGCGGCGCGGTGATCGGCCAACCCGACCCGCTCGATGGCGACGTCGGCGGCGTGGCCGTCGAATCCATAGAGCGAGGCGAAGTAGCGGACGTTGTCGACGATCCTCAGGTCGTTGTAGATCGTCGCGTCCTGCGGCATGTATCCGACCCGACGGCGCAGTGCCGGGCTTCCGGCCGGCCGGCCCAGTACCGTAACGGTGCCCTTGGAGCGGCCGGCCACGATCTGGGTGCCGACGATGCACCGCATCAGCGTGGTCTTGCCGCAGCCGGACGGACCGAGCAGGCCGGTGATGGTGCCCCGGGCCATTCGCACCGAGAAGTCATGCAGCGCGGGGTGTTTGAAGCGGACCACGCGCAGGTGCTCGATGCTGACGGCGGCCTCGCACCCCTCCGACAATAATTCATCACTTGATGAACTCATCATAGGATGAATATCCGCTCCCGGTTCGGGGTTGTCAAGGGCCGGGGCGGCGCAGCGGCAGATGCCCGTGCACGCCTTCGGCATAGGCGGTTTCGGCGTGCTGGGTGAGGTCGACGCCGTTGGTCTCGTCTTCGGGGCTGAGCCGGAAACCGATCACCCGGTCGATCAACTTCGCGAGAAGGTACGACATCGTGAACGCATAGAGCGCGACGGCGACGATCGCGAGCGCCTGTTTGCCCAGCTGGGCGACGCCGCCCCCGTAGAAGAGGCCCCGGGGACCCGACGTCATGACCGTCGTGGCAAACAGCCCGATCAAGGACACGCCGACGACACCGCCGACGAAGTGCACACCGACCACATCAAGCGAATCGTCGTAGTTGAGACGGAATTTCGCGCTGACCGCGAACGAGCACACGATGCCGGCCGCGATGCCGACGACCGCCGCGCCGAGCGTGTTGACGGTTCCGCACGACGGGGTGATGGCGACGAGGCCGGCCACCACGCCGGAGGCCGCGCCGAACGTGGTGGGCCGGCCGTCGCGGATCTGTTCGACCGATAACCAGCCGAGCATGCCCAGGCAGCCGGCGACGAGCGTGTTGAGGAAGATGGCCGCGGCAGTTCCGTTGGCGGCCAGGGCGGAACCGGCGTTGAACCCGAACCAGCCGAACCAGAGCAGCCCGACACCGAGCAACACCAGCGGCAGATTGTGCGGCCGCATGGCGTCCTTCTTGAAGCCGATGCGGGGCCCGAGCACCAGCGCCAGGGCCAGGGCGGACGAGCCGGAGACGATCTCGACGACGAGACCGCCCGCGTAGTCGAGCACCCCTAACTTCGCCAGCCAGCCGCCGGGTCCCCACACCCAATGCGCGACAACCGAATACACGACGACCGACCACAGCGAGACGAACGCCATCCACGCCGCGAACTTGGCGCGGTCGGCGATCGCACCGCTCACCAGCGCCGCCGTGATGATCGCGAACGTCAACTGGAACGTGGCATAGAGCAGTTCGGGAACCGCGCCGTGGACGGTGTCGGGGCCGATGCCGAGCATCCCGATGTGTCTGAGGTTGCCGATAAGCCCGCCCGCCCCGTCCTCGGAGAACGCGACGGTGTAGCCGACCAACAGCCACGCCACCGTGACCAGCGGTATGGCGATGAAGCTCATCATGATCATGTTGAGCACCCCGGTGATGCGGACCATGCCGCCGTAGAAGATCGCCAGGCCGGGGGTCATCAGCAGGACCAGTGCGGTGCTGGCCAGCAGCCACGCCGTGGCGGCAGGGTCGATCGCATGCATCGTGTGGGCTCCTTCGTGCGCCCTGGGGGTCCCGGGACACCGGGATACTGCCATGTTTGGGCTGCCGGTAGGTTCGGTTGGTGCAATCGGGCCGAGACGCGGCCGCGGGCCAGCTGTCAGTCGATCCGGTCGCGGCCGCGCATCGACTGCTCGGCGCCACCCTCACCGGCCGGGGCGTGCGCGCCGTCGTCGTCGAAGTCGAGGCCTACGGCGGCGTCCCCGACGGTCCCTGGCCGGACGCCGCGGCCCACTCCTACCGCGGCCGCAACGGCCGCAACGCCGTGATGTTCGGGCCGCCCGGGCGGCTGTACACCTACCGCAGCCACGGGATCCACGTCTGCGCCAACGTCTCGTGCGGACCCGACGGGACCGCCGCGGCCGTCCTGCTGCGCGCCGCGGCCCTGGAGGACGGCACCGACGTCACGCGGGCCCGCCGCGGCGAGCTGGTCCGCACCGCCGCGCTGGCGCGCGGCCCGGGAAACCTGTGCTCAGCATTGGGAATCACCATGGCCGACAACGGAGTTGACCTGTTCGGCCCGGACAGTCCGGTGACGCTCGAACTCAACGCCCCGCTGATCGCCGCGTCCGGTCCCCGCGTTGGGATCAGCCAGGCCGCCGACCGGCCCTGGCGATTGTGGCTTGCGGGCCACCCGGAGGTTTCGGCGTACCGGCGAAGTCCGCGGGCGCCCGCGCCCGGGACCAGCGACTAGAGTTTTGCGCGATGTCTGCCGGGATCCTCAACGAGCTGGGCTGGCGAGAGTTGATCGCCCAGTCCACCGACCTCGACGCCCTGGCCGCCGAAGCGCGGCGCGGGCCGATGACCGTGTACGCCGGCTTCGACCCGACCGCGCCGAGCCTGCACGCCGGGCACCTGGTTCCCCTGCTGGCGTTGCGCCGGTTCCAGCGCGCCGGGCATCGTCCGATCGTGCTCGCCGGCGGCGCCACCGGCATGATCGGTGACCCGCGCGACGTCGGCGAGCGCAGCCTCAACGAGGCCGACACCGTCGCCGCATGGACCGGGCGGATCCGCGGACAGCTGGAACGCTTCTTGGAATTCGACGCCTTTGACCCGACCGGCGCCATCGTCGTCAACAACCTGGAGTGGACGGGCCGACTGTCGGCGATCGAGTTTCTGCGCGACGTCGGCAAGCACTTTTCGGTCAACGTGATGCTGGACCGCGACACCATCCGACGGCGCCTGGAAGGGGAGGGGATCTCCTACACGGAGTTCAGCTACATGCTGCTGCAGGCCAACGACTACGTCGAGTTGCACCGGCGCCACGGCTGCACGCTGCAGATCGGCGGCTCCGATCAGTGGGGCAACATCATCGCCGGCGTCCGCCTGGTCCGCCAGAAGCTGGGCGCGACGGTGCACGCGCTCACGGTCCCGCTGGTGACCGCCGCCGACGGCACCAAGTTCGGCAAGTCCACCGGCGGCGGCAGCCTGTGGCTGGACCCGCAGATGACCAGCCCGTATGCCTGGTACCAGTACTTCGTCAACACCGTCGACGCCGACGTGATCCGCTACCTGCGCTGGTTCACCTTCCTGCCGGCCGAGGAGCTGGCCGAGCTGGAACGCGCGACGGCCGAGCGCCCGCAGCAACGCGCCGCCCAACGGCGGCTGGCCGCCGAGCTGACCGCTCTGGTGCACGGCGAGGCGGCCACCGAGGCGGCCGAGCACGCCAGCCGGGCGCTGTTCGGGCAGGGCGAGCTGGGCCGCCTGGACGAGGCGACGCTGGCCGCGGCGCTGCGCGAGACCTCGGTGGCCGAGCTCAAGCCCGGTGGTCCCGACGGGATCGTCGACCTCCTGGTGGCCAGCGGCCTGTCGGCCAGCAGGGGGGCCGCCCGGCGCACCATCGGCGAGGGCGGCGTCTCGGTCAACAACGTCCGCGTCGACAGCGACGAATGGGTGCCGCGGCCCTCGGACTTCCTGCACGGCCGGTGGCTGGTGCTGCGGCGCGGCAAACGCAACATCGCCGGGATCGAAAGGGTCGAGAACGGGTAGCCAGCGCAAAACGCGTTGGTGCGCAAACCTTTACCTCACCGTGTCGTCGATGTGATCGTCGTTGGCCACTGTTATCACGGTGAGATTGGCGACACGTGTGCAACTAGCCGGCCTGCGGTTCGTGGGGGTGAGCACGGGCCTGGCCGCGTTGGTTGCGGCGCCGGCGGCGCCCGTGCGCGCCGACATGATGGGCAACGCGTTTCTGGTGGCTCTCGCGAATGCCGGCGTCTCCTATTCACAACCGGCGAGCGCGACGGCGTTGGGGCAGTCGGTGTGCCCGATGGTCGTCCAGCCGGGTGGGTCGTTCGACTCGGTTACCGCCAAAATGGCCGACGGCCACGGAATGTCGTACGATGCGGCGGGCGTGTTCACCCTCATCGCGATCGCCACGTATTGCCCGGCGGTGATGCAGCCGCTGCTGCCGCACCGGCTGCAGGCCTAGCCTTGGCCCAGCCTTGTTGTAGGCCCGGCCCGGCGCCACGAACGTGCCCGTATCCTTTCGAGAGTGGTCGACGACAGGCAGAGGCACGACGGTGAGCGACGACCGCGCCCGGCGGCCGGCGGCTGGTCGGGACCTGGCCGGGCGCGCCCGGTTCAACCGCAAAACGCCGGCCACAATGCCCAACACGACGGGCCCCCGGTACCGGCCAGCGTGGACGCCAGGCAGCTGGCACCCGAAATCCGCCGCGAGCTGAGCACCTTGGACCGTGCCACGGCCGACGCGGTGGCGCGCCACCTGGTCGCCGCCGGTGAGCTGATCGACGAGGACCCGGAAACCGCGCTGAGTCATGCCCGCGCGGCGCGGGCCCGATCCAGCAGGATCGCCGCGGTCCGCGAAGCCGTCGGAATCGCCGCCTACCGCTGCGGCGACTGGGCCCAGGCGCTGGCCGAATTGCGCGCGGCCCGCCGCATGGGCAGCAAGTCCGCATTGCTTGCGCTGATCGCCGATTGCGAACGCGGACTTGGCCGTCCAGAGCGGGCGATCGAACTGGCGCGTGGACCCGAGGCGGCGCAGCTGTCCGGTGACGATGCCGACGAGTTGCGCATCGTGGCCGCCGGCGCGCGCGCGGACCTCGGGCAGCTGGAGCGGGCGTTGACCATCTTGGCCACGCCGCAGCTGGACCCTAGCCGCAGGGGCTCGACGGCGGCGCGGTTGTTCTACGCCTACGCGGACACGCTGCTGGCGCTTGGCCGCGACGACGAGGCGCTGCAATGGTTCCTGCGCTCCGCGGCCGCCGACACCGAAGGCGTCACCGACGCCGAAGATCGGGTCAGCGAACTGGGCTGACATGAAAAGCATTGCGCAGCAATATGATTGCCTGCTGATAGATCTGGACGGGACGGTATTTCGCGGCGCTCAGCCCACCGACGGCGCGGTGCAGTCGCTGGACAAGGTACACAGCCGCAAGCTCTACATCACCAACAACGCCTCGCGCAGCGCCGACGAGGTGGCGTCGCACCTGCGCGAGCTGGGCTTCAGCGCCACCGGCGAGGACGTCGTCACCAGCGCGCAGAGCGCGGCGAAGCTGCTGGCCGATCAGTTGCCGCCGGAGTCCCGAGTGCTGATCGTGGGCACCGAAGCGCTGGCCAACGAGATCGCCGCCGTCGGATTGCGTCCCGTGCGCCGGTACGACGACAACCCGGTCGCCGTCGTCCAGGGCCTCTCCGCGACCATCGGCTGGTCCGACCTTGCCGAGGCCGCCCTGGCCATCCGGGCCGGCGCGCTGTGGGTCGCGACCAACGTCGACGTCACCCTGCCCACCGAACGTGGTCTGCTGCCTGGGAACGGGTCGCTGGTGGCCGCGCTGCGGGCGGCCACCGGCGCCGAGCCGCGGGTGGCGGGCAAACCGGCGCCGCGACTGCTGGACGATGCGGTGGCCCGCGGCGACTTCCGGGCGCCCCTGGTGATCGGCGACCGATTGGACACCGACATCGAGGGCGCCAACGCGGCCAAGCTGCCCAGCCTGATGGTGCTCACCGGGGTTAGCACCGCGCGGGACGCGGTGTACGCCGAACCGGTCCGCCGGCCCACCTACATCGGCCACGACCTGCGTTCGCTGCACCAGGACGCCCAGCGGCTCGCGGTGCGGCCGCAGCCGGGCTGGCGCGTCGACGTCGGCGACAAGGCGGTGACGGTCAGCGTCAACGGCGTGGATGACGGTGACGGGCTGTCGGTCGTCCGCGCCGTCGCCAGCGCGGTATGGGGTGCCGGCAACCGGCCCCTGCGCGTCGCGGCCGCCGACGACCGGGCCCGCGACGCGCTGCGGCGCTGGTCGCTGGTGCGCGGCGACTGAGGGGTGACTACCGTAGGAGCGCAATGACTATCGATCCCGATCAGATTCGCGCCGAAATCGACGCCCTGCTTGCCCGGCTGCCAGACGCCGGGGACCCGGAAAACCCCGAAAACCCCGGGCACCAGCCGTCGCTCGCCGAGCTCGAAGAGATAGCGCGGCGCCTTTCCGACGCGCACGACGTGCTGCTGCAGGCGCTGGAGTCGGCGGAGAAGGGCTGAGTGCGGCGGTGGCACGACGCGCCCGCGTTGACGCCGAGCTCGTCCGCCGCGGGCTCGCGCGATCTCGCCAGCAGGCCGCGGAGCTGATCGGCGCCGGGAAGGTCAGCATCGACGGCCTGCCGGCACGCAAGCCCGGCACCGCCGTCGCCGTCACCGCCGCCCTGACCGTCGCGGACGGCGACGAACGCGGCTGGGTGTCGCGCGGGGCGCACAAACTCATCGGCGCGCTGGACGCCTTCGGGATCGAAGTCGAGGGCCGCCGCTGCCTGGACGCCGGCGCGTCGACGGGCGGGTTCACCGAGGTGCTGCTGGATCGCGGGGCCGCCGAGGTGGTGGCCGCGGACGTCGGCTACGGCCAGCTGGCCTGGCCGCTGCGCCGTGATCCGCGGGTGATCGTCGTCGAGCGCACCAACGTCCGTGACCTGGCGCCCGAGGCGATCGGCGGGCCGGTCGACCTGGTGGTGGCCGACCTGTCGTTCATCTCGCTGGCCACCGTGTTGCCGGCGCTGGTTGGGTGTGCCTGGCCGAGCGCGGATATCGTTCCCATGGTGAAACCGCAGTTTGAAGTGGGGAAGGGCCAGGTCGGCGCCGGCGGAGTGGTCCACGACCCCGGCCTGCGCGCCGGCGCGGTGCTGGCCGTCGCGCGCCGCGCCGGGGAGCTGGGCTGGCACACCGTCGGCGTGGCCGCCAGCCCGCTGCCGGGCCCGTCGGGCAACGTCGAATACTTCCTGTGGCTGCGCGCCCGGACGGATCGTCCGTTATCTGACGACGGGCTGGTGGACGCGGTGCAGCGCGCGGTTTCGGAGGGCCCGCAGTGAGTTCTCAAAAGACCGATCCCCGTACCGTCCTGATGGTGGTACACACCGGCCGCGACGAAGCGACCGAGACCGCACGACGCGTGGAAAAAGTCCTGGGCGACAACGGAATTGCGCTTCGCATGCTGTCCGCCGAGGCGGTCGACAGGGGGCCGCTGCACCTGGCTCCCGACGACATGCGGGCGATGGGCGTCGAAATCGAGGTCGTCGACGCGGCCCCGGACGCCGCCGACGGCTGCGAACTGGTGCTGGTGCTTGGCGGCGACGGCACCTTCCTGCGGGCGGCCGAACTGGCCCGAAACGCCAGGATTCCGGTCCTGGGCGTCAATCTGGGCCGGATCGGTTTCCTGGCCGAGGCCGAGGCCGAGCACATCGACCGCGTGCTCGAGCACGTCGTCGCGCGCGACTACCGGGTGGAAGACCGCATGACGCTCGATGTGGCCGTGCGCCACAAAGGCCGCGTCGCCGACCATGGATGGGCGCTCAACGAGGTCAGCCTGGAAAAGGGGCCGCGGCTGGGCGTGCTCGGAGTGGTCGTCGAGATCGACGGGCGGCCGGTGTCGGCGTTCGGCTGCGACGGGGTGCTGGTGTCGACGCCTACCGGATCCACCGCCTACGCGTTCTCCGCGGGCGGCCCGGTGTTGTGGCCGGACCTCGAAGCGATCCTGGTGGTACCCAACAACGCCCACGCGCTGTTCGGCCGCCCGATGGTCACCAGCCCCAAAGCCACCATCGCGATCGAAATAGAGGCGGACGGCAACGACGCCCTGGTGTTCTGCGACGGCCGCCGCGAAATGCTGATACCGGCCGGCAGCCGGATCGAGGTGAGACGTTGTGAGATACCCGTGAAGTGGGCGCGCCTGGACAGCGCGCCGTTCACCGACCGGCTGGTGCGCAAATTCCGGTTGCCGGTGACCGGTTGGCGCGGGAAGTAACGGCACGCCCTGGTGCTGACCGAAATCCGCATCGAGTCGCTGGGCGCCATCAGCGTCGCCACCGCGGAGTTCGGCCGCGGGCTGACGGTGCTCACCGGTGAGACCGGCACCGGCAAGACGATGGTGGTGACCGGCCTGCACCTGCTCGGTGGCGCCCGCGCCGACGCGACCCGGGTCCGGTCGGGAGCCGACCGGGCGATCGTCGAAGGTCGTTTCGCGACAACCGATCTCGACGACGCCGCGGCCGCCCAGCTGGACGAGATGCTGGAGGCGTCGGGGGCCGAGCGCGACGAGGACGGCAGCGTGATCGCGCTGCGCTCGGTCAGCCGCGACGGACCGTCGCGTGCCTACTTGGGTGGCCGCGGCGTGCCCGCCAAGTCGCTGAGCGGTTTCACCGCCGAACTACTGACCCTGCATGGCCAAAACGACCAGCTGCGGTTGATGCGGCCCGAGGAACAACGCGGTGCGCTGGACCGCTTCGCGGGCGCCGGTGCCGCGTGCGAGCGCTACCGCAAGCTGCGCGACGCGTGGCTGTCGGCGCGGCGCGACCTCATCGACCGCCGCGACCGGGGCCGCGAACTCGCCCAGGAGGCGGATCGGTTGAAATTCGCGCTCAACGAGATCGACGCCGTCGACCCGCAACCCGGGGAAGATGACGAGCTGGTCGCCGATATCCTGCGCCTCTCCGAACTGGACACGCTGCGTGAGGCCGCGGCCACGGCGCGCGCGGCGTTGGCTGTCGACGACGCGGACGCGCTCGGCCAAAGCGCCACCGACAGCCTGGGGAAGGCAAGGGCCGCACTGGAATCCACCGACGACGCGACACTGCAGGCATTGGCTGGCCAGATCGGCGAGGCGCTGACCGTGATCGTCGACGCGGCCCGCGAACTCGGCGGCTTTCTGGACGCGCTGCCGGCCGATGCCAGCGCGCTGGAATCCAAGCTCGCCCGTCAGGCCCAACTGCGCGCGCTGACCCGCAAGTACGCCGCGGACATCGACGGGGTGCTGCGATGGGCGTGTGAGTCACGGGAACGGCTGGCGCAACTCGACGCCTCCGAAGGAGGGGTAGCGGCGCTGGAACGCCGCGTCGACGAGCTGGCACGCGAATTATGCGAAGCCGCAGTCGATCTCAGCGAGGTTCGGCGCAAGGCCGCCAAACGCCTCGCCAAAGCGGTGACCGCGGAGCTGTCCGCCCTGGCGATGGCCGACGCCGTCTTCACCATCGGCGTGACCACCGATGTCGCGACCGGTCCGGATGATGCCGCCACGCTCAGGCTGCCCTCCGGCGAGCTGGCCCGGGCGGGCGGCGACGGCGTGGACCAGGTCGAGTTCGGCTTCGCGGCGCACCGCGGGATGACCGTGCTGCCGCTGGCCAAGAGCGCGTCCGGTGGCGAGCTGTCCCGGGTGATGCTGGCGCTGGAAGTGGTGCTGGCCACGTCGCGAAAGCAGGCCGCCGGCACCACGATGGTGTTCGACGAGGTCGACGCCGGCGTCGGCGGCTGGGCCGCGGTGCAGATCGGGCGGCGGCTGGCCCGGCTGGCCCGCACCCACCAGGTCATCGTCGTCACCCACTTGCCGCAGGTCGCGGCCTATGCCGACGTGCACCTGGTGGTGCACGGCGAGGGGCCCAAAGGGGCCAGCGGGGTGCGGCCGGTGACCGGCGACGACCGGGTGGCCGAGCTGGCGCGGATGCTGGCCGGGCTGGGCGAATCCGACAGCGGTCGCGCCCACGCCCGCGAACTGCTCGACGCGGCACAAAAGGACCAGATCTAATACCGCGAGCGTGGGCACCGGCCCACCGGCGAGCGTGCGTGTTTGTACGCCGACACGCCGCAAAGCCTGTACAACTGCGCACCCTCGCCGACCGAGTCGATGCCCACACGTTATTCATCTGTGACAGCTGTGACTATAGATAACTTCTGAGGCTGGTGTTACGGCGCGCCTCCCCGCCTCACCCGTGCTTCGCGGACAGAATCGCCCCCATGAAGATGTCAGGGCTGCTATCGCGTAACACCGCCCGGCCGGGCCTTGTCGGCACCGCGCGGGTCGACCGGAACATCGACCGCTTGTTACGCAGGGTCTGCCCCGGCGACATCGTGGTGCTCGACGTCCTGGATCTGGACCGCATCACCGCGGACGCGCTGGTCGAAGCCGACATCGCCGCTGTCGTCAACGCCTCACCGTCGGTCTCGGGCCGCTATCCCAATCTCGGCCCCGAGGTGTTGGTCAACAACGGGGTGACCCTGATCGACGAGACCGGGCCGGACGTTTTCAAGAAGGTCAAGGACGGTGCCAAGGTTCGCCTGTACGAAGGCGGGGTGTATTCCGGCGACCGCCGGCTGGTCCGCGGCACCCAACGCACCGACCACGACATCGCCGACCTGATGCGCGAGGCCAAAAGCGGGCTGGCCGCCCACCTGGAGGCGTTCGCCGGCAACACGATTGAGTTCATCAAGAGCGAAAGCCCGCTGTTGATCGACGGCATCGGAATCCCCGACGTCGACGTCGACCTGCGCCGGCGGCACGTGGTGATCGTCGCCGACGAGCCCAGCGCCGAGGACGACCTGAAGTCCCTCAAGCCGTTCATCAAGGAGTACCAGCCGGCGCTCATCGGTGTGGGCACTGGCGCGGATGTGTTGCGGAAGGCCGGTTATCGACCCCAGATCATCGTCGGTGACCCCGACCAGATCAGCACCGAAACCCTCAAGTGCGGTGCCCAGGTCGTGCTGCCCGCCGACGCCGACGGCCACGCGCCCGGTTTGGAACGAATCCAGGATCTCGGCGTCGGGGCGATGACCTTTCCGGCCGCGGGTTCCGCGGTCGATCTGGCCCTGCTGCTGGCCGACCACCACGGCGCCGCGCTGCTCGTGACGGCCGGCCACACCGCCAACATCGAGACGTTCTTCGACCGGACCCGCGCGCAAAGCAACCCCTCGACGTTTTTGACCAGGCTCCGGGTAGGGGAGAAGGTGGTCGATGCCAAGGCCGTTGCCACCTTGTACCGCAACCACATCTCGGCGGGCGCGATTGCGCTCTTGGCGCTGACGATGCTGATCGCGGTCATCGTCGCCCTGTGGGTGTCGCGCACCGACGGCGTGGTGCTGCACTGGATCGTCCAATACTGGGACCGCTTCTCCCTCTGGGTGCAGCACTTGGTCACCTAAGTCTTTTTCGAGGACGGTGCGTTAAATGATCTCGTTACGCCAACACGCGTTATCGTTGGCTGCCGTCTTTTTGGCGTTGGCCGTGGGAGTCGTGCTGGGTTCCGGCTTCTTGTCGGACACCCTGCTGTCCAGCCTGCGTGACGAGAAGCGCGACCTGTACAGCCAGATCAGCGGGCTCAACGACCAGAAGAACGCGCTCAACGAAAAGCTCACTGCAGCAAATAATTTCGATAATCAACTGGCCGGACGGATAGTGCACGACGCGCTCGGTGGCAAATCGGTGGTCGTGTTTCGCACCCCGGACGCAAAAGACGACGATGTTGCCGCGGTGTCGAAGTTCATCGACCAGGCCGGCGGCACGGTCACCGGGACGGTGTCGCTGACGCAGGAGTTCGTCGACGCCAACTCCGCGGAAAAACTGCGGACCGTGGTGAACTCGTCGATCCTGCCCGCCGGTCAGCAGCTGAGCACCAAGCTCGTCGACCAAGGTTCGCAGGCCGGTGACCTGCTGGGCATCGCCTTGTTGATCAACGCCAACCCGGCCACGCCGCCCGTCTCAGAGGTCCAAGACCCCCAGCGCGATACCGTGCTGGCGTCGCTGCGTGACACGGGATTCATCACCTATCAGCCCACCGATCACATCGCGGCGGCAAACGCCGCGCTGGTCATTACCGGCGGTGGGTTACCCCAGGATGCCGGCAATCAGGGCGTCAGCGTGGCCCGATTCTCCGCGGCGCTGGCGCCGCACGGTTCGGGCACCCTGCTCGCCGGGCGCGACGGTTCGGCAACCGGAGGCGCCGCGGTCGCCGTGACCCGCGCCGACGCCGGCATGTCCTCGGCGGTCAGCACCGTGGATGACATCGACACCGCACCCGGGCGGATCACCGCTGTGCTGGGCCTGCACGATCTCATCAATGGCGGCCACGTCGGGCAGTACGGCACCGGTCACGGGGCGACGTCGATCACGGTGCCCCAGTAAGGTCCAGTAAGGCCGCAGTAGGGCCCCAGTGGGTCCCCCGCTAGGGCGTGTTCCCAACGCCACGGCGTGCCGGGTGTTAGGGTGGGTTTCCGTGGGTCGGCAGGCCCAGCTAGTCAAGGCTAGAAAAATTTTAAGCCCTGCCCGTCTTCACGGAGGTCGTCAGTGCGCAAGCACCCGCAAACCGCCACCAAGCATCTCTTCGTCAGCGGTGGCGTCGCCTCCTCGCTGGGCAAGGGGCTGACCGCCAGCAGCCTTGGGCGGCTATTGACCGCCCGCGGGTTGCACGTGACGATGCAAAAGCTCGACCCCTACCTCAACGTCGACCCGGGCACCATGAACCCGTTCCAGCACGGCGAGGTGTTCGTCACCGAGGACGGCGCCGAGACCGACCTCGACGTCGGCCACTACGAGCGGTTCCTGGATCGTGACCTGTCCGGCTCGGCGAATGTCACTACCGGGCAAGTGTATTCGACCGTCATCGCCAAGGAACGACGAGGCGAATACCTCGGTGACACCGTCCAGGTGATCCCGCACATCACCGACGAGATCAAGCGGCGCATCCTGGCGATGGCCCAACCGGACGCCGACGGCAACCGGCCGGACGTCGTCATCACCGAAATCGGCGGCACCGTGGGCGATATCGAGTCGCAACCCTTTCTGGAGGCGGCGCGGCAGGTCCGCCACGACCTCGGCTGGGAAAACGTGTTCTTCCTGCACGTGTCGCTGGTGCCCTACCTGGCCCCATCGGGTGAGCTGAAGACCAAGCCCACGCAGCACTCCGTGGCCGCATTGCGCAGCATCGGTATCACCCCGGACGCGCTGATCCTGCGCAGCGACCGAGACGTCCCCGAAGCGCTGAAGAACAAGATCGCGCTGATGTGTGACGTCGATATCGACGGCGTCATCTCCACCCCGGACGCACCGTCGATCTACGACATCCCCAAGGTGCTGCACCGCGAGGAACTCGATGCCTTTGTGGTACGCCGGCTCAACCTGCCGTTCCGCGACGTCGACTGGACCGAATGGGACGATCTGCTACGCCGGGTTCACGAACCGCACGAGACCGTGCGAATCGCCTTGGTGGGCAAGTATGTTGAGCTTTCCGACGCCTACCTGTCGGTCACCGAGGCGCTGCGCGCCGGTGGGTTCAAGCACCACGCCAAGGTCGAGATGGTCTGGGTGGCCTCCGACGACTGCGCGAGTGCCACCGGTGCCGCGGCCGCTCTGAGCGACGTGGACGGCGTGCTGATCCCGGGCGGGTTCGGCATCCGCGGGATCGAGGGCAAGATCGGCGCCATCCGGCACGCTCGGGCGCGCGGATTGCCGGTGTTGGGGCTGTGTCTCGGCCTGCAGTGCATCGTGATCGAAGCCGCGCGCTCGGTCGGTCTCACGGAGGCCAACTCGGCCGAATTCGAGCCGGGCACACCGGATCCCGTCATCTCCACGATGGCCGACCAGGAACAGATCGTCGCGGGTGAGGCCGACCTCGGCGGCACCATGCGGCTGGGGGCCTACCCCGCGGTGCTGGAGCCGGATTCGATTGTGGCCCAAGCGTATGGGACGACGGAGGTGTCCGAGCGGCACCGGCACCGCTACGAGGTCAACAACGCCTACCGTGAACGGATCGCCGAGAGCGGCCTGCGTTTCTCTGGGACCTCGCCCGACGGTCACCTGGTGGAGTTCGTCGAATACCCGCCGGACGTGCACCCGTTCATCGTCGGCACCCAGGCCCACCCCGAACTGAAGAGCCGACCCACCCGGCCGCATCCGCTGTTCGTCGCGTTCGTCCGGGCGGCCCTCGACTACAAAGCGGGCGAGTTGCTGCCCGTCGAGATGCCCGAAATCCCTGAGCACTCGCCCAACGGCAACCAGCATCGGGACAGCGTTCGGCGGCCGCAACCCGAGCCCGCGGCCCGTGGCTGAGCACGTCTTCGAGACGGCGTCATCCGAAACGCTGCACACCGGAAAGATTTTCGCGCTCCGCCGCGATCGGGTGCGGATGCCGGGCGGCAAGCTCGTCACCCGGGAGGTCGTCGAGCACTTCGGCGCGGTGGCCGTGGTGGCGATGGACGACGACGGCAACATCCCGATGGTCTACCAGTACCGCCACGCCTTCGGCCGCCGGCTGTGGGAATTGCCCGCCGGGCTGCTCGACGTCGGCGGCGAGCCGGCGCACCTCACGGCCGCCAGGGAACTCAAGGAGGAGGCGGGACTGCAGGCCGACACCTGGCGGGTGCTCGTCGACCTCGACTCAACGCCCGGTTTCAGCGACGAATCGGTGCGCGTCTACCTGGCCACCGGACTGACCGAGGTGGACCGGCCCGAGGCCCACGACGAAGAGGCCGACATGACGCTGGCCTGGTATCCCCTCGAGGAGGCCGCCCTCAAGGTGCTCAACGGCGAGATCGTCAATGCCATTGCCGTGGCAGGCATTCTGGCCGCGCACGTCGTCACCACCGAGTTCATGTTGACGCGGCAGGTGGGCAGCCCGTGGATCGACAAGCCGACCGCGTTCGCCGCGCGAAATGCGGGGACGGCCGCGCAATGACGGCGGCTCTCGACACGCAACTGCAGGGCTACCTCGACCACCTGACAATCGAGCGGGGCGTGGCGAAAAACACGCTGAGCTCCTATCGCCGCGACCTACGCCGCTACACCAAACACTTGTCCGACCGTGGAATTCACGATCTGGCCAAGGTCGGTGAGGACGACGTCAGCGACTTTCTGGTGTCGCTGCGGCGCGGCGACCCCGATTCCGGGACGGCGGCGCTGTCGGCGGTGTCGGCGGCGCGGGCACTGATCGCGGTGCGCGGCTTGCATCGGTTCGCCGCCGCCGAAGGGCTGGCCGAACTGGACGTGGCCCGGGCCGTCAGGCCACCGACACCCGGCCGCCGGCTGCCCAAAAGCCTGACGGTCGACCAGGTGCTGGCGCTGCTGGAGGCCGCGGGCGGCGACAGCCCGGCCGACGGTCCACTGACCCTGCGCAACCGAGCGCTGCTGGAACTGTTGTACTCCACCGGATCACGGATCTCCGAGGCCGTCGGTCTCGACGTCGACGACATCGACACCCAGGCCCGCTCCGTACTGCTGCGCGGCAAGGGCGGCAAGCAGCGGCTGGTACCGGTGGGGCGCCCCGCCGTGCAGGCGCTGGACGCGTACCTGGTGCGCGGCCGCCCCGACCTGGCGCGCCGGGGCCTTGGAACGCTCACGACGCCCGCGATCTTCCTCAATGCGCGCGGCGGGCGGCTGTCGCGGCAAAGCGCATGGCAGGTGCTGCAGGACGCCGCCGACCGTGCCGGCATCACGTCGGGAGTGTCGCCGCACATGCTGCGGCATTCCTTCGCCACCCACCTGCTCGAGGGCGGCGCGGACGTGCGGGTCGTGCAGGAGTTGCTGGGACATGCCTCGGTGACGACGACGCAGATCTACACCCTGGTCACCGTGCACGCGCTGCGCGAAGTGTGGGCCGAAGCTCATCCGCGGGCGCGCTGAGGCGGGCGACCTGGCTCTGGCCCGGATCGCGCGTCACAGCGGTGGTCGAAGCTACGCACGACCCAAACGCGTTCGCAAGAGATGGGAAAGCGATGACCAGCGTACCGATGCCGGGATCGAACACTGCTGGATCGTCGAGCTTGGCCCTTCCACGAAGCTCACCGCACTCACCGGCACATTCACAACCAGCGCTCCGGTTCCCTTGCGCCTCGACCTCGATGCGCTGGGCAAGTGAGAGCAGCGCCCCGCCATCGCCTGTTCAGGTGAGGTTGCAACGCCGCCTGGCGCTATATGGCGATAGTCGGCCGCAATGACCGAGGCGCCACTCTCGGCTAGCCCAGGTAGTCGGACTCCAGCACCAGGTCGGATACCAGCGACTGGTACTCCAGGTGTGCCTTGTGCTCGACGGTGTTCCACAGTGTGCCCTGCTGCCGGCGCATGTACTCGCGGTACTTCGGCGATCCCGGCACCCCGACGTTGTCGGCGACCACGATCGCGCCCGGATGCAGCCAGCCCCGGTCCAGGATGCTCGTCAGGTCGTCCAGGTAGGCGTTTTTATCGTGGTCGATGAACACGAAATCGAGTGCGCCGGAAGCGAATCCGTGCTCATTGGCGAGCCTGTCGAGGGTGCGCCCGCCGTCGCCGATGGTGCCGACGACACACGTCACCCGGTCAGCCACACCGGCGTGATCCCAGATCTTCCGGGCGTTGATGGCGTTGGCCTCGGCGAGCTCGACGGAGTGCACCTTGGCGTTCGGGGCCGCGCGGGCGATCCGCAGCGCGCTATAGCCGCAGTAGGTGCCCAGCTCGAGCGCGAGCGTCGGGTTGGCCCGGCGCACGGCGGCGTCGAGAAGCAGCCCTTTTTCGTCGCCGACGTTGATCAGGATCGACTTTTCGTAGGCGAACTTGTCGATGGTGGCCAGCACGTCGTCGATGTCGCCGGCCCGGGCGTTCTTGAGGACGTATTCGACGGCGGCCGCTTCGCGTCCGTCGCCGATCTGGCCCGTGGTGGTGATGTTGCGATTGCCGACGGCCATCCGCCAGACGGACCACCGCAGCAGGGGTAGCCGTCGCTTGAGATCCATAGAGCACCACAATAGGCGGGGGAGATTCACGAAGCGTGTGCACTCACGACTTTGGCTGTGCGCTCGGGGCGCAATCCATCGGCGTGTCGTCGCCGCGAACTCACACAAGGGCGACCACTCCAATGGTGCTGATGGGACTGATGTGACCAGGTGGGTGACGACGCGTCCGTTACGAGCGATTTCCGCATGTATTGGCTGGTTAATTGCCTGCGGGTCGCCCGGCGTAGGCGCGCGAAGCCGTTAGACTTTCCTGCGATGTTCACCTCCCGAACACCCCCGCCATGACCGAGCAGCCGGACGGCGTCGTCGAGGTCGGCCTGACCGGACGTCCGCCGCGGCCGATCCCGGAGCCCGAGCCGCGCACCTCGCACGGTCCGGCCAAGGTCGTCGCGATGTGCAACCAGAAGGGCGGCGTCGGGAAGACCACGTCGACGATCAACCTGGGCGCCGCGCTCGCCGAGTACGGCAGGCGGGTGCTGCTGGTCGACATGGACCCGCAGGGCGCGCTGTCCGCGGGCCTCGGCGTTCCGCACTACGAGCTGGAAAAGACCATCCACAACGTGCTGGTGGAGCCGCGGGTGTCGATCGACGACGTGCTGATCTCCACCCGGGTCAAGCACATGGACCTGGTGCCCAGCAACATCGACCTGTCGGCCGCCGAGATCCAGCTCGTCAACGAGGTGGGCCGCGAGCAGACCCTGGCTCGGGCCCTGCACCCGGTGCTGGACCGCTACGACTATGTGCTGATCGACTGCCAGCCGTCGCTGGGGCTGCTCACCGTCAACGGGCTGGCCTGCGCGGACGGCGTGGTGATCCCCACCGAGTGTGAGTACTTCTCGCTGCGCGGGCTGGCGCTGCTCACCGATACTGTCGAGAAGGTGCGCGATCGGCTCAACCCGAAGCTGGAGATCAGCGGTATCCTGCTCACCCGTTACGACCCGCGCACCGTCAACGCGCGCGAGGTGATGGCCCGCGTCGTGGAGCGGTTCGGCGACCTGGTGTTCGACACCGTGATCACCCGAACCGTCCGCTTCCCGGAGACCAGTGTGGCCGGCGAACCCATCACCACCTGGGCCCCGCGCTCCACGGGCGCCATTGCCTACCGCGCGTTGGCTCGCGAGTTCATCCACCGATTCGGCGCGTGAAGGGCCTCCAGAACGGCCCAGTGAACGGTGAGGCGCCAACCAAAAACGGCTACCCGGACGGTTTTCGGGTCCGGCTGACCAACTTCGAGGGGCCGTTCGACCTGCTGCTGCAGCTGATCTTTGCCCATCGCCTCGACGTCACCGAGGTGGCGCTGCACCAGGTCACCGACGACTTCATCGCCTACACCCGGGAGATCGGCTCCCAGCTGGAGCTCGAGGAGACCACCGCGTTCCTGGTAATCGCCGCGACGCTGCTCGACCTCAAGGCGGCCCGGCTGCTGCCGGCCGGACAGGTCGACGACGAAGAGGACCTGGCGCTGCTGGAGGTGCGCGACCTGCTGTTCGCCCGGCTGCTGCAGTACCGGGCGTTCAAGCACGTCGCGGAGATGTTCGCCGAGCTGGAGGCCGCCGCGCTGCGCAGCTATCCGCGGGCGGTGTCGCTGGAGGACCGGTTCACCGACCTGCTCCCGGAGGTGATGCTGGGCGTCGACGCCGAACGGTTCGCCCAGATCGCCGCCGTCGCCTTCACCCCGCGGCCGGTCCCGACGGTAGTCACCGAGCACCTGCATGACCTGAAGGTCTCGGTTCCCGAGCAGGCCAAGAAGTTGCTGGCGATCCTGGAGGCGCGGGGCAGCGGCCGATGGGCCACGTTTTCCGAGCTGGTCGCCGACTGTGAGGCGCCGATGGAGGTCGTCGGGCGCTTCCTGGCGCTGCTCGAACTGTATCGGACCCGGACGGTAGCATTCGACCAATCGGAGCCGCTTGGCGTGCTCCAGATTTCGTGGACCGGGGAACGTCCGACCTGGGAAGCCGTGCTAGAAGTGCGGGACGAATCATGAGCCGCGCCGACGACGATGCAGCGCGGAGCGATGAGAAGGAGCGGCGCTCATGAGCGAAGAGTTGCCGGGCATCGATCTCGACCCAGACATCCCAGGCATCCCGGACATCGCCGAGGCGGCGCCGATGGATCCCGAGGAACTCGGCTCGGTGCTGGAGGCGCTGCTGTTGGTGGTGGACACCCCGGTCACCGCCGAGGCGTTGGCGGCGGCCACGCAGCAACCCGTCTACCGGGTCGCCGCCAAGCTGCAGCAGATGGCCGAGGAACTCGCCCAGCGCGACAGCGGCATCGACTTGCGGAAAAACAGCGAGGGCTGGCGGATGTACACCCGGGCCCGCTTCGCGCCCTACGTGGAGAAGCTGCTGCTGGACGGAGCGCGATCCAAGCTAACCCGGGCGGCGCTGGAGACGTTGGCCGTGGTCGCCTACCGCCAGCCCGTGACGCGGGCGCGGGTGAGCGCGGTCCGCGGCGTCAACGTGGACGCCGTCATGCGCACCCTGCTGGCGCGCGGCCTGATCACCGAGGCCGGCGTCGACGACGACACCGGCGCGACGACGTTCGCCACCACCGAGCTGTTTCTGGAGCGCTTGGGGCTGACGTCGCTGGCCGACCTTCCCGACATCGCGCCGCTGCTTCCCGACGTCGACACGATCGAGGACCTGAGCGAATCCCTGGACAGCGAGCCACGTTTCATCAAACTCACGGGCCACGCGGCGCCCGACCAGTCGCCATCGTTCGACCTGGACCAGGATTGATGGTCGAAACCCAAGGGATCCGGCTGCAAAAAGTGTTGTCCCAAGCCGGAATCGCGTCGCGGCGGGCGGCCGAGAAGTTGATCGTCGACGGCCGCGTCGAGGTGGACGGACACGTGGTCACAGAGTTGGGCACCCGCGTCGACCCGGACCTTTCGGTAATCCGTGTCGACGGGGCCAGGGTGGTCGTCGACGACTCGCTGGTCTACTTGGCCCTGAACAAGCCGCGTGGTATGCACTCGACCATGTCGGACGATCGCGGCCGGCCGTGCATCGGCGACCTGATCGAACGCCGGGTGCGGGGCAGCAAGAAGCTGTTTCACGTCGGGCGGCTGGACGCTGACACCGAGGGGCTGATCCTGCTGACCAACGACGGTGAGCTGGCGCACCGGCTGATGCATCCCTCCCACGAGGTCTCCAAGACGTATCTAGCCACGGTGACCGGATCGGTGCCGCGCGGGCTGGGCAAGAAACTGCGGGCCGGAATCGAGTTGGACGACGGACCGGCGCGGGTCGACGACTTCGCGGTGGTGGACGCCATTCCGGGTAAGACGTTGGTGCGGTTGACGTTACACGAGGGACGCAACCGCATCGTGCGCCGGCTGCTGGCGGCTGCAGGGTTTCCGGTGGAGGCGCTGGTGCGCACCGACATTGGACCGGTGTCCCTGGGTAAGCAGCGGCCGGGCAGCATCCGCGCGTTAGGCCGTGACGAGATCGGGCAACTGTACAAAGCGGTGGGCCTGTGAGCAGCAACGGAATCGTTGTCGCCATTGACGGTCCAGCGGGAACCGGAAAGTCCTCGGTGTCAAGGGAATTGGCGCGTGTGCTGGGAGCTCGCTACCTGGACACCGGGGCGATGTATCGGATGGTGACGCTGGCGGTGCTGCGCGCCGGAATCGACCCGGCGGACGCCGAAGCCGTCGGGCGGATTGCCTCGGCGGTGCGGATGTCGGTGGACCACAACCCTGGTGGGGATCACTATTTCCTTGACGGAGAGGATGTTTCGTCGGAAATCCGCGGAAACGAGGTGACTCGCGCGGTCTCGGCGGTGTCGTCGATTCCTGCAGTGCGCACTCGGCTCGTCGGGCTACAGCGGGCTATGGCCGCCGGCCCGGGATGCGTCGTCGTCGAGGGCCGTGACATCGGAACCGTGGTATTGCCCGACGCGCCGGTGAAGGTCTTCTTGACCGCGTCGGCCGAAACCCGGGCCAGGCGACGCAACGACCAGAACGTTGCGTCGGGTCTGTCCGATGACTACGAGGGCGTGCTGACCGATGTGCGCCGCCGCGACCATCTCGATTCCACCCGGCCGGTGTCGCCGCTGCGCGCGGCCTCGGATGCGGTGGTCGTCGACACCAGTGACATGACCGAGGCGCAGGTGCTCGCCCACCTGCTGGAGTTGGTCAAGCAGCGAAGCGGGGCGGTGCGGTGACCGAGGGCACGTGGAGCGACGAAAGCGACTGGGAGACCGTCGATTCCGACTTTGAGCTAGCCGAGGAGGCCGGCCCCGCGCCCGTGGTGGCGATCGTGGGCCGGCCCAACGTCGGAAAGTCGACGTTGGTCAACCGCATCCTGGGCCGGCGTGAGGCGGTGGTGCAGGACACTCCGGGGGTGACGCGGGACCGGGTGTTCTATGACGCGCTGTGGACCGGACGCCGGTTCGTCGTGCAGGACACCGGGGGATGGGAGCCCGACGCCAAGGGCCTGCAGCAGCTGGTGGCCGAGCAGGCGTCGGTGGCCATGCGCACCGCCGATGCGGTGATCCTGGTGGTGGACGCCACCGTCGGCGCCACCGCGGCCGACGAGGCCGCCACCCGCATCCTGCTGCGTTCGGGTAAGCCAGTCTTCCTGGCCGCCAACAAGGTTGACAGCGAGAAGGGCGAAGCGGATGTCGCGGCGCTGTGGTCGCTGGGACTCGGTGAGCCGCACGCAATCAGTGCGATGCACGGTCGCGGCGTCGCCGATCTGCTCGACGAGGTGCTGGCCGCGCTGCCGGTGGTGTCCGAAGCGGCGCCGGCGCCGGGTGGTCCTCGGCGGGTGGCGCTGGTCGGCAAGCCGAACGTGGGCAAGAGCTCGTTGCTGAATAAGCTTGCCGGAGACCAGCGTTCGGTGGTGCACGAGGTCGCCGGGACCACGGTGGACCCGGTCGACTCGCTCATCGAATTGGGCGGCAAGGTGTGGCGGTTCGTCGACACTGCGGGCCTGCGGCGCAAGGTCGGTCAGGCCCGTGGGCACGAGTTCTACGCCTCGGTGCGCACCCACTCCGCCATCGATGCGGCCGAGGTGGTGATCGTGCTGATCGACGCGTCGGAGCCGCTGACCGAACAGGATCAACGGGTGTTGTCCATGGTGATGGAGGCCGGCCGCGCGCTGGTCTTGGCCTTCAACAAGTGGGACCTGGTCGACGAGGACCGGCGCGAGCTGCTGGAGCGCGAGATCGACCGCGAGCTGGCGCAGCTGCGGTGGGCGCAGCGGGTCAACGTCTCGGCCAAGACGGGTCGGGCGGTGCAGAAGCTGGTGCCGGCGATGGAGACCGCGCTGGCGTCCTGGGACACCAGGATTGCCACCGGTCCGTTGAACTCCTGGCTGAAGGAGGTGGTGGCGGCCACACCGCCCCCGGTGCGCGGGGGCAAGCAGCCGCGCATCCTCTTCGCCACCCAGGCCACCGCACGCCCGCCGACGTTCGTGCTGTTCACCACCGGTTTCCTGGAGGCCGGCTACCGGCGATTCCTGGAGCGGCGACTGCGCGAGACGTTCGGGTTCGAGGGCAGTCCGATCCGGATCAACGTGCGGGTGCGCGAGAAGAGGGGGCCGAAGCGGCGTTAACGCAGTCGGGTAGGTCGTCGACCGGTGCAGCGGCGAGCAGCCGTACTCCGAATACGCCGCGAGCCGGATCGCCGTCAGACCGCTGACGGCCGCGACGGGGATCAGGTAGTAGCCGAAGTCACCGTCGATAACGAAGAAGTAGTCGATCTCGTCCGGGCCATATGCCGCGCGTTCCCTGCCGGAATTGGAAATCCATGCGGTCCACGCGCCCCTTTGCTTCACCGTGGTCGTCTTGACTTGGATGCGTTGGGCTGCGGCGCCAGTCCAAACCCTCAGATGGAATGGTTCTGAAGCCAATCCGAGCTCGAAACCTTCCGGTGTCCAGAGACACCATGCGGTTGGGCTGACGGGATTTGAACCTGTGACCACTTGCCCCAGAAGTAGCGGTAGCACGCTTTTCCCAGTTCGTGGGTGGTGTTCGCGGCTTCGGCACAATGTGACATTCATGCGTCCACAGATGCCATGATCCCAGCGGCGTCCGACGTTTCCCGACAGTCGGCTTCCGCGTCCGGAAGCCGACTGTCCGTTCCCGCCGATGTTCGCGAACGACTGGCCGAGGAGCTCCTTGTCACTCAGGGCCTACCGGTCGCCGAGATCGCCATTCGACTCGGCTACGTCGAGGTGTCGAGTTTCGCGCAGGCGTTCCGCCGATGGAAAGGCATCGGGCTCTGCGCCTTCCGATCGCTTTAGCCGACCACGATGAACGTGTAACTGGCGGACAAACGGCCTGACCAAGTTGGGGCATGAGCATTTGAAATGCCATGGCTTACGCCGTATCGGTTGACCTGGATGGTAGACAGCAGCGTGCCCACACTCTCCGAGAATCGCCGCCACGACACGACACACACCAAATCGGGGCACAACCAGCCCGGCCGCTGCCCACCGTCAGCGCTGGAACCCCCAACGTGCTCACCCGCATGCCCCCGAATAGTCGGGCCCAACACTGAGGTATCGTTCCCTCGCGTCTGCCGAATTGTTGCGGCGGACTAACGGGCTGTGGCGCAGCTTGGTAGCGCACTACACTGGGGGTGTAGGGGTCGCAGGTTCAAATCCTGTCAGCCCGACCAGAGAAGCAGGCTTTGACCTGCGGGGATTCCGCTTTGCGAGCGGAAGATCGCCGGGCCTTTTGGGAAGCGTCGACTTGGCGAAATTCTTAGAACACCGTCCGACAACGTAGCCGCTTGATACGGGAGAACCCGAGGCGCCTCAGTATCGACGCCGGTGTCCACGACCTGCTACCGCATCAGTTCCAGGGCACAGATATTGGCTGTGTGTGCGGCGATCTGACAGACCGGACATTTTCGCGGTGCTGGTATTGATGGTGAGATGCAGATCGCGATAGTCGGACCGGGCAGTATCGGTAGCACGTTCGCTTTTCAGCTGTCCAAGGCTGGTCACGATGTGACTGTCATCGCCCGTGGCACCCGACTCGAGCAGTTGCGCCGTGCTGGTGCGATCGTCACTGTCGAGGGCGAGCGTGCGGCCGTCCACGTCAGTGGCGAACTTGATACGACAACGGACTGGGATCTGGTGCTAGTCACGGTTCTGGTGTCGCAGGTTGACGTGTTGCTGCCCGTGCTGAGCGCCAGTGCGGCCAAGTCCGTGATGTTCATGTTCAACACTTTCCAATCGCTGGATCGGCTGCGCGACGCCGTCGGACCGCAACGCTTCGCGTTTGGTTTTCCGGCGATCGTTGCGGATCTCGACGACGGCCGGCTGTCCTCGACGATCCTCCGCCGAGGAATGCTGACGACGGTTTCAGATCCCTTCTGGGCCAAGGTTTTTACTGATGCGGGTATTCCCACGACGGTGCATCCGGACATGGAGAGCTGGTTGCGCACCCACGCCGCGGTAGTTGTGCCGTTGGTTATCGCCGGCAGCACCGCGCTCCGACGGGGGACCGGTATCTCCCGGGAAGAAGCGGTCAGGTTGGCACGCGCCACGAAGGAAGGGCTTCAGCTGGTGCGCCACCTCGGTAACTCCGTCACCCCCGCACCTATCGCCGTCATCAGCCGCTCGCCGGTACCGGTGTTGGCCGCGTTGTTCTGGACCCTTACAAGGCTCGACGCGTTCACCAGAACGATTGCCGCTGCGCCCGCCGACGAGCCACGTACGCTGATCGATGAGATGACTTCCGCATGGCCGGGGCGCACGCCCGCACTGCTCGCGGTCAGACCTTGAGAAGCACAACGTGCCCTTACCACCAAGCACACCGACGACTGCGAGGCCTACATGGCGGTCGGGGGCAACTTCATCCGAACTGTCGTCGATCGACATAGCTCTCGCTACAAAGGCCAGAACCTCGATGATCACGACCCGAATTACACCGCTCCACGGAACGCTGTCCGTTGTGTTGGCCGATTCCGTGAGCTGTGGTTGGTTTATTCAGCTGCCGGGACGTAGGCATCGAATGGTGTCCTCGGATGGAACTCTGGGCCGCATCGGCTATTTGAGCCGTACGGCCGGCAACACCGGCCTTGGGGCGACAGCACAGGATTGCGTTTTTTGGCTTGGGACGCCGAGTGCCGGAACGACATGGGCGATGATGTGGTGACCGCAGAGAAGCTGCGTTGTGCGTGTGTCGAAGCGGCGCCGTCAGGGAGGATATCGCCCACTTCCTCATCGGCTGGGGGAGTCAGAGGCAAGGGTGTGGACCCTTCGGGGCGCGAGCAATTGTCAAATTCTGTGGATGGTTGGGTCTCACGGTAGGGAGCCCGGAGGGCATGAGCGAGGGGTTGCGTCCGTTCGGTGTCGTCGCGTCAGTGCGGACGACGACCTCCGTGGTGTAGGAGGCTGGACCGGCTTGCCGGTCGGCGCCGGATTGCCCGCGCGATGGGGGCTGTCGCGTTGTCTGCGGCACCCAAGCTCTGTCTTGGCGATTTCTGGCTGCGGCGCGAGTCGCGATGTCTTGGATCGCTTGCGGCGGGTTTGGGTGGAGAGGGTTTCAGCCGTCGAGGGTGCGCCTTTGGGGATAGATCGTTTCCCCGCGGGCGAGCATCGCGACGAACTGGGCGATCCGGCGAGTCCGGGTGTCGGTGCGTTTGGCGTTGGTGACTCGGTAGATGACGGCGTAGCGGTTCTGCGAGGTCAGTATGTCGAACATTTCCTGTGCCCGGGGCTCGGCGGCCAACGCGGTGGCCAGGTCGTTCGGCACCTCGATGCTGGCCTGCCCGGCGTAGGCCGCGTCCCAGCGGCCGTCGGCCTTGGCGCGCTCGATCTCGGTCAGGCCGGCTGGATGCATCCGGCCAGCGCTGATCAGTTGGTTGACGAGAGCAACGTTGCGTGCCGACCATGCGCTGCGGGGACGGCGCGGCGTGAAGCTTCGGCGAAAGGTGGTCTCATCGCGGCGCCGCAGCTGGCCGTCGATCCAGCCGTGGCAGAGCGCGTCTTCGAGCGCTTGGTCATAGGTGAGGTTGGTGGGTTGAGTCGTGCCCTGCTTGGCAAGCACCAACCACACCCCGGGTGAGTTGTCGTGGTGCGTCTCAAGCCATTCCCGCCACGCGCTGGCGTCGGCGACGACCAGCTCCAGCAGTTGATCCCCTGCGGTCATGGCGCCTTCTCAACATTCGACGCCGATCCCGGCTTTTGGTCGACGGCGAGCCCGACCCCGCCCCGCAAGACCAAGTCGACGCGATGGGGCTGGTCAGCGAGCATGGCCAGCACGTCGGCGATGCTCACCCCGTCGCCGGTGGCAGTGCGGGCCGCGTCGAGCGCTGCGGCGGCGGCCGCTTCGTCGGCCCAGATCTCCACGAGGTAGACCGTATCCGGGTCGGCGCGATCGTGGCTGATCAGATACGCCTCGCAGCCGGAGAAGTCGCGAAGGCTATCTGCCACCGCGATCAGGGCAGCCGCGAGTTCGGTGCCTCGTCCCGTTTGTGCGGTCATGGTCATCAGCCGGCCGACCCTGGTCGCGGCGCTCATCGGGGAACTCCTTTCAGATACCGGTGGACATACAGAACAGGTGACCCGCGAGGTCCAACAGCACCGTCCACCGGATGCCCACGCGCCCAACGAGAAGTCGACCATCCGCTGTTTGGTGTTCTTCGAACCGCCGCATTTAGGTCCTTCATGCAGCATATGTTGTCGGACTCCAAGGTGGGTGTCACCGCATCAATCATGTGCTGCCGTGTCCTTGGCATCGACCAGGATCCGTTGGACATCGCAGGGTTTCGCAAAGGTGTTCCTTTGAGGAGGAATTTTCAAACCGTGGATCGGCGAGTTTTAGGCGACCTCCGATCCGGCGGTTTCAGGCTCCGCCGTTGACGGTTCGGGTGTGATGTCGATGGGCCGTTCGAGCAGCTTGCCCTTGTGGAAGACGGCGCCGGCACGGATCAGGGCGACCAAGTGTGGTGCGTTGACTGCGCGCCAGCGGGCCTGGGCGGCCTCGATCAGCTTGTAGGCCATCGCGAGCCCGGCCCTTTGGTGACCTTGGTCATCAAACATACTGTGGCGAAAGTACTTTCGATAGGATTTGTGGTGCGATTGGTGTACCCAATGCTCGGCGGGATACCGGTAGAACTCCAGCAACACATCGGCGTCGTCAACGATCTTGGCGACCGCCTTCGGGTACTTGGCGCCATAGTCGACCTCGAATGCCTTGATCGCCAGCTGCGCTTTGTCGAGATCCTCAGCGTTTGTAAATCTCCTTCATCGCCGCAACCGCACCTGGGTGCGCCGATTTCGGCAGTGCGGCAAGAACATTGGCCTGCTTGTGCCACCAACAGCGCTGCTCTCGGGTATCGGGGAACACCTCCCGGACGGTCTTCCAGGAACCCAGAGCGCCGTCCCGACCGCGAGCACCGGTGCAGTCATGCCGCAGCGGCGACAATCGCGCAGCAGATCAGCCCCACGACTCGGTCGATTCCCGGAAGCCATCGCTGATGGCGACGATCTCCTTGCGGCCATTAGCGCGGACCCCGATCATCACCAGCAAACAGAATTTCTCCTGCTCAAGACGCACCTTGAGGTGGATACCATCCAGCCACAAATACACGTAATCGGTGCCGGATAAGTCACGCTTGCCGAAGGCTTTGGCCTCGTCCTGCCACTGCGCGGTCAGCCGAGTAATCGAGGTCGCCGACAACCCCGCGCCGGTGCCAAGGAACTGCTCCAGCGCCGGGCCGAAATCCCCACTGGATAGCCCATGCAGGTACAGCAGCGGCAGCACCTCGGTCATCTGCGGCGACTTACGCGCCCACGCCGGCAAAATCGTCGAGGAAAACCGGCACCGCTTGCCGGTGTCAGCGTCGATGCGCTTGTCGTTGATCCGCGGCGCCTTGACCGGCACGGCACCGGCGGCGGTGAGCACGCTTCGCTCGTCGTGGTAGCCATTGCGCACCACCAGGCGATGCCCGTTCTCGTCGACCCGATCGGTAGGGTGCACCCCAAATCCCGCCCGCTACAGCTGGTTTGATTCTCAAAGAGTCGACGATCTCGCGACTATCGCGTTTGGAGCATCAACACTCTTGATGGCCGCCGCCGACGACGACGCGAGTCTTGTCCACCCGCACTGTAGTTGGCCGAGATTGACGTCATTCCAACACAAGTCCGGCGCGCACATGATCGGCAGTGAGCGTCTCGAATTTTCTGATCTTGCCCGGCACGTGATCGACCAGTCCAGCAGCGTTTGCCGCCCAAGCGTCTGCGAGGCAGTGCGCGGCTTCTGCACCGGCACCTGCAGCCGACGGCGCCGCCTTGAATGATCTCTGTGAGCACATTTTCGCATGCCGGACGATATCTTCGCTTATTAGCTATCAGCCAACTTACAGCGCGAATTCAGAATATGACCATACGTATGTCAGCACGGCGGTAGTACGATTGGTACATGCCGTTGGCCAGCGGCGCAACGTTTGCTAGGCAGATCATCCTGAGGCTGCCGGGATGTGGAGGAATGGGCGAGGTCTACTCCGCCCAGCATCACCGGTTGTCCCGCCGCGAAACGCCGGACCGCTACCTGGTTGGCATGCCAGTAGGTCAGGTGGCCGGGGTACTCGCCGCGATCCCCGGTGCACTCGACTGGGCGCGTGGGCGCCGCGATCTAATTCCCAACTCGTGCGTCCGTTTAGGGCGTGCTGGCCCCGCGGGCGCTTTCATGCGGGGCGTGCATCACTATCCAAAGCCCGCCAGGTGACGGGCCCGAGTAGAACGGAGCCTTGCATGTCTACCTGCATGACCAGGCTCACCGGCCTCACCAGTCACGCCGGTGCCTTGGTTGCCGCCCTCGTGGTGCTCAACGGCGCTGCAATTGCGTGCGGCGGCGCGGCAGTGGCCGATCCAAACCAGGATGAGCAGTTTCTGGCACTGCTCGATGATGAAGGCATCCCTGCCGTCAAAGGCGTGCCAAGCCTTATTTACACTGCCCATGAAGTCTGTCGCAAACTCGATGCCGGCATGTCGGCGACCGGCTTGGTGGACAAGATGGTCAACGATGCCTATGGCGTTGATCCGCCCGAGCGGCTGTATGCACCTGGGCGCCTCGCGCGTACCGAGGCCCGATTCATCACTGCGGCAGTGGAAGTCTACTGCCCGTACGATCAAGGCAAAATAGCGTCCATCGAGGCTATTTCCGCGGCGGGATGGAACGTGCCGACGCATCGGGTGATCCCCTACACGCACGACGCGGTCAACTCAGCCGGGGAGCTACCAAAGTTACCGTCGACGTGGGACACCAGCGCCCTGTCAGCGCCGCGCCAGCAACCCGCAAGCACCGGTATAGCATTCGCCTCGCTGATCGGAGCGGTTCCCTCCGGGGAGATCAACGAGCCCACTCCGCCGCAACTTCCGACACCATCGCCGCCGGGGGCGCATCTTCGGACGGCACCGCGGCCAGTCGCGACACCACCTCGACCCAAACACCTGCCACCCCCACCCCAACAGCCACCGCCCCCTGCTGTTGGACCGCAGCCGGGGGACGCTGCCGGCGGCGGCGGTATCGGCGGTGGCGGCACCGGCGGCGGCACAGGCGGTGGAGGCAGCGGCGGCAGCAGCGGCGGCGGCCATCCAGTCGAGCCGGCGCCAGCGCCACCCATGCCGCCAGGCTTTGTCACGCTCGCACCATGACTATCCCGCGGGTTTGTTAACGGAAAAATATAAGGAGACCGCAACGATCGGCAGGCCCGCCCAAAGAACTGCGGTCAAGGGTTCCTTGACCTGGCGCTAGCAGTCGCAGTCTTTCAGACACTCATAGTCGAGACATGTCAGCAAGAGGTCCGACGGATCGTGAGCCCGGCGCCGACTTTGTTATAACAAGGCGCGAATTCGGGGATGGTCTGGGACGGTTTTGCTGGTCAAGCTGCTTTGAGAGTCCTTGCAAGACAACAAAATTCAGTTGATGCTCGACTGAGGGTTAAGTGGACGCAGGTTTGAATCCTGTCAGCCCGACTAATGGAAGGCGTTCGATCTGCTCTTTTTCATTTCTTTCGGTCGCACGAAGCGTCAATTGCGCTTTTAACGCGGCCTGAATCTGGACTCTTGATTAACCAAAGGGCAAACTGGACTGCTTTGAGTCGAAGCGCTCAGCATGACCGCCTGGTTTGCGTACCCTCAACGCATGCATCAGTGCCCTGACGACGATCAGGCCCGCGGCCAGGAACCCGACGATGCCGAGGCGATGCGGCAAAACGTCGGACGCAGCGCGGACGACAAAGCCGCGACGGAGCCGCCCGCACTCGCCGACGCCGTCGTCGACCCCTTTCGGAAGCTCGCCTCGTACCGGCGGTGCATTCAACGGATTCGAGCCACGTGGCCAACGTTTGCCGCTCGCCGACGCGAGCGCCTGCAGCAGGGCTTGTACGACGCACCGGTCGAAAAGATCGCGGAAAACATCCTCGAGGACCTGTTCACAACCGTCCTCGACTGGTCCCTGGCGGATGTCAACCTTCAGGTCGGTCGCGCCGATGTGGTGTTGTCTGCCTTGGGAATCAAGCAGCTCGTGCTGGAAGTGAAGCGGCCTGGCTCCCTGATTTGGCGGCGAGGCGCCGTCGAAGCGGCGTTGGATCAAGCACGCCGCTATGCAGCCAGCCAGCGGGTCGGCGCAGTTGCTGTGAGCGACGCGACGATGTTGTATGCGGCCGACGTGGTCGATGGTGGACTGCGCGATCGGGTTCTGGTGACCCTCGACACCGAACAAGCTCCTGGTGAGCTGTGGTGGGTATCGGTTCATGGCATCTACCGGCGATGCCCGGGCGTGGCGGCTGCGCTTGATATGGCGCCAAACCGTGACAGTTCCGGTGGGGGCGTGGTCGGTGCCGGCGTGGTGCTGCATCCGAAGTACGCCCTGGGCATGCAGTGCTTCGCATATGTGGGCACCGCCGACAATGCCCGCAGCTGGAAGCTGCCCTACCTTCTGGCCGACGGTGCTCCCGACGCTAAGCGGTTACCGAAAGCCATCCAGTGCATCTTGAGTAACTATCGGGGCGCCAAGGTCGACATTCCTCGGACCGCCGTCGCCGATGTGCTGGTCCGCCTTGGGATTGCCGCCAAGCAGCTTCGCAAAATGCCGTGTCAGAACGCATCGACAGCCGACGCGTACGTCGAGGCCCACGAGGCGCTCCAACAGCTCAATCGGCTATCCGACGTCGCCTGTTGCACCGCATAATACGGGCCGGGCCACGTTATGTCGCGGCATATGCCGGCCAACCCCAGAGCCGAATTACGCTGCTGGACAATGCAATTTTGCCGTGTCAGCGGTCGCGATGATCAGCCTATGGGGCCGTGTCGCTGTGCAGTCGTACCAACCGCGTGGTACTGGTCTCGTCGAGATCGACAAGGTCGATGCGGGAGCGTAGGAAGTCGCTGAACGATTTAAAGCCCAGGGTCTTTTCGCTGAATGACGGGTCCATCCGCTTCATCTGGGCCTTGACCGCCGAGTTGTGGAGCCAGTCGGCGTCGTCCTTCTCTTGCCCTATTCGCAGTGCACGCTCGAGCAGCCCGGTGGCGGCGGCCTGCGGGTCGGCGGGCGCTGGCTCGCTGTCGGGCTCGGGTGTGCTCGGGCGTCGGCCACGTTTTTTGGGTTCGGGCGCTTGCACTGCGACGGTGGGTATCCCGGGCAGCGCGTCGTAGGTGACGAACTCGTCGCAGGCGGCGGCCAGCGATCGGCTGCTGGCGCCAGCCACCCCGATGCCCACCACGTAGCGGCCAAGCCGTTTGCAGCGCTGGGCCAAAGCGATGTAGTCGGAATCGCCGCCGACGATCACCACGTGGGTCAAATCAGGCAACCGAAACATGTCCTCGACCGCGTCGACGGCTAGCCGGATGTCGGCTCCGTTCTTGCCGTAAGCGGCCGCCGGAAACAGTTGGACGAGATCGACCGCGCGGGCGACGAGCTGGCCGTGGTAGGCCGCATTGACGTCGGCGGACCAGTCCGCATAGGCGCGGGTCAGCACGAGTGTGCCGAACGACGACGCGAAGTCGATAATGGCGCCGACGTCGACGGTCGCCAACTTCAGCCGGTCTTTGTCGAGCCCCTTTGTCTTGTCTCGCTGGAACGCGCTGCGGCCGTAGAGTTGGTCGTAACGCGAGATCACGATGTTGTCGAAGTCGAGATAGACGGCGACGCGGGTCGTGCCCGATTCGGTCATGGTGCCTGCATCCTCCGGACTACAGGTTTTGTCACATATGCCACGGAGCGGCTATTACCGTCACCGGGCCGGTAATCACGAGCGAGGTTCGTAGTGACGAGCAGTTGATCCACCGCCTGATCTTGATCGAGAGCAATCATCCGGTCATCGTGCGCTACGGGGCCCAGAACCATCAAGCCCTAGCGGAGTGGTGACCCGAATCTCCTTGGGCCGGACCGCTCACGCCAACGACGGCAATGCGATCCGGCAGAGTCTCGGTTGACTCACGGCGAGCGGAACAGGGGACGAGGCGAGCGAAGTGTTGACTCAAAAATCATGGTCGCTTTCGATTCCGTCGAGCGCATTCCCTCAAGGAGACACGCTCGACGGCTGCTCACACTCCGGGGTCGACCAATAACGTCGTCCGTCGACGAACCGGGACGATACGATTCAGCCCCAGGGGTTTTCGCGCTGAATTGCTAGACGGCGGTCACTCGCACCGCCTGAGGACCTTTAGGTCCCTGGCTGATCTCGAATTGGACTCGTTGATTCTCCTCGAGAGATCGAAAACCGTCCCCTTGTATTTCGGAATGGTGGACGAACACATCTTTTGCGCCGCCGTCAGGAGCGATAAATCCGAAGCCCTTTTCGCTGTTGAACCATTTCACAGTTCCCTGTGTCATACTAGCTTCTCTCTTTTTCAGGTGAATGCAATTTACATGCATCCATAGCCACCGTAACACACACATGAACCAACAAAATAGGCGCCGGTGGAAAATGCCGGTTACTTCATGCCTGCCGCGTGTTCACAGATTACCTTGTGTCCAGATATCTTGGTAGATCTAGCGTTTCGTTCACACGTATCCGATGAAGTTCGATATGGAAAGGCCGCACGCAGACGCTAGGCGGCTCGGTCGCAAACGATTGAACCGGACTTCAAGGGGCTGCCCCTCAGCGTTTCTTGGTTTGTAGCAAAGTGTCGGTCCGCGAGGCCTGGGTGGCCTTTGAGCGCTTTGCGGCACGTTTCTCTTTCAGAGACTTAACCGACTTCTTGCTCATAGATTGCCGAGGAGATTTATCAGACATCGCGGCCCTTATGATTTTAGGGGCCTGTGTTGGTCCCGGTTCGGCCAGTGTACGCCCCTCTGTCCCGCATCGCGCCGCCTCTGCAAATCGGCACCAACTAGTTTGTCGAGAGAGGCTCGAGAATCAGTTGACGAGTCCCTCCCACTCGCCCGATAGCGGCTCTCATCAATGGACGAGACCGGTGCTGGCTCGGGAGGCCCTGAGAGGCGACGCGTCTTGTCCTCGGACCAGCCTCCCATGCGTCCGCGAACTCAGCGCCGCCGCCCACATGGCGGCGCATGAGTAGATATCGGCGTAACGTCACGCCTAGAGCCGTTACGTTGTCGGCGCTGGCCTCGAACGTCATTTCCGCGAACGAGATCACGGACAATGCGATTCCTCCGTCGGCCCTACTCGCAAGCCGGTTGTCTCGAATTGCGAAGGGTTGTCCCATGAATCGCGCAGATCCGTTGATCGACGTCATTGCGTCTCAACAGAATCCGGTAACGGACGTCATCGTAAACTCTGTGGAGCAACGCTCCGAGGGGACGACTACCTCGTTGGCGGAGCCAATGCCGCGCATGATCGGTACGGCAGGGGCGCGGCGCCAAGCGAGCCCGGTGCGGCTCACTCTGGCATCCCGGCTCGGGAACGAAATTGACGGAGCGTGGTGGCCCCGAACGGAGCTGATCTCGCGGGAGCTGCCTGAGTTGGTCTCTATTCTGGAGATTCGTTTAGGCCAGGTCATCGACATCAACGTCAATTGGTCGCCGCTGCAAGGCCCGCCGAACCTGAACTGGGACGGTTGGCAGGGGGGTACACCAACACGTGATGGCGGTTAGCGGCCGCGATGCCCGGGCGAACGTCCTGATCGTCCCGTATCGAACTGGAACGGCCCTTGCGGTAATGGTTTTGCGCCGGGTTGCCGGCCTACCCATCTACCCGGTGCATCGCGACTCCCGGGCATTTCAGACCGCCGAGGCCATCGTCCGCGTCGCCCGGGGTGAAAACGCAGCCGAGGCCAGTAATCGTGCTGTGGCACAGCCACTTTCAACGGTAAGGTGTCGGATTCCTCAGCGGATGGAAACCAGTTGGTCGATCGAATCCCGAGGCAATTCGCGGTCGACGACGGCGGTCACTACCAGCTGGTTCAGCGTGACCGCGCCTTTGTGATTGTCGAGGAACGCTGTGTCGGCGGCGTCGCGACCGGTGGCTATGCGCACCAAGGTCTGCCGCGGCGCTAGCAGCGTCGCATCGACCACCCGCCATTGCCCCTCGACGAAGGCCTCGGCGACCGCGTGGAAGTCCATCGGATATACGCCCGGTGCATACACGGATACCAAGCGGGCCGGGACATATACCGCACGCAGCAGTGCCACGACCAGATGCGCGTAGTCGCGGCACACACCTTCGCCGGCGAGCAACGTATCCACCGCCCCGTCAATCGGATCGCTAGACCCGGGCACATAGTTCAGCCTGGTACCCACCCACGAGCTCACGTGCTCCAACAGCGTCGCCGAGTCGGCGTCGCTGCCGAATTCGGTTGCGGCGAAACCATAGAACTTGTCGGCCTCGGCGTAGCGGCTGGGCCGCAGATAGAGCGACTGATCGTATTCGGTCACCGGAGCCGGATCGGTCTGACCCACGATTGTCGCCGCGTAGTCGACTTTCAGTGTGCCCACCGGTGCGTCGAACTTATGGATGCGATTGCCATGCACACCACTGACTTCCAAAGGCCGGATTGGCCGTCCATTCAAGACGAAGCACAGCGACTCGAACACTTCTGTGCCGGGATGCGGCGCAACAGCAATCTGGAACTCCAGCGTCGTTGCCGCCGTGATCTCGACTTCCATCTCGGCGCCCACTTGTCGTCTCATAGCGCGATACTGCGCCAGTCGTTGCGGATTCACCAGCCGTGGACCGCGCTGGAGTTGAGGGATGCGGCATCGGCGGAGGGCGCCCGGCGGGCAGGATGCGAGCTGGTGGCCGCAATGGTGCAGGGCTGGATTGAGCCCGCGATTCCGCGCCCGCCGCCGGAACGCCGCCATCGCCGCCGAGACCTAGGCCAGGTTGGCCTGCACGACTTGCTCCAGCGCATCGACGCGGCCCTGCCGCCAGTTGTCGACGTGCGACGGCGCCAGCCAGCCCAGGCCGACCAAGGCATCGATCGCGCTGACGAACTGCTGGTCCGCGAGCACCGCCTCGGCCACCCGCGTGACGCGCTGCTCTACGTGCTGACGTGCCATAGCCCCCACCTCCCGTCACGGCTGGTCGATTTCGGTGGTGATGTTGACCGGCACTATGGAGCCGTCGGTGCGATGGTCGGACGTGTCGCGGCATTCGCCGTCGACTTTGACCCATGCGTGACCCTTGAGCTGAATTCCCGCGGGCGGGCGCGGCGGCACCGTGAGGATGATGTTGACGCCGCCTTTCCGCAAGGTCGGCGAGTGAGACTTGAAGTCGGAGTCGGTGCTCCAACCATCGGCGACCAGCGCCTTGATCACCGCCTGCGGGTCGGCGGGTTCGTCATGCGGGACGCCGGGCATCCAGAACGACACCTTCGCAACCCCGCGAAACGGTGGGTCTCCCTGATCGTTACACGATTCGTAACTGAACGTCGCCTCGGTCACCTGGCCATGCACGGCCTTCACGATGTCGCGGGCGGCGTCGACGACCTGGGCGCGGGCCTGCTGCGGGGAGATCGGGTGCGACACGGTCTCAGCACACCCGCCCAGCGCCAGGCCGATGCTTATCGCCGCGGTGGCGATCCTTGTCGACAGGGTCCACACTCGTCACTTCCTTTCAGGCTCGGCGGTGCCGCTTAGCCGGCTGGTCCGCTATGGCGGTGGCCGCTGGTCGCCGTCCGCAGGGCCTCGGGGTCGAACCATTGCCCCACACCGTATTCGCCACGGTGGCGTGCGGTCATACCGTCGTGCTGCAGCGCATCACCGTGGCCGGACACCACGTCGGAAATGCTGAACAGCGACTCCGACCCGTCGTCAAAGTAGTGGGAATGGTCATAGATCGGGTTCGCGGTGTAGCGGGGATTTTCGGCCCTGAACCGGGTGGAGCCGTAGCCGTCGACCGAAGGGTCGTCGCCGAGTCCGCCCAGGGTCGGACCGAAGAGGCCGGGCCCCCTCACATGACCGGGTGACCAGGTCACCGCGTCGCCGGAGGCCGCCCCGACGTAGAGATGCCCGCCGGGCGACAGATGAAAGTCGGCCGCCGAATGCGCCAGGTCGGTGCCCGGGGAGCCGACCAGCACCACATCGTTGCTGTGCATCCCGTAGCCCGCCGCCGCATCCGCAACGACGGTCGATCCGTACGAGTGGCCGACCACGGTCATGTGTGCCGGCGCACCTTGGTGGGTGACCGCCAACGCGTTGACGTCGGAGGCCAACAACTGGCCGCCGGTACGGGCCATGTTCGGCTCCCACAGGCCCGGGTCGTGCCAGGTATTGGGGGCGTCATAGCCCACCCACATCACCACCGCCGTCTCCTTACCCCAATCAGCGCGGGCGGACTCCTCGAACAGACGCACGCCATCGGGGTTGGCCAACGTTCCTTCGCGCACGCCGGACCCCAACCCCTTGACCACCACCGCGGTATTGGCCGCCGTGTCGGGGTTGCCTATCGCGATGGCCGCGGCCCCCTCTCCGTCGAATGCCTCGGGCTCATATCTCAACAAAAACACGGGCGGGTGGTTGTCGGGCCACTTGTCCACGGCTTCCGCGGACTTGGCCAAGCCCTCCCTGGCGCGGCAGGCGTTGGTGTAGCGCATGATCGCCGACGGGGACAGCCCGTATTTGCCCGGATCGCCCAGCACGTCGTTGACGGAGACGCCGTTCGTCTTGGCGAGGTCCTCCACGCGATGAAGGTCGTCGTTCATGACGGCCTTGTTGACGTCCCCGCGGACGTCGACCGGAATGCCGTTGAAGTTGCCTAGCTCCGGCGGGTGGTCGGCGATCAGTTGCTTTTGTTGTTCCGGGCTCAGCGTCTTCCACCACCTGTTGACGTCCTCGACGCTCGTTCCCGGCGGCGGCAACGGTATCGGCTCGTGGGGTTTCGGCGGTGATTCGGGCGCGTCCGCTCCCTGAATGGCCGCCGCGTCGTACCCGTCGGTGCGCAGGGTGGTCAGCGACTTCTGCAGGAATGTCGAGTAGCCGCCGCGTATCGACTGCAGCTGGCCCAGGGCCGACTTGGTGTCGCTGATGGCGTCGTCTTCACAGGTCTGGATGAGCGCGTCGAGTGCCGATCTGTCGTCCGCGCTGAGGTGGCCGTTCTGCTCCAGCTCCACCGCCTGGCCGATCAAGTCGTCGAGCTGCTGCAACTGACCCTCGAGAGCTGCGATCTGCGCACCCGCGGTGCGTTGCGCCTCGGCCAGGGCGGCGGCGATGTTTTCCAGGTCGACCCCGATCTTGGGCAACTGCAGGGACTGCGCCCCCAGTGCCTGGGTCACCCGCTGCACCTCGGCGGAGTCGTTGATCGGATTCTCACCATTCTCATGAGTCCAGGCCGCCTCGAAGCTGCGCCGGGCCTCCTCGAACGCATTGCTGGACTCGGCGGTGCACCGGCCCGCGGCATGAAACGCCTCCGCCAGGTCGGAAATCTGCGCCGGGCGGCCAACCTGCAGGCTTTGATTGATCGTCCAGGGGTCGCCGCCGGCTTCGGCGATCAGCGCCGGGACGCTTATATAGCGGAGCCGCATCGCATCGCCCGCGGTTCCGCGTCATCGCGCTTAGCGACGCCGGTGAATTCCGTGGCCGCTCGGTGTGCCTTGACCACTACGGACAAACCTCGCTATCCCTTCCCGATTAGGTGATAACGCTACTACCGTGTCCCGTCGCAGGACGCTGATGCGAAGGGGCACACCGCGTCGTGCGACGGGGGAGGAGGTCACCGAACCGCACCTCGGGAACCGCAACCGGGTTTACTTGATTCTAAAGTCGTTGCAGAACAACAGGATACGCTGTATGGCTCACATAAGCGGGGGTCCCGGCAGCAGCCAGAACACCGAATCGTCGGTAGCACCTTTGTATTGCGGGCAGTAGGCGGACACCGAAGCGCCGATAAAGTAGCCGGCTTCTTTCAGCGAGAGATTGGTATCCTTTTTCAGCTTCATCGCCAGAACGGTTGACGTTTGGCCTTTGTCGAATCCGGTGCACACCGTATGGGCCATCGAAATCGCGGTGCCGTCGGAGATGACGATCCCGTAATTCGTAAGGGCCGCGGTGAACGCGTCATCGGTTTCGTCGGCCGATGCCGGCGCTGCGCAGAGCAGCGTGGCGGCGGACAACAGGACCGCGCAGACTGTCGACCACTTCGCAGGACCTACGTTCGTAGGGGCCATGGTCTCCCCCTGTATGCGGGTGAATCTGCGTCGTGTCAACGACGTATTGAGTGCACCCTAGCCGAAAACTCTACGTCCTTCTCGTCATGCGCGGTATCCGAGCGGACGTAAGGATTCCGCAAGGGCTTTACGATTCCCTTGGCCTCCGGTGGGTCGCCCAAGGGTTGGTCAGGTCGGGCCGGTGATCTCTTCGACGGGTCGGGCAACACCCAAGCCACTCAACATGATTCGCGGGGCGTCGCCGTCATTGAGGCGGCTCGGGCTTGACGTCGCGGTACCGCATGGCCGAATCCAAAAATGCACCCTACCGCCGGATCAGCATCGGTTCCCGACCACCGCCGATCCCGATCAACGCCGGCCGGACCGCGCGCGCAGGAATGGCCCGCGGTAGGGTCAAAGAGGTGTGTGGAGCCACCGGTGAGGTTCGACTCGACGGCAAGGTCCCCGACATAGCGGCGGTGTCAGCAATGGCGGCCGTGATGGCACGAAGGGGGCCGGATGGGGCGGGCGCCTGGTCACAGGGCCGGGTCGCCCTCGGTCACCGGCGCCTCAAGATCATTGACCTGACCGAGGCCGGCGCCCAGCCGATGGTCGACGCCGAGCTCGGCCTGACGATCGCCTGGAACGGCTGCGTCTACAACTATAAGGAACTCCGACGCGAGCTCATAGGGTACGGCTACCGGTTTTTCTCGCACAGTGACACCGAGGTTCTGCTCAAGGCCTACCATCGCTGGGGCGACGACTTCGTCGGCCGCCTCCAGGGCATGTTCGCCTTCGCCATCGTCGAAAGAGACAGCGGTCGGGTGTTGCTCGGCCGGGACCGGCTCGGTATCAAACCCCTGTACCTCACCGTGGACGGTCGCCGGATCCGGTTCGCGTCGACGCTTCCCGCGCTGCTGGCCGGCGGCGGCGTCGACACCCGGATCGACGCGACAGCGCTGCACCACTACATGACCTTTCACTCGGTGGTGCCGGCACCGCTGACCATCCTGCGCGGAGTACGCAAGGTCCCGCCCGCGTCGCTGCTCGCCATCGAGCCCGACGGCCGGCGCACCCTCACCACCTACTGGACGCCGGACTTCAGCAGGCGCGACGACCGTTCCGGCTGGTCCGAGCGTGACTGGGAGGACGCCGTGCTGTCGGCGCTGCGGCTCGCGGTCGAGCGCCGCCTCGTCGCCGACGTGCCGGTCGGCTGCCTGCTGTCCGGCGGCGTCGACTCCAGCCTGATCGTCGGCCTGCTCGCCGAGGCCGGCCAGCACGGGCTGTCCACCTTCTCCATCGGCTTCGAGTCGGCGGGTGGCGTCGAGGGCGACGAGTTCCGCTGGTCGGACATCATCGCCGAACGCTTCGACACCGACCACCACCAGATCCGCATCGGAACCGACCGGATGCTGCCCGCGCTCGACGGGGCGATCGGCGCGATGAGCGAGCCGATGGTCAGCCACGACTGCGTCGCCTTCTACCTGCTCAGCCAGGAAGTGTCGCGCCACGTGAAGGTCGTGCAGTCAGGTCAGGGCGCCGACGAGGTGTTCGCCGGCTACCACTGGTACCCGCCGATGGGTTCGCCGGCCGCCGCCACGCTTGAGGGCTCGGTCGCCCAATACCGCGGCGCCTTCTTCGACCGCGACACGGCGGGCGTCGAGGCCCTCGTGGGGCCGGGCAACCTGCCGCAGGGCGATCCCAGCGAACGGCTCGTCGCCGAGCACTTCGCGCGCCCCGGTGCCGAAACCGGCATCGACCGCGCGCTGCGGCTCGACACAACCGTGATGCTGGTGGACGACCCGGTGAAGCGGGTCGACAACATGACCATGGCCTGGGGATTGGAGGGCCGGGTTCCGTTCCTCGACCACGAGTTGGTCGAACTGGCGGCGACCTGCCCCCCGGAGCTGAAGACCGCACACGATGGCAAGGGCGTCCTCAAAGAGGCTGCGCGACGGGTGATTCCATCGGAGGTCATCGATCGGCCCAAGGGTTATTTCCCGGTTCCCGCGCTGACCCACCTCGAAGGGCCATACCTCGACATGGTTCGCGACGCTCTCTATGCGCCGATCGCCAAGGAGCGTGGGCTGTTTCGCGCAGAAGCGGTCGATGCGCTGCTGGCCGACCCCAATGGCAGGCTGACCCCGCTTCGGGGCAATGAACTCTGGCAGATCGCCCTGCTCGAGCTCTGGTTGCAGCGCCACGGTGTGACGGGGCCGGTGGCATGACCGCCTTCGAACCCTCGGGCGACCACACCGAGGCGATCACCCTGGGCCTGCACGACGCGTCGCCGCCGGACCTGGTCGACGCGATGGCCAAGGACGTCGAGCTCGAATTAGGTTGGGGCCGGCTTATTTTCGGTCAAACCTTCGCCGATGCTCACGAGCTGGTCGAGGCGCTGCGGCGGGAAGGACCCGGGCGCCGCGACATCTGCATCTACGCGCGCGAATCCCACGTGGTGGTTGCCGAAGCGCCGACCGAGCTGTTCATTGACCCCAGTCATACCTATCGGCTGCGCTTCACCGATTCAATGACGCAGGAAGACTTCGCACGGTCGCCGCTCGGCGTGACCGTGTGCACGCTCAACGACGCTGTCGATGCCGATGCCATGAACCGCGTTTATGTGCGTTGCGGAATGGTCCCGGCGCCCATCGACGTGATCTGGGACAACCATCTGCATGCGCCGGCGGTGACCTACCTGCTGGCGGTGCGTGACGAGGACGGTGCCGTGGTGGGCACCGTAACCGGCGTCGACCATGAGTTGCTGTTCTCCGATCCCGAGCAAGGGTCGAGCCTGTGGACCCTGGCCGTCGACCCTGCCGCCGGACTCCCCGGGATCGGTGGAGCCCTCACCCGAGCTTTGGCGGAGCACTTCCGCGGCGCCGGTCGCGCCTACATGGATCTGTCGGTCGCCCACGACAATGCCGCCGCCATCGCCCTCTACGAGAAGCTGGGTTTCCGCCGCGTTCCGGTGTTGGCGATCAAACGCAAGAACGCGATCAACGAGCCGCTGTTCAGCCCGCCCCCGGAGACGGTCGACGACCTCAATCCCTATGCCCGGATCATCGCCGATGAGGCGCTGCGCCGCGGAATCTGGGTCGAGGTCCTGGATGCCGAGACCGGCGAGATGCGACTCACCCACGGGGGCCGCAGCGTGGTCACCCGTGAATCGCTGTCCGAATACACCTCGGCGATCGCCATGTGTCGGTGCGACGACAAGCGTTTGACGCGCCGCCTCGTTTCGGAGGCGGGCATCACCGTGCCCCGCGCCCGCCTGGCCAGCTTCGACGAGGGGGACTACACGTTTTTGACCGAGGTCGGGGAGGTCGTCGTCAAACCGACTCGGGGGGAGCAGGGCAAGGGCATCACCGTCGGGGTGACGGCCGACCACGGTCCTGACGAGCTCGCCACCGCCCTCGCGCGGGCGCGACAGCAATATCCGGAGGTGCTGATTGAGCAACGGGTGACCGGCGACGACCTCCGGTTGGTGGTGATCGACGGCCGGGTAGTCGCCGCCGCGCTGCGGATACCCCCCGAGATCATCGGCACGGGTGAGCACAGAATCCGCGACTTGATCGCGGCCGAAAGCCGCCGGCGCTCCGCGGCCACCGGTGGTGAGTCCCGCATCCCGATCGATGACATCACCGAAGCGACGGTCGCCGAAGCCGGCTGGAGACTGGACGATGTGCTGCCCCAGGGCACCCGGCTTCTCGTGCGGCGCACCGCCAACTTGCACCAGGGCGGCACCATCCATGACGTCACCGCGCAGGTGAATCCGGAACTCTGCCGGGTGGCGGTGACGGCCGCCGAGGCGATCGGTATCCCGGTGACCGGCATCGACCTCCTCGTGCCCGATGTCACCGGCGCCGACTACGCCTTCATCGAGGCCAACGAGCGACCGGGACTGGCCAACCACGAACCCCAACCCACGGCAGCGGCTTTCATCGACTTCCTATTTCCCGGCCACCCCGGCCAGCCGCCGGCCTGGATTCCCGAGGAGTCGCGCCCTGACCGTGACTGAGGCTTGCGATACGCCGTGCTTGGGTAACCCGTCGTTCACCCCGATCGGAGCCAGATGAGCGCCAGCGCGCAAACCGCAACCATCACGACGCATGTGCCGGCGCGGTTGGACCGGCTGCCCTGGTCGCGGTTTCATTGGCGCGTCGTCATCGGGCTCGGCGGTGTCTGGATCCTCGACGGGCTCGAGGTCACGATGGTCGGCAACGTGTCGTCTCGCCTCACGGAGAAGAGCAGCGGCATCGACCTCAACGCCGCACAGATCGGCGTGGCGGCGGCCTTCTACATCGCCGGCGCCTGCCTGGGCGCGTTGTTCTTCGGTCACCTGACGGACCGCTTTGGGCGGCGCAACCTGTTCATGCTGACCCTCGCGGTGTACCTGACCGCCACCGTCGCGACCGCATTCGCCTTCGCGCCTTGGTATTTCTTCATCGCGCGCTTCGTCACCGGCTCCGGCATCGGGGGCGAATACGCCGCGATCAACTCGGCGATCGACGAGTTGATCCCCGCGCGGGTGCGCGGTCGCGTGGACCTGGTGATCAACGGGACATACTGGCTGGGTTCGGCCGCCGGGGCGGCAGGCGCACTGGTCCTTCTGGACACGTCGAACTTCCCGGCCAACATCGGATGGCGGCTCGCCTTCGGCCTGGGGGCCATTTTCGGCATCTTCGTCCTGCTCGTCCGCCGCAACGTTCCGGAAAGTCCGCGGTGGTTGTTCATTCACGGGCGCGACGAGGAAGCGGAGCGGATCGTCGGCGAAATAGAAGGCGAAGTGCAGCGAGAAACCGGCCAACCGCTGCCCGAGCCGCAAGGGCCCCCGCTCAAAATCCGTCAGCGCCAGACGATTTCGTTCCGAGAGATCGCCCGGGTGGCATTTACACTCTACCCGCGGCGCGCCGTTCTCGGGCTGGCGCTGTTCATCGGGCAGGCGTTCCTGTACAACGGCGTGACGTTCAACCTGGGCACGCTGTTGAGCGGGTTCTACGGAGTCCCATCCGCAAAGGTGCCACTGTTCTTCATCCTGTGGGCGCTCAGCAATTTCGTCGGCCCCGTGGTGCTCGGGCGGCTGTTCGACACCGTCGGCCGCAAGCCGATGATCACCCTGTCCTACGTTGGTTCGGCCGTCGTGGCGGTCGTCCTCGCCATCCTGTTCGTGACCCAAACGGGTGGTGCCTGGACGTTCATCGTCGTGCTTGCGGTGGTGTTCTTCGTGGCCTCGGCGGGTGCGAGCGCGGCCTACCTGACCGTCAGCGAGATCTTCCCGATGGAGACCAGGGCGCTGGCGATCGCGTTTTTCTACGCGGTGGGCACCGCGATCGGCGGCATCACCGGCCCGCTGCTGTTCGGTCAGTTGATCAACTCCGGCCAGCGCGGCCAGGTGGTCTGGTCATTTTTGATCGGAGCGGCGGTGATGGCAGTTGCCGGCCTGATCGAACTGTGGCTCGGTGTCGCGGCCGAACGACGCTCGCTGGAAGATCTGGCATTGCCCTTGACGGTGGCCCACGCCGAGCCCGAGGACGACCAGGCCGAGCATGTCTAGAATCTAGAAGAAGTTAAATAATCCGGATATGGCATTGAGCGTCCGGCTGATGTCGACGGCGTCGTACCTGTCGTACCTGGAGACGGCCATCGTGGTCGAAGCGCGATTCGGCGAACCGGGAGGGCGTGAGTTAGACCTGTGGCTTGGTCTCCACTGTTGACACCGGCGTAACAGGCTTGCCATCGAACGCGCCTACGGTGAGTCGGTCCACCTTGCGTCACGCAAAAACGGTGGAGCCCCAGCGATAGGAACTCAATTGAGCGGAAACGCAGTCCGCCTGCAAGCGATCAACAACGTCGAGGCCTATGTCCCGCCGGCCGTCAGCTTCGTGCCCGGCGAAGCCCCCGGCGAGATCTTCGGCTCGAACGTTTTCACCAAGGCCGAGATGCAGGCGCGGCTGCCCAAGTCGGTGTACAAGTCCGTCGCGGCGACGATCGAGAAGGGGGCCAAGCTCGACCCGGCCATCGCCGACTCGGTCGCGGCGGCGATGAAGGACTGGGCGCTGGAGAAGGGCGCCACCCACTACGCCCACGTGTTCTACCCAATGACCGGCCTGACCGCCGAAAAGCACGACAGCTTCTTGGAACCCATCTCCGACGGGCAGACGCTCGCCGAGTTCGCCGGCAAGACCCTCATCCAGGGCGAGCCCGACGCCTCCAGCTTTCCCTCGGGCGGGCTGCGGAGCACCTTCGAGGCACGCGGCTACACGGGCTGGGACGTGACCAGCCCGGCCTACGTTCTGGAGAATCCGAACGGGAACACCCTATGCATCCCAACGGTATTCGTATCGATGACCGGTGAGGCGCTGGACTACAAGACGCCGCTGCTGCGCAGCCAGCAAGCCATGGGCATCCACGCCGAGCGCATCCTGAAGCTGTTCGGCCACAAGGACGTAGACAAGATCGTCTCGTTCTGCGGGCCGGAGCAGGAGTACTTCCTGGTCGATCGGCACTTTTTCGTGGCGCGGCCGGACCTGGTCAACGCCGGTCGCACGGTGTTCGGCGCCAAACCGCCCAAGGGCCAGGAGTTCGACGACCACTACTTCGGCGCGATCCCCGAACGCGTCCTGGGCTTCATGATGGACACCGAGCGGGAGCTGTTCAAACTCGGGATCCCCGCCAAGACCCGGCACAACGAGGTGGCGCCCGGCCAGTTCGAGGTGGCGCCGATGTTCGAGCGGGCCAACATCGCCTCCGACCATCAGCAACTGCTGATGACGGTCTTCAAGACACTGGCCAGGAAGCACGGCATGGAATGCCTGTTCCACGAAAAGCCGTTCGCCGGCGTCAACGGATCGGGTAAGCACGTCAACTTCTCGGTGGGTAGCGCCGAGTTGGGCTCGCTGCTCGTGCCCGGCGATACCCCCCACGAGAACGCCCAGTTCCTGGTGTTCTGCGCCGCGGTGATCCGCGCCGTGCACAAGTTCGCCGGCCTGCTTCGTGTTTCGGTCGCGTCGGCCACCAACGACCATCGCTTGGGAGCCAACGAGGCACCCCCGGCGATCATCTCGATCTTCCTCGGTGAACAGCTCGCCGATGTGTTCGAGCAGATCGCCAAGGGCGCGGCCACGTCGTCAAAAGGCAAGGGCACCATGATCATTGGTGTCGACACGCTGCCACCGCTGCCGACCGATCCGGGTGACCGCAACCGCACCAGCCCGTTCGCTTTCACCGGCAACCGATTCGAGTTCCGGGCACCCGGCTCCGGTCAGACGGTTGCCGTGCCCATGATCGTTCTCAACACGATCATGGCGGACTCGTTCGACCACATGGCAACGATCCTGGAGAAGGCCGTCGAAGACGGTGAGGACTTCGATGTGGCGGTGCAGAGGCTGCTCACCGATGTCATCACCGAACACGGCGACGTGGTGTACAACGGCGACGGATATTCGGAGAAGTGGCAGATCGAGGCGGCCGAGCGAGGGCTGCCGAACCTCAAGACCACGCTGGACGCGATTCCGGAGCTGATCAAGCCGGCGGCGGTCGAAGTGTTCGAGAAATACGGGGTTTTCAGTGAACGTGAGCTGCATAGCCGCTACGAGGTCCGCCTGGAGCAGTACGCCCTGACCATCGCGGTCGAGGCCAAGCTGACGCTGGAGATTGGGACGACGGTCATCCTGCCGGCCGCGATCCGCTACCAGACCGAGCTCGCGCAGAACGTCGCGACCTTGAAGGCCGCCGGTGTGGAGCCGAGTATGACTGCGCTGGAAATGGTTTCGGCGCCACTTGCCAATCTCACCGCGGCACTGAGCACGCTCAAGACGGCGCTGTCCGATCTCTCGGCAGAGTCGGCGCTCGACGAGGCGAGGCATGCACAGCAGGTGCTGTTGCCGGCGATGGAGGCGGCGCGGGCGGCCGTTGACACGCTGGAAAGTGTTGTGGCCGATGACTTGTGGCCGCTTCCTACCTACCAGGAGATGCTCTACATCCTGTAATCAGCGCGGAGCACACCCCTTAGTGACGGATGGATTCCCGTTGAGTGGCATCGATTTCCACCCGAGGCTCGATTGTGGGCGGCTCAGCCGGGCGCAGTGGTTCAATGCGGTAGCGGCGCAGGCGGTTGGCGTTGCCGACCACCGACAGTGAGGACAGCGCCATCGCGCCGGCGGCGATCATCGGTGAGAGCCGCAGTCCCAGCACCGGATACAGGATGCCCGCGGCAAGCGGGATGCCGATGGCGTTGTAGATCAGGGCAAAGAACAGGTTCTGCCGGATGTTGCGCATGGTGGCGCGGGAGAGCCGGATCGCGGTGACGACCCCGGCCAGTGATCCCGAAATCAGGGTGATGTCGGCGGCTTCGATGGCCACATCGGTACCCGTGCCGATGGCCAGCCCGACGTCGGCTTGGGCCAGAGCGGGGGCGTCGTTGATGCCGTCACCGACCATGCCGACCCTGCGCCCCTCGGCTTGCAGCCGGCGGACCTCGTCGGCCTTGTGTTCGGGCAGGACTTCGGCCAGCACCCGCTCGACCCCGACCTGGCGGGCGATCGCGGCGGCGGTACGGGCGTTGTCGCCGGTGATCATCACGACCTGTAGGCCCAGCTTGCGTAGGGCGGCGATCGCCGCCACGGAGTCATCCTTGACGGTGTCAGCCACGCCGAGCACCCCGGCCGGGTGGCCATCGACGGCGGCCAGAATCGGGGTTTTTCCCGCGGCCGCGAGATCCGCGCTGATGTGCTCGAGTTCGGCTGTGTCGATGCCATTTTCGGCCAATAACGCCGCCGTGCCGACGAGCACCGTCAGACCCGCGACGGTGGCGCGGACCCCCTTGCCGGTAATCGACTCGAAACCCGATACGGCGGGAACCTTGATGCCGCGATCGCGGGCCCCGGCGACCACGGCGCTGGCGATGGGGTGTTCGCTGTCGGCTTCGGCGGTGGCAACGACGGTGAGCAGTTCGTTCTCCGTGAGCGCCCCGGTCACGCGGACGTCGGTGAGGGCCGGCTTACCGGCGGTGATGGTGCCGGTTTTGTCCAGCACCATGGTGTCGAGTTTGTGCGCGGTTTCCAGGGCCCCGGCCGAGCGGATCAGAATGCCCGCACGGGCGCCCTTGCCGGTGCCGACCATGATCGACAGGGGAGTGGCCAGGCCCAGTGCGCACGGGCAGGCGATGATCAGCACCGCCACCGCCGATACCAGCGCCTGGGTCAATGCCGGTGACGGGCCGGTGACGAACCAGACCGCGAAAGTGGCGATGGCGATGGCCATTACGGTCGGCACGAAGTAAGCCGAGATCGCGTCGGCCAGCCGCTGGATGGGTGCTCTGGATGCCTGCGCCTGTTGCACCATGCGGATGATTTGGGCGAGCATGGTGTCCGCGCCGACTTTGGCCGCACGCACGCGCAACGAGCCGGTGGTGTTGACGGTGGCGCCGATGACGGTGTCGCCGGCGTGCTTGGTGACCGGCATCGATTCGCCGGTGACCATCGACTCGTCGACGGCGGACTGTCCGGATAGAACGGCAGCGTCGACAGGGATTTTCTCGCCGGGCCGGATCAGGATCTCGTCGCCGACGACGACCTCGTCGACGGGGATCTCGGTTTCGGCGCCGTCACGCAGCACACGGGCGGTGCGAGCCTGTAACCCGAGCAGGGCGCGGATGGCTTCGCCGGTGCCGGCTTTGGCGCGGGCTTCCAAGAGGCGGCCCAGCATGATCAGGGTCAGGATCACCCCGACGGCCTCGAAATAGACCTCGCGCACTTCGGGTGGCAGGGCAGTGGCGGCGACGGTGACCAACACGCTGTAGCTGTACGCCGCGACGGTGCCCAGGGTGACCAGGCTGTTCATGTCGGCGCTGCGATGCGCGAGCGCCAGCCAGCCGGTGCGATGGATCGGCCAGCCGACGTAAAACATCACCGGGGTGATCAATGCCAGCTGCACCCAATGGTTGAGCAAGACCGTCGGCACCCAATGGGCGCCCAATGGCCGAGCCATCACCGCATAAAGCACCGGCGTGGTGAGCACCGAGCCGATCACGACCCGGCGGATCAGGTCGGCGATCTCGGCGCGCCGTTCTTCGGCCTGAGAGGCCTCGATTTCGGCGACGGCGGGCCCATGTACGCCGTCAGATGCTGCGTAACCGCTTACGGCACCGGGCATTTCCGATTGGGGGGATTCGGCGGTGTGCCCGTTGGATGTGACGACCAATGTGCCGGAGATCATGTTCATGCCGCAGGTGAATGGGAAGGATCCCGCCTGTTGCGGGGTGAACCTGACAGTGGTGCGCCGATGCGCGGGCAGGGCCGCCGACAGCTGAAGGTCGGGAAAGACCACTCGCGAGCTGCAATCCCCGGTTTCTTGCCGATCGAATTCGATCTCGACGGGAATGCCCTGGCGCACTTCCACGACGTTGGGGCTGTATCCACCGCGGACCGTTACTTGTATCCGCTGTACTCCGTCACTGACCGCGGCGGCGTGGGCACGTTGCGGCGCAAAGAAATACCGTGCCAAACCTGCAATCACCAGGGCAGCGCCTATCAGGACGGCAATATCAACGCCGGACATCATGTACTCCTCGGCAGCCGGAACTCACACATGGTCCAGCATGGCCACCACTATACCCCCAGGGGGTAGGGCCTTATGTCACTTCTCGCCCGGACAGGTCGATTCATCGCGAGCTGGCATCCGGCCACCCCAAATCGAGGGCCGAAGGTCCTTGACCTTTGGGGCGATCGACTCCTGCCGCCCAGGCCGTCGCGAGACAGACTCGTTTGTCAGTAATCCCTTCGGGCTACGTGATTGGAGGCAACCGCAGATGATGTTTTGGTACGACCACGACATGGGCTGGTGGGGATGGGCTGGAATGGGCATAGGGATGGTTTTGTTCTGGGTGCTGTTGATCGCCGGCATCGTTGCGCTCATCGTCTACACCTCGGGAGATCGCCAAGATCGCCGAATTCCGCCGGGAACAACCTCGATGGCCTCGCCGGAGCAGCTGCTCGCCGCTCGGTTTGCGCGCGGCGAAATCGACGAGACCGAATATCGCGACCGGCTGGCCGTGCTCCGCGATCACGCGCATCCCTGACAAAGCACGAGAATTCATGTGGTGCCGAATCGCGTCAGCTTTTCCTCGGATGGGCATCGTTAACGGCATTCCTCGTCACCGCTCTTGCGTTCGCTAAGCCCCTCCCGTGACAGCGCCCTGACAAAGCCATAAGCTCGCATACCCGCCGGCCCGGGGTTTTTGGTAATCCAGTCGTTGATGTTTCCCAACGCCTTGGCCAAGTCGTCGCGCTTGACCCGTATCAGGTACGTCTTTCGGTCGTCTTCGGGATCGTCAAGGGATTCGGCGACGGCGACGGGGTTCCTGAACGCATAGGCGATCCCGTGCACCGCGTCGTGGTTAAGGGCCCACTGAAGTTCACCGGGCCGCAGCCGGTTCACCGCCAAATTGCGGTAGCCGTCCTCGTCGTGTGAGTCGCTCACGTTGCCGATGGCCCTCCTCTGTGTGCCCCGCGAGAAAGTGGACGACGACGGACCGAAGGCAATGTCGCGCAGGCAATTCGATGAAGCTTTCAACCTGAACAGTCTCATCATAGGAAGCGGCGTGACTCGTTGCATGCCGAGCGTTTGTCCAGCTAACGACTTCCGCCGAGGCTGACCGCGGCGCAGCGGTGCCGTCGGCTAGGCGTCGTGGCCCGGCTGGAGGTGGTGGACGTCCCGGAAGGACAGCCATTGCTCCAGCTCGCGCGGCGGGCTGCCGTCCACCGGTTCCAGCAAATACCCGACGTGATCGCCCAGCGAGAAACGATCGATGATCTTGCCGACAAACCAGGCGGCCGCGTCGTCGAGAATGGGCATCTGCGCTGGGCCGGGATGCCAGGGGCAGCGGTCGAACTTGTCGACGGTGTCGCCGGTCTGGCCGCCGAAGAGCTCCGCGATGTCGAGGTGCTCGCGGTCGAACACATGCACCGCCAGGTGGGTGGCGTCGGCGGCCACCCGGAACGTGTGGTTTTCCTTGGACAGGCCGACCAGGAAACGGGGCGGATGGATGCTGGCTTGGCTGGCAAAGCCCACCAGACAGCCGGCCACAATGCCGTCGGCCCGCGTGGTGACGACGAACATCGGATAATTCAGCAGCGCCACCAGCTTTTCGAACGCCGCGGTTCCAGGCTCGGCCACCCGCTCAGCCTTCCCGTTCGGACCGGGCGGGAACCGCATTGTCGTGATCGTGGCGTGCCGTTCGGATCATTCTTTGCCAGTGCTCACGGCCCCGTCGGCAATGGCGTCGTTCAAGCAAGCATCCGGGCCGGTCAAGGCGGGACTGAACTTGAGGGCGGCGACGAGTTCGTCGATGGCCGTTGCCCCCTGCCCGCCTAGGATGGCCTGCGAGAAGCAGGTCTCCAGGTGGTTATGCAACATCACCCTGTTGGTGCGCTCCAGCGCCGCCTGCACCGCAGAAATCTGCTTCATCACGTCCACGCAGTACGCGTCGTCTTCGAGCATCCGAATAATGCCGTCGAGGTGACCCCGCACGGTCTTCAGCCGGTTGACTGCCGCACGCTTTTTAGCCGTCAGTTCCGAAGCCATCGCCGTCTCCTCGCCTCGCCGCCTTTAACCACCGTGCGGCGACTGATTCAATTGGTCAGACTACCCCACCCCACCTGGGGTGGGGTAGCATGGCTCGATCTACCGAAGTGAAGAGGAGGCCCAAGCCATGGTGAGTCCGATCGACGCACCCGGAGACCGTTCCGGTTTGACGGAGGGACAACCCGAGCCTTCGCGAGACGGCATCCGGGCAGGCCGCCCGAGCCGTCTGAGTCAGGCCCTGGCGTGGGTGGGTATCGTCGCCGGCGGCTTATTCATCGTCGCGGCAATCTTCTTCTCGGGATTTTTTCTGAGCTGGGGCTTTAGCGGTCAGTGGGACGAACCCGCCGGGCACATGGCTTACTGCAGCCAGATGAAACCGGGCGGAATGATGGGGCCCGGCGGAATGATGGGGCCGGCTCCGCGGTCACCCGCAACCCCGGCCCCGAGTTCACCTCGGCCGTAGCGCCGGGGACTGAACCCACGGAGCGTTCGATGTCCGTCCGACCCGTCAGTGGGATGCAAACTTCTGTCCGGCAACCGGATTGGAGTTCCGGATGGCGACGTTGACGCGCCGCGCCGTACTCGCCGCGCTCGGAGCCGGCGGCGGCGCCCTCGCGGTGGGCTATGCGCTGCGAGGCACCCTCGGATGGCCGGCGCCGGTGATCCGGCTCGTTGACCACACTTGCATGGGCGTCGATCCCGCCGACATGAGTCGCTACACCGATATGTTCAACCGGCACGGCGAAATCACCCGCACCGTCGAGGAGATCCCCGGCGGGATACGCAGTACCACTCAATCGAATTCACCTGACCTTGCCGCACAGCTCCAAGCCCACGTGTCGAGCATGTACTCCCGTCTCGATCAGGGCACGGAGGTCATGTGCATGAGCGGTAGCCTGCCCACCTTGTTCCGGCGTGCGAATGGCTATCGGCGCCAGCTGACTTTCACCCCTACCGGTGTGATCGCCGAGGAAACCGCCGACGACCCGGCCCTCGTGCAGGCCATTCGTGCTCACGCCCAAGAGGTCACCGGTTTCGTGCGCGATGGAATGCCGCCGATGATGCAAGCAATGATGTGCCCCGGGATGATGGGGCCCGGGATGATGGGCCGTTGAGGCCGCACGGGTAGGCGCAGGGCGTCATCGAAGCGGCTGGTTTTCTCGCACTCCGCGATACATGCCCCACCGGACGATCCACGGCATCACCACCCGTTCGACCGACCATAACGGGAAGCGGAACCCGTGGCCGGTGGGAAAGAAGACCTCCAATCCGTCGGGCTGGATGCCCACCAGCGAACCCCACCGCCGCCCGGGCGCTCGGAAGGCGCGCAGCGGCCTACCCGCGAACTCGGCGCGAATGTTGCGAGCCGCCAGCGCATCCCCGCGATTGCGCGCCGAGCTCCGAAGAGGGTCGGTCGCCGCGACGTCCCCGATCGCGAAGACACCCCGATGGCCGGGCACCCGCAGGTCCGGCGTCACGCGGACAAACCCCAGCTCGTCGAGCAGCTCGGGCGGCAGCCAATCGGTGTTGGGCCGGACCCGCCCGATCGCCCAGAGCACGGCGTCGGCGGAGGCCGGGGGTTGTCCGGTGCTCCAGTAGACCGGTTCGTTGGTGATCTCGTCGCCCGGGAAGCCGTCCGACACCGCGGCGCGGTGGCCCGGGTGGAGGCCCACGCCGAGGTCGGTTAGTCGGCGCCGGATGCGTTTCCAAATCCGCGGGTGGTACCCGCCCAAAGCGCGTTCTCCGGGAAAGTACAGGTCGATCCGCTTGCCGGGCCAGGTGGTTGCCATGTTGACGGCGCCGCTGACCGCCGCGACCCCGCCGCCGATGACGATCACTGAGTCGGCGGCGGCCAGCCGGTGGTGGGCGGCGCGCAGGTCGGCGCCGATCTCAGCGGCCGACTGCAGCGTCGGTCGGCGCCAGAAGCCGTTGGTAACCCCGGTGGAGATGACCAGCGCGTCGTACTCCTCGGCGATCACTACGCCGTCCGCGCGCCGGCCAAAGACCGTTCGGGTTGCCAGGTCCACTCCCGTCAGCGTGGCCTGAATCGTCCGTACCCGATCCAAACGGCGGAACCTGTCGAACGGAATCCAGTAGTCGCGGGCCCAATCGCCCGGGCGGGAGAGCCGCACGCCGAGTTCCTGGCCACTGACCAGCCCGGGTTTGACCGAGATTCCGACGACGTCGGCGTGCCGCGCCAGGCGGATCGCGGTCAGGACACCCACGTCCCCCAGTCCGGCGATGACGACGCGCTTGCGCTTCATGCCACTATCGTGCGGGTCGGCCCGGGCGCCACACCACGTGATCGCCTGACCCAAGTATCGTCGCACCGACAGCCGCCCTGGCGGGGGAGCACATGTTGGAGTTTCACACGTCGGTGCACCCACATGTTCGCGCCGCCTTGCGCGCCGCGACGCGTGCGTCGGCGCCCCGCCCCACCGCGGCCCGACGAGCCGCCAAAGACTTTCAAAAGGACCTGTGGCCGGCCGTTGGCGCCGAGGTCCGGTGGGCGTTCATGGCACCGCGCACCTGGCTGATGGGCGTGGTAGCCAACGTGTTCTTCGCCGCGGCGTGGTTGCTGGTGCAGCCGCTGACCGCGGGCCGTCACCATGACTGGGTAATCCTGGTCGGCACGTACTTCTCGTCGTGGGTCCTCGCCGACGTCACCACCACCAACATGTTCGGCGCCGATCACTACCGTGTCCTCGAGGGCTTGTCCGACGGTGTGCCATTCTGGCGGATCCTGCTGATCAAAGACTTGGCCTTGCTGGTGATAGTCGGCCTGCCCACCTTGGCGACGGCGATGGCGCTGACGCTCTGGTTGGAAACGCCCGCACGCCTGGCGGTCACGATCCCCACCGTCGCGGTGCCCATCGTGTCCTGGCTGGGCGTGGGCAACCTCATTTCGGTGCTGCACCCGGTGAGCGTCGAGCCGCTGATCCGCCGGTGGCGGCAGCGTCGCGATCGTCGCCGCACGGGCGGCTGGCTGTTGGCCCTCACGCTGCCTTATGCGCTGTACTACGTGGCCGACCCGATGGACGGGGTGGAGCATCGCGTGTTGTGGACGCAGGTGCCCGCGTTGATTTGGCCGGTTTTCGGGCGTGACACGAAAAGCTTTGTGCATCTCGCGATTGCGGCGGGGGTTTGGACGGCCGGGACCGTCGCGGCCGTGCTGTGGGTGCGCAAGCGTGGGTTGCAGATCGGGTGAGACCCACGGGCGGCCGCCGTGAGCGGTGTCCCGGCCAGCGGTCGATGACGCGCAACCGTGCGACCCGGTTGTTAACCTGGCCCCATGGGCTCCGAAGCGGACGAGACCAGCGAAAAGCCGGGGAAGGCGGCGCTTGCCGCCACCAGTCGGGCGCTGCTGTGCATGATGTCTTACGAAGAGGAGATCTCCGGCTACGACCTCAAGAAGTGGATCGACTGGAGCGTCGACCTCTACTACTGGAGCCCGTCGTACAGCCAGATCTACACGGAGCTGAAAAAGCTGGAGAGCCTTGGTCTGGTGACCTCCCGCGTCGAGCGCGACGAGGGCACCCGCAGCCGCCGGCTTTACAAGATCACCCAGGCCGGGATGGACGCCGCCATCGAGTGGGTCAACGACGCGCCGGTCGATCCGCCGGTGCTCAAGCACAGTGTGCTGCTGCGGGTGACGTTCGGTCACCTCACCAACCCGGCACGGCTCAAGGAACTGCTGCAGGAACACGCGGCGTACGCCGAAGCCAGGCATCGCAAGGCCATCGAGGACGCCGAGGGGGCCGAGGCCGAACCCGCGTGGGCCTATTCGGTGATCGCGCTGCGCTGGGCGGCCAAGTACTACGCCGCCGAACGCGAGTTTGCGCTGGAGCTAATCAAGGACATCGACGAGGCCGACGCCACGATGCAGACGGCCCCCAAGGGTGGTTTCGGCAAGCCGCGCACCACGCCGGGCTACTGGCGCGAAGTCGAGAAGCAGGTCCAGGCCAGGCGCGAAGCTGACTAGTCCTGATGGTGGCGACCGGGCGGCTAGCGGATGTCCTCGAATGTGTATGCGTGCGTGCCCGTTTCGCCCGGCTCCGCCGCGATCGCGATCACCACTGGTGCTGGTGGTGGCGATCCGCTTCGCCCGGCTCCGCCGCGCTCGCGATCGCCACTGGTGCTGGTGGTGGCGATCCGCTTCGCCCGGCTCCGCCGCGCTCGCGATCGCCACTAGCCGGCCGCGTCTCGGGCCGCGATGTAGCCATACACCAGCCCCTGCGCGATCGTCGCGCCCGCGCCCGGGTATGTCGTGCCGAACGCGTTGGCGGCCGTATTGCCGATTGCGTAGAGCCCGGCGATCACGGTGCCGTCCTCCCGCAGCGCCCGCGCGCGGTCGTCGGCCTTCACCCCGCCGCACGTGCCCAGGTCGCTGAGCACCATTTTCACGGCGTAGAACGGTCCTTTCACCAACGGGCGCAGGTTGGGGTTCGGCGTGATCGTCGGGTCGCCGTAGTACCGGTCGTAGGCGCTGCGGCCCCGACCAAAGTCGGGATCCTGTCCGGCCCAAGCGTTTTCGTTGAAACGCGTCATCGTCTTAGTGAAGTCTGCCACCGGGACGCCGATTTGCGCGCCCAGGTCGGCGAAACCGTCGGCGCGCACCGCGATGCCCGCGTCGTACCAAGACCGCGGAATCCGCATTCGCGGAAATAGTTGGGCGCCAAAGACATAGCTATTGCGGTATTGCTGGTCGAAGACGATCCACATGGCCTCGACGGGGCTGCCCGAGCGCTCCAATTCGAGTAGCCGCTGGCCGAACGACATGTAGTCCGCCGACTCATTGGCGAACCGGTGGCCGTCCTGGTTCACGATGACGCAGCCGGGGAGTGAGCGTTCGGCCAGCATCACCGCGGGCGGCTTGCCGGGCAGTGGCGCGACGGCGGGGAACCACCACGCCTGATCCATCAAATCGATACCGGCGCCCAGTTCCTGCGCCGCGCGGATTCCGTCGCCGGTATTGGCCGCGGCACCCAGGCTCAGGTTGGCGCCCAGCGACTCGGACTGGAATTTCCACCGCATATCCATGCTGTGGTCGAAACCGCCGGTGGCGAGCACCACGCCGCGCCGGGCGGTGATCGTCACCTCGCGGCCAGCGTGGTCGACGACCGCGCCGGTCACCCGGTCACCGTCGTCAACAAGGCGCACCAGCGTGGTGTCCGTCCACACCGGGATGCCGGCGCGCAGCACACCCGCGAACAGGCCGGCCGCCAGGCCCTGACCGCCCGCCGCGTAGCGCCGGCCCAGCAGCCGGCCGCCCACGCCCTGTGCCACCCGCTTGGCGAATATGGGAATTCCCTTGCGCGGCACCCGAAATACCAGATTCATCCAGCGATAGTCGGCGCCGGTCGTCGGTATCGGGACGCCGGCCTCCATGACGCCGGGCAGCAGCCGGGTGCGGTATTCACCGAGGATCGACGTGTCGAACGGGGAGCACTCGCAGGTGCGGCCCGCCGCGCTACCACCCGGCTCCTCGGGGTGGTAGTCGGAGTAGTCGCGGGCCCAGAACAACCGCAGCGGCGTCATCCGGCGCAACATGTCGACCGTCGCGGACACGTGTGCGAGAAACCCCGCCGATCGCTGAGGTGGCGCCGACCCCGCGACCGCCGACTCCAGGTAGGCGGTGGCGCGCTCGGCGGTGTCGTTGGCGCCGGCCTCACGCAGCACCGGGCTGGCGGGCAGCCACAGCGCGCCCCCGGACCGGGCGGTCGAGCCGCCGACGTAGGAAGACTTCTCCACGATCAGTACCGACAGCCCGAATTCGTGGGCGGCCAGTGCCGCGGCCATGCCGGTGCCCGAGCCGACCACCAGCAGATCCACGCATCCGTCGGCCACGGAAAGCCCGGCGGGGATCGTCGTGCAGTGCGCGGCCACGTCGAGAACGGTATGCCGGGGCGGCGCGGCAACGGAAGAGCCGTCCTGATGAGTGGAACAAGCCGCCCCCACAGGCCGGCGCCGGGGAGTTAAATCATGCCTATGACGTCGCAGACCGAGGCCGACGGAGTTCGGCTCATCGAAGCGCAGGCCTCACCGACGCGGTTCGCCCGCGGCTGGCACTGCCTGGGCCTGATCAGGGATTTCGATGACGGCAAGCCGCACGCGATCAACGCCTTCGGGCAGAAGCTTGTCGTCTTTCGCAGCGGCCCGCCCGGCGAGGGCACCGTCAACGTGCTCGACGCCTACTGCCGCCACATGGGCGGTGATTTGTCGCGGGGTGAGGTCAAGGGCAACGAGATCGCATGCCCGTTCCACGACTGGCGCTGGGGCGGCGACGGGCGATGCAAGCAGGTGCCGTACAGCAGGCGCACACCCAGGCTCGCCCGCACCCAAGCCTGGACCACGCTGCAGCAGGACGGCATGTTGTTCGTGTGGAACGACCCCGAGCGCAAGCCGCCCCCGCCGGAGGCCACGATTCCTCGCATCGAGGGTGCGACGAGCGACGAGTGGACCGACTGGCACTGGTACACCACCGTCGTCAACAGCAACTGCCGCGAAATCATCGACAACGTCGTGGATATGGCGCACTTCTTCTACATCCACGGCTCGTTGCCTACCTACTTCAAGAACATATTCGAAGGGCGCGTGGCGACGCAGTACATGAACGGTTCGGGCCGCCCGGACCTCGGCGGCACCGAGGGCGCACAAATTCTCGGCACGACGTCGGTGGCGTCCTACTACGGTCCGTCTTTCATGATCGACGACCTGACCTATCACTACGAGCACGGCGACCATCAGACGATACTCATCAATTGCCACTATCCGATTGACGCGAATTCCTTTGTGCTGCAATACGGCATCATCGTGAAGAAATCGGATACGCTGCCCGGCGATGCGGCCATGCAGACCGCGATCAGCCTCGGTGACTTCGTCAAGATGGGTTTCGAGCAGGACGTCGAGATCTGGCGGCACAAGGCACGCATCGATAACCCGTTACTCGTGGAGGAGGACGGCCCGGTCTATCAGTTGCGTCGGTGGTATCAGCAGTTCTACGTCGACGCCGCCGACGTGCAACCGGATATGGTGGACCGCTTCGAGTTCGAGCTGGACACGACCCGGCCCTACGAGGCGTGGATGAAGGAGGTCGAGGCGAACATGGCGGCCCAGGCGGGCTCGATCTGATGACGGTCGATTCGTGGGTCGACAATCGCCTCGACGAGCTGCCCATGATGCCGGTCGCGTGCCGCAACTGCGGTGCGCGGGTGCTGGCCCGCAAGAGCAGCTGGAACCAGACGAGTGTGCAGTGGAACGCCGACGCGATGGCCCGGTGTGCCGAGCGCAGGGAGGCCGACAAGATGTCGGCGCACGCTGGCAGAGGAGTGTTTCTGGCGTGCTCGGCGTTGAGCCAGTCGATCGCCGACGCGGTGCGACACGGCGACTTGTCTATCGTCGACGAGACGAAAGTCCCGGAAAGCTCTGCGCGGCAAGCACCTTCGCCCGCTCCGCCATGGCCACCCCAACAGACGGTTCGGTGAGCAGGTAGAACCGGCCCTCGGCGGCCTGCTCGAAAATCGTCGCTGCGGCGGCCAGCGGATCCATGGCCGCGGTCTTGACGTCAAGCATGGCCGCACGCTGCTGTTCGGCTGCCGTGGTGTCGGTGGCAGCCGCGGGGTCTACGCCGCCCGCCGAGTCGAAGATGTTGGACACCACCGCTCCGGGCAGCACGGCCTGCACGTGAACGTGGTGGCCGTGGCCGGCCGACTGAACGTCGAGATAGAGGCACTCGGTCAACGCCAGCACCGCGTGCTTGCTCATGATGTAGGGCGCCTGCAACGGAATCGCCAACACCGCGCCCACCGACGACAGGTTCCACACCCAGGCTTGCTCGTCGGTAGCCATCATCTTCGGCAGAAACGCCCGCACCCCGTGGAAGACTCCACTGACGTTGATGTCGACGACGCGTCGCCAGTTGGTCACGGGCGTGTCCCACAAATACCCGAACTGTTCGACTCCGGCGTTATTCACCAACAGACGCACCGGACCGATATCGCGGTAGGTCTTCTCGGCGAGTTCGCGCATCGCGTCGGGGTCGCGCACGTCGCACACGACGTCTACCGCTGAACCTCCCGCTGCGCAAAGCTCGTCCCGCGCCGCGGCGACGGCATCGGCGTCGATGTCGGCGAGGACGACCGTCATCCCCAATGCGGCGGCATGGCGGGCCAGTCCCATGCCGATACCCGCGCCGGCTCCCGTAATGACGGCGACGCCGCCGGAAAACGCTTCGCGAGCGGTCACCGAATTCGGGCGTACTGCGTGGCGGGCCGCAGCGGCCGCAGTGGCTGCAGAGTCGGCGCAACCCGTTGCGGGCCGTCCTCGACGTTGCGCCAGATGCCCATCGCGGTCATGCGTACCGGGGCGGTCAGCCGTTGATCGAACATCATCCGATTCATCGGGCCGCACACCGACACCGCCGCCACCGTCTCCCCGGCCTCACCTGGATTCCCGATAGGTGCTGCGACACAACCGAATCCGAGCAGCGACTCCTCACGTTCGAACGCGACACCATGGGCGCGCACCTTGGCCAGTTCGATTGCCAGTTGGGCGCTGTTCGAGATCGAGTACCTGGTCTTGCGGACCTGCAGGTCCACCTCGGCATCGTGATGGGCCAGGATCGCCTTGCCGACGGCAGTACAGTGCGCGGGCTGGCGACCGCCGACGCGGGTGGGGATCCCCTGGTCCCCGATCTTCTCCAGATAAACGACGTCGGGGCCGTCCAGAACCGCAAGGTGCACGACGAGCCCAGTGGCGCGGTGCAATTCGCCCAGCAGCGGGCGGGCCGCTCGCACCAGGCGGTCCTGGTGTACCGCCAGCGAGCCCAGCTCCACGAGGCGCATGCCAAGCTCATAGTCGCGACCGCTGCGGCGCAGCCAGCGCAGCTGCACCAGGCGCTCGAGCATGCGATGCGCTGACGACCGGGGCAGGCCGGTGCGGCGGACGATCTGGGCCAGCGTCAGCCGCCCCGGTCCGTCGAACGCGTCGAGGACCAGTGAGATGCGGTCGATGACGGCCGTGGGCGTAGTCGGTTCGACGGTCTGCACAGTCATCGGTCCTCCATCGCCAGCTATAACTGACTGTCATATTCCTAATAGGAATATCTGTTTCTACCACACCGCTGTGGCCGTTGTCACACGGCACGCGAACAAGCCCGCGAACGTAACGTGGCTGCGAGTTTCAGCAGGATTTTTCACCGTGGCGTTACGCTCGCAAGCGGGCGGCGCCCGGACAACGAAGGGCGGATCAGCCCTTGGCCGCCGACCGGCCCGCGCGGCGGCCGTAGAAGCTGCCGTCCCCGAGCGAGACACCGCTGGCGTAGCCCCAGGCGGCCAACCCGGCCGTGGAACGTCCCGCGGCGAAGAGCCCGGGAATGGGCTCACCGCTGACGTGCAGCACCTCGGCGTCCAACGAGGTCCGCAGCCCGCCCAGGGTGAAGCCGCCGGTGTTCTCCCGCAGGTCGATGGCCCCGACGGGGGAACCGATCGGCTTGAGCCACTCGGGCTTCTTGTGCAACAGCGGGTCCTCGCCGCGGGCGGCCCCGTCGTTGTAGGCCGCCACGGTCGCCTGCAGCGAGCCGGGCGCCAAACCCATGTCCCGTTCCAGATCGGCAACGGTGTCGGCCACCCAGGTCGGCGGCCGCAACATCAACTTCGGCGACCACGAGGCCATCGCCTCGTCCTGGGCATCGTTGTCGATGATCAGGTACGCGACGTTGTCCTGCTGGTAGAGCGTGAGTTGGCCGATCCGGCCCGGGTAGGTGTCCTCGGCGACGTAGCGCTGACCGCGGCCGTTCACCAGGATGCCGCGCACGAGTTGTTGGGGGTCGATGAAGATCGCCACCTCGGTGGCGTCCATGTGGGCCAGGTCGGCGCCCAGCGCCTGCGCCATCCGGATTCCCTGCCCGTCGTGCTGCTCGATCGAGGCGGCCGGCCGCCCGGCGATGCGGGGGGCGTACTGCGCCACCATCGCGTCGTTATAGGCGAAGCTGCCGGTCGCGAGCACGACTCCGGTGCGCGCCCGAATCGCCATCTCGGTGCCGTATCGGCGGGCGCGCAGGCCCACCACCCGGCCGTCGGATTCGACGATGAGCGACCGCACCCGCACGTCGTAAAGCGGCCGCGCGCCGGCGGCGGTAGCCGTCTCGACGAGCGGCTTCATCAGCATGTAGCCGGCGCTGGCCTCGCCCTGCTTCTTGTTCTGCATCTGGGGGACATGCCCGCGCGGGGCGGGGGCGGCAATCGTGTTGAACGGGTAAGCGTTTTCGCCGCCGCTGTACATCAGGCCCTGGTCGCCCATCGGCTCCCAGCCGGGCTCGGCGAAGAACTCCGCCTTGAACGGCACGCCGCAGCCGACCAGCCAGTCGAAGTGGGCCACGCTGCCGGCGCAGTAATCGGCGATGCGGTTCTCGTCGGCGCCCGGACCCATCGCGACGTTCAGGAACGCCGCCATGTTCTCGACGGAATCCGTGAAACCACAAGCCTTTTGCAGCGCCGTGCCACCGCCGAGGTAGATGAATCCGCCGGCCATCGCCGCCGCCCCGCCCCACGACCCGGTGCGCTCGGTCACCAGGACCTCGGCCCCGGAGCGGGCCGCCTCGACCGCCGCGGCCGCGCCGGCCACGCCGTAGCCGGCGATGACGACATCGGCCTCGTCGTCCCACGAGGTGATCGACGACGCAGGTACCGGTATGACGTCAGTGTCGGGTGTCATAGCCGCATCGCCGCGGGCATCTCCCCGATCCATTGGTGGCCCCAATAGCTGTCGGCCGTGATTTCCTCTGCGGTGTAATAGGTTTCGTCGACCCGCATGCCGTCGGTGCCGAATTCGATGTCCCAGTCGCCGGGCGCCCGGACGTAGAACGAGACCATCTTGTCGTTCGTGTGACGTCCCAGGGTGGACGACAGCTGGAAGCCCTCGGCGGTGACGCGGTCCAGCGCCTGGCCCACCGCGTCGAGGGTGTCGACCTCGACCATGATGTGGACGAGGCGCGGGTCGCGCTGATGTGCGGCCGGGACAACCGCCAGGCTGTGGTGCCGCTCGTTGATGCCCAGGAAGCGAACCCGCACCGGGCCAAACTCTTTCGGTAGCGGCACCCGGAACGCGCCCCGGGAGCGGAACCCCAAGACCTCGGTGTAGAAGTCGAACAGCCCGCCCGGATCGGTGGCCGGCACGACGACATGGCCCATGCCCTGGTCGCCGGTGACGAATTTCGCGCCGAACGGCGTGATGACCGGGCTGTGGTCAAGCACCGCGCCGTGAAAAACCTCGAGCGTCGTGCCGGCCGGGTCCTCGAAGGTGATCACCTCTTCCACCCGGCGGGCCTCGGCCTCCTCGGTGGACAGCTGCTTGAACGGCACCCCGGCGCCGTCGAGGGTCGCCTTGACGCGCTGCAGCGCCGGGTGGTCGCGTACCTCCCAGCCGACGGTGAGCACCCGGTCGGTCTCGCCGGGCACCACGATGAGCCGGGCCGCGCGCTCGTCCATCCGCAGGTACAGCGCCGACGGGTCGGGCCCCGAGCCTTCCGCAAAGCCCAGGACACCGAAGGCAAACTGCCGCCAGCGGTCGATGTCCTTGGTCGAAATGGTGATGTAGCCAAGGCTTTTCAGGTCGGTCACCGCGTGTTCTCCTAGATCAAAGCCCGCAGCGGGCCCTCGGGGGGCTCGATGCCGAGCGAGCTGAGCGCCGACGCGTGATAGACGGTGCCGGGAACATGGATGGCATGCATCTGGCCGACGTGCGCGTCACGCCAATACCGCTGCAGCGGCTTGTCCATCCGCGACGCGTTGCCGCCTGAGCGGGCGAAGATCTCGTCGACCGCCGACACCGCCCGCCACACCGCGCGGACCTGGGTGCGGCGACCGGCGGCGCGGTCGGCGAACGACACCTCCTTGCCGGCGGCGACGAGGTCGTAGATGCGGTCGACGTTGGCCAGCAGTTCCTGGCGGGCGGCGTTGATGTCGGCCGCGGCCTCGCCGACGGCGTACATGACGTAGGGGTCGTCCTTGATCGCGGTGCCGGTGGCGCCGACGCGCTCGCGCTGGTAGTCCAGGTGCGCCGCGAGCGCCCCCTCGGCGATGCCGATGGTGGCCGCGGAGATGCCCAGCGGGAACATCGTCGACCACGGCATCAGATACAGCGGCTCGGTCATGCCGGCCTCGCGCTGCGCGGTACCGTCCATCACCTTCGTCGCGTCCATCGTTCGGTAGGCCGGGACGAACGCGTCTCTGACGATGACGTCCTTGGAGCCGGTTCCGCGCAGCCCCACCACATTCCAGGAGTCCTCGACGATCTCGTAGTCCTTGCGGGGCAGGATCATGTGCAGCATCTGCGGCGGCATCAGCGGCACGCCCTTGTCGTTGCCGAGCATCGCACCCAGGATGATCCAGTCGCAATGGTCGGTGCCCGAGCTGAACTGCCAGCGGCCGTTGAAGATATAGCCACCGTCGACCGGTTTGGCCACCCCCTGCGGCGCGTACGGCGAGGCCATCCAGGTGTCGACGTCGTCGGCCCAGACCTCGGCGGGCACCTTGGGATCCGCATAGGCCAGCTGGTAGGGGTGCACGCCCACCACGCCGACGATCCAGCCGGCGGCCGGGTCCAGGGCCGCGGTGGCCATCACCGTCTCGGCAAACTCGCGGGGATGGACCTCGAACCCTTGGTAGCTCTTGGGCTGCAGCAGCCGGATCAGGCCGGCCCTCTTCATGAGCTTGACGGTGTCGTCGGTCAGCCGGCCGATCCGCTCGGCCTCGGCGGCCTGCTCGCGCAACTGGTCCGCCATGACTAGTACCCGGTCGAGTACCCGCTCGCTCATGTTGTTGTCCTTACGTCGTGTGGGCGTACTAATGGTCTACCGCAGTTGGTGCCGGACCAGAAGGCGATCCCGGTGAGCGGACGCAAATGCGGTCAAAACTCGACCAAGGCGTCCGGTGACCGGGAAAGGGAACGGCTCGCCGGTCAGAGGTCCCTACCGTGAATGTTCGTGAACAATGCCGACGAGCAACTTCTGGACGTCATCGTTGTCGGCGCGGGGTTCGCCGGCCTCTATGCCGTACACAAACTGCGCACCCAAGGGCTTTCGGTGCGGGCGCTCGAGGCCGCACCCGCGCTGGGCGGCACCTGGTACCACAACCGATACCCGGGCGCGCGTTGCGACGTCGAAAGCGTCGACTACTGCTACTCCTTCTCCGACGAACTACAGCAGGAGTGGACCTGGACCGAGAAATACGCCACCCAGGCCGAGATCCTCGGCTACCTGAACTGGGTCGCGGACAAACTTGACCTGCGCCGCGACATCGCCTTCAACACCCGCGTCGTGTCGGCGGTGCTCGACGAGGCGACGCTGCGCTGGACGATCACCACCGACGGCGGACGGGTGCTCTCGGCGCGGTTCTGTGTGATGGCGACGGGGCCATTGTCGGCCGCAATGATCCCCGACTTCACCGGCCTGGAGACCTTCTCCGGCGAGATCCACCACACCGCGCACTGGCCCCACGATCCCGTCGACTTCACCGGCAAGCGGGTGGCGGTCGTCGGCACCGGATCGTCCGGAATCCAATCGATCCCGATCATCGCCGAGCGGGCCGCGCACCTCTACGTCTTCCAGCGCACCCCCAACTACAGCGTCCCGGCGGGCAACAAACCGTTGACCACCAAGGAACTCGACAACATCAAGGCCACCTACGCGGAGCGGCGCCGGCTGTCCTGGCGAAGTGGCGGCGGTTCACCGCACGCCACCGCCCCGAAGCCGACCATGGAGTTCACCCCCGACGAGCGCCGCGCGGTATTCGAAACGCGATGGCGGCTCGGCGGCGTGCTGTTCTCGAAGACGTTCCCCGACCAGATGAGCGACCTTGAGGCCAACGAGGAGGCCCGCAAGTTCTACGAGGAGAAGGTCCGCGCGGTCGTCGAGGATCCGGCTCTCGCCGACATGCTGATTCCCAACGATCACCCGATCGGAACCAAGCGAATCTGCACCGACAGCAACTACTTTCAGACCTTCAACCGCAACAACGTATCACTGGTCAGCGTGCGCGCCACCCCGATCGAATCCGTCGACGCCGCCGGAATCAACACCGTTGACGCGCATTATGACCTCGACATGATCGTGCTCGCAACGGGTTTCGATGCGATGACGGGGGCGCTGGCCAAGATCGACATCGTCGGCCGCGACGGCAGGACCCTGCGTGACGACTGGGCGCACGGACCCCGGACTTACCTGGGGTTGGGCGTCGACGGGTTCCCCAACCTGTTCCCGATCTCGGGCCCGGGGGCGCCCGCCGTGCTGGCGAACATGGTGCTGCACGCCGAAGCGCAGGTGGACTGGATCGCCAAAGCCATCGCCCACCTCGACGACCATGGTTACGCCGCCATCGAAGCCACGCTGGACAGCGTGGACGAGTGGGTGGCCGAATGCGCCCGGCGCGCCGAGGACACGCTGTTCACCAAGGCGAACTCCTGGTACATGGGCGCCAACGTGCCCGGAAAGCCCAGGGGCTTCATGCTTTTCGTCGGAGGGTTTGCGACCTACAACGATATCTGCGCGGAAGTGGCCGACAGCGGCTATAGGGGTTTCGATCTGATCGAGATGCCGCGATGACCGCGATCGACACCGGCCTGACGCGGAAGACGACATGAGCGGGGCGGCCGAAGGACGGCTACAAGGAAGGATCGCCCTGATCACCGGCGCGGCGCGCGGGATCGGTCGCGCCCAGGCCGTGCGGTTCGCCCAGGAGGGCGCCGACATCGTTGCGCTGGACGCGTGCGGTCCCATCGAGACCGTGGTGATCCCGCACAGCACACCGGCCGACCTCGACCGCACGGCCGCATTGGTCGCCGCGACCGGCGCGCGGGTGCACACCGAAATCGTCGACGTCCGCGACCTCGCCGGCGTGCGGGCCGCCACCGACCGCGGCGTCGAGCGCTTCGGCGGACTCGACGTGGTGTGCGCGACCGCCGGAATCACGTCGCGCGGGTCGGCGCTCGAGCTCGACGAAAGAGCCTGGCGCACCATGCTGGACGTCAACCTCACCGGCGTGTGGCACACCTGCCGGGCGACTGCGCCGCACCTGATCGCCCGTGGCGCCGGTGCGATGGTCCTGACGAATTCCATCGCCGGGCTGCGTGGGCTGGTCGGCGTCGTGCATTACACCGCCGCCAAGCACGGCGTCGTCGGCCTGATGCGCGGCCTGGCCAACGAGCTTGCGCCGCACAATGTTCGGGTGAACTGCGTGCACCCCACCAACGTCGACACCCCGATGATCCAGAACGACGCCGTCAGAAGCGCATTTCGCCCCGATCTGGACCGGCCGCCCACGCGTGCCGAATTCGCCGAGGCCGCTCGCGGCATGAACATGCTTGCGGTCCCATGGGTGGATCCGGTGGACGTCGCCAATGCCGCGCTGTTTTTGGCCTCCGACGAGGCCCGCTACATCACCGCCGTAACCCTGCCCGTCGACGCCGGCGCCACCCAGCGATAAGGCGCTATTCGCGTGATAGGAATGCCAGCACGGTGCTTTCGAAGGCCTCCTTGGCCTCGATCATCCCCCAGTGCCCGGAGTTCGGGAAGACGTGAAGTTCCGCGTTGGGGATGGTGCGCATCGGGATGAGCGCCATGTCGGGCGGGCTCACCCTGTCGTCTCGGCCCCACGTCAGCAGGGTGGGTGCCGCCAGCTTGTGCATCACCGCCCAGGGCAGCGGCCGGTCGGAGGCATTCATCGCGGCGTTCATCGCGGCGAACGCCGCCCTGCCGTACATGCGCCGCGCGGCCGCGAGCGTCGCCGGGTCGGTGGCCAGCTGCCAGCGTTCCTCGACGAGTTCGTCGGTGACCAGAGACTGGTCGTACACCATCGATTTGAGCCAGTCGACTAGCCGTTGCCGGGTCGGGTCCTCGACGAACTCCTGCAACAAACGGATGCCCTCACTGGGGCTGGGACTGAAGATGTTGGTCCCGATGCCGCCGATCGTCACCAGCCGGCCGACGCGGCCCGGATTTTGGATGGCGAAGTTGATGCCCACGCCGCCGCCCATCGAGTTGCCGACGATGTGCGCCTTTTCGACGCCGAGCGCGTCCAGAAACGGCGCTACGGTGCCGAATGCGGTGACCATCGGGTGGCCGCCGAAGTCGTCGCTGACGCCGAAGCCGGGAAATTCCAGGATCAGGCAGCGGAAGCGCTCGGCGAATGCCGGCAGTATCCCGCGGAAGTTGCGCCAGCCGGTGACCCCGGGGCCGGAGCCGTGCAGGAACAGCAGTGCCTGGCCGGAGCCAGGGCCACAGTCGTAATAGCGCAAAGCGCCCTTCGGAGTGTCGATTTCACGCAGGTCTTGCTCGACGACGGTGATCGGTTCAGAAGTGTGTGCCACGCATGTCACCTTGCCATGCCGACGGTGATCGAGTATGCGGCGGGTGCCGAGTTTTCCATGCACCACACGGACACTGTCGATTTCGATGTCGCGCTTTCGGGCTCGGTGGAACTGATCCTCGGTGACGGTGCGCACCCGCTTGCGGTCGGCGACGCCTGGCGCGCGGGTCCGGCAATGGCTCAGCTGCCGGGTGGCGGGCGAACCATGGTCGAGTCGGGGGATGCCCAGTCGGTCGACACCTTGCGGTGCTTGATCAGCCACGCATCACCATCGGCCACGAAGGTGTCGCGATAACGCCCGAAATGGTCCAGCCCGATATGGGTGAACACGGTGAAGTATGACGAGACGTGCGCCTCGCCGGGAGCCAGGGCTGTGAATAGCACATTGGTGAGGTTGTGCCGGACGACCGGCTTGACGTCGGTTCTGACGGCGATGTTCCCGCTGACACCGCCGAGGAACGCCATGATCTCGGAGCGGCCGTGCAGTGGCTCCCCAAGGCGTATCTCCAGAACACCGTCCTCGCAGAACGTCTCGGCGAGGCCGTCGAGCCGGCCGGCGTCACCCGACCAGTTGTACCGCGCGAGAGTGTCGCGGATCTGCTCACGGGCGATCAGTTCCCACATCTTCACCGTCGTGGCTCCTCGCCTCGGATTACTCAGGATATGCGGCGGGTCCCAACCTCGAAGCCGCCCGTGGGAATGAATCGCCGCGCGAAACGGTAGAACAACGCATGAAACTCAACGACGCCGCGCGCGGCCTCATTGGCCAGGGCGCCGACGCCACCTCGCATCGGGGCATTTCCGTTGAAGACGCGCCGGGGTGTGTTTTGGTTCACCTTCGCCATGACCCGATGAACCTTTGACGGGTACCGGTCGTCGGCATGGGCATGACCGTAACAACGTATTCCACGTCCACAAACCATGCCGCCGCTCTTGCCCGCGGCGCGCCACGCATCGCCGGTGCTGCCGTTGCGTTCACGCCGCACCGGTACAACCAGGAGGAGGTGGCCCGAGAGCTCACCGACTTCGCCGAGCCCGGATTCATGCGCTTCGCGCAGACGACCGGGGTCGACAGCCGCAGCCTCGCGCTACCGCTGTCGCGTTACCCGAAACTGAGTGGCTTCACCGAGGCGAACAACGCCTACCTCGAGGTCGCCGTCGACCTCGGCGAGCGGGCAATACGGAAGGCGCTGGCCGAGGCGAACATTGAACCTCACGAGGTGGACGCCATCGTGATGGTCTCCAGCACGGGAATAGCGGTGCCGACCATCGACGCGCGGCTGATGACGCGAGTTGGGTTGCGGCCCAACGTTAAGCGTGTCCCGCTGTTCGGGCTCGGTTGCGTGGCGGGTGCGGCCGGGATGGCGCGCATCCACGACTACCTGCACGGCTACCCGGGGGATGTTGCCGTGCTGCTGTCCGTGGAGCTGTGCTCACTCACGCTGCAGCGCGACGACACCTCGATCCCGGCCCTGATCGGCGTCTCCCTGTTCGGGGACGGTGCGGCCGCGGTGGTGGCCACCGGGGCCGACCGAGTCCCGTTGGGCCCCAAGGCGGGTCGAGGACCGCGCGTCCTCGCGACGCGCAGCCGCATCGTTCCCGAGACCGTTGACGTCATGGGTTGGAACGTCAGCTCCCGTGGATTCCAGCTCGTGATGTCCCGCGACGTCCCGAAGATGGCCGATGACTACCTGCGTGACGAGGTCGACGGCTTCTTGGCCGATCATGACTTGTCCATCGCCGACATCTCGACATGGGTGTGTCATCCCGGCGGTCCGAAAGTGCTCGATTCGATCGAGAATGCCATAGGCCTTCCGCCGGAAGCGTTGATCCACAGCCGAAACTCCATGCGGGACAATGGCAACATCTCCTCGGCCTCGGTGCTTGACGTGCTGCGCCGAACGGTCGCCGAGCCGCCGCCCGGGGGAGACTTCGGAGTGATGTTGGCGATGGGTCCGGGCTTCAGCTTCGAGTTGCTGCTGCTGCAGTGGTGACGGGGATAGCCATGTACTACTACCTGTTCATCCTCGCCGTCGGTGCCGAACGCCTGGTCGAGCTGGCGGTCGCTCAACGAAACGCCAAATGGTCAATCGCGCACGGAGGCAAAGAGTTCGGGCGCGATCACTACCCGGCGATGGTCAGCATGCATGCCCTGCTGTTGGTTTCGTGTGTCGTGGAAACCTGGACCCTGGGCCGGCCCTTCGTCCCCTGGCTGGGATGGCCCATGTTCGGTGTCGTGGTGCTTAGCACGATTGTCCGCTGGCGCTGCGTCAGCGTGCTCGGCAAACGCTGGAACCCGAGGCTCATCGTGATCCCGGACGCGCCGTTGGTCCGGGACGGGCTGTACCGATGGGTGCGCCATCCCAACTACACCGCGGTCGCGGCGGAGGTGGCGGCGCTCCCGCTGGTCCATTCGGCGTGGCTGACGGCGATCGTGTTCAGCCTTGCCAACGCCCTGGTGCTCAATGTGCGAATCCGGGCGGAGAATGCCGCGTTGGGTTACGCCTGAGCGGTCAGGGCGCGATCGGCCGATTCGTCCACTCCCGGTCGGGCCGGCGCGACGAGCGGAACCAGCCGCCCGCCGCGCCGGTGCCGCCGTCGGTCGGGATGGTGTGCCCAGTGACGAATGCCGACAGGTCCGAGGCCAGGAACAGGATCACGCGGGCCTGATCCTCGGGCAGGCCCATACGCCCGATCGGAACCCATTGCGGCCACCGCATCCGCTCCTCGGCGGACAGCCACCGCGAGTAGGGCACCTGAAGGGATTCGGTGACGTCCGGAGCGATCGCGTTGACCCGCACCCCGTCGCCGCCCACCTGGACCGCGAGACTGCGGGTGAATCCGATGACGGCGGCCTTGAACGCGGCATAGACCGGATCCTCCGGGTAGCCGCGCAACCCTTCGAGGGACGAAACGTTGACGATCGCTCCGGCGCGCCGGTCGACCATCGCCGGCAGGAACGCGTGGGTGACGAGGAAGACGTGATGCAGGTTGATCCGGTAGAGCTCGTCCCACAGTTGCGGCCCGGTGTCGACGAAGTTTCCGGGGTGGCGCAGCCAGTGGCCCACATTGTTGACCAGCACGTCTACTCGGCCGTAACGATCCAGCACCGATCGCGCCAAGGCGGTGACCTCGTCGGCGTCGCGGACGTCGGTGACGACCGCCAGGGCCGATCCACCAGACGCGGTGATTTGGTCGGCGGTCCGTTGAGCCAGCTCGGCGTCGATATCGGCGATGACCACGCGGGCGCCATGTTCCGCCAACAGCCGCGCGGTCGCCGCGCCGATACCGCCACCGCCGCCCGTCACCACCGAGACCCGGCCGGTCAGCAGCGGCTCGGCGTGCGTTTCCTCCGTCATCGCTATATCTTGGGCCACCCGGCGAGATCGGCCCAGCGGCACCGAGCGATACCCATATTTCTCCCCGGTAAACGGTGATGGATCCGACTTTTCAGGTGCGCTGCCCGCCGTTTGCCCGCTTTAGCTACGGGTATTCGGGTGTCCTTGGGAGTTGATTGCAATGGCCAGCACAGGTGATTCACCTACTTTATTGCCGAGCGGGGCGGTGCAGCGGCGAATCCATCATCGCCACAGCCCGCAGTCGGTTGCGGTCTCGCTGGCCAGCCGATTAATCGTGAAAAACGCGGTACGGGTATGGGCGATTCAGCCGAATCTGCACTGGCCATTCGAATACGTCGATGGGTTTGCGGGATTAGTCCCCCGTTTCGGAGCGTCGGCGCACATCGAACCGGTACGGCTCGAGCACTGCGCCGCCGAATGGGTTCGCGCGCCCGGCGTCTCGGGAAAACGGGCGGTGCTGTATCTGCATGGCGGCGCGTTCCTCACCTGCGGCCTCAACACCCACCGGGCGCTGGTGACCCGCCTGTCGAAGGCGGCGGATGCCGCCGTGCTCAACGTCGGATATCGAAAATTGCCCGCACATCAGATAACCGATGCCATCGACGACGGGATAAGCGGACTTCGGTGGCTGCAGGATCGCGGGTTCGACGGCGATCGAGTCGTCGTAGCCGGCGACTCAGCCGGGGGATATCTCGCATTCGTGACCGCGCTGTTGGCCATTCGCAGTCAGGTCATGAGGCCGGCCGGAATTGCGACGGTCTCGCCTTTCACCGATGCGGATCCGGCGCGAAAGCTCAGGCACCGCGCGGGCAGGTGCTTCATGTTCACCCGCGGGGCGCTATCGATGTTTGCTCAATATCTCAGTGAGGCGCAGCTTTTGAACGATCGGGGCGATTCCGCGGGTCGGATTGTCTCACCGGTGGACGCCGATCTTTCCTCGCTGCCGCCGGTCACCATCCACGCCAGCCGCGATGAATTGCTGCTCCCGGACGCCGAGCTCATGGCCGAACGCCTGGACGCCAGCGGAATCCGCTGTGATCTGCACCTTTGGGACGGACAGATTCACGATTTTCCGTTGGCCGCCGAAATTCTGCCCGAAGGACGGCGGGCCATTCGATACATCGGGGATTTCGTCAAAGACGTCACGGCCGCGTCGGGCACATTGCCCGCCCGGCGCGACGAGTCGTGGCGTCGTAGCGTGCGTGCCACCGCCGCGGCGGGATAACGCATCGCGAAGGCTCCGCACGGCGTCAACCCTCGGGTTCGGGGTGTTGGGCCGCCCGCACGAACGCGGGCGAACTGGCGGTCCGATTCGTGCCGCTGCCGATACAGTTGGTCCTCGTGAGCCCACCAGCCCCGCCCGTGCTGACCGTGCGGTACGAGGGATCCGAGCGCACCTTCGCGCCAGGCAACGACGTGGTTATTGGGCGCGACCTTCGCGCGGACGTCCGGGTCGCACACCCCCTGATCTCTCGGACACATCTCATCGTGCGCTTCGACCAGGGCCGATGGATCGCAATCGACAATGGCAGCCTCAATGGGTTGTATGTCTACAACCGTCGTGTGCCGGTCGTCGAGATCCAGGACGGCATGCGGGTCAACGTCGGCAATCCGGACGGCCCGGCGCTGACCTTCGAGGTCGGCCGCCACCGGGGTTCGGCCGGGCGGCCTCCTTTGACGACGTCGATACCGCTCGTCAACCCGGCCAGCGGCCCAAGCGCGCCGGTCCGGCAGGGGCAGCCGCAGGTTGCCGCGCACCGGCCCGGCCCGCCTCAGCCGCCGCCATCGGGCTCGTTTCGCCAGCCCTCGCAGCCCTCGCACCCGCCCAGCGGACCGCTGCCGCGATACCCGACCGGCGGACATCCGGCGGGACCGCCGAGCGGACCGCAGCCGGTGCCGCAGATTTACCGGGCGCCACCGATGAAGTTGCCACCGGCCCCCGCGGCCGAGCCCGAGACCGCCCACGTCGGCGATTCCACAAACATCGCGACATCGATGATGAGGATCCTGCGGCCGAGTAGAACGGCGATCGAGTCGACGCCGGGCGCGATCAAGATCGGCCGGGCCAACGACAACGACATCGTCATTCCCGAGGTGTTGGCGTCACGCCACCACGCCACCCTGATCCCGACGCCGCACGGCACCGAGATCCACGACAACCGCAGCATCAACGGCACCTTCGTCAACGGCGCCCGGGTCGATTCGGCCGTGTTGCGCGACGGCGACGTGGTCACGATCGGCAACATCGACCTCGTCTTCGCCGGCGGCACGCTGGCTCGCCGCGACGAGACCGCGACCGCGACGCGCACCGGCGGCCTCGACGTGCGCGGGGTGACGTGGACGATCGACAACAACAAGGTCCTCCTGGACGACATCTCGTTGGGCGCGCAACCCGGAACGCTGACGGCCGTCATCGGGCCGTCGGGTGCGGGAAAGTCGACGTTCGCCAGGCTGGTGGCCGGATACACGCACCCGACCACGGGCACGGTTTCGTTCGAGGGTCACAACGTTCATGCCGAATACGCGTCGCTGCGCAGCAGGATCGGGATGGTGCCGCAGGACGACGTCGTGCACGGGCAGTTGACCGTGCAGCAGGCGTTGATGTACGCAGCCGAATTGCGGCTGCCGCCGGACACCACCAAGGCTGACCGCGCCCAGGTGGTCGCCAGGGTGCTCGAGGAACTTGAGATGAGCCAGCACCTGCACACCCGGGTCGACAAGCTGTCCGGCGGGCAGCGCAAGCGGGCCTCGGTGGCGCTGGAGCTGCTGACCGGCCCATCGCTGCTGATCCTCGACGAGCCCACGTCCGGTCTTGACCCCGCACTGGACCGGCAAGTCATGACCATGCTGCGGCAGCTCGCCGACGCGGGCCGGGTGGTGCTCGTGGTCACCCACTCGCTGACCTACCTGGACATCTGTGATCAGGTCCTGCTGCTGGCCCCCGGCGGCAAGACCGCGTTCTGCGGGCCCCCCGGCCAGATCGGCCCGACCATGGGGACGACGAACTGGGCCGACATCTTCAGCACGGTCGCCAACGACCCCGACGGGTCCCAGGCACGCTACCTGGCGCGCACGGGCCCGCCACCGCCACCGCCTCCGGCGGACAAGCCCGCCGAGCTGGGCGACCCGTCGCACACGAGCCTGTTCCGGCAGTTCTCCACGATCGCGCGGCGGCAGGTTCGGTTGATCGTCTCCGACCGCGGCTACTTCGTCTTCCTGGCGGTGTTGCCGTTCATCATGGGCTCACTATCGATGTCGGTGCCGGGCGACGTCGGCTTTGGTATCCCCAACCCGCTGGGTGCCGCGCCCAATGAGCCCGGCCAGATCCTGGTGCTGCTCAACGTCGGTGCGGTGTTCATGGGGACGGCGCTGACGATCCGAGACCTCATCGGCGAGCGCGCCATCTTCCTGCGCGAGCAGGCGGTCGGCCTGTCGACCTCCGCATACCTGCTGGCCAAGGTGTGTGTCTATACGGTGTTCGCCGTCGTCCAGTCGGCGATCGTGACCATCATCGCGCTGATCGGCAAGGGCGGTCCCACGCAGGGCGCCGTGGCGTTGGGCGTTCCGGGTCTGGAACTGTTCGCCGACGTCGCCATGACCTGCGTCGCCTCGGCGATGCTCGGGCTGGTGTTGTCGGCCATCGCCAAGTCGAACGAACAGATCATGCCGCTGCTCGTCGTGGCGGTGATGTCGCAGCTGGTGTTCTCCGGCGGCATGATTCCGGTCACCGGACGCATCGGCCTGGACCAGATGTCGTGGGCCACGCCGGCCAGGTGGGGCTTCGCGGCGTCGGCGTCCACAGCCGACCTCACCAAACTGGTCCCCGGTCCCTTGACTCCCAAAGATTCGCACTGGCGTCACACGGCAGGCGTGTGGTGGTTCGACATGGGCATGCTGGTGCTGCTCAGCGTCGTCTACCTCGGCTTCGTGCGGTGGAAGATTCGCCTCAAGGGCGGCTGATCACTCGCGCGACTAGGCCCCGGGGGTGCCGGCGTATCGAGTGTGCGCTCAGGGCTTTCGCCGTGCGGTGAGGGCGGTGATCTCGCGAAATCCGCGCCTTGGACGCACACTCGACGCCGTCAGCTCACGCCCGAACGCCGTCGGTACACACCGAACGCCAAGACGCTAGGCGCCCCTACGGACCGCCTGGTCGGCGGCGGCGCGCATCCGGTCCGACAGCTGAAGCAGCGCATGCTCGCCAACCCCGTGCGGCACCGTGTAGGCCAGCTGTCGTAACTCAAGGGCGCAATCGCGCAACTCCTGCCGAAGGCGTGTCTCAAGGGCGGGCATGGCTGTTTCCTAACGTCTGTTCGACAAATTGTCGCAGCCCGGCCGCCAGAACGCGACGGCGGCGAAGCGTTTTTACGGGAGATTGACAGCGCATTTACATGCGGGCGCCCGGGGTGATCAGGGGCGCGCGGCGACGAACGTCTCGTTCGGCACCCCGGCGGCGAGCCCCTCGACGTCGAACGGCGCGGCGAGGCGGCCGCGAAGTTTCACCGGATCGGTGAGCAGGCCGATCTCGGCGGTCTGGCGGGCAAACAGCCGCCCGAAAAGCGGGTAGAGCCGACGCATTAGCGCCCGCTCGCCCTTCGTGCAGCGCGCCGCGCAGTAGCCGACGTGGCCCAGTTCGTCGGTGAGGATCTCGCTGTAGAGGCGCTCGATCCGCACGGCGACGGCCGGTTCGTCGGCGAACAACTCGACCCCGACGCGGCGCAATTCGTCGAACATGATGCAGCCCGCCATTTCCGCCGCGCCCACGAACGGAAACCCGAATCGCTCGGGGAGAAACACTTCCGTCTTGACGAACTGGCGCATCACGAACGGCGGCACCACCACCTGGAATGGCAGACCGAACATGTCGAGCACGTAGGCCAGCAGGCGGGTGTGGTAGTGCTCCTCGAGGGCGAGGTATACCCGTTCCGGTGGCTGGTCCTCGCCGCCGATCCGGCCATAGGTGTCGCCCAAGTCGACGCCGAATCGCTCCGCCTGGTTCAGTTTCGCGGTGGCCAGCAGGAACAGCATCTCGCGGGAAAGCCCCGGCTCGGGCCGGCGGCGGCGCAGGTTCCGCAGGAACACGGTTCGATCGATGGGACGGGCGGAGCGAACCGGGTCGGTCTCCAACGACACGAAGAATTCCTCGCGGTTGGCAAGCCGGCGATGCAGCAGATCGGCGTCGCCGTCGCGATGGGCTAGGTAGACCCGGTAGCCCTCGATGCCAGTGCCGGTCATGGCGCCTCCATTCCCTGAACGATGGTCTTCACGTATCGGTCCAAGAGGGTGGCCCGCGGGCGAGACGCGGTCGTCGCGGTGGCCAGCAGCGCGAACAGCCCGGTCATGAAAATCACGCCGAGTTCGCCGGCGTCCGCATCCCGCGACGCGCGCTCCGCGGTTTGCGCTTCGGCGATCGCGGCGATGACGAACTGGGCCAGCGGATGCTCGCCGGGCTCGTCCTCGACGGGTCGCGACGCGGAGAAGTGCAGCCCCAGCATGTCCCGAAAGAGCACCGGACCCAGCCGCTCCTCGGTCGCAAGCACCCGGTGCACCAGCAGAGTGAGCACCGACAGTAGGTCGCCCGGCTCGCTCGGCCCCGCGGCAAGCGCCGCCACGATATTGGTCTCCTCGTTGCGTTCCAGCTCGATCAGCACGTGTTCCTTCGTCGGGAAGTGGAAATAGAACGTGCCTCGCGCCACTCCCGCCGCCGCGGCGATCGCGGCGACATCCGTGCCCGCCAATCCCGACCTGCCGAGCTCGGCCACCGCGGCGTCGAACAGCCGGGTCCGCGTCTGCAGCCGCCTAGCCTCCCGGGCGCCCACGGCCCGGGAAACGGCATCCTCTGTCGACGTCGCCGAAACCACATGAGCCAACGTACCCAGATTCACTGACAGCTGTCAATGACGAGCGTCAGCGAGTTGCGTGCTCCCGCGCGAGGAAGCCCGGGGCGTAACGTCAGGGCGAAATCGCCAGCCGGCGTTGTCAAGTGGCGTTACGCTCGCGCCGCCCGATGACCCGATGAAAGGTGAGCGGGGATGGATTTCGAACTCGACGCCGGGCAACGCGCGTGGTTGGCCGAGGTTCGCGAATTCCTCCACGACAACGTGACCGCCGAGTTGCGGGCCGAACTCGCCCAGCATGACCTGGAGTTCCCCGACGGCGAGGTCGCCCGGTTTCGTCGCAAGGTCGGCGAGAGGGGCTGGTTTGGGCTGAACTGGCCGCGCGAGTATGGGGGTCTGGGGCTGGGGGCCGTTTATCAGCACCTGCTGATGAGCGAGTTCGAATACTGGGGCGTGCCCGGACCGGACCTCACCGTCACCTCGGTGGCGCCGATGATCATGCGGCACGGCACCGAACGCAACAAGACCGAATGGCTGCCGCCGATCGCCAAAGGCGAAATACTTTGCGCTGTCGGCTATTCCGAGCCAGAGGCCGGAACCGATCTGGCCAGCCTGCGCACCCGCGCGACGCTCGACGGCCAGGAATGGGTGATCAACGGCACCAAGATCTGGAACAGCGGGGCGCAGCGCGCCACCCACGAATGGCTCTGTGTGCGCACCGACCCGAACGCCGCCCGCCATCGCGGGATTTCGGTCATCATCGTGCCGATCGACAGCCCCGGCATCCAGATCCGCCCGCTCTATGCGTGGTCGGGCTACCGCACCAACGAGGTGCACTTTCGTGACGTCCGCGTCCCGGCCACCAACCTGATCGGCGAGGTCAACCGAGGCTGGACGTACATCACCGGCGCGCTCGATCTGGAACGTGGCGCGCTGACCAACGCGGGCGATCTGCGCCGCGCCGTGGACGAATTGCGCGACCTTGCGCTCAGCCCGCGGCGTGACGGCACGGTGCCCGCCCGCGACCCGGCGCTGCGCCGCCGGCTGGCGCGGGTCGAAGCCGACGTGGCGGTGGCCACGCTGATGGGCTACGAGGCCGCGTCCATCCTGGACAGCGGTGTTATCCCGACCGTGGAGGTCAGCGTCGAGAAGGTCTTCACCAGTGAACTGCGCCAACGCATCGCCGATCTAGCGCTCGATCTGCTTGGCCCCGATGGCCTGTTGGCGCATCGCAGTCAAATCGCGCCGCTGGCCGGCAAATTCGAGCGGCTTTACCGGGCCGCCCCCTTGATGCGCTTCGGCGGGGGCACGAACGAGGTCCTCCGCGACATCATCGCCCAGCGCGGGCACGGTATGCCCTCCTACGGACGCTGACCGATGAAGCTGATACCCACCGCCGAGCGGCGCGAGTTCGCCTCGACGTTGCGCGCCCTGCTGTCGGCGGAGAGCCCCGTGGGTCTGGTGCGTGGTCTCAACGAGCCCGGCGCCGACCGAAGCGTCCCCGCGCTGTGGAAGGCGTTGGCCGACGCCGGCGTATTCGGGCTTGCCATCTCCCAGGAGTGCGGCGGCTCCGGGGGCTCGCTCGACGATCTCGCCGTCTTCTACACCGAGGCCGGCCGCGCGCTGTGCCCCACGACGGTGCTCAGCAGTGTTCAAGCCGCGCTGGCGATCGACCGGCTCGGCTCCCGCGACGCCAAGGCCGCGTGGCTGCCGCCGCTGGCGGGCGGCGGCATTCGCGGCACCACGGCGCTATGGAACGCCCGCGACGCCGCCGACGTCTCGGCCGTGCTACGCGCCGATCCCATCTCGGCCGGTGACTGGCGGTTAACCGGTACCGCGGACTATGTGGCCGACGCCGACCTCGCCGACCTCGTCGTGGTTTCGGCGGTTTCGGCCAAGGCAGGCGAGCGCACGCTGGTCTTCGTCGTCGACGCGCACGCCACCGGCGTGACCGGGGAACCGCTGGCCATGGCGGGCGGGCACCGGGCGTTCACCGTGCGCTTCGACGACGTCGTCGTCGGCGCCGGCGCGCTGCTCGGCGAGGCTGCCCCGGCGGCGCTGCGCCGAGTGGCCAATACGGCGGTGGCGCTGGGGTCGCTCGACCTGGTCGGCGTCGGGCAGGCCGTGCTGGACCGCACCGTCGACTACACCAAGCTGCGCCACCAGTTCGGCCGGCCGATCGCCTCGTTCCAGGCGGCCCAACATCTGGTCGCCAACATGCACATCGCCTTGGCCGCAGCGCGATTGGCCGCTCACTCGGCCGTCTTCTGGCTGGCGCGCGGCCACACGGCAACCAGGGAAACCGCGATCGCCCGCATGCACGCGGCCACCGCCGCCAGGCTGATCACCCTGGACGCCCATCAACTGCACGGCGGGATGGGCTACGTCACCGAGACCGACCTGCATCTGTGGAGCGAACGGGCACGGCTGGGCTCGACGCTCGGTGGCGGAGCCGACGTCGCCGCATCCTGGCTGGAGGAAACCATGGCTAAAGAGGAGCGCCGGTGAGCCCAATGAATGAGGACACCCTGATCGACGCCGAATCGGCGTCGCGAGTGGGCACCGTCGCCGCAACGGCGACGGGCGAGGTGAACCGGCGCGACTGGCAACGGTGGGCGGCTGCGGTCGGAGACCGCAGCCCATTATGGTTCGACCCGGATTACGCCCGGGCCAACGGCTTTCGCGACATCATCTGTCCGCCGCTGTATCTGCAGTACGCCGTGCTCGGTGTCACGCACCTCGAGTCGCTGCGGCCGGACGGTTCCTCCGGCACGGTCTCGGGCAGCCTCGCGTTTCCCCGGGCCCCGAAGCGGATGGCCGGCGGGGAGAGCTTCACCTTTCACCTGCCGGCCTATCACCGCGACGAAATCGACATGGTCCGCACCATCGAGTCGATCATCGAAAAGCAGGGCCGCTCCGGCAGATTCGTCCTCGTCACCTGGCGCACCGTGTACCGCAACCAGCGCCGCGATCTGGTTGCCGAAGCGTCGACGTCGATGATCGCCCGGCCCTAGGAGCGGCCCATGACCGATCAGCAGCTGTTCTACGACGACATCGGCGTGGGCGACCAGATTCCCACGCTGACCGTCGCCGTCGACGAGACCCAGCTCTTCTTCTTCAGCGCCGCCACCTACAACGGCCACCGCATTCATTACGACAAAGACTGGGCCAAAAGCGAAGGCTACGACGACGTGGTGGTCCACGGGCCGCTGCAGGCGGCGCTGCTGGCCCGCGCGATCGGCGACTGGATCGGTGGGCGCGGCCGGCTGGTGTCCTTCTCGGTGCAGAACCGGGCGATCGCCTACCCCGGTCAGCTGCTCAGCTTTGGCGGGGAGGTCACCGGCAAACGCCTCTCCGATAACGGCTCCGGGCTGGTGGATCTCGACATCGCGGGCCGCCGCGACGACACCGTGCTGATGCCCGGAACGGCGACCGTCGAGCTGCCCCGACGCGGAACACCGTGACGGGCCTGCGTGGCGAGGCGGCCATCGTCGGCATCGCCGAACTACCCGCCGAACGGCGTCCCACCGGACTGCCGCTGTTCACCCTCGACCAGTACGCGCTGTTGGCGAAGGCGGTCGTCGAGGACGCCGGCGTCGACCCCGCGCGCATCAACGGCCTGCTCACCCACGGCGTGGCCGAGTCGGCGATGTTCGCGCCGGCCACGCTGTGCGAATACCTGGGCTTGCCTTTGGATTTCGGCGAGCGAGTCGACCTGGGCGGAGCCACCTCGGCGGGAATGGTGTGGCGGGCCGCGGCGGCCGTGGAGCTCGGCGTCTGCGACGCGGCGCTGGCCGTGGTTCCCGGATCGGCGTCGCTGCCGCAGCCGCCACGATCCCCGCAAAACCCGCCGCCCACGCCGAATTGGTATGGGGCGTCGTCGAACACCTACGGATCGCCGCAGGCCGAGTTCGAGATCCCGTACGGCAACGTGGGCCAAAACGCGCCGTACGCGCAGATCGCCCAGCGCTACGCGGCGGAGTTCGGCTACGACCCCGCCGCGCTCGCCAAGATCGCCGTCGACCAACGCACCAACGCGTGCGCCCATCCGGGCGCGGTCTTCCACGGGACCCCGATCACGGTGGACGACGTGCTCGCCAGCCCGATGATCGCCGACCCCATCCACATGCTCGAAACGGTGATGCGCGTGCACGGGGGAGCCGGGGTCTTGATCGCCAACGCCGACATCGCCCGCCGAGCCCGCCATCGCCCGGTGTGGATCACCGGCTTCGGCGAACACATCGCCTTCAAGACCCCGACCTACGCCGACGACCTGCTGTGCACACCGATCGCACGCGCGGCCGACAAGGCGTTCGCGATGGCCGGGCTGAGCCGACCCGACGTCGACGTCGCCTCGATCTACGACTGCTACACCATCACGGTGCTGATGAGCCTGGAAGACGCCGGCTTCTGCGCCAAAGGCCAAGGCATGCCATGGGTTACCGACCACGACCTGACCTTCCGCGGAGATTTCCCGCTCAACACCGCCGGCGGTCAACTGTCCTATGGGCAGGCCGGCATGGCCGGCGGCATGCACCACGTCGTCGACGGCGCCCGCCAGATCATGGGCCGAGCCGGCGGCGCGCAGGTGCCGGACTGCCACACCGCCTTCGTCACCGGCAACGGCGGCATCATGAGCGAGCAGGTCGCCCTGCTGATGCGAGGCGACTAGCCATGGGCGCACTCCGGCCCGTGCCCGAACCCACGCCCGTATCGCGGCCGTTCTGGGACGGCCTGGCCCAGCACCGAATCCTCGTGCAATACTCGCCATCCCTGCGGCGCCACGTCTTCTATCCGCGTACCCTTGCCCCCGGGTCGCTGGCCGACGACCTGGAATGGCGCGAAATAGACGGTGCCGGAACGCTGTACACCTTCACCGTCGCCCGCAGACCCACCGGCCCGCCGTGGGCCGACGCCGTGCCGCAACTGCTTGCGGTGGTGCAGTGGGACGCCGGGCCGAGGATCAGCACCGAGTTGGTCGACGCCGACCCGGGCGACATTCGAATCGGCATGCGGGTGACGCCGGTGTTCTACGATCTGCCTGGAACCGGAATGACGTTGCTGAAGTACCGGCCGGCGTGACCGGCCCGACGGTGCGGGCGGAGGCCCACATGGACGACCCCATCGATGGTACCGATGGCGCTGTGCGGGCGATGCTGCGCGAGTTGGAGGCCGGATTCCCGCGGGTCGAAACCATGACCGCCGCCGCGGCCCGAGCCGCCGTGGCCCAACGGCGCGTGCCCGTCAACAACATCGGAGACGTTCGCCGCACCGTCGACCATGCCGTTCCGGGTCCCGCGGGAGCCATCCCCGTGCGGATCTATTATCCGCACGGCGGGCCGTTCGGCAACCGCCCGGCGATCGTCTTCTGCCACGGCGGCGGATTCGTGTTCTGCGACATCGATTCCCACGACGGCTTCTGCCGGGCCCTGGCGCGCGGCAGCCAAGCCGTGGTCGTATCCGTCGGCTATCGCCTTGCCCCCGAACACCCCGCACCCGCGGCCGCGCTCGACGCGTTCGCGGCCTTCTGCTGGGTGGTGGAACACGCGGCCGGCCTTGGCATCGACGCGGCGCGGACGGCGGTCGCCGGCGACAGCGCCGGCGGAAATCTCGCGGCCGTCACCGCCATCCTGTGCCGCGAACGCGGAGTCGCGCCGCCCGCCGCACAGCTGTTGCTCTACCCGGTCATCGATCCCTCGTTCGAGACGGATAGCTACCATCGTTACGGCAGCGGATATTTCAACACCCGCGCCGCGATGCAGTGGTATTGGCGTCAATACCTCTGCGGTGAAAGGATCGTCGATCCGCCCTACCTGGTGGCACCGGCCCGCGCGGATTCCCATGCGGGCCTGCCGCCCGCGGTGATCGTCACCGCGGGTCTGGATCCATTGCACAGCGAGGGCTGCGATTACGCACGCCGGCTACGCGACGCGGGGGTGCGGGTCGTGCACCGCGATTTTCCCGGATTATTCCACGGCTTCATGACAATTCAATCCTTTCCGCCGGCGGCGCCGGCCCGCGACCTGGTATGCGGCGACCTGCAGGAGATGCTCGACCCCGCTCGCCTGGAAGGCGCATCGACGTGACCGAGATGTCCTCGACCGACGTCATCGTCATCGGCGCGGGCTTCGCCGGGCTCTACGCCGTGCGCCGGGCCGCATCGGCGGGCCTGTCGGTGATCGGCATCGAGGCGGCTCCCGATGTGGGCGGCACCTGGTACTGGAACCGGTATCCGGGTGCCCGGTGCGACGTCGAAAGCGTCGACTATTCCTACTCATTCGACGAAGAACTCCAACAGAGCTGGACGTGGAGCGAACGCTTCGCCGCGCAACCGGAGATCCTGGCCTACCTGCGCCACGTCGCCGAACGCTTCGATCTGCGCCGCCACTACCGGTTCGGTGTCGACGTCACCGGCGCCACCTTCGATCGAGGGCGCTGGCACGTCCGCACCCGTGCCGTTTCCGCGGGCGGTGAGACGTACGCCGCCCAGTTCCTGGTGTGCGCCACGGGCTGCCTGTCGGCGGTGAACCGCCCCGACATCCGCGGCGTCGACGATTTCGCCGGCGACGTGTACTTCACCGCCGCGTGGCCGCGCGAGGATCCCGATCTGCGCGGCAAGAGGGTGGGCCTGATCGGCACGGGTTCGTCTGGCATTCAAGCGGTTCCGATCATCGCCGAACGGGCCGACCGGCTCGTGGTATTCCAGCGATCGCCAAATTACAGCATCCCGATGCCCAACCGCCCATGGTCGCCGCAGGAGTGGCAACGGATCAGGGAGGACTACCCGGAGCGCCGCCGGAAGTCGGCGTACGCGCCGTCGGGCACGCCGCACGGCACCTATCACAAGAAGGCGCTCGACACCGAACCGCACGAGCGCGTTGACGCCCTGTGGCTGCGCTGGCGCGAGGGCGGGGTGCTGTTCGCCAAGACCTTTCCCGATCAGAACGCTGACCTGGCGGCCAACGACATCGCCCGAAAGTTCGCCGAGGAGCGGATCCGGGAGATCGTCCGCGACCCCGTCGTCGCCGCCGATCTCATCCCGGTCGATCACCCGATCGGAACGAAGCGGATCTGCACCGACGCCGGTTACTACGCGACGTTCAACCGCGACAATGTCCGGCTGGTGAACCTGCGCCGCGAGCCCATCGACACGATCACCGCCCACGGAGTGCGAACCGGCGACGCCACGTATCCCTGTGATGTGCTGATCTTCGCCACCGGCTTCGACGCGCTGACCGGCGCGCTGACTCGCATCGACCCGCGCGGGCCCGGGGGAGTGCGGCTGCGCGACATCTGGGCCGACGGCCCGGTGACGTTTCTCGGTCTGCTGGTTCCGGGCCTGCCGAACCTGTTCACCATCAGCGGACCCGGCAGCCCGTCGGTGCTGGCCAACATGGTGCTGCACGCCGAGGTTCAGGTCGACTGGGTCATCGAGCTGGTCCTGACGGCCCGCCGCCTCGGGGTGACCGAGGTCGAACCGCGCCGGGACGCCGCCGACGCCTGGACCGACCATGTCGCGAAGGCCGTCGAGCAAACCCTGTTCCCGAAAGCGACATCGTCGTGGTACCTGGGCGCCAATATCGAAGGCAAGAAACGGGTCTTCATGCCCTACGCCGGGGGATTCGGCACCTACCGGCGCCACTGCGACGCCGTCGCCGAGCGGAACTATGCCGGGCTGGTGCTGACAACTCGATGACCGAGACGGTGCAGCAGCTGCTGCGGCAGCGCAGGCACGACGACACCCCCGCGATCGCCCACGGCGAGCGGACCTGGACCTGGCGGCAACACCTGGCCGAGGCCGAGGCCGAGGCGGCCGCGCTGATCGCCCTCGCCGACCCGACGCGCCCGCTGCATGTCGGCGCCCTGCTCGCCAACTCCCCGGCGGTGCTGCGCGCCATGGCGGCCGCCGCGCTGGGCGGCTATGTGTTGTGCGGCATCAACACCACGCGGCGGGGCACCGGGTTGCTCGCCGACATCCGGCGATCCGACTGCCAAATCCTTCTCGTCGACGGCGAGCACCTGGGGTTACTGGACGGCTTGGACCTCAAGGGGATTCGGGTTCTCGACGTGAACGCGACCCGGTACGCCGACGCGGTGGCCGCGGCACCATCACTGGTTCCCCACCGCGAGGTCACCGCCGCCGACACCCTGATGATGATCTTCACCTCCGGCACCAGCGGCGATCCCAAGGCCGTGCGATTCGCGCACGGGATGGCGATCATGTGCGGGGCCAGCCTGATCTTTCAGTACGACGTCACCGCCGATGACGTCTGCTACCTGGCGATGCCGCTGTTTCACTCCAACGGCATCGCCGCCGGATGGGCGGTCGCCATCGGCAGCGGCGCCACGATGGTCCCGGCCAAATTCTCGCCGTCACGCTTCATCGAGGACGTGCGGCGCTACCACGTGACGTACCTGAACTACGTCGGCAAGCCCCTCGCGTTGCTCCTTGCCACGCCCGAACGTCCCGAGGACGCCGACACCACCCTGCGGGTGGCGTTCGGCAACGAGGCAACCGATCGCGACATCGCCGAATTCTCAAGGCGTTTCGGATGCCGAGTGGTCGACAGCTTCGGGTCCAGCGAGTTCGCGGTGATCGTGGTTCGCGAGGACGGCGCCCCGCCCGGCTCGATCGGCAAGCCCTATCCCGGTGTGAGCATTTACCATCCGACGACCCGGACGGAATGCGCGGTCGCGCGGTTCGACGAACACGGCGCCCTGACCAATTTCGACGAAGCGGTTGGCGAACTCGTCAACACCCAGGGAGCGGGGCCGTTCACCGGCTACTACAACGATCCGTCCGCGACGGCCGAGCGCATGCGGCACGGCATGTACTGGTCCGGCGACCTGGCCTACCGCGACGCCGATGGCTGGATCTATCTCGCTGGGCGCACAGCGGACTGGATGCGAGTCGACGGCGAAAACCTGGCGGCGGCACCGATCGAGCGGATCCTGGAACGGCTGCCGCAGGTCAGCCAGGTCGCCGTCTATGCCGTGCCCGACGAACGAGTCGGCGACCAGGTGATGGCGGCCCTCGTGCTCCGCGCTGGAACACATTTGGAGCCAGATGATTTCGAGAAGTTCCTGGCCTCACAACCCGACTTGTCACCGAAGGCGTGGCCGCGCTATGTGCGCATCAACGCTAACCTGCCGGCGACGGCCACCAACAAGATCCTCAAGCGCGAGCTGATCGCCGCCGGCATCAGCGCGCAGGGCGGGGCGCTATGGGTGCGCGAAGCGCGCGGCACGACCTATAGCGTCGCGGTCGAAGCTTCGTCGTGAGTCACGCCGATTCGGCCGGCGCCCCGCCGAACCGGGCCAGCATCAGCGTCGCGGACACCGCTACGGCGAATCCCACGATCACGACCCAGCCGAGGCCGTCACGTGCCCGGTCACCCAGCCACGCCACTCCCACAAGCGTCGGCGCGATCGTCTCACCGACCACCATGGCGGCTACCGTCGTGGTCACGGACCCGCGTTGCAGAGCGGAGGTGAGCAATAGGAAGCCCACCGCCCCGCCCCCGGCCACGGCGTAAAGCGCTGGATTGGTGTAGAAGGCGCCCTTGGTGGGGTTGAACACGTCGACCAGGCGCACACCGATTTCTACGACACCGAAGCCGCTTCCGGCACCGAAACCGAGGGCGAGCGCGCGCTCGCGGTCTCTCAACCGGCCCGCCGTGGCACCGGCAATGAATATCGCCGCCACGACGCCGATCAGCGCCCAGCCGAGTCCCGCCGGGGCACGCCGGAAGTGCCCGGGTCCCGCGGCGCAGGCCAGCACGGCGAGGCTGACGCAGACCACCGCCACGGCCGTCCACTCGGCCGAAGAAAGCCGCGCTGAGAGCACCCACACGGACACGATGCCGGTGACCGCGATCGAGGCGGCCAGCGCCGCGGCGACGATATAGATCGGCACCAGGCGCAGCGCCATCACTTGCAGCAGAAATCCGAGGCCGTCGAGACCCATGCCAGCGATATAGCGCCATTGGCGGGCGGCGCGCAACAGCAGCACAGCATCGACACCGGAGGCGGTGCTGGCCTTCACCGATCGCGTCGCCACGGCCTGTAACACCGTCGCCGTGCCGTAGCACACCGAGCAACCCAGGGCGAGGAGCAAGCCAATCAGCACAGACCGACTCTGCCAGGCCCCGGGGTTGCCCAAGGCGGCAGGGCGTACACGAAGGGACCTGCCGCCCGGCTGTCGTCGGGCCGAACCAAAGCGCTCCCCATAACGTTTTTCAGACAAAGGCCGTGGCGTTCGGTGTCGCGGTGCGCGTCGCGCGAAGGAGAACTACAGTTGGGAATCGTGACGAATCGCAAGGTCAGAACGGCGGCCGCATTGTGCGGTGGCGCCGCTTTTGTTTTTGCGTTCGGGTTGGGTGTGGCCGGCGCCGACGTGCCGCTGACCAGCACAATGAGCTCCTCGTCCAGCGTGGCGCCCCCGCCGGGGGTCGTCACCGGGGGAGGCGCTTTATCGGTCCAGCCCGCGGGCGGGGGCGCCTGCATTGCCGGCCTCAACTGCGGCTGCATTCCGCGCGTCACCTGTCCTTGGTCGCGCGTTCGCCCGCGCACCACGGACGCCAACCGACACAACACTCCCGCGCCGCAGCACCCTTAGGGGCGTCCGCGGCCGAACGTCCCTGACCGAACGGCGCGCGGCTTCCCTATCATTTGGGAATGAGCGCCGGTGGGCTGGATGCCGTGGGCTCGCCGGCATTCACCGACGAGGACTCGGCCCGGTTTCGTGCCGCCGGCTGGTGGTCCGACTCGACGCTGTCGGACGCGGTGCGCCGCAACGCCGAGCGCTCGCCGGACCGTGCCGCCTATGTCGACGATCCCGGCATCTCGCTGACCTGGCGTGAATTCGACTCCACGGCAAGCATTCTGGCCGAGCGGCTGGCCGGCGCCGGCGTCATGCGCGGTGATCGAGTTGGGGTGTGGCACGGCGACTCCGCCGCCATCCACGTGCTGTTCGTGGCAATCGAACGCTGCGGCGCCGTCGTGGTTGGCATCGGCGCGCGTGCCGGAACCCGCGAGGTCGCCGCGCTGCTGCGTAACGCGCGGCCGAAGATCCTGATCAGCGATCCACCGCGCAGCGGCGCCGCCACGGCCGTGGCCGGCGAATCCCTCGTGCCCACGCTGGTCTTGGCCGATGATGCCGGCGCGCTGAGCCTGAACGTCCGCGTGCAGCCAAGGGTTGTCGGGATCGAATCCCGCGTGGGCCCGCAATTGGGCCCCGACGACGTCTTTCTCATCAACTCCACCTCCGGGACCACCGGGCTGCCCAAGTGCGTCGTGCACACCCAGAACCGGTGGCATTACTTCCATTGGAAGGCCGTCGCCAACGGGTTGCTGACGCCCGACGACACCTTCTTGCCCGTCATCCCCACCCCTTTCGGTTTCGGAATATGGACCAGCCACACCACGCCGATCTACCTCGGGGCCACGGCGGTGCTCCTTTCGCGGTTCACCCCGAGCGCGGCCTGCGCGGCGATCGCCCGTCATAAAGTGACCGTGTTGTGCTGTGTCAGCACGCAATTGACCATGCTGATGGCCGACCCGGCTTGCCGAAATCATGACTTGAGCTCGCTGCGTGTCGTTTTCGCCGGCGGCGAGGCGTTGCCGTACCGGCCCGCCGCGGAGTTCGAGGAACTTACCGGCGCGACGATCCTGCAGTTCTACGGTTCGAACGAGACCGGGATGCTGAGCGCGACGACGGTCAATGACTCGCGCCAACACCGGCTCCGCACCTGCGGCCGCATCGTCCCCGAGATGGCGGTTCGGCTCTTCGACGGGGATCGGGACGTCACCGGGACCGGGCGCGGGCAGCCGGCATGCCGGGGACCGGCGACCAGCCTCGGCTACCTCGGCGGCACCGACCACGACAGGCTGTTCACCCCCGACGGGTGGATGCGCATGGGCGACATCTGCGAGATCGACGCGGACGGCTACCTGACCGTCACCGGCCGAACGTCCGACTTCATCCTGCGCGGCGGCAAGAACATCAGCGCGACCCAGGTCGAGGACGCCGTCACCACGCACCCCGCTATCGCGGTCGCGGCGGCGGTCGCGATGCCCGACCCGGTGTTCGGCGAAAAGGCGTGCGTCTACACCGAACTCGCCGACTCTGCCACTATCGACCTGCCCGGGCTCGTCGAGCATCTGCTGGCGCTGGGCGTCTCCAAGGAACTGCTGCCCGAACGACTCGTCGTGGTCGACGAACTTCCCCGATCGTCCGGAGGCAAGATCGCCAAAGGCCAGCTCCGCGAGGATATTCGAATCAGGATGGAGGCCGATCATGAACGCTCCTGACCCACGGCGAGGAGGCCTGGAAGTCTGGGCGCCGTCGGTGGTGCCCCCGATCGGAGTCGAGCTGTCCAACGAGCAGGCCCTGGCGGTGGCCTTCCGCCACCTTGCCGCCATTGGGTTTGCGGAGAACATGGCCGGACACATCACCTGGCAGCTCGAGGGCCACACCGACATGTTCGTCAATCCGTGGGGGCTGTGGTGGCAGGAGCTCACCGCCTCGGACATCTGCGCGGTGGACGGCGACGCGCGGGTGGTCCGTGGCCGCTGGGATGTCACCCCGGCGATCCACATCCACACGGAACTGCACCGCGTCCGCGATGACGCCCGGGTGGTCATTCACAACCACCCCTACTACGTGTGCGTGCTCGCCGCGTTGGGCAGGCTGCCGCAACTGGTCCACCAAACCGGTTCGCTGTACCTCGATGACCTGTGTCTGATCGACACCTACGACGGCGAGGTCGACACCCCCGCTCGCGCAGCGGATCTCGCGGCCCGCATCGGTGGCGCCAACCTCACGATCCTGGCCAACCACGGCGTCATCACAACGGGGCGCAACCTGCCCGAGGCCGTTTACCGGGCGGCATCGATCGAACGGGTATGCAAGCTGGCCTACGACGTCATGCTGACCGGCAAGGAGCCGGTGCGGATGAATTGGTCGGACATGGCGGGCATGCAACGCTCGCTCATCGAACGGGCCGCCGACGTCTATTGGGCGGGGGCGGCGCGGATGACCATCAAGGCCGATCCCGATGTGCTCACCTGAGCCTGGTCGTCGGGTGTGCGTCCAGGGCGCAATCCGGCCCCCGATTCCCGCCCTGGACGCACACCGAAAGCCGACGTTGCACACTGGATGCTCCCGCAAGGAGGTTGACGAGTGAAATCGATCGACGAGCTGGCCGCTAACCTGAATTTCACCACGGCGAAGACCGGCGAGCAGCGCTCGGTCACGTTCCTCCCGGATCCGCCCCGGGCGTCGCGCCGCTACACGGTGATCTCGGTGGACGATCACATCGTCGAACCGCCGGATACCTTCGCCGGACGCGTGCCGCGCAAGTTCGCCGACCGCGCACCCCAGGTCGTGGAGACCGACGGCGGGGGACAGGCGTGGGTCTACGACGGCCAGGAGCTGCCCAACGTCGGGTTCAACGCCGTCGTCGGGCGCCCGGTGGCGGAGTACGGCTTCGAGCCGGTCCGATTCGACGAAATGCGCAGGGGCGCATGGGATATCCACGAGCGCGTCAGGGACATGGACCTCAACGGCATCTACGCCTCGCTCAACTTCCCGTCGTTCCTGCCGGGCTTCGCCGGCCAGCGGCTGCAACAGGTGACCAGCGATCGGGACCTGGCGCTGGCCTCGGTGCGCGCGTGGAACGACTGGCACCTCGAGGTGTGGACGGGCTCCTATCCCGAACGCATCATCCCGTGCCAATTGCCGTGGCTGCTGGACCCCGAGCTCGGCGCCAAGATGATCTACGAGAACGCCGAGCGCGGGTTCCACGCCGTCACGTTCAGCGAGAACCCGGCGATGCTCGGGTTGCCGAGCATCCACTCGGGCCACTGGGATCCGATGATGGCGGCCTGCGCCGAGACGGACACCGTCGTGAACCTGCACATCGGATCGTCCGGTTCCTCGCCGTCCACCACCGACGATGCGCCGCCGGACGTGCAGGGGGTGCTGTTCTTCGCCTATGCCATTTCGGCGGCGGTCGACTGGCTGTACTCCGGCCTGCCCAGCAGGTTCCCCACTCTGAAAATCTGTTTGTCCGAAGGCGGAATCGGCTGGGTCGCCGGGCTGCTGGACCGCCTGGACCACATGCTGAGCTATCACGCGATGTATGGCACCTGGCGGGCGCTGGGCGAAAGCTTGACTCCGGCCGAGGTTTTCACTCGCAACTTCTGGTTCTGCGCGGTGGAGGACAAGTCGTCGTTCGTGCAGCGTGACCGGATCGGTGTCGACAACATCATGTTGGAGGCCGACTACCCGCACTGCGACTCCACCTGGCCGCACACCCAACAAACGATCCACGAACAGATCGGCGACCTGCCGCCGGACGTGATTCGTAAGTTCAGCTGGGAGAACGCCTCCCGCCTGTACCGGCATCCAGTGCCTGTCGACGTGCAGCGGAATCCCGACGCATTCTGACGGCGTTAGCGCGGATTTCCGCGTTGCTGATTCGGGGCATGTTGGTTACCTGCCGTCTCGTGGCCATGTCGATCTTGCCTTCCACTTCGGGCAAGCCTTCCGGCCATGCGCTCAAAATAAGTGAGGCACGACCACCCGCGACGCGGTCAAATTCAGTGAGGCACGCTGATGATCACGTCGGGCTGTGGTTTTGACCTTCTCCCGCGACTGAAGATCGCGGGATTCCCTATGCCGCTTGCGCGTCATCGGGTCTTCTCGCTTGCGCGAGCACACCCGCGGTGACGGGTGTTGCCTCCGGTCCGGAGGTGAGCGCGGGCCGGGTGGCCCGGGCGAGGATGGTGTTGGCTGCCTGGATGTCCGCGTGGTCTTCGTGGCCACATTGCGCGCAACGGAATTCCGTTTGGCTCTTACGGTTTTCCTTCACGCTGTGGCCACAGTTGCGGCATTCCAGACTGCTGTACGCGGCCGGCACCTCCACGAGGGCGGTGCCGGACGCGGACGTTTTATGTTCCAAGCGCTGGGCGATCACACCCCAGCAGTTCGCGTAGATACCCCGGTTCAACCCGGCTTTCGCGGCTTTCCCGTTGGGCAGGTAGTGCCCCGCGTTGTCGGGGTCGGGTTTGGGTTTCGGTGCCCGCACCATGTTGCGGGTCGCGAGTTTCTCCACGGCCACCACCCCATAGCCGGCAGTGATCCGTGTGGTGGTTTTCTCGACCCAATCGCGACGCCGATCAGCCACCCTGGCATGCAGGCGCGCGATCTGCGCTTTCACCTTGTCGCGGCGGATACTGCCTTTGCGGCAGCGGGCAAGCTGACGCTGCAGCCGGGCGAGTTTCTTCTGCTCGCCGCGGCGCATGATCGGTGCCCGCAGCATCGTGCCGTCCGACAACGCAAGCGTGGTCTTCACTCCCCGGTCGATACCGACCGCCCGCCCCTCTCTGCCCGGTGCGGCAGTGACCGACGGTTGCGGGGCAGGGAACGCCACATGCCAGCGGTGCGCCCTACACGTGATCCGGGCCATCCCGAGCTTCCCGGCCGGCAGCGGGCGGGACAGCCGGAACTTCACCAGGCCGAGCTTGGGTATAAACACTTGCGCCCACTTACGGTTGACGCTCTCTACGCGGCTATCACGGATACAGAATCCCTCGTCGACAAACTTGCGCCGCCATGTCGGCCGCCGGTGGGTGCCGACGAAGTACGCCGCCGCGGCGCGGTCGAAGTCCCGCAACGCTTGCTGCTGCACCGACGACGATCCGGCCGCCAGCCATTCGAACGCTTGCCGGGCCTGGGCGAGTTGTTTTTGCCGGGCAGCAGGTCCCGGCGCCGATCGGCCCGACCGACCCCAATTGAACTGCTCCACAGCAAGATTCCACACATAACGAGCATCAGCACAGTGCCTGCCCAGCATGAACGCCGCTTGCTCACTGGTGGGATACAACCGGTACCGGTGCGCCACCGCTACGCCGCCTTCCCCTGGCGCGCAGCGGCGACTTTCTGGTTCTCCACATACCGCCTGACCACTTCCAGCGGTGCGCCACCGACAGTGCAGACGAACCAAGACGGCGACCATAAACACTTCATCCGCGCCAGATACGCGAACTCCCACCGAAGACGCCGCGACGAGCGCCCCTTCAGAACCTGGACGAGTTTGGACACCGCCACCTGCGGCGGCAGCTCCACGAGCAGACGCACACGATCGGGCATCGTCTCGACCTCGATCACCATCCCACCGAACTCGGCGACCACCTCACCGATGATCTGCTTCAACCGCGTCTGGATCGGCCCACCCAACACATCACGACGGCACTTCGGGCACCAAATCACGTGGTACTTCACCGAAAACACCGACGTACCTGTCGACCGGTACCACATGAACCTCACGATAAACCACACCCACGACAACAACGGTCCGCTACGCGGACCACAAAACGGGATCGGCTACCCCCCGACTGAAGTCGAGGACTTGCGCCGAAGAAAGTTTCGGTCAGGTATCCTGCTTGCGATGACTGCTGCGAAGGATCAGGTTCTAGCTGCGGTTTTGGCCGCTCGTGAGCGCATTCGGAACGGCGAGGCGAAGCCACGGGAGCGCCGGCCTCGCCGCGAAAAAACCGCAAAAAGCGCCTAGAGGACGTCGCACGATAAAGCGTGCTCAACTGGGACGACGTCGCGTGGGCGAAGTACAACGAACTTCGCGACCGCCGCGATAGGGAACTCGAAAAAGCTCTTGAGGAACGCTCCCGAATTAATCGAAGACGATCCCGATTCGTCCGACGCGCGGCAATCGCGTTTCGAGTCGGTAGAAGATGAACCAACAGTATGGATCGCCGCCGCGCCGCCGCGCCGTCACCCGCTGCTGCGTATCTACTGGCAACTCGAAGATGATGGCCCCGTGATTGTTCACATCGAGGAGCGGTAGCTGACCCGCCAACCCAAACCATCGACCAAGCAACAGACGGAGCTGCGTCGCATGCACGACGTCGGCAACTACACCATCACCGACCTCGGCAAAGCCAAGAAGAGTGTGTGACGTGATCGCAGAATCGGACCCCGACGACCCCACGCAAACCCTGGCGCTATTACCAGACCGCTGGCACGAGCAGTTCCTCGCCGAATACCGGGCCGGACTCGACGCTGCCCGCGAAGTCGGGCAGTGGCCCGAGCTGCGCGCCCTGCTGCACCGCTGGCGGCTCCGCGCCACCACCTACACCGACCCTGGTTTCGGCGCCGCCGCACAGGCCGCCCGCGACGCCCGCCCTGAAGACCTTGTTCCGCTGCCGTGGTGGGACGATAAACGGTGAGCTACCGGCCGATGCTCATCGGACGAGCACAGGATCAGTTCGGCGAGCACGGCCTCCTATCTTTCCGAATCGATGACAACGCCGAACTCCTGAAACATCCCCTGGACCGGATAACGGTCTCGAAACACTAAGCGATACTGGGTTTGCCCGATGTGTGGCACCGAACGATGTTGCATCGCATGATGTTTCGCGTTCTTCGTTCCGGGTGGAGGACCGGATCGTGTCCGGCAGCTTCGGTCAGTTCGACCACCTCCACACGCAACAAACCCGCCCGCGACCGCCGCTGAGCACAATGCGCAAAAGCTCAAAATCGCTTGTTGCGTGGCTATTGCGCACAAGCGCGTCACGGCCGCTGTCGATCCGTAGCTTCGAGTCCACCGAGGTGTCGGGACCCCCTCGACATCGGCACCCACGAGGAGCCCACCGTGTTCACTCATCCAGAACTGACGACGGGAACAAACGCCACCGCTGCGCTTCCGCGGCGCTTGGACGCAAGGCGTGATGGCTATGTCGAGCGCACCGTCATCACGAGTGACAGCGTGCGCGACTACGCCTCTGCCGGTGCCAGGGAGCACACCGTCGTTCTGCTGCACGGTCTTTGCCTGACGCAGTCGAGCTGGGCACTGCAGATCCGTCACCTGGTGCGCCGATGGGGCAACAGCGTGCGAATCATCACCTATGATCACCGCGGCCATGGCCGTTCGACCGGCGCCGACATGCACACCTACCGGATCGACCGGCTGGCCGCCGATCTCGCCGATGTCCTCACCGCGCTACGCGTCACCGAGCCCCTCACCCTGGCCGGGACACTCGATGGGCGGTATGACGGCGCTGGCATACCTGGGCCGTCCCGCCGCCGATCGTCCGGTGGACGCGCAAGGCCTCGCCGATGCGAGCCGGTGACCTGCCAACGGCAATCGGCCCCCTTCCGCAAGAAGGGGCCCGATTCGTGTGCGGACAGCATGGGCATTCGCTTGGAGATGCCCTACGAAATCTCTGCTTCGGAAGCCAGCCGCCGCAGAATGTCGGCCGCGGGCTCGGCGGTGGCGTGCCGATAACCGGTGCCGGCCCACAGATGGACATAGTCGGGTTTGCTCGCCGCGGCGGCGGCTTTGCGCAGCGGGCTGGTCAGGTGGTGGAGCGCCGGATAACCCAGCGGGGCCTCGGCCTCGTGGGCGTCGATGAACGCGTTGCGCAGGCCGCGGGCCGGGCGGCCGGTGAAGGCCCGGGTGAGCACCGTCTCGGTGCGGGCGGGATCGGTCAGGGCCGCCTGGTGGGTGGCCGAGGCGCCGCTTTCGGTGGCACGCAGCAGAACCGTTCCGACCGCGGCCGCCGCGGCGCCCGCGCGGATTACCTCGGCCACGGCCGCGGGGGTGGCGAGACCGCCCGTGGCGATCACCGGCAGCGGCACCGTCGCGACGATCCGTTGGACGAGCTCGGCGATCGGGACCGGCGTCAATGGTCGCAGCGGCGTGAGCGTGCCGGAATGCCCGCCGGCGGCCACCGCCTGCACGGCGAGCATGTCGACGCCGGCGTCATGGGCTTGCACCGCCTCGTCGGCCGTTGTCACCGTTTGCACCACAACGCTATTGGCCTGTCGCAGCGCGGCGATCACGCGGCGCGGCGGTATGCCGAAGGTGAACGACACCATCGGGACCGGGTCGTCGAGCAACAGCGCGATCTTCTCGTCGAACCCGTCGTCGTCCTCGATCGGCTCGGCGGGCAGGGTTAGGCCGAACTGGTCGGCCTCCCTCTGAATGGCGGCGGCGTAGGTCCGGTAGCTGTCGGGGTCGACCGGCAGCGGGTTGGGCGCAAACACGTTGACGCCGAACGGGATTCCCTCGGCCCGAACGCTCGTGATCTCGGCCTCGACCGCCTCCACGGTCTTGTAGCCGGCCGCCAGCACGCCCAGGCCGCCCGCCCGGGCCGCGGCCGACACCATCGCGGGGGTGGTGGGGCCGCCCGACATGGGGGCGGCGACCAGGGGAATGGACATCCCAAACCGTGCCAGCATCTCGGTGCCCCTTCCGTGCTCACGCGTCGTCTCGACAATATCGGCGTCCGCGCGGTCAGTCGCCGGCGAGCGTGCGCAGAATGCCACGCCCGGCGGCGTGTCGGCGTGCAAACACGCCCGCTCGCCGGAGGGTGGTGCCGGACCTGACAGGATGTTTCAGCGTGAAGCGACCCAACTTCCTGGTGATCGTGGCGGACGACCTCGGGTTCTCCGACATCGGCGCGTTCGGCGGTGAAATCGACACGCCCAACCTCGACCGGCTCGCCTACGCCGGGATCCGGTTCACCGATTTCCACTCCGCCCCGGCCTGCTCGCCCACCCGCGCGATGCTGTTGACCGGAACCGACCACCACATCGCCGGCATCGGCACGATGCTCGAGGTGGCGGCCCCCGGGTTCCGGGGCGCGCCCGGCTACGAGGGCTACCTCAACGACCGCGTCGTCGCGCTGCCCGAGCTGCTGCGCGACGCCGGTTACCTGACGCTGATGTCGGGCAAATGGCACCTGGGTGCCACCATCGAGACATCCCCATGGGCCCGCGGCTTCGAGCGCTCGTTCGCCCTGCTGCCCGCCGGCGCCAGCCACTACGGCGGCGCGGCAGGCGGCGGGTTTTCGCCCGTGCCAACGCTTTACACCGAAGACGACCGGTTCGTCACGGTCGGCGACGACTTCTACTCATCCGACTCCTACGCCGACACGCTGCTGCGCTACCTCCGCGAACGCTCCCCGGATGACGACCGGCCGTTCTTCGCCTATCTGCCCTTTCAGGCGCCGCACTGGCCGCTGCAGGCGCCCGACGAATCCATGGCAAAGTACCGCGGCCGCTACGACGCCGGGCCGGACGCCTTGCGCGAGGAGCGGCTGGCGGCGCTCAAGCGGCTCGGCCTGTGCCCGCCCGACGTCGTGGCGCACCCGGTCGTGGCCGACGGCGCCCCGGAGTGGGCCGACATGACCGACGAACAGCGCGCGGTGTCGGCCCGCAGCATGGAGGTCTACGCCGGGATGGTCGACCGGATGGACTACAACATCGGCCGGGTGATCGACTACCTGGCCGACACCGGCGAGCTGGACGACACGGTCGTCATCTTCCTGTCCGACAACGGCGCCGAGGGCGCGATGGTCGAGGCGATGCCGCTCCGCGGCGCCCAAATCGTCGCGCAGATCGAACAATACTGCGACAACAGCCTCGACAACCTCGGCCGCCCCACCTCGTTCATCTGGTACGGCCCACGCTGGGCGCAGGCCGCCACGGCGCCGTCGCGCCTGCACAAGGCGTTCACCACCGAAGGCGGAATCCGGGTGGTGGGCTTCCTCACCTGGCCGGGCTTCGCCCGGCAGGGCGAGATCGGCGCGGCGTTCACCACCGTCATGGACGTCGCCCCCACCGTGCTGGAGCTCGCCGGCGTCGCACATCCCGGCACCGCCTACCGCGGCCGCGGCGTCGAACCCCTGCGCGGCCGCTCCCTGGTGGAGTACCTGTCGGGCGACAGCGACGCGGTACACGACGCCGAGACCGGCACGGGCTGGGAGTTGTTCGGCCGCAGGGCGATTCGTCAGGGCGACTGGAAGGCGGTCTACCTGCCCGCGCCCTACGGTCCGGGCACCTGGCAGCTCTACGACCTCTCCATTGACCCGGGCGAGATCGACGACCTGGCCGGCTCGCGCCCCGACAAGCTGGCCGAGCTGCTGGCGCTGTGGGACCGCTACGTCGGGGAAACCGGCGTGCTCCTGGAGCCCGTGTCAGTGTTCGATGCCGACCTCCAGACGTAAAACCCGCTCCCAGGAAACGGCAAGAAACGTCGGCTATGTTCTGCTCGTGTTTGCGACGCGGAGGGTAGCCCCGGCCAATCTCGAGGTCGACCTCGACACGATGACAACGGCCAGGGAGACGCTCGAGGACTACACGCTGCGTTTCGCGCCACGCAGCTACCGAAGGTGGTCCACGGCGGTGGTGGGAATCTCGGCTCTCGGCGGCATCGCATATCTCGCCGACTTCGCGATCGGCGCCAACATCGGCATCTCCTACGGCACCGGAAATGCCTTGTGCGGCATCGCGATCTTCGCCGTGGTGATCTTCATGACCGGGTTGCCGCTGGCCTATTACGCGGCGCGGTACAACATCGACCTGGACCTCATCACCCGCGGCAGCGGTTTCGGGTACTACGGCTCGGTGGTCACCAACGTGATCTTCGCGACGTTCACGTTCATCTTTTTCGCGCTCGAGGGTTCCATCATGGCCCAGGGCCTCAAGCTGGGCCTGCACGTGCCGCTGTGGTTGGGTTATGCCTGCTCGACGCTGCTGATCTTCCCGCTGGTGATCTACGGCATGAAAGTCCTTTCGCGGCTGCAAGTTTGGACGACGCCGCTATGGCTGATCCTGATGGTGATCCCGTTCATCTACCTGCTGGTCAGCCACCCGCACTCGATTGGCCAGTTCTTCGGATACGGCGGCCGCGCGGGTAACGGCGCGGTGAACATTGGCTCAACATTGTTGGCGGCCGGGGTGTGCCTGTCGCTGATCGCCCAAATCGCCGAACAGATTGACTATTTGCGCTTTATGCCGCCCCGGACGCCGGCGAACGCCCGAAGCTGGTGGACCTGGATGCTGCTGGCCGGACCGGGCTGGGTCGCCTTCGGGGCGATCAAACAGATCATCGGCTTGTTCCTCGCCGTCTATCTGATTTCCAACGTTGCGGGCTCCACGCCGATCGCCAACCAGCCGGTGCACCAATTCTTGCTGATATACCGCAACTTCATGCCGGGTTGGCTCGCCCTTACACTCGCCGTGATTCTGGTGGTGATCAGCCAGATAAAGATCAACGTGACGAACGCCTATTCGGGCTCACTGGCGTGGACCAATTCGTTCACTCGCGTCACCAAGCATTACCCCGGACGCGTGGTGTTCCTGGGCGTAAACCTGGTGATCGCGCTGATCCTGATGGAAGCCGACATGTTCGACTTTCTGAACACCATCCTCGGGTTCTACGCCAACTGCGGCATGGCGTGGGTGGTGGCGGTGGCGTCGGACATCGTCGTCAACAAGTACCTGCTGAAGCTGTCACCGAAGAAGCCCGAGTTCCGCCGCGGCATGTTGTATGCCGTCAACCCGGTTGGCTTCGGGTCGCTGCTTTTGGCCGCGGGGCTGTCAGTCGTCGCGTTCTTCGGCGGTCTGGGCGCGGCGCTGCGGCCCTATTCGCCGCTGGTGGCGATCGTCATCGCGTCGGTGATGCCGCCCATCCTGGCGATCGCCACCAAGGGCAGGTACTACCTGCAACGCACGCACGACGGCATCGATCTGCCCATGTACGACGAACACGGCAACCCATCGGCCGCGCAGTTGAAGTGCCATGTCTGCCATCACGATTACGAGCGGCCCGACATGCTGGCCTGCGAAACCCACGACGCGCACGTCTGCTCGCTGTGTGTGTCCACCGACAGGCTGGCCGACCATGTGCTTCGGATCCACGCCTAGACGTCTCGGTGCCAAATCCTTGCGCTGGAAGCGATTTCACGCATAGCGCGGGCCATGCCCGGCGCCTTGTCGACCGCCCCGTATGCTTAAGCGCCGATGGTCGAGACAACCACCTGCGCGATTGTCGGCGGCGGCCCGGCCGGGATGGTCCTCGGGCTTCTCCTGGCCCGGGCGGGTGTAGAGGTCACCCTGCTGGAGAAGCACGGCGACTTCCTGCGCGACTTCCGCGGCGACACCGTGCATCCGACCACGATGCGGCTGCTCGATGAGCTGGGCCTGTGGGATCGCTTCGCGGCCTTGCCCTTCACCGAGGTCCGCAAGGCGAAATTCGAATCGAACGGGCGCTCGGTGACCTACGTCGACTTCGAGCGGCTCGGGTCTTTCGGCCAACCTCACCCCTTTGTCGCGATGGTGCCGCAGTGGGACTTGCTCAACCTGCTCGCCGATGCGGCCCAAACCGAGCCGAGCTTCACATTGCGGATGAACACCGAGGTCACCGGCCCTCCTGCGGGAGGCCGGCAGGGTCGCCGGAGTGCGCTACCGCGGACCCGAGGGCCCCGGTGAACTGCGGGCCAAGTTGACCGTGGCGTGCGACGGCCGCTGGTCGATCGCCCGTCACGAGGCCAGGCTGAAGGCGCGCGAATACCCGGTGAAGTTCGACGTGTGGTGGTTCAGGCTGCCGCACGAGGAAGACACCGAATTCTCCTTCCTGCCTCGGGTCGGCCCCGGCAAGGCGCTCGCCGTGATTCCCCGGAGAGGCTATTTCCAGATCGCCTACCTCGGCCCCAAGGGCACCGACGCCCAGTTGCGCGCGCGAGGCATCGAGGCGTTCCGTCGCGACGTCGGCGCGTTACTGCCCGACATGCCCGGGTCGGTGGCGGCGTTGACGTCCATGGATGACGTCAAGCACCTGGACGTCCGGGTTAATCGGCTGCGTCGTTGGCACACCGAGGGGCTGCTGTGTATCGGCGATGCCGCGCACGCGATGTCTCCGCTGGGCGGCGTCGGCATCAACCTGGCGGTGCAGGATGCGGTTGCGGCCGCGACTCTGTTGGCCGAACCGCTGCTGCAACACCGGGTCACCGGCCGCGACCTGGCGGCGGTCCGGCGCCGCCGCCTGTTTCCCACCGCGGTGACCCAAGCCGTCCAGCGGGCGTTGCACCGAGCGCTGCTCGGCCGGCTCCTTCGCGGCCAGGACCCCACACCGCCGACGGCCCTGCTGGGCGTGGTCCGGCGGCTGCCGTGGCTGTCGATCGTGCCCGCTTACTTTGTCGGTGTCGGGGTCCGGCCCGAGCACGCTCCCGCGTTCGCGCGTCGCGGCGCCTAAGCCGCGACTAGATCAATCGAGTGTGCGCTCACGGCTTTCGGTGTGCTGTGGCGGCGGGATTTCGGCGGTTTTTCCGCCCGGTACGCACACGCGACCGCCGTGACATGGCGCCGGGCGACCCGCAGCGAGTGCTAGCGTCGGGTCCGTGTCTGGACAGGTGCGGATCGGCATCCTGGGCGCGGCCCGCATCGCGCCCTTGGCGCTGATCAACCCGGCCCGGGAAAACAGGAAAAACGACGGCGTGGTGGTCGCCGCGGTGGCGGCACGCGACGCGTCGCGCGCGCGGGCCTTTGCCGCCAAACACGGCATCCCCCGGGTGCACGAAAGCTACGAGGCGCTGATCTCGGACCCGAACCTCGACGCGGTCTACAACCCGCTGCCCAACGGGCTGCATGGTAGGTGGACCCGAGCCGCCCTGGCCGCCGGGAAGCATGTGCTGTGCGAAAAGCCGTTCGCCGCCAACGCGGACGAAGCCCGTGAGATCGCCGGAGTTGCCGCGAATTCGGACCGGGTGGTGATGGAGGCCTTCCACTATCGCTACCACCCGCTGAGTCGGCGGGTCGAGGAGATCATCGCCTCCGGCGAGTTGGGCAAACTCAAGCGGGTGGAGGCCGCCCTGTGCTTCCCGCTGCCGAAGTTTTCCGACATCCGCTACGACTATTCGCTCGCCGGTGGCGCCACGATGGACGCCGGATGCTATGCGGTCCACATGGTCCGCACGTTCGGTGGATCGACCCCGGAAGTCGTTTCGGCACAAGCGAAATTGCGCGACCCGCAGATCGACCGGGCCATGACGGCAGAGGTGCGGTTCGCCGAAGGGCACACCGGCCGGGTCCGCTGCTCGTTGTGGTCGTCGCATCTGCTGCAGATCAGCGCTCGCGTCGTCGGCGAGCACGGCGAGTTGCGGGTGTTGAATCCGGTGATGCCCAATTATTTCCATAGGCTCTCGGTCCGATCACCCGACGGCAGACGCGTGGAGCGTTTCGCGCACCGCGCCTCCTACGCGTATCAACTCGACGCCTTCGCCGCGGCGGTGCTGCGCGCCGAGCCGGTGCGGACAAGCCCGGAGGACGCGGTCGAGAACATGACCGTCGTCGACGCGATCTATCGCGCCGCCGGCCTTCCGCTCCGCTACCCGAGCTAAGTTCTAATCCCTTAGGTCAGAAGCTACTTCGGACAACAGACGGCGTGCCGCCTCGACGCATGGGCGGAGGCGATCGATCGGGCCGACATCGGCCAGCGCCAACGACCGCCTCGGCACCTCGATTTCGATGACGACGTCGAGGGGAAGCGCGGAAAGGATGTCGCGCAAGGGCAATTCGCCTTCACCGGGAACCATGCGCTCGAACATGGCTTCCTCCATGTAGTTGTCGATGCGAGGCCGCAGCGTCGTATCGTTGAGTTGCGCGTAGCCGATGTGCTCGGGGTTGATGGCCGCGACCTCGGCGGCGCCGGATCCCGACCGCACGAGGTGCATGGTGTCGATCAACAATCGGAACTCGGGCCGTCCCACGTGTTCCCGAGCGGCCAGCGCGGTGGGCAGGTCGCCAATGGTCAGGCCGGGTACCGGTTCGACGACCGTCTGGATGCCGCGTTGGGCGGCAAGTTCGGTCAGCAGAGCGAACTGGTCGAACGTGCGGCTGAGATCGGGGTCGAGGCTGACGACGTTTATCCGCGGGACGGCGAGCTCGGCCAAGACGTCGAGATCCGCTGTGAACGCCCGCATCTCGGCGCTGGGCAGCACGAGGAATCCATCGCCGAGCGAGATCGCCACTCCGCGATCATTCAGGGCGGCGAGCACGTCTCGCCTGAGCGCGGCGTCGTCCTTCAGCGAGAAGGGCGGATAGCCGAGCGCCACCAATGGCAGTCCGCGCACTACGGCCGACATGTACCTGCAGCCGAGGTCGGCGGTGAGATTGACGAAATCGACTGGCGGAAGCCCGAATCCGTTGAGGAACCCGATGCCTAGCCGGTCCATGCCGCTTCCGGGAGTCGTGTGGATGCGGGTCACGCGGGGCGGCCCGCCAGTTGCGCCAACCGGTCGGCGGCTTGGGGTGTTTGGGTGGTCAGCGCGATCCTCCCGGAAGTGACCTGCTCTTGGATGATCGGCGCTTCCAGCACGAGGTCGTCGCGGACGAAGGCGACATGGGCGTGCAGGTGCTGGGCGGTGAACGCCGCCCACGCCGACGCCGACGATGGGTCCATCGTCAGATTCACCTCATAAAAACCCGACGTCAGCGATCTGGGTGGGTCCACGTGTGTCAGCGCGAGCTGCATCGTCTCGGGGCCCAGCGTGTAGACGGTGGTCCGGGCGACGTCACAGGTAACCAGGACGTTGCCCGGCGCTACCGGGCCGGCCGGATTCGCGGCGGGGCATTTGTTGGGCATGGTCGGCTGTGACCTCTGCACCTGCCGAACCGGCAACGGCTGAATGTTCACGGCGGGTGCCGCCGGTTGGCTCGTGGTTCGCGGCACGGTGGTGGTCGACTTGGTGGTCGGGGCCGGGTGCTGCGTGGGGTGGCAGCCACACGTCACGGCGCCGAGCAGAAGAATGCCCGTCAGCCTTGCCCGGCGGCCCGCCACGGCGCTCCTCTCGTCGGCATCGACAATAGATTATTGCAACACACTTTCACCCGAAAACCCGTTGCTCTGGTGCGCAATCTATATGCCTTGTTCGGCAACCGCTTTCGCGTGCATCGGCGGCGATTCCCGCGGGCGGCGAGGTCGCTTGCGGATTGCGACCCTTTACCGGCACTACGAATATAGAGTAGCGTTTCGGTCCGAGATAACGGACCTTCGATGGACAAACGACGAAAGCCCAATCCCGCGGAGCGCCGCCGCGACCTGTGCGATGCGGCGATCCATCTGTTGGCCGAAGACGGGGCCAAGGGCTTGAGCCATCTCAAGGTCGACCGCAAGGCCGGCGTGCCGGACGGCACCACGTCGTTCTACTTCCGCACCCGCTCGGCACTGCTGCGTGCCGTCGCCGAGCGGCTGGCCGAACTCGACCTGGCGAGCCTGCAGTCCGTCGCCGACAGCGCCGACGGCTGCGCAAGCGATGGCTCGCCATCGCGGTTGTCGCAGGTGGTGATCCAGGCCGGCGGTGAGCCACAGTTGTCCCGGACCAGGGCCAGATACGAGCTGACGATGCAGGCCACTCGCGACCCGGCGCTGGCCGCGATTTTGCAGCAGGCGACGGACGGATTCACCAAGCTGCACCGGGAGATCCTCGTGCGGCTGATGCCGCGCGGCGCCGAGCTGGAACCGGCCGTGGTCGAGGATCTGAGCAATGTCACGCTGACGTTCATCAACGGCCTGCTGCTGCGATTCGCCCACGGCGACCGGATTGTCGACAGTCCCGAACAGCTCGACGCCATCCTGGCAGCCATCGCCACCGGCATCCTGAAGAGTTCGGACAAGGGCCGGCTGACCGAGGCTGGCGGACCGCGTCGCGCAAGTCTTGCCACAGCACCCGCCGTATGGTTCTCTACGAGAATAGAGTGAACCGATGTTTCGCGGGCCGTCAGACCAAATGCGTTTAAGCGCAGTGTATAAATCGCCACAACAAGGCGCTGGAGCCGATGAGGGTCATCCGCATGCCACCCGCCCGGCATACGGCACGTACGTCACCCGCGACGCCAGCCTGCATGGCCGGACCGTGCCCGCGCTAACCATATGAGTAAAAGAAGTTGGAGAGATGACATGCCCGAATACGACTACGAAAAGATGAAAAAGGAAGCCGAGCCGTACATCAAGTTCGAGAAGGACGTCGAGAACAGAATCGCCTACATCACCTTCGATCGGCCCGAGGCACAGAATTCCACCACCTTGGGGATGCGGCAGAACTACGCCGACTTGATCCACAAGTGCAACGTGGACGACGACGTCAAGGTCGTGGTGATCCGCGGCGAGGGGGAGGATTTCGGTAGCGGCGGGGACCTGCCGGAACAGCGGGGGATGCTGGAAAACCCCGGCATGCCGCTGCTGCACGAGCTCGCGATCAACGATGACGGCGTCAAGTACCCGCCCGGCGGGTCGTACCGCTACCTGTCCACCGTCACCGACTTCTATGCCAAGGCCCGCGCGGGTAACCGGCCGCTGCAGGAGCTGCGGAAGATCAGCATCATCGAGGCCAAGGGCTACTGCTACGGGTGGCACTTCTATCAGGCCGGCGACGCCGATCTCGTGGTCTCTTCCGACGACGCGCTTTTCGGGCACCCGGCCTTCCGCTACGTGGGTTGGGGACCACGCCTGTGGTGGTGGGCGGAGACGATGGGACTGCGGAAGTTCTCCGAAATGCTGTTCACCGGAAGGCCGTTCAGCGCGAAGGAGATGTACGAGTGCGGCTTCGTCAACAGCGTGGTGCCCCGCGAGAAGCTGGAAGACGAGACGCTGAAATACGCGATGGCTTGTGCCCGTTCGCGGCCCACCGACACGGTCGCGGTGCAGAAGACCTTCCTGGAGCTGTACAAGCAACACAAGGGCGAGTACTTCGGGAGCCTGCTTACCGGCATGGTCGAGGGCATGCTGCCGCTGATCGCCAACGACCAGGAGAACGAGGTCGATCTCACCGAGGGCACCTTCAGCAAGGGCCTCAACAATGTGGTGAAGGACAACGACATGAACTTCCCGCCGGAGTGGCGCCTGAGCCGCTCGGGACGCAAGAAGCCCTGACCCAGCCATGCCGGCGTTGACGGGCATCAGGGTCATTGAGCTAGCCGAGTCGGTCGCGGGAGAGTACTGCGGAAAGCTGTTGGCCGACTTCGGCGCCGAGGTGATCAAGGTCGAGGCGCCGGAACGCGGCAGCCCCACCCGGGCGATGGCACCCATCGTCGCCAAGGACGCCGGGCCCGAAGGCAGCGCGCTGTTCGCCTATCTCAACACCAACAAACGGTCCGTCGTACTCGACGTCGAGCGCCTCCACAAGCTCATCGGTACCGCGGACGCCGTCATCGAAGACCGTGCCACGGACCGGTCCAAACGGCACCCCGATGCGGTGTTCTGCTCGATCACCCCCTTCGGGCGGGGAGCGCCCGCCGAGTTCGACAACGCCAAGAGCATCAACGTGTTCCACGCCAGCGGCTGGGGGTACCACACGCCCAGCCATGCCTACCCCGGCAAACCGCCGCTGCAGGGACCGGGGCGATTCCTGGCCGACTACGAAGCGGGACTGGACGCGGCGCTGTGTGTCGCGTCATCGCTATTCGGGCGTCTGCATACCGGCCGGGGCGAGTTCATCGACGTTTCCCAGCATGCCGTACTGGTCTCCCGCGCCGATTGCATCCTGGGCCGATTCATCACCGGCGAGATTGCGGCCGAGGGCCGTCGCGATGATTACGACCAGGCGGGTCCGGCGGCGTTCTTCGCGTGCGCCGACGGCTTTGTCTATCTGTACATCACCAGCGGCGCCCACTGGCTCGGGGTGAAGGAACTCATGGGTCATCCGCCATGGCTCGACGCCTTCGACGACGACTGGCTGGAGTTCTCCGTCACCGCCGACAAGGTCGCCGTATTTCGGCGGGGCTTCGCGGCCTGGGTGCGAGACCTGGCCAAGGAGTCCGCGGCCGATGAGGCCCAGCGCCTGGGCGTGCCGCTGGTCCCGGTCAACGGTGCCGCGGACCTGCACCGCTCGCCGCAGTACCGCCATCGCGGCTACTTCCAGCGCGTGGGCCACCCCGTATTGGGCGACGCGGCATATCCCACCGTGCCGTACGCGCTCAGCGCAACTCCGGCGCAAATCACCTCTGCCGCACCGACCCTGGGCCAGCACACCGCCGAGGTCCTGGACCGGGTCGATACCCCGCGCCCGCCGCCGACGGTCAAGTCGGCACAGCTGAAGCCGCCCAAAAATCCCCGCGGCGGCCCGCTGGAAGGGGTACGCGTGGTGGAGCTCACCAAGGTGTGGGCCGGTCCGTACGCGGGAAAACTGCTGGCGCTCTTAGGCGCCGAAGTGATCAAGGTCGAAACGGCCGCCAGCCCAGAGGAGATGCGCGCTTACGGCGGCACCGACATCGACCACGCGCCCTACTTTCTGAGCATCAATCCCGAGATCCTCAGCGTGGACCTCGACATCAAGTCGACTGAGGGTATGGCGCGGCTGCGCGAGCTGATCGCCCGCAGCGACATCGTCGTCAACAATCTGCGCCCGGGCGCGATGGAGCGTCAGGGCTTGGGGTATGAACAGCTCAGGGCCATCAAGCCGGACATCATCTCCGTGTCGATCAAAATGTGGGGCAACGACGGGCCGCTGGGGCACCAAACCGGTTACGCGCCATGCTTTGCCGCGCTGGCCGGGCTCGCTTCGCTGGTCGGCTATCCCGGGGGGCCTCCGCTCGGGACGAGCATGCGCTACGGCGATTCCACCGTCGGCGCCGCCGCCGCGTACGCCGCCGTGGTGGCACTGCTGCATCGCGAACTCGGCGGCGCGGGCCAATTCGTCGACGTGTCGGCGGTGGAGACCCTCTCCTCGATGATCGGGGACCGTCTGCTCGAGCAAAGCCTAACCGGACAGCGCCTCGGGCCCGACGGCAATAACCACCCCGGCATGGGCCCGCACGGCTGCTATCCATGCTCGGACGGTTCCTGGATCGCCGTGGCCGTGGCCGACGACACCGAATGGCGTCGGCTGTGCGACGTGCTCGATGCCGCCGCACTGGCCGATGACCCCCGCTACGCCACGGCGGACCAGCGACGCGGCCACGCCGAGGCGCTCGACGCCGACCTCGCGCGGCTGACCCGAAGCCACGATGCCGAGCGGCTCGCGCACCGCCTGCGGGCGGCCGGCGTGCCGGCGAACAAGAGCGCCACCGCGATCGATGTCATTGGCGACCAACGATTGTGGGATCGCGAGCTGTACCGCTTCGTCACCGATCACCGCGAAGGCCAGCGTCCGATTGTGGGTCCGTCGTGGCGGATGGCGCGCTCCCCGGCGCGGATTGCGCGCGGCGCGCCGGACCTGGGCGAGGACACCGAGTACGTTCTGCGCGAGATCCTGGGCGCCGGATCGCCGGCCGAAGGCAGGACATGACGGGGGTACTGGCGGACACCGCGGCCCTGGTGACCGGCGCCAGCAGCGGCATCGGCGCGGCAACGGCGAAAGCTCTGGCCGCGGAGGGCGCCGCGGTGGCGCTGCTGGCACGCCGGGCCGATCGGCTGGCCGACCTGAAAGCCGACATCGAATCCGCCGGGGGCACAGCGTTGATCGTGCCCGCCGACGTCACCGACGCCGAGCAGGTATCGGCGGCCGTGCAACGCACCGTCGCGGCATTGGGGCGCCTCGACACCGTGGTGAACAACGCCGGACTGATGCGGTCGGGGCCCGCGGCCGAGGCGTCACTGCGGGATTGGGACGACATGGTGGCGGTCAACGTGCAAGGGGTCCTCTACGTCGCCCGGGCCGCGCTCCCGCACCTGATCGACGCGGCCGCCGACTCGCCGCGCGGGGTGGCCGATCTGGTCACCATCAGTTCCACGGCCGGCTGGGTGGCCCGCCCCAACACCGCGGTCTATTCGCTCACCAAATTCGGAGTGAACGCGTTCAGCGAGAGCGTACGGCAAGAGGTGCTCGGCCAGCGGGTCCGCGTCGGGGTGGTCGGTCCCGGAACGGTCGACACCGAGATCTTCAGCCATCTGGCCGCGCCGTCGCGGGAAGCGTTCGAGCGCCAGACCGCCGGCATGGTCAAGCTACGGCCGGAAGACATCGCCGACGCGGTGCTGTTCATGGTGACCCGCGACCGCCGGGTGGCCGTCAACCATATGCTGGTGCGCGCGGCCGAACAAACGTGGTGATTTCGATGGTGGGTGTCAATCGAAACGCTGTGGGCCGTCGTGCACGGAATCCAAAGTAGCCAAGACGATTTCATCGTTCGGATGCCCGGAGCGGACCGGCCGGGAATAGAGTGAAGCACATGAATCCACTGCAGCGGGTGGCGCGGAACCCGACGGCATACCGCTGGCTGATCCTGAAAGGGCGGCCGATCGCCGAGGGACTCGAATCCCTGCTCCGTTTCGCGAGTGGCGGGCGCGTCGGTGTCCTGGACCTCATCGGCCTGTCCAGCGTGCGGATCACCACCTCGGGCCGCAAGACAGGCCTTGCCCGCACGGCGACGGTGCAATGCGTGCCCGACGGGGATGGGCTGCTGGTGGTTGGCTCCAATTGGGGCCGGGAGCGCCACCCGTCGTGGTCGGCGAATCTTAAAGCGGCAGAACGGGTTAGCGTTCGCCGGCGCGGCGATCGCTGCACCGCGAAGGTGCGGTTGCTCACCGGAGAGGAACGTGACAAAGCATGGGCCAGGGCCCTGGCGTATTGGCCGAATTATCAGATCGCCCAAGACCGCGCCGGGGCGCGCCAATTCCGTTTGTTTCTTCTCACGCCGACCGCGTGATGCCCATCGCGGTCACCACGGCGATAACGCTTGGGCCCGTGCGCCGCAGGCCTAGCTCAGCCGCCGAGCCCTTTCTTGACTGCCGCGTCCTGTTTTTGACCCACGTCGGTGACGAAGTCCGGCGGCGCGAGCGAGTCGGCCGGGCCGTCGAATTCCAGCGTGACCAACGCCTTGCCCTCGGTGAACAGAAGTATCGTCACGCCCTTCGACCCGTCCGGCGAATTCCCCAGCAGCGTCGTTCCCCCGGCGCCGACGGTGGACGATTGCGTCGTCGGGTCTTTGACGGCGCCACCCTGTGCGCCCTTCGCCGCGTTCAACGCGTTTGTAGCGGCGCCGGGATCCGCGAGGACCTGGATGGTGTCCTTGATGACGTGGCCGCCGTCCTGGGTGCTGAACGTCGTCGCGACACCCGGTTGGCCATTCGGGTTGCTTATCGGGGGGCTGCCAGTGAAGGCTTCCGGTGCCTCGATGTCGGTCGCCTGGATCAACAGCCCGGTGTAGTCGGTCGGCTGTGCCGGCGCCGAAGAAACCGGAGCTGAGCTGGGGGTGCTCGGCGCCGACGTGGACGATCCTGACTTTGACGTCGACGACTTTGACGTCGACGATGCCGGCTTGTTGCCGCAGCCGGCCACCGGCACCGTCAGCGCCGTCACCGCCGCCACGCCCGCGACCACCGTCCGAGAAATCCTCATCGCATCGTGCTCCCTTCCAGGCACCTGCTGGCGACACCGTCCTGAATCGCACAGTACATCGCCTCGTGTTGCCGAAGGTCCTGGCGGTTTCCTGACGGTTGAGGTACGGGCTATTCCAGTTGGTCGCGCAGGCAGCGCAGGGTGTTGGCCAGGATGCGCGAGACTTGCATCTGCGACACGCCGATTCGCTCGGCGATCTGGCTTTGCGTCATCGATTCGAAGAATCGCATGTGTAGAACCTGGCGTTCGCGCTGGGGGAGCGCGGCCACCAGGACGCGCACGGCTTCCCGGTTGGTGATGTGTTCTATTTGCGGATCGATACCACCGACGGCGTCAGCCACCAGCCGCGGCTTGCCGGAGCTGTCGGCACCGACGGGCGCGTCCAGGGACTCCAGCCGGTAAGCGTCGCCCGCGATGAGGCATTCGACGATTTCCTCGTGGGAAACTTCCAGCGCCTCGGATAGCTCCCTGGCCGTCGGTGCGCGTCCCAGCCTCTGGGCCAAATCCCCTGTCGCCCTGCTGATCTGTACGTGTAGCTCGCGCAATCGTCGCGGCACACGCATGCCCCAGCTGTAGTCGCGAAAGTAGCGCCGGACCTCGCCCATCATGGTGGGAACCGCGAATCCAATGAAGCTGGGTCCTTTGGCCGGGTCGAACCGGTTGATCGCGTTCATCAGCCCCAGGCGCGCGACCTGAGTCAGGTCGTCGAGGCCCTCGCCGCGTCGGGCGAAGTGGCTGGCCACATGGTCGGCGAGAGGCAGGCATCGGGCCACGATGCGTTCGCGTTGCCGGCTGTATTCGTGGGATTCCGCGGGCATCTGGCGCAGCGCTGCGAACATCTCGACGACGTCGTCGTAGGAATCGTCCGATTGTCTGCTAGCCCGCCCGGTGGGGCGGGGCGCGGTTGCTACGCCGGTCATAGGCCGGGGCGCGTCTTGCCGATCAGACGCATCGTATAAACAAAAGCGGTGTAACCATAAGCGCACGAACAGGTTTGCATTCTTGGCACACTTCCTCTGATGCGCAGGGAGACATCGCAGGCATGTTGCGCACGGCGCCTCCGCTGCACCCGTATCCGCAGGACGAGTCGGTTGCCAGCGCACGCAACGGTGGAGGGGCGTGACTAGTGCTTCATCGCCGGAGCCACGCTGGGCCCAGCAGCCGTGCGGCTGACTGACCGCTTTTAGCTAAACGGCGACATGTCCAGAAACGGACTTCATTGGCAACTATACGCCTCACCGCGCTGACCCGCCCGGGATTCGGTTCCCCGTGGGCTTCCGAAGTTCGCTGGCTAGCGGTGTGAAGAACCGTCGCTACTGGCCAGGCCGGGCCTACATGGGCCTTCTAGGTAGCCATGCAACGCAGCGGATCTTCTGCGGCGGGCGCCGTGCACGCGGTGACGGGCGCCGCCGGGCGCGAACGTTTGGGTTGCGGTTCTCATCTTTGTGTTGGCTGGGGGTACTGTTCGGCTAATGATTGCGATCCCGCCCACTGCGTCCGGTCACCGTCGAGAAGGCCACTGGCACAATGTGTTCCGGGCATTCCGGAGCTGGTGCCGATGAACAGCCAGGGCCTGCTGGCCGGGCGCGGTGCGGTGGTGTCCGGCGGCAGCCGCGGTATCGGGCGCGCGGTCGCAGAACTGCTTTGCCACCTCGGCGCCGGCGTGGTGGTCAACGGGCGTGACGCCGACGCCGTCGAGGAGACCGTCGCGGCGCTCACCGGGTTGGGAGGGCGGGCCACCGCGGTAATCGGAGCCGCCGACCAGGAGCCCATCGCCGACGCGCTCGTCGAAGAATGCATGAGCACGTTCGGGCGATTAGACGCCCTGATCAATTGCGCCGGGACCGCCGAGCCTGCCGGCTCCTCGATCCTGAACATCTCACCGCAGGAATTCGACCGCCTGATCAGCGCGCACCTCGGCACCGCGTTTCACACCTGCCGGGCCGCGGCCCGCGTCATGGCCTCGCAGGGGCACGGGACGATCGTCAACACCGGCTCGGTGGCCTTTCTCGGCGACTACGGCGGCACCGGCTACCCCGCGGGCAAAGGCGCCGTCAACGGACTGACGATGGCCATCGCGGCCGAACTGAAAGGCCATGGTGTGCGGGCCAACGTGGTGTGTCCCGGTGCGCGGACCCGGCTATCGACGGGCGCCGAGTATGAAAAACACATCGAGGACCTTTATCGCCGCGGGTTGCTCGACGAGATGACCATGCGGGCCTCGCTCGATGCCGCTCCGGCCGCGTTCGTGGCGCCGCTCTATGCCTATCTCGCCAGTGACTTGGCACGCGACGTGACGGGTCAAATCTTTGTTGCCGCGGGTGGATTCGTCGGGAGCCTCGATCGGCCGACGCCGCGCGTGTTGGGGTATCGCGATCACCATGACGCCGGGCCGTGGTCGGTCGAGGAGCTGCACAAGATGATCGGCGCCGCGGCCACGCGGTGAGCGCACTTCAGAGCCGGCTCGGCGACGAGAGGGTCGGCGGGGCCTTCGCGACAACGGTCCGAAGATCGGCCGCCACGACCAGGGGCGAGTCAATTGCGTGGGGATTACGAGGCGTGACCAAGTCGATCTCCATCGCGTTGCCTTCGCGCGAACGAACGGGCGGCGCGCAGCGCGCCCCGGAACGCGTAGGCGGCGGCCACCACCGACAGCAGGATCAGCAAGATGAACATCGGCAGCCAATTGCTCCGGGCATGATTGACGTCCCACCAGATGACCGTGAACAACAGCACGCAGAGCAGCAGCACCACGTCCCGCCAGTTGCCCTGGTAAGACATCGCGGCCTTGCGTAACGCGCGGCTCCTGTCGGCGGCTTCGACCAGGTCATCGATGCGGGCATCGATGGTGCGTTGCAGCGCGGCACGTCGTTCGGCGGACTCCGGCGGCAATCGATCCAGCAGGTCCAAATCTTGTTTGATCAGCCCGCGGTAGTCCGGCCCTCTGAATTGCCCGGCCGCGATGGCCAGCATCGCGCCGCCGAACACCGGTGCGCTGTTCAGCGCGATTTGTCCCAGACCCGCCACGCTCGCTCCTCTATCGGTCGTCGCTCGTCGGGGATCGCCGAACACCGCTCCCGAGTATCCACCGTGGTCGACCTGTGTCGCGAAATATAGTGGCGCACAATGTATCTGAGCTTAGATGACTGAGAGGAATCCGTGCATCCATGTCAAGACGCTCTCGACGGGCGCCTGCGCGCTCGCGGCGGCTCGGTGCCTCGCAGGGCTTCCATCGCGCGCACCATCTGTGGATAGGCGATCGCGGGCCCGATCCAGCGGGTGAGGTATCGGCGGAGATCGGCGCCGCCGCGAGGCGGGCGGCCCGGATCAGTGAGGAAAGAGTGCAGCAGCCGGAGGCTGAATTCGTTCAATTCGTCCAGGCCCGCCTCGTCGAAACCGTGGCGCTCCCAATCGACGTCGAAGCGATGCAGCATCGAACGGCCGAACGCCAACGCGGTGTCCGATGTGATGGAGATCGTCTGGCCGCCGCGGTGGCGTTGGTTCAGCACGAATTCGACCTGGTTGTCGGAGGCCAGCTGTTCGATGGCGAATGCCATTCCCTCGGTCATTGCCACGACCGGGTCGGTGACACCTTTGAGATGGGTTGTCAAACGATCCAGGAAGCCGTCGGCCGACCGCATCGCGGTCGCCACCAGCAACGCCTCCGTTCCGGGGAAGTACCGATAGACGGTCTGTCGGGTCACGCCAAGCGCCCGTGCGACGTCGGCGATCCGCATCGCTGAGCCACGTTCATCAATGATCTTGTTCGCGGCATCCAGGATGCGCTCGATCGCCTCCTCGTCGGAGGCCGGCGTGTTACCCGCCCAACCGTGACTGCGCATGCTCAGCGAACGGCGAACTCGTATTCGGTCATTTCCACAGCTGGATCATAACGTCTATGCGCGGCCAGCTTGGCGCATGGACAGCGACTCAAGTGAATTCCCGTGCACTACAGTGCTTTCAGGCCACACCCCCGGGATGTGGTTGACGGTCTCGTCGAGTTTCCCGCGACCTTGTGGAAGCTGACGAACCGCGCCGTCATCAGGGCCCGGGCGACGGGGCTGCTGTCGGCCGAAGAATCCGCTTCTCTAGACACCGGTCCAGTGTGGGGCGATGGCCGACGGTTGGGTGCCGATGGGCTCCGGCGCGGTTAGTTCTAGGGTGGCGCCTATGGCCGAGGGTGACCGGCTTCGCTGGGACGAACGGTACGCGAGTCAGGGACCGCCGCCGGTGAATGCGGTTGGGCCGCCTGGCGTCCTGGCGCGCCACGCGGACATGTTCCCGGCCGCGGGGCGGGCTCTCGATCTCGCGTGCGGACAGGGACGCGCCGCGGTTTGGCTAGCCCGCCGAGGGCTGGACGTTTTGGGCCTGGACATCTCTCCGGTGGCCATTGGGCAGGCGCGGGACCTGGCCGAGCGCGGCGGGGTCGGCGACCACTGCCAATTTGACGTGCTCGATCTCGACGACGGGCTGCCGGCCGGGCCGCCCGTCGATGTCATCCTCTGCCACAAGTTCCGCGATCGCCGCCTCTATCGGGCGATCGTCGAGCGCCTGGCACCGGGCGGGCTGCTCGCCATCGTCGTGTTCAGCGAGGTCGGGGCCGAGCCGGGGCCGTTCCGCGCGGCGCCCGGCGAGCTGGCCGCGGCGTTCGCCGAACTCGACCAGGTGGCCGCCGGCGAGGGTGACGGGCGCGCCTGGTTACTGGCACGCGGCTGACGGTCCTTTCGTTGCGTCGGCCGGTGAGGCCGAGCGTCTTTGGGCCGTAGGCGCTTTGCCAAAACGCGTCACGTGTGCCGTGGGCCCGCACAGCGCCGCGTCCGAGTCTGCGTCCACGGTCGAGAATTTCCGAAAACCTCGCCCTCACCGCGGACTCGGGATCCAAACGCGAGTCCCCAGCGCATGACCTCGATTACGGTTCAGCACAACGGGTTCGAACATCGGGCCGTCGTCGACCGGAGCGAGCGGTTCCTCGGCGGCCACGGACGTGCCGGCGTCCGGTAATGTCACGCGTATGGAGCGGCGCGTGCTCGAAGCGATCATCTATGAACGCGAACCGCCGATTGCGCGGATCATCTTGAATCGGGTCGACAAGGCCAACACCAAGGATGCGGTCCTGGTCACCGAGGTCGACGACTGCCTGCACGAGGCCGACCGCGACAACGAGATCAAGGTCGTCATCCTCAAGGCCAACGGAAAAGGCTTTTGCGGCGGACACGTGGCCCGCTGGGGCCCGGACGAAAACCCTTACCCGGACTTCGGAAACACCTTCGAGGAGCTCTACAAAGGCACCGCCGACCTGTTTCTGTGGCCGACGCTGTACCTATGGGAGTTTCCCAAGCCGACGATTTCTCAGATCCATGGCTACTGCATGGGCGGCGGGATCTACCTCGGCCTGCTGACCGACTTCTGTGTGGCATCCGAGGACGCGTATTTCCAGATGCCGCTTGCCCAAAGCCTCGGTGAACCCGGCGGGCACACCATGATCGAGCCGTGGCTGATGATGAACTGGCACCGCACCATGGATTGGCTGCTGCTGGCGCCAACCCTGTCCGCGCAGCAGGCGCTCGACTGGGGTCTGCTCAACAGGGTGGTGCCGCGGGATGACCTCGAGGCCACCGTCGAGGAGATGGCACGCAAGATCGCACAAATCCCGCTGACCACCCTGATGGCGGTGAAGAACAACGTGAAACGGGCCTGGGAATTGATGGGAATGCGGGTGCACCTTCAGGTCAGCCACATCTTGACTAACATGGTCGGCGCCGCGTCGGATGTTCAGGCGCGGCGGGCCGAGCTCATGCAGTCGGGCATGAAGCCACGCGACTTCGTCGGCCGCGACGAGTAGGGCGAGCAGACGTAGAATCGCCCTAAAACCCCTGGTTTTGGGCGATTCTGTGTCTGCTCGCGCAACCTAGCGCATGCGCCCGGCGGCGTGCCGCGCCGCGACGTAGCCGAACACCATCGAGCCGGCGATGCTCGCGCCGGCGCCCGGATACGTGCGGCCCATCACCGTCGCGGTGGTGTTGCCGGTGGCGTACAGGCCCTCGATCACCAGGTCCTGCTCGTCCAGGACTTGCGCGTGCTCGTTGGTGATCACGCCCCCGCACGTCCCGACGTCCGCCGGGAAAACCCTCGTCGCGTAGTACGGAGCGCGGTCGAGCGGGCCGACGGCGGCGTTGGGCCGATGCCCCGGATCGCCGAGGCAGTCGTTGTAGGCCGACTGGCCGCGCCCGAAGTCGGGATCCTGGCCCTTGGCGGCGAACCGGTTGAACCGCTGGATCGTCCGCGCCAACTCGTCTGCGGGAAGGTCAATCTGGTGGGCGAGGTCGGCGAGGGTGTCGCCGCGTTTGACGGCACCGCTTTCGATCAGCCCGGACGGCAGGCGCCGCTTGAACGGGTTGGTGCCCGCCACGTATCGGCGCACGTACCCGTCGTCGAAGATCATCCAGCAGGGCACCGCCTTGTTGGCGTACATCGCCTTGCCGACCTCGACGTACGAGTTCGACTCGTTGCAGAATCGCCGGCCGGTTGAGTCGACGTAGATGGCGCCGGGCCGCTGCCGTCCCGAACCGAGCGACGCGGCGGCCGCGCCGCCGTTGGCGATGAAAACGGAAGGCAGCCACCAGGCTTCGTCGAGAAGATCGGTCTTGGCGCCCAGCCGCATCGCGGCCTGCAGCACCTCGCCGGTGTCCCCGGCGTTGGCGATCGACCACCGCGCCTCGTTGGGTTGGGCGCCGCTGTACCGGCGGCGCATCTCGGCGTTGTGGCCAAAGCCGCCCGCGGCCAGCAGGACCCCCCTTCGCGCCTCGACGTTCAACGGCGTGCCGTCGCGGATGACACGCGCGCCGACGACCCGGCCGTCTTCGACGACGAGGTCGTCCAGCGCGGCGTTCGTCCACAGCGGAGGCTGACCATCGGCGAGCTCGATCAGCGCCTTGAGCATTTGGGCGATGAGTGAAGCGCCGTTGGTGAGGATCCGGCGCCGGCGGAGGCGCGCCGCCGCGGTGCGCAGGAACACTTTTGTGGCCACCGCGAACGCGCGCGGGGAACGGTTGTAGTACTGGACCGAGCGCAACTCGTTGGTCAGCACCACGAACCCGTAATTCTTGGCCAGCGGCGGCTGAACTTTGTCGCTCCAGCTACCCAGCTCGGCGGCGTCGTAGGGAATTCCCTCGACCGCGCGGCCGAACTCGTTGCCCCCCTTGTGGTTCGGGTAGTAGTCGCTCCAGCCCTCACACCGGGTCAGCCGAACGCCCTTGCGGACAAGGAAATTGACCATTTCGTAACCCGCGGTGAGGAACGCCTCGCGGCGCGCGGGCGAGGACGGCGCGCCGATGTCGCCGACCACGTCGGCCAGGTAGGCCAGGCCGTCTTCGTGCGAGTCCGCGACGCCCTCGGCCCGCATCAACGGGTTGTTCGGCATCCAGACGATGCCGCCCGAAAGCCCCGTCGACCCGCCGACCAGCGCCTGCTTTTCGACGATCAGCGGCTCGAGCCCGCAGTCGAGTGCGGCCAGCCCGGCCACCATGCCCCCGCCGCCGCTGCCCGCGATGAGCAGGTCGACGGAGCGGTCCCAGTGGATGGTCACCGTGGCCCCGCGGTGAAACCCAGGTCGGCCACCGGCACGTCGATGGTGGTGTTGGTCTTCTGGATCGCGGGCACCAGCGCGTCGTACGGTAGCCCCGCGAGGAAGCCGTCGACGACGCGTTCGAAGTTCGAGATCAAGCCTTCGATCTGGCCCGACAGCCGCATGTACTCGAAGCCTTTGGAGTGCAACCCTTTCTGCTGTCGCGGCAGGTTGGAGAAGTCCTGGGCGGGGATCGGCGGCCAGCGCGGGTCGTCGGGTGCCATCGGCTCCGGCGGTTCGGGTTTGCCCGCGGAGAAGTCCGCGGGAAAGCGGGTGAGGGACCAGATTTCGAACAGCGTTTCCTCGGGGCCCAACGGCCGGATCCGGTACGACGAGGCGCTGCTGTAGGTGGGCAGGATGAAGTGGTGGGGGAAGCAGAAGCCGATGGCGTCGGTGATTCCGCGGCGGACCAGCTCGTTGAGGTCGGGCATCGTGCTGCCGCGGGCTCGATGCCAGGCGACGACCGCGTCGTTGAGGGCACCGCGCCAGGCGACCATCGCCTCGGCCGGATCGGCCGGCAACTCGATGCGCTGCAGGCCCTCGGCGATGCGGATGTCGTTCCCGTGGGTCATGCCGCCCATGCCTTCTCCGAGGGTGCGCATGAAGTAGAGGCTGCTCGCGACGACGGGATGCACCGCTTCGGACGGGCTGCCGGTCTGCGCCGACGGCAGCAATTGGGGATGGGTCTGGGGAACGTGGTAGCCCTCCATGAACGCCGCCGTCGCCAGCTTCCAGTTCACCGGCAGCCGGCACGACCGCCACCACTCGACACGCAGCGACTCCACCTGCCACGCATCGTAAATCGACGCGAACGGCTCGAGGCATTCGCGCAACGCGGGCGCCGCGTCGTCGAGGTTGATCCACGCGCATCCGCCCCAGAGCTCGCACCTGACCGAGACCAGTTGCAGATCCTCCGGGCGCAGGTTCTCCTCGGCGAACGCCTCGGGACGCAGCACGAACGTGTTGCGCCCGTCGATGCCCCAGCACCAGCCGTGGAATGGGCAGACGAAGGACCGTCGAGACCCGTTGCCCTCCACCAGCTTTACCCCGCGATGCCGGCACGCGTTGTGGTAGGCCCGCACGTTGCGGCCGTCGACCCGCACCACGATGATCGACTCGTCGAGAATCTCATACTCCACGAAGTCACCGGGCTTGGGGATCTCCTCGAGGCGACACGCCATCTGCCACACGCGTGGCCAGAACATCTCCGCCTCCAGCGCGTAGAACTCCGGATCGTAGTACCGCTGCTTGGGAATCCGGTCGGGGATCTGGACCGCCCATGGCACCGGCAGCGGCGTCCAGTTCACATCGATGCTCACCAAATTCTTTTCCTCGTTTCACACGATTCGCGACGCCCGCCCCTGCCAGTAGCGTTCGCGAATGCGCCTCTTGTAGAGCTTTCCGTTGGGATCGCGGGGCAGCTCCGGGTCGAATTCGATGGTGCGCGGGCACTTGTAGCCGGCCAGGCGAGTTCGGCAGTATTCGATGAGCTCGGCTTCGAGCGCGGGCCCGGGCGCGACGCCATCGGCCGGTTGCACGACGGCCTTGACCTCCTCGCCGAACTCCTCGTTGGGTACGCCGAACACCGCCGCGTCGACCAGCTTGGGATGCATGACCAACACGTTCTCCACCTCCTGCGGGTAGATGTTCACCCCGCCGGAGACGATCGTGAACGTCGACCGGTCGGTCAGGTACAGGTAGCCGTCCTCGTCGACGTAACCCATGTCGCCCAAGGACCGCCAGCCGCGGTCGTTGCACACCGACGCGGTCTTGGCGGGGTCCTTGAAGTACTCGAAATCGGGTCCACCTTCGAAGTAAAGTTCCCCGGGCTGCCCGACGGGAAGCTCCCGCCCGTCGTCGCCGACCACGTGCACGCGCGACATCGGTTTACCCACCGAGCCGGCATGGGCGAGCCACTCCTCGGGCCCGATCGTGGTACCCGCGAATCCCTCGGTGCCCCCGTAATATTCGTGGATGATGGGTCCGAACCAATCCATCATCCGGTGCTTGACATCCACCGGGCAGGGCGCCGCCGCGTGAATCACGCACCTCAGGCTCGACACGTCATACTTGTGCCGGACCGCCTCGGGCAGCTTGAGCATCCGCACGAACATCGTCGGCACGAATTGGGCGTGGGTGACGCGGTGGGTCTCGATGAGCCGAAGGACGGCCTCGGCGTCGAACTTGCGCATGAGGATCGAGGCGGCACCGACGCGGTGCACCGCCATGGTGTAGTTCACCCCGGCGGCGTGGTAGAGCGGCGCGGGGGAGAGGTACACGCTGGACGGGCTCATCCCGTATTTGTGGATCAGCGCCATCTCCAACACCGCCTGCGCCCAGGATCCGTTGCCGTCGGACGGAAGTGGCCTGCGGACGGCCTTGGGCCGCCCCGTGGTGCCGGACGAGTAGAGCATCTCCGATCCGTCCGACAGCGGCGCCGCCTCGCCGGCTGCAGCCAGGGCATCCTCGTAGGCGCACCAGCCGGGCAGCTTGCCCCCGACGGCCATGTGCACCTCGACGCCCGTGTTGGCACGGCGGACGTGGGCGGCGAGGGTGGCCCCGGAAGCCTCTGAGGCGTCGACAAACACCGCCTTCGCGCCGGAGTCGTCGATCACGTAGGCGACCTCGCCGGGGGTGAAGTGGGTGTTGACGGCGGTGTAGTAGAGCCCAGAAAGCTGGCAGCCCCAGGCGATTTCGAAGAACTCGGGCCGATTCGGCAACACCAGCGCCACGCCGTTGCCGCGGCGTAGGCCGGCACCGTGCAGGACGGCGGCGACCCGTCGGCTTCTCGCGTAGAGTTCGCCGAACGAGACTGTGCCGTCGTCGATTATCAGGGCCGGCGACTCCGCGGCCGTGATCGCGTGGTCGGCGATGTTCACCGGCGAACCTAAGTGGTTGCGGCGCCGTCGGTGGAGGAGGCGGCCGCGGCCTGGCGCCGGGCTTGCTCGGACGGCAGCACCTTGTCCTTGAACACCTGCTGGATCAGCTGCTGCACGTCCTTGCTGATCGACGCGAGCGCGACGAGGTCGTTGGAGCTCTGCCAGTGCACCCGCATGCCCATCAGCTCCCAGGCCCGCTTGAGGTTGGCCTTGGTGGCCAGCAGCGTGGTCATCGGCGCCTGGGCGATATGCCGGGCGATGGCGTCGGCCCGCGCTTCCAGCTGATCGCGCGGAACCACCTCGTTGACCAGGCCGACCTCCAGCGCCTTCTTGGCGTCGATGACCTCGGCGAGATACAGGTAATACGCGGCGCGGCGCCAGTTCATGAAAACCCATGGCTCGATCGAACATTCACCCGAGGGCATGCCGAAGCCCTGCAGCGGCGGGTAGGAGAAGTAGGCGTCCTCGGCGGCGATGACGATGTCGGTGGTCAGCCCGTAGTGGGTGCCCCCGCCGACGCAATAGCCGTGCACGGCCGCGATGGTGGGCTTGGAGAACTCCCACAGGTTCAGGATCGGCTTGACGAACAGGTCGGTCTGCGGCTTCCAGGGAGAGCCCATGACCTTTGCGCCCTCGACGAAGGCTGGGTAGTCGACCGCGTTGTTGCCGATGGCGTGCCCCGAGCAGAAGCCTTTGCCGTTGGCCTTGAGGATCAGCACCTTGATGTCGTAGTCGCGGTCCGCGTCCAGCAGCGCCGCGTCGACCTCTTCGGCCAGCTTCTGGTCTTGTGCGTTGGCCTTTTCGGGCCAGTTGAGCGTGACCTTCGCGATCGGCCCCTCTTTTTGGTAGACGATTCTCTCGCGGGTCTCGTTGAGGTCCATACGTGCTCACCTTTCCTAGTTCAAGAAGTGATGACGCCGATTTCGGCGCCGATGTCGTAGGTGATCCCGACCCGGCCCGTCCAGTGCACAGTGCCCGACGCCCCGGCTTCGATTTCCTGTTCGGCCTTCTCCGTGGCGATCACGTAGATCGGCGTGCCCGCCTCGACGTGCGCGCCGGCGTCGACGAGCAGGCCGGTAAGCTCGGCTTCCGAGACCGCCACCGATACCCGAGGAATGCGAATAACGAAGTCAGCCATGCGCTTTGGCCTTGTCGAGAGTGCGCTGGGCGGCCGCGACGATCCGCCCCGGCGAGGGGTACACCTGCGCCTCGAGTTCCGCCGCGGCCGGGCTGGGCACGAACCTGGCGCCCACCCGCTCGATAGGCGCGGCCAGCTCCCCGAACAACTCCGATTGCAGGATCGCGGCGATCTCGGCTCCCGGACCGGCGAATTGCACCGCGTCGTGCACGATCACCACTTTTCGTGTGCGCCGGGCGGATTCGACGAGGGTCTCGACGTCGAGTGGCACCAGGGTGCGCAGGTCGACGACCTCCGCGCTCACCCCCTGTTCGGCCAGGGTGGCCGCCGCGGCGAGTGCGTCGTGCACGCTGCGCCCGTAGCCGATCAGTGTCACGTCGGTGCCCGCGCGCTTGATATCGGCCTGCCCCAACGGGATCGAGAAGCCGGGTTCGACGGGGACGGGCCCCTTCTTACCTTGCAGCCGGATGGTCTCGATGAACAGGCAGGGATCCTCGTCGAAGATCGCCGCCGTCAGTAGGCCTTTGCCGTCACGCGGGGTGGCGGGCACGATCACCTTCATCCCGGGAATGTGCATGAACCACGCCTCCAGGCTCTGCGAGTGCGTGGCTCCGGTGGCCAACCCGGCGTACACCTGGGTGCGGACGGTGATCGGCGCCGCCGTCCGCCCCGCGGTCATGAACCGCAGCTTGGCGGCGTTGTTGATCAACTGGTCGGCGGCGATGCCGATGAAATCCATGATCATGATCTCGGCGACCGGCAGCATCCCGTCGATCGCGGCACCGATCGCCGCCCCGAGGATCGCGGCCTCCGAGATGGGCGTGTCCAGCACCCGGTCGTGGCCGTACTTCGTCGACAATCCGGCGGTCGGGCCGGAGGCGCCGGGATCGGCGATGTCCTCACCCAGCAGGAACACCCGGTCGTCGGCGGCGAGCGCCTCGTCGAGCGCGAGGTTCAGCGCCTCGCGCATCGTCATCTCCTTTTCCCGCATGTCACACCGGGAACTTGATCGGGGTGGCGTACACGTCGCGGTCGAGTTCGTCGATCGACGGGGCATCCGCGCCCATGACCGCGTGCAAGGTCGTTTCCACCGCCGCCAGGGCCTCGCCGTCGATGCGGTCGAGCTCGTCGGGACCGCAGACGCCGGCTTCGGCGAGGCGGTCACGGAACCGCGGCACCGGGTCGGCCGCCATGGCCGCCGCCAGTTGATCCTTGGGGATGTACGGCATCCGGTCACCGAAGTAGTGGCCGCGGAAGCGGAAGGTCACGCACTCGATGAGGGTCGGGCCCTCGCCGCGACGGGCCCGCCGCAGGGCTTCGTCGAGCGCCGCCTTGACCGCCAGCGGGTCGTTGCCGTCGACGCGCACGCCCGGCATGCCGTAACCGGACGCCCGGTCGGCGACGTGCTCGAGTTTCATGGTCTCCGACGTCGGCGTCATCTCGGCGAAGAGATTGTTCTGGCAGACGAACACCAGCGGCAGGTCCCACAGCGCGGCCATGTTGGCCGCCTCGTGGAAGGAGCCGGTGTTGGTCGCGCCGTCGCCGAAGCTGACCACCGTAACGCGGTCGAGCCCTTTGTGTTTGGCGGCCAACGCCAGACCGACGGCCACCGGCGGTCCGGCCCCGACGATCCCGGTCGACAGCATGACACCCTTACCGGGGTTGGCGATGTGCATGGTGCCGCCCTTGCCGCGGCAGGCCCCGACGGTGCGGCCCAGCATCTCGCCGTAGATCTCCTCGAGCGGAGCTCCCTTGCCGATGAGATCGTGCAGTCCGCGGTAGGTCGTCACCAGCTGGTCGTCGGGCCGCAGCGTCACCCCCATCGCGGCGGCGATGGCCTCCTGGCCGCGCGACGGCCAGTACACGCACATGAACTCGCCGGTGCCGATGCCCGTGAACAGCCGGTCGTCGGCCGCCTTCATCAGGGCCATCAGTTCGTAGAGGCGACGCTCGACGCCCGCCGTAGAGGGGCCGTCGCTCACGGAGTTCCTCCAGTTCCGTTGCCGCTCAGGGTGATTCGTGCCACCGCTGTCACGCGCCCGACCAGGGCTTGACCTTGAGGAACCCGCCGCCGTCGACACGGAGCTGCTGACCGGTGATGTAGCGCGCCGCGTCGGACGCCAGGAACAACACGGCCTCGCTGATGTCCTCGGGTTCGACGTAGGGGATGGGCATCGCCTGGACTACCGGGAAAACCGGTTCGGCGTCCTCGCGGGTCGGGTTTTTCAGGTCGGGCCGGAATGCGCGGTACATCGGTGCGCTGTGCAGCATGTCGGTGTTGACGTTCGTCGGGTGCACCGCGTTCATCCGGATGGAGAACGGGGCCAGCGCCAAGGCAAAGTCGTTGACGTAATGCGCGGCAGCGAGTTTCGCGAACGCGTAGCCGGCCCCGCCCGGGCCGCCGACCCCACTCTCAGCGCCGGAGGCGCTCAGAGACGACATGAATGCGGCGTTGGACCCGATCACGATGATCGACGCGCCGGCGTGCAGATGCTTGAGGCTCGTGTGTACCAGGTTGAGGACGCCGATCAGGTCGACGTCGACGGCGTCGGCGAACGCCTGGGGCGGCAGCCCCGCGGTGAGCGGGCAAATGCCGGCGTTGGCGACCACAATGTCGAGATGGTCGAACTCGGCCACGCCCCGATCGACCGCCGCGGCCAAGGCCGCCCGGTCGCGAACGTCGGCGATCGCGGTGAACGCGCGCTGCCCCTCCTTCTCGACCAGCCGCGCCGTCTCGTCGAGATCCTCCGGCCGCGCCAGCGGGTACTCATTGGTTTCGATATCCGCGCAGAGGTCCACCGCGATGATGTCGGCGCCTTCGGCCGCCAGCAGCCGCGCATGAGACCGTCCCTGACCGCGTGCGGCCCCGCTGACCACGGCCACCTTGCCCGTCACCCTGCCCATCGCGCGTCCTTCGTCGCAGCGCCTACACCAGCGACCCACGTTGGGGCCCAATGTCGTTCGTTACCGCGGCCGCCGAGAGCGCGTCCGAAACGTTCACTGAGATGAAGGGACTGACGCGGGATCGTGCCCCCGAACGGTGGCCGCCGGCCGGCCCGCCGCGCCGTGACGCACCGCGCGTTCGCCGCATCGCGGGTCGGAATGGGACCAACGATCGGCTCCATCGCATCTCTTCCACGAAAGTGGCCGCAGCCGGGCTATCGATATCCCTTAGAGTAGCTAGAATACCTAAAATAGCAAGGAATGGCTGCGACGAGGGGATAGCGATGTCCGGCGTGCACGATGGCGTCCTCCACGGTGTGCGGGTTGTCGAATTGGCGTCGTGGACCTACGTACCGTCGGCCGGTGCCGCCCTGTCCGACTGGGGCGCCGACGTGATCAAGGTGGAAGGCGTCGCCTCGGGTGATCCCGGACGCGCGCTCGTCATCGGCGGTTTCACCCGCGAAGCGGCCCGCCCCGACGCCGACTTCATCCTCGAGTTGGGCAACCGCGGCAAGCGCAGCATCGCCCTCGACATCAAATCCGAACTGGGCCGCGAACTGTTCGGCCGGCTGTTGGCCAGTGCCGATGTGTTCCTGACCAATTGGCTGCCCGGCGCACTCGAGCGGGCCCGGCTGACGGTTGACGACATCCGCGCCTTCAACCCGAAGATCATCATCGCGCGCGGCACCGGGCTGGGGGTCCGGGGCCCGGACCGGGATCGCGGCGGCTTCGACGCCGCCACATATCTGGCGCGGGGCGGGGTCGCCTACACGCTCACGCCGTTTGGCAGCGAGACGCCCGCAGTCCAGGGCCCGGCATTCGGCGACCTGCAGGGTGGGGCCACGCTGGCCGGTGGTGTGTGCGCGGCGCTGTTCCACCGGGAACGGACCGGCGAACCGACGATCGTCGACTCCTCGCTGCTGGCCCAGGCGATGTGGGCCATCGCGCCCTCGATTTCGGCGGCCGACTTCTTCGATATCGACGGCATTCCGGGCGCACCGCCCGGGTTGGCCATCAATCCGCTCGTCAACAGGTACAAGACCAAAGACGGCAGGTGGATTCAGCTGGTTTTCTTGCAACCCGACAAATTCTGGGCCGGCTTCTGCGAACGCATCGGCCTGCCGGAGTTGGCCACCGACGAACGATTTGTCCCGTCGAGCAACCTGATCGCCAACGCGGCCGCGGCGACCGAGATCGTGGCGAATGCCTTTGCCGGCCATGACCTTGCGCATTGGCAAAAGGTGCTCGAAGACGAACCCGGGGTGTGGGGCGCCTTGGCGACGCCGCGGGAGACCCTCAACGACCCGCAGGTCGAACCCAACGGGTACGTCGTGACAAACGTCGACGACCACGGCGAGAAGTACCGGATCGTCGCGGCCCCCGTGCAATTCGACGAAACCCCGCCGGCTCCCGCGCGCGCTCCGGAACACGGGCAGCACACCGAAGAAATTCTGCTCGAGCTCGGCGTCGACTGGGACGACATCGCGAGGGCGAAGGACCACCAAGCCATCCTGTGAGGCCGGACGTCAGCGGGCCGCCTCGGCCTTGCGGGCGGCGATCTTGGCGCGCACCGCATCCATGTCCAGCGATTTCACCTGGGTGATGAGGTTTTCCAGCACGACGGGTGGCATCGCGCCGGCTCTGCTGTAGACCAGCACGCCGTCACGAAAAGCCATGACGGTCGGAACCGAACGAATCCCCAGCGTGGCAGCTAGCTCGGGCTCGGCCTGGGTGTTGACCTTGGCATGCACGACGTCGGGGTGCGTCTGCGCCGATCGATGGTAGATCGGCGCGAAGGCCTGGCAGGGGCGGCAGTATCCAGCCCAAAAATCAACCAGCACAAGCGGGTTGCCGACGATGGTTGGTTTGAATGTCTCTTGCGTAAGGTTGATTGTGGTCATGTTGCTTCCTTCGACTCGGCCTATACACGTGACAACTAATACCCGCCGGGGTATATTCCAATTATGTTGACTGATACCCCCGCGGGTACTCTGTCGGATATCACAACGAGACGGAGGATCCAGTGATTGGTGATCAAGACAGCATCGCCGCGGTGCTGAACCGGCTGCGCCGCGCCCAGGGACAGCTTGCGGGAGTGATTTCGATGATCGAGCAGGGCCGCGACTGCAAGGAGGTCGTCACCCAGCTCGCCGCGGTCTCGCGCGCCCTCGACCGTGCCGGGTTCAAGATCGTGGCGACCGGACTGAAGGAATGTGTTACGGGTAAAACGGCGGACGGTGCCGCACCGCTGAGCGAAGCCGAGCTGGAGAAGCTGTTCCTGGCGCTCGCCTGACCGGGCAAAACAAGATCTGATTAGGAGGGACTCGTCATGGATATCGCAATTTCGACACCGCTGCATACCTCTTTCGACGACGCGGTCACGCGGACCCGCGAGGCACTTGCGGAGCAGGGTTTTGGCGTGCTGACCGAGATCGACGTGAAGGCCACGCTGAAAGCCAAGCTGGGCCAAGACATTGAGGACTACCTGATCCTGGGCGCCTGCAACCCGCCGCTGGCGCATCGCGCGGTGCAGGCGAATCGCCAGATCGGCCTGCTGCTGCCGTGCAACGTCGTGGTGCGCGCCGATCCTGATCACGCCGGCACGGTGCTGGTCGAAGCAATGAATCCCGGGCTGCTGGTGGAGGTCACCGGCGAGCCGGAACTGCGTCCGGTGGCCGAGGAGGTCACCGCGAGGCTGAAAGCGGCGATCGACTCACTCAAGCGCGGTTCGCCGGTGACCGCCGGCGAATAGTCGCGGGGACGGCGGGCCCACGCGGGTGTAAATACCCATAGGGGTATATGATGGCGGTATGTCAGACCAACATCATCACCACGAAATCCTCGACGACCTGCTGCCTCAGCACCGCGCGCTGCGCCAGCAAATTCCCGAGGTTTACAAGGGATTTGCGGCCCTGAGCGGCGCAGCCCTTACCGACGGAGCGCTCAGCCGCAAGGTCAAAGAGCTCATGGCACTGGCGATTGGGGTCGTTCAGGGCTGCGATGGATGTATCGCATCGCACGCCCAGGCGGCTGCGCGCGCCGGCGCCACGCCGGAGGAAGCCGCGGAGGCCATCGGCGTCACGATCCTCATGCACGGCGGCCCGGCGACCATTCACGGCGCCCGCGCTTATACGGCGTTTTGCGAGTTCGCCGACGCCCAGTCGTAGCGGTCCGCCATCCCACACATCCCGTTCGCCGACATGCTGGCACCACCGTCAGCGAGGTGCCGCCACATTGGCCGAAGCACGATCGTCGTGCAGATCAATCTGGGCGATGATCGCGGCAAACGGGTCGCTTAGGTCACCCGAGTCCAAGCCGTTTCTGAGCCACATGGAATAGGCGCGAGTGTGACGAAGCTTGATGAAGCATGACGTTCATGACGTCGCCCTTGCGCGTCGGGATCATGCTGCCCAGCCGTGAAACCGCCATGACGGGACAGCACGACGCCCGCGGGTTGATCAAGTTCGCAACGGATGCTGAAGACGGTGGATTCGACTCGGTATGGGTCGGTGACTCGCTGCTGGCGCGCACCCGCGTCGAGCCGCTATCGATCCTGTCCGCCGTTGCCGCGGTGACGAGCCGGGTGACGTTGGGAACCGCCGCCTTGATCGCACCGCTGCGCCATCCGCTACTCGCGGCGGCACAAGTCGCCAGCGTCGACCAGATCAGCGGGGGTCGTCTCGTCGTCGGGCTCGGCTCAGGCTCTCCGCTACCGGAGAGCCGGCGCGAATTCGACGCCGTCGACGTGCCTTTCGCTGCCCGCGGTGCCCGACTCGATGAGACTGTGGCCCTGTGGCGGCAGGCCTGGGATGAGCAAGGCCGGTTTGCGGGCAGGTTCTGGCGTATCGAGGATCTCGCCGGCGCGCTTCCCACGGTCAAGCCCAAGGGTCCGCCGCTGTGGCTGGCGGGCGGTGACTCGGCCAAAGTGATTGAGCGGGTGGCGAACACCTACGACGGGTGGCTTCCCTACCTGCCCGACGCCGACGCCTACCGTCGCGCCTGGGAACAGATCGCCCAGCGAGCGGTCAGGCCCATCACGCCGGCGCTATATGCCACGGTGAACCTCAACGGCGACCATGCCCGGGCCCGCGAGGAGCTCGACACGTACACCCGGCTGTATTACCGTCAGCCGATCGACGTAATGAGTAATCTCCAGGCATTCCGCAGCGGCTCGGTGGAGGAGTGCCTGGACTGGCTGGGCCGTTACGTCGAGGCCGGCGCCAGGCACCTGATCCTGCGGATCGGTTCGCTGGATGCCCATCCCGAGACGCTGGCGGAACGCCTGGTTCCCGCGCTGCGGACCCTCGACGCGTCCGTCTAGGCGCAAAGCCACCGCCCGAAAAGGTTCTTTATGCTCAAACAACTCACGCGCGTCCCCGCCGGTATCCAGGCGCTGGAGGCCGTCGGGACGGTCACGACCGACGACTAGCCGCCAAGGGCGTCAAGTACCGGCGCGAAGCTCGTTGATCCCGACCGGGCCTCGGGTGCTTGGCGAGTGACGACGATGCCGATCCTGCTTCCGTGACGAATGGCCCGAAGTCTCAGGACCAAAGTCACCAAAGTCATTGTGTGCCAATAATCTGCTGATCTTGCCCCGCCGCGAGCCGTACGTTTGTGCAAGGAGCACACGATGACTCATTTCTTGCGCAACAGCGACGCCTTTACGTGGGCCATGGAAAGCGACCCACGGCTGCGCTCGACCGTGGTGAGCGTCGTGCTGCTGGATCGATCACCGGACTGGGACGCGGTGCGCGAACGATTCGACCTGATGAGTCGCACACTGCCCATGTTTCGGCAACGGGTGGTGCCGTCGCCGCCGCCTGCCCCACCCCGGTGGGAGTATGACCCGTACTTCGACCTCGACTACCACATCCAGCGAGCCGTCGCCCCCGGGTCTGGCACGCTCGACGACGTACTCGAGATGGCCCGACTGGCCGAGATGCAGGACTTCGACCGGGCCAGGGCGCTGTGGGAGACAACGTTCATCGACGGCCTGGAAAACGGCGGTGCGGCCATGGTCTGCAAGTTCCACCATGCCCTCACCGATGGAATCGGCGGCGTGCAGATCGCGATGATCCTGTTCAACCTTTCCGAGGAGCTGTACGAGCGCGAGCCCCTGCCGCCCGAGCCGGAGGCGTCCAGGCCGTCGTGGTCCAGCGGCTACCGAGACGCCTGGCGCTACGACACCGGGCTGATCGCGAATGCCTTGGCGAGCGCGGTTAAAGCGGCGCCGCGACTCGCATACGGCGGCGTTCGGCGGCCGGTTGCGACGGTCCGATCGGCGGCGGCCACCGCGGCATCGGTCTACCGGACGGTTCGGCCGATAAACCGGACCGGGTCTCCGCTGGTAACCGACCGCGGCCTGAGCCGGCGCCTGTTGGTGCACGAGGTGCCGATGACGCAACTTCGGGAAGCGGCGCACCGCTGTGGTGGGGCGCTAAACGACGCCTTCGTCGCCGGGGTGGCCGGTGGACTACGCCGATATCACGAGAAGCACGGCGTCGGGATCGGCGACCTGCATCTGACGATGCCGATCAGCTTGCGGACCGAGGCCGATGGCATCGGCGGAAACCGGATCACCCTCATGCGGTTCGACGTTCCCGTGGGCGAGGCCGACCCGGCGGCACGGATCAAAGCAATACACCAGCGCGCCGACGCGGTACGCGCCGAAAGGTCCCTGCCCTACACGCAGTTGATTGCCGGCGCTCTGAACCTGATGCCGCGCTGGTACATCGGTAGGGCTCTGCGCCACATCGATTTCCTCGCCAGCGATGTGCCGGGGGTGCCGGTTCAGGTCTTCCTGGGCGGCGCCCCGGTGCGTGCGCAATACGCGTTCGGCCCGACGATCGGCTCGGCGGTCAACGTCACGTTGCTCACTTACGTCAATGTGTGCGCCCTGGGCATCGATGTCGATACCGTGGCGATACCTGACCACGACGTTTTTCACGAAGCCCTCGTCGCCGGTTTCGACGAAGTATTGGCGCTCGCAGGGTAATTCGGGCGCTAAGCCGGAGAATGCCAGGCTCGTGGGGTGGCAGCGGGCAGGTCCCGAAACGGTCACAGGTGCATATCGATGTCCGCGACGGTCTGGCGCAACGGCACGAATCCACAAATCATGGCACAGTGCGCCTTTTCGGGGATCGCAGCCGCAAGCAATGCGCGGCTATCGTCGATCCTCAATCCGCTATGTGGGGTAGCGGATTCCGTTGGGGCACAACAGGAGGTATCCGCAGCATGATGGCGAACTGGGTTCCGGCCCAGACATCGTACGGTCCCAACTCTGGCCGCATTCTCGACACCGCGCGGGGCATTCTCATTGGCCTTCGCCGATGCACTTCGCATGCCGCTTTCGATGAATTGCACGGTGCGGCACAACGTCACAAGGTGCCGGTGTTCGCGATGGCCTGGGCGTTGGTGCATCTGGCGGGCGATGGTGAGAACACACCCAGCTTCATCGATGCGCAGTCCGCAGCTCGGCACGAGTGGGGTCCGCTGTTCGCCAGCTCGGCTACCGCGCCTTGTTGAGGGCGATGAGGAACTTGGCGCGGCCGCGGTCCTGGGGGGTACCGCGGCTGTCGCCAACTCTCACCGGCGCGACGGGCCAAAGGCCTTTCGGCCATGACGATTTCCCGCTTCAGCTGCACTGGTCGCCTCGCTGGCGGGGCGCCAAGCGTCTTCGAAGGAATCGAGGAGTTCCCGCCGTCACCCTCGGTCACGCGGTGAACCTGGTCCGGTGACGCGTCGCGCTATTGGCTCTTAACGGGCGCCCACAGGTCGACGGGCACGACTTCCTGCGCCCGTCCGTCAGAACCCAGTAGCCGCCCCCAGGACTTCACCGAGCGCAACACGACGCGCGTGTCTAGCACTGCCACACCTGGATATTCGTCGATAAGCCGGGAAATCACCGAGTCGAGTGCCGACGCGCGGTGGAGTTGCATCGTCACGAATAGATTGGCCGGTCCGCCTGCGGTCGCAACGCAGAACCGGGTCTCCGGATAGTGGACAAGCGCCCGCCCCACCGCGGCGGCCTGCGGCCATGCGACGCGAAGCTTGAGCGCTATCGCCGACGGCCAGCCGGCTTCCACGCGCGCGAAATCCGTGCGGAATGCCAGCAATCCCGAGCGGGTCAGCAGACTCAGCCGGCGACGAACCACGGGTTCCGATCGGCCGAGCGTCACGGCCAGGTCCCGGAAGCTGAGTCGGCCGTCCCGTTGTAGCGCCAGGAACAGCTCGCGGTCGAAGTCATCGAACTCGTGCGCCGATCCGGTCTTGGGCGGCTCGGGAGTCACCGTGCGCACCTGGCCGGTGCTGAGGCCGCCCAGGCGCCAGCGGGTACCGCTGAACAAGTGCGTAATCAGCGCGGACTGGACCCGCCGTACTCCCGGGACCGCCGGCAGTGCTTCCACGATCAACTCGGACATCAGGGCCTGATCGGCGGCCACCAGCAAGGCGTACAAGTTGTCTTGGCCCGTCGTGATGTAGACGCTGAAGACGTGCGGCCTGGCGGCAAATTGGGCGGCGACCGAGTGCGCGGCGCCCGGTTCGCACTCGGCCTCAAAGAGTGCCGCCTTCGCCGGCAGCTGGGGCCCGATCGCCGAGGAAACCCACGCGCGCCCCGTCGAAACCAGGCGCCGCCACCGCCGCGCCGCGGTAACCGGCGAAATGCCGAGGACCTTGCCGAGTTCTTCGAAGCTCACCTGCGGATTGACGTGAAGCGCGTCCAGCAGCGCGACATCCACCTCGTCCACGCCGTCAATCACGGTGGCAATTGTCACCCTTCGGCGACGGTTTCCCGCACAAAGACGCCGATTTCCATCGATTTCGGTCCGTACCGTCCCCGAATTCGGCTGGCAGATATCTGCCGCTCTATCTGCGCGACGTCATCGACGCGGTCCGCGGCGCCACCCTCGAGGAGGTGGGCCGCGCCGCGGGGTTGTCGATGCTGGCCCATTCGGGCCGGCATGACCCGCGGGGGACCAGGATCGGGTCCGGCCAGCGGGGCGGGGTGTGGCTGAAAGTGACTGGCGGGGCGAGCATGTGGACATCGCCCATGGGGCTGTCGGCGTCGTAGCTGGCCGGTTCGCGGATGGTGCGCTCCTTGTCGCGTCCGGCGTCGGCGGGGTCGACCAAGCCGAGCGTTTGATACCACATGGCGTTGCGGGTAAGGCTGACGGTGACGTGCCAGCTGCCGCCTTCGGTTTGTTGTTTGATCAGTCCGGCCGCGGCGCCGAGCGCGCCCATGTAGCCGGTGATGAAGTCGTTGATCAGGCCGGTGGGCGGTAATTGGGGCTGGTCTTGGCTGCCTTCGATGACCATCAATCCGGAGGCGGCCGAGCCGTTCATGTCGAAGCCGCCGCGGTGGGCCCACGGCCCGGCCGATCCGTAGCAGGTGACCGAGACATGCACCAGGCCGGGGTGGGTACCGGCGAGCTCGTGGGGATCTATGCCGAGCTTTTCGAGTTTCAAGCCGCGGTGATTATTGACGACGACGTGGGCGTCGCGCAGTAGCCGGCCGACGTTGGCCTTGCCGGTGTCCTTGGTCAAATCCAGCCAGGCACTTCGGGATCCGATGTTGGCTTCGAAGTAAACCCAGTCGTGTTCGAAGTCGTTGGGGCGGGTCGCGCACAGCACGTCGGCGCCCTGCTCGGCCAGGACACGGCCCACCGTGGGTCCGGCCACGGCGTGGGTGAACGACAGCACGCGCACCCCGCCAAAGGGCCGATCGGATTCGCCGAGCTCGCGTGGTGGGGCGTCGCCGATGCGGGTCAACCCGATCACCGGCTGGGTGGCCAGGAAGGCCCCGTGCGGGTGGGCCAGCCACTCCTCGGGGCTGCGGGCCACGCATGCGGGCAGCCCGGCGTCGTTGGCGGCCTCTTCCAGCTCGAAGGCGTCCCAGCGGGCGAACGCCTGCGCGACTTTGCCGAAGTCGGGTGGCACGTCGAGGAATCGGCACCATTTGGCGGATTGGTGGGGATAGACGGCCGAGGCCATCACGGTGCGCCCGTCGCGGGTGCGGTAGGGAACGAGCGCGAACGGGTTGTCCAAAACCAGTGCGATCGACGGAAACTCGCCCGCAAGGGTGGGATGCCAATAGAAGCTGGGGTTGATGTGATGCACTGCCTGCCGCAGGTCCAGGTGCAAATCCTGGCTCGGCCCGCCACGATGACGGTGCAAGGTGGCCGCCGCCACGGCGTTGCCCATCATCGGGATGCCGATCGCCGCGGCCAGCCGATGACGGGCCGGGATGATCGGATCCCGTCCGGCAAATGTCACGCGCCCGCCCGCATCGGCGGCCGACAGCCCGACGTCGGCAAGCAGATCATCAAGCGCGGCAGTCGGATTGAACATGGTATCGGGCATCAACGGGGCTACCTCAGTCATTCGTGACTCCTTCCCTGGACCGCACGGACATACACGCCGGAGGTGACTCGTTCGCCGCGACATGCTGATTCCACGCCGTCAGCATGGGAGCCGGGCGTTGCCGACCGGCAAAAGTGACGGAAAATGGCCGGAATCGACGGTGTGATGAAGGAAACAGTCGACGCGGCGGGTGCGGCCGTGTAGAAGGCCGACGACGCGCCCCGAGTGCCGTCGCATGGTGCGTTATGCCATAGCGTCCGGGCTGGGCGGCGCGGTTATCGTCGGCCCGGTCTTGGGCGGCTCGTCGGACACTTCTGGGTGACCACCGGCATCGGAGCACTGGCGACACTGTCCGCGGCCACCGTCACCGTCGCGTTCCAGACCCTTCTCGACGTCTTGGGCATCGGCGTGACCGTGATCGTCTTCGTTATTCTCGGCAACCCTTCTGCCGGTGGCGCATATCAAGCCGCGCTGCTGCCGCCATTCTTCAGGGCGATCGGCATTGCCCTGCCCAACGGAGCCGGAACCCACGCCCTGCGTCGCATCGTCTACTTCGGCGGGCACGGCGTGCACACAGAGCTGATGGTGCTGGCCGCGGGAACGGCGCTGACCTCGCTGGCATCCAGGCTGCGGGTCCGTGGCGAATCGGTGGCAGCGCCCCCACGCGTCGCCACGCCAGTACGTGAGCCGGTCGTGAACTGGCCGGGGCTAGCCCGTGCGCGTTAAAAAGCTTCTGCCGCAACGTGATCGACGCAGTCGACAAGCCATCGGGCCGGCCGCCGCGCTTACGCGGATGGAGCCGGCGCGTGAACGGGACCGACCACAACGAACGCCTCGACCGCCGTGGCCTGCTCGAAACCCTCGACCTCCACCCGCCACTCGTAGATTCCTGGCTCCAAGGGGATTCCGGCCGGGATGTTGAGGGTGAGCGGCATGCGAACCGAAGTGCCGTGAATCGCCCCAGGGGGCCGGCCGGCCTCCGCCGCCAATTCAAAGGAGATCCGCTGGGGCCCATGTGTTCCCATCACCACCACCGGCTCGCCATCGGTGGTCAGTAGCTGGCAGGTCAGCTTGTGCTGTTTGTTGGTCTCGTCCCAGTCGATATCCAGGAACAACACCAAAGAGAAAGCGGGCGTTGGTGTTTGACACTGCCGCCACCCCAGCCCGAGGGCATGCACTTTTCCGGATTGGGCGTCGGCCTGCGCCGCGTCGGCCAGCAACAGGCTGATCTTCATGCGCCGGCCGGAGCCACGATCGACCTTCCGGCTGCCGCCGCCAGATCCTGTCCTACCATTGCCGCCGCCTCACGAGTTCCACGAGATCCTTCCCCCGCTCTTGTCGGGGGGATATTACGCTTCGGCCAGACCAGCCACCCTGGCGCCACATGCTCACGGCCACCGACCGGCCTTCAGTGACTGTCTCGGGTGAACGCGGTTGCCGTTTCGCTCCGTCGAGCAACGACAGACGAGCGGGTCGACGTCAGTGCATTGTCCCCGCGGCGGAATGGGGATCAGCGCGCCGGCCGAGTTAGGCGTTGCCGGTCTTGCGGGCTGGGCCCTGACCCTCGCCGTTCAGCTTTTCGGGGCAGTACGCGGAGACCGCGATTGCCGCGAACTTGGCCGCGCCCTGACCCTCGAACCCTGGATTGCGGTCCTGCAGGTTCTTGACAATTTCCTCGCCGGTCATTCCCCCGTCGGCCAGATTGCACACCGTTTTGCCGGCCGCTACCGCGCGGTCGGGGTTCATGTAGGTCAGCCCGGCTTGGCTGAGCGTGGTGAGGAAGGCTTGGTCCTTGCCATCGATGTCGGCGTGGGCCGGCGCGGCCGTGCCGATCACCACGGCGACACTTGCCAGCAGCAGTACGGGTCTCATAATCCCGTGATTGTTCCAAAGTGGCGATGAGCGTGCATCCGTTCTGGCCAACGAGACTTTAACGGAAGCTGGCCAATGGCTTCCCGCGCGATGAAATTCCAATGGACCCGTACGTCGGAGCGATTTTCAGCCATTCCCAATCGTTTTGAAGGCGGCAGCTGACGCGGGCCGGCCCCGGCGCTGGCCATGGCGACTCAGCGCGCGCCGAGACCCCCAAAACGTTTCAGCCTCGCGGACTAGCGGCCGGCACACCGAATCGAAGCGTCTGCCTGTGGTGTTGTTCACTGCCCGAAAAGGCGGGTCCTCGTGATGCCCGCTGGATTCCTCAGCCTTGTCCCGGGCGCATATGACGCGAATTTGCTGCGACGCGAGCAGATCAGCGACGGTTCCGGCAACGGACGTGAGACGGTATAAGCCTATGCAGAATCTCGATTATGTCACCTACGAAGAGTTCGGCCGCAGGTTCTTCGAGGTCGCGGTCACGCCCGAGCGCGTCGCCGCCGGATTCGCCGACATCGCGGGCAGCGAGTTCGCGATGGAGCCGATCGCTCAGGGTCCCGGCGGGATTGCCAAGGTCAGCGCCAACGTCAAGATCCACGAGCCGAAAGTAACCCGGCGTCTGGGTGACAGCATCACCTTCGTCATCCACATTCCGTTGTCGATCGATCTGCTGCTCGACCTGCGGCTCGACAAGCAACGGTTCGTGGTCTCCGGAGACATCGCATTGCGCGCCACCGCGCGAGCCGCCGAGCCGCTGCTCCTGGTTGTCGACGTCGCAAAACCGCGGCCTTCCGACATCACCGTCAACGTGTCGTCCAAGTCCTTCCGCGGTGAGGTGCTGCGCATCCTGGCGGGCGTCGATGGCGAGATCCGGCGATTCGTCGCACAGTACGTCGCCGACGAGATCGACGCACCGCATTCGCAAGCCGCGCAGGTCATCGACGTGGCTCACCAGCTTGAGCAGTCCTGGCCCTAAGCCGAGCGGATAGCCGGCCGCGGGTTTATCGGCTCGGCGCGCCCGGGTATGCAACGGCGACGGTCGGCCCCGCATTGGCCGAGGCAGTCGGGTAAGGAGCGATAAGACTTGGCGCGCGTAGATGTTTCGATGTCATCGGATGTGGGATCGGGGACCGCCTGGAAGCTGGCTTCCGACCTGCGTCGATTCGATGAGTGGATGACGATTTTCGACGGCTGGCGCGGCCCGGTTCCGTCAACGGTCGGGGAGGGCACCCGCGTCTCGTCGTGCATCAAGGTCAAGGGCTTCCGCAACGTCGTGCACTGGACGGTCACCCATTACGACGAGCCGAAATCGATTGAGCTGCAAGGCCGCGGTCGGGGCGGGATTCGAATTGCGGTAGCGATGACCGTCACCCACGACCATCCCGGATCGAATTTTCACCTCACCGCCGAGCTCAAGGGCGGGCTGCTCGGCGGCCCGATCGGAGGCCTGGTCGCCAGGGTCCTCCGCTCCGACGTGCGCAAGTCGGTGAACAACCTGGCCGCGCTGCGATAAATTCGGCGGCGCGGACCCGGCTACCCGCACCGGCCGTTCTCGTTCGGCGTCGCGGATCCGCCTGCGGTCCATGGCAAGCCACGCCAGCCCGGCCCCGAAGGCCAGCAGTCCGACGATCGCAGCGGCAACAACGACGAGCCCGGGCGCTCGCTTTACACCCCGCGGCGCCCGACGAGTGGTCACGGCGCCGCGCGTGACGTGCCGCATGAGCGCCTCCTCAGAAGACGCATTCGTTCCCCCGGCTGCCCGAGCTGGTGGGTCACCGCGGCGCCGGTCCCACCGACTGCGCGCACTGGTCGTGTGACAACTGGGACGCGATCGCCGCCGAGGTCGCCGCGGCCCAAGGCATCAGCCATGCCATGGCGTCGGGGCAGATGTATCTGGCGGTGGCGCTGCGCGACCGGCTGCCCACGGTAGCGGCGTTGTTCGCCGAGGGCACGATCGGCGCGCGGCTGGCCTCAGCACCGATCTGATCAAAGACCCGAGACGCTGCGCATGGTCGATGAGGCGCTGGCCGCCGACGCCACACACTTCGGGCCGCTGTCGGTAACCAAGACCGCCGCTGCCATCGACGCCGTCGTTGATCGCCACGACCCGGCGGCCCTCCGTCGCGGCCGGGCCGGCGTGCGTGCGCGCCACGTGGCGATCGGCCCCGCCGACAACGACTCCCCGACCGCATCCCTGTGGGGTTCGCTGCTGATCACCGACGCGACCGTGTTGGACCGCCGACTCACCCACATGGCCGAGCGGGTCTGCCAGGACGACCCGCGCACCCTCGACCAGCGCCGTGCCGACGCCCTGGGGGCACTAGCCGCCGGGGCGGAAAACCTCGCGTGCGGCTGCGGCAGTGCGCAGTGCCGGGCAGGCGCCGACCCGCGCGCCGCCGCGGTGGTGATCCACGTCGTCGCCGACGCCGCGGCCCTCAAGGCCCACCCCGCCCCGCACCTCTCCGGCGCCGGCACCATCCCCGCGTCGATGCTGGCCGAGCTGATCGGTGGCGGCGCCAAAACCCAACCCCTGCGCCACACCGCCGACGCGCCACCCGAGCCGGGGTCTCGGCCCCTCGGCCCCACTCGAGCGGTTCATCCGTTGCCGCGATATGACCTGCCGGTTTCCCGGCTGCGACCGGCCCGCCGAATTCGCCGACATCGACCACACCATCGCCTACCCGCTCGGCCGACCCACCCGTCCAACGTCAGATCGCTCTGTCGTTATGACGGTGCGTCACTGGCAAAACAGCTGGTAGAAGTCATCGGTTGAGCCAGGGGTGTGGTTTGGAACATGTCAGGTGACTCGCATCGGTGATACCCGATTGGGGTCCGGTGACACTCGAGTTATTGATCGTAAGCAGTACAACATGCGCATGCCATGCGCATGTGATAGTTTATGGCCATGGCAGTTGCGATTCAGATCAAAGATGTCCCCGAAGAAGTTCGCGACGCGCTGGCGGCCCGCGCCGAGGCGCGCGGCCAGTCCACCCAAACGTATCTGCGATCACTGTTGGAACGGGAGTACCAGGCGGGGCGCAACCGACAGCTCTTGGAGGCGTTGGCTGGTCATCGCAGCCTCGCTATGACAGCCGAGGAAGTGGCGACCGTCATCCGCGCCGACCGCGACGGGTGAGGTTCCTGCTGTGATCGTGGTGGACGCAGGCGTGCTGGTGTTGGCGCTCACGAGTGGCACCCCCCAAGGCGACGCGGCACGCGCAGTCCTGAACGGCGACGACGGCTGGCTTGCGCCGGCCCACATGCCGGGCGAGGTGCTACGCACCCTGCACAAGGCCGTATTGCGCCAGCAATTGAAACCAGAGGACGCCGAGGCCGCCGCCGAGGCTGTCGCCGCACTCGCAATCGAGTACGTGCTTCCCGATGCACTGCTCCTGCGCACCGTCTGGGCCTGGCGGCACAACATCTCGATCTACGACGGCCTGTATGTCGCTGTCGCCGCCGAACACTCCGCCGCCGTGATCACCCTCGACAGTCGGTTGGCAAGCGCCACTGATCAACTCGGTATACCTGTTGCGATCACTCTGCTGTAGGTCCGCCGGAGATACAGGGGCAGACGACTCGCAAGGGGGTAGATTCCCGACTTGCAACAAAGCTCAGGTTCGTTTGCCATTTCGGTCGTGGGTGCTCGACAAAACAGCTGGTGAAGGCTTCGGCGAGGGTATGGGGTGTTGTTTGCGGCACGTGAGGTAAGTCAGTCGTTTTTGCCGGAATCCACCCCGTACAGTCCCGTGCGTGCCCGCATACTTGTATGCCCAGATGCCATACATTTGTCATACACTGAGCGGGTGACCGAGTTGCACTGGCCCAGCGACGCGGTCACCCACATGTGGGACAAACACCGCACCACTGTCGAGATGGCAACCGAAGCCGTCAACGATCCCGACGTGGTGGGGGTTCATCCCCGACCCCAAAAGCCCGCTCGGGCAAAAGCAGCCGGTTCGTCGGATTCTCGCCGACCGCAGACGCAGTGCTCGTCGTCATCGTCGTTAGCCACCAGGACCGGCAATACGGCGCGAACTGTTGGCCGGCCAACGCCACCGATCAGAGCACATACCGGGAGAGGAACAACCAGTGAACAACGAGCTCAGCAACCTACTCACCGAGGCACGCGAGCTGGAAGCCGTCGACAGCTCTGAATACACGACCGCATACACGACCGCGCCGGCCACCCACCCCAACCGCGAAAAGGCTCAAATCCTCACCGTGCGTCTCACCGACGATGAGATGACCCGGCTACGTACCGCCGCCGCAGAACGCGGCCTACCGGTATCGGCCGTGGTGCGCACAGCCATCGCCCACGAACTGGCGCCACAACCCGACGACGGGACCCGCGCACTCATCACCGCATTACATGACCACAACCTCGCCATCGTCAGAACAGCGAAGTGACTGTGCCCCAATGGTTCACGGGTAAGCCCGCCGTGTCGATGATGCCTATAGGCGGCTGAGTCGTAAACCTGCGTAAAGGGGGTAGATTTCCGACTTGTCAGCAACCTCAAATGCCTCTGCGAAAACACCACCTGCTCAAGACATTTTGGACCGGCTGGCGCGACGAACAACACCCCGACGGCACCATCCTCTGGACCTCACCTAGCGGGCCCCGCCCGGGCAGCCGGCTGCTATTCCCCGTCCTGTGCCTACCTACCGGCGAAATACCCTCTACCCCAAAGGAATATCGACCACCATCCGTGACCGCGCCATCATGATGCCCACACGTCGCCGAACCCGCGACCAAGACCGCACCCTCAACAGCAACCACGTCGCCCAACGCAACCGCCCGCCACCCTTTTAGGCTAGGGCGGATCGCGTGGCAGCAACCGGCGCATCGGCCGGGTCTCGATGGCATTGATCGTCAGGGCCCGGCGGCTGATCCGCCAGCCCTCGTCGGTCAGCCGATAGTCGTCGTCGTAACGCAGATGCCAGACCACGTCGATCACCTCATCCCCGTGTCGGCTCCAGTGGTGCGCGACGCACGCGATGCGCCCCCTGGCCGTGCCGGCCGGGCTGGCCCCGTCGTAAACCTCACCGACGATCGCGTGCTCGGTACGGGTCACCGCGGCGACGGCGGCGACCGCCGTGGTGATGGCCTCCCGACCACGGTGGGAATGGACCGGGCCCAGCGCGGCCGGCGGCTCGGGCACCTTCAGTTCGGCCTCCACAGTGAAAATCTTTGCCACAGAATCGAATTGACGGTCATCGACGTTGGCCGCATACCGGTGCACCAAATCGCTGAGGGCGATCCGATCGTCGACGGAAAGGGTCATCGAAAGGTTCACGACACCAGGGACAGCCGCTGCGCACAGGCCGACACGACGTCTTTGGCCTGTTCGATGTCGGCGGTCGGTGGCATGGCCAACACGATCCGGTCGGCGCCCTGATCGACGAGGCTGCTCGCGCGCTCGGCATCGATCTTGGTAACCGCATGGCCCAGCGACACTTCCAGCCGCGCCGGGTCGCGGCCCGCCGCCGACGCCTCTTCACGCATCAGCGCGATCAGCGACGCGAGCGGGGGACCGGTCACCCCGAGCGGCTGGAAGCCGTCTCCCAGCCGCCCGGCGCGGCGGGCGGCCGCCCGGCTGTGACCGCCGATATGAACCGGAAGCCCTTGGTCCGCAACCGGTTTCGGGTAGCACATGACGTTGTCGAAGTCGAAGAACTCGCCGTGATATGACGCCCCTTGCGGCCGGTCGGCCCACAGCGCCCGCAGGACGGCCAACTGCTCGTCGGCCCGCCTGCCCCGGCTGTCGAACTCCGCCCCGCAGGCCTCCAACTCCTCCTTGAGCCAGCCCACGCCCACGCACAGCCGCAGCCGTCCGCCGGACAGCGCATCGACGGTCGCGGCCCGTTTGGCGAGCACCACAGGATGGTGGTTGGGCAGCACCAGCACCCCGGTGGCCAGCCCGAGCCGGCTGGTGTGGCCGGCCAGAAACGCCAGGAGGTCCAGCGGGTCGGGGATGGGGCAGTCGGCCGCCAACCCCACCCGTCCGGAACTGTCGTAGGGGTAGACGCTGTCGTACCGGGTGGCCAGGACGGTGTGCTCGACGACGACGATCGATTCGAACCCGCACCGCTCGAGGTGGCTTGCGAAGCTCACCATCCAGTCGGGATCCGCGGTGACACCGTCGGCGACCGGGGCCACGACCCCTATTTTTGGCCCTATTGTTAGGGAAGCCTTCATGGCACCCGAAGCTAACAGGTGGTCGGTGTCGTCGGAGGCGCGATCTCCGCGCGCACCGCCTCGGCCAGGGTCGCCGCCCGGCGATCGGTGAACACGTCCTCGAGCGTCATCGGCCGGCCATCGGGGCCGGTCAGCGGAACTCGCCAGTTCGGGTATTCGTCGGTGGTGCCCGGCTGATTCTGGGTGCGGCGGTCACCAACCGCATCGGTCAGCGCCACTCCCAACAGCCGCGACGGCGTCCGGCCCAGATACCGGTACAGGGCGAGGACGATCAGTTCCGGGTCTTGTTCATGTGCTGAGTAACCGTCATCCAACAGCCCGACCCGGCGCAGCTCGGCCATCCAGGCCGCCAGCTCGGCCCGGTCGGACTCGAGCTCTTCTTCGACGGGCCGGGTCAGCAGCCCCAGGGACTCCCGCAGCCGCACGTGGTCGCCGGCCAGGTAGCCGGCGGTCGGCGGCAGGTCGTGGGTGGTGACCGACGACAGGCAGTACTCGCGCCAGCGTTCGGCCGGCAGTGGGTTCAGTGGCCCGCCGTTTCCGTCGCGATCCAGCTCGAACCAGAGGATCGAGGTGCCCAGCACGCCGCGCAGCAAAAGGTAGTCGCGCACCCACGGTTCGACGGTGCCGAGGTCTTCGCCGACGACGAGCGCCCCGGCCCGATGGGCTTCCAGGGCGACGATGCCGATCATCGCTTCGTGGTCGTAGCGCACGTAGGTGCCCTCGGTGGGCGGCGCACCCTTCGGGATCCACCACAGCCGGAACAACCCGATGATGTGGTCGATGCGGATCCCGCCGACGTGCCGCAGCGTGGCGCGGATCAGTGCGCGAAAGGGCCGATACTCCTGCTCGTCCAGGCGGTCCGGACGCCACGGCGGCTGTGACCAGTCCTGGCCGAGCTGATTGAACTCGTCCGGCGGCGCGCCCGCGGTCACGCTCGGCGCCAAAACATCCTGCAGGGCCCAGGCGTCGGCGCCGTTGGGGTGCACACCGACGGCCAAGTCTCCCATGATGCCCAACGACATTCCGGCCCGTGTTGCCTGCGATTGCGCCGAGGCGAGTTGGTCGTCGAGTTGCCACTGCAGCCAGCGGTGGAAGTCGACCGCGTCCGAATTCCGTTCGGCGAAACCGGCGACACCGGCGGCGTCGGGATGCTGCAACGACTCCGGCCAGCGGTGCCAGTCACCGCCGTACTCGTCGGCCAGCGCACACCAGGTGGCGAAGTCGTCGAGCGCGCGGCCCGAGCGGTCACGGAACGCGGCGTACGCCAGCTCGCGGCCCGCCGATCGCGGCACGCGATGCAGCAGCTTGAGCGCCGCCCGCTTGGCCGCCCACGCGCTGTCGCGGTCGATGGTGTCGAGCCGTCCGGTTCGCTGTTGGACTTCCGACCGCAGCCGTCGCACCCGGCCACGCTTGGCCAGGTCGGCGAATTCGGGGATCGCCTCAACGCGAAGGTAAAGCGGGTTGACGAAGCGCCGCGAGGTCGGCAGGTACGGCGAGGGCTCCATCGGGATCGTGGGCGCGGCCGCGTGCAGGGGATTGACCAGGATGTAGTCGGCGCCATGGCGGGAGGCCGACCATACCGCCAGGTCCGTCAGATCGGTGAGATCGCCGACGCCCCACGACTGCCGGGACCGCACGCTGTACAGCTGAGCGGCCAGACCCCAGGCGCGGCGGGCGCCGAGCCGCTCCGGCAGCCCGAGCCAGTCCGGCGTCACGATGAGCGCGGTGCTCGTCTGGGAGTCGCCGGAACGCAGGTGCACCCGGTGGTAGCCCAGCGGCAGGTCGGCGGGCAGCACGAAGCTGGCCTCGCCCACCCAGCGGCCGTCCAGATCGAACGGCGGCGTGAAGTTGTCGACCTGCCGCACCCCGCCGCGCGCCGTGCCGTCCTCGAGCTGCAACCACACTTCGGCGGGATCACCGTGGGTCACGTGGACCCAGAACCGCGTCTGCTCACCGGTGCGCCCGACGATGGTCGCCGGCATCGGACGCGCCCAATACGTCCGCAGTTGCGCGGTCAGGGCGGCGTTGCGCTGCTGCTCGGTGCCGGCCGTGACATCGAGGGCGGCGAGCACGGTCACCAGCGTGGCCTCGGGGACCAGCACCCGCCGGCCGGTCCAGTCCTCGTACTCGGTCGCGACGCCGAACCGCCTGGCGAGTTCGACCAGCGAGGGCGCGAGCTCAGTCATGCCGCCCATCTTGCTTGCCGGACCCGTCCGGCAAGGATCCGGGCCGACGCGGCCCGTTCCGGCGGACCGGCCGCGGTTGTTTTGCTGGCCGGCCAACCGTCGCGCCCTCGCCCGCCGGCCCAGCAACGTGTTCGGTGAAAGCGGACGTTCGACAGGACGAGTTGGCGATCCGCCGCTACCATGCCCTGTGGAGACACGAATAATCCGGCCGGGGGATCCGGTGGGGGTATACCGAAAGTGCCAGCTCGGTGGCGTGAGCCGCCGCCGGCACCGTTCGCGAAGGTGGCGACTCGAAAGCGGCCGGAATCATATATAGCGAGACGTAAAAGCGACCGCGTGCGGCGCAGCGTGGCGAGGTGCGTGCGGGTGGCTTACCGTTATCGATGGGATTCGCGCGCTGGGCAATGTCCAGGCGTTCTAACAGACCGGATGGTGAATTTACGTGGCGGAAGAAAGTCGCGGGCAGCGCGGGTCGGGCTACGGCCTTGGGTTGTCGACCCGAACCCAGGTGACCGGGTATCAGTTCCTTGCCCGCCGAACCGCGATGGCGCTGACCCGCTGGCGGGTCCGCATGGAGATCGAACCGGGACGGCGTCAGACGCTGGCCGTCGTGGCATCGATTTCCGCCGCGCTGGTGGTTTGCCTGGGCGCGCTGCTGTGGTCGTTCATCAGCCCGTCGGGGCAGATCAACGAGTCGCCGATCATCGCCGACCGCGATTCCGGCGCCCTGTACGTGCGCGTCGGTGACAAGTTGTATCCGGCGCTGAATTTGGCCTCGGCGCGGCTGATCACCGGCCGGCCGGACAACCCGCACCTGGTTCGGTCAGGCCAGATCGCCAACCTGCCGCGCGGGCCGCTGGTGGGCATCCCGGGCGCGCCGTCGAATTTTGCGCCCAAGACCCCGCCCGCTTCGTCGTGGCTGGTGTGCGACACCGTGGCCACCTCGACCGGGGTCGGGGCGCCGTCGGGCGTGACGGTGACGGTGATCGACGGCGTCCCGGACCTCAGCGGCCACCGGCAGGTATTGAACGGGTCGGATGCCGTGGTGCTGAACTACGGCGGGGACGCGTGGGTGATCCGGCAGGGACGCCGGTCGCGCATCGACGCGACGAACCGGTCGGTGTTGCTGCCGCTGGGTTTGACGCCGGAGCAGGTCAGCATGGCAAAGCCGATGAGCCGCGCCCTCTACGACGCGTTGCCGGTGGGGCCCGAACTGACGGTGCCGGACGTGCAGAACGCCGGCTCTCCGGCGTCGTTCCCGGGGGCGCCCGGCCCGGTCGGGACGGTGATCGTCACCCCACAAATCAGTGGGCCGCAACAGTATTCGCTGGTGTTGGCCGATGGCGTGCAGACGCTGCCACCCCTGGTCGCCCAGATCTTGCAGAACGCCGGCCCGGGCAACACCAAGCCGGTGACCGTGGAACCGTCCGCGTTGGCAAAAATGCCGGTGGTCAACAAGCTCGACCTGTCGTCGTACCCGGACACCCCGCTGAACGTGATGGATATCCGGGAGAACCCGGCGACCTGCTGGTGGTGGCAGAAGACCTCCGGTGAGAACCGGGCCCGCATCCAGGTCGTGTCCGGGTCGACCATTCCGGTCGCGACCAAGGACGCGAGCAAGGTGGTGTCCTTGGTGAAGGCCGACACGACCGGCCGCGAAGCCGACCAGGTCTACTTCGGTCCCGACTACGCCAACTTCGTGGCCGTCACCGGCAACGATCCCGGCGCCAAGACGACGGAATCGTTGTGGTGGCTCACGGACGCGGGCGCCCGGTTCGGAGTGGACGACACCCGCGACGTCCGCGAGGCGTTGGGTTTGAAGACCATGCCGAGCCTGGCGCCGTGGGTCGCGCTGCGGCTGCTGCCGCAAGGTCCGACCCTGTCACGAGCGGACGCGTTAGTGGAGCACGACACCTTACCGATGGACATGTCCCCCGCAGAGTTGGTGGTACCGAAGTGAAACGTGGATTTGCGCGGCCGACACCGGAAAAGGCTCCGGTAATCAAGCCGGAGAACATCGTCCTTCCGACGCCGTTGAGCATCCCGCCGCCGGAAGGCAAGCCCTGGTGGCTGATTGTGGTCGGTGTGGTGGTGGTCGGCCTGCTGATCGGCATGGTCGCCATGACCTTCGCCAGCGGCTCACACGTCTTCGGGGGCGCCGGCTCGATCTTCCCGATCTTTATGATCGGTGGCGTCGCGATGATGATGTTCGGCGGCCGGTTCGGCGGCCAGCAGCAGATGAGCCGGCCGAAGCTGGACGCGATGCGCGCCCAGTTCATGTTGATGCTGGACATGCTGCGCGAGACGGCCCACGAGTCGGCCGACAGCATGGACGCCAACTACCGCTGGTACCACCCGGCACCGGTCACGCTGGCGGCCGCCGTCGGAGCGCCGCGGATGTGGGAACGCAAGCCGGACGGCAAGGACCTCAACTTCGGTGTCGTGCGGGTCGGCGTGGGCATGACGCGTCCCGAGGTGACCTGGGGTGAGCCCCAGAACATGCCGACCGACATCGAGCTGGAGCCGGTCACCGGCAAGGCCCTTCAGGAATTCGGGCGCTATCAAAGCGTCGTCTACAACCTGCCGAAGATGATCTCGCTGCTGGTCGAGCCGTGGTACTCGCTGATCGGGGAGCGCGAGCAGGTCCTGGGATTGATGCGGGCGATCGTCTGCCAGCTGTCGTTCTCCCACGGACCCGACCACGTGCAGATGATCGTGGTCAGCTCGGACCTGGAGGAATGGGACTGGGTGAAGTGGCTTCCGCACTTCGGTGATCCGCGGCGTCAGGACGCGGCGGGTAACGCGCGGATGGTCTATGCCTCGGTGCGGGAGTTCGCCGCGGAGCAAGCCGAATTGTTCGCCGGCCGCGGGTCTTTCACCCCCCGGCATGCCAGCTCGTCGGCGCAGACCCCGACGCCGCACACCGTGATCATCGCCGACGTCACGGATCCGCAGTGGGAGTACGTGATCAGCGCCGAGGGTATCGACGGGGTGACGTTCTTCGACCTGACCGGCGCTTCGATGTGGTCCTCCGTCCCCGAGCGGACGTTGCGGTTCGACGAGAGGGGCGTGATCGAGGCACTGCCCCGCGACCGCGACACCTGGATGGTGATCGACGAGAAGCCCTGGTTCTTCGCTCTCACCGACCATCTCAGCATCGCGGAGGCCGAGGAGTTCGCCCAGAAGCTGGCGCGCTGGCGGCTTGCCGAGGCGTACGAAGAGATCGGCCAGCGGGTGGCCCACATCGGCGCCCGGGACATCTTGTCCTACTACGGGGTCGACGATCCGGCACGTATCGACTTCGACACGCTGTGGGGAAACCGCACCGACACGATGGGCCGGTCGCGGTTGCGGGCGCCGTTCGGCAACCGCTCCGACAATGGCGAGCTGCTGTTCTTGGACATGAAGTCGCTCGACGAGGGCGGCGACGGTCCGCACGGGGTCATGTCGGGGACAACGGGTTCGGGCAAGTCGATGCTGGTGCGCGTGGTCATCGAGTCGCTGATGCTCGGGCATCCACCGGACGAGCTGCAGTTCGTGCTGGCCGACCTCAAGGGAGGGTCAGCGGTCAAGCCGTTCGAAGGGGTGCCGCACGTATCGCGCATTATCACCGACCTGGAAGATGACCAGGCGCTGATGGAGCGCTTCCTGGACGCGCTGTGGGGCGAAATCTCCCGCCGCAAGGAGATCTGCTTCAGCGCGGGTGTTGACGACGCCAAGGAGTACAACGCCGTGCGCGGCAGGATGCGCGCGCGCGGCCAGGACATGACGCCGCTGCCGATGCTCGTGGTGGTCATCGACGAGTTCTACGAATGGTTCCGCATCATGCCGACGGCGGTCGACGTTCTGGACTCGATTGGCCGGCAGGGCCGCGCCTACTGGATCCACCTGATGATGGCGTCGCAGACCATTGAGAGCCGAGCCGAAAAGCTCATGGAGAACATGGGTTACCGCTTGGTGCTGAAAGCGCGGACCGCCGGGGCGGCGCAGGCCGCTGGTGTGCCGAACGCGGTGAACCTGCCGGCCCAGCCCGGGTTGGGCTATTTCCGCAGGAGCCTCGAGGATGTCGTCCGATTCCAGGCCGAATTCCTGTGGCGGGACTATTACTCTCCCGATGTCACCATCGACGGCGAGGAAGCGCCTCAGTTGGTGCACAGCATCGATTACGTTCGCCCGCAATTGTTTACCAACTCGTTCACCCCGCTCGAGGTGAGCGTTGGGGGACCGGACGTCGACGGGCCGGCCGTCCACTCGAACGGCGAGGCGCACGACCTGGCGGAAGCCGAGGAAGAGGACGACGAAGGGCTCAGGACACCAAGAGTCGGGACGGTGATCATCGATCAGCTCCGCCAGATCGACTTCGAGCCCTATCGACTGTGGCAGCCTCCGCTGACCCGACCCGTGCCCATCGACGAGCTGGTCAACCGGTTCCTCGGCCACCCGTGGCAAAAGGACTATGGCTCCGCCCGGGACCTGGTGTTCCCGATCGGGATCATCGACCGCCCGTTCAAGCACGATCAGCCGCCGTGGACGGTTGACACGTCCGGGCCCGGCGCCAACGTCCTGATCCTGGGCGCCGGGGGCTCGGGCAAAACGACCGCGCTGCAGACGCTGATCTGCTCGGCCGCGTTGACGCACACTCCCGAGCAGGTCCAGTTCTACTGCCTGGCCTACAGCGGTACCGCGTTGACCACGGTGGCTCGTTTGCCCCATGTCGGCGAGGTGGCCGGTCCCACCGACCCCTACGGCGTCCGCCGCACCATTGCCGAACTGCTCGCCCTGGTGCGTGAGCGCAAACGCAGCTTCCTCGAATACGGAATCGCCTCGATGGAGATGTTCCGGCGCCGCAAGTTCGGCGGCGAGCCCGGCCCGGTGCCCAATGACGGGTTCGGCGACGTCTACCTGGTGATCGACAACTACCGGGCATTGGCCGAGGAAAACGAGGTGCTGATCGAGCAGGCGAACCTGATCATCAACCAGGGCCCGTCGTTCGGGGTGCACGTGGTGGTCACCGCCGATCGCGAATCGGAGCTGCGCCCGCCGGTGCGCAGCGGTTTCGGTTCCCGGATCGAGTTGCGGCTGGCCGCGGTGGAAGACGCCAAGCTGGTGCGCTCCCGGTTCGCCAAGGACGTTCCGGTCAAACCGGGACGCGGCATGGTTGCGGTCAACTACGTCCGGCTCGAGTCCGACCCGCAGGCGGGCCTGCACACGCTGGTGGCCCGGCCGGCGCTGGCAAGCACGCCCGCGAACGTCTTCGAGTCCGACAGCATCGTCGAAGCGGTCAGCAGGCTGACGAGCGGCCAGGCCACGCCGATACGCCGGCTGCCCGCGCGGTTCGGCGTGGAACAGGTGCGCGAGCTGGCCGCCCGGGACACCCGCCAAAGTGTCGGTGTCGGCGGAATCGCCTGGGCCATATCGGAATTAGACCTGGCGCCGGTCTATCTGAACTTCGCCGAGAACTCGCATCTGATGATCACGGGTCGACGCGAATGTGGAAAGACCACCGCGCTGGCCACCATCATGTCCGAAATCGGCCGGCTCTACGCACCCGGAGCCAGCAGCGCGCCGGCGACGTCGCAACCCTCGGCTCAGGTGTGGCTCGTCGACCCGCGTCGTCAGCTGCTGACCGTACTGGGCTCCGACCATGTCGAGAAGTTCGCCTACAACCTCGACGGCATACAGGCGATGATGAATGACCTGTCGGCCCTGCTGGCCAGCCGCGAACCGCCGCCCGGTTTGTCGGCGGAAGAGTTGTTGGCGCACTCCTGGTGGAGCGGACCGGAGATCTTCTTGATCGTGGACGACATTCAGCAGCTGCCAGCGGGTTTCGACTCGCCGCTGCACAAGGCAGCCGCCTGGGTGACCAGGGCCGCCGACGTCGGCTTGCACGTGATCGTCACCCGCTCGTTCGGCGGTTGGTCTTCGGCCGGCAGCGACCCGATGCTGCGGGCACTGCACCAGGCGAATGCGCCGTTGCTGGTCATGGACGCCGACCCCGACGAGGGCTTCATCCGCGGCAAGATGAAGGGTGGTCCGTTGCCCCGTGGCCGAGGCCTGTTGATGGCCGAGGACACCGGTGTGTTCGTCCAGGTGGCCGCCACCGAGTTCCGCAAGCAGGACGCGGGCAGGACTTAAAACGACTACAGCCGCTGCGCTGGAGTTGACTCGGCCCGGCCGGGATCAACCCCAGCGCAGCGGCAATTCCTTGAGCGCGAAGGTCTTTGACGGGAATTTGATTTCGGGGCTGTAATCCGGGGGCAGTTCGAAGTCGGGGATCTGCTTGAGCCATTCCGCGACGATGATCGTCAGCTCTATCCGCGCCAGATGAGAGCCCAAACAACGGTGCGGTCCGCCACCAAATCCCCAGTGCCGGTGCACCTTTCCGTCCATGACCAGCTCATCGATGGACATCGCGTCGCTGCCGTCGCGGTTGACCGCGGCCATGCACAACCGCACCGACGTGCCCGCGGGCAGCGTCATTCCCCCGACGGTGACGACCTCCGTCGTCACCCGGGGCGCCACCGGTGCCGACGGCTCCAGCCGGACGATCTCTTCGATGAAAACCCTGATCTGCTTGGGATCACCCCGAACCGCGTCGCGCAGCTGCGGTCTGCGCGCCAATTCGAACAGGGAGAATCCGATCGCCGCGGTCACCGTGTCCAGGCCCGCCAGGATCAAGAGGTGACTCATGCCCAGCAGTTCGAGGTCACTGAAGTTGCCGTCGCCGGTCATCACCCGCGACAACATGTCGGAGCCCGGGTTTTGCCGGCGCTGCTGGATCGCGTCGGTGAGATATGCCAACAACTCCTGTCCCTTGTCGAGGTCGGCCTGGGTCATGAAGGGCTTGTCGGCGACGACGGCGTCTTTCCAAGCGATCACGCGGTCGAGATCCTCCAACGGCAGGCCGTACAGGTCGAGGAAAACCTGGAACGGATATAGCCTCGCGAAATCTGCCATCGCTTCGCACTCGCCCCGCTCGGCAAAGGCGGCGATCATCTCGGTGGCGTGGCGCTGCAGCACCGGCCGGGACTTACTCAATCCCTGCGGGCTGAAATACGGTTGCAGGATCTTGCGGTAACGGGTGTGCTCCGGCGGGTCGAACGCCAGCGGCACCACCGGCAGCGGGCTACCGGGCGGCTGAAGCGCCAGCCGCGACGAGAAGACCTTGGGATTGCGCAGCGCGGCCAGCACGTCCTCACGTCGCGTCAGGTAATAGTGGCCGTTCATGAACACCACCGGCCCGGCGTCCCGCAGTGTCTTCCATCCGACACTTCGGTCGGCGGACATCGGTAACTTGGAGTATTCGAGCCGGGGTAGGTAGAACGTGCCTGGCTGGCTTTCGCCAAGAGTGCTCATGCGCTCCGATCCCCGTTTGTCCGTGCGTTTTTCGTGCCTTAGGCGTCTTCCAGGCCGTGCTTGCGACCTTCGTCGTCACCGGTTTGTGGTGGCACACCAATATCGCATGTGCGGCAAAGGGGCACCATTCCACTGACCGGCGAATACCAAGGTTTAGCTCGGCGGCCGCGATCGGCAATGATCTTCTAGACTTTATAGACCGACTAATCTACCCATCGATTTATCAAGCCTATCTGGGTGTTCCCCTAAGCCGTGGAAGAAGGAAACCTTGTGAAGGTTCGTCTCGAAAAGTCCAGGTGCGTGGGCCACGCCCAGTGCTACGCCGTCGATCCAGACCTGTTCCCAATCGACGACTCGGGCTATTCGATTCTCGAGGAACACGAGGTGAGGCCCGAGGACGAGCAGTTGACCCGTGACGGTGTGGCCTCCTGCCCGGAAATGGCGTTGATTATCGAAGCGGACTAGCGGCGCGACGTCACAATTGTCCGGCCCACCGGGCGGAGCCAAAAAGCAAACGGGACATGAACGTTTAGTTATCGAGAATGAACCGCGGCTGGCCGGGAATGAACATTGGTTGGCTTGGAATGAACAGTTAGCATCGCGGGTCGGCGTGTCCGGCATGACCAGCTAATCTCGTTGACGAGCGGCAGTTCAGCCACAAGCGAGCTGTCGCTCGGTTGCTGACAATGGGGTAATCGATGCGGATTGTGCACGTCGTTCCTGACCGAAAGTCCGGGAATCCTGGTGGTGCACCACCTATCCGGACACAGTGAACGGTGCACTCTCGGGTACCGAGTATTCCACCGACTGGGTTTGCTGGTCGACTGACCCAAGTTAGTCAGTGACGTCCGATAGGGCAGCGGCGCCCTGAGGTCGCAATTGTCGACCCGGTCGTGACCACGGCCACCAGAGCTTTCACGTGACAGCCGAGATTGCCACCGCGATCACGGCCAATTGAGGAGGACACGGTGTTCGACTTCGGAGCGTTACCGCCCGAAATCAATTCCGGTCGTATTTATGCGGGTCCAGGGTCGGAGCCGATGATGGTTGCCGCCACGGCCTGGGATCAGCTGGCCGCGGAGTTGGGCACGGCGGCGTCGGGTTATGGCTCGGTGATCGATGAGCTGACCGACGGGCCCTGGGTGGGGCCCACATCGGCGTCGATGGTCTCGGCGGTGGCGCCGTATGTGGCGTGGCTGGGTACGGTGGCGAGTCAGGCCGAGGAGACCGCCAGCCAGGCCCGCGCTGCCGCGGCGGCCTTTGAGGCGGCGTTTGCAATGACGGTGCCGCCGCCGGTGATCGCGGCCAACCGGGTGCTGTTGATGACGCTGATCGCGACCAATTTTTTCGGTCAGAACACCCCGGCGATCGCCTTGACCGAGGCCCAGTACATGGAGATGTGGGCCCAAGACGCCGTGGCCATGTACGGCTACGCCGCCTCGTCGGCCAGTGCCGCGCAGGTGACGGCGTATACCGCGCCGCCGGAGACCACCACCCCGGACGGGGAGTCGGGTCAGTTCGCCACGGTGGCGCAGGCGGGTAACTCCGGGCAGACCGCGGCGGCCACGACGACCTCGCAGCTGGTCTCCGCCGCTACGGTGCCGCAGACGCTGCAGCAACTCTCGTCGGGGATTGCATCGACTTGGCCATGGTCGGCGATCGAGACGCAGATCAAGGATTTCCTCATGTACGGGCTGCCTACCCCCGCAAACAACTGGACCGGCTTTGTCCCCCAGAACTACACCACGGTGATCAAGCAAACCCTGCAGGCGTATTTCGGGGTGGGCATAGGAAACTTCGGTTGGTCGATGGGACAGCAGTTGACGTTTGGCCAGGGTGCGACGGCCGGTGCCGGTGGTGCCTGGTATCCGACTCCGCAGTTCGCCGGGCTGCACCTGGGCGCCGTGGGAAGTCTGGGCGGTGCGGGTGCCCACACCGCTGGAGCGGTGTCGGCCGGCGCGGGCCAGGCCGGCAAGGTCGGGATGTTGTCGGTCCCGGCCAACTGGACCACGCCGACCTCCGAAGCGAGCGTCACGCTGGCTGCGGCGGAGGAAAGCCCGGCACACGCCGGTGCGGCGCCAGGAACAGGAAACGCCCTGCTGCGCGGAATCCCTACCGGCGCCGTGGGACGGCGCACCGCGGGCTACGGCTACACCCACAAATACGGATTCCGCCACAGCGTGCTGACACGCCCGCCGTCGGCCGGATGATGAAGGACCCGCGAATGCTCTTCCAGCTGGGGGCTTACCCGCAAGGACCCGCAGATGAACATCAGTTGTCCAGCAGTGAACAGTTGCCGCTAAGGAGGCGCGACCCGGCGAGATCCACTTAGTCTCACTAGCAAGCCATGCTGAAGTGCGCTTCAGCAGCAAAGCATCCCTTGAAGGTCATCGAGCCTGAGGTTGAGGAGGAAACCAAATGTCGTTCGTGACTACACAGCCGGAAGCGTTGGCGGCGGCTGCGGGCAGTTTGCAAGGTATCGGCTCGGCGTTGAGCGCCCAAAATGCCGCCGCGGCGGCCCCCACGACCGGGGTGGTGCCCGCTGCCGCCGACGAGGTGTCGGCGCTGACCGCCGCGCAGTTCGCCGCGCACGCCCAGATGTATCAGGCCGTCAGCACTCAGGCTACGGCGATCCACGAGCAGTTCGTCAACACCTTGGGCATCAGCTCGGGGTCCTACGCGGCGACCGAAGCGGCCAACGCGGCCGCGGCCGGCTAAGGAGTCAGGACATGGCAATCGATTTTGGAGCATTACCGCCGGAGGTCAACTCGGCGCGGATATATTCCGGTCCGGGCTCGACGTCGCTGACGGCGGCGGCCTCGGCCTGGAATAGTCTTGCCGCCGAGCTGAATTCGGCCGCGCTAGGCTATGACAACATCGTCACTCAGCTGTCCAGCGAGGAGTGGCTGGGGCCCGCCTCGGCGTCGATGGCCACGGCAGTGCAGCCGTATGTGGAGTGGATGACGACCACCGCGACCCAGGCCGAGCAGGCGGCCACGCAGGCCCAAGCGGCCGCCGCCGCCTACGAGGCTACGTTTGCCTCGATAGTGCCCCCGCCGGTGATCGCGGCCAACCGTGCCGAGCTGGCCCAGGCCACGGCGAGCAACCTGTTGGGTCAAAACAACGGGATCATCGCGCAACTGGAAGCCCAATACGCTGAATTTTGGGCCCAAGACGCCGCAGCGATGTACAACTACGCCGGTTCCTCGGCGAGCGCGTCGAAGGTGACCCCTTACACCGCCGCCCCCACGATCGCCAACCCGGCGGCCGCTACCACCCAGGCCGCCGCGACGGCCAGCACTCCGGCCGCCTCGATCCAGCAGAGCCTGCAAAGTTTTCTCGGCCAGATCACCAGTCAGCTACAAAACCTCGCCTCGCCCACCGGGACGTCGTCGCTGGTGTCGCAGCTCTCGTCGTCCAACCCGTTGCTCACCGAAGTGTGGTTCCTCCTCAGCGGGCAGACCACGCTGCCCACCAACGTGGCAACGTTCTTGACCGGCTATAACAACTTCTCGAGCTTCTTCTACAACACCGAAGGTCTGCCGTATTTCAGTGTCGGTATGGGCAACTTCGGTATCCAGATGGCCAAGACCCTCGGGGCGATCACCGCGCCGGCGGCCGCGGCCGCGGCCGCCGTCCCCAAGGGCTTGCCCGGGCTGGGAGGCCTGCTGGGTGGCGCTGGCGGCGCGGCGGCACATTTGGGCAGTGCGACCTCGATCGGCAAGCTGTCGGTGCCGATCTCGTGGGCCGGCGGTGCGTCGGCGGCGGCACCGCATGCCACGGCCATTCCGGTCAGCGCCATCAGCGCTGCCCCGGAGGCCGCCGGGGGACCCGGCAACCTGCTTGGCGGCATGCCGCTGGCCGGAGTGGGCTCTGGCACCGCTGGCGGTGCCGGGCCCCGATACGGGTTCCGCCCCACCGTCATGGCCCGACCACCCCTCGGCGGATAACCCACCACCATTTCGTCCAACGTCATTCGGTGACGCCACTTGGCGGACAACGACGCTGCCGATCGGCCGGCCTCGCGCCGGCCGCGGCAAGCGATATGAGCCCAGGCCGCTGCTGTGGCTACTACGCGCGCATACCGAGACGCTCATCCGGATTCGACGTCCCCGAGCCGCGGGTTGAGCCCGGGCCATCATTAGCCTCTGTCGGCTCCGATCGCATCGCAGTGTTGTTGTCTGAAGATGTCGCCAGCGGTCGTCGGACGTACACGATCCAGATCAACACGGCGGCGAAAACGTAGAAGGCCATGAAGATCCAGAATGCCGACGTCATCGTGCCGGTACTGAGGTAAGACTGTCGCAGCGCGAGGTTGATTCCGACCCCACCGAAAGTGCCGAAACCCGCGACGAAACCGATAACGACTCCCGAAATCAGCCGCGACGAATGACGGCGGTCAGCCTCGCTCATGTCCAACGACCGATCACACGTCTCAAAAACTGTCGGAATCATCTTGTACACGGACCCATTGCCCACCCCGGCCAGGATGAACAAGGCGATGAAGCAGGCCACGTAGCCGGCCATCGCTGAGCCGCTGACCGGGCCTGCGTGTGGGTTTTCCACGGTACCCACACCAATCAGCATCCCGGCGGCAAGAGCCATAGAGATGAAAACCATCAGAGTGACGCGGGCCCCGCCGATTCGGTCGGCCAGCTGGCCACCGTAGACCCGGGCTAGAGCCGCGAGCAACGGTCCGATGAAGACCAGTTCAGCGGCATGCAACGAGGCCTGCGCTGCACCTTGCCCGTCGGCGATGAAGCTGGTTTGCAGCACCTGACCAAACGCGAACGAGAACCCGATGAATGAGCCGAAACTTCCGAGATAGAACAGGCCGAGCAGCCAGGTGTCATGAGCAAAAACGACCGCGGACAGGATCGACCGGACAAGCCCGGGTTCAACACGATGCTGCGCGACGTTATTCATGAATAACGCCGCGCCGGCTCCGGCGGTGGTCAACAAAACCAGATACAGACCACAAACCCAGTACGGTTGCCGGTTGCCTGCCGTAGCTATAACCAGCAGGCCGACTATCTGGATTAGTGGCACCCCGAGATTGCCGATCCCACCGGCGATTCCTAATGCTGAGCCCTTGAGTCGATGCGGGTAGAAAGCATTCGCGTTGCTGGCCGAGGCGGCGAAGTTCCCGCCGCCCATTCCACTCATTGCCGCGCAAACTAGGTATGGCCACAGCGGAAGCCCCGGATGCGCCAATAGCACCATCGCTCCGATAACCGGTACCAGCAGCACGAACGCCGAGAACATGGCCAAGTTGCGACCACCGAAGATCGCGGTTGCCACCGCATAGGTCGGCCGCAAGCAAGCTCCAACCAGGGTGGCCGTGGTACCGAGCAGGAGCTTGTCGCCCGCTGAAAAACCATAGACATCCTTGGGCATGAACAATGCCAACACTGGCCAAAGTGACCAAATCGAGTAGCCGAGGTGCACGATTACGACCGACCAGAGCAGGTTGCGCCGCGCGATGATCTTATTACCGGCTTCCCAGCTCGCCATATCCTCTGCATCCCAATGAGAGATGTGACGTGACCGAGCCACGTGCCTGGCCAGCCGGAAGATACCCGGCTTCGGAACGGCCGGTGCTGGACCGGGAACCGGCTCGTGCCGTGTGTTTTCGCCGTGTAGCAGCGCCCGCTCTTCCATCGCCCTCCTTAGACCCGGTCTCGTGGCGAAGCGTCGAGTCACAAGAGTGCCAGGATCCAAGCTAGGGGTCAGTTATTGCTCGGCCTGAAACTCCTTAAGATTTCCTGTAAATCCCCGGCGCGCACTGGAGGTTCAACGCGCTGGCCGCGATGGTATGCACGCCGCTGCGCGGCGGCAACGCTGCCTTTTGACGTCAGGCCGTATACACAACCAACGGTTGTGACCTCACAACATGGAGGCTCTTGTTGACGTCCTCGTACCCAGTGCAGCATGAGAGTGATGGCTCATGAGCCCAACGAACTACCCAGAGGTATCTCGCGCTAATCAGCATCAATGTTGATGTTGCACGGCAGCCCCGCGCCCCTTTCGCCGGGGATCCATGCGGCCGGATACAGATTTCTGGACATCCCGCGGTGTCGCCTGGCGAATCTAGCCGGACAGTATTCCCCGGGCAATGGTCGAGAAGGAGAGCACCATGACGACTGCCCGTCCTGCCAAGACCCGTAACGAAGGCCAGTGGGCGCTGGGAAACCGCGAGCCGCTCAACGACACCGAACAGATCAAGCACGATGACGGGCCGCTGAACGTACGGGATCGGATCCTCAACAAATACTCGAAAGAGGGCTTCGACAGCATCGAGAAGTCCGATCTACGGTTGCGCTTCAAATGGATGGGCCTCTACAGCCAGCGCGAGCAGGGCTACGACGGCTCCTGGACCGGCGACGAGAACATCGACAAGCTCGAAGCCAAGTACTTCATGATGCGAGTGCGCTCCGACGGCAAGCCGATGTCGGCGCGCACGGTGCGCACCCTGGGCCAGATCTCCACCGAATTCGCCCGTGACACCGCCGATATCGGCGACCGGGAGAACCTGCAGTTCCACTGGCTCAGGATCGAGGACGTTCCCGAGATCTGGCGCCGACTCGAGTCGGTCGGCCTTTCCAGCACCGAAGCCTGCGGCGACTGCCCTCGTGGCATTCACGGCAGCCCGCTGGCCGGCGACTCACTCGACGAGGTGCTCGATCCCTCGCCGGCGATCGACGAGATCATCCGGCGCTTCTTGGGCAACCCCGACTACGCCGACCTGCCCCGTAAGTACAAGACCGCGATCTCGGGCCTGCAGGACGTCTCCCACGAAACCCACGACGTCGCGTTTATCGGCGTCAACCACCCCGAGCACGGCCCCGGCATGGACCTGTGGGTGGGTGGCGGCCTGTCGACCAATCCGATGATGGCCCAACGGGTCGGCGTGTGGGTCCCACTCGACGAGGTGCCCGACGTGTGGGAGGCGGTCACCAAGCTGTTCCGCGACTACGGCTACCGGCGGCTGCGCGCCAAGGCGCGGCTGAAGTTCTTGGTCAAGGACTGGGGCATAGAAAAGTTCCGTCAGGTACTAGAGACCGAGTACCTGCAGCGCAAGCTGATCGACGGCCCGGCGCCAGAGCCGGCCACACACCCCATCGACCACGTCGGCGTGCAGAAGATCAGGAACGGGCTGAACGCCGTCGGGGTCGCCGCCATCGCCGGACGCGTCTCCGGTACCAAGTTGCAGGCGGTGGCCGACCTGATGGAGCGGGTCGGCTCCGACCGGGCACGGTTCAGCCCCTTCCAGAAGCTGATCATCCTCGACGTGCCCGACGACAAGGTCGACGAGCTGGTCGCCGGCCTGGACGCGCTGGGCCTGCCGTCGAAGCCGTCGGGTTGGCGCAAGAACACGATGGCCTGCACCGGTATCGAGTTCTGCAAGCTGTCCTTCGCCGAAACCCGGGTTCGGGCACAGACTTTGGTGCCCGAGCTGGAACAGCGCCTGGCTGATGTCAACTCCGAACTCGACGTGCCGATCACTGTCCACATCAACGGATGCCCGAACTCATGTGCCCGAATTCAAGTCGCCGACATCGGGTTCAAGGGCCAGTGGATCGACGACGGCGAGGGCAATTCGGTCGAGGGCTTCCAAGTCCACCTCGGTGGCGGCCTGGGCGAGGAGAGCGGGTTTGGCCGAAAACTGCGCCAGCACAAGGTCACCAGCGACGGACTCGGCGACTACATCGACCGTGTGACGCGCAAGTTCCTCGAGCAGCGCGAAAGCGGCGAGCGTTTCGCGTCCTGGGCACTGCGGGCCGAAGAGGCCGACTTGCGATAGCGGCCACGGACACCGCAAAGGACAGCGCTGACATTACGGGCTGAGGATGAGATGAGCGAAGTGACGACCGACTTCACCGAGGAACAGCTGCGTGAATTGGCTGCTCGCGGCGCGGCTGAGATGGAGGGAGCGAGCGCCACCGACATATTGCGCTGGACCGATGAGCACTTCGGCGGCACCGACGGACCCCGCAGCTGGGCCACTTGCAAGTGGGTAGTGGCCTGCAATATGCAAGACGCGGTGACGGTTTCGCTGGCGTCGGACGTACGGCCGGGCGTGCCGGTGATCTTCCTGGACACCGGTTACCACTTCGCCGAAACCCTTGGCACCCGCGACGCTGTCCAGTCCGTCTACGACATCTACCTTCTCAACGTCACGCCCGAGCACAGCGTGGAAGAGCAGAACGAGCTGATGGGCAAAGACTTGTTTGCCCGCGACCCCAAAGAATGTTGCCGGCTGCGGAAGGTCGTCCCCTTGCGAAAAGCGCTGCGCGGTTACGCGGCATGGGTCACCGGGTTGCGGCGGGTGGAGGCGCCCACCCGCGCCAATGCTCCGCTGATCAGCTTCGACGAGTCGTTCGGCCTGGTGAAGGTCAACCCGATCGCGACCTGGACCGACGAGGACGTGGCCAGCTACATCAAGCAGAACGGAGTACTGGTCAACCCGCTTGTCGAGGAGGGTTACCCGTCGATTGGCTGCGCCCCCTGCACAAGCAAGCCCGTGGAAGGCGACGGCCCACGCAGTGGGCGCTGGCGGGGCTGGAACAAAACCGAATGTGGGTTGCACGCGTCATGAGCGCACTCGTACTCACCGCCCACGGCAGCAGAGATCCACGATCAGCCGCCAATGCCCGGGCCGTGGCCGACCGGCTCGCGCGCATGCGGCCAGGCCTAGATGTGCGGCTGGCATTCTTGGAACTCAATGAGCCCAACTTCATCGATGTCCTCGATCAATTACCGGACAGCCGCGATGCGGTCGTCAGTCCGCTACTGCTCGCCAGCGCCTACCACGCCTGCCGCGACCTCCCCAAACAGATCGCGCGTGCCGGTGCACATGGCATACGACGGGCCGACGTGCTCGGCGAAGACGAGCGGCTGGTATCGGTGCTGCGCGAACGCCTTACCGAACTCCACGTTTCCCCGCTCGACGATGACCTCGGGGTGATGGTGGTGGCGGTTGGCTCGTCGAACACCGCCGCCAATGCGCGCACCGCGCAGGTCGCGTCCACGCTGGCGGTAGGCAGTCGGTGGGCCGGGGCCGCCATGGCCTTCGCCACCCGACACGAGGCGTCGGTGGCCCACGCCGCCAGCCGATTACGCCATCGCGGCGCCCGCCGGATCGTCATCGCGCCATGGTTCCTGGCACCGGGGCGCATCACCGACGGCGTGTGGACCTATGCGCAAGATAACCGCATTCCGATGGCGTCGCCGCTAGGTCCCCACCGGCTCGTGGCTGAGACAGTGCTCGACCGTTACGACCAGGCGCTGACGGGCCACGTCGCGGCCTAGTCCGTTTGCCATTGTCGACTTTTCGTGGGCAAAAGTGTCTCAACAAATCCGTCCTTCGCGGGCCTTATCTGGTTGTGCGGCTGGTGATATGGCTGAGCAGGTCTCGTATCGCTCCAGCGGGTGGGGTGCGTTTGCCGACCCAGATGGCGCGAAACTTACGCCGTAGATCCAATTCTGGGATAGCGATCGCGCGCAGACGGCCAACCTCGAGGTCGTCAGCCACCGCGAGCCGGCTCATGGCGGCCGGTCCTGCGCCGGCAAGCACGGCGGCGCGCATCGCCGCGGCGGAAGTCAATTCCAGCACGGGTGGCGCTTGCTGAATGTCGTCACCCAGTGCCTGACGGAGCGCCACCGTCAGCGAATCGCGTATGCCCGAATGGGGCTCGCGGGCAACCAGGGGTGTTTGCACAAGTTCGCGAGCAGTCACGACCCGTGACCGTCGAGCCCACTTGTGGCCCGGCGGCACCACGATCACGAGTTCGTCGTGACCCACCACGCAGCTTCCCAATCCCTTGGGCTGACCGGGATTTTCGACAAATCCAAGATCGACGGTGCCGTCGCGCACCGAGGCGATGACATGATCGCTGTTGGTGGCAGTCAAGATTACGTGGGGAACAGTGAGACCGCACCGCGTCGCCTCAGCCTGCAGGGAAAGCAGCCAGTGCGGCATAAGCTGCTCGGATATCGTCTGACTGGCCGCCACCCGGATTCGTTCACGGCCTTCCTTTCGGAGCGCACCCATGCCCGCATCGATCTCGTTGGCGATTTCCAGCAAGCGGGCAGCCCAATCCGCGACGACGAGGCCAGCGGGCGTGAGTTGTGAGCCACGGGTGGTCCGGACAGCCAATGTCACCCCGGTCTGGGCCTCCATCGACGCGAGCCGCCTCGACACAGCTTGTTGAGTCAACCCCAGTTCGCGCGCCGCCCTGCCGAGGCCACCTGTCTCGGCGATCGCCAAAAAGACTTCGAACGAGGCAAGTTCGGGCATCCAAGAGCTGAGCGGCATGGTTGATCACCTCACAATCAAATCGTGCGACACAACGCTAGCTTGTGACACCACAACACCGAAACCTCTACTCACGTCTAGCTCAGGCGGGAACCATAGGAGCCATGACCCGTCCAGCTCGCAAGGTACAGATACCCACACAGGGAGGCGAGGTGCGTCAATACCGCGTTGCGATCGTGGGTTCAGGCCCGTCGGGATTCTTTGCGGCCGCATCACTACTGAGGGTGGCCGAGATGAACGTTGCTGTCGACATGATCGAGATGTTGCCGACGCCCTGGGGGCTCGTGCGGTCCGGTGTCGCGCCCGATCACCCCAAGATCAAGTCGATCAGCCAGCAATTCGAAAAGACCGCCCAAGATCCTTGCTTCCGATTCTTCGGCAATATCAAGGTAGGCGAACAAGTTTCGGCGGCCGAACTCGCTGAGCGCTACGACGCGGTGATCTACGCAGTCGGGGCCCAATCCGACCGTGCCCTCAATATTCCCGGTGAAGAATTGCTCGGCAGCCTCGCCGCTGCTGATTTCGTCGGCTGGTACAACGCGCACCCTCACTTCGAACAGATGTCACCCGATCTGTCGGGTTCCCGCGCCGTCGTGGTGGGCAACGGCAACGTGGCCGTCGACGTCGCCCGCATGCTAGTGACCAATCCGGAGGTGCTTGCACCCACCGATATCGCCGATCATGCGTTGGAGTCGTTGCGTTCCTGTGGCGTTGAGGAAGTGCTGCTGATCGGGCGGCGCGGCCCGCTGCAAAGCGCCTTCACCACACTGGAATTGCGTGAGCTGGGCGAGCTCGAGGGCGTCGACGTAGTGGTGGATCCGGCCGACCTGGAAGGCATCAGCGACGAGGATGCGGCCGCGGCGAGCAAGATCGCCAAGAACAACATCAAGGTGTTGCGCGATTACGCTGGCCGCGCTCCCCGGCCCGGGCATCGGCGAATCGTGTTGCGATTCTTCACCTCTCCGATTGAGATCAAAGGCGACGACAAGGTGGAAAGCATCGTGCTCGGCCGCAACGAGCTGATTACCGACGCCAGCGGGCGGATGGTGGCCATAGACACCGGCGCGCGTGAGGAAGTCGCCGTTCAATTGGTGGTACGGTCGGTCGGCTACCGCGGCGTGGCCATACCGGGGCTGGTATTCGACGAAAATACCGGGACGATCCCCAACGTGAACGGCCGGGTCAAGGGCGGCCGCAACGAATACGTGGTCGGTTGGATCAAACGCGGCCCCTCCGGTGTGATCGGGACCAACAAGAAATGCTCCCAGGACACCGTTGACACCTTGCTCAAAGACTTAGCTCTGGAATCGGGGCAGCGCGGCGGCGACTACGGTACCGAACTCGCCGAGTGGCTGAAGTCGCGCCAGCCGCAGCTGGTCACCGCTGCCCACTGGCGCGCCATCGACCGGTTCGAAAGGGAAGCCGGCGAGCCGCACGGGCGCCCGCGCGCTAAATTAGCCAGCCTGACCGAGTTGCTGCGGGTCGCACACGACTGAACTGCGAGAGAAGGAAGAAGGAAGGAAGGAAATCCCGTGACCTACGTGATCGCCGAACCTTGCGTCGACATCAAAGACAAAGCGTGCATCGAGGAATGTCCCGTCGACTGCATCTACGAGGGTGCTCGGATGCTCTACATCCACCCCGACGAATGCGTCGATTGCGGCGCCTGCGAACCGGTGTGCCCGGTCGAGTCCATCTACTACGAAGACGATCTGCCCGCCGAATACAGCGAGTACAGCCAGATCAACGGCGACTTTTTCGCAGAGTTGGGCTCACCCGGTGGCGCTTCGAAAGTCGGCCTGACCGAAAACGACCCCGCCACGGTCAAGAATCTGGAGAACAGGGTAGAGGCTAACTAAAGGCCTCAAGCGACGATGGACGAGAATTCGAATACCACTCACGGTCCGCTAGCCTTGGCACGACGCAAAGGCGATGAACGCGCCGAGGGTTTCACTGTAGCAAACAAAGATTCACGTGCAGTGCTGGGGCGAAGCCGCCCGCGTCGGATCGATCTCGTTGCCGTACAGCTCGCGTCGTATCTGGACGTTGTCTAAAGCATTGCCGCCAAGCCCGGCCAGCTGCAAAGCCTTGCCTCGCCCGCCGCGACGTCGTCGCTAACGTCACAAGCCGTGTTGGCGCAGCCTGTATTGACCGAAATATGGCTCCTCCTCAGCGGGCAGAGCACGCTGCCTAACATCGCAACGTTCTTAAACGGCTACAACAAACTACTCCAGCTTCTTCTACAACATCGAGGGTCTGCCGTACTTCAGTGTCGGTATAGGCAACTTCGGTGTGCAGATGGCCAAGACCTTGGGAACGATCACCGCGACGGCGGCCGCCCGCCGTTCCCAAGGGCCTGCCCGGGCTGGCCGGCGCCGCATGCCACGGCCATCCCGGTCAGCGCCGCGCCGGAGGCGGCCGCGGGTCCGGGCAACCGCTCGGCGGCATGCCGCTGGCCGGTGCGGGCTCTGGCACCAGAGCCGGCGCCCGGCCCCGATACGGGTTCCGCCCACCGTCATGGCCCGACAACCCCTCGGCGAATAGCCGCGTCAAGCCCGAATTGGGTTGCCGCCTAACACCACCCCGCGGCGGGGCTCGCATCCACCAGGGGGTGGCTGAACGACTCTCATGGCTGCTGTTTGGCCTTCTAGCTAACCCGTCTGGGCTTTATCTGCGACCGGATTTTTATCCAGCGCGGGCGTTTTCATCTCCCCTGAGGCCGGGTGGGAGGAGCGATCGGCTGCCGCCCCCAGACCGTCACCCGACATGGTTGTCGACGCATCTCCGCAGGCTGAGGCCTATACGCAGGCGACTTGCGGGCCGCGAGCCGCGAAGCACGTTCACTTCGCATCGCGGATCGGGGGTCTCGCCTGCTCTGGGTGGGACGCCATCGAGGCGCGGCGGCAGGGGATCGTGTCGACTTAACCTCACTAGCGAGCAACTCCCGAAATCGTCTGTGAAACCAGCTTGCGAGGAAGCCCATGTCGTTCGAGTCCGGCGGTTCATAGTGTTGGACTTTGGGGCGTTACCGCCCGAGATCAATTCCGGTCGGATGTATGCGGGTCCGGGAGCCGGGTCGATAATGGTTGCCGCGACTGCCTGGGATGCCCTGGCGGCAGAGTTGAGCGCGGCGGCCAGTGGGTACGACTCGGTGATCACCGAGCTGACCAGCGCGCCATGGGTGGGTCCGTCGTCGACGGCGATGGTGTCGGCGGTGGTTCCTTACGTGAGTTGGCTGAGTTCGGCGGCTGGGCTGGCCGAGGAGAGCGCCAGTCAGGCGCTGGCGGCTGCGGGTGCGTTTGAGGCGGCGTTTGCGATGACGGTGCCGCCGCCGGTGATCGCGGCCAACCGGGTCCTGTTGATGACGCTGATCGCGACCAATTTTTTCGGTCAGAACACCCCGGTGATCGCGGCTACCGAGGCCCAGTACGTGGAGATGTGGGCCCAAGACGCCGCGGCGATGTACGGCTATGCCGCCTCATCGGCGGCCGCTACGCAGTTGACCTCCTATCAGTCACCGCCCAACACCAGTACGCCCGATGCGGTGGCGCAGCAAGGCGCCGCGGTTGCTCAGGCCGCCGCCGAGCCGGCGGGTAACTCCGGGCAGACCGCGGCGGCCACGACGACCTCGCAGCTGGTCTCCGCCGCTACGGTGCCGCAGACGCTGCAGCAACTCTCGTCAGGGATTGCATCAACTTGGCCGTTCTCGATGATCGAGAACCAGATACAAGATCTGCTGACTTACGGGTTGCCCACCCCGACCAACAACTGGTTGGGGCTGGCTTCCGCTCAGTACACCGCAATAATCAAGCAAACTTTGACGGGATATTTCCCGACTGGCATAGCAAACTTCGCCGTGTCGATCGCGCAGCAGCTGACCTTTGGCCAGGGTGCGACGGCCGGTGCCGGTGGTGCCTGGTATCCGACTCCGCAGTTCGCCGGGCTGCACCTGGGCGCCGTGGGAAGTCTGGGCGGTGCGGGTGCCCACACCGCTGGAGCGGTGTCGGCCGGCGCGGGCCAGGCCGGCAAGGTCGGGATGTTGTCGGTCCCGGTCAACTGGAGCAGCCCCACATCGGAGGCAACCCTCGTCAGCGCGGTGAGCGAAGAAGCTCCCGTACGAGCCGGTGCGAACGCCGTGCCGGGGAACGCCCTGCTGCGCGGAATCCCTACCGGCGCCGTAGGTCGGCGCACCGCGGGCTATGGCTACACCCACAAATACGGGTTCCGCTACAGCGTGCTGACGCGCCCGCCGTCGGCCGGATAATTGAGAGGGTCAGGACATGACAATTGATTTGGGTTCGTTGCCTCCGGAGGTTAGCTCCGCGCAGATCTATGCGGGTCCGGGCTCGACGTCCCTGGTGGCGGCGGCCTCGGCCTGGAATGGGATTGCCGCCGAGCTGAATTCGGCCGCTTTGGGCTATGACCAGATCGCCACCCAGCTGTCCAGCGAGGAGTGGCTGGGGCCCGCCTCGGCGTCGATGGCCACGGCGGTGCAGCCGTATGTGCAGTGGCTGACGACTACCGGCACTCAGGCCGAGCAGGCGGCCGCCCAGGCTCAATCGGCCGCAGCGGCCTACGAGACCGTGCTCGCCTCGGTGGTGCCCCCGCCGCTGATCGCGCTCAACCGCGCCGAGCTGACCCAGGCGCAGGCGACCAACGTGTTGGGTCAAAACAACGGGATCATCTCGCAGTTGGAAGCCCAGTACCAGGAGTTTTGGGCGCAGAATGCCGCGGCGCTGTACAACTACGCCGGTCAATCCGCGGCAGCGGCAAAGGTGACGCCGTATCAAAACGCTCCCCAGGTTGCCAATCCGGCTGGTGCCGCCAATCAGGCCGTTACGACCGCGGCGGCCCAGGCCGCCCCGGCCGCCTCGTTACAACAGAGCCTGCAAGGCTTCCTCACCCAGATCCAGAGCCAGCTGGGCGCGCTCTCCACCCCGGGTCAGACGCAGTCGCTGGTGAGTCAGTTCTCGACCAATAATCCGTTGACCGAACTCTGGTTCCTTTTGACCGGAGGTACCACGCTGCCGTCAAACCTAGGTGCGTTGGTCAACGGCTACACACCTTTCGCGGGCTTGTTCTACAACAGCGAGGGTCTGCCGTATTTCAGTGTCGGTATGGGCAACTTCGGTGTTCAGATCGCCAAGTCCCTCGGGGCGATCACCGCGCCGGCGGCCGCGGCCGCGGCCGCCGTCCCCAAGGGCTTGCCCGGGCTGGGAGGCCTGCTGGGTGGCGCTGGCGGCGCGGCGGCGCATTTGGGCAGTGCGACCTCGATCGGCAAGTTGTCGGTGCCGGTCTCGTGGGCCGGTGGTGCGGCGGCGGCACCGCATGCCACGGCCATTCCGGTCAGCGCCATCAGCGCTGCCCCGGAGGCCGCCGGGGGACCCGGCAACCTGCTTGGCGGCATGCCGCTGGCCGGAGTGGGCTCTGGCACCGCTGGCGGTGCCGGGCCCCGATACGGATTCCGCCCCACCGTCATGGCCCGACCACCCCTCGGCGGATAGATTGCGGGCTCCGCAGATGGCGACGACATATGGCAGGTGCGCGGCCTCTCCGTCGGCCCGGACACGGCATTTGCTCCCGCGCGAATTCGTCCGGCCGGTGCTAAGCTTCATACGTGCTGGCCAGCAGGCCTTCAACCGTCACGCCGGAGCGTTGGCTCTGGCGGTTTGCTGTGACCGTCCTGTGAACGCCAGCGGTGGCGGCCACACGCTGTTACTGTGTCGTTACCAAAAGTGAATTTGCCGTGCCATCCAGTGAACAATTGAGAACAGGTGGCCTCGGAGCCAACTTGATACCGATGTTGTCATTTACTCTCTTGCACAGAGCGGTGCCGGAGGCAATCGAGGAGGGAAAACATGTCGTTCGTGACCACACAGCCGGAGGCCCTGGCCGCGGCGGCCGGGAGTCTGCAGGGGATCGGCTCGGCACTGAGCGCCCAGAACGCAGCCGCGGCGGCCCCCACGACCGGGGTAGTACCAGCTGCGGCCGACGAGGTGTCGGCGCTGACCGCGGCCCAGTTCGCCGCACACGCGCAGATGTACCAGGCGGTCAGCGCCCAGGCCGCCGCGATTCACGAGCAGTTCGTGAACACGCTGGGGATCAGCTCCGGTTCCTACGCCGCGACGGAAGCCGCCAACGCAGCGGCCGCCGGCTGATCGCGTTCATCGGTTAAGGATGTCGGGGTTTGACGGCTGGGCCGAAGCGCCCCGGGATCCGATGACTTCTTCGTCAACTCAAACACCGTGGTTAGGGTTCGACGTCCGGCGGTCGCCGGCCGACGGATGGCGGGGACATCTTTTTGTATGGGCTCGGCGGGAGCGCTGGCGCGTAACCGATCCGGGCCATCATCACCACAACTGAAAACAAGTCACTGAGAATTAAGGAGAAAGGCAACATGGCAACACGTTTTATGACCGATCCGCACGAGATGCGGGCGATGGCGGGTCGTTTTGAGGTGCATGCGCAGACGGTGGAGGACGAGGCTCGCAAGATGTGGGCGTCCTCGATGAACATCGCTGGCGCGGGTTGGAGCGGGCAGGCCCAGGCGACTTCGTACGACACCATGGGCCAGATGAATCAGGCGTTTCGCAACATCGTGAACATGCTGCACGGGGTGCGCGACGGGTTGATCCGCGACGCCAACAACTACGAGCAGCAAGAGCAGGCCTCCCAGCAAATCCTCGGCAGCTAGCGCAAAACGCCGAGGCTGCGTACTCTTTCAGACATTAGGAGAACACCGATATGACGATCAATTACCAGTTCGGCGATGTGGACGCCCATGGCGCCACCATTCGTGCCCAGGCGGCTTCGTTGGAGGCCGAGCACCAGGCCATCGTTCGTGATGTGCTGGCCGCTGGGGACTTTTGGGGTGGCTCCGGGTCGGTGGCCTGCCAGGAGTTCATCACCCAGTTGGGCCGCAACTTTCAGGTGATCTACGAGCAGGCCAACGCCCACGGGCAAAAGGTGCAGTCCGCCGGCAGCAACATGGCCAGCACCGACAGCGCCGTCGGCTCCAGCTGGGCCTAAAACCCAACTTCAGACGCGGCAGCACACCACCCGTCGGTGTGCTGCCGCGTCCTGTAGTTTTCCGTAAATTTCGGCCACTTCGATTTCTGGGGTATTGATGGACCAACAGAGCACCCGCACCGACATCACCGTCAACGTCGATGGTTTTTGGATGCTTCAGGCGCTGCTCGACATTCGACACGTCGCGCCGGAATTGCGATGCCGACCGTTCGTGTCAACTGACTCGAACGACTGGCTCAACGAACACCCCGGCATGGCGGTGATGCGTGAGCAGGGCATTGTCGTCGGCGACGAGGTACACGAACAGGTCGCCACTCGAATGCGGGTCCTCGCCGCGCCCGACCTCGAGGTTGTCGCCTTGCTGTCGCGGGGCAAGCTGCTTTACGGCGTCGTCGACGACGAGAACCAGCCGCCCGGTTCGCGCGATATTCCCGACAACGAGTTCCGGGTGGTGCTGGCCCGCCGCGGCCAGCACTGGGTGTCGGCCGTGCGCGTCGGCAGCGACATCACCGTCGACGACGTCGCGATCGCCGACAGCGCCTCGATCGCGTCCTTGGTGATGGACGGTCTGGAATCGATCCACCACGCAGAGCCTGCCGCGATCAACGCGGTCAACGTGCCGCTGGAGGAGATGCTGGAGGCGACGAAGTCATGGCAGGAGTCCGGCTTCAACGTGTTCTCCGGCGGTGATTTGCGGCGAATGGGGATCAGTGCCGCGACGGTGGCCGCGCTGGGCCAGGCACTGTCGGACCCGGCGGCCGAGGTTGCCGTGTACGCGCGCCAGTACCGGGACGACGCCAAGGGCCCCAGCGCTTCGGTGCTGTCATTAAAAGATGGCTCGGGTGGCCGCATCGCCCTCTACCAGCAGGCCCGCACCGCGGGGTCGGGGGAGGCGTGGCTGGCCATCTGCCCGGCGACCCCACAGCTGGTGCAGGTGGGCGTCAAAACTGTGCTGGACACGCTGCCCTACGGCGAGTGGAAAACCCACAGCAGGGTTTGACATACGTACGAAACACAAACTTCACCAATGCTTTTGCACACAACATGCGGCCGGAGTGCGAAGAAGGCATACTTCTCTAGAATCATCAGCAAATCTTCAAAGCAGTGTCACCACAACTCTTTATCGCAAGGCGAGGCAGATGAAATCCGAATTAGTCGAGCTGCACCTCCCAGGGGGCCGTAGCGCCTGGGCACGTAGAGCGGCAAAGGCCCCCGCGCGGCTGGCGACGCGGGGTTACACATTCACCATGGCAGGGGGTGCAGCGCGATGACCGCAGTAGCTGACGCACTACAGGCAGATATCGAGGGTATTTCACATCCTCGGGCGGTGGTGGTCGGCGTCATGGCCGGCGAGGGCGTCCAGGTCGGTGTCCTGCTGGACGCCAACGCCCCGGTTTCGGTGATGACGGACCCGCTGCTGAAAGTGGTCAACAGTCGGCTGAGGGAGCTCGGCGAGGCCCCGTTGGAGGCCACCGGGCGCGGCAGGTGGGCGCTGTGCCTGGTTGACGGCACACCCCTGCGGGCCACCCAGTCCTTGACCGAACAAGACGTCTACGACGGCGACCGGCTGTGGATCCGTTTCCTCGCGGACACCGAGCACCGGTCGCAGGTCATCGAGCACATTTCGACCGCGGTTGCGGCAAATCTGAGCAAGCGATTCGCCGCGATCGACCCGGTCGTCGCCGTGCAGGTCGGCGCGTCGATGGTGGCGATCGGCGTGATCGCCGCGGCGGGTTTGCTGGGCTGGTGGCGTTGGCACCACAATTCGTGGCTGCCGACGGTCTACGCCGCCGTCATTGCCGCCGCGGCGTTGACGGTGTCCATCCTGCTGTCGGCGCGGGCGAAAACACAGCAGGATCGAGGCGTCGCCGACATCATGCTGCTGAGCAGCCTCGCACCGCTGGCGGTGACGGCGGCAGCGGCGCCGCCGGGTGGCGTGGGCTCGCCGCAAGCGGTGCTGGGCTTCGGCGTGCTCACCATCGCCGCGGCACTCGCCCTGCGCTTCACCGGTCGCCGGCTGAGCATTTACACCGCGATCGTCACCATCAGCCTGGTGGCGACGATCGCGAGCCTGTCGCGCATGGTCGCGATGACCAGCGCGGTGACGAACTTCGCCTGCGTGGTGCTGGCCTGCGTGCTGGCCTACCACGCGGCGCCGGCCCTATCCCGCCGGTTGGCCGGCATCCGGTTGCCCGTGTTCCCGTCGGCCACCAGCCGGTGGGTGTTCGAGGCACGGCCCGATCTGCCCACCACCGTGGTGCGTCCCGAGGGCGGTCCTCCCGTCTTGGAGGGGCCCGCGTCGGTCCGCGACGTGGTGCTGCAAGCCGAACGCGCCCGGTCGTTTTTGACGGGTCTGCTGTTGGGCCTGGGAGCCTTGATGGTGGTCTCCCTGACCGCGCTGTCGGATCCACACACCGGGCAGCGCTGGCTGCCGCTGTTGCTGGCCGGCTTCGCCTCGGGTTTCCTGCTGTTGCGCGGCCGCTCGTACGTCGACCGCTGGCAGGCAATCATCCTGGCGGCGACCGCCGTTCTGATCGTCGCCGCGGTTGTGGTGCGCTACGCGCTGGTGTTGCAGTCGCCACTGGCGGTGTCCATCGGCGTGGCCATCCTGGTTCTGCTGCCCGCGGCGGGCCTGACGGCCGCGGCGGTAGTGCCCAACACCATCTACAGCCCGATATTCCGCAAATTTGTGGAATGGATTGAATACCTCTGCCTGATGCCAATTTTCCCGTTGGCATTGTGGTTGATGAATGTTTATGCGGCGATCCGTTACCGCTAGCGGCAAGGTGTGGCATGGTCGCGCATCCCGCGCGACCATTGCCGCGCTTTTGCTCACTTCGGGCGCATTAGCCGGTTTGCCGCCGGCGTATGCAATTTCGCCGCCGACAGTCGATCCGGCCGCGGTGCCACCCGACGGTCCGCCCGGACCGCCGGCGCCGATGAAGCAGACCTCGTACTGCAACGAGGTCGGGGTGCTGCCCGGGACCGACTTTCGGCTGCAGCCGAGGTACATGGACATGCTGAACCTGCCGGAGGCATGGCAATTCGGCCGCGGTGCCGGGCAGAAGGTCGCCGTCATCGACACCGGGGTGACTCCGCACCCCAGGTTTCCGCACCTGATCCCCGGCGGGGACTACATCATGAGCGGCGACGGATTGTCGGACTGCGACGCCCACGGCACCATCGTGGCCTCGATGATCGGCGCGGCGCCGGCCAACGGCGCGACGGGACCTCCCGCGGCGCCGCGCAAGCCGGTGACCATCCCCACCACCGAGCCGCCCCCCAAAGCGCCACCGCCCCAGACGGTGACCCTGTCGCCGTTACCTCAGACCGTGACGATGGTTCCCCCGCCGCCGGAAGGGCCTCCGGGGCCGTTCGGAGCGCCGCCCGCGCCCCCACCGCCACCACCGCCGGGACCCGGTCAGGCCCCGGCGGCCGACCACGGCGGGGGCACGGTGACGATACCCAGCTACTCCGGCGGTCGGCAGGTAACCGCCGTCGACAACCGTATTGGCCCGCGCCCGCTCGACCCGCCCAAGCCGCCGACACCACCGGAGCCGGCGAAGGCCCCCGACGCTTACAGCGGGATCGCCCCGGACGTCGACATCATCTCGATCCGCCAGTCCAGCCAGGCGTTTGGCCTCAAGGATGCCTACACCGGTGACGAGGATCCGCAAACGCAGGCCAAGATCGACAACGTCGAGACGATGGCGCGGGCGATCGTGCACGCCGCCAACATGGGTGCCACGGTGATCAACATCTCCGATGTGACCTGCATGAGCGCGCGCAACGTCATCGACCAGCGCGCGCTGGGCGCCGCGGTGCGCTACGCGGCGGTCGACAAGAACGCCGTCATCGTGGCCGCGGCCGGCGACAGCAGCAAGAAGGACTGCAAGCAGAATCCGATTTTTGATCCCCTGCAGCCCAACGATCCTCGCGACTGGAACGCCGTCACCACCGTGGTGACGCCGTCCTGGTTCAGCGACTACGTCCTGACCGTTGGCGCGGTCGACACGGATGGCCGGCCGCTGACCCAGGGTAGTCAGGGGCAGGCGCCGACCAGTATCGCCGGACCGTGGGTGGGAATCGCCGCGCCCGGCAGCGACATCGTCGGGCTCTCACCCCGGGACGACGGCCTGATCAACGCGATCGATGGCCCGGACAACACCCTGCTCGTTCCGACCGGCACCAGCTTCTCGGCCGCTATCGTGTCTGGGGTGGCCGCCCTCGTCCGGGCCAAGTACCCCCAGCTATCGGCATACCAGGTGATCAACAGGTTGGAACGCACCGCCAGGGCGCCTGCGCGCGGTGTGGATAACCAGGTCGGATACGGTGTCGTCGACCCGGTGGCAGCACTGACATGGGACGTGCCCGACGGTCCGGCAAAGCCACCGCAGCAACTGTCGGCGCCGCTGAACCTGCCTAAGCCGGCCCCTCGCCGCGATATGGTGCCAGTATGGGTGGCCGCGGGCGGATTGACCGCAGCTTTACTAATAGGTGGCGCGGTGTTCAGTATCGCGATGTTGATGAAGCGAACGCGGAAGCAGCGATGAAAGCGGAGCAGCAGTAGCAATGAAGGCCCAGCGCAGGTTCGGATTGTCTTTGTCGTGGCCGCGGGTTACCACGGTGTTTCTGGTCGACATCGTGATCATGCTGGTGGCCAGCCACAGTCCGGACTCGTGGCAGGGCGACCACCACATCGCGTTTTGGGTGGGTGTCGGCCTCGCGGGGCTGGTCACACTGCTGTCACTGGTCACCCACCACGGCCTCACGGTGACCTCGGGATTGGCCACCTGGCTATGGGACTGGTCCGCCGATCCGGGCGCCACCTTGACCACGGGGTGCACGCCCGCGCTCGACCATCAGCGCCGATTCGGGCGCGACAAGGTGGGCGTGCGCGAGCACGAAGGCCATCTGGTCACGGTGATCGCCGTGGACGGTGGTGAGGACGACGCCCCGGGGCGGCATCGCCATCGGACGACGTCGGCTGTGTTGCCGGTGCTGGCGGTCGCCGACGGCCTGCGGCAGTTCGATATCCACCTTGACGGCATCGACATCGTTTCGGTGAAGGTGCGCCGCGGGGGCCCTGGAGTCAGAGCCGCCGAGAAGTCGAAGCTGGACGACTGGGGGCCCGAGGAGTGGGGACTGGTCAGCGACCAACCCGCCTCGTATGTCCACCGCACCTGGCTGGTGCTGCGAATGAACCCACAGCGCAACGTCGCCGCGATAGCGGCCCGTGATTCGCTGGCCTCGACGCTGGTGGCGGCCACCGAGCG